>CAWFAE010000020.1:0-43385 GCA_963813615.1 uncultured Actinomycetota bacterium
CTGAAGATCGAGGCGACCGGCCTTCCGACGATCCAGCTCGGCAGCTCGAACGCGCTCAAGGTGGCCGAGCCGGTGATGGCCATCGGGAATCCGTTCGGGTTCGACCACACGGTGACCCTCGGCATCGTCAGCGCCAAGGGCCGCGACATCGGCCAGGGGCGCTTCGACGACTTCATCCAGACCGACGCGGCCATCAACCCCGGCAACTCCGGCGGCCCGCTGATCAACACTCGGGGCGAGGTCGTCGGCATCAACTCGGCGATCCGGAGCCGCACCGGGCGGCTTCCAGGGCATCGGATTCGCCATCCCGGTCGACCTGGCGAAGCCGATCCTCGCCCAGCTGCGGGCCAGCGGCAAGGTCACCCGCGGCTGGCTGGGCGTCGTCATCCAGCCCCTGACCCACGAGCTCGCCAAGTCCTTCGGGATCACGGGGACGCAGGGGGCGCTCATCGCCTCGGTCAGCGAGGATCTGCCGGCCGCCCGGGCCGGCTTCAAGGAGGGTGACGTCATCGTCACCTTCGACGGGAAGCCCGTCGAGGGCGCCGCGCGCGCTGCCCGCGCTCGTGGCGAACACGCCGGTCGGGCGCGCGCGTACCGGTCGTGATCCTGCGGGACGGCAAGCGGCAGACCGTCACGGTGACGGTCGGCGACCTCGCCGATTCGCGGGAGGCGCGGGCCGCGGCGCCGGCGAGAAGAGGCCCGAGAGCCGCGCCACCGAGAAGCTTGGGCTCGCGCTCCAGGAGCTGACGCCCGAGCTGGCGAAGCAGCTCGGGGTGCAGAGTGACAAGGGCGTCGTCGTGACCGAGGTGAAGCCCGACTCCCCGGCCGCCCAGGCGGGTCTCGCGCCCGGCGACGTGATCCGCGAGGTGAACCGGATGCCGGTGCAGGGCCTCCAGGACGTCGTGGAGCCGGCCTGGCCCGCCGCCCGGACCCCGCGCAGGTCCTGCTCCGGGTCGAGCGGGAAGGGTCGCAGCGCTACGTGCTGTCGCCGCCGGGTAGGCCGCTCCCCTCTGCCGTCCGCCCGCGGCGCCGGCCGGACCCGTCCGGCGCCGCGCGCGTCTTGTTCGGGCGCCGCGCCGCGTGCTAAAGTCCCCGCCGTCTTGATCGTCCGGCCCCGCGCGCTCGCCCTCGAATCCGACCAGGGAGCATCCCATGCCGCCACTGACCGGCTTCCCGCGCCCCCTCCATCGCGTGCGCACTCTGCTCGGCTCGGCGTCCCGATGCGCGACGGCGTGCGGCTCTCGACCGACGTCTACCTCCCGAGGCGCCGGGCCCTTCCCGGTGATCCTGATCCGCACGCCGTACAGCAACAACGTCGAGTACCAGGTGGAGGACGGCGTCTACTTCGCCCAGCGCGGCTACGCGGTCGCGATCCAGGACGTGCGCGGGCGCTTCGACTCCGAGGGCGAGTGGGCCCCGTTCGTCCACGAGGCCCAGGACGGGTACGACGCCCAGGAGTGGTGCGGGACGCAGCCCTGGTCGACCGGGAAGGTGGGGACCAGCGGCGCCTCGTACCTGGCGCTCACCCAGTGGCTGGCCGCGCCCCTCCGGAACCGGCACCTGGCCGCGATGGCGCCCCGCGGTGGGCTTCTCGAACCTCTACCACAACTGGGTGTACACGGGCGGCGCCTTCCAGCTCGGCTTCAACCTCCGGTGGGGCGCGGTCCAGATGCACACGCGCACCAACCAGACCCAGTACCTCTGGATGCCGCCCGAGCAGCACTACTCGACGCTGGTCTGGCACCTGCCGCTCATCACGGGCGACGAGCGCGCCGGCCGGGTGGCGGGTTCTACCGGGAGTGGATCCGGCATCCGGACTACGGCGCCTACTGGGAGCGCCCGGGAACGTCGAGAAGGACTACGCGCGGATCGACGTGCCGGCCTACGGGTTCGGCGGCTGGTACGACGTGTTCCTCCAGGGGACGCTGAACAACTTCATGGGCGTCCGGGCCAAGGGCGGGTCCGAGCGGCGCGGCGCCAGAAGGTCCTGATCGGGCCCGTGGATCCACTCGCTGGGGGACCGCGGGACCGGAGCCGGACGGGGGACATCGACTTCGGACCGGCGAGCCTGGTCGACCTCCGGCGGGAAGAGCTTCGCTGGTTCGACTACTGGCTCCGGGGCGTCGACGACGGGATCATGACCGAGCCGCCGGTGCGGGTCTTCGTCATGGGCGCGAACCGCTGGCGCACCGCGGAGGAATGGCCCATCCCCGGCACCCGCTTCGTCCCGCACTACTTCCATCGGCGGGCCACGCCAACACGCTGTGGGGCGACGGCGCGCTCGACCGCCGGGCGCCGGACGCGGAGCCGCCCGACCGGTACGTCTACGACCCGGCCGACCCGGTGCCGACCCTCGGGGGGAGCACGTGCTGCGGCGAGGACATCACGCCGATCTCGATGGGGCCGCGCGACCAGCGGCCCGCCGAGTGGCGGCCCGACGTCCTCGTCTATTCGACGCCGCCGCTCGAGGCGGACGTGGAGGTCACCGGGCCCATCAAGGTCGTGCTGTGGGCGGCCTCCTCCGCGCCGGACACGGACTTCACCGCGAAGCTCGTCGACGTCTTCCCGTCGGGCTACGCGATGAACGTGGCGCAGGGGATCCTCCGCGCCCGCTACCGCGACTCGTTCGAGCGGCCGAGCCCGCTCGAGCCGGGCCGCCCCTACCGGCTCGAGATCGACTGCTGGTCGTCGTCGAACCTGTTCCGGCGCGGCCACCGGATCCGGGTCGAGATCGCGTCGTCGAACTTTCCCCAGTTCGACCGGAACCCGAACACCGGGCGGCCGTTCGGGATGGACGCCGAGCTCGCCCGCGCGACGCAGACCGTCTACCACGACGCGCAGCATCCGAGCCACATCCTCCTGCCCATCGTGGAGTGACGGGGTCTGACCCCGCTTTGACTCCCGCGCTGCGGGAGCGCGCGGCGCTGCGGGCCGCCCCCAAGGTGGAGCTCCACCTCCACCTCGACGGGGCGATGGCGCTCCCGTGGCTCCTCGAGCGGGTCCAGCGCCGGCCGGCGATACCGCCGGCCGGTCACTCGCCGACCTCCAGGGCCGCCTGGCGTTCCGGACGTTCGACGAGTTCATCGGTGCTGGGTCTGGAAGTGCGGGTTCCTGGACCGGTACGCGGACTTCGAGTCCCTGGCCGAGTCGGTGCTAGGCGGACTGGCGGAGCTCGGCGTGGTCCACGTCGAGCCCTCGATCTCGCCGGGCGACTACGAGAAGGCGCATGGGCTCGAGACCGGTCGGGATCGTGGAGGCCGTGCTGCAGCGGCCTGGCGCGAGCGACCCGCGCCCACGACATCTCCTGCGGGCTCGTCGTCGACCTGATCCGCAACCACGGCCCGGCCAGGCCGCGCGCCGGCTCGAGGAGATCACGCCCTACCGCGGCCAAGGCGTCGTCGGGGTCGGGCTCGGGGGAAGCGAGGCCGAGTATCCTCCCCGGGCCCTTCGCCGAGGTCTACGCGGAGGCGGCGCGGCGCGGCTTCCACCGGACCGCCCACGCCGGCGAGGTCGCCGGCCCCGACTCGGTGCGCGAGGCTCTCGACCGCCTCGGGGTCGAGCGGATCGATCACGGGATCCGCGCGATCGACGACCCCGCGCTGGTGGCGCGGCTCGCGCGGGACCGGGTGCCGCTCCTGGTCTGCCCGACCTCCAACGTGCGGACCGGCGCGGTGCCGGGCCTCGCCCAGCACCCGCTCCGGCGCCTCTACGACGCGGGCGTGCGGGTGACCGTGAACTCGGACGACCCCACGTTCTTCGGCGCGAGCGTGCTCGACGAGCTCGAGCTCTGCCTCACGACGCTCGGCTTCGCGCCGCGCGAGCTCGCGGTGCTGGCCGAGCACGCGGCGGACGCGGCGTTCCTCGAGGCCCGCCCGCGAGCGGCTCCGCGCGCGCGTCCGGTCGGGCTGGGCGGACCTCTCCGCACGGGAGGGAGCCGTACCGGGGGCGGACTCGGCTCTGCGCAGGGGCGCGGGGTGACCCCGGTCGGCGCTAGGCGAGGCTAAGGCGGGCGGCGCCGCCACCAGCCCGCCGCCTGCTCGTAGGCGTGGCCGGCCCGGAGCAGCGTCGCCTCGTCGAAGGGGCGGCCGACCAGCTGAAGGCCGAGGGGCCGGCCGTCGGCGCGAAGCCGCAGGGCACGCTCAGGGCCGGCAGCCCGAGGGCGTTCCAGGGACGCGTCAGGCGTGAGAAGCGGCCCATGCGGCGGACGATCTCGTCGGGAGACCCCGCCTTCACGGCCGCCAGGGCGGGCGCGGGCTCGGGGATCGTGGGCGCGGCCAGGAGGTCGACCCGCGAGAACACGTCGTCGACGAACGTCCGCGTGGCGCGCGCGCGGAGCCGCGCCGCCTGGAGATAGTCGTGGGCGCTCACGTGGAAGCCCACCTCGAGGCGGGCGAGGACGGCCGGCTGGAGGGCGTGGGGCGACTCGCGGACGATGCGGGCGTGGACCGCCGCGCTCTCGCAGCGGGCGATCACGTTCGCGAGGTCGTTGAGGAGCGCCGGATCCGGCAGGGGGCAGTCGGCCACCTGGGCCCCGAGCCCCCGGAGCGCCTCGATCGCCGCCTGGACCGCGATCCGCACCACGTCGTCGAGCCCGTCCCCGTAGTAGCGGTCGGGGACCCCGACCCGGAGCCCCGCGATCGGCCGGTCGAGGCCCGGACGTAGTCCGGGACCGGGCGGGCGCTCGCGGTCGCGTCGCGCGGGGTCCGCGCCCGCGATGACGCCGAGCAGCACCGCCGCGTCGCGCACGGTCCGGGCGAGCGGTCCGACGTGGTCGAGGGACCACGAGAGCGGCATCGCGCCCGCCCGGCTCACGCGCCCGTAGGTGGGCTTGAGCCCCACGACGCCACAGCAGGCGGCGGGCAGCCGGATCGAGCCGCCCGTGTCCGTGCCGAGCGCGCCGTAGGCGAGGCGGGCGGCCACGGCGGCGCCCGAGCCGCTCGACGAGCCGCCGGCGCAGTGCCCCGCGCGCCAGGGGGTCTCGGCGTCGCCGTGATGGGCGTTGTCGCCGAAGGGCCCGAGCGCCAGCTCCGAGAGGTTCAGGCGGCCGAGCGAGACGGCGCCGGCCGCCTCGAGGCGGCGGAGGGCCGTCGCGTCCTGGTCGGCCCGGAAGTACTCGGGGAAGGCGGTGCCGCAGGACGCGGGTCGGCCGTCCCAGGCGAAGAGATCCTTGTGGGCGAGCGGCACCCCGTGGAGCGGGCCGCGGGCGCGGCCCGCCTTCACCTCGGCCTCCCGGATCCGCGCCGTCCGGAGCGCGGTTCGGCGTCGACTCGGAGGAACGCGTGGAGGCGCGGCCCGAGCGACTCGATGCGGGCCAGGCACGCCTCCGTGGCCTCGACCGGGGAGACCTCGCGCGTCGGATCTTGGCCGCGAGCCCGTGAGGGTCTCGTCAGCCACGGCGCGGCTCCGGGCTCTGGCCGGACTCCGGGCGCGGCGCCCCTGCGTCGAGCGCGGCCCCGAAGCCGGCGGGCTCCTCGCCGACGCCAGGTCGCCGGCCGCCCGCTCGATCGCGGCGGCGAGATCGGCGACCGCCCCTGCCAGCGCGCGCTCAGCCTCCGTCTTCAACGGTCCTCCCCTCAAACCCTGCGAGGACGCCTCAAACCAGCGGGCTCTGAAAGCCCCCCCCCCCCCCCCACCCCCCCCCCCCCCCCCCCGTGACGGTGTGGACGGGGCTACATCCCTGCGGGCCGCGGTCATGGCCAACCTGGCGATGCTATCATGGCCGTGCCGCCCGGGGCCCACCGCGTTCGCGCTCGGCACGGTCCGCCAGGGTTCGACGGGAGGCCAGTCCCAGCCTTGCACCCGTTCCTCGCCGCCTGCCGCCGCCAGCCGACGGCGTTCACGCCGGTGTGGCTCATGCGCCAGGCCGGGCGCTACCTGCCCGAGTACCGCGCGATCCGCGAGAAGCTCGGGTTCCTCGAGCTGTGCCGGAAGCCCGACGTGGCGGCCGAGGTGACGGTGCTGCCGGTCGAGAAGCTCGGCGTGGACGCCGCCATCCTCTTCGCCGACATCCTGCTCCTGGTCGAGCCGCTGGGCGTCGGGCTCGAGTTCGCGCGCGGGGAGGGGCCGGTCATCCGCCGTCCGGTGCGCTCGGCGGCCGACGTCGAGCGGCTGGTCGAGCGCGACCCGGCGGAGACCGTGCCCTTCGTCTTCGAGACGGTGCGGCGGGCGCGCGCCGCCCTGCGGACCGGCGTGCCGCTGATCGGCTTCGCGGGCGCGCCGTTCACCGTCGCGTCCTACCTGGTGGAGGGCGGGGCTCGCGGGACTACCTCGAGACGAAGCGGCTCATGTACGGCGATCCGCGGGGCGTGGCACGCGCTCCTCGAGCCTGCTCGCGCGGACGACCGCGCGCTACCTGAACGCGCAGATCGCCGCGGGCGCGCAGGCCGTCCAGCTCTTCGACTCCTGGGTGGGCGCGCTCGGGCCGGACGACTACCGCACGTTCGCGCTGCCCTACACGCGGGCGCTCGTCGCGGTCGCTCACGCCCGGCGTGCCCGTCATCCACTTCGGCACCGGGACCGGCGGGCCTGCTCGGAGCGCTCCGCGAGGCGGGCGGCGACGTCATCGGCCTCGACTGGCGCGTCGATCTCGGCGCGGCCTGGCGGCGCCTCGGCACGACGTCGCGATCCAGGGGAACCTCGATCCGGCGGCGCTGTTCGCGCCGCCCGCCGAGATCCGGCGGCGGGCGGCGGCAATCCTCGCGCAGGCCGCCGGCCGGCCGGGCCACGTCTTCAACCTCGGCCACGGCGTGCTGCCCGGCACCCCCGTCGACCACGTCCGGGCGCTCGTCGACGCCGTCCACGAGCTGTCCCAGCGGTGAGCCCTCGGGCGGGTCCTGTCGTGGTTCGGACCATTGGGAGCCGGGGCCGCCGGCCGCTTGCCGTCCGCTCGGCGGGCGGCGCGGAGGAGCCCGGAGCAGCATCTGCCGGTGAGTAGGCAGAACGTGACTCAGCTCCGGGTGGCCGTCGTCGGAGGCGGAATCGCGGGGCTCGCAGCGGCGCACCGCCTGGTCGAGCTGGCTCGGGACGAAGGGCGGGCGCTCGATCTCGTCCTCCTCGAGGCGGCCGATCGGCTGGGCGGGACGATCCGCACCGAGCGGATCGACGGCTTCCTGCTCGAGGCGGGCGCGGACTCGTTCATCTCGGAGAAGCCGTGGGCGCTTGCCCTCGCGGAGCGGATCGGCCTCGGGCCCCGGCTCCGGCGGACAGACGATCGTTTCCGGCGCACGTACGTCATGCGCGGCGGGCGGCTCCGCCCGCTGCCCGAGGGGTTCCTCCTGCTGGCGCCGACCCGCGCGTGGCCCGTGCTGGCGTCGAGCGTCTTCTCCTGGCGCGGGAAGCTCCGGCTGGGCCTCGATCTGATCCTGCCGCGCCGCACGGCCCAGGGCGACGAGAGCCTCGGGAGCTTCGTCCGGCGCCGGCTTGGGCGCGAGGCGCTCGAGCGGGTCGCTCAGCCGCTCGTCGGCGGGATCTACACGGCGGATCCCGACCGCCTGTCCCTCGGAGCGACCATGCCGCGCTTCCTGGCGCTCGAGCGGGAGCACCGAAGCCTGATCCTGGGTCTGCGCCGGACGGCCCGGAGTGGCGAGGCAGCCGGGGCGAGCGGGGCGCGATGGAGCCTCTTCGTCACGCTGGCCGGGGGCATGGACGAGCTGGTCGCCGCCCTCGCCGCGCGCCTTCCAGGGGGGGCCGTCCGGCTCTCCACGCCGGTGGCGGCCATCGCGTCGGCGCCGAACGGCTGGCGGGTCGACATGCGCCACGGGCCGCCGCTCCACGCGGACGGCGTCGTACTCGCGGGGCCGGCTCCCGCGATGGCGGCGCTCGTCGTCGGGGCGGACCGTCCCCTGGCCGGGCTGCTCGACGGGATCGCGTACGCGTCCTCGGCGGCGGTCGCCTTGGCCTATCCGCGGGCTGCGATCCGACACCCTCTCGACGGCTTCGGCTTCGTGGTGCCACGGGTGGAGGGGCGCGCGATCCTCGCCTGCACGTTCTCGAGCGTGAAGTACCCGGGCCGGGCGCCGGATGGCTTCGCCCTCCTCCGCGTTTTCGTCGGGGGGGCGATGCAGGCGGGGCTTCTCGCCCGTGAGGATCGCGCCCTCCTCCAGCTGGCGCAGGACGAGGTGGCCGCGCTCCTGGGCATCACCGGCGATCCGGCCCTTTCCCGCGTGTGGCGGCATCCTGGCGCCATGCCTCAGTACGACGTTGGCCACCTCGACCGGGTCGCGGCCATCGAGTCCCGCCTCGAAACCCTTCCCGGTCTGGCCCTGGCGGGCGCCGCCTACCGGGGTGTGGGAATCGCGGACTGCGTGCGCTCCGGTGAGGCCGCCGCCGAACGGCTCAGCGCCAGCCTCAAAGGACGGTAAGGATGGGCACGATCGGTCGAATCGGGATCCTGGTGCTGGTATTCGGGCTCGGGCTTGTCGGGGTATCGGCCGCGCCAGCGCCGGGGACGCCCCGAGCCGGACGTTCAATGCCCCGCTCGACCGGGTGTGGACGGTCACCGAAGCGGTCCTGAAGAGCCTTGACTGGGACATCGATACCTTCGACCGCGCCGTCGGCTGGATCCTGACCGACTCCCGGGGGGTGGAATTCAAGGAATACGCCGTCTACGGCAAGGGGTTGCGCCATAAGCTCCGGCTCTCTCTCAAGGCTGTGGGGAAGGGCCGGACGACCGTCTCGGTGGACCGGGAGCTCTACACGGAGAAGCGGATCCTCTGGATGGCCGAGCGGAAGCCCGTGGCCGCGACGGAGCAGACGGTGGAGATGGGGATCCTGGACGCGATCGAGAAGGGTCTCTGAGGGCCCCCCGAGCCCCCGGGCCGAGCCGCTTGCTTTTGCACCGCGTCATGCCGAAAATAGCGGGCACCGTAGGCCCGGACAGGCGGACGCGCGTCCGGGACACGCATACACGAACTACCGAGGGAGGTGAATGGAGGACCCTCGATCGCGAGGGCCTGGCGCTCGATATCCGAGTATCCATCCCAATCCCGATGCTTTCACCTGGAGGTTACAAGATGATCCGACGTGTCTTTGTTGGAGCGCTGGCCCTGCTGCTGACCGTGGGCCTGCTCGTGGTCCTGCCGGGCGGCGGGTCGGCGCAGCAGAAGGTCGTGAAGATCGGCCTGTCGCTTCCGATCACGGGCGCCGACGCCGACGGCGCCGACGCGATCGTCAAGGGGGCCCAGATGGCCATCGCGGAGATCAACGCCAAGGGAGGCGTGGCCGGTTACAAGCTCGAGGGGGTTGTCTACGACAGCGCGACCCCCGCCGCCGGTCAATATGATCCTGCTCAGGCGGCGACCAACTACAAGAAGTTCATCGCGGACCCCTTGGTCCTGACGGCAGTGGGCCCGGAGATGAGCGGTGAGGGGAAGGCGATCTCCCCGATCCTCTCCGAGGCCGACATGGCCACGATCACCCCCGCCTCAACCAACCCGGATATCACCGACCCGAAGTTCAAGGCCAGTACCGGCCCAAGGGCAAGGCGGTCTACTTCCGCAACGTGACGACCGACGCCTACCAGGGCCCGAACATGGCCAACTACCTCTTCCACCAGGTCAAGATGAAGAGCGTCTACGTCCTGGACGACAGCGGCGCATTCGGGGTCGGCATCGCCGATAGCTTCGAGCGGCGGGCCAAGGAGCTCGGGGTCAAGGTTCTCGGCCGCGACCGGCTTGACCCGAAGGAGGCTGACTACAAGACGATCCTGACCAAGATCAAGGGCATGAACCCGGACACCCTCTCTACGGCGGGGTCCTACAGGCGGCCACGAAGCTGGCGCCCCAGGCCCTCGAGATCATGCCGCGGGTCGTCAAGGCCGGTTCCGACGGCGTCTACGACCTCTCCTGGCCCAAGCAGTCCGGCAAGGAGGCGGTCGAGGGCTGGTACTCTCGCAGGCGTCGCCCGAGCTGGTGACCGACCCGAAGGTCGAGGCCTGGGTGACGAAGTTCAAGACCACACAGAAGCGCGACCCAACCAACTACTCGATCACCGCGTACACCGCGGTGTACGTCATCGCCGATGCGGTGGAGCGGACGGTGAAGGCCAACAAGCCGCTCAACCGGTCCAACCTCCGCGACGCGATCCAGGCGACGAAGCTCGACTCGATCCAGGGCTCCATCGCCTACGACGAGAACGGCGACATCACCAACCGGACTGTCTCCATCTACCAGTGGCGAGACGGCGAGATCAAGTACATCGGGGTGGCCCCGCAGAAGTAGGTCGGATCCGGGGCTCCGGGCAGGCGCCAAGCGCCTGCCCGGAGCCCATCCCGATGAGCCTCTTCGACGTCTTCCTCCAGCAGATCGTCAACGGGCTCGCGCTGGGCATGATGTATGCCCTGCTCGCGCTCGGCTTCACGATGGTCTACGGCATCATCGAGCTGATCAACTTCTCCCACTTCAGCGTCTTCATGACCGGGACGTTCATCGGCATCCTCGTGCTGGACCTGGTGGAATCACCGCCGTGTCGAAGCCCGTGACGGGGCTCCCGCTGGTCGGCACGCTGGTCGCTGCGGTGGACGCCAGCGTCGAGGCGGACTCACCCGATGAGGCGGTCCGGATCTTCTCGAGCTCCCTCACCTGTCGTTGATCCAAGGAACTCGATCGAAGTATTGGAATGCCGGCCGTGCCGGAGTAGCCCAGATACAGCATCCGCTTGCGCCGCAGATCCCGCGAGGTTTCCAAGGAACGTGCCGCTCCTTCTGCATGCACGAGTCGGGACGCCGAGCTCGACCGCGGAGAACCCGGGCCAGCTGGCGGGATCATCCACTGCAACATGCCGGCGCCAAGTGCGCCGCCGATCGAGCTTGCGCGCGCCGCCGCCTCGGTGTCAGCGACGGATTGAAAGCCACCTCGGAGCGTCGGCGGCGAGGGGGTCAAACTTCGACCCCCGTTGACGGGCGCGCGACCGACAGGGGCATTGTGCCTACCCACCGCCTGAACCTTGTGGGGTGCGTATCGCCCGCCAGCACGGGCAACGTGCACATCACGACCAGCATCTCGCGGGCGGAGTGACCCGCAGTGGGCTACAGAGGGCTCGCGCGTGACCGGATCCGCCTCAGCAATTCCTGCGCCCTCAGCCTGCCAATTCGGTTGGGCGGAACCCTGCGCGGAGCCCACTGAAATCCTGGCACATATATGGCACAGGCTCCTTGTGGAACGCCGCCCACACGCATCTGGCCGAACCCAACAACTGGACCGCGACTCAGCGTTTCCGCTGGTCAAAGCATCTTTTGCGGGTACTCCCTTCCCGGAGAATCTCGGCGCTACCGCCTTCTAGGGCGGTGCGGTCGCGTGGGGGATGCAATCGGGCCCTGTCCAGCGTTTTCCGCAGGTCAGAGCCCGTTTCAGTCGGGGCCCCGCCCCGCGGAGTAGTCAGGTGGAGGCTCGACGATGCGAGGCTTATCGAGACCGTTGCCGTTGGTGGTCGTCATCATGCCTCCCCGCTCTACGTGCGGTGGAGCCCGACGCGCTTCCGGGAGATGCCTAACTGTCGCGCTCCCTGGTCCACTTCTACACCTGAGGAGTCAGTCATGAACAGGGGCTGAACCCATCGAGTACAGCGAAGACCGTCTGCCTGACCGAGCCACCGGGACCGGCCGCTTGGACCTCGGCGTCGACGCGGGTTCGCTGCACCTAGCTAGTCGCAGGGGAGCACGATCGCTCCGATGCGACCTCCCTGCCTACCCACGCACAAATTCCAATACCGGGATCGAGCTATGGCCTCAAAGGCACTCAGTGAGGAGATGTTCTCGCCCGACAACACAATAGGGAGGGGTTAACGACGCCGTCGTGGAGTTGCGAGGAGCGCGATCCCGCGCAGCAGACCGAGGCTCAGGATCGCGATCGTCTCGAGCCCCCGTCCATGCAAGCAGGATCTCGGACCCCGCACCGCCCGCGGGTTTCAGGCTTCGGTCAACGTCGGACGCGCAACGTGTAGGCCTTGGATACCGGGTCTGCGATCGCGGTGCCCGTGAACCGCAGCACGAGCGGCTTCTTCTTGCCCGGCGCGACCTTCGAGCCTGACACCCGGATCACGACCTTGCCGGACGCGACGGTGGCCGTTCCTCGGGCCTTGCCGGCTAGCACTGCGGTCACCTTCCCGCCGTCCGCCCACGGGCCGAGCTTGAACGTCAGGACGATCGACTTGCCCCGGACCACGCCGGCGTTTCGCTTCGTCGCGTTCTTGGCCGTCTCCGAGAACGCCGGGATTGCCTTCCCGACCGTCCGGGCGGCGCTGGTGGCTGAGCCCGGCGAGAGGCCGGGACCGGTGCCGGTGACGGTGACCGTCAGCCTCCGGCCGACGTCGGCTCTGGCCGGCTTGTATGTCGCGCCGGTCGCGCCGACGATGGCGACGCCGTCTCGTCGCCACACGTAGCTGAAGTCGGTCACGTCCGGCCAGGTCCCCACGTTGGCGCGCATTAGCGAGCCGTACCGGGGGGTGCCGGTGATGCTCGGCGGCGTCGCGGGCGCGGCCGGCGGAGGGCCCCAGCGCAGGGTGAAGCCTGGCTCCCCGGCATCCCACGGCTGGTGTCCGACCGCGATCCGGTAGGTGGTCCCTGCAGTCGCGGAGAACGTCACCCGACTGCGCAGGTTCGTGCTGCCCACGTTGTTGTTCGATGCCACCTCCGTCAGCGCCCCGACAGTCGAGCCGGTGTATACCGCGAGCACCGTGTCCGGCTCGGCACTCCCCAACGTGTCGAAGACGTACTGCCCGGTGGTCGGGGCGCTCCAGCTGTACCAGACCGACCCGGTGTACCTCAGGCCGGCGTGCTTGGGTTCGCCGTTACTGGTCTCCGGCCACGAGTACGCGCTGTTCCCTGCGATCGACCCGGAAGGTCCGGTGATCGTCTCGGCCTCGGAGAAGAAGTCGTTGAGCGGGTAGGTGTAGGCGGTCAGCCACAGGTCGCCGCCGTGGACCGGAGCAGCCTCAGGGGCCCAGCCGCCGACCTGGATGTAGTAAGTCTCGCCACCTTCGACGAGGCGGGGCGAGAGGTAGGAGTAGCCGGAGTTGTTCGCGGCTTCGTCGTTGCAGCCTCGAGGCGTGAGCGAACCGAGGTCGTCGCCCTGCCAGAGGTTGAGGACCGTGTCGAACGCGGACCCGTCCGTCCACATTTCGAGGACCATGTCGCGCGGCGGGGTGAGCCTGTACCAGACGGTCTTGCCCAGGTCGCAGCTGCCTTGGCTGGCCTCGCCCGCGGGGACCTGGATGGTGGCGAGGTTGGTGTTGACCTTGTGAGCGAAGTCGCCGAGCTGCACGGGGACGGCGTTGGCGAACGAGTCGTTGCGTGGCGCGGTGTTGTCCGGGCCGGTGAACGTCGCCGTCATGGCCGGCCCGGAGTCGCTGATGTCAGTGATCGATGCGCCGCTGTCGGTGCCGTCGTTGTAATCGCTGTTCGGGAGGGTGGAAGGCCCGAAAGCGCGTCGATCCGAGGCGCCGGGGAACAGGTCGCCGGGGTCGCCTTCGTTGCCGACCTCGTCGAGCTGGTTCAGCCCGTCGGCTTCCTCGATGTCGACGATGCGGGCCCCGATGGTGGTGTTGTCGTCCGACGCCTCCTGGACGTGCATGACCATCAGCCCGGCGCCGGGCAGCGCTTCGTCGTACGTTCCCGGGATCGGCTGCCGATTCTCGACCAGGAAGTACTCCCCGCCGGCCGGGTCGGAGAAGCTCCAGTCGTAGCCGAACGGATTCTCGCCGAGCACGACCGCGTGGTCGGTGGTCGCGGCGCCAGCGGCAGCGTTGATGGTGCGGGTAGCAGTGCCGGTGACCCGTGTGGGCGTGATCCAGCCCAACGTCGCCCGGGACCAGCCGTCCATCATGATCGGGGTCTCGCCGATGAACTGGTCGGCCGGCGTCTTGGTCCACTCCCCCGCAGCCATCAGGCTCCAGTCGCCGACGGCCTCGGAGTCGTACTCGTAGTCGTAGAGATCGGGGAGGTCCAGGTCGTGGCCGAGCTCGTGCACGATGATGCCGACCGTCGCCTGGTGATCGACCTGAGCAGGGTCGTTGGGGTTGCCGTGCATCTCGCCGAACGTGGAGTATCCCCAGCCGCCCACATAGGTGCCGTCCACCTCGGGGATGTCGTCGTAGAACAGCTGGGCGTTGTGGGCCCACACATTGTGCTCGGGGTCGTTGCCCTTGTACGCGGCTTCGTAGCCCGCGGCCACGACCACGATGTGCAGCTCGGAGTTGCGGACCACGCCGTCGTCGTCGGTGTCGTAGGCGGCGTAGTTCACGTACGGGTCGGCGGCGATAATCGCGGCCTTGGCAGCGTCCCTGTTGGCGGCCTTGTCGCCGACGTACCCGGGGTTAGGCATGTTCAGGTTCACCCAGCCGACAACGCCGTCGTTGGCGGTGCCGCTGGAGTCGTTGGCGGGGGTGAAGGTGAGCTGGCCGCGGGAGACCTTGTCGTAGTAGTCGCGCACGCTCCTGCCAGGGCCGAAGAACCGATCGTGCCACTGAGCGGGTGTGGTCCCCAGAGAGGTGCGGTCGGTGAACTGGGTCAGGATCACCAGCGTGGGTGCTGTCCCGATCGCCGGAGCGGGCGACGGATCAGCCGCCGGGGCCATGGCCCGCTCCGGGACCGTCCGCTTCCCGTCCGGCAGCTCTCGGCCCGGCTCCAGGGCGGGTCGCAAGGCCTCACGCTCCTGCAGCGCCCGGTTGATCTTGGCCTCGTCCCGCAGGTGCTTCGCTCCGGGCGGCGCGCCCTCGCCGGCGATGCGCTGGGACCTGGCCAGCGTCCCGTTCGCCCGCTCGTACGCGTAGACCCAGTACCCGTCCGCGCGCTGCACGATGGTGTGCCCGGCCTTGGTCTCGATGCCGTGGTAGTACTCGTCGCCCCACTGCTGCACGGTGATCTTCTGGCCGTCGGGCTGGGTGATGGTGAACGTGCCAGGGGCCGCCTCGCCGGCGGTGGCTGGGCTCGAGGTGAGCGCCAGCGCTGCGGCGGCCGCGGCCGCGGCGCCGGCGAGGTAGAGACCCAGGCGCAGGGCACGTGAGTTGCGGCTGACGGCTGCCGGTGCCGTTGCTGTCGTCGCCGGTGTGCGCATGCCGCGTCCGTTCGTCGAGGCCTCAGCGGCGCCGAGGCGTACCGACACGCGGCCGAAGGTGCACGGAACGCGCGCGTCCGCGCATCCTCGCCCCGCATGCGGGTGCGCGGCGGGTGTGGCGTGCGATATCCCCCAGATTGGCGAAGGCCCTGCGTCGAACTTTGACGAAACTGGGCCGATCCCAACGTTCTCCTCGAAGTGGGTGCTACAGCTCAGGTTTCGGGCGGGTGGACCCACGCGTTACGGGCTCGAACTCGACGTCATCGCCCGTACCTGTCGTATCCGGACGCGTTGGCAGGGTTTCAGAGGGGTGGCAGATCCTGTCCAGTGGATCTCTCGACCCGCCACCCTTAGGTCCTTGTTCGCCTCCGAGAACAGCCGGCTTGTCAGCAAACCCGAGACAAGCAGAGAAGGGGGACGGGTGAGAGGACTTGATCACGGCGTGGCGCGTGCGTTCGATCAGCCCCTGTTTGTCGTCCTTCTTCTTGGCGTCGTTGCCCAGAGAATGAAGACCACGCGGTCCGGTCTTGTCGTTAACGGCCTTGATGACGGCAGGTCGGAGGAGCCGGCCGTCCAACCCAGCCGCAGTGCGAGTGGGAGCGCTCATCGGTGGGTAGCGAAATGGCATTCCGGCCGGCCCCAGGACCGGTCATGCTGTTGCCATGGGTGAGCCGAAGACGCGGCGACTTCCTCCTGACGCGCGACGAGGTCAACGCGCGCCCGCGCGGACGCCGCACCGGCCCGACTCTGCCCCACCCGGTCGCACGGAGGGCGTTGGGCCCTTCGAACGGATCCTGCAGCTGCAGCGGCGGGCCGGGAATCACGCCGTCGTGCAACTGCTGAAACCGGTCGGCGCCCAGACCGTCCAGCGGGCGCCAACGCCGGAGAATCCGCCGGTCAGCACCCTGAACCCGACCGGCACCATGACCGAGCAGCAGTGGGCCACGGCGTACCAGGCTGCGGTCGTCCAGCCGTCCGTGGCCGCGTACGAGGCGCTCTTTCGCGACATCGCCGTCACCGCCGGGATGGACAACATCCCGGGCTTCGACCTGACGACCATCCCCACCACCGACGGCAAGACCGCCCAGCCCGGGCTGAACTTCACACTCAAGTCCAGCGAGACCGGCCACACGGCGTGGATCGACAAGACCGGCAAGTGGGGTGTCAAGCTGAAACCGACCAAGAAGCAGGCACCTGAGGTTGCCATCGGCGTCATCCTCGGGCCGCTCGCCCTCAGCGCGGACAAGGGCCTGTCGCTCCGCACCATCCGACACGAGATGGTCCACGCGCGGCACAAGGTCAAGGTGCTCGAGGCCGTGAGGAAGTGGCAAGCCGCGTCCGGGAACGCCGGTCTTGACGACTGGCTCGAGCAGCAGGTCGCCAACAAGAAGATGTCGGATCTGGACCTGGCTCTGATCAGCAAGGGTGCGCAGGACGCCGCGTCCAACACCGAGGTTCTCGGCTACGTCGAAGGCTTCACCAACGACTACCACCGACGCCCCGCGACCATGGCTGCGGCGAGCATGTCGTTCTTCGAACTACTCGGGATAGTCGCCACCGAGAAGGTCTACCCATGGGCGGGAGCGGACCCGGCCGTCAAGCAGGAGGCTCTGGCCCGTCTCAAGGACTACCACCGTCGCCTGGACCCTGATCACCAGCGTCTCTGGAAGGAGTGGCTGGACCGCGAGAACGGGAAGGTGGTGAAGGACCAGCCCGGGCGGACGGACTTCCTCAAGGCCCTGTCCGCATTCGTTGTCTGACTCCGCGTAAGGGAACTGCCCGACTTCGCGCAGAGTGCGTCATAGCCGCGATCGGACGCGCCTGTCCGTTGCGCCTAGCGTCGTGGTGTTCAGGTTCCTCGCCGCGTTGGCGGCGAGCGTGGGCTGGGGTCGAATGGTTTGTCGCCGCGGGAGGCAACCATGTCCACCACATCCCGTCCCACGGCGGTGCTGCCGTTCCAGCCCTCCGCGATGAGTCCAGCACAGCTCGGGCCATCTCGTTCTGGCTCGCTACACCGGGGCCACCCACGCGTTGTACGCCGCGCAGCTCCGGCGCTGGTTCGGGTGGTGTGAGGCCAATGGCTCGACCCTCTCGTCGAGATCCAGCGAGCCCACGTCGAGCTCTACATTCGCCAGCTCGGCGAGGCCGGCCTGAGGGACTCCTCGGTGAACACGATGATGCACGCAGTCCGGGGATACTTCCGGTTCGCCAACATCGACGGCATGATCCCCGCCGATCCCGCCGTGTACGCCCCGACTGCCGAAGGTCCACCGCGACGAGTCCCGCCCCCAAGGTCTGAATCGGCTGGAGCCGATCCGGTTCCTCCAGGTCGCCCAGGCCATCAGCGTCCACCACGGAGCCTTGGGCTACCTGCTCGGGGTCAACGCCTGCGGGCGTCGGAGGCCGCAGTCGTGCGGATCGAGGACTACACCGACCTACTGCGCGGGCATCGAGTGCTGCACTTGGTCGGCAAGGGCAATAAGCCCGCCACCATGCCGCTGACCGTGCCCGTTCTGCGGGTGCTGGAGGCCTGCCGTGGCGAACGGACCACCGGGCCACTGAGCACGACGATCAGATCAGTCGACGAGTGGCGGGGCTCTCGCGGCCATGCAGCAGTGAGGGATTGGTGACCAGCATCGGGGTCTCCAACTTCACCGCCGAGCACCTCGAGCGGATCATCGACGACACCGGCGTCACGCCGGTGCTGAACCAGATCGAGCTGCACCCGATCTGCCGCAGCCGGAGATACGCGCGGTGCACGCGAGGCTCGGCATCAGGACCGAGTCGTGGAGCCCCGCTGGGCAAGCGGCAGGCGCCGTTCTCCGCGCCGGTGCAGCAACTCCTCGTGCACCGTCTCCGCATGGCCGGCGTTCGAGTCGAACAGGAGGCTCGCAGCAGGTGACCGCGGCGCGAATTGTCGGAACGATGTGATCCATGACCGACGCCTCCACGCGTACCGACCCGTTGATCGTCCGCGTGGCGCCGGGCATCGCGAGCATGCGCTCGTACAAGCGCTCGTGGCTGCGTCAGGATCTCGTTGCCGGATTGGTCCTGACCGCGCTGCTCGTGCCGCAGGGGATGGCGTACGCCGAGCTTGCCGGGCTGCCGCCGATCACCGGGCTGTACACGACCATCCTGTGTCTGATCGGCTACGCGGTCTTCGGGCCTTCCCGGGTTCTGGTGTTGGGCCCGGACTCGGCGCTGGGTCCGATGATCGCGGCGACGGTGCTCCCACTGGTAGCAGCAGAAGGAGATCCCAGTCGCGCAGTGGCCTACGCCTCGATGCTCGCGTTGATGGTGGGCGCAATCACCGTGCTCGCCGGGGTCTTCAAGCTCGGGTTCGTGGCTGAGCTGTTGTCCAAGCCGACACAGATCGGGTACATGAACGGCCTGGCGCTGACCATCGTGGTCAGCCAGCTGCCCAAACTTTTCGGTTTCTCGGTCGACGCCGACGGTTTGATCGACGAGGCGTCAGCGTTCGTGCAAGGCCTTGCCGGTGGAGACTCGGTGGGGGTAGCCCTGGCGGTCGGCACGGCGTGCCTGGTCCTGATTCTCGGCTTTCAGCGGACCCTCCCCCGCGTTCCGGGCGTCCTCGTTGCGGTGGTGTTGGCGATCGCGGCCGTGAACCTGTTCGACCTGGAGGACCAGGGCCTGACGGTTGTCGGGCCGATGCCGGAGGGCATCCCACCATTTACGGTTCCCAGCGTTCCACTCGAGCACCTGGGGCTGCTGTTGGTCGGGGCGCTGGGAATCGCGCTGGTCTCCTTGACCGACACGATCTCGACGGCGTCGGTTTTCGCCGCCCGCGCCGGTGCGGAGGTGGACGGCGACCGCGAGATGATCGGCGTGGGGGCAGCGAACATCGCGGCCGGCTTCTTCCAGGGTTTCCCGATCAGCACCAGCGGATCACGCACGGCGGTGGCCGCGGAGAACGGCGCCAAGAGCCAGCTGACCGGTCTGGTGGGGGCGGCGGCCATCCTCCTTCTTCTGCTCTTCGCGCCCGGGTTGCTGCGTGACCTGCCCCAGCCCGCGCTCGCCGCCGTGGTGATCGCGGCCTCGATGTCCCTGGCCGACATCCCTGGCCTGCGCCGGCTGCGGCAGCAACGGAGGTCCGACTTCGTCCTGGCCCTGGCAGCGTTTCTCGGCGTCGCGCTCTTCGGCGTCTTGCCTGGAATAGCGATCGCGGTCGGGCTCTCGATCGGGAACGTGTTCAGGCGAGCCTGGCGGCCACACCAGGCGGTGCTCGGACGGGTCGAAGGCATGGCCGGGTATCACGACTCCCAGTTCACTACCACCACGCACCACCTGCCCGGCCTGGTCATCTATCGGTTCGACGCCCCGCTGTTCTTCGCGAATGCTCGAACCTTCCGAAACCAGGTCAGGCATCTGGCGATGACCGAACCTCGTCCGAAGTGGATCGTCGTGGCAGCCGAACCGATCACCGATGTCGACACCACGGCGTCAGACATCCTCGAGGATCTCGACCTCGAGCTGAACGCCGACGGAATCAGTCTGGTGTTCGCCGAGCTCAAGACGCCAGTGCTCCAGAAGATCGAACGTTACGAGCTCACCGACACCATCAACCCAGACCATTTCTTCGAAACCATCACCGAAGCGGTCAATGCCTTCCGCGGCAAGACTGGCGCGCAATGGACCGAGGGCCCAGGGCCCTTCGCACTTCGTTGAGCACGGCCACAACCTACTCGCCGTGTTTCATCGCCTCGGTGGCTTCGGTCGGGATGTGGGTCAGGCGCGCGCGAGGCGGGCCTGTGCGACACGTGGACACTGGGACCTCGCACGGCGAACAGTTCACCATCGAAGAGGCGACCTACGGGGTCAATAAGGTTGGCCTGTGACCCCGCTACGCCACTGATCGATGTGAGCGGTCACGGGGACGCGCGCGTTTGAAACTCCTCGTAGTGATGGCTGAAGCTCGTTGCGACCAGCGGAGCGTTGTCGTTCACGAGCCCCTAGTTGGATCAGTCGTCGGCGGTAATCACGGGTGGTCAGCCCTGGCGGAGAATTGCGAACCGCCAGCGGCGGGCTCGCTGAGGAGGATCGACTGGGCCAGTTGGCATGCTGGAGCGCGAACTCGTTTCGACTCGGATCGGCGGCTAAAGAGAGGACCTGCGTCATACCGCCGCGTCAGCTCCGCCTGTCAGCGGCGGCCGGTTCCCGCCTGTGACGATCGCAGTGTGGCGCGCGCGGACGCTCCAGCGCCGCGAGTTCGGTCAGCGGTGCGGTGGTCCGTCGACGTTCACGGTCGGGATGCCACCGCCGACGCGAGCGATCACCGCCAGCGACGGCTCGCGTGTGGGGTTCGACTCACGGTGCACCGTCCAGGCCGGGACGTGCACGAAGTCGCCAGGGCTGGCATCGAGATAACCCTCGAAGCCCTCGAACTCCAGGCGCAGCACGCCACGCACGACGTACAGACTCGACTCGTTGCGCTCGTGATGGTGCCAACCGGAGACAGCGCCCGGCTCGGTGACCACTTGACCGGCCCAGAGCAGCGGCAGTTCGAAGGCTCGCGCCCGGTCCATGCCGGGTGTCGGGTCGGCGTAGACCAAGTCGGCGGGTGTAAAGATCCGGACCGCGCGCGGCATGTCAGTCATGTTTGCTAGAGCATGGCGTCGGCGAGCAGGTCGACCTGGCCGACATCGGTGGAACAGGGGTGATAGACAGCTCGTCGGCACCGGCCTGCGCGAACCCATCTCGGTACTGGACAGCGGTCTCGGGGGTGACGACGGCACTGCCGGCGATCATGCCGGCGACCTGCTCGCCGAGGAAGTCGTAGTACGTGCCCAGATACGCCTCGGCATTCTCCCGGGCGCCGTCGCCGAGGGCGAAGTAGCACAACGCGATGAGCCTCGGCTCGCCCTGACGACCCGCCTGCCGCCAGGCCGACCGGGCCTGATCGGCGCCGGTGGCGAAGTCGTCGGGCCCGCCGCCGCCCATGGTCCAGCCGTCGCCGTACTCGCGGACCCGGCGGAACGCGGCCTTGGTGGCACCGCCGATCACGAGCTCGGGTGCACCGGATTGCGCCGGCGGCGGACCGATCGGGCCGGCGAAGCCGCGGTCGGCGCCACCCCAGATCTCCTTCATCTCGCGCAGCATCGCGTCCATCCTCTCGCCACGGCTGTCCAACGGCACGTCGCTGACGGCGTAGTCGTCCTCGCGACCCCCGACAGCCACACCCAAGGTGAGCCGGCCGCCGCTGAGCGAGTCGATCGTCGCCGCCTGCTTGGCCAGCAGCGCCGCATTGGCGCGGTACGGCACGATGAGGATGTCGTTGAGGAGGCGGATCCGGTCGGTAACCGCAGCGGCCGCGCGCCCAGCGCGATCAACGACTCGTAGTTGCCGAAGACCAGGCGGTCGATCGTTCCGAGCGAGGAGAACCCCCGTTCCTCCGCCCGCCGCGCGTACCCCGGCAGCGCTGCCTTGTCGACGCCGGGAACCGTGGAAGGCAGTCCGATACCGACCTTCATCTCGACCTCCTAGTGTCGACCTGTGTCGAACCTACCGACGTGGGCTCGCGAGCTGGTCACCTCGGCGCGGGTGGCCCGGCTCGGCCTCATCGACGACACCGGCCGGCCACGAGTGCTGCCGGTGACCTTCGCACTGGTCGGCGACCAGGCCTGGACCGCCGTCGACCAGAAGCCGAAGCGGTCGCCGGGCACCGAGCTCGCCCGAGTGCGCTGGCTCCGCCGCCGCCCGGAGGCCACGCTGCTCGTCGACCGGTACGCCGAGGAGTGGTCCCGGCTCGCCTGGGTGCAGCTGCTCGGTCGGGTCGTCATCCTCCCCGACGCCGACCCGCCGGCCGAGCTGGTCGCCAAGTACGAGCCCTACCGACGGCAGTCGCCGCAAGGGCCGCTGCTGCGGCTCGACGTAGAGCGCACCGTCTACTGGCGAGCCGGTCAGTGACCGCTGTGGTCGCCGAGCAGCCGTTGCTCAGTCCGCGGGCGGCCGGCGCAGCCGCTTGGCCTCACCGCGACGTCGCTTTGCCTCGATGCGACGCTCTCGTGCCGCCCGGCTGGGCCGAGTGGGCCGGCGAGCGTCAGGCGGCGGAGCAACCGCCTCGGCCAGGAGCGCCGCGAGCCGGGTCCGCGCGGCGTCGCGTTGCGCAGCTACGAGCGGTGTTCAGAGGCCGCGACGGTCAGCTCGCCGCCGACCAGCCTGGGACACAGCCGCCGGCGCGCGCGGGCACGCTGCGGCTCGGATACCGCGGTCGACGTCTCGACATCCCACGACAGCTCGACGCGAGAGCCGGCCGTGTTCACCGACCGGCCGCCGGGACCGGCGGAACGAGAGAAGGCTGCTGAGGCGGGTGGTCGAGACGCAGGACATGCGATCCGCATTGTCGCCGCGCCTAGCCGCGTCGGCATTACGCCCTTCACAATGCCGCCGAGGTCGACCTGGTCTAGCGCAGGGTCTCTGTTGCCAGCTTGCGGGCCCAGTAGATTGATCGCGGCTCCACAGGCGACACGTTTGTCGCGTCGCTCCGATAGGGCAACCGACCCAAAGACGTTCAGCAAGCGTCACTGTTAACCCGGCGCATTCGAGCCTCGTTCCCGCGCAGTCAGCACTCTGGCCGCGGCCCTTGGGCACTCCCCCGGAGCCCAGCCCTGATATGGACCGACGTGCTGTCAAGGGCATGGTGAGGCGCCCGTCGCTGGTTGCGGCGGGCGCCTCGTCTTCGTCGTGGGCGTGGGCCTTCGGAGCGTGTCTGGCGACGCGCGGTCAGTCTGATATTCGCGGGTTGGCTACCGCAGTAAGGGCTTTCGGCAGGAGCGGTTCGCTGTCTAGTCACGAGCGTCGCCGGGGGCGCTGGGTTCTCGGCTGCTCATAGGGCTTTCGCGGGTCGCTCCTCGCGCTGCCTTCGAGCCGGTGCTGGTCGACGAAGTCTGGGTTGGTGGCTACTCCTCGAGCACGGCCAGGGACCAGCACCAGCCGGCCAGCTCGCGGGCGATGGCGGTGTTGACGACGTTGTTCTTCTTCTTGCGGTCGATGAACTTCACCCAGCGCGCATGTAAGCGATGGTTGCCCTCGTCGCCGCGCGCTCGTGCCGCAGGACTGGCCAGGTCCCACCGGTCGCGCATCGTCTTCCCGGGCCGATACCGGGAGCGGTGGTGCCAGGCGGCCTCGATCAGCAGCCGGCGGACGTGACCGTTGCCGGTCTTGGTGATCGGCCCTTGGCTGCGTGAGTTGCCTGAGGAGTGCTCGCTGGGCACCAGCCCCACGAAGGAGCCGATGCTGTTGCCGGTGAACCGGTGCCAGTCGCCGATCTCGACGGCCAGGGCGAACCCGGTCAGGGTCGCGACCCCGCGCAGGCAGCCCAGCCGCCGCACCACCGCGGTGTACTCCGAGTTCGCGGCCACCTCGTTGATCTGGGCGTCGAGCCGGTCACGGCGGGCGCTGGTGGCCAGCACCGTGTCGTAGTAGCCCTCGAACGTGGATTGGGTCAGCGAGTTGGTGAACCGCTGATGCCGCAACCAGGCGTCGTGCTTACCGGTCCACGGGTCACCGTCGTAGTAGACGATCCCGTGCCGCAGCAGCATCTTCGACAGACGGTGCCGGGCCCGCATCAGGTCACCACGACAGTCCTCACGGGCCCGGACCAGGTCCCGGGCGGCCTCCTGCTCGACGCCAGGAACCACCACCGAGGTGATCTCACCCATCCTCAGCAGCCGCGCCAGGTGCATGGCGTCGCGGGCGTCGGTCTTGACCCGGTCACCAGACGGCTTCTGGATCTTCGACGGCGCCGCGACCTCGCAGCGGATCCCCGCCTCGTCCAGGTACCGGTACAGCCCGAACCCGGTCGGGCCGGCCTCATAGGCCACCGCCACCGGACCCGGCCGCGCCCGCAGCCAGTCGGCGACGTGGTCATAGGACGGCGTCAGCCGCTCCTGAAACAGCTCGCCCGTGACGTCATCAATCGCCGCAGCAACGATCGAGGTCGCGTGCACGTCGAGCCCAACACTCGTACGCTCGGTGAACAACCGGGGCCTCCCACAATTGTCGGATAGGACGAGCAGGCAGCCCCTGCTCGGCAACCCACGAATCTTGTGAGTGAGGCCCCGGCCCGCAACCACTCACTCCGGCGAGCGGTCAGCCATACCTTCTAGTCGGGTGACTCAGACCGGAGGGTGCGGGTCGTACTGGATACCGCGGCTCAGCTACTCGTAGCGACCGTAACGACGCCCCAGTCCCGGAAAGCTTCACCGGACGGGTCGTGCGGGACCCTGAGACGCCTACGCAGCCCGTGACCTCGAGTGTTGCCGTAACAGGTTCGGCGGGACGTCCTCCGGGACTCTGAGAGAGCACGGGAGTGTGTGTCTCGGATGCAACGCGACCCGGCCTGTCGCTTGCCGTGCACGCATCGCGTCGCAGGGACGCGGCGTCGGCATCAATCTTGGATCATGCGGTGGCGCGCTCAGCCGAGCAGCTGCCGCGCGTGCTCTCCGAACTGTCGCATCGGCCCAACGGGGCCAACCTCAAGGAAGACCACGCCCTCCTCGCTTACCCCGGTGTGGCCGGCCGGCCAGTGGTAGACCTGTCCCTCGCGGACAGTCTCCTCTGTGCCGTCGGCGTGCCGCATCACGATCGACCCGCTCAAGACGATGCCCCAGTGCGGGCTGGGGCACCTGTCCCCGGGCAACCCCTGCAGCACCGGCTCCATGTCGGTCCCGGCGGGGAGGCTCGCATGACGGATCGCCATCTCGCCAAGCTCCACGTAGCGGGTCACGAGCTCACCCTGGGCGACCTCGATGGGCATGTCGGCGACGGTAGTGGCCATGACAGTTCTCCCTTTCTCCAAGTGACGGTTAGCGTCTGGTGGTGGTGGTACGCGCGGCGGCTGCCACCGCCCGCCAGTGGGCGTCGTCGCCCTCACCGCGGCCTCCCGCCTCGGTGACGGCCGCGCGCTCCCCCTGGTCGAGCACGCGGATCAGGCAGAACTCGTTGCCGAAGGGATCCTGTGCGACTGCCCAGTCGAGGACGGGTGGCTCGTCGGCGTAGGAGCCCGGACGCGGGTAGATGCTCGGGGTGCGCTTGAGGGAACCACCGATGTCCTCCACCTGGGCGATCGCCCGGTCCACGTCGGACACCCAGATGTCGACGTGTGACCTGTTCGCCTCGTCGCCCTTGCGGGTGCTGACGAGGTGCAGGATCACCTCGTGGCTCCATGGGTCGGCCTGGCCGAGGTAGGAGTAGCGGCCCGGGAAGACCGAGGGGATGACCGGGATTCCGGTCAGTTCGGACCAGAATGCCTCGGCCACGGCGAGGTCGTCGACGTCGATCACGTGGCAGCGCAGCGTGCCGATCCCCATCCCGTACCTCCTCTGCGCGTCGGACGTCGAATCTACTCGCATTGCGAGTAGATTGGAAGCATGAGTTCGTCCCCAGCCACGTTCGGTCTGCTCGGCATGCTCGCCACCCGCTCGTGGACCGGCTACGAGCTCACCCGCCAGGTCGGCCGCAGCCTGCGCTTCATCTGGCCGACCTCCGAGGGACACCTCTATCGCGAGCAGAAGCGCCTCGTGACTCAGGGATGGGCCGTGGTCGAGAAGGAGAAGGTGGGGCTGCGTCACCGCAACCGCTACGCGATCACCGAGGCCGGTCGCGATGCCCTGCGCGAGTGGCTCACCCGGCCGCCCGAGGAACCGCACCTGCAGATCGAGGGCATCCTGCGCGCCTTCTACGCCGAACAGGGCAGCGTGGCAGATCTCTGTCAGAGCATGGAGGTGACCGCGGAGCGTGCCCGTGCGATGCTCGCCGACCTCCGCGCCTTCGCCGAGGAGTACGCCGCCGAGGGTGGCCCACTCGACATGCTCGAGAACGGCCTCGGCGGCCCCGAGGACCGGCTCGAGTTCCGCGGCCGCACCATGATCCCCGAACGACTGCCGGGCGTGGCCATGTCGATCGATGTCACGACCCTGCTCCTGGAGGTGGTCGAGCGGTTCTTTGCCACGGAGGCGGCCCTTCTGGACCGACAGGACCAAACACCGCTGGAGACGATGACCGGCCGGACTCGAGTCCGCCTGGAGCAGATCCTGGAACGGACTACGCCGTCGGGCAGTGGCCCGGCAGACCTCTAGCTTTCGCGCTGCGGAGTCCATGCCGAGCGGTACACAGGCTGCCCCCACCTGGCCTGATAAGTGATTTCCCGATGTCACAACCGTCCGGGGAAGGATCCTATTGCGGAACTGAGTGCCAGCTTCGGCAATCGTGTTGTGACCTGGTCCCAATAAGAGGCGAATGCACTCAAGGAGGAGATGTTCTCGCCCGCCAGCACGGGCAACGTGCACATCACGACCAGCATCTCGCGAGCGGAGTTGAACCGCAGTGGGCCACAGGGACGCGCGCTGAAACGAGTGCCTCGCCGACTCGAGGGCTCGCGCGTGACCGGATCCGCCTCAGCAATCCCTGCGCCCTCAGCCTGCCAATTCGGCTGGGCGGAACCCTGCGCGGAGCCCACTGAAAATCCTGGCACGTATATGGCACAGGCTCCTGGTGGAGCGCCGCCCCACACGGATCTGGCCGAACCCAACAACTGGACCGCGACTAAGCGTTTCCGCTGGTCAAAGCCTCTTTTGCGGGTACTACCCCGCCCGGAGAATATCTCGGCGCTACCGCCTTCCAGGGCGGTGCGGTCGCGTGGGGATGCAATCGGGCCCTGTCCAGCGTTTCCGCAGGTCAGAGCCCGTTTCGGTTGGTACCCCCGACCGGATTCGAACCGGCGCTACCGCCTTGAGAGGGCAAGCCGCGTCCACCGCATCGTCGCAGGTCAGAGGCGGTGTTGGGACCTGCGACGCCGCGGCTTTGGCACAGATAGGGCACGGATCATTCCAACGTCGGCCCGAGGGAGAACCACGTGAGCAGGCAATCACCAAGCAACGATGTTGTCCCGCGCCAACATCCAATAGGGAGAAGGTAAGCACCTCCTCCGCAGTCAGCTCTCGCGCGGAGTCCGACCGATTGTGCCAGCCCCCACAATCCACACGTAGAGATTCACTCACGTGCCGATGGCCGTGAGGATCTCGCCGGACACGAAGCCCGGCAGCCAGCGCTCGCGCTGCTCCTCGGTTGGTCAGCTCGACAAGGTACGGCGCGACGATGTCGGCGTGGATGCCGTGGCAGGAGCCCAGCGACATCGAGACCTTGCCGAGCTCCTCGCAGAGCACCGCGTTGTACCGGAAGTCCCCGGCCGCGGAACCGCCGTACTGCTCGGGGATCTCCAGGCCGAGCAGGCCCTGCCGGCCGAAGGCCAGCCACATCTCCCGCGGGAACTGCTTGGCCTCGATGTACTTGTCCCAGCTGGGCTTCACCTCACGGTCCAGGAAGCTCCGCACCGAGTCGCGGAAGGATTCGTGGTCGGCGTCGTAGATCTCGCGCTTCATCATGCTCCTGCATTCAGGTGTTGGTCAGAGGTGAGGGGCGGCGGCGTTCCTCCGGCAACCAGGAACCTCGGTGCTGCTTCGCAGAGCTCCGCGACGTCGCGGCCGGCCCGCATCACCGTGAAGTCCGGCCGCACCAGTGCGGCCGCAGCCTTGCCGTCTGCGAGCCACTGTGTACAGGGGCGAGCCGGGTTGCACCTCGAGCACCTCGGTCCCGCGGCCCGCCAGCACAGCCCGCTGCTGGGGCGAGAGCGGTACGCCGGTCACGAACACGAACCCGCCACGGGTCACGTCGTCGTACCGGGTGCCATCCGCCAGGAGCGCGTTCGGGCACAGCCGTCCGTTGAGGGACTTGCGGAGTCCGCGTCCTTCCACCAGTGCGGACCGGCGCAGCGGTGGTGTCTCGCTGTCGAGGAGGCGGTCGCGCAGGCCGGGGATCCAGTGCAGCCGTGGGGCGATGGCCCTGCGGAGCAGGTCACCGGCCCTGCCGCCCTGGGTCATGGAGACGCCGATGAGCTTGGCGAGCCGGATGAGTGGCCCGGGCATGCGGCTTGCGCTCCACCTCGTAGGTGTCGAGCACCGACTCGGGCAGGTCGCCGGAGAGGACGCCGGCGATCTTCCAGCTGAGGTTCATGGAGTCGCGGACACCGGCGCAGAGCCCCTGTCCGATGAACGGCGGCGTCAGGTGGGCGGCGTCGCCGAGGAGGAAGACGTTGCGGTCGCGCCAGCGGTCGGCCAGCTGCGCCCGGAAGTGGTACTCCGCGACGCGCACCAGCTCGAGCTGGTCGCACGGGATGCCCTCGACCCACGGTCCGATGAGGGGCTGGAGGGCTTCGATGGACTCGAAGTCGGCGGCGGTCTCGCCCTCGAGGAGGCGGAACTCCCAGCGGTAGCGGGTGTCCCCGATGCGCATGTACGTCGCAGCGCGCTCGGGGTCGCAGACCTGGTGCACGCCTTCCCACTGGTCGAGCTCGACCGTGCTGGCCACGTCGATCACCAGCCAGCGCTGCTCGAACTCGAGGTCCTCCATGGTCGAGCCGATCGCCGTGCGCACCACGCTGTTGGCTCCGTCGCAGCCCAGGACGTAGGTGGCCAGCACGGACTCGTGCTCGCCGGTGAGCCGGTCGGTGAAGTCCACCCGGACCCGGCCCTGGCCGTCCTGGGCGACGTCGGTGACCTCGACGTTGCCGCGCAGGCTGACCGTGGTCTGGTCCTTGAGGTTGGTGCGCAGCAGGTGCTCGAGCTCGGGCTGGTCGAACATGTTGGCCTGCGGGTGCCCGTGCCGGCCGTGGTCGCCGGCCCGGTCGAACACCGCGAACACCCGGTGGTTCCGGTCGATCAGCTGCAGCCCGCGGGTGGGCCGGGACACGGCGGCGAACTGCTCGGCGATGCCGAGCCGCACCAGGACCCGGTAGATCTCGTCGTCGAGGTGCACGGCCCGCGGCTGGGGGTAGACGCCGTCCCAGCGGTCCAGGACGAGGCAGTCGACGCCGTACTGCCCGAGCAGGGTGGCGGCGGTGACGCCGACCGGGCCGGCCCCCACGATGACGACGGGGACCGGGTCGGCGCTCGTGCGCTGAGAGCGGTTCATCGGAGGTCTCCGACCACGAGGAGGAGGAAGGCCAGGGTCACCAGACCCAGGACGAGGGCCGGGGCGATCTCGCGCACGCCGTCGCCGTTGCGGAGGTGGGCGACGACTGCCCCACCGAGGAGCATCAGGAGTCCCGCGGCGGCCAGGGCACCGATCACCGGGACGAACGCGCCGACGAGCAGCCCGAGGACGGCGAGGACCTCGAGGAGGCCGATCCGCCGGTACGCCGCGACGCTGAAGCCGACGTGTGCGGCCCTGGCGCGCATGGCGGGCACGGCGGCGAGCTTGGCCGAGCCGGCGGCCGCGAAGGCGACGACCAGGAGGCCCGCAAGAATCGATGTTGGGTTCATGACAGTTCCAATCTCCAGGTGATGGCGAAGCGGTCGAGTACTTCCTTGACCGAGGTCTCGTCGGCGCCTCGGGCCAGGCCGACGACGGCGACGACCGCGCCGTCCTCGACGACTCCGCGGACGCCGGTGACCGTGGGCATGCCGCGGAGCGCGTCGGCGACGGCCTCTCGGGTGGCCTCGGCGCGCAGGGCGGGCTTGAACGGCTTGCCCACGGGGGTGACCGGGAGCGCGTCCAGCACGGTGACGGCCTTGGGGGCCGCGGCCTGCTCGGGCACGCGGTCGGACGCCCAGGCACGCAGCTCCTCGGGGGTCGCGTCGGCGCCGGGGGCGAGGGTGACGAACGCGACCGGCACCTCGCCGGCGTGCACGTCCGGGACGACCCACCGCCTGCGCGGCGGTGACCGCCGGGTGTGCCAGCAGCACGTTCTCGATGACCGCCGGGTCGATGTTGTGACCGCCGCGGATGATCAGGTCCTTGGCTCGGCCGACGAGGTGGACGAAACCGTCGTCGTCGACCCGGGCCAGGTCGCCGGTGTCCAGCCAGCCGTCGCGCAGCTTGCCCAGCCCGTCCAGCACCGGCCCGTCGGGGCCCCGGTCGACGACGTAGCCGGGGAACACCGTCGGCCCGCCGATGGCGAGCACCCCGACCTCACCGGTCGGCAGGTCGACCCACTCACCGTCGGCAGTGACCTGGATGGTCTTCACCTGCTGGTAGGGCAGGCGCTGGCCGACGGATCCGGGGACGGGGTGGTCCACGAAGCTGCGGGCGCTGGCGCAGGTCGCCTCGGTCAGGCCGTAGCCCTCCACCAGCGGGACGCCGGTGGCGGACTCGAACCTCTCGCGGACCGCCTTCGGCAGGGGGGACGCGCCGACGAGGGCGAAGCGGAGGCTGCTGATGTCGGCGTCGACGGGGCGGTCGGCGAGGACCGCGTAGATCGTCGGCACGCCGCTCATGAAGGTGACGCGGTAGCGCTCGACGACCTTCCAGAAGTTGGCGAACAGCGTCTGTGTCGCGGTATCCCAGGGGTCCCGCCCACACCACCCGCTGCCCCTTGAACAGCGGCGCGAGCAGGGTGACGACCAGGGCGTTGACGTGGAAGAGCGGCAGCGCGGCGAACGACCACCGACTCGCGTGTCCAGCACCCCGATCGCGGCGATCATCCAGGCGTCGGTGACCTCGTTGGCGTGGGTGTGCGCTGCGAGCTTCGGCGTGCCCGTCGTGCCGCCGGTGTGGAAGAGAGCGGCGAGGTCGGTGGCCGAGGGCGGCTCCCCCACGAAGCGGTCGTGTGGCTGCTCCGCCGCCAGCGCGGACAGGTGGCCGACCCGCACGCCGTCGATCGGGAGCAGCTCCGCCTCAGCCGCGCCTGCCCCGGTCGGGCGCAGGGCGAGCAGCGCCTCGATCCCGGCCTCGAGCGGCGAGGTCCCGCGCGTTGTCCCAGACCTCGGGTGCGAGGTCGGGGCCGGCGGCCACGAGGACGCGTGCGCCCGACCTGCGCAGCAGCTCGGCGATGTGCTCCCCGGACAGGCCACTGTTGATCGGCGCGGCGATGCCGGCGAGCTCTGCCGCCAGGGTCGCGGTGATGAGCTCGTCACAGTTCGGAGCCAGCAGGGCGACCCCGTCGGTGCGGCGCACGCCGAGCGCGTGGAACACGTTGGCGTAGCGGTGCACGTCGGCCAGCAGCTCGGCGAAGGTACGCTCCGCCGGCTGCTCCCACCGGTCACCGTCCGGCAGCACGGACAGGGCGACCCGGTCCGGCCACAGGCCGGCGGCCCGGACGAGGAGCTCGTAGGTCGTGCCGGGCAGGCCACGGTCGGCCAGCGGCACGGCCTCGATCGCAGCGAGGTCGCCCGGCCCGTCGTACGTCGGCCAGAGGAGGTCGCCCATCAGGCGCTCCTCACGACGGTGCGCTGCCGGCCGAGGTCGATGGCACCGTCGTCGGTGCCGATGGCGACCTCGACGACGTCGCCGTGCTTGAGGTACTTGGGGTTCTGGGCCTGGCGCTGGAAGAAGAGCTTCCACTTCAGCGCGGGCGGCAGGAACGCGGCGATGATCTCGACCGGCTTCGGCGGCGCGCTCAGGGCGGTGCCCTCCGGGGTCCCGGTGAGGAGCAGGTCCCCGGCGTCGAGGCGCTGGAACCGGCTCAGCGCCTGCAGCGCCTCGAGCGGGGAGTAGATCATGTCGCCGTCGACCACCGCGTCCTGGCGCAGCTCGCCGTTGACCCACAGCCGCAGCCGCAGGTCGCCGAACCGCTTGAGCTCGTCGTCGTCGAGGAGGACGAGCGCCGGCCCGACCGGCGTGAAGGTCGGGTAGGACTTGGACTCGAAGAACTGGGTCTTCGGCAGCTGCACGTCGCGGGCCGAGACGTCGTTGGTCACCACCAGGCCGGCGACGAACGAGGTCCAGTTCTCCTCGGTGACCTGCGTGCCCACCGGCAGCTCGCGGCCGATCACCAGGCCGATCTCGACCTCGTAGTCCAGGTAGCGCACGTGACCGGGCCGGACGATGTCGTCGAAGGGCCGCTGATCGAGCCCGACGTCTTGCGGAAGAAGGTCAGCGGGATGGTGTCCGGGTTGAAGCCCGAGTCCTTGACGTGGCTGGCGTAGTTGGTCATCTGCGCCACCACCCGGCAGGGGGCCGTCACCGGGGAGACCAGGTCGAGGGTGGCCGGGTCGACGGTCGTCCTTGCTCGCCCGGGCGGCCTCGATCTGCTCGGGCTCGGCGAGCAGCTCACCGGTGGTCGTGGCGTCGGTGTCGATGCGGGCGGCGCCGCTGGGAGTGCGGACCCACCAGGCGTCGGCGGTACGAAGGATGGTGATGCTCATGAGGTGGCTACTTTCAGGAGGCCGCGAAGGCGGGTCAGGTCGAACTCGTTGTCGTCGCGCAGCGCGCGAGCCATCGACACCAGCTCGCGCAGCGGCCTCGGGCCCGGGGTGAGGCCGAGGAAGTCCTTGGTGACCGGCGGTCCCCACTGGGCCAGCCCGGAGGCCGTCATCGGCGACCAGCCGGGCTCCAGGGTGCAGTCGAACAGGTCACCGTCGGCGAAGTGCTCGACCAGGAGGCCGTCCGGGTCGCGCCAGTAGTCGAAGATCTGGCTGCCCTCGATGTGCCGGCCGATCCCCCAGGAGCGGTGGAAGCCCTGCTCGCGGAGGTACTCCCCGCCCGCGGCCAGCGCGTCGAGGTCTCCCACCTGGTACGCCGAGTGCACGTACCGGTTCCGCGGGCCGAGCATCATCGCCAGCGTGTGGTGGTCGGTCGGGAGTCGCGCCGCGGTCGCAGCGGATGAAGCTCATCGTGGGGCCGCGCTCGCGCTGGCCCTCGTAGTACTTGAAGTCGCTGACGATGAGACCGAGGTGCTCCAGGTACCAGTTCAGGGTCTCGAGGTACGTCGTGGTCTGCAGCACGACATGGCCCAGTCGCTGGATCCTCGCGGGCTCGCGCGGCGGGCGCTGCGTGGCGTTGGTCGCGGCGCACGTCGTGCCCGAAGTTGAACACCTGCGTCGGCTGGCCCGGCAGGGCTGCGAGCTCGTGGGTGTCGGCGACAACCCGCACCAGCACCCCGCTCGGGTCGGTCAGGTCCACGGTGAGCCCGCCGATGCTCTCCGGCAGCTTCTCGACCTTCGCCCCGGTGGCGTCGGCGAGCCGCACCACGTCGGTGGAGTCCGCGGCCCGGAAGGCCGCACCGAGGTACCTCGAGCGCGGTCCGCGGCGCACGATCACGCACGGCGCGCCGGCGTCGGTCCCGCGCAGCTGCAGCTCGTCCGCCGTCCGGCTCACGGTGGTGAACCCGAACGCGTGCGCGAACCGCTCCGAGGCGGCCAGGTCGGGCTTGACGAACTCGAGCCAGGCCAGGTCGAGCACCTTGATGACGGGGTTCTTCGCGCGTCCCGGGTGCTCGCCGGGCAGCGCGCCCTGCTCGCTGTGCAGGTCGTTGTGGGTCCCGTGGTGACTGGTCATCTGCTGCTCCTCGGTGAGTTACTGACGATATCGTCACTCACGAACATATGCTCAGTCAAGTCATTCTTGAGGAAATCGTCATTTCTGACTGGATCGCGCTAGGATGGGTGCACACAACCCGCCGATGAGACGCCGAGGAGCGGTCATGAGCAACGCACCAACGCAGCAGGCCAACCGACTGGACCGGCGCAAGGCCCGGACCCGGGCGGCTCTCATCCGGGCTGCGCAGACGCTCATCGCCGAGGGCAGGACGAACGTGCCGATCCTGGAGATCACCCAGGCCGCTGACGTCGGGATGGGCTCCTTCTACAACCACTTCGAGACCAAGGAGCAGCTGTTCGAGGCTGCCGTCGAGGCGGTGATGGACGGCTACGGTCAGCTGCTCGACGACCTGACCGGGGACATCGAGGACCCCGCAGAGGTGTTCGCCTGCAGTTTCCGGCTCACCGGACGGCTCCAACGCAGGGAGCCGGAGCTCAGCCGGGTCTTCCTCAACAACGTGCTCCGGCTGCTCAGCGCCGACAACGGCCTGGCACCACGCGCCCGGCGCGACATCAAGGCCGCCGTGGATGCCGGCCGCTTCGACGTCGAGGACCTCGACGTCGCGGTGACGATGGCTGCCGGAGCCCTGCTCGCCCTCGGCCAGCTGCTGCACGACCAGCCGGAGCGCGACGTCGAGGAGACCACCGACCGGGTGACCGAAGAGCTGCTGCGCATGTTCGGCGTGCCGGCCGCGGCGGCTCGTCGCATCTGCAGGCTGCCGCTACCCGACCTCGCGACCCCCCAGGTGTCATGACCTCGCGGTTGTGCCGCCGACGCACTTCATGGGCCACGCAAGGCCGCGGGGCGCGTTCACCGCATGCCAGCGGGCCTGTGCGGACTCGTTGAGCTTGAACGCCATCGCCACCCCGGGCGGCTCCCGAGTCGCTTCGTGCGCTCCAAGGGGCGTCGACGCGGATTCGACGCCATCGGGTCTCGTCCGGGGCTTTGGCATCGAGCGCGATCTCGCCGTTGGTGTGAAGCGCGTGCGGGTGCGGCGCGCTCATTCCCCTTGGTCGGACCATGCGAGGTCCGCAAGGAAGGCTCGCAGCGCCTCGAGGGTCTCGGCGTCGTAATCGCCGGCAGGGCGAACCATGTGTGCATCCAGGGGTGACCGACGTGATGTGGTGATCTGGTGCGTGTACATGGCATCCACCTCCAGGTGGGGATCTCTAGCGGCGGTCCCGCGTTGATCGACCCTCTGATCGTGCGCTCATGTGCCGGCCACCGCTTCCGCGGTACTACCGATTTGCCTACGTAGATCGCGCTCAAGTGTCCGAGGTCGTAGTGTGGTCGCCTGGCTGAGTCCCGCTGTGAGTGGCGGAATGCGGGCAGTGCGTGGGTCACGGCACGGCCTGTGGATCGGCGTGTCATGCGACTTGCTGATCACCTCCTGATTCGTCGGGGCGCTCGATGAGCTTGCCCTTCTCGAACTGGAAGACGTCGCCACCGTCGACGTAGGAGACCCGCAGGTCGCGACCGCGGCGTGCGACCAGCTCCGAGACTGCCACTCCGGGCTATTGCAACGGTGAGGCCGAATGAGTGGAACGTCACATGACGAAATCGTCAGTATCGAGGTATCATTCACCCTCAGGGATTGTCCCAGCCAAGGGGCAGCCCGGCACCGTCGTCATCTATGACCCAAGGAGATCCACCGATGAGCAGCGCCACCACCTCCGGGCTCGCCGAGACCGCCGCTCCGCTCGACATGCTTCTGGTCGATGCCGCGCTGGGCCCGGTCCGCCGATTCGTCCCCGACATGTCCACGGCGAAGTGGGCGGTCTCCCTCGCCCGCAAGCCGGGAACCACCGCGCGGCGGCTGGGCGAGCTGGGCGCCGAGGCCGGCCGCGTCCTCAGCGGGACCTCGACCTTGGCACCGCAGCGCGGGGACCGCCGGTTCACCGATGTCGCCTGGACCGAGAATCCGCTGCTGAGGCGGCTGGTCCAGCTCTACCTCGCCGGCGAGCCGCACCGCCGAGCAGCTGGTGAGCGAGGCCGACCTCGACCCGCGCGACCGCAAGCGCGTGCAGTTCTTCCTGGAGAACCTCATCGAGGCGATCGCCCCCAGCAACGTCCCGCTGGTCAACCCGGCCTCCGCCAAGGCCGTGATCGACACCGCGGGGCTGAGCCTGGTGCGCGGGGGCAAGCAGCTGGCAAGGACCTGGCCTCGGCACCGCGCATTCCGGAGATGGTCGACGGCAGCGGCTTCGTCGTGGGCGAGAACATCGCCGCGACGCCGGGGGCGGTCGTGTTTCGCAACGAGGTGCTGGAGCTGATCCAGTACGCGCCGCAGACCGACGAGGTCTACGAGGTGCCGGCGCTGGTGGTCCCGCCCACGATCAACAAGTTCTACGCGATCGACCTCGCCCCGGAACGGAGCCTGGTCGAGCACGGCGTCCGGCAGGGCACGGCAGATGTTCGTCATCTCCTGGCGCAACCCGGACTCGCGACACGCCTCCTGGAACCTCGACACCTACGTGCGTGCCGTCCTGGACGCCCTGGACGCCGTCGAGGAGATCACCGGCAGCGCAGCGGACGGTGCTCGGTGGCGTGTGCTCCGGCGGCATCCTGGCGAGCATGGCAGCGGCGTACCTCGCCGGGATCGGCCGGCAGGACCGGCTGGCCGCGCTGTGCCTGGCGGTGACCGTCATCGACAACCACGATGCCGGGACGGCGGCCGCCCTCGTCGACGAGCGGATGGCGGGCCTGGCCAAGGCGAAGTCGGCGCGCAAGGGGTACCTCGACGGCCGGGACGCTGGCCGAGGTGTTCGCGTGGCTGCGGCCCGGCGACCTGGTGTGGAACTACTGGGTCAACAACTACCTGCTCGGCAAGCGACCACCGGCGTTCGACATCCTGTTCTGGAACTCCGACACCACCCGGATGACCGCCGCACTGCACGCCGACTTCGTCGACCTGGCGATGGAGAACTCGCTGACCCGGCCCGGGGCCCTCACCGTCCTCGGCGTGCCGATCGACCTCGGCAAGATCACCGTGGACTCCTACGTGGTGGCCGGCATCGCCGACCACATCACCCCGTGGGAGAACTGCTACCGCAGCGCCCAGCTCTTCGGCGGGACCACCCGGTTCGTGCTGTCCACCAGTGGCCACATCGCCGCCCTGGTCAACCCGCCGGGCAACCCCAAGGCGTCCTTCCACACCAGCGACGACCTGACGTCCGACGCCAAGGTCTGGCTCAAGGGCTCCGACGTCCACCAGGGCACCTGGTGGACCGACCTCGGCCTGTGGCTCGACGAACGCTGCGGGGCGCAGTCGTCCGGCGCCCGAGACGCTCGGGTCGCACCGCCTGAGCGTGCTCGCGGAGGCGCCCGGCACCTACGTCTTCGACAAGTGACCAGGTTCCTCCGGGTCCGTGTCCTCGGCCACGACGTCCGGGTTGCGGTCCGGCCGGGCACGGCACCCGGCCCACCACTGGTGCTCTGCAACGGCATCGGCGCCAGCCTCGACCTGCTCCAGCCGTTCGTCGACGAGGTCGACCCACGGATCGAGGTGGTCCGGTTCGACGTACCCGGCGTGGGTGGCTCCCCCGACGCCCAAGGTGCCCTACAACTTCGCGCTGCTGGCATGCCTCGTCGGGCGGCTCCTCGACGAGCTCGGCTACGACCGGTTCGACGCCCTCGGCATCTCCTGGGGCGGCGGCCTGGCCCAACAGCTGGCCTTCCAGAACCCGCGTCGCTGCCGACGACTGGTGCTGGTCAGCACCGGGACCGGCATGCTGATGGTGCCGGCCCGCCTCAGCGTGCTCAGCAAGATGCTCACCCCGCGGCGCTACCGCGACCCGACTACGCCAAGGCCATCGCACCGAGCTGTACGGCGGCCGGATGCGCCGGCGGCCCGACGAGGTCAGGCACGTGGTGTACGAGCAGGAGCGCCTCGGGCCCAGGACCGGGTACTTCCTCCAGCTCCTCGCCGGGGTCGGCTGGACGAGCCTCCCCGCCCTGCCGCTCATCCGGCAGCCCACCCTGATCCTCGCCGGGAACGACGACCCGATCATCCCGCTGGTGAACGCGCGGATCATGCGCGCACTGCTGCCCCACGCCACGCTGCACGTCTACGACGACGGCCACCTCGGGCTGCTCACCTCCGCCGACGAGCTCGGCCCGCTCGTCTCGCGGTTCCTGACCTCGCAGGGAGGCGAGAACGCGGCGACGAACCAGGGCATGTGAGGGAGCCCTTGGTGGGCCGGTGCACCGCGCGTGCGGCGCCCACCAACCCGCACCGCCACCACCCGATCAGCCGTCGGCCTTGGCGGACCGAGGTGTTCTCGCGGCCCTCTCGGCTCCGACTCCGGGTCCGCACCATCCGCCAGCTGCCGATCGCCATCATCGTGATTCCGTCGACGATGGCGTAGACACCCAGCAGTGCCCGAGCAGCACGGTTGTGGCAACTAAGAATGACCTCCTGATCGGCTACCCCGACGCCGGGACGGAGCGGACCGATCTACGTACGCAGATACGTGGTCCTCCCGTCGCGAACGCACCCGTCGAAGAGTTCACTCGGTTCCTACAGGCGCACCCGGCCATCGCCCGGGATCAGGAAACGAGGCAGCAATGGACACGCACACGATAGATAGCACGATGACCAGCGAGCTCCGCTCGGTCCTGCTCGAACTGGCCCGGCGCCAGGATGACCTGGCCGCCCACGAGGCAGCCGCCACGCCGTACTGGGCCCCGTGCCCCTCATCCGTCCTCGGACGTCGCTCGGCTGCGGCAGTTCTGCGCGCCGAGGCCGACCAGCTGGTCGCCGCGAGTTGAGGAGGAGAACCATGCACGCTGTCCTGACCCAGAACGAGACGTACCTTCGTGACGTCTTCGGCTCACCACTTCGCGACGGCACGTGCGTCCTCGACGCCGACCGCGAGGTGGGATACGTCCGGCTCGAGTTCGGCACGCCTCGAGGTCCCGACTCGGCCAATTGGGACGGCTGGTTCAGCGTCACCAGGACCCGGGGCAGCCACCCACTCAGTGGCAAGGTCATGAACGGCCAACTGGTCCAGCTCATCGGGAGGGTCGGATGACCTGGCACACAGTCACCATCGCCATCGACCAGATGTCCGCGCTGCTGACGACGATCCGGAGCACAGGCGGAACCGTCACGCACTGCCAGCCCCAGACCGACTGCGTACGGCTGACCTGGACAACCACCACACGGTCCGACCACCGGCAATCGCCAGGACAGCCCTGACGCAGCTCGCATGGAATCTATGCCGCGCACGTCCTGACTCCCCCGCCGCTCCACGAGCGACTTCCACGAAGGCTGGCGCCGAAGTCGGCACCGGTCGGGTGCTCGCAGATGTTCTTGACGTCGAGGTCGCTGGCCACGCACTCCCGACGCCGATCAACGCAATCTCTACGCGTTCAGACGCATCGCCGCCCATCGCCGGATCGGGTGAGCATCCGGGAATCCAGGAAGAGACCGAGCCCGACGACTGGATCCCTAACCCGCCGTTGACCTGCCGCTCAACGCCCCGGGCATCCAAAAAGGCGCGGCAACGGGAGGCGTATGGCAGTCGGGCTCGGGCGCCGACACGGCCTGGCCAGTACGACGTGATCTACGCCGAGCCGGTCGACCGGCGCAGTAAGCAGGCCGACGCACGCTCTACGGCTTCAGGCCGGCTTCCTTGTCAACGGCAAGGCGGAGCGCTTCAACGACGAGGGCTAAGGAGACCTGGGCAAACTGTTCGAGGCGTCAGAGTGAGCTCGCGGGTGCGCCACCCGCAGGCCGTCGGCCGCTCACTTCGACAGCTAGCAGGCGCGCGTCGGCCGGGTCAACTCCACAGCCTGGCTCAGCAGCCGTTTGACGGTGAACACGCATGACCCGCAGCCACGGCCGGCGCCAGTGGCCGCACACACCTGTGCAACAGTCTCTGCCCCGTTGTCGATGGCGAGGCTGACGGCCTGGTCGTTCACGACCACGCAATGGCAAGCATCACGACGCCCTCCAATGCGGCATAGCCATGCGGTCCGCGGAACCAGCCGACGGCCGGGCCAGATCTCGGCGAGCCGGTCTGGCGAGCTACGTCTTCACCAGCGACTGCGGCACCTTGGTGCTGCGTGAGCGCAGCCATTCGCCGAGTGCCTTTGCCTGCGCGTCCAGCCGAAGCGTCGAGGTGGCGCCGTCCCGAGCAGTCCCCGGATGAGGAAGTTGACCGCGCCGAGGTTGGGCAGTTCGTAGCGCGTGATCGCCAGGTCACGTGTTTCGGGAAGGAGGCGGCGGAGCTCGTCGACGGTGAGGGTCGACCTGAAGCCAGTCCCAGGCTTCACGGTCGCGTACCCACACGCCGAGATTGGCGTCGCCGCCCTTGTCGCCGGAGCGGGCGTGCACGATCTCGCCGAGTGAGGCGACGACCAGTTCATCGGCGGTCCATGGCGAGGCGACCGACGGCGCGGGCGACGGTTCGGTCTGCCGGGTGAGCTGGCCCCCGGCGCCGTGTGGGCTGCCGGCTGCGATCGGCTCGCTCGTGCCGTCGTGGTGGTGGACGGTGTGGTCGAGCAGTTCTTGGTCGACGAGTGCCGGCCAGTACACCCCGAACGCCGACCCTGCCTGGGGAGGGCCGAGGGAGTACAACCCGGGGTAGCTGGACAGGGCCAGCTCGACCATCCGCGACGAGAACGCGCGCCCGGCGGCCTGCTGCGTGCCCTGCACGGAGACCTTGAGCAGCTCGGTTCCCGCGTTCTGGCTGTCGGGATCGTGCTGAGCCCTCCCGATACGGTCGAACGCCACCGAGTCGATCCCGTCGACCTGCTCGATGTCGCGGCGGACCGATCGCTCAACGAGGGCGGCCTTGGCGTCCAGATCGGCGCCGGTGAGCACGAAGATCATGCTGTTCTCCCAGCCGCCGACTCCGGTGATCGCGACCTTGGTCGTCGCGGGGGGCGCCGAGCCTCGCACGCCGCGGATCTGGACGCGGTCCTCGCCGAGGTCGGTGAGCGTGGCGGTGTCCAGATGCGTGGTCACGTCGGGGTTGAGGTAGGCGGGTTCACCGATCTCGTAGACCAGCTGAGCGGTCACCGTGTCTGGGGTGACGGCGCCGCCGGTGCCCGGGTTCTTGGTGATCACCGAGGAGCCGTCAGCGGCGATCTCGGCGATCGGGAACCCGGGTTCGATGAGGTCGGCGATGGCACGAAACCCGGAGAAGTTGCCGCCGGTCGCCTGGGGTCCGCATTCGATGACGTGCCCGGCGCAGACCGCGCCGGCGAGGGCGTCGTAGTCGTCGGGGGTCCAGCTCCACCACCATGCGGCGGCACCTACGATCGGTGAGGCGTCGGTGACGCGGCCGGTGATGACGATGTCGGCGCCGTTGTCCAGAGCGCGCGCGATGCCGAACCCGCCCAGGTAGGCGTTGGCGGTCAGTGGCTGATATGGCCACGACGACAGCGGTTCGCCGCTGGTCAGATGCGGCAGTGGGTGGCCTGCCTGCTGCAGAGCGTCGAGACGGCCGTAGACGTCGTCGCCTTCGATGTGGGAGACCCGTAGGTCGTGACCGTGGCGTGCGATCAGCTCGCGGGTCGCGTCGGCCAGCCCGGCGGGGTTGAGTCCGCCGGCGTTGACGACCAGCCGGATCCCGTTCGCGACGAGGTGCTCGAGCGCGGCGTCCAGGTGCTGCAGGAAGCTGGTCGCGTAGCCCTTGCTGTTGTCCTTGGCGCGCGCCTTGCCGAGGATCAGCATCGTCACCTCGGCGAGGTAGTCACCGGTGAGGACGTCGATGCCGCCTGCTCGAGCCATGTCGGCCATGGCCGAAGCGCGGTCACCGTAGAAGCCGGAGCAGTTCCCGACGCGGATGGGACGCTGCCCGCGTCCCGATGCCGAGGTCATGCTGTCGCCCCCGCCGTCGACACGAGCCCGTTTGTGTTCTCTCCCCCGGTCGTGTGGACCTGCACGGTCCCTTCGAACCCGACCTCGCCGGAGGGGTTCTCCTCGATCAGCTCGAGGGTCAGGCTGTCGCCCTCGGCGGCCGTCACCCGGGCGGTGTAGGTCAGGTCGGCCGGCGCATAGACCGGCTTGCGCAGGCGGTAGGACACCTTCGTGACCTGCCACCCTGGGCCGAGGCCCTCGGTGACGCAGCGCAGGGCGAGCGCCGCACGGAGGTGGGAGTGCAGCGCGAGACCGCCGTGACCCTCCTCGCGGGCGTAGGACTCGTCGAAGTGGATGCGATGAGGGTTCCAGGTGACCGCGCTGTAGCGGAACAGCTGAAAGGCCGTGGTCGTGTGCCGGAGCGGTGGAAGGACGTCTCCGACCTGGAAGGTGATGGACATTACGACTCCTGCACGGGGTTGCGCAGCACGACGGTGCGGCGGTTGCGGTTGAGGACGGCGCCGTCGGCGGACGTGAAGGTGTTGAGGGCGGTGACGAAGACGCAGGGGCCGGAGCGGGTCTGCTTCGGCGTGACGGCCTCGAGGGTGGTCTCGAGCACCAGTTCCGTGCCGGCGGTCACCGGGTTGACCAGCTCCATCTCTTCGCCGGCGCCCATCACCCGGAGCCCGAGGTCACCACCGAGCGGTGTTTCACCGTGGTGGGGAGTTCCGTCGGGTGCGAGCTGGGCCTCCGGGGTCCCGATGCCCCATTCCACGATCGAGGCGAGCAGGTTCGGGGGCGCCACCACGTCGGCGTAGCCCGCCGCCCGTGCCGCCTCCGGGTCGAAGTGGGCCGGGTCCGAAGCGCCGATCGTCATTGCGTAGCGACCGATGGTCACCGCGTCCAGCGCGCCGAGGCTGCGCCGCGCGAGCACGGACCCGACCCGCGGCCTTGTCTGGGCGTAGTACGTCGCCAGCGGGGTGCCAGGTTCAGGCGTGAACGACATGCTGCACCTCCCCAGGGGTGACGTCGACGCCGGGTTCGCCGGCCGCATCGGCGGCATCGGCGGCTCGGCGGAGCTCCGCGAGGATCTCCTCGGTCGCCTGGCCGAGCAGCGGGGCGGCCTGCAGCTGCCCGACCGGAGAGTCGGTGAGCCGCAGCGGGCATCCGGCGACCGGCACCCGACCCCGGCCCGGGTGCTCGACGTACTGGATCATGCCGCGCTCGATCAGGTGCTCGTCGGTGTCGACCTCACGGATCGACTTGACCGGCGCACACGGCACACCGGCGGCCTGCAGGCCCCGCGCCAGCTCGTCACGCGTGCGGGTCCTGGTGAACGACGACACCTCCTCGTCAACCGCGTCGATGTTGGCGACCCGGTCCTTCGTCGTGCCGAACCGGGGGTCGTCGATCAGCTCGGGCCGCCCAGAACGGTCGCCACGCCGTGCCAGTGCCGCTCGGCGATGCAGATGATCGCCAGCCATCCGTCGCTCGCCGGGTAGATGTTGTACGGCGCAATCGCCATCCCCGAGTGCCGGTTCCCGGTGCGTTCGGGAAGCTGCCGCTCGGGGTTGTTGTGCAGGGCGCCCAGGCTGGAGGCCAGCATCGGGTAGATGGTGTCGTGCATCGACACCTCGACGATCTGCCCCCGTCCGGTGCGCTCGCGCTGGAACAGGGCCGCCGTGATCGCCCCGAACAGGTGGATGCCGCCGGAGAAGTCGACGAACGCGGCACCGCCCTTGGTCGGTGGCCCGTCAGGGGTCCCGGTGGCCGAGGCGGCGCCGGACATCGCCTGCACGGTGATGTCCATGGCGGACATGTGTGCGTAGGGACCCGTGGATCCGTAGCCCTTGCCCGAGGCCACGACCAGGCGCGGGTTGTGCGCCAGGAGCCGCTCCGGGTCGAGCTGCAGGCGCTCCATGGTGCCCGGAGCGAAGTTCTCGATGAGCACGTCGGCGGTCTCCACCAGGTCGAGCAGCGCCTGGCGGCCGGCGTCGGTCTTGAGGTCGAGCACCACGCTGCGCTTGTTGGAGTTCAGCATCACGAACTCGTGGGACTCGACCGGGTCGTGCGAGCGGAAGCGCAGTGGCTCACCACCCGGCGGCTCGACCTTGATGACCTCGGCGCCGAGCTGTGCGAAGAGCAGCCCGCAGTAGGGGCCGTTGTAGATCTGGCCCAGTTCGAGGACCCGGACG
>CAWFAE010000021.1:0-223901 GCA_963813615.1 uncultured Actinomycetota bacterium
TGTAGGCGCCGATGCTGCCGTAGTCGGTGTACGACGTGGTCGCGTTGCCGCGGCCGACGCCGTCCACGCGCGCGTAGTACGTCCCCGACGGGAGCGACGTGCCGGAGGCAGTCGCGTCCATGCCGGTGGCGATGTCGCGGGTCGAGAACGCCGACAGCGGGTTGTCGGTGTCGACGGCGGTACCGCCCGAGTTGATCAGCTGCAGCTCGATGTCGAGGTTCGGGCTGACCAGCGCGTTGTTGGCCGTGACCGTGACGTTGCCGGAGCAGGTGCCGAGGTTGAAGTAGTCCACGTCGTTGCGGTTGTGGATGTACGCCCCTGCTGCCGGCACCGCGCCCGCGTTGCCGGTCGAGGTACCCGCCTCGTCGGTGCGATTGGCTCCGCCGTGGGAGTTGATCGTCGCCAAGTCGTCGGCGTTGGGCTGAGCGGACCCAGGACCCGGGCCGCCCAGGTTGGCGTCGGGGTAGTCGTTCAGCGCGAACTGCCCGATCGGCCGGTCGTAGGCGACACCCATGATCGGTGCCCACGAGTCGTGGCCCGTGTAGTACCCCAGCGAGTTGGTGCCGTCGTGGTCGAGTCCGAGGTTGTGGCCCACTTCATGGGTGGTGGCCTCGGCGATGTTCTTGACGTCGTCGCCCAGCGCCTGAGGGAACACCCAGGCCGGCTGGAGCTGACTGTGCGTCTCGACGAACCCGTCCTTGCCGGTGTGGTGGTCGAAGGCGCCGATGAACGCGACCCCGCCGCAGGCGCCCTGACAGATGTTGTTCAATGCGGTGGCGCTCGGGCTGATCAGGGCCCGCGTGCCGTAGACGTTGTCGCCCGCATTGGCGCGCTCGATGTCAGCGGCCGGCGGTTCCTCGGTCGTGACGTCGACGTCGAAGGGTGCGTAGTCCTCGGCCACCCGCTGGTAGATGTCCTGGACCTGCAGCAGCTCGGCGTCGGTGAACGAGGCGCCGTTGCCGGCGAGGTCCATCGCCGGGTGGCTGCCGTTCGGCACCGGTGTCCCCGGGTTCCCTGGGCCGTCGAAGTCCGTGTTCCAGAGCGTGCCGCTCAGGCTGTGGCCGTTGAAGTCCAGGTAGATCGTCTTGGACGAGTCCGGCTTGCTGTGCAGCAGGAACGTGTCGGGGAGCGGGAACGCTTGGCCGATGACTCGCGCCGGCTCCGCCTTGCTCGTCGGTATCGGGTCGATGTTGTAGGCCACACCGGAAGTTGTGATCCGGAAGTTCGGGTCGTTGCGCAAACGGGCGCGCAGGCCGGCCTCGCTCACCCCGTAGTTGTCCGCGGCCCGGGCGACCCCACCATCTCCCCGGTCGGGTGCTGCGTCGGCGATGGAAACGCTGGAAAGGGTGCCCCCGAGGGCCGTGGCAAGGAGGACGGCAGCGGCCGTCATGCGTCGGGGAGAGGTGCGCATCTCGTCAAGGTAGGAGCGAGACAGATCCCTAGTGCCGAATGTCGGACGCCGTTTACCGCGATGTGGGTACATCGCTTGCCGCCCGGGCCACCGCGACGCACCAGCGGCCGGTCCGGTCGACCGCCTCATCTCGAGCTCTGACCTGCGGAAACGTCCGCAAACCGAAGGCTGCAGACCAGCCACGCGTCCCCGAACAACCCTCGGAACGAGACCTCCTCCCCGAGCCGGCCGGTACAGACCAGGCCGAGCGAGGGTTCGCCGTACGCCGGCGCGTCGGGGATCGGCTCGCAGCCCTTCGCGTTCCGGGCCCGGCGCAGCAGCAGGTCCGCGGTGACGCGCGGCACCGGAGGCGCGAAGACCCACCCCGAGGCGGTCACGCCGTTCGCGCTCCACTGGCAGCCGTGCTCGTGCGCCCGGTCCCGCACCTCCGTGGTGAGCTGGATCCGGTCGCCGTTGGCATAGGACGACTCCTGATCGGGCTCGGCCTGCAGCGCCTCGGTCACCGCGGAGTCCGCCACCCCGTCGCAGAATCCCGTCCGCAGGATCGTCAAGCCCCCGGTGTCGAGGGAGGAGAGCGGCGCGCTGGTGCCCACCGGAGCCCTGCCGCCGGGCTCGTCGTCCGCGAACAGCACGACGCCACCGCCGACCGCCGCTGCGGTCAACACCGACGCCAGCAGCAGGCGGAGCACGACGGGCATGCCGCACAACCTACGTTGCACCGCTCGCGTACTGTCGGGCCAGTGATTCGCTTCGAGAAGGTCACCAAGAGCTACCCGGGCCCCGGGACTCCGGCTCTCGACCGGGTGACGGTCGACGTCGAGAAGGGTGAGTTCGTCTACCTCGTCGGCGCCTCCGGGTCCGGCAAGTCGACCGCGCTCCGCTTGGTGCTCCGCGAGACCCGCCCGACGCAGGGTCGCGTCTACGTCGCCGGCAAGGAGATCAACCGCCTGGCCGGCTGGAAGGTGCCGCGGCTGCGCCGCCAGATCGGCACTGTCTTCCAGGACTTCCGGCTCCTCCAGAACAAGACCGTCGCCGAGAACGTCGCGTTCGCCCAGCAGGTGATCGGCAAGTCCCGCAGCGAGATCCGGCGGGTGGTGCCCGAGACGCTGGAGCTGGTCGGACTCAAGGACAAGGCCGAGCGCCTGCCGGACGAGCTGTCCGGCGGCGAGCAGCAGCGGGTCGCGATCGCCCGGGCGTACGTCAACAAGCCGATGATCCTGATCGCCGACGAGCCCACCGGCAACCTCGACCCCACGTCGTCGGTCGGAATCATGAGCCTGCTCGAGCAGATCAACGAGACCGGAACGACCGTGCTGATGGCCACCCACGACCACGGCATCGTCGACCAGATGCGCAAGCGCGTCGTCGAGCTCGACCACGGCCGCGTGGTCCGCGACGAGGCCAAGGGCGCCTACGGCTTCCAGCACTGACCCAGCACTGACCCAGGAGATCCCCGAAACTCATGCAGCTGCGTTATGTCTTCAGCGAGCTCCGGCAGGGGCTGCGGCGCAACCTCTCGATGCACATCGCGGTGGTGCTGACCCTCTTCGTCTCGCTCACCCTGGTCGGCATCGGCGCGCTGCTGAACATGCAGGCGAACAAGACCGCCGACCACCTCGGCTCCCAGCTCGAGGTCATCGTCTGGCTCTGCACCCCGGAGGACCCGAGCAACAACGCGTGCACGGGCGAGGTCACCGACCCGCAGAAGGAGCAGGTCGAGCAGGCCATCGAGGACAGCCCCGAGGTCGACGACTACCACTACGAGTCCAAAGAGGTCGCCTTCGAGAAGGCCAAGGAGCTCTACCCCGACCTCGACTTCGAGGGTGACGACGCCGCGATGACGTCGGCGGACATGCCGCAGTCCTACTGGGTGACGCTGAAGGACCCCGACGAGGCCGACGGGATCACCAGCGCGGTGCAGGGGCTCGACGGCGTCAGCTTCGTGGGCGACGTGCGTGACGAGCTCGAGCCGGTCTACACGATCATCGACGTGCTGAAGTACGGGTCGTGGATCGCGGCCGGGATGCTGGTGCTCGCCGCCCTGCTGCTGGTCGCCAACACGATCCGGCTGGCCGCGCTGGCCCGGCGCAAGGAGATCGGCATCATGCGGCTGGTCGGCGCCTCCACCCTCTACATCGCGCTGCCATTCCTGCTCGAGGCGCTGGTGACCGCGATCTTCGGCGTGGCGCTGGCGGCCCTGCGTTGGCGGCGTTCGTCCAGTTCGGCATCACCGACGGTCTTGCCGACCTGATCGATTTCCTGCCCTGGATCGGCTGGGACGACTACGTCGATGCCCTGTTCGGCTTCCTGCCGCCCGGCATCGTGATCCTGGGGCCGGTTCTGACTCTGGTTCCGACACTCCTGCTGACCCGCAAATACATCAAAGTCTGATCCTCAGCGCTTACGGTCGAGGCGTTCTCTTCCCCGAACGCAAGGCTGATTCGTGCGCTTCTTCCCCAGCGCCCCCGTCGGCGGGTGATGGTCGCTGCCTCCGTGGCATGCGCGGTCTCGCTCGGCGCGGTGGCGATCCCCGCCCTCGCCGACGACGACCTCAAGGACAAGAAGCGCCGCGTCGAGCAGCAGATCGACCACGCCAACGACGACCTCGAGCACTCCAGCAAGGCGGTCCGTCAGGCCTCCGCCGACCTCGTCAACGCCCAGGCCCAGCTGCGCGACGCCCGCCACGAGCTGGCCGTCGTACGCGACAAGCTGGCCGTGGCCCGGGAGACCGACGCGCGGATGCAGATCGAGCTGACCGGCGCGCGGCACGAGCTGATCCTGGCGACCGTCGAGCTGGCCGAAGGGGCCTACGCCGTCGACCTCCAGCAGGGCGAGGTGAAGGACACGGTCACCCGGTTCTACACGGAGGGCGACCCGCGGGTGCAGGCGATCGCGTCGTACATCGATGCCAAGTCGCCCTCGGACCTGATGCGACGGATGGCGACCGAGAAGGCCGTGGTCGGCCACCAGACGTCGGTGTACGCCGACCTCGACGAGGCGGAGAACCTGCTCGCCGCCCAGCAGGACAAGGTGGAGGACGCCAAGGTCAAGGTGGCCGACCGGCGCCGCGAGGCCGCCGACCACCTGGTGGTGGTGCAGGGGCTCTTCGAGGACTCCCAGGACGCCAAGCAGGCGGTCGACCAGCTCGTGGTCGAGAGCCGGGATGCCCGGCAGCGCGCGATGAGGGCGCGGCAGGCGGACCGGGCCGCGCTGGAGCGGCTCGAGGCCCGCGAGGAGAGGATCCGCAAGGAGATCCTGGCCGCGGCGGCCGCCGCCGGCGGCGGCAACTACAACGGAGCGACCGGCGGGCTGCTGGCCGCTCCGGTCAACGGCTACATCACCTCGCCGTTCGGCTACCGCACGCACCCGATCTACGGCTACTACAGCCTGCACAACGGCACCGACTTCGGCGCCGGCTGTGGCAGCCCGGTGTTCGCCGGCGCCGCCGGAACCGTGACCAGCACCTACTACGACGAGGTCTACGGCAACCGCCTCTTCCTGAGCATCGGCACCGTCAACGGCGCCAACCTCACGCTCGTCTACAACCACATGTCCGGCTACAAGGTCTCCAACGGCGCCCGGGTCGGCCGCGGCGACGTCGTGGGGTACGTCGGCACCACCGGCTGGTCGACCGGCTGCCACATGCACTTCACGGTGCTGCGCAACGGCAATCCGGTCGATCCCATGAGGCGAGCTGACCCTGTCGGTAATAGTGCACGACTGGAGAATCGAATGGCCAGGGAGCAGGGGCGCAAGCTCATCGCGCAGAACAAGAAGGCGCGACACGACTTTCACATCGAGGACACGTTCGAGGCGGGTCTGGTGCTGCAGGGCACCGAGGTGAAGTCGCTGCGGATGGGCCGGGCCACGATCGGCGACGGGTTCGTCGACATCGACGACCACGAGGCCTGGCTGCACGGCGTCCACATCCCGGAGTACACGCAGGGCACCTGGACCAACCACGCCGCCCGCCGCAAGCGGAAGCTGCTCCTGCACCGCACCGAGATCGACAAGATCGAGCGCCGGGTCAACGAGCGAGGGCTCACGGTCGATCCCGCTGGCGCTCTACTTCGTCGACGGCCGGGCGAAGATCGAGATCGGCCTGGCCAAGGGCAAGAAGTCGTGGGACAAGCGGCACGCGCTCGCCGAGCGGCAGGCCGACCGGGAGAAGGAGCAGGCGGTCGGCCGTCGGCTCAAGGGCATGGATGACTGAGGACGCCGAGGGAGTCACCGCGTTCTGGCGCGGTCTCGGCCTGCCCGGGCTGTTCGACGCCCACGTGCACTTCCTGCCGCCCAACATCCAGCGCGCGGTGTGGGCGCAGTTCGACAGCGCCGGCCCGAAGATCGGCCGCGAGTGGCCGATCCGCTACCGGGGCGACGTGGACGAGCGGGTCGCGCAGCTGCGCTCGTTCGGGGTGCGCCGGTTCCCGACGCTGCCGTACGCGCACAAGCCCGGGGTCGCGACGTACCTCAACGAGTGGGCGCGCGGCTTCGCCGCCGACGTGCCGGAGTCGCTGTGGTCGGCGACGTTCTACCCCGAGCCGGAGGCGGCGGCGTACGTCGGCGAGCTGGTCGCGGCCGGCGTCGAGGTCTTCAAGGTGCACCTGCAGGTGGGGGAGTTCCACCTCGACGACCCGCTGCTCGACGAGGTGTGGGGCGTGCTCTCCGACGCGCGGACTCCGGTCGTGGTGCACGCCGGCTCAGGCCCCGTCGGCAACGACTTCACGGGGCCGGCGTCGATGGCCAGACTCCTGGCGCGGTTCCCGCGGCTGGTGCTGGTCGTGGCGCACCTCGGCTCGCCGGAGAGCGAGGCCTTCCTCGACCTCGCCACGGAGTACGACGGCGTCCACCTGGACACCACGATGGTGTTCACCGACTTCTGGCCGTTCCCGTCGGAGCTGCGGCCGCGGCTGGCCGAGCTGCAGTCACGGATCCTGCTCGGCACCGACTTCCCCAACATCCCCTACCCCTACGTGCACCAGCTCGAGGGCCTCGCGAAGCTCGATCTCGGCGACGACTGGATGCGGGCGGTGTGCTGGGAGAACAGCATTCTTCTATTCGAGTGACGGCGTTGTCCGCCGATCGGACGTAGCGTGACGAGATGCGGACAAAGCGATCGGTCGTCGTATCTCTCGCAGCGCTGGCGCTGGCGGCGCCGGCCCTCGCAGCCACCGCGTCCCCGGCGGATCCTGGAGGCAGTCCCGGCGCGCCTGGCGCCGGTGACCCCTACTTCCCGCTCGACGGGAATGGTGGGTACGACACCAAGCACTACGACCTCGACATCGCGTACCACCCGCGACCGACTGCTGCGCGGGCGTGGCAAAGATCGAGGCCCGGGCCACCCAGCGGCTGTCCAGCTTCAACCTCGACCTGGTCGGGCTGAACGTGCGCCACATCCGGGTGGACGGCGACCGGGCGGCACTGGACGCGGGACGGCCAGGAGCTCGTGGTCGACGCCCGGCACGCGCTGCGCAAGGGCGAGAAGTTCGAGGTCAAGGTCTGGTACGACGGCGTGCCCGAACCCGGCCCGGATGGGTCGGGGGGCTTCGTCCCCACCGACGACGGCTTCACGATCGCCGGCCAGCCGCACGTGGCCAGCACCTGGTTCCCCGTCAACGACCACCCCTCCGACGCGGCGTCGTACACCTTCCACGTCACCGTGCCCAAGCACCTCGAGGTCGTGGCCAACGGCGACCTGGTGGACAAGGACCGGCACGGCCGGGTGACCACGTGGACCTGGAAGGCCGTGGACCCGATGGCCAGCTACCTCACCACCGTCGACGTGGGCCAGTTCGACCTGGACTTCTACCGCGACGGCGGGATCCGGTACGTCGACGCGATCGACCCCGACCTCCACGAGCCGCTCGGCGTGCCGACCGACGGCGACCAGCTGGCGATCGCGCAGAAGCGGACTCGGCGCTACAAGCGGCTGCAGCACGTGATCGACGTCCCGGCCGGCGGCGGGACCGTCGCGTTCACGATGGCGCGAGGCACCGAGACGACTGGGACTTCGTCTTCGTCGAGGCGCACACGGTCGGCGAGGACGACTGGACGACGCTGGAGGACCTGAACGGACACACCTCGCAGGACCCGGGCTTCTCCTGCACCGTCTGGCCGTTCATGCACCCGTTCATCTCCACGCACTACCAGACCGTCGACGAGGAGACCGGCGAGTGCTCCCCCGAGGGCGCAACCGGCGAGTGGTGGGCCGCAGACGGCCGCAGCGACGGCCCCGAGCGGTGGGAGGTCGACCTGGGTGAGTTCGCCGGCAGCACGGTGGAGCTGTCGATCGCCTACGTCACCGACAACATCCTCTCCTTGGACGGCGTGTTCGTGGACGACGTCGAGGTCTCGACCGGCCAGGGTACGACCTCCTTCGAGGACGGCCTCGGCACCTGGACGGTCCCGGGACCGCCGACGGATTCGCCGGGCAACGAGAACGACTGGATCGTCGGCGAGACCGAGGATGCGCCGCCCAGCACGGGGGAGATCACGTCGGAGTCGCTGGCCCGCCAGCCCGAGATCATCGGCTTCCTCTCCGACAACTTCGGGCGCTACCCGTGGCGCTCCGCCGGGGGGATCGTCGACGACGAGCCTCGGGCTTCGCCCTGGAGACCCAGACCCGGCCCGTCTACGACCACGCGTTCTTCTCTGACCCGGTGAACGGGGCCTTCATCATCGCGCACGAGCTCGCCCACCAGTGGTTCGGCGACAGCGTGCGGGTCAAGCGCTGGCAGCGACATCTGGCTGAACGAGGGGTTCGCGACGTACGCCGAGTGGCTGTGGTCGAGCACGAGGGCTTCGACACGCGCCCAGGAGATCGCCGACTTCTTCTACAACGAGATCCCCGAGGACGACCCGTTCTGGCAGCTGACGATCGGTGACCCGGGGCCGGAGGGGTTGTTCGACTTCGCGGTCTACGCGCGCGGCGCGCTGACCCTGCAGGCCCTGCGGGTAGCGGTCGGCGACGCGGACTTCTTCCGGATCCTGAAGGGCTGGGCCCACTCGCGGGCCGGACGGACCGGGACCACGGAGAAGTTCATCGCCCTGGCCGAACACGTGTCGGGCCAGCAGCTCGACGAGCTGTTCGAGGCCTGGCTGTTCACTCCGGGCAAGCCCGCGGATCCCCCGTCCCCGGGCCCGGCCGCGCGGGGCCACCGGCCCGCGCCGGAGTCGGCTTCCGACGCGCTGGCTCAGCTGGCGAAGCGGCACCTGCAGCGCTAGCCGTTGGAATAGGGCATGCCCCGGGTCGGTTGTGTCCCGTAGACTGAAGGCACAACTCAAGAGGGGCTGATAGGTTTCGACTTGGGACGTTAGTTCCAGGGGAAGCGGGTCGAGGAGCCAGCGTCATCTCGTAAACGATCGCTGGAAACCAATAACTGCCAACGCTAAGCGCAGTTCCTTCGCTCTCGCCGCTTAAGCGGTGATCGAAGCGTCAGACCGGGCATCCGACTCCGTCCCGGACCCTGGCGTCAACTAGGAGACTTGCTGGTCACTCTCTGTCAGGGGGGGTGACCGGGACATTTCCTGACTGGGCCTGTCGGCGACGTGTCTGTGCGAGCGCCGGGGCCGAGAAAACGACATCACTGACTGCACCCGGAGAAGACCTGGTTCGACGCTCGAGGACGCGGGTTCGATTCCCGCCAGCTCCACGCACGCGAGGAAGGCCAAGCGCTCTGCGCTTGGCCTTTTCGCGTGGAGAGAGCCGACCCGACGGGCTTTCGCGGAGGAGCGAAGCGGGGGAGCGAAAACGCGCCGTGTCGGCGTGGAGGACGCGAAGGCAACGATGGCGCCAACTCAGGGCGGGGGTCGTGCGCGAGCGCAGCGAGCGCGAGGCCGCGGTGCATGATCGCAAGGTCCCCGGTACATGGGATGCCGTTCACGTCGTCGGCTTGGCCGGTCGTATCGTGTCGGCATGCCGTCACTGCCGTGCCGGTGGTGGTCCGACCCATCCATGCCGGCCGCGGATCCGCCACGGATCGGGCATTGAGCCCGGTCGGTGTCATGGTCGAGTCCCGGCAGTTGAACGAAGCGGGTGTGTCGGCACGTGAGGCCGAGGTGCTCGCCCTGGTGGGCAGACGTCTCACCAACTCCGAGATCGCAAGCCGCCTGTTCATCTCGGTCCGGACGGTCGAGAGCCACGTCTCGTCACTGCTGAGGAAGCTCGACGTGACCGACCGTCGCGCGCTCGCCGGCTTGTCCGCCAGGCTCGCGGACGTGGGCATTGACACCTCCGCCGGGGTCGCGGGTCCCTCGTTGCCGTCGCCGCTGACGTCGTTCGTGGGCCGGGTGGCCGAGTGCGGCGCACTGGCAGAGGCCCTGGCCGGTCACCGGCTGGTCACGGCGGTCGGCCCAGGCGGCGTGGGAAAGACCCGGCTTGCCCTGGCGGTGGCGACCGACGTCACCGATCGCTACGCGGACGGGGCGTGGTACGTCGACTTGGTGCCGGTGATCGATGCCGCGATGGTCGGGGCCGCGGTGGCCAGCGTCTTCAGGTTCGGTGAGCAACCGGGCCGCTCGCCCACCGACACCGTGGTCGCGAAACTTGCCGGAGCTGAGGCGCTGGTGGTGCTGGACAACTGTGAGCACCTCGTGGACGGAGTGACGGGCTTTGTCGAACGGCTGCTCACCCACTGCCCGAAGGTGAGCGTCCTGGCGACCAGCCGGGCCCGGTTGCGGCTGCCCTTCGAGTACGTGTATTCCGGTGCCGGGGCTGTCCCTGAGCAACCGGCACAGGCGACAGTGACGCGGTGGCGTTGTTCGTCGAGCGGGCCGGGATGGCGGGCTGGTCGTCGCCGTACCCACACGACCGGGACCGGATCGCGGCGATCTGCGCCGAGCTCGACGGCGTCGCCCTGGCGATCGAGCTGGCCGCGGCCCGGCTGGCGACCCTCGGCCTCGACGGGTTGCGGGCGGGTCTGGCCGACCAGTTGGGCCTACTGGCTGGCGGGCCTCGGCTCGACGACCGGCACCAGTCGGTCCGCTCCGCCCTCGATTGGAGCTTCGGCCTGCTCGACGAGCACGACCAGGTGGTATTGCGGCGAGCGTCGGTGTTCGCCGCACCGTTCACGTTGGAGGCGGCGGCCACGGTCACTGGGGCCGCGCCTATCGCGCCCGTCGAGGTGATGGGGGCGCTCGCTCGCCTCGCCGAACACAACCTGCTGCTGGTGGTCGCGGCCCCCGGCGGGACGCGCTACCGGATGTTGGAGACGATCCGGCAGTACGGCGCGGAGCGGATGGTCGAGGCCGGTGAGGAAACACACGGTGCGAGGGCGCCACTTGTCTCTGGTGCCTGGCGACTGCCGCTGGGCTCGACGCCAAGAGCCGCACCGTCGCAGGCTTCGACGAGGTCGCCGACGACCTGCGGGCCGCGCTTGGCTGGGCCGCTGGCCAACCCCAACTGCGGGACGACGCCCACGACCTGGCCGCGCGCCTGGCGGAGCTCACCTTCGCGCGGGGGATGCCGAGCGAGGCCCAGCGCCGGTACGAGGAGGCGGCCACGCTGGCCGTCGATCCCGCCGACGCGGCCCGGGCCCTGCATCTTGGTGCGGCCGTGGCCTGGGGCCGGGCGGCCGGCAACGAGGCGATTCGGCTCTACCGCGCTGCGGCTGAGGCGGCACGCCGGGCCGGTGACCGGCGGCGAGCCGCAGTCGAGCTCGCCACCGCAGCCGAGCTCATCGCCTTCGCACCGGGCGTCATGTCCGAACGGGTGCCGCCCGGCGAACAACACGCCCTGTTGGACGAGGCGTGGACGCTGGCGTTCGGTGATGCCCACGTCGAGGCGGCCATGCTCAACGTCATCGGCTTTCAAGACCTGCGCGACCCGCAGTCGGGCGCGCTCATCGAGCGCGCCGTCGAGCTGGCCCGGCGGGTGGGCGACCCCCGCCTGGAGAGCTCCACCCTCGACTCGCTGACCGGCGTGCAGCTGGCGCACGGCGAGTTCGAGGGCGCCACCGCCACCGTCCGACGTCGACTCGACCTGCTCACACCCCGGGCCCACGAGGTCGAGATGGCGTGGGAGTACACCGACGCGCTGCACATGGCGTGCTTGGCGTACTTCGCCGCCGGGGATCTCGAGGCCGCCGGCCGCTTCGCTCAGCAGCGGCGGGACCTGCCCTTCTTCCGGGAGACGGATCACCTGGCCGTCGGCTGGCTGCTCACCACGGCTGCCATGGCCGGCGAGTTCGACGAGGCGGTCGACCTGGCCCTCCAGTTCCGGCGGGGATGGATCGAGGCCGGCCGCCCGGCCATGTCCGGCTTCGCGTTCGCCCCGGCGGCGGCGGCCATGGTCTACGGCATCCGCGGCGACGACGAGGCGCGCCGCGAATCGCACGGCATCACCACCGAGATGCGGCGGGTGACGGCGCCGCTGCTCGGAGGCACGCCCGCGTACGTCCAGGTCCTCGACGGGCTGGTGGCGCTGCACCGGGGCGAGCTCGGCGACGCGCTGGCCCGGCTGTCCGGCGAACCGGAGTCGTTCCATTACTTTCAGTGGCACGACGGCGCCTGGCGGCAGTGGTACGCCGCCGTCTGGGCCGAGGTCGCGGTGCTCGCGGAGCTGGCCGACCGACGCCAACGCCTCGACCGGGCGAGATTGATCGTCGTCCACAACCCGGCCGCGGCGGCGATCCTCGACCGAGCCGACGCCCTCGACACCGGCGACACCAACCGGCTCCTGGCCGCAGCCGACGCCCTCGCCGTCGCCGGGTGCCGGTATCAGCAGGCCCGCACCCTGGTCTTCGCCGGTGGCGCGGCGAGGGCCGAAGGCGAGGCGATCATGGAGGCAATCGGAGCGACACCCATGGCTACCTGATCGTCGTACAGACGAACCGGGCTCCACCCCATCGCGGCGCCCACCTCGCGGACCGGCCGCTGGGCGCTGTCGGAGTCCCAGTCGAACGCGGCGACCGCCTCGGTCGCGGTGTGCAATTCGCCATGGTCGTGTGCAGGGAGGACTCGATGATCGCAGGATGGACGGATCTGACGCTGAGAGCAATCCGGGTAAGCCCCCACGCGAACGTTCGCGAAGATCCGCCGCCGACGCACGTGGTCGGCGGCGGATCGTCATTTTCGGCCCTCGTCACCGTTGGGCGCTGCAAGCGCCGGGGCTCGGTGGGATGGTGGTTGCAACGGAACTGCCACACCGGCCGGGCAGCGTGGCAACCGGCACTCGGGCTGCACCCTGCAAGCGGGGACACCGAGGAGGTGGAGGTCATGGGCGGACTCCATGGTCAGACGACGGCGACCACGTCAGCGCTGGGCATCCAGGCCCTGGGCGCGGTGCGGGTGAGCCGCGACGGCGTCGAGCAGAAGGTCGGCGGCGGCCGGCAGCGGCGCCTGCTCGCCGTCTTGCTCATCCACCGCGACACGGTCGTCTCCGTCGACCGGGTCGCGGAGGTGGTCTTCGAAGGCAGAACCGACCGACGCGGCGGCCACCACTCTCCGCAGCTACGTGGCCCGGCTGCGCCGCACGCTCGGAAACGCGGTCGTCACCCGGTCACCGGGCTACCAGCTCGATACGGCGGGGCTGGCCATCGACGTCGTCGACTTCGAGGCAGGCGTCCAGGCCGGCCGTGCGGCGCTCCAGCGGCAGGATCCGGCGGGCGCCGTCGAGCGATTGAACACCGCCCTCGCGCTCTGGCACGGTGAGGCGTACGCCGAGTTCGCCGACGAGCCCTGGGCCTATCCCGAGTCGCAGCGACTGGCGGAGCTCAGGCTGACCGCCGAGGAGCTCCTGATCGAAGCAGAGCTCGCGTGCGGCCACGCCGAGCAGGTCATCCCGGCCGTCGAAGCACTGTGCCGGGAGCACCCGCTTCGCGAGGTGTTCCGAGGCCAGCTGATGACTGCCTACTACCGCGCGGGCAGGCAGGCCGATGCCCTCGCGGTCCTCCGCGGCTTCCGCACCGAGCTGTCCGAGGAGCTCGGCATCGACCCGTCGCCGGCTCTCGTCGAGCTCGAGGAGAGGATCCTCGCCCAGGAGCCCGACCTGCTCAGCGCGGTGGGCGGGGGCGAGCCGCTTCGCGGCTACCGACTCGGCGAGCGGCTCGGCACCGGGCTCGATGGCACCGTGCATGCCGCGCGGCTGCCCGGCGTCGACCGCGACCTCGTCCTGAAGACGCTGCGGCCCCAGATCGCCGACGACCCGGAGTTCATCCGCACCTTCGAGGCCACCGCGCACCGGGTGGCGTCGCTACGCCACCCGGCCGTCGTACCGCTGCACGACTGGTGGCGGGAACCCGGCGCCGCCTACGTGGTGATGCCCCGCCTGCCCGGCATGACGCTTCACGACCGACTGCAGCGCACCCCGCTCGGGCACCGCGAGGTCGTCACGCTGGTCGAGCGCGTCGGCGGGGCGCTCACACTCGCGGCCGCCAACGGGCTCGTGCATGGCAGGGTCACGGCCGACAACGTGCTGTACGACGGCTCGGGCGAGCCCGTCCTCACCGACTTCTGGCTCGGTGGCCCGGCTGTCCCCGCACCCCAGGACGACGTGCGCGCCTTCGCGGCGCTGGTCACCCAGACTCTGGCCGGGAGTGACATCTCGCCAGAGGTCGCCGGCGTCCTGCGGGTCACCGGACGGGATGACGGTCGAGGAGCTGACCGCGGCGCTGCTGCCCGCGCTCGGCGCTCACTCTCACGCGCCGACCCGCGGTCGCAACCCCTATCGGGGCCTGCGAGCGTTCGACGAGGCGGACGCCGAGGACTACTTCGGCCGCGCCGCGCTGATCGACGAGGTGACGGCCCGGTTGTCGGGCTCGGGGCTGAGCAGCCGGCTGGTGCTGCTGGTCGGGGCGTCCGGCACCGGCAAGTCGAGTGCGGTCCGGGCCGGCCTGCTTCCGCGGTTGCGCGCCGGCGGCGCTACCGGGTCGGAGAGCTGGTTCGTCGCGACCATGCTGCCCGGCGGAGCGCCGTACAAGGAGCTGGCGGCAGAGCCTGCGCACGATCGCGGTGGGCGACACCGCCGGCCTCGCCTCGGAGCTCACGGGGGTCGAGGGGATCGACCGCGCCCTGAGAAGCGTGGTCCCCGAGGGTGGTGAGCTGCTGCTGCTGGTCGACCAGTTCGAGGAGCTGTTCACCCTGTCGCCGGAGGAGGAGCAGTGGGCGTTCCTGGAGGGGATCACGCACGCGCTGACCGTCCCCGACAGCCGGCTTCGTGTGGTGGCGACGCTGCGGGCCGACTACTACGACCGCCCGCTGGCGGTCCAACCCTTCGGGTCGCTCGTCCAGGACGCCACCGTGACCATCCCCGCGATGCTCCCGGCCGAGATCGAGGCGGCCGTGGTCGAGCCGGCGCGGCGCGCCGACCGCACGCGTCGAGCGTGCCCTGGCCGCCGAGCTGGTCGCCGCTCTCGCGACCGAGCCTGCCGCGTTGCCGGCGCTGCAGTTCGTCCTCTTCGAGCTCGCCGAGCACAGCCCGGACGGGACGCTGTCGCTCGCCGCCTACCGTGCGCTGGGCGGGATCGAGGGGGCGATCGCGTCGCGAGCCGAGCAGCTCTACCTGTCGCTCGACGACGCAGACCGAGGAGAGGTGCGCGAGCTCTTCGAGCGCCTCGTCGTGGTGGCCGCCGAGGGCGAGCCGACCCGGCGCCGAGCCTCCCGCGAGGAGCTGCAGGGCTCGGCGGAGGTCGTTGACCGCTGGGCCGCCGCGCGACTCCTCACCCTCAACGTCCACCCACAGACACGAGTGCCGACCGTCGAGGTTGCCCACGAGGCGCTGGTCCGGGACTGGCCCCGACTGCGGCAGTGGATCGAGGACGACCGCAACGAGCTGATCGTGCTCGGACGGATCCGCGAGTCGGCCGCCACCTGGACGGAGCTCGGCCGAGACTCCTCGGCCCTGCTGCGGGGCACCGCGCTCGAGGCGGCACTCGAAGTCACTCGCAGGCGAACCGCATTGGCGCCGCTCGAGGACGAGTACGTGGACGCGAGCAGGCTCGCGCGGGATGCCGAGCGGGCCGAGCAGGTCGACGTGATCCGCCGCCAGGCCCGGACCAACCGCCGGCTCCGGCTGCAGCTGGTCGGCATCGCCGTCGCGCTCGTGGTGGCCCTGGTGGGCGGCCTGGTCGCGCTCGACCAACGTCGGCAAGCGGTCCGCGAGCAGCACATCGCCGTGGCCCGCGAGCTGGCGGCCGCCGCCGACGCCAACATCCTCGACGACCCTGAGCGCAGCATCCTGCTGGCCCTGGCTGCCGTGGACGCGACCCGGCGGTACGACGAGCCGGTGCTGCCGGAGGCCCTGGAGGCACTGCACCGCGGGGTGGCCTCGGCCCGCATCCTGCGCTCGTTCCCCGGGGTCGGCGGCGCCATGGACTGGAGCGCAGACGGCAGGCTGTTCGTCACCGAGGGCCCCGAGGAGAGCGGCATCCTCGACATCCGCAACGCCGTCACGGGCGAGACCGTTCAGAAGTTCCGGGCCGACAAGATCGACCTCACCGGAGTGGCGTTCAGCCCGGACAGCAGGCGGGTGGTCACGGCTGGCGACGAGGGCTCGGTCCGGGTCTGGGACATCGCCACCGGCCGCAAGCTCAGCGACGTGACGGTCACGTCCGAGGGCCAGCCCTGGGGGGTGTCCGTCAGCCCTGACGGCCGGTTGGTGGCGGCGTCGTGGGCGGAGGGCAAGGTGCGGGTCTTCCCCGCCACGGGAGGCAAGCCCTGGGTGATCGGCGGGGAGCCCGTCCGGAGCATCACGTTCAGCCCCGACGGCCGACGACTCGCGATCAGCTCGGTGATGAACGCCGGGGTGCGCGTCTTCGACGTGAGGTCCCGCCGCGAGGTGCTCACGTTCGGCAGCAGGACGTGCTGCACTGCGGACATTGCCTGGAGCCCCGACGGGCGGCGGATCGCATTGGCCCGCCTCGACGGTGCAGCCGTGCACGATGCGAGCACCGGCCGCCTGCAGCTGGTGACCACGGGGCACGCCAGCGACCTGCTCGCAGTGGCGTGGAGCCCGGACTCCGGCAGGCTCGCCACCGGCAGCACCGACGGCACTGCGCGGGTCTTCGCCGTCGACCAGAACGCGGCGCACGAGGTCGTTCGCCTGTCGGCCCAGGACCTGCGCAGCGGCGTGGCCGCGGTGGCCTTCTCCCCCGACGGCGAGCAGCTCATGACCAGCACCCAGGCGATCACCTCGGTGAAGGTGTGGGACGTGCGGGAGGCGGGAGCCGCGGAGGTCGTGAACATCCCCGGTCACGCCGGTGCGGACTGCGGGTCGGCCATCGCTCCCGACGGCGAGTCCGTGTGGGTGGCCGAGGACGGCGGCGCGCTGGGGCGATACGACCTGGTCACCGGACGACGCGTGCAACGGCTGCCGAAGCCGTGGACCGAGCCGTCTGAATGCCTCTGGCTCAGTCCCGACGGGCGGCTGCTCGCCGTCACGGGCTGGGAGACGCCCTTCCCGGTCGTGGACACGCTGACCGGCAAGGTCGCGTTCGTCGTCGGGGACGGCGTCGACGGGAATCTCCTACTTCGTCGACTGGGACGGATCCGGCGAGCGGCTCGCGGTGGAGGTCACACGAACGGCGGAGAACGACCCCGGGACGACGGAGGACGACGTCGAGTCTCAGGTCCGCGTCTACGACCGGACCGGAGCCGAGGTCGGCCGGGTCTCTGGGGAGCCGGACATCAGGCTCCTGTCGCTCGGCTTCAATGGCGACGGCGACGTGATCGCAACCACCGGCACCTCATCCCGACAAGAACCGGAGCAGCGCGACATCCGGCTCTGGAACTGGCGAGAGGACAGGCTCGTCGGACGCATCGAGGCCAACGCATCCCGGGTTGCGTTCGCCCCGAGGGGCGATCTGTTGGGCAGCACCCGTCTCCTCGAAGGCGTGTCGGACGTGTGGGAATTCGGCACCGGCGACCGGGTGTCCACCCTCGATGGTCATCCCGGGATCGCCACCGACCTGGCGTTCGACGCCGCAGGCGAGCAGGTGGCCACCGCTGGCGCGGACGGCACCGTGCGAGTCTGGGATCCGCGCACCGGGCGCCAGCAGCTGGTGCTCCGGCTGGCGACGCCGCTGGCCGCAGACGGGCGTGGAGTTCACCCCGGACGGCGAGCGGCTCGTCACGGTATGGGCCGACGGCATCACCCGGATCTGGACCCTCGACCTCGACGAGCTGGTCGACATCGCCGAGGAGCGGGTGACGCGAGGCCTGACGACGGCGGAGTGCCAGCAGTACCTCCACACCGACACCTGCCCGGAGGGGTGAGTTCGTTCCCCGCGCCACGCGACTGCCACGGCTGCCACGGAACTGCCACGGAACTGGCCCGGATCGGCCACGGACCGGGTTCAGCCTCGAGGCGAACGGGCAACCAGTGCCCGACACGCCGAGGAGAACATCATGACCACGACCGAACGGAAGACCGGCGAAACCACCCAGGCCCGACGCGTCCATCGCGACCCGAGCGCAAGCCCCACCTCGGCCTGGCAGCCGCCGGAGCCGTCGTGATCGTGGGCCTCGGCGCCGGCCTCACCGCGCTGATCGTCGGCGTGACCGGGGACACGGACACCGAGGCCCCGGCCCCGGGCGTTCCCCCGTCCGTCGAGGTGCCGTTCGACGCCAGTGACCCGAACGCGAGGGAAGGCATCGACCGACGGCTCTACGAGCTCGCTGAGCAACGACAGAAGGCACAGCACTAGGCCCAGCTGCGGCGTGCTCCGGGAACCGGTGGGCAACGCCCGGCTCCGCTATGGCGGAGCCGGGCGTTGTCGCTTGCGTACTTGCGTGTGTGGAGCTGGCGGGAATCGAACCCGCGTCCTCGAGCGTCGAACCAGGTCTTCTCCGGGTGCAGTCAGTGATGTCGTTTTCTCGGCCCCGGCGCTCGCACTGACACGTCGCCGACAGGCCCAGTCAGGAAAGAGTCCCGGTCACCCCTCCTGACAGAGAGTGACCAGCAAGTCTCCTAGTCGACGCCAGGGTCCGGGACGGAGACGGATGCCCGGTCTGACGCTTCGATCACCGCTCAGGCGGCGAGAGCGAAGGAACTGCGCTTAGCGTTGGCAGTTATATGTTTCCAGCGATCGTTTACGAGATGACGCTGGCTCCTCGACCCGCTTCCCCTGGAACTAACGTCCCAAGTCGAAACCGATCAGCCCCTCTTGAGTTATTGAACGGTGGTCTCGCAAGCTCGACCACTATCTCCATCCTACGGAACAGCGTCCCAGGATGCTCAATCATTCCCCGCGGCCGCCTTCAAACGGCCCAGGGCCGCGAGGGCTCCCGGTGGCGCCGGGGCTGGGGCGACCCGAGCCTTGGGCGACGGTGCGGACGGCCGGACCGGCTGGAACAGCCAGGCGTCGAAGAGCTCGTCGAGCTGTTCGCCGCTGATCCGCTCGGCCAGCGCGATGAACTGTGCTGTGGTTGCCGTCTTGCCCGCCCGCTGATGCGGCCAGGCCTTCAGGATGTTGAAGAAGTCGTCTCCCCCACCGCGAGACGCAGCGCGTGCACGGTCAAGGCACCGCGGATGTAGACCTGGCCGTCGAAGAGCGCATCGGGACCCGGATCGCCGATGGGCAACTGCCAGAACGGGTCGTCCTCCGGGAACAGGCCGTACCAGAAGTCCGCGTTCTCCTGCACCGTGCCGAGGTCTTCGTGCTCGGACCAGAGCCATTCGGCGTACTGCGCGAAGCCCTCGTTCAGCCAGATGTCCCGCCAGCGGTGTAGGCGCACGCTGTCGCCGTACCACTGGTGGGCGAGCTCGTGGACGATCACGCTGTCGCCGGACTCCGTGTCGGTGAAGAACTCGGATGCGTAGACCGGGCGGGTCTGGGTCTCCAGGGCGAATCCGATGCCGGGCGTGCCGAAGACGATGCCGCCCGAGCTCTTCCACGGGTAGGGCCCGAACACTTCGGAGAGGAACTCGATGATCTCGGGTTGGCGCGCCAGCGAGGCCGCGGCGATGACGCCCAGTCGACTCGGGCACATCGTCGACGTCGCCGACGATCCAGTCGTTCTCGTTGCCAGGGCTCCCCGCGGGAGGACCCGGCACGGTCCAGCCCTCGAGCCCGGACTCGAACGACGTCGTGCCCTCGCCGGTGGAGACCCGGACGTCATCGACGAAGAGTCCCGGCAGCGGAACCGAGCCGTCGCTGGCGTAGCTGATCGACAGTTCCACCGTGCTGCCCGCGAACTCACCCAGGTCGACCTGCCACTCCTCCGGGCCGTCGCTGGCCCCGGACGCGGCCCACCACTCGCCGGTCTCACCCTCTGCGGTGCAGGTCTCCTCGTCCACATCAACGGTCTGGTAGTGCGACGGGATGAACGGGATGCAGGTCGGGCCACTCAGGCAGGAGTGCCCCGGGTCCTGCGTGGTGTGCCCCTTGAGGTCCTCCAGCGTCGTCCAGTCGTCCTGGCCGACGGTGTGAGCCTCCACGAACACGAAGTCCCAGTCGGTCTCGGTGTTGCGCGTCATCGTGAAGTCCACGGTGGCACCCTCGGCGGGGACGGCGATCGAGTGCTGAAGCCGTTTGTACGCCGAGTTGGCCGGTTGCGAGATCGCGAACTGGGAGCCATCGGTCGGTACGGCGACGGTCTCGAGCAGGTCGGCGTCGATCGCATCGACGTACTTGATGCCGTCTGCGGCGTAGGACGTCCGTGGCGTAGTCCCCGATAACCAGCGTGGTGAGGTAGCTCGCCATCGGGTCGCGTGCGTGCCACGTCCACGTCGTCAGCCCGTGCTTGGTCGCCTTCCTCTCCAAGTTGCCGTTGGACACCACGCTGCGGCCTTGAGGTGCGGTGATGTGGAACTTGTACGACGCCGCGTCGGTGGGATGGTCGTTGACGGGGTACCAGCTCGCGGCCACGTGCGGCTGGCCGATCACGAGTGCGCCGTCGTCGGTGTGCACGAAGCCGGCACCCTCGAGGCCGATCGGCACTCCCTCGTATGCGACCTTGACCCGGAACTTCTCGTGCTTGCCGATCGCCTTGTGCGGCTTCACCCTGAGCTCGTGCCCGTTCCGGGTCCAGGTCGCCCGCTTGCCGTCGACCTTGATGCCGTTGACCTTCAGCCCGACCAGGTCGAGGTTGAACCGCGACAGCTTCTTGGTGGAGGTCGCAGAGATCGTGGCCAGACCCGACAGCCGGTCCGAGGCGGGCCGGTAGCGCAGGTCGAGGTCGTAGTGGCGGACGTCGTACCCGCCGTTGCCGTCCTTCGGGAAGTAGGGGTCACCCACGCCGGACGCTCCCGGGCTGCTCCCGCCCGCTGCTCTGCCTCGGAGGGCATTGCGAGCGCCGGCGCCGCCAGCGTCAGAGCTGCGAGACAGACAACAACCGACCGCTTGATCCGCATCTCGTCACGCTACGTCCGATCGGCGGGCAAAGCGTCACTCGTATAGGCGAGCGCCGTTCTCCCAGCACACCGCCCGCAGCCAGTCGTCGCCGAGGTCGAGGCGGGCCAGCCCCTCGAGCTGGTGGACGTAGGGGTAGGGGATGTTCGGGAAGTCGGTGCCGAGCAGGATCCGTGGCGCCAGGTCGGCCAGCCGCGGGCGCAGCTCGGACGGGAATCGGCCAGAAGTCGGTGAACACCATCGTGGTGTCGAGGTGGACGCCGTCGTACTCCGTGGCGAGGTCGAGGAAGGCCTCGCTCTCCGGCGACCCGAGGTGTGCGACGACCAGCACCAGCCGCGGGAACCGCGCCAGCAGTCGCGCCATCGACGCCGGGCCGGTGAAGTCGTTGCCGACCGGGCCCGAGCCGGCGTGCACCACGACCGGCGTGCCGGGCGTCGGACGAGCACGCCCCACACCTCGTCGAGCAGCGGGTCGTCGAGATGGAACTCCGCCCACCTGCAGGTGCACCTTGAACACCTCGACGCCGGCCGCGACCAGCTCGCCGACGTACGCCGGCGCCTCCGGCTCGGGGTAGAACGTCGCCGACCACAGCGACTCCGGCACGTCGGCGGCGAAGCCGCGCGCCCACTCGTTGAGGTACGCCGCCACGCCGGGCTTGTGCGCGTAGGGCAGCGTCGGGAACCGGCGTACCCCGAACGACGCGCAGCTGCTCGACCCGCTCGTCGACATCGCCCCGGTAGCGGATCGGCCACTCGCGGCCGATCTTCGGGCCGGCGTTGTCGAACTGCGCCCAGACCGCGCGCTGGATGTTGGGCGGCAGGAAGTGCACGTGGGCGTCGAACAGCCCCGGGAGGCCGAGCCCGCGCCAGAACGCGGTGACCGCCTCGGGCCTCCTCAGTCATCCATGCCCTTCAGCCGGCGGCCGACCGCCTGCTCCTTCTCCCGGTCGGCCTGCCGCTCGGCGAGCGCGTGCCGCTTGTCCCACGACTTCTTGCCCTTGGCCAGGCCGATCTCGATCTTCGCCCGGCCGTCGACGAAGTAGAGCGCCAGCGGGATGACGGTGAGCCCCCGCTCGTTGACCTTGCGCTCGATCTTGTCGATCTCGGTCCGGTGCAGCAGCAGCTTGCGCTTGCGGCGGGCGGCGTGGTTGGTCCAGGTGCCCTGGGTGTACTCCGGGATGTGGACGCCGTGCAGCCAGGCCTCGTGGCCGTCGATGTCGACGAACCCGTCGCCGATGGTGGCCCGGCCCATCCGCAGCGACTTCACCTCGGTGCCCTGCAGCACCAGACCCGCCTCGAACGTGTCCTCGATGTGAAAGTCGTGTCGCGCCTTCTTGTTCTGCGCGATGAGCTTGCGCCCCTGCTCCCTGGCCATCCGGACATCTCCAGGAGCGTCACGAGTTAAGGTACTGCATCGGGATCGACCGGATTGCCGTTGCGCAGCACCGTGAAGTGCATGTGGCAGCCGGTCGACCAGCCGGTGGTGCCGACGTACCCCACGACGTCGCCGCGGCCGACCCGGGCGCCGTTCGGAGACGTTGTAGCCGGACATGTGGTTGTAGACGAGCGTGAGGTTGGCGCCGTTGACGGTGCCGATGCTCAGGTAGAGCCGGTTGCCGTAGACCTCGTCGTAGTAGGTGCTGGTCACGGTTCCGGCGGCGCCGGCGAACACCGGGCTGCCGCAGCCGACGCCGAAGTCGGTGCCGTTGTGCAGGCCCCAGTAGCCGTAGATGGGGTGCCGGCGGTAGCCGAACGGCGACGTGACCGGGCCGTTGACCGGAGCGGCCAGCAGGCCACCGGTGGCGCCGTTGTAGTTGCCGCCTCCCGCGGCGGCCGCCGCGGCCAGGATCTCCTCGCGGATCCTCTCCTCGCGGGCCTCGAGCCGCTGCAGCGCGGCCCGGTCGGCCTGCCGCGCCTTCATCGCGCGCTGCCGGGCGTCCCGGCTCTCGACCACGAGCTGGTCGACCGCCTGCTTGGCGTCCTGGGAGTCCTCGAAGAGCCCCTGCACCACCACGCAGGTGGTCGGCGGCCTCGCGGCGCCGGTCGGCCACCTTGTCCTTGGCGTCCTCCACCTTGTCCTGCTGGGCGGCGAGCAGCGTCCTCCGCCTCGTCGAGGTCGGCGTACACCGACGTCTGGTGGCCGACCACGGCCTTCTCGGTCGCCATCCGTCGCATCAGGTCCGAGGGCGACTTGGCATCGATGTACGACGCGAACGCCTGCAGCCGCGGGTCGCCCTCCGTGTAGAAGCGGGTGACCGTGTCCTTCACCTCGCCCTGTTGGAGGTCGACGGCGTACGCGCCCTCGGCCAGCTCGACGGTCGCCAGGATCAGCTCGTGCCGCGCGCCGGTCAGCTCGATCTGCATCCGCGCGTCGGTCTCCCGGGCAGCGGCCAGCTTGTCGCGTACGACGGCCAGCTCGTCGCGGGCGTCGCGCAGCTGGGCCTGGGCGTTGACGAGCGCGGCGGAAGCCCGACGGACCGCCTTGCTGGAGTGCTCGAGGTCGTCGTGGGCGTGGTCGATCTGCTGCTCGACGCGGCGCTGCTTGTCCTTGAGGTCGTCGTCGGCGAGGGCGGGGATCGCCACCGACGCCGAGCGAGACGCGCGCATGCCACGGAGGCAGCGACCATCACTCGCCGACGGGAGGCGCTGGGGAAGAAGCGCACGGATCAGCCTTGCGTTCGGGGAAGAGAACGCTTCGACCGTAAGCGCTGAGGATCAGACTTTGATGTATTTGCGGGTCAGCAGGAGTGTCGGAACCAGCGTCAGCACCGGGCCCAGGATCACGATGCCCGGCGGCAGGAAGCCGAACAGGGCATCGACGTAGTCGTCCCAGCCGATCCAGGGCAGGAAGTCGATCAGGTCGGCGAGCCCGTCGGTGATGCCGAACTGGACGAACGCCGCCAGCGCAAGCGGCGGCGAGCGCCACGCCGAAGACCGCGGTCACCAGCGCCTCGAGGAGGAACGGCAGCGCGATGTAGAGCGTGGAGGCGCCGACCAGCCGCATGATGCCGATCTCCTTGCGCCGGGCCAGCGCGGCCAGCCGGATCGTGTTGGCGACCAGCAGCAGCGCGGCCAGCACCAGCATCGCCGCGGCGATCCAGGAGCCGTACTTGAGCACGTCGATGATCGTGTAGACCGGCTCGAGCTCGTCGCGCACGTCGCCCACGAAGCTGACGCCGTCGAGGCCCTGCACCGCGCTGGTGATCCCATCGGCCTCGTCGGGGTCCTTCAGCGTCACCCAGTAGGACTGCGGCATGTCCGTCGCCGTCATCGCGGCGTCGTCGCCCTCGAAGTCGAGGTCGGGGTAGAGCTCCTTGGCCTTCTCGAAGGCGACCTCTTTGGACTCGTAGTGGTAGGTCGTCGACCTCGGGGCTGTCCTCGATGGCCTGCTCGACCTGCTCCTTCTGCGGGTCGGTGACCTCGCCGGTGCACGCGTTGTTGCTCGGGTCCTCCGGGGTGCAGAGCCACACGATGACCTCGAGCTGGGAGCCGAGGTGGTCGGCGGTCTTGTTGGCCTGCATGTTCAGCAGCGCGCCGATGCCGACCAGGGTGAGCGAGACGAAGAGGGTCAGCACCACCGCGATGTGCATCGAGAGGTTGCGCCGCAGCCCCTGCCGGAGCTCGCTGAAGACATAACGCAGCTGCATGAGTTTCGGGGATCTCCTGAGTCAGTGCTGGGTCAGTGCTGGAAGCCGTAGGCGCCCTTGGCCTCGTCGCGGACCACGCGGCCGTGGTCGAGCTCGACGACGCGCTTGCGCATCTGGTCGACGATGCCGTGGTCGTGGGTGGCCATCAGCACGGTCGTTCCGGTCTCGTTGATCCGCTCGAGCAGGCTCATGATGCCGACCGACGACGTGGGGTCGAGGTTGCCGGTGGGCTCGTCGGCGATCAGGATCATCGGCTTGTTGACGTACGCGCGGGCGATCGCGACCCGCTGCTGCTCGCCGCCGGACAGCTCGTCGGGCAGTCGCTCGGCCTTGTCCTTGAGCCCGACCAGCTCCAGCGTCTCGGGCACCACCCGCCGGATCTCGCTGCGGGACTTGCCGATCACCTGCTGGGCGAACGCGACGTTCTCGGCGACGGTCTTGTTCTGCAGCAGCCGGAAGTCCTGGAAGACCGTGCCGATCTGGCGACGCAGCCGCGGCACCTTCCAGCCGGCCAGGCGGTTGATCTCCTTGCCGGCGACGTAGACGCGACCACTCGTCGGGCGGGTCTCGCGGAGCACCAGGCGGAGCGCGGTCGACTTGCCGGACCCGGAGGCGCCGACGAGGAAGACGAACTCACCCTTCTCGACGTCGACCGTCACCCGGTCGAGAGCCGGAGTCCCGGGTCCCGGGTAGCTCTTGGTGACCTTCTCGAAGCGAATCACTGGCCCGACAGTACGCGAGCGGTGCAACGTAGGTTGTGCGGCATGCCCGTCGTGCTCCGCCTGCTGCTGGCATCGGTGTTGACCGCGGCGGTGGTAGGTGGCGGCGTCGTGCTGTTCGCGGACGACGAGCCCGGCGGCAGCGCTCCGGTGGGCACCAGCGCGCCGCTCTCCTCCTTCGACACCGGCGGACGTGACGATCCTGCGGACCGGGTTCTGCGACGGGGTGGCGGACTCCGCGGTGACCGAGGCCCTGCAGGCCGAGCCCGATCAGGAGTCGTCCTATGCCAACGGCGACCGGGTCCAGCTCACCGAGGAGGTGCGGGACCGGGCGCACGAGCACGGCTGCCAGTGGAGCGCGAACGGCGTCACCGCCTCGGGGTGGGTCTTCGCGCCTCCGGTGCCGCGCGCCACCGCCGACCAGCTGCTGCGCCGGGCCCAGGACGCGAAGGGCTGCGAGCCGATCCCCGACGCGCCGGCGTACGGCGATCCCTCGCTCGGCCTGGTCTGTACCGGCCGGCTCGGGCAGGAGGTCTCGTTCCGCGGGTTGTTCGGGGACGCGTGGCTCGTCTGCAGCATTCGGTTTGCTGACGTTTCCTCAGGTCAGAGCGAAGATGAGGCGGTCGACCGGACCGGCAGATGGTGCGTCGCGGTGGCCCGGGCAGCAAGCGATGTACCTACTTCGCGGTAAAGGGTCTCGACTTTCGACACTAGGGATTTGTCTCGCTCCTACCGTTTTGAAATGCGGACCTCCCCTCGTCGTCTGACGGCCGCTGCCGTCCTGCTTGCCACGGCCCTCGGGGGCACCCTTTCCAGCGTTTCCATCGCCGACGCAGCACCCGACCGGGGAGATGGTGCGGTCGCCCGGGCCGCGGACAGCTACGGCGTGAGCGAGAACGCGCTGCGCGCCCGCCTCCGCGAGGACTCGAGCTTCCGGATCACGTCACGCGGCTGCGGCGTACATCGTCGAACCCGGCGGTGACCGAGCAGCCGTCGACCGCGCCGCGCCGATCGCTCGCGCAGGCGTTCCCGCTGCCAGACACGTTCCTGCTGCACAGCAAGCCGGACTCGCAACCGCACCATCTACCTGGACTTCAACGGCCACAACGTGAGCAACACCGCTCTGGAACCCGGCCCGTACGGGCCTGGGCCTGGGGTTGCCCTTCCCAACGGCAACCACCCGGCGATGGACCTGGCCGGCAACGGAGCATCGTTCACCGACGACGAGCTGCTGCAGATCCAGGACATCTACCAGCGGGTCGCCGAGGACTACGCGCCGTTCGACGTCGACGTCACCACCGAGGAGCCGCCGGCAGCTGACATCGACCGGACCGAACGCGGGCGACCAGGTCTACGGGACCCGCGCGCTGATCAGCCCGAGCACTAGCGCCGCCGAGCACCATCTGTGACGGCCGGTGCGGCGGCGTCGCGTTCATCGGCGTGTTCGACACTACACCGGCAACGGACGAGTTCGCCGAGACGCACGCCAGCTCCAGCCGGCCTGGGTCTTCCCGCAGGCGCTCGGCAACGACGTGAAGAACATCGCCGAGGCCACCACCCACGAGGTGGGCCACAACCTCGGCCTGGACCACGACGGCACCAACTCCGCAGGGGTACTACCTGGGCCACGACACCTGGGCGCCGATCATGGGCGCGGCCTACGACCGGCCGATCGCGCAGTTCGCGCTCAGCGACTACCCGGACGCCAACCTCGGCGGCCCCGGTCCGGACTCGCTGCAGGCCGAACCCCGACGACCTCGTCACGATCACACTCTCCGGCGGCGGCACTCCGCACCGACGAGCCGGGCACCTCGACCGGCAACGCCGGCGCGGTGCCGCCAGCTGGGGCGTACATCAGCAACCGCACGGACGTGGACTACTTCAGCCTCGGCACCTGCTCCGGGCAACGTCACGGTCACGGCCAACAACGCCCCGGTCAGCCCGAACCTCGACATCGAGCTGCAGCTGCTGAACTCGGGCGGCACCGCCATCGACACCGACAACCCGCCTCGGCGTTCGTCAGCCTCGACATCGCCACCGGCATGGACGCGACAGTGCGGCACGTCGCTGCCGTCGGGCAGTACTACGCGCGTGGACGGCATCGGCCGCGGCAACGCCACCACGTCGTACACCGACTACGGCAGCATCGGCGCCTACACGCTGCAGGTCTCCGGGTGCGGCGGCGACCCGGTCGACCCGCCATCGGCGCCGCTGAACTCGCTGGCCGGACCACGGGTGGCGAGTTCCTGGTCGCCGCCGGCCAACAACGGCGGCGGGGCCATCACCGGGTACCACGTCTATGACGGACGCCATCGTGATCGGCGGGCTCTACGCGCTGGCGTCACGGTACCGGCATCGACCGGCGTCACGAGTCGGCGTCGGCGATCAACAGCGCGGGACCGGGCGCGCGCGAGACCACCGTCAACGTCAGGACGGACCGGAGCCAAGCCGGGCAAGCCGCGGATCGGGAAGGCGACGCCGGGCAAGCGCGGCGGTGCGAAGACCGCGAAGATCGCCTGGCGGCCGCCGGCGGCCGCGGCCAACCCCGCGATCAACGGCTTCCAGATCATCGCCTACCGGTTGAACAACCGCGGCAAGTACGTGAAGGTCAGCACCTCGCCGGTGCAGGGGCCGGGTGTGCGTTCCATCACCTTCACGTCGAGCTCGTCGGCGAAGCTGAAGTTCGCGGTCAAGGCCCGCAACGCTCTCGGCTTCGGAGCGTTGAGCGCCAAGTCCAACGCGGTCCGACCGCGGTAGGAGGTCGTCTTAGGGTGGGAGCGTGCGTTCGCTCCCTCCCGCAGCCCGAATCGGTATCCCTCTGTCGTCGCCCTGGCGGCCTCGACGCTGCTCGGACTCCCGTCCGGCGCAACGGCCGGACCCGACGGGCGCGACGATGATCGCGCCCGCGTCGGCCGCCTCGCCGAGCTCAACGGGCTCGGCATTCCAGAGATGCGCGACCTGCTGCGCGACGCGACGGTCCGGCTCACCGACGACGGCCACGCCTACGTCGTCGACCCGGCCGCGCAGGGTCGGGTCGGCCCGGCGACGGCGGCCCGCGCGGTGGCACCGCTCGGGCAGACGTTCCGGCTGCACAGCAACCCCCGCGCGCGGCGCACCATCTTCCTGGACTTCGACGGCACCGACGTGAGGGGCACCGCGTGGAACCAGCAGGTCGGCGTCCGCGCCGGCAGGCACGCGGGCTGGGACCCCGCCAACAACGGTCGGGGCTTCACCGGCCGCGAGAAGCGGATCGTGCAGAGCGTGTGGGCACGGGTGGCGGAGGACTACGCGCCGTTCTCGATCGACGTCACGACCCAGCAGCCCGCCGACGCCCGCATCGACCGCAGCCGCAGGAGCGACAAGGTCTACGGCACCCGGGTGCTGATCAGCGAGAGCCGCAACGCGCAGTCCCGGATCTGCAACCGCCAGTGCGGCGGCGTCGCGTTCATCAACGCCTTCTCCGCGGTCGGCAAGGCGCATCGCCGGCACCAGCCCGCGTGGGTCTTCCCGGCCGGGCTGAGCCAGGACACCAAGGCGGTGGCCGAGGCGGCGACCCACGAGGCCGGACACACCTTCGGGCTGGTGCACGACGGCGGCCTGCTGAGCAGCTACTACGAGGGCCACGGCGCCTGGGCGCCGATCATGGGCGCGGCCTACTTCCGGCCGATCTCCCAGTGGAGCCGTGGCTCCTACGCCGGCGCCACCACCCACCAGGACGACCTCGCGATCATTCGCAAGCGGGGTGCGCCCTACCGTCGCGACGAGGCCGGCAGCAGGCCGAGGTCGGCGGCCCACCGGCCACCGGCCGGGCACGGCGTACATCACCAAGCGCGGCGACGTCGACGTCTTCCGGCTCGGCCAGTGCTCCGGCCGGGTGAAGGTCCGCGCCGCGGTGGCCCGGATCAGCCCCAACCTCGACATCCGGCTCCGGCTGCTCCGCAAGGGCAAGCCGGTCGCCTCGGTCAACCCTCCGTCGGGTGCCGTCAGCCGTGACCGGGCCCGCGGCCTGAACGCCATCGTCACCAAGAACCTGCGCCGCGGCATCTACTACGCCGAGGTCGACGGTGTCGGTCGCGGCGACCCGTCGTCGTCGTACAACGACTACGGCAGCCTCGGCGCCTACAAGCTGACCGTGCGTGGCTGCTGACCGCGCCTGCCTCGCGGTGCCGGGCGCGGATGCTCGGCCCGCACGTGCCGACGCTGTACTACTGCTGCGAGGCAGCGGAGGCGAGGGGTGCGCGGGTCGAGGTTCTGCGCTGGCCCGGAGATCCGGAGCCGGTGCCTGTCGACAGCGGAGCTCCGGCGATGGTCGCGTCGCGGGTAGAGGCGGTGCTCGACGTCGAGCTGCGCGGCACGAGCCCGGTGCTCTTCGCCAAGTCGCTGGGGACCCTCGCCAGTCCCGTCGCGGCCGCCCGCGACCTGCCCGCCGTCTGGCTCACCCCGGTGCTGACCGACGCCCGCGGGCTCGATCCGCGCATCTTCATCGATGCGGTGGAGGCGAGCACGGCGCCCTGCCTGATCGTCGGTGGCACCGGCGACGCGCTGTGGGACGGCGAGCTCGCCCGTCGCCTCAGCCCGCACGTCGTGGAGATCGCCGGGCGCCGACCACGGCCTGCACCTGCCGGGCCCGCTGGCCTCGACTGTCGGCGTCATGGCGGACGTGCCGGCAAATGGCGGCAAACAGCGATCTGGGAGGGCCGACCAGGTGTCGTTTGCCGCCAGTTTCACTCACGCCGCGGTGTCGAGACCGAGGCGTTCGACCAGGCGACGTTGCCCGGCAGGCGTGAAGCACGATTCCCGGAGCAGCGCGTACCACGCCTTGATCCGCTCGGGCCGATGCTCGCGGCCGAGAGTTCGGTCCGCATCGCGGAGGATCCCGATCGGTCGGTTGACCAGATCCTCGGAGGTGAACCCGCGCCGCGACCAGGACTCGCCGTCCAGCCTGCGCACGCGGCGAAGGTCCTTGACCTGGCGGCGGCGCTCGAGGTGCTCGCCGCCGTCGTACTCGTGGAACATCGTCGTCCCCACCAACCAGAGGTCCCCCCGGGCCACGAGGGCGCCGTGCTCGTTGAAGACTTCGTGCTGCGGCTCGACCTCGATCTCGCACACCCGATGGAAGATCCGCAACGCCGTCTCCCACGCTGACTCCGACCTCGGATCCGCCCAGTCGATCGCGCGGCGGAGCGCCGGGGCACCTCGGCGCCGGGGCGCGGCGGCGGCCGACAGCTCCTCCCTGGCCACGTCTCCGACATGCAAGGCGCCGTCGACCAGCACGACCAGGTCGAGCAGGCAGAGGTCTCGGGCGCACGCCAGCAGGACCTCTCCCGGGGACGCGACGCGGAGGCCGTCGATCAGCTCCCGCGCCTGCGTCCCCCCGGTGCGGAGGCTGCGGATGCCGTTGCGATCCGGTCGCACGTCGTCGGGCCGGAGCGCGACGAACACCGGCAGCTCGTCAGGGACGTCGGGCAGCCACCACCCCCGGATGGCGGCGCCGGTCAGGTGGGTGAAGCACCCGTGGGACGGCAGCAGCAACTGCCATGCGGCCAGTGCCTTGGCATCGCCAGCGCCCGCCGGTACGTGGAGGCCGTGGGAGATGCGCGTCCAGCGCCCGCCGCGTCGCCGCCCCCGAACCGCCTCCATGTGAGGAGCGAACCGCGCTGGCGCGAGACGTCGCCAGTCGCCTCGAAGGGCCTGTGGAGAGGAGCGGGCGGCGGCTGCTAGTTCTGCGCGGCCGCGCGCTCGGCGCCGCGCCGCCAGCGGATGCCGGCCTCCAGGAAGCCGTCGAGGTCGCCGTCGAAGACCGCGGACGGGTTGCCGACCTCGTAGCCGGTGCGGAGGTCCTTGACCACCTGGTAGGGGTTCAGGACGTAGTTGCGCATCTGCTCGCCCCAGCTGGCGTCGACGTCACCCTTGAGCTCCTTGAGGTGCGCCTCCTCCTCGGCCTTCTTGATCGCCAGCAGCTTGGCCTTGAGGATCACCATCGCGCTGGCCTTGTTCTGCAGCTGCGACTTCTCGTTCTGGCAGGAGACGACGGTGCCGGTGGGGATGTGGGTGAGCCGGACCGCGGAGTCGGTGGTGTTGACCGACTGGCCACCGGGGCCCGACGAGCGGTAGACGTCGACCCGGACGTCCTCCTCCGGGATCTCGATCTCGTCGGTCTGCTCCAGCACCGGCACCACCTCGACCGCGGCGAAGCTGGTCTGCCGGCGGCCCTGGTTGTCGAAGGGGCTGATCCGCACCAGCCGGTGGGTGCCGCCCTCGACCGACAGCGTGCCGTAGGCGTACGGCGCGTGCACGGCGAAGGTCGCCGACTTCAGGCCGGCCTCCTCGGCGTAGGAGGTGTCGAACACCTCGACGGGGTACTTGTGCTGCTCGGCCCAGCGGACGTACATCCGCATCAGCATCTCGGCGAAGTCGGCGGCGTCGACGCCTCCGGCTCCGGAGCGGATCGTCACCAGCGCCTCGCGGGCGTCGTACTCCCCCGACATCAGGGTGCGCACCTCGAGCGACTCGACGGCCTTCTTGACCTTGCCCAGCTCGACCTCGGCCTCGGAGAGAGTCTGCTCGTCGCCCGCCTCGCGGCCGAGCTCCACCATCAGCCCGATGTCCTCGATCCGGGTGGACAGCTCGGTGTAGCGGTCGACCTGTCCCTGCAGGTCGGAGAGCCGGCCGGTGACGCGGGTGGCGTTGGCCTGGTCGTCCCACAGGTCGGGGGCGGCCACCTGGACGCCGAGCTCGTCGATCTCAAGGCGCATCGCGTCCAGGTCGAGCACCTGGCCGATGGTGCTCATCGTCGCCTGGAGCTGCTTGATCTCGGTCTCGAAGTCGGGGCCTGCCACGAGGGTCAAGCCTACGCGGTGACTCCTGGGGTCAGCCCTTGCGGCCGAACACCTGCGCGGCCCACCACTGGCCGCCGCCCCTGCGCGCCCCGACGCCGGTGAGCCGGTACTGCCGGTGGAGGATGTTGGACCGGTGGCCGGGCGAGTTCATCCAGAGCCCCACCATCTGGTTGGCCGTGATGTTCCCGCGGGCGACGTTCTCGCCCACGAACCCGACGCCGCAGGCGCGCTGGATCCTGCCCAGGTCCTGGTGGAACAGCCGCCGCTGGTTGGCCATCCTCGCGGCCTGCTTGTTGGCGAAGCGCTGCAGGCATCTGTTCTTCCTCAGCTCCACCCGGTCGTGGTTGTCCCGGATGTTGTTGACCAGGTTGATGATCTTGTTGCCGTACTTCACCTCGGCGGGGGTCGCGGCCGGCGCCGGCGCCGCGGTGAGAGCGAGGACGGCGGCCAGGGCTACGGCCAGGAGACGGACGGTCACGGCTCGCTTCGACATGCGAGCACGGTAACCGAACGCTGGCGACTTGGTGCCAAGTCCTGACACCGCCAGCCTTTTGGCTGTCGGCCGGCGCACTCGGGGGATATCAACAGGGAGCACGTTCCTCTCGGACCCTTGGAGTCACCCGATGTCTCGTCGTCGTCTCGTTCCGCTGCTCGGTGCCGCCGCCCTCACGGCCTCAGTGCTCGCCGCCGGACCGTCGTGGTCCGGTGCCGCCGATCCCGGGCTGCGCGTCGACTCCGCAGCAGCGGTGGTCGCCTTCGGCGACGCCGACCGAGCACTGGTGACCCCAGCCGACGACGGCCGGCAGGTCCTGCAGCCACTCCCGCGCGCAGGACGGTACGACGCCGGGGCTGATCGTCACTTCCGACGGACAGATCCACGACGCGTGGAGGCCACCGACAGCGACGCGGCCCCGGTGCTGGTCGACGGCAACGCCACGCCCTTCGCCGCTCCGAACGCGGCGAGCGATGACGAGCTCGTCGAGCTGCGCTTCGAGGTCATCGGCCGGGACGGCCGCCCGGGTCTCGCGCACATCAACGTGTTCGACGTCGACGACGCCGCGGTGTCGGCCTACCGCAGGCTGCCGGGCGATCCCGACGCCGAGTGCACGGCCAAGCCGTCGTCGCCGGCGCCCTGCATCCTGGTGCCGCCGGGCACCTACTCCCTGATGGGGCTGGTCAAGACGATGCCCGCCGACCAGCCGAGCGACCAGGATCAGTCCACGATCCAGAACCTCTCCCTCGTCGGCGACCCCGAGGTCGAGGTGACCGAGGACCGCACGTTCACGTTCGACGCCCGGCGCGCCCGCCGGGTGGAGGTGCGGACGCCCGGCGCCCGCACCAGCACGAACGACAACGGCGCGATGGAGCTCGGCTACTACCGCACCGCGGCCAACGGGCAGACGATCAAGGTGTGGCAGCGGCCGGGGAGCCAGCTCGACCAGAACTTCTACATGGAGCCCACCGCCACTGTGCGGACCGGCGGGCTGCAGACGCTGACCCGGCTGCGGCTGGAGGCGCCGGCCATCGAGCTCGACGCGCCACGCACCGATGACCTGCACCCGGCGTACTACAAAGCCTCGTGGTTCTCCGACTTCTCCTCCCAGTTCCCGGTGTACGACGGCCGCGACCGACTGCGCGTGGTCGACGCCGGGCACGCCACCGCCGACGACCTGGCGGGCCGCGACCTGCGCGGCGCCCTGGCCGTGGTCGAGCGCTCGGAGGCGTACTCGGTCGCCGAGCAGTCGAACCGGGCGGCCGCCGCTGGTGCGGTGCTGGTCGCCGTCTACAACGACGGCCCGGGCGACAACGCGACCCGAACGGCACCGGCCGCATGCTCGAGGTGCCGACGGTGCGGCTCAGCCGTGCCGAGGGCCGGGAGCTGCTCGACCTGCGCCGGCGCGACCGGGTCGAGGTGCGCGGCGAGGCGGTCACGCCGTACGTCTACGACATGGTGCTCAAGGAGAAGGGCCGGATCCGCCAGGACCCGGTCTACGTCGCGCGGCGTGGCCGCAACGGCAACCTCTCCGAGCAGGTCCGGGAGTTCCACGGTCAGCCGAGCATCGGGTCCACGTTCAGCGAGGCGGCCTACCCGTGGCAGCCGGGCGACACGGTCGCCTCGTCGAGGACCTTCCCGTTGCGCGGGGGGCCGCAGACCCGCACGGAGTACCGGCTCGCCGACCCCGACACCCGGTGGAGGTTCGCGTCCACCACGCCGGAGACGAAGTACAACTCCCTGTTCCCGCACGACCCCGTGCTGGGGATGCTGCTCACCGATGCCCAGATCCGCACCTACGCGGCCGGCGAGCGAGTGCACAAACCGGTCGGTGCCGCGCCGGTCACCGCGAGCCCCAACCCGGCGGCGCCGTTCGAGCGGACCGGCGACCGGATGCGGGTCGTCGTGTCCGGGTTCCTCGACGCCGACGGCAACTACGGCATCTCGCACACCGACGACAGCGGGATGAGCACCAAGCTGGAGATCCGGGCCGACGACGAGCTGATCGCAGCGACGACCGCCACGCCGCAGGGCACCGCCGTACTGCCGCCAGGGAGAGTCGCGGGTGAGCATCTCGTTCACCGCCGACAACCCCCAGTCGTGGACCCAGCTGTCGACTCACACCGAGACCGAGTGGACGTTCGACTCCGTGCCCGTGCCGGCCGACGACGTGGCCGTGCAGCCCGCGATCGTGACCGACTACGACGTGGACGTCGACCTGCGCAACCGGACCCGCGACCGCGACTTCCGGCTGGACCTCTCACACCTCGACGGCTCCGACGCCCCGATCGACGTCACCGTGGAGGCGTCGTACGACGACGGCGACACCTGGAAGCGGGCGAAGCATCAGCGGGCACCGGGTGACCCTGCCCCGCGGCGACGGCTTCGTCTCGCTGCGGGTGCACGCCCACGACGACGCCGGCTCGGAGCTGTACCAGCGGATCATCCGGGCGTGGTACGTGCGCTGACCGCCGGTGGCGTCGTACCCGTTCACTAGCGCTCGAACCTGGCGACGTCGACCCGGTCGTTGTTCGCGTACAGGCGTGACCGTGCCCGACGGTGCAGCCGGGGTCCCGACGGCCAGGAACACGGGCGGCGGCTGCTGTCCCGCTGCGACGCGAACGTGCACTCGAACGGGCCGTCGTCGGGGCCGTCGCCTACCGGGGCCGGTGCAGGTCCAGCCTGCCCCGCCCTGGCCGTCGACCGTGACCTCGGTGTCGAACTCGTAGACCACCGACAGCGTCCGCTTCTCCTTCTCGGAGACAGCCGTGCTGACCGTGACCAGCCACTGGTCGGTCGCGGGATCGCCCGTCGCCACGGTCACCTTCTTGATCCGAGGGACACTTGTAGTACTTGCCGAGGTTGCCGCTCCACCGGGTCGTGGCGCCGCTCGTGATGGCATAGCCCTTGCGCGCGGTCGCGCGGAGCACCCACGCCCCTGGCGCCCGTTGCCGACGGTCAGGTCGTAGCGGACGCCGGTGGTCTTCGCGACCTTCACCTTGCCGTAGGTGCCGCAGCGGGTGATCTGGTCGCGGTCGGCGCGGCCGGGGTGACCTGGGTCGGCGCGGCCGTGGGCGACACGTCGGATCATCGGTCGGGGTCGTCGTGGGCGCCGCCGATGGCGTGTACGGCGAGTACGGCGTCGTGCTGGTCGGGTACGGAGTAGCGCCGGGGTGGTGTAGCTCGGCAACGCGGCGCGGACGCGGTCGGGTAGGACGGAGTCGAGAACACGTCGTTCGAGGGGTACCCGGGCGTGGAGGCCTCGGGCAGCGTGGGCAGGGCCGTGGGGGTGGCGTCGGGCTGGTTGGGCCCGAACGTGATCTCGCTCGACTCCGGTGCGTTGGGGGTGGCGCTCTCCTTGCCGTCGTGGCGGGACAGGCCCCAGCTCGCGGCCGCGATCGCCGCGACCGCGAGGACCGATGCGGCGACGGCGATCGCCGTACGGCCCGGCAGGTCGCCGAGCCCGCGCGATCCGGCCCGGGCCGCGGCGGCCGCGTCGGCGGCCGAGGCGCCACCGGCGCGCGCCGTCAGCTCGGTGACGAGCGGGTTGTTGTTCTCGTTCATCGGCCGTCCTTCGGGCGAGTGGGGGACCCCTGGGGCGCGGCAGCCGGCGCGGCCTCGGCCGCCGCATCGACCAGGCCCATGGCGCCGACGAGCACGACAGGGACGAGTGAGCCGGCCAGCTGTTTCTGGGCGCCCTCCATCTCGGTGCGCGCCGCCGAGCACGGGGTGCAGCCGACCAGGTGGTCGGCCACCTTGGCCGAGGAGCGGCGACCCAGGTCGCCACGGACGTAGCGACCGAGCCGCTCGCGCGTGTACTGGCACACCTCGTGCACGGGCGGCGCCGTGGGTTCGTGGTGGTCGAGATAGGCACCCTGGAGCTGGTCGTGGCCGCGGTCCAGGGCCGACGAGACAGCGGCCGGCGTGGTCCCGAGCAGCGTGGCGATCTCCTCGGGCGACTGACCCTCGACGTCCGCATGCCAGAGGACCTGCTGCCAGTTCCCCGGGAGGTCGGCCAGCGCGGCCGTCGCCCCGGCCGCGTCGAGCTCGGGGCCGGGATCGGGGTCGGACGGCGGGACGACGGCCCCGCCCGCCGCGCGGTGGAGGTCGCGCATCGTGGTGAGCAGGAGCGGCCGGAAGCTCGTGCTCGGCCCGCGCCCGGCGCGCACCTGCCCGAAGGCCCGGGCGAACGACTCCGCGACCAGGTCGTCGGCGGCAGCCGGCCCGGCCAGGATGGTGGCCAGGCGGCGAGCCGACGCGACGTGTCCGGCGTACAGGCGCTCGACCGCGGCTCGCTCCCCCGCGCGGGCACCCCGCAGTAGGGACTCCTCGCTCGCCGTTGCGGGCTCACCCTCAGGTGGGCCCCACGCCCCGGTCATGTGTTGTCCATCCGTCGGAAAAAGCGGTCCCGCCGGGTCACCAGAGGTTGCCGCTCGGTCACTGCGCCCATCATGCGTGGGACGGCGCCGGAACGTCGATATCTTCGGGCAATAAATGGGTGGGGTTAGCCCGAGGTGGCAGGCGGGGTCACGGGAACGGATAGAGGTCCACGTCGATCCAGCCGGCGAGGACCTGGGCAGGCCTTGGCCCGGTGGTGCCGACGATCTCGCCGGAGAGGGTGCCGGCCTCCGGGTCGTACTCGCGGGTGACGTAGTCGGCCGCCCAGCCGTCGCCCAGGCCGGCGTCGGCGGTCCGCCACTCGTCCGTGGACGCGTCGACGATGACGCCGACGTGCGAGATCTCGTCGTTCGCCCGGTCGTGTGGCGTCCATGCGTCAGCAGCGCGTAGATGTCGCCCGGCTTGGGCCGGGCCTCGCCGCCGGCCTCCACCCAGGCACCGTGCTTGACCCCGGCGGTACGTACTCCGTCGGTGCCGCCGATCGCCTTGTCGCCCAGCGACCGAGCGACGTACATGGGCAGCGAGCCGCACGTCGTGTAGCCGGGCGTGACCCCGGGGCTCTCCTTGGTGAGCCCGAACGTGAGCTTGAGGAACCTCAGCTCGTAGTACTTGCTCGGCAGTACGCCGGGCAGCAGCTCGTCGATGATTTTCGAGCGCCGGGCGCTCGGCGCCCCGTCCCCCGCTGACGCCGTGTCCCCCACGGCGCCGAGCGTTCCCGGCCACTCCCCCACGTCGATCGGATAGCCGGCGTCGACAACCTCGCCGGCAATGTCATAGGCGAGGTACTGGTCGCCCTTGAAGAAGTAGGTCTTGCCGTTCGGCCAGCGAACCGCGGAGTCGACGTCCTCGGTGAAGTAGTGGGCCCAGCCGTCGGAGATCGGCTTCGGGTAGCCCTCGTCGACCGTGTCCGTGGCCATGTCGTAGCGCAGGTACTGGTCGTCGCTGAAGAAGTACGCCTTGCCGTCGCCCCACGGCACGGACCGCGTCGATGTCGTCGACGAACACACCGGGCCAGTTCTCGGCGATGCTCTTGGGGTAGCCCGCGATGGCGGTGTCCGCGACCACGTCGTAGGCGCAGTACTCCGACCCCTTGAAGAAGTAGGCCCTGCCGTTGTTCCACACCGCCGCTGCATCGATGTCCTCGGTGAACACGCCCTTCCAGCCCGAGCTGATCGGCAGCGGGTAGCCGCTGTCCACGGCTCCTGCGCTCACGCTGTAGCGGACGTATTGGTCGCCCCGGAAGAAGTAGGCGTGGTCGTCGTTCCAGAGCAGTGCTACGAGCTTGGACATCGCGGTCTCCTTGTTCGGCGATAGGTGGCTGGGTCAGTGCCAGTGGCGGTAGACGAGCGACGTGATGTCGATGCCGTTGACGTCGACCGCGGCGGCGTTCAGGAAGAGCCGGTGGTTGGCCGCGTTCCGGTCGGTGACGCCGCGGTTGTTCTGGTCCTGGATGCGGGACCGGTCGGCGGCGGTGACCCAGTCGCGGGCGCGGGCAGCGGAGTTGAACCTCGGCCAGTGGCTGTCCAGCGGGAAGAACGATCGCTGTCCACAGCATGCTGTGGCAGCCCAGCTGCGCGTCCGCCGGCCACGAGTCCCAGTCGGCGTAGGTGCGACGAAGGATCTGGGTGTTCGCGTCGAACCGGGACAGGACGAGCGTGTCGATGGCGGCGTCGGTCAGACGCAGCTCGGTCACGCGGGAGGCGGCCGCAGCACCTTGGCGCGCCAGCTCGGTCATGCCCTTGACCAGGCGCCACTCGGCGTGGATCTCGGCCTGGGTCGCCGGCGTCCCGTCAGGCTTGGTCCACGGCAGGCGGCAGGCGTCCTCCTCGTTGTCGACGAGGTTGCCGACGGCGGTGGTGACCAGGCCCCTGATGTCGAGGTACATGCAGTGGATGCGGCCCTCGAGGGGTTCGGTGAACGTCAGGAAGTAGTCCCGGACGCTCGCGTGGCACCCGTGCTCGCCCGCCGTCGCGGTCGTCGCCGCGCCGCGCGCACCGGGCCACCCATGGCTGGTGGGTTGCGGGTAGTGCGCGTCCACCAGGTCCGTCTCGACGTCGTAGCGGACGTACTCGTCCCCCTTGAAGAAGTACGCCTTGCCGTTGTTCCACAGGACTGCGGAGTCGATGCCGGTGTCGAACGGCAGCTCCCATCCGTCGCGGATCGGCCGTGGATCGCCCTCGTCGACCGTGTCCGTGGCCATGTCGTAGCTGAGGTACTCCTCGCCGCGGAAGAAGTAGGCCTTGCCGTTGTTCCACACCACCACCGCGTCGACGCCGTCGGGGAAGACACCCGGCCAGTCGTCCGCGATGGGGCGCGGGTAGCCGTCCAGGGCGACGTTGGTCTCCACGTCGAACGCGGTGTACTCCTCGCCCTTGAAGAAGTACGCCTTGCCGTTGTTCCACAGGGCCGCGGCATCGACGCCGTCGGGGAAGACGCCCTTCCATCCCGAGGTGATCGGCTGCGGGTAGGCGGAATCGGCCGCGTCCGACGCCACGTCCCAGCGCACGTACTGGTCGCCGGAGAAGAAGTACGCCTTCTCCTCGTTCCAGCGCAATGCAACGAGCTCGGCCATGCCATGCCCCCAGGGTTCGTGGTGTGCAAGGGCAGAGCGTCGAGCGCCGGAAAAGATACGCGTCCGGCCGGAAATGTTCAGAACCGGACCAGGGAGCTCCGACAGCGACTCGACGTACCTGGGCGTCCGGGACCGCGTGTCCCACGCCGTCGAGCACCTCGGTGCGAAAGCCTGCACTCGACAGGGACTCACCCACGGCGAGGACGTCCTCCAGCAGGTCGTCCGCGCTGCCGACCAGGATGCGTGCCGGGTCGAGCTTCGGCCCGGGCGCCACGGGCGGAAGGTCTGCCGCCGTGAGCGCCGGCGCGACGGCGATGACGCCGGTCACGGGCACGGGCGCACGCCGTAGCGCCCAGTCGAGCGCGATCCGGCCACCGGCGGAGAACCCGGCGACGACCAGGCGCTCACCCGGCTCGACGCCGTGGGTGGCCAGGGCGTCGGCGAGGTCGGTGGCGGACCGGGCGTCGGGGCCCCAGGTGCGATAGCTCGGCGAGGTACGCCGGGACGACCGCACGGCCAGCACGGCGAGGCCGACCTCTCGCGCGGCGCCCCACGCCTTCGCGGCATCCGATGCGTCCTCGTCCGCCCCGTGGAGGGCGACGAGCAGGCCGCGTCGGGCGCCGGCCGGGTCCAGCACGATGTCGCCGGAGCGGTCCAGGGTCTGGCCTTCCTCCCACCTCGACGCGCTGGTCGCCACCAGGTCCGCGAAGTCGGATCGGCCGTGCAGTGCGGAGAGGTCGTCCTCGCCACGCAGCACCTCGGGATCCCACCACCCGCCCGCCGCAACGGAGGCCTGCAGCGCGGCCAACGCCGCATCGGGAGCGCCGGAGGCACCGAGCAGGCAGGCGCGGTGGTAGGCGAGCTCGGCCTGCCACTCGTCCAGCCCGTCCGGCACGCCGTCGAGCCGGGCCAGGCCGTCGTCGAGCCGACCCTCGGCGTACGCCGTGAAGACGTCGTCGACGATCGCCCGGTACAGGTCACGTGCGGAGGTCGCCGGGACCGACGACTCCTCGACCGGCGTACCGACCCGCGGCGGCGACGGCGCGGCGCCGCGGCGGCGGTCGGCGTCGGCCCAGAGGTCCAGCAGGCCGACCGGCCAGACCTCCTCGGTCGTCGCGGCCAGCTCCGCCCGGCTCCACCAGCGGTGCGCCGTCATGGTGAGGCGCTCCTCCTCGGTGTGGCCGGCGTCGGTGACCTCGAACGCGGGCACCCAGCAGGCGAAGAACACGTCCTCCTGGTCGATCACCACGTCGGAGTAGCCGTGGACGACCGGACGGACCAGGATCGGGCCGACCAGCGCCTCCGCGGAGATCCGGACCCCGGTCTCCTCCTCGAGCTCCCGGACGGCCGCGTCGAGATCGGACTCGCCCGGGTCGATGCCACCGCCGGGGGTGATCCACCAGCCGCTCCCGGGGATGCCCGGGTCCGAGTCGGCGAAGAGCAGGATCTGGTCCCGGTCGTCGACGAGCAGGACCCGAGCCGTCCTCCGGGTACGCCGTGGCCGGTCGGCCGGAGCGACGGGGACGAACGTGCGGACCGGTTCGGAGCTCATGGCCCGCAGCGTAGAACCCGCTACTGTCCGACGCGGCCGTCGATGCGCTCGCGCAGGAGGTCGGCGTGGCCGCAGTGCCGCGCGTACTCCGCGATCTGGGCGACCAGCATGTCGCGAAGCGACAGGTCGGCCCCATCGGGGCCGAGGTCGGAGACACCGGCGTTCCGGCTGCCGAGGTCGGGGATTCCGGCCACGAGGCTGTCGGTGAGCTCCATCTCGGTCCGCCACTGCGCCATGGCGTCGTCGACGACCGCCGGGTCGGCGACCGCGCCGTTCCAGTCGCCGTCGCGGTCCTCGTCGGTGGAGTAGAGCTTCGGGGCATCCTCGCCGGCCATCACCCGCCGCATGTGTCGCTCGTCCTCGGCGAGGTGCCGCACCAGCCCCAGCAGCGACATCGTCGACGGCGGCGCCGACCGCTGGGCGAGCTGGGTGGCGTCCAGGCCCGCGCACTTCATCTCGATGGTGAGCCGGTAGTAGCGCAGGTAGTCGAGCAGGATCGCGCGCTCGTCGTCGGAACCGGCATCGGTCTCGCGCGGGTCGTCGTCCGGGTCGACCCACATGTCGGCAAAGACGGTCGACTCCGTCCACCGGGTAGGGACGGGCTCACTCTCATCCGAGGCGGTCATCACGGCATCGTCGGCCATCGCGACCTGCGGGCGCCACCGAGTAACCACCGCCAACCCCGATTCGGGTCCACAATGATCTGGGGGACTTGAGCAGGCCCGATGGTGGAGGGGGCGGAGCCGGTGCCGGCGAGGGGCCAGGTCTACCAACGAGCCCAGGGCTACCTGAAGGCCGCGCTCGTCCCTCAGACGTTCTACTTCCTGGCGCTCGTGACGCTGTTCATCGTCTGTCGGCAGGGGCAGCAGTGGCCGCTGGTCATCGTGGCGCTGGTGGCGTACGTCGTCACCGCCACGCTCGTCGTACGCCGGCAGTACGTCACCTGGGTGTCGGAGAACGACCCGAAGACGCCGTCGTACCGGGTGCTCTGGATCGTCTTCGGCTGCGGGGTCGCCTGCGTCCTGATCGGGTTCGTCGGCGGCTGGGCCTCGGGGTCCCGGATCCTGGGTTGGTTCCTGTTCCCCGGTGTGATCGCCACCTACCTGGCGGCGGGCGGGCTGATGACCCGGGCCCGCACGGAGGAAGAGCCCTCCACCCAATGGACGATCGGGTTGCGGGCAGCCGCCGCTCTGCGCCGGGCTCACCCTCGCTGCGTTGGTGATCTTCGCGTCCGTGGGCAGCCCTCCGGGGTGGCTGGCTCTCCTGGCGGTGCTCGGCCTTGCCGTCGGTCTGATCTCCGCCCCCATCGCCCTGGCGCTGCTGGCCGAACGCGCCATCGATCACTTCCACGAGCAGCGGGGCACGAGCCCGCGCACGGTGCTCGGCGTCATCCTCATCGGCCCGGTCGTCGCGTTGGCGGCGGCCATCGGCATCAGCATGCGGTACGGCGCCCCCGGCGTGATCCTGGCCTTCGTGGTCCTCGCCGGGCTGGTGTTCGCGATCGTGTCCGGGACGCTGGCCGACGTGTTCGCCGTACTCGGCATCATCGCGCTGATGGGCGTCACGCCGCAGCAGGAGCCGCTTCCCGACGCGCTCCACCCGGGCCAGGGTCAGCGGGTGCTCGTCTCGTTCGGCGACTCGTACATGTCCGGGGAGGGCGCGGACACCTACTTCGAGGGCACCGACGTCGGCGGAGGGAACCAGTGCCGTCGCGCCCCGACCGCGTGGGCGGTGCAGGCGGCCCAGCGGTACTTCGACGGGCTGGTGTTCCTCGCCTGCTCCGGGGCGCGGACCTACAACGTGCGGCACGACGAGCTCGGAGTGGCCCAGACGCCCGAGCCTCGAGGACAGAGCGGCGAACCGGGCACCCAGCTCGACCAGTACGTCGAGCGTCGAGGAGGACGACGGGTTCGTCCCTGGCCTGGTCGTGATCAGCATCGGAGGCAACGACGCCGGCTTCTCCACGATCGGCAAGGCGTGTGCGGTGCCCGGGAGCTGTGACACCGAGGACATGCACGACTGGTTCACCGACGAGCTCCCCCAGGTGCAGCGGGAGCTCACGTCGACCTTCGTGGAGGTGCGGGAGGCGTTCCCGAGGGAGCTCCGGTCGTGGCCACTGCCTACCCGGACCCGATCTACATGGAGCCGGGCGAGACCGAGCCGTGCGACGACCTCGCCCTGGCCGGCGGCGATGTCCGGTTCATCAAGGAATTCCTCCACGAGCTCAATCGGGCGGTCCACGCCGCTGCCACGGCGACCGGGATCGAGTTCATCGGGCAGACCGAGCAGGCGTTCGCGCGAGCCGGGGTGCAGCTCTGCGACCCGACCGGCGGCGCGCGGCCCGGGGTCAACTTCGTCGGCCTGCGATCGGTCAGCGGGCTCGCGGACCAGCGGTTCAACCCGATGAACTGGATCCACAACAGCTTCCATCCGAACGACCGCGGACACGCCGCCCTGCTGCGCGCCTTCGACACCTGGTGGACGCAGACCGGCTCCAAGCTGCACCGGTCCCTTCGAGCTGCCGGAAGGCATGGAGGGGATGGAGGGCGTCGCGCTCAAGCCGCAGTGCGACCTGGTCGGCGACGGCCTCGACGTACCGAAGTGCCGCAGCAACGCCGACGACTGGACGGTGCAACAGCTCGCCCAGGCGGCGCTGCCGTTGGCGTTCCTGGTCCTGCTCGTCGTCGTACCCGTCTGGTTGGCCTCGGCCGCAATGTTCGGCTGGCGCCGCGGCCGCACCTGACGCGGACGCCTCCGGCGGCGAGCACCGCTGCTGATCACTACCGCACCGGCCTAGCGGCGTGCGGTGATCTGGGTCGAGGCCCACGCTTCGTGGGAGCCACCCCATTCGGCCCAGGCGGGCAGAGCCAGCGCCCCGGGGGCGCGGAAGATCACCGAGAAGACGCGCGTCACGGTGCCGTGCGGCGCGATCCGCCTGATTGCGAATCGGCCCTGGTGCGACACCCTCCAGCCGATGCCGCGGCCGAGGCGGACGTGCACCCGGTTGAGGGGTTTGCCGGTGAGGTTGTGCACCCGGACGGTGACGTTGCCACTCCTGTTGGTCTGCCAGTGCCGGGCGAGCCTCATCGAGGTCCTCGCCAGCGGGTGGGCCCTCACTCTGACGGAGGCGGCGTCGAGCTGGTGACACCTCCGCCCGGCGCAGCGCATGGCGCGGCGAAGCCACGGCAGGTGCTGCGCGGCCGACTGCCCGAGCTGGGTCAGGTTGCGGGTCTGGTCCGGGTCGTCGTAGAGCTCGGCGGCACCGGGCAGACCCCGATATCCCTGGCACAGCGTGGGCCGAGGGCGCGAGCACGCCGGGCTGTGACCCGTCTTCGACCGATGCGAACCGTAAACGTTCTGGCGGAACATCGAGTCCGGCCGCCACCAGCCCGCCCAGTCCGGCTCCACCCCTGCGGTCGGGCCGCCGTGGAAATGCTCGATCAGGATGCGCTTGCGCGTCGATCTCTCCTGCAGCGGCTGGCCGTCGACCGGATACCCGGGGTCGACGCCGGCGGCGGCGTACACGGTGGGAGCGATGTCGATCAGGCCGGCGATCCGGCGGTCCGTGCGGCCGCTGTCGGCGTGGCCGGGCCAGGAGAGGTACATCGGCACCCGGACGCTGGAGTCGTAGGGTTCCCGCTTGCGCTGCCGCTGGTGGTCGCCGAACATGTAGCCGTTGTCCGAGGCGAAGACCACCAGCGTGTCATCGAGCTCGTCGGTCTGGGTCAGCTTCTGCCTGAGCTGCCCCAGCATGTCGTCCACCGGTCGCAGGGTCCGGTAGGCCGCGCGCCACTCCGAACTGAGGGGCTTCGTCACGTGGCCACTGGCCGTGAGGTCGCGCATGTGCGGCGGTTTGTCGGAGAGGTCCTTCTCCCGGATGGCCGGTGTGAGCGGCATCGCCGGCGCCGGCCCTTGGCCACCTTTGTAGGGCTTGTGCGGCGCCTTGGGCGCCAGGTACATCAACCACGGCTTGTCGTCATCGGCCTCGAGCTCGTCCAGCCACGCCAGCGCCGCCAGGGTCATGGCCCGATAGCCCCAGCCCGGGTACGTCGTCGGCACGCCACCCTTGACGCCGAGAGTCTCCGCGGTGGCGGGGTCGGCCAGCAGGTCGGGTTCGAACGGGCCGTTGCTCATCATGGCGTAGCGATCGAACCCGGGTGGCCGTCGGCGGTCCGGCCAGCCCACGGCGAACTTCCCCGCCATGGCCGTGGTGTACCCCGCCAGGCCCATCTTCGCGGGCAGGTAGTCGGCGAAGTCGAGGGCCGTCCTGGTACGCCCGAGCACCTTCACGCCGTGGTTGTGGGCGTACTGGCCGGTGAGCACGCTCGCCCTGGCCGGACAGCACAGCGGTGTCGTCGAGACGGTGTTGACGTAGTTGACGCCGTTCTCGTCGAGCCAGTCCAGGGTCTTCGGCATCGCGCTCATCATGTTCGGGTTCTGGTCGTCGGTGAGGACGATCAGGATGTTGGGCCGGTCGTCCTGAGCGGCGCTCCCGCGCAACCACCCGAACGCCACCGACCAGGGCCAGAAGAGTGACTCCCAGACCGGCCACGGCCACCCACGCCGGCACTGCGCCGTACCGTCATTTCGCGCTCGGAAGAGTGGCTTGGAGCGAGCCCCAAGCCGGGACGGCGCCATCGGCTGAACCCGAGTGACGGAACTGGTTGTTCAGGATCCGCATCACGTACAGCTCGGGGTCCTCGGCCGCGCTGACCCAGTCGTGGAAACGCCACGCGGCCGACATCGTCTCCTCGAGGAGGTGGACGGAGGCGTCGTCTTCTTCAGACATGAGGAAGGCACGACGAGTCAACCACTCCCCTTGACGATCGGGGTACTCCTCCAGCGGTTCGAAGCAGGGACCGTTCCGCGAGCTCGATCGAGCGATGGCCCGCCGGTGTCACGCAGGCTCGCTCTCACGACCCCTCATGTCCGGCACGGATCGGCGAGTTCCCACACCTGGGAGATGCACGAACCAGCTCTTTCGGCTACCTCTTCTGGTCCTCGGAGGGCCCAACCGTTGCCGAAGGGTCGGCCGTGGGATTCAGTGGGCAGGCCGGAAGGCTGGCAAAGGGTCCCGTCGATCTGGTCGGTGTGGTCCGTACGGATCAGGTCGAGGATCCGCCCTGCTCGCTCCTCGTCCCAGTACACCGCGTTGACGGCGTAGCCCGTGACGGGCATCCCGCAGGTCAGCCCGCTCGCCCCGGCCACTTGCCGCATGGAGAGGAGGAACTTCGCGAAGTCCAGGCGGCCGACATTGTCGCCGACCCTGAGCGACTCTGCGCCGGAGTTCATCACGTTCCAGTACAGCGACGGATTGACGAAGGTCGCCGGAGAGAAGACTTCCGAACCGGTGGCCGAGACCACCTCGCGCTGGTGGGTCGCCCGATCCAGGTCGTCTAAGCGCTGGGCGTGACGCGACCGGGCATACGCGAGGGCTCTTCGCCCGTCGGCGTGCTGACACCCGGGCTCGACGTGGAGACCGGCCCGCTTGTCGTCCATGCGCGCCGTCGGGCAGATCCTGATGCCTCCGACGGTGTCCACCATGTCCACCACGCCGCCGATGCCGATCTCGATGTAGTTGTCGACCCGCAGGCCAGTGGATTCCTCCACGGCCTCGACGAGGAGCTCGGGGCCGCCGTAGGCATAGGCGGAGTTGATCGTCGCGGTGCCGTGGCCCGGCACGTGGACCAGCGACGCACGTGGGATCGACAGCAGCAGGGTCGGGCCTTCGCCGTCGTGCAACAGCATGATCGTGTCCGCCCGGCCTCCGGCCGCATCGCCGGTGTGCAGCAGCTGACGCTGCCGCTCCGTCAGGTCCTCACGGCTGTCGCTGCCGACGAGGAGGTACGTCGTACCCGGCTGGTCCGGGGGACGCGCGCCGTCGGGTTCGGCATCGACCTTGGTGACGTTCGACCAGGCGAGCATCGGGACCGCGACGTAGTAGGCCGTGCCCAGAACAACCGCCAGGATCAGCCCCCACATGAATGCGGCGCGGCCGCGGTTCCTCGACGTCCGTTTCATGCGCGAGCCGGGGCTCGGCGCGGCTCGGAGAAGGGGCTTTCCGGCCCACGCGGGTGGCCGTGGATCGGTGTGGTGGTCATGCCCCGAGCCTGCGCCGCAACGCGCAGCCGATCTACCCGGCCGGCACGCACCCCCGGTTTATGGCTAGCGGTAGTGCAGATGGCCGCTGGCCGTGGCGACGGACCGGCCTCGCGGTCGCCAGGCTCGTAGACGGGTCGAACGAGCAACCCATCAACCCGAGAGAAGGAGAGCACGATGTCCCACCACAACCACCAAGTCCGCTCAGGCCGGCCCCGATGCCGGCCCGCGGACTCGTCACCGTCGCATCCCGGTCCTGATCGGACTCACCGCTGCCGGGGGCCTGGCGCTGTCGTCGCAGGTCCTACCGGCGTCCGCGGAGCCCGTCCACCGTCGGCGCGCCTCAGTCCGCGGCAGCGGCCCAGGTCCCCGCACCGCCGACCGGCGAGGCATGGATCCAGGGCGCCCTGACCGACCAGGCCGGCCACCGCCTCAACAACGTGAACGTGGAGGTCTGGTCGACGGATCTGAACGCCACCGAGCCGGTCGCGTCCAACCTGTCGTACGCCGGAGACCCCGCGGACGGCAGGCACCAGAGCGGTGTGTACCGCGTCGCGGTGCCGTCCGGTACGCCATACCTCCTCACGTTCTCCACCGTGTCCGGCCAGGAGGACGGTGACAAGTTCCGGGCGCAGGCGTACGGCGCCGGGCGACCTATCGCGACCCGCTCGCAGGCCTGTCGATGCGTGGGACACCGGTCATGGCGAAGGCCGGCCGGGTCATCAACCTGGGGATCACCCAGATGGTCCGGCAGGGAACCGTGTCCTCGAAGACCACCGCTCGACTGGGCGGGAAGAAGATCACGGCCGGGAAGAAGGGGAAGCTGACCGTCCGGGTCACCAGTCCGTTCGTCAGCAACGTGACCGGCAAGGTGAAGGTGAGGATCGGTGGGAAGAAGCTCACCGAGCGGCTGACCGCCTCCGAGCACGGACGTAGCACGATCAGGCTCCCGAAGCTGTCGCCGGGCACTCACAGGGCCATCGTGCAGTTCCAGGGCACCAACACCGTCGCTGCCTCGAAGGCCAAGGCAGTCAAGGTCAAGGTCAAGGCCAGGAAGAAGTAGCCACGAACGCTGCGGGTGCTCCCTCCACCAACACGAAGTTCAGAGCGCTGCCGAACCGCATCTCGCTCATCGAGAACATCGCGATCCCGCCTGCCTGCGGACTCGACACCCGGCGGGTGCTCCGTCAGCCAAGCCGGCGCCCGTTCCGGCAGAGGTTGACTCGTACACGGTGGCGTGGGAGGCGTGGGCACGGAAGCAGCACCTGAGCGGCAGGCACCCGCAGCCCGACTTCGCCAACCCGGAGCTGATGAACCGCTACACCTGGTACGACGCCCACCACTGGGACCTGCCCTACCCCGGCGACCCGAAGATCTACCTCCCCAACGAGGTGCCGGGCGCGGCCCTGCCGGGTTCGGAAGTCGAGTGACACCCGCCTGACGGGCCGAGCCGAGACCGCAGGCGCCGCGGCCACGCCTGACGTCGTCATTTTGCGTTCGGCCCGGTTCGACGGGAGCATCTCGGCCGTGGGGGGAGCCAGTCGCCGTCGGGCGACCGTGATCGCGGTGCTCGTGGCGCTCGTGCTGGTGTCCGGGTGCGAGGCGACGAGCGACCTACTCGGGTCCGGCGACGCCGGATCGCCGGAGGTGACGCACCCCACCGGCCCGCCGCCCGGTCGGGCGCGGTGTCACCGCGGCACCCGGAACCTCGGTCTGCACCGCGTCTACGACGAGGGCTCGGCCCAGCGCGCCCGGCTCTGCGCCGTCCCCGGCTTCACCAGCTCCGACGACGAGAGCACCCCCGGCGACCCGTTCTACGTGCGGGGCGCCAAGGGCCTGGTCATCGTGCACACCGACATCTCGGGGCAGACCCTGCGGCTGTTCCGGTTCGCCGCCCGGAAGGGCCTGACCCTGCAGGCCGCCAGCTCCTTCCGCACCCAACGGCACCAGCGCGTCACGTGCCGGGAGAACGACGAGTGCAGCCACGGCGACTACACGTTCGTGGCGCCGCCGGGATTCTCCTACCACCAGACCGGGACCGCCATCGACGTCATCGGCACCTACGTCGGGGGCAAGCAGTCGTGCCGTCGCGGCCGGGCCGTCGACCCGGGCAGCGCGGTGTGGGCGTTCATGGAGGAGCACGCGCGGGACTTCGGGTTCCGCCAGTACGCCGCGGAGTCCTGGCACTGGGACGCCTCCGACCGCGAGGACCGGTGCTGACCGGCCGACGTACGCCCCGATCGAGGCCGGCTAGGTCGGTGCAGTCGGAGGCACGTGCGGGCGCGGCGTGCCGCCGTCCAGCAAGTAGGCGGCCCTGGCGTCCTCGAGGCTCTGAGGACCGTTCGGTCCGCCCCGCACGACGTGGGCATCGTGGTCGTCCTGACCGTCGTCCTCCCAATTGCATTCGCTGCAGATCTGGTACGCGCCGCGCTCATCCAAGGTGAGATGCCCGCAGCAGGGACATGAGTAGGGACCGCCCGAGTCCGGTGCGAAGACGTTTCTCCGCGAGGTGTACGTCTCGAACCATTTCTGCCGCTGGGCGACCAGTTGCTCGTCGGTGAGTGACGGGTCGTCGTGTGGTCCCCGCTGGACTGCGCGCGCCTCGGACTGGGGGCGCTCGCGTCGACGAAACGGGAGCCATGACACAGGGTCATTGTGCCCGGAGCTCACGGCTCGTCCGGGTTGACCACCGCGGCGCCGGTCACGCCGACCGTGGGGTTGACCGGGTGAGCCGGTGAAGCGGAGCGGGAGGTCTACCGGAGCGGTGGTCACGCCCTTCACAGCCACCCGCGCCGCGCGGCGTGCAACCCCGCCTGGAAACGGGTCTCGGCGCGCAATTTGCTCAGGACGTCCGCGATGCGCCGGCGGGTGGTCCGGTAGCTCCACCCCAGGTGATGCGCGATCGCCTCATCCTTCATCCCACTCGCGAGCAGCGTGAGCAGACGCCGTTCGTCGGCCATCGGTTCGTCGCCCTCACCCGGCGCGTCGACGAAGTACGGCGCCTCGGCCGACAGCGGTGTCGCTTGGGCCCACATCTGGTCGAACACATATAGCAGGACGTCGAGAAGTGCTTGCTCCAGGGCAGCGCGATCGTAGATCGCCTTGCATGTGACGCCACGTGAGAGCATCTCGAACTCGACATCGTTCGTCGCCAGACCGGCCGGTCCGGCGTCGCGGCGTCGGGACTATCAGGGGCCACGCCAGTATAGATATCGGCTGTTGAGCAACAGTCCTAGGTCGATGCCCCCCGAGAGATTCCGCGACCAGGTGGCCTCCATGTCGAACGGGCGGGCACCGCGGTGATGCTGCATCAGTATCCCGTCGTTGTCGCTGATCGCTCCAAAGCCGGGCACTTGGGCAACCATTCCTTGGTGCCAGTCCCAGGCGTCCAACCAGCGGTGTTCCACCGTTCCGGAGATGGTCACGAACTTCCCAACTCTGCGCAACTCGAAGGTGCCGGTGCTGTGGATGTGGCTGGTTCCGCTCGCGTAGTAGAGCTCGGTTGTCCACCAAGCCGTGAGCTGGCTGTCCCAATTGTCGCTAAGCGTCCGAGTTTCGCCGTCCTTCATCTCGTTTGCGATGTCATTGAGGGAGTCCTCGAATCGGCCCTCGTTGGTCTCTTCGGCACCCCTGACGACACCGAAACTGCGGAGCCAGGCGACCTCGAGTTGCCTGACTCCGCCCGTTCCGGCGAGGAACCAGGTCAGGTTGTCGGCCGCGACGTTCGCTCCGCGGGCGCGCGACGCGGCGATCATGTCCTGGTACCGCTGCTGGATCATGTCCAGTTCCTGCAGTTGCGCCGGGGTCTGCGGTCCGGCGAAGTCCGCGCTATCGCTCGCCACCTTCCCCGGGGTCGGCCCACCCGCCGGCTGCTGGCGCTGCAACTGGGGCCGCCGTTCGGGCCGCAGCAGTTCGATCACGGCAATGTTGCCGGCCCTCCGCTGCAACGCAAGGACGCCGGCCGCGCCTAGCCGCGGGATCTCCGCCGCCGGTTGCGAACCCTGGTCGAACTCAGCGGAACCGGTCGGCCGCCGCCTGGGCTTGCTTATCGGTTCGTGCATCCCTCCACGATGGCCTGCCGTCAGCTGCCCCTTAAGCACATGAAGTCGCCCTGGAGCGACACCATGTCTGCCCGAAGACGCAGTCAGACCTACAAAACGCGGGTCGGCCAGGTCCTCGGTCTTCGGGATCGGGATCATCCGGGCGGTCATAACCCGCGAGTGGGCGGCGGTGATCACCAACACCGGCACCACCTTGGTGGTGCGGTCCACGGTGCGGCGATGAACACCCGTACCTGCTGATCGAGCTCAAGGCTCGTCCGGGCTGACCACCGCGGCCCCGGTCGCGCCGACGGTGGGGTGGTCCGGTGAGCCGGGGATGCTGAGCGGCAGGTCGACCGGGGCGGTGAGCCGCACCTCGACGGTGGTCGGCGTGACGGTGACGTGGGCGGTCAGGCCGGGGTACTTCGGTAGGCGCCGACGTCGCGCGAGGTAGTCGCGCACCGCCGCCCGCGCCTTGGCTGCGGTGAGCTCGAGGTCGTCGTCGGTGACGCCGCCGCGGTAGACGTCCTCGCCGGTCGCGCCGAGGTCGGCGCCGCGCAGCGCGGCACCGTCGGCGAGCGTGTCCAGGCCCTGCCGCTGCAGGTAGGCGGCACTGGCGTCGATCACCACCGCGATCGCGAGCAGCAGCACGGCGGCGAACCCGATGATCAGCACCGACACCTGGCCGGAGTCGTCACGGCGCGGCATCGCCGACCTCCTGGTACTGCCCGATCGGCACCGTGTGCGAGGCGTCGAGCGCGAAGCTGGGTTGGTCGCCGCCGAGCACGTCGGGCATCAGCGGCAGGTCGACCCGGGTGGCGATCCGGACGGTGATCACCGAGGTGCCGCGGTGGCAGTCGTGCGGGGTACGGCGTACAGGTGACCCTCACCTGCAGCGGCGCCGACCTCGAGCCCCTGGTCGGCGAGCGCCTGGCGCGCCACCGCGCGGGCCCGCCGCTCCCCCTCGGCGTCGGTGGGGGCGAGGGCGTAGGCGCGGCCGGCCGAACGCGCGGCGGCGGAGGCGGCGAACGCACCTCGCTGCACCTCGAACACCGACAGCACGATCCACAGGATCGGCACCAGCAGCAGGATCCCGAGCCAGACCAGCTCGACCGCGGCGCTGCCGTCCTCCCCTCGGTGGTCGAGCCTGTCGAGATCACCGGTCCGGCTCCTCGACCGCCCGCCCCGCCACCTCGACCTCGATCGACGGACCGCCGAGCCCCAGCGCCGGCACCCTCGCGCGCACGACGACCTCCACACCCGGCGCCCCGTCGATGGACACCGACCGGACGCTGACGTCCTCGGCGTACCTTCCGGCGATCGCGTCGCCGATCTGCTCCCGGGTCGCCGCCGCCGCCGTCACCCGGACCCCGGTCGGCGGCTGCCGCCACCCGCGCCCCCTCCGACGCCGCCGCGGCCAGGGTGTTGCGCACCTGCATCACCAGCGCGACCTGCAGGATCCCGAGCACCAGCGGGACCAGCACGACCAGCACCAGCACGAAGTCGACGACCGCGGCGCCGCGCTCCCGGCAGCGGCTCATTTCGACGGAGTTCAGCGCGCTCCGCAGCATGCTCTTCAGCTCGCCCTCGGCGAGCCCCCAGAGCGCCATCACGATGCCCGCCGACATCACCGTCACGAGCACCCAGCCCGGCACGTCGCCGCGGTCGTCGCGGCGTGGTGGCGCGATCAACGCGACGTACAGCCGCGTCATCAGTTGTGCGAGTTGTTCCATGGTCGCCCTTTCCGAGACATCAGGGGGTGGTGAGTGAGAGGCCCACGACGCCGGGCCAGAACGCGAACAGAATCGTGATCGGGAGGACCAGGAAGACGACCGGCACCATCATGAGAATTTCGCGCCGGGCGGCGACCTCGATGAGCTCGCGCCGCCCGGCCTCGCGGACGTCGGCCGCCTGGGCGTGGAGCACGTCGGCCAGCGGAGTGCCGCGCTCGATCGCGACCGCGATGCCCTGAGCGAACCGCGCCACCAGCGGCAGGCCGGACCGTGCCGCGAGCCGGTCGAACGCGGCGGCGACCGGCTCGCCGGTGCGTATTGCGGCAAGTACCCGACCCAGATCGCCGGACAGCTCACCGCCGCTGCGCTTCACGACCCGCTCGAGCGCGGTGACCGGGCTCTCGCCGGCGGCGACGGCCAGGGCGAGCAGCTCGGCGATGGTCGGGAACTCCGCGAGGATCCGGCGCTCGCGTCGCCGGACCTGACCGGAGAGGTGGTTGTCGCGGGCGAGTACGCCGACGGCGAAGGCCACGAAGCACAGGGCCAGCGCGGCGACCGGGCTGGCGCCGGGGTTGCCGAGGGCGCGGAGGACGGCGTACCCGGCGGCGGCCGCGAAGCCGGCGAGACCCCACAGCACCTGCTCGACGCGGAAGTCGTGCACGGTCGCGTCGAGGTCGGCACGCTCGAGCCGGCGGCGGACGGACTCCGAGCCGCCCAGGACCCGCTCCACGGCGTCGGCCGCGGCGCGCAGCACCGGTCCGAAGACGCCGCGCGCCGCCGAGCTCGTCGACGGCTCCGGACGTGGAGCTGGCGGTGGCACCGAGGCGCGGCACGTCACGCACGTAGGGCAGCACCCGCACCGCCAGCTGCGGCCGGCGGATCACCATCAGTCGCGAGACGACGAGCAGCAGGCCCAGGCCTGCGCCCGCCCCCGCGACCGCGCCCCACCAGGTCGGGGTCACGACAGGATCCGCCGCTCGACGGGCAGCCGCCCGATCCGCATCATCAGCCGGTAGGCCAGCACGCTGGCCGCCGCGCCGAACGCCAGGATCAGCGCGCCGGTGCTGGAGCGGTAGCGGGTGATCACCTCGGACTGGAACGACATCAGCAGCAGCACGACCCACGGCGCTGCCACCGCGAGGCGCGCCCCGTTGACCGCCCAGGACTGCCGGGCCTCGAGCTCGGAACGGGTGCGCGCCTCGTCGCGCAGGTAGCCGGACAGGTTGCGCAGCAGCCGGCCCAGCTCCCCACCGCCCACCTCGCGGGCGATCCGCAGGCCCTCCACGACGCGGTCGCCCACCGGGTCGGCCAGCCGGTCCTTCAGCCGGTCGAGGCTCTCCCCGAACCGACCGCTGACCTGGTAGTCGAGCGCGAACGCCTCGAACGACGGCCGCAGCGGCTCGGGCCCGCGCACGGCGAGGCCGGCGAGCGCGTCGGGCAGCGACATCCCGGCCCGCACGGCGGAGGCGAGGTTGTCGACGGCCTCGGGCCACACCTCGGCGAAGTCGCGCTGCCGCCGCCGCGCCCGCCCGGCGACGACCGCGACCGGAAGGTAGGCGCCCATCGCCCCGAACGCGACCGCCACAGGTGGCGTGCGCGAGACGACCTGGATGACCAGGGCCGTGAGCACACCGCTGGCCAGGCACAGCGCGACGAACGACGGCACCGACACCCCGGCGAGCCCGGCTCGAGTGAGGAGCCGGGCAACCGGGCCCGACTCGGACGACGTACGCCGCGGTCGGCGGGGCACGAAGAACGCCGACCAGACGAGCAGCAGCCCGATCCCGACGCCGAGCCCAACCAACGCGCCCATGCCCGGCCTAGCGCGCGTCGTTGAGGAGTCGGTGGACGTCGATGCCGACGCGTTCGTAGCGCTCGACGCCTGGCGGCATCCCGCTGCTCCGGCGCAGGTCGGTGCCACGGCGTTCGAAGATCGGCTCGCACTCGATCACGTCGTTCTCGACGCGGCCGGGGACCGCGACGATCTCGTTGACCCGGCGGACGCCCTGCTCGTCGATGCCCAGGTGGACGACGAGGTCGACCGACGCGGCCACGGTGGGGACGACGAACCGCGCCGAGATGTTCTCGCCCGCCAGCAGCGGCAGCGTGCACATCTTCACCAGCGCCTCGCGGGCGCTGTTGGCGTGCAGCGTGCACATCCCGGGCAGACCGGCGTTGAGCGCGAGCAGCAGGTCGAGGCACTCCTCGGCCCGGACCTCGCCCACGATGATCCGGCTCGGCCGCATCCGCAGCGCCTCCTTCACGAGGTCGCGCAGCCGGATCTCGCCGGTGCCCTCGAGCCCGGACTGCCGGGTCTGCAGCGGCACCCAGTCGGGGTGGGGGAACCTCAGCTCCCATACCTCCTCGGCCGACACGACCCGGTCGCCGCCGGGGATCGCCGCCGCGAGGCAGTTGAGCATCGTGGTCTTCCCCGCCTGGGTGCCGCCAGCCACCAGCACGTTCAGCCCGGCCCGCACCGACGCCTCCAGGAACGCCGCCGCTCGCGGACTGAGCGTGCCCAGCTCGACCAGGTCGGACAGCCTGGCGGCCTTGAGCACGAACTTGCGGATGTTCACCGCGCTGAACCCGCGGCTGATGCCCTCGAGCACCACGTGCAGCCGGTAGCCCTCGGGCAGCATCGCGTCGACGAACGGCTGGCTGACGTCGATCCGGCGGCCGCTGGACTTCAGCATCCGCTCCACCAGCTCCTGCACCTGCGCCGCGCTGAGCATCAGGTTGGTCAGCTCGTGGCGACCGTTGCGGGCGATGAACACCCGGCTCGGGTCGTTGATCCACACCTCCTCGACCGTCGGGTCGTCGAGGAACGGCTGCAGCGGCCCGAACCCGGCCACCCGCGCCACCAGCTCGCCGACCAGCGCGTCGACGTCGCCCACCGGCGCGACCATGCCGGTCAGGCTCCGCTCGTCGTGGTCGCGTACGACGCCCTCGACGATCCGGCGTACCAACGCCGGCGTCGCGCTGCGGGTCGACGCCCTCGCTGCGCACCAGCCCGCGCACCTGCCGGTCGAGCTCGTCGACCAGCTCCCCGTCGTGCGCCGCGCGCGCGTCGGTAGGCGTCATCGCCATGGGTGGCTCTCCCGAGAATGAGGCGTCCTGGCTGTTGCCCGGCAACCTACGACAGACGAGCGCGCTCGAAAGGGGGAAGTCGATCCGGATCTGTGGACGACGCCACCGGCGGACGCGCACCGGAAGACTGAGCCTTGGGCGAGATCGGCGTCCGTCCGACCGCCGCCAGGCTCGACGAGAAGGTGTTGCGGCAGATGTGTCCCAGGATGCCGGCGCTGACCTTCAGATGCGGGTGGACAGCGCGGTGTAGAAACCGCATCGGCGTCGGCGTCGGGTGCCACCGCCAAGGGGCGGGTGAACGGGCGGTCGGGAACCCGGAGACACCGGTGATGACGTCGGTGCCGAGGAACTCGTTCTCCTTGGTCAGCATCTGGAACAGGCCGTCCTCGTTGGGCGACCGTGAACGAGGTCGACCATCCGGCCGGCTCGGCCGCCACGATGTGGCGGGAATCGGCCGCGCTGCCGCTCCAGCCCTCGCCGTCCCAGTACTGCCACGCGCTCGGGGTGAGCAGCTCGCCGGCCGGCACGCGAGCCAGGTGCACTGCCTTGCCGAACACGAGCTCGCCGGCGACCTTGGCGCTGCCGTACACGTACAGGTGGCCGCCGTCGGCGACCACGGCCTGGCCCAGGCGGGCGGCTTCGGGGGTGCTGCTGGCCGGGGTTGGAACGACGCGCAGCAGCTTGGGCGCGGCGGCGCGGCTGGTGGGCAGGGAGAACACCGCCGCGTCGGTGCCAACGGCGACGAAGGCCAGCGGGCCGGTGCCGGTCCGCTTGACCCGAAGGGAGAACACGACGAGGCGGCCGCCGGTGACAAGACCCGACTGGGGCCAGTAGAAGGTGGAGCCAGTCGGGTTGGGGATGACCTCGCCGCCATTCGGCCCGGTGACACCGCGCAGGCAACCGCGGTCCTGGAGCACGAACGAGTTGTGCACCATCCGCCAGCCGGCGGCGTACCTGCCGGCCCGCGTCCACGGCCCTGGATGGTGTCGGCGAACAGCCACAGGGTGCGGCCGTCCGGGAGGCGGACGGTGGCGGCCTGGTCACCACCGGACCAGGTCCAGTCGTTCTTGGCGTCGAACATCCGCTGGTACCCCGCGGCGGTGGCAGGGGTGGCGCGCTCGCACGCCGGCGCGGCCGCCGTGACGACGTCGGCGTGGTCGTAGCCAGTGGAGCCGGCCATCGCGGACTCGGCCGGGGTGGCCCAGCTGAGGCCTGCGAGGAGGGCGCCGCAGCACCACAGACGGCGCGCGCGACTTGGCTGGGACCCGGCACTGCCCCGGACGAGTAGGAGGACTGGTCCGGGGCAGTGCATGTCTCCTCCTGGGGATGTGCGGGACATCCCGCCGGGAGGGGCGGCAGGGCGGCGTCGTGACGCAGGCTTCTGAGGATGAGACGACCTGAGTGCCCAGATTGTTGTCGGGGCGGTACGACGCGCATCGACGGCCGGTGAACTCCTGCCGTCCTGAAGTCCCATATCAGGTCGAGCGCTTCGGTGACGAGGTGCGCCGTCCTGGTGGTGAGCCGAACGTGCGGAGGACGTATTCGAGGGTCGAGGCCAACAATTCATGCGTCGCCTCGCGGTCGGCATCGCCGCGTAGCCAGCGACGCGTCGCGGCCCGGTTCAGGCCGGTCAGCAGCGGAGGTAGACCTCTTGCGACCGCCGAGGTCGTGGTGCACCAGACCACGCGCGACCCCGGTTTCGCTGGCTCGTCGACGAATGGTCGGGCCCTGTCTTGTTGACTGCCTGACCCGTGCGTGCAACGGTGCCCAAGGGCTCGGGGTTTGGGCGCGTCTCACCGAGGAGCACATCGATGACTGGACCGAGCAATCGCACGATCGGCCGCCTGACTTCTGCTGGCGGGGGCAGCCACCGCACTGGCAGTGGCTGGACTCGCGGCACCGACGAGCTCGGTGTCCGCCGAACCGGGTCGTGGTGACGTGGCCAAAGCCCGGTTCTTCTCCTTCAACGACTTCCATGGCGCGCTTGACGCCCCGGGCGGCAGCGGCGCTGCGGTCAACGGCGTGCCCGCCGGTGGTGCGGAGTACCTCGCCACAGCGCTCAAGACGCTGCGGGCCGATGCGGATGCCAAGGGCCAGAAGACGCTGACGGTCGGCGCCGGCGACATGGTCGGCGCCACACCATTGCTGAGCGCCGCCTTCCATGACGAGCCCTCGATCGAGACGCTCAACCTGATGAAGATGGACGTCACCTCGGTCGGCAACCACGAGTTCGACGAAGGTGTCGGAGAACTCCTGCGCCTGCAGAACGGTGGCTGCCACCCGGTCGACGGCTGCCAGGACGGCGACCCGTACTTCGGCGCCGACTTCCCCTACCTCGCGGCGAACACCGTCTACAGGGACACCGGTGAGCCGATCCTGCCGGCGTGGAAGGTCCGGAAGGTCCAGGGCGTGTCCGTGGGCTTCATCGGTATGACACTCGAGGGCACACCGTCGATCGTCAACCCAGCCGGCATCACGTCGGTGAACTTCCTCGACGAGATCGAGACTGCCAACAAGTACGCCACTGAGCTGCTGGCCAAGGGCGTCCAGGCCATCGTGCTGCTGATCCACGAGGGCGGCTCGCAGGCGGCTCCCCCGACACCGATCGACCCGTCGGGCTGCGCCAACTTCGCGGGACCCCTGGTCGACATCGTCGCCGGCCTGCACCCCGAGTTCGACCTGGTGGTCTCCGGTCACACGCACCGGCCCTACGTCTGCTCGCTGCCCGACTCGGCCGCTGAACCCACCCTCGTCACGAGCGCGGGCTCGAACGGCCAGCTGGTCACCGACATCACGGCGACATTGAGCCGGCAGTCTGGTGACTTCACCAGCCTCAGCGGCAAGAACGTGCTGGTCGAGAACGGCGTGAAGCTCCCGGACGGGACCTACCTGCGGACGTCGCCAACCGGCCCGTTCGTGCTCAACCCCTCCCTCGTCGACGCGGACACCAAGGCGCTCATCGACAAGTACCGCGTTGCCGTCGCGCCGATCGCGAACCGCATTGTCGGCACGATCTCAGCTGACATCACTCGTACGACCAATGCCGCCCAAGAGACCGCACTCGGTGACGTCATCGCCGATGCGCAACTGGCGTACACCCAGTCCACGGGTGCCCAGATCGCGTTCATGAACCCGGGCGGTATCCGCACCGATCTCACCTATGCCAACTCGCCCGGTGGCGAGGCGCCCGGTCAGGTGACGTACGGCGAGGCGTTCGCAGTGCAGCCGTTCAACAACCTGGTCACGACGCAGACGTTCACGGGCGCGCAGATCAAGGACGTGCTCGAGCAGCAGCGCTTCCCGGGGATGGTGAGCACGAATCGCCGCTGATCCTGCAGGTGTCTGCTGGATTCACCTACTCCTACGACGTGACGTTGCCGGCGGGCTCGCGGGTCTACCAACATGGCGTTAACGGGGTGCCGATCGATCCGGCCGCGACGCTACCGGGTGACGACGAACGACTTCCTCGCCAACGGTGGTGACGGGTTCACCACGCTCACGCTCGGCACGAACCGGGTGTACGCGCCCGGCTTCGACATCGACGCCTTGGCGGCCCACCTGGACCCCGGGCCGATCGGGCCGGGGCCACAGAACCGGATCACCCGCCTCGGCTGACGGGTCCGCTATCGCCAGCCGAGTTCCGGGGCGAGGTGGCGCACCACGATTGTCCGGGACGCGCGCGTTGTAGTCGACGCCCCGCGGCGGGCTGCAGCCGCGGTGGACCGTGGTCCTCGTCGTGGTCGGCGCGGTTATCGCGGCGATCGGAACGTGGGTGTTCTTCTTTCCGATCCTGCTTGTCGTCCTGTGGGTGCTCGTCACGTCGGTGAGGCAAACGTTCCTCTATCGCCGTGGCGTCCTCAACCCGCTTCCCTAACTGCAATTGGAGGCGCGAACACATGCGCCGTCCCCCGACGATGAGTCCCTGCCCGTGACCCCTCCTCCGCGCGATCGTTGCCGGCCCGGTGACCGGGAGGTTGAGTCCCGCCCGCACCGACGCGAGAACGAGGCCGCCCCTGGGGCCCGGACCCGCCTCCCGACAGCGGTGACACCCCAGTGGCTGTCCGATCATTGCTGGGCGGCGACATGCTCGGGGCTCGCGCCGCCTCAGACCTGATTCGGTGATCACCGGCTGTGAGATGCGACCCTCGCTGGCATGGGATGTCATCGAGCCCCTCGGGTCCAAGTGGGACGCGGCGCTCACCTCGTGGTCCGGGAGAGACCCACAACTGCGCGCTGAGCGGCCTGGAGCCGCTGCTGAGCATCGAGGAACTTGCCAAGCACCTCGACGTGCCCGTCACGACGATCCGCGACTGGCGCACAGACGGCGAGGCACCGTGCGCGATCAAGGTCGGCGGCCGCGTTCGCTTCGCCACCCCACGGCGGCCAGGCCCAGAGACCTGGCGATCTTGTGGTACTTGCGCGTATCTGCTCTTCTCGTCATTGGGTGTCGGCTAGAGCCGACCCTCGAGCTCACTGACGGCTACCGATCATGGTGCCAGGGAACCGATCCGAGCACGGTCTCGTAGTCGGAGAATGGGTCTGAACGCGTCAGCTGCAAGCCGCGGCTTCCGTTACGCCGTCGAGGAGGCGAGTTGCTGGTGAACGTTGGGCCGGCGTGACGGCGGTGGCCATGGACGATGCTGAACTTGCGTCCCGGTTTGCTTCGGGCGACGCGGACATGGTCCGGGTCGTCTACCAGACCTATGGTCGGCTGGTGTTCTCGATCGGCTACAAGGTGCTCGGCGACACCGGCCTCGCCGAGGACGCCACCCAGCAGACCTTCGTACAGGCGTGGCGGGCGGCTGGTAGCTACGATCCGAGCCGGCCGCTGGGCGCCTGGATCACGACGATCGCCAAGCGCGTCGCCATCGACGTGTACCGGCGTGAGAAGCGGCATCGCAACCTCGAGAACGTCGAGACGGCCGTGAGTTCGACGTTGACGACACTGCCCCCGTCGGTCGATCAGATCCACGATGTTGCGGCGGTCCGCCGTGCGATCGACGCGCTGCCGACCCCGGACCGCGAGCTGATCCGGATGCAGCACTTCGACGAGCTCAGCCACGCCGAGATCGCCACCGAGCTGGGCATCCCGCTGGGCACCGTGAAGTCGCGTACGTTCCGGGCACACCGGAGATTGGCCGGCGCCCTGGCCCACCTGCGCGCCCAGACCGACGAGGGAGGCTTCGATGGACGACGATGAGCTGACGCCGGAGGAGCGCGCCGAGATCGAGCGTCTGTCCGGCACGCTCGCCGACCCGGCGGTGTGGGCCGTGCCGAGCCCCGAGCTCCAGGAGCGGGTCGTCGCCGCGATCGCCGAGGCCGACGCTGACACGACGAGAGGCCCACGGCGAGGGGTCCGGTACGCCGTCGTGGGGCTGGCCGCCGCGGTAGTCCTTGCGGTCGGCGTCGCCGTCGGCGTGCAACTGAACCAGGACGATCGGCTCCAGTACGCGGCTTCGCTGCGCGGCACCGACCTGGCACCCGAAGCGATCGGCGAGGTCACGATGACCAAGACCTCGAGCGGATGGAAGATCGAGCTGCAGGCGACCGGCTTGCCCCGGCGTGCCGACGGCGAGTTCTACGAGGCCTGGCTGAAGGACGACAGCGGACAACTTGTCCCGATCGGCACCTTCAACGACGGGCACGACGTCGTCCTCTGGGCCGGCGTACCCCCGACCGCGTTTCCCACACTTACCGTCACCCGCGAGGTGGCAGACGGCAACCAGGCATCGTCGGGTCAGGTCGTTCTCATCGGTCAGACCAACAGGTCCTGACCTCAGAGCGGTTCCGCGGGTCTCGCAAGGTTCCGCACGGGGCGCCGCTCGTCATCGGCCGGTCGGGTGCCGGGTTTGTCGTGGGCGTACGCGTGCAACGAGCCAACCCGGATCGGTTCCTGGGGAACCGCAGTGCTGTCGCTTCCGTAGTCAGCGCGAGGGTCGGCCTGCGGTCCTCGGCGGGATGCAACTCGAGCTAGGAGTACAAGCATGAGACGAATGAGGATATGGGCCGCGCTCGGAGCAGTGCTGGCCGCAAGTGTTGCCGGAACGGCCGCCCCGGCCGAGGCAGCGGTCGCCTCAGCGACGGTCGTTGACCTGACGGCGACCCTCAACCTGGACGACGCGGACGACAACGTCACGGTCTCGGTCGCCGGCGGCCTGCTCGTTCACGGGCAGACGACGGGTGGGCTAAACAGCGGCACGGACTGGGACAGCGACGACGCCGGCGACCAGACCGTGCCGGCCGACGGCACGTTCACCGTGATCGTCAACGGCGGCGGCGGCAACGACGCGATCACGGTGGTGGCCAAGACCACCGAGCTCGCCAGCTCGGGGCTGAACGGCGACGGCGGCGATGACGTTCTGACGGGCGCTGACAGCAATGAGACACTCAACGGCGGCGAGGGCGACGACCGCCTGGTAGCCGGGAGGGGCAACGACGCCATGAACGGCGGCGCCGGCAACGACACACTGGTGTGGAACCAGGGCGACGGTTCTGACAGGGCGAGTGGCGAGGCGGGGAACGATGTTTCCGAGGTCAACGGCGCTCCGACCCTGGGCGACGTGTTCATCCTCGATCCCGTCGTCGGCGGGACCGTCACGCTCCGGCGGACGAACCTCGGCCAGTTCACGTTCGACGCCGCGACCGAGCGCTTCGAGGTCAACGGCCTCGGGGGAGCCGATTCGGTCACCGCGAACAACGGCGTGGGTGCGTTCACGCTGCTCTCGCTGGATGGCGGCGCTGGCGCAGACACGATCAACGGCTCCGAGGGGCCGGACCTGATCCTGGGCGGAGACGCCAACGACACCTTGACCGGGGGCGGCGGCGGCGACCGCATCGTGGGCGACCGCGGCACCGACACGATGAACGGCGGCGACGGCGACGACGTGCTGGTGTGGAACAACGGCGACGGCACCGACGTCGTGAACGGCGGCCAGGGACGCGACGATGTCGAGGTCAACGGCGCTCAGGCGGCGGGCGACGCGTTCAATGTCCAGCCGAACGGCGCACGGATCCAGTTCAACCGCACGAACCTGGTGCCGTTCGCGATCGACATCGCCTCGAGCGAGACGCTGCATGCCAACGGCCTGGGAGGCGACGATACGATCACGGTCGGCGAAATCGGCAGCCTCGCGTTGACCGCTGCGGGAGGCCCTGGCAACGACACACTTACCGGCGGTGGTGCCTCGGAGACCTTCCTCGGCGGTTCGGGCGCCGACACGATCAATGCTGGCGCCGGGCTCGACGTCGTCTTCGGTGAGGACGGCGACGACCGGGTCGACGTCCGTGACCGGACGGCCGACGTGGCCTTCGGCGGCGACGGGAACGACTCGGTGGTGGCCGATGCCGGTCGGCGCGACACCCTGGATGGCTTCGAGGCCATCGACCGCACGCCGAACGCCACGCCTCCCCCCTCCATCGACGGCGCAACGCGGCCCCTGACCATCACGGGCGGCACGGTGAAGGTGAAGCGGGACACAGCGTCGATCAAGGCGAGCTGCCCCGCTGTCTCGCCCCGCAGCTGTACCGGCTCACTCGCAGTCCGCACCGCCAAGCGTGTCGGGTTCAGTGGCCTGAACGTCACCCTCCAGCTCGGGCACGCCCGCTACGACGTTGCCCCCGGCACCTCCAAGACGCTCAAGGTGGGGCTGGCCAAGGGCAGCAGAGGCCTGGCCGACCGCAAGGGGGGTCTCACGGCCCTCGCGACCGCCTCGACGGGCCCCCAAGGCAAGATCGCGCTGAGCTCGCGGCGATTCGAGCTCGTGTTCGGCAGCGCCACCACGCGAGGCTAGGTGCCGCCCCACACCCGGAACCACGGCGGCCTCGTCCCTGATGCTTCGGCAGGGGCGAGCCTTCGGCGCTCGAACTCAGGACGCTTCGTCAACGGCAAGCCCCTCGCGAACACCCCGGCTCTCTGAGCCAGACGCCTCACCGCTAGTGCCCCCAGCCTCCGGGCTGGGGGCGTTGGTGTTGTCTGATCCGCAGGCGTCCTGGCTGTTGCCCGGCAACCTATGCCAGACCGGGACCCCTCGAACAGGGGAAAGCACCAATCTGTGGAGGAGCGTCAGCCGCCGGTCGGGACCGGGAAGAACTGTGGCTTGTAGCGGTCGGCGTCCCGTCCGACCGCCGCCAGGCTCGAGGAGAAGGTGTTGCGGCAGATGTGTCCCAGGATGCCGGCGCTGACCTTCAGATGCGGGTGCGACAGCGCCGTGTAGAACACCTGCTTCGGCGTCGTGTTCAACGTCGGGTATCTCGCGACCAGGCGGCGGGTGAACGGGCCGGTCGGGACCCCGGAGACACCGGTGATGACGTCGGTGCCGAGGAACTCGTTCTCCTTGGTCAGCATCTGGAACAGGCCGTCCTCGGTGCGGGCGACGGTGAACGAGGTCGACCATCCGGCCGGCTCGGCCGCCACGATGTGGCGGGAATCGGCCGCGCTGCCGCTCCAGCCCTCGCCGTCCCAGTACTGCCACGCGCTCGGGGTGAGCAGCTCGCCGGCCGGCACGCGAGCCAGGTGCACCGCCTTGCCGAACACGAGCTCGCCGGTGACCTTGGCGCTGCCGTACACGTACAGGTGGCCGCCGTCGGCGACCACGGCCTGGCCCCAGGCGGGCCGGCTCTCGGGGGTGCCGCTCGCCGGGGTTGGAACGACGCGCAGCAGCTTGGGCGCGGCGGCGCGGCTGGTGGGCAGGGAGAACACCGCCGCGTCGGTGCCAACGGCGACGAAGTCCAGCGGGCCGGTGCCGGTCCGCCTGACGCGAAGGGAGAACACGACGAGGCGGCCGCCGGTGACAAGACCCGACTGGGGCCAGTAGAAGGTGGAGCCAGTCGGGTTGGGGATGACCTCACCGCCGTTCGGCCCGGTGACGCCGCGTAGGCAACCGCGGTCCTGGAGCACGAACGAGTTGTGCACCATCCGCCAGCCGGCGGCGTACCCGCCGGCCCGCGTCTCACGGCCCTGGATGGTGTCGGCGAACAGCCACAGGGTGCGGCCGTCTGGGAGCCGGACGGTGGCGGCCTGGTCACCACCGGACCAGGTCCAGTCGTTCTTGGCGTCGAACATCCGCTGGTACCCCGCGGCGGTGGCCGGGGTGGCGCGCTCGCACGCCGGCGCGCGAGCCTTGCCGGCAGAGGTCTTCGCCGGCGAGGCGGCCGTGACGACGTCGGCGTAGGACCCGGTGGAGTCGGCCATCGCGGACTCGGCCGGGGTGGCCCAGCTGAGGCCTGCGAGGAGGCCGCCGCAGCACCACAGACGGCGCGCGCGACTTGGCCGGGACCCGGCACTGCCCCGGACGAGTAGGAGGACTGGTCCGGGGCAGTGCATGTCTCCTCCTGGGGATGCGCGGGACATCCCGCCGGGAGGGGCGACAGGGCGGCGTCGTGACGCAGGCTTCTGAGGATGAGACGACCTGAGCGCCCAGATTGTTGTCGGGGCGGTACGACGCGCGTCGACGGCCGGTGAACTCCTGCCGTCTCGAAGTCCTACATCAGGGCGAGCGCTTCGGTGGCGAGGTGCGCCGTTTCGGTGGTGAGCCGAACGTTCGGAGGACGTGTTCGAGGGTCAAGGCGAGCAGCTCGTGAGACCTCGTCGTAGCCGCGCTCGGCGAACAGCGCGTGGGCATCAGAACAGTGGTAGAGCGGATCTGTGGACGACGGCGACCGCCGGCCGAGCCGCCGGTCACCCGGCCACGGTGAGCGCGATCAGCGTGACGTTGAGCGCACTGATGACGACGGCGACGACGGTGGCCACCACAGTGGTGAGCCGGCGGTTGACCAGGGCGCCCATCACGTCCCGTCGGCGGGTGAAGAGGACCAGTGGGATCAGCGCCAGCGGAATGCCGAACGAGAGCACGACCTGGGAGATCACCAGCGCCTGGGTGGGATCGACACCTGCCGCGATCACGATCAGTGCCGGCGCCAGGGTGATCAGCCGTCTCACGAACAGCGGGATCCGCCGTCGCAGGAAGCCCTGCATCACGATCTGCCCTGAGAGCGTGCCGACCCCCGACGCGGCGAAGCCGGACGCCAGCAGGGCCAGTGCGAACAGCAGCGCGGCGGTCGGACCCGAGTCGCGGCCCCGAGCCCCGCGTGTGCCGCCTCGATCGTGTCCACAGGGGTGGCCGTTCCCGAGAGGACCCGAGCCGCAACCACGAGCATGGTCAGGTTGATCGACGCCGGCCACCGTCATCGCGGTCATCACGTCGACTCGCTGGCTGCGCAGAAGGCCGAGCCGCTGCTCCTCGGTCCGGCGGACGTACCGGTTCTGGGTGAGGGCGCCGTGCAGGTAGATGACGTGCGGCATGACCGTGGCCCCGAGCATGCCGGTCGCGAGCAGGACGGTTTCGGTGCCCTCGAAACGGGGAGCCAGCCCCGAGGCCACGCCGCCGGCGTCCACGCCACCCGCGACCAGGCTGTACAGGAACCCCAGGAGGATCACCAGCAGCATGCCGGTGATGGCCAGCTCGAAGGGGCGGGCACCACGGGTCTGCAGGGCCAGCAGGGCGAACGCGGCGACGGCGGTGATCAGCCCGCCGGTGAGCAGCGGGATGTCGAAGAGCAGGTACAGCGCGATCGCGCCGCCCAGCACCTCGGCCAGGTCGGTGGCCATGGCGACGATCTCCGCCTGGACCCACAGGCCGCGGGTGACGGGTCGCGGGAAGTGGTACCGGCACAGCTCCGGAAGGCTCTTTCCGGTCGCGATCCCGGCCTTGGCCGACAGGTACTGGATCAGCATGGCCATCAGGTTGCGACCACCACCACCCACACCAGCAGGTAGCCGAAGCGCGAGCCGGCGGTGATGTTGGTGGCGAAGTTGCCCGGGTCGACGTAGGCGACCGCGGCCACGAAGGCCGGACCGAGGAGGGGGAGCGGTCCACGGACGAGCGCCGTGGCGATCGGAGCTCTTGCTCCTGGTCTGGTACATCGGCGCTCCGGTTTGCCTGCTCTGCTAGCGGAAGCTCGTCGGCGACGTCGATGGCCACGAGCTTCTCCAGATCTGCCGCCGGAGTGTCCCGAACGTCGCTGAAGACCTGCTTCTGCCGGGCCTCGATTCGCTCGTTGACCAGGCCGCTGAGCCCGAACGCGATGGCCCCCGTCTGACGCACGATGACGTCGTCGACCTGCGGCTGCCTGGCGGCGGTGATCGCCACGCCGCCCGCGGCCCCGTTGGCGCCAGGGCGACCCCGACCGAGAACCGTTCGCGAGGGTTGTCGGTCGGGTCGGCGTAGTGGTCCCGCAGGCTGCAGCAGGGCTGGTGCCACGCCGAGCACGTCGCCCTCCGGGTGGATCCCGGTCAGATCCTGCTCGGTGAGCGCGGGGTCCGCCGCGAGTCCGAGGCGAAGCAGCGCGCGTAGCACAGCAGGGCCGTCGTCCAGACCGCCTCCAACACGATGGGGTCGGACTCGGCATCTGCTGCCAGGTCCGCGACCAGCCGTTCACAGCACTGGAGCACGACCTGGAGCTCGTCGAACACCTCGACGAGACCCACCAGAGTCCGCGGCACCGGCCGGAGTCCAGCCGCCGTACGTCGCTCACCCGACCGACGGCCCGAGGCCAAGGGACTGCGGCGTGCTGGAGTCGGGCGAGGGCTGGTGCAGCCCCTCGTCCAGCTGGCCGAACTCGGTCATCAGGGCGCGGCTGCCTCCCCACGCTGTCTGCTCCTCGGCGATCAGGGTGTTGGTGGTCAGCAGCAGACCCGCGACCGAGGCGCCGTTCTGCAGGGCCGACCGGCAAACGCGGAGAGGGTCGATGATGCCCATCTCGATCATGTTCCCGTACGCACCCCAGGGCGTCGAAGCCCTCGTCGACCCCCATCTCGGCGACTCGATCGACCACGTCCTGGCCGGGATGACCGGCATTCGCGGCGATCAGGTACGTCGGCTCGGTCAGCGCCCGGCGGACGATCTCGACGCCGACGGCGTAGTCGTCCTTGACGTCCAGGTCGTCCAGCACCGGGGCGGCGTGCATCAGGGCGACCCCGCCTCCGGCGACGATGCCTTCTGCCATCGCCGCCCGGGTCGCTGACAGCGCGTCCTCGACCCGGTGCTGCAGCTCGGCGAGCTCCGCGTTGGTCGGGGCGCCGACCCTGATCACCGCGACCTTGCCCGACAGCGACCCGATCCGCTCGTTGAGCACCTCCTCGTCGATCCCGAACGTGGCGCGCTCCAGCTCGGCTCGCAGCTGCGCGACCCGGAAGTCGACCTTGTCGGTGGAACCTTCGCCGCCGATGATCGTCGTACGGTCGGCGGTGACCCGCACCTGCCGGGCCCGACCCAGCTGCTCGATCGTCATCGTCTCCAGGGTGAAGCCGGAGTGCTTGCTGTAGACCTCGCCGCCGGTGATGGTCGCGATGTCCTCGAGCTTGCGCAGGCGCCGGTCGCCGAACCCGGGGGCCCGGGTCGCCACGCACTGGAACACGCCGTTGACGTGGTTGTGGACCAGCATGCTCAGCGCCGAACCCTCGATGCTCTCGGCGACGATGACGAGGGGCCGGGGAGCGCGCATCACCTTGTCCAGCAGCGGCATCAACTGCTGGACCTTGGTGATCTTCTCGCTGCACAGCAGGATGTACGGGTCGTCGAGGACGGCTTCGAGGCTGGCCGGATGGGTGACGAGGTACGGCGAGAGGTAGCCGTTGTCGTACTCGAAGCCCTCGACGAAGTCGACGCTCAGGCCGATGGAGCGCCGACTCCTCGACGGTGACGATCCCTGCGTCGCCGACGGTGTGCAGAGCCTCGGCCAGCACGTGCCGACCACCTCGTCGTTGTTCGCCGAGATGCTGGCGACCCGCGCGTAGTCGGCAAGCGGTCTCCACCGGATGGGCGACCTCGCGCAGCCGGTCGACCAGCTTGCCCACCGCGAGGTCGACGCCGCGCTTGACCAGCACCGGGTTCCCGCCCTGGCCGATGGCCGTCCATGCCCTCGCGGATGATCGCCTGGGCGAGGACCGTTGCCGTCGTGGTGCCGTCGCCGACGATGTCGTTGGTCTTGATCGCGGCTTCCTTGACCAGCTGGGCACCCATGTTCTCGAACTGGTCGCTCAGATGGATCTCGCGGGCGATCGTCACGCCGTCGTTGGTCACCACCGGGGAGCCGGTGATCTTCTCGAGGATCACGTTGCGACCCTTGGGCCCCAAGCGTCGACTTCACGGCCTCGGCGAGCTGGTCGACACCCGACAGCAGCAGCGCTCCTGGCCTCCTCTCCGAATCGCAGTTCCTTGGCCATCGGTCCTCCTTGATTGGGTGCGGGGAAGCGGCGTCGGAGGTCAGGGCACGAGGATGGCTCGGCCCCTCACCTTTCCGGCGTCGAGATCGTCCAGCGCGTCGGGCGCCGCGTCGAGCGGGTAGGTCTTGGTGTGCAGGGTGACCTTGCCGGCCTCGGCCAGAACCATCAGCTCGGCCAGCTCGTTGTAGGTGCCGACGATGTTGCCGATGATGTTGCGTTCGGTGGAGATCACGTCGAGGGTCGGTATGACGAGGGTGCCGCCGTACCCGATGACGAAGTAGGAGCCCGCCGGCCGGGTCATCGCGAAGCCCTCGTTCTCCGCGCCCTCCTCGGCGACGAAGTCGAGTACGACGTCGGCGCCGGCGCCGTCGGTGAGGTCCTTGACCGCGTCGACGTGCGATGCCGTCGGCGACCACCGTGTGCTGTGCCCCGAGCTCGCCGGCGAGCTCGAGGGCGTCGGGGTTGCGGTCGACCACGATCACGTCGGCGGCGGTGAGGGCGCTCAGGCACTGGATGCCGATGTGGCCGAGGCCGCCGGCGCCGATCACGGCGCAGGTGGTGCCCGGGTACAGCAGCGGGATCGCCTTGCGGACGGCGTGGTAGGCGGTGATGCCGGCATCGGCCAGGGCCGCGACGTCCTTCGGCTGGGTGGCCGGGTCGAGCTTGACGCAGGCGCGGGCCGAGGTGAGCAGGTAGCTCCGCCATGCCGCCGTCGTTGTCGGCGAGCCCGGGGAAGAAGGCGTTCTCGCAGTGCATGTCCCGCCCGCCGCGGCAGGCGCGGCACAGCCCGCAGGTGGGTGTGCGGGTGCAGGATCACGGTGTCGCCGACGGCGACGTTGGTGACCGCCGAGCCGACCTCGTGCACCCAGCCGGCGTTCTCGTGCCCGATCGTGTATGGCAGCGACACGTCCATCGCGTCGTCCCACTGGCCCTGGATGATGTGCAGGTCGGTGCGGCACACGCCGGCGCCGCCGACCTTCACCACGACGTCGAAGGGGTCCTTGACCGTGGGCTCGGCGAACCTCTTCGACGACGGGGTGCTGGTGGTACTCGTGCAACCGCACTGCCTTCATCGGGCCTCCTCGACCTCCCTTTCGCCGCGGGCGTCGTAGCGGTGGTGCAGCATGCCGCGGCAGATGCTGCCGTTGGCCTCGGTGCTGACGCGGGTCAGCCGGGCCCGGCTGAGGTGCAGCGGAGCCGCCTCCGCGCCGACGCGCTCTCCGGTGATCACGTCGACCAGCAGCGGCGAGCCGTCATCGTGCGGGGAGCCCGAGCTCGGCCCGGCGGGCCCGCAGCCGCTCGCAGGTCCGGCGATGGAGGCAGGTCGCCCAGGGTGAGCTCGGCCAGCTGGTCGACGGTCTGCGCCCTGGGCCAGCAGCGGGCGGCAGACCCGGTCCGTGCCGGCCTGCACCGCCTTGCGCACGAAGTCGGTCCGCAGCTCGTCCAGCTCGCCGTCGGCCAGCCCTGGCGAACGACTCGGCGAACCCGGACCGGGCGGCCACGCCGGCGTTGATGGCATCGGCCGCGAAGTGGTCCTCGAGCACCACCTCGGCCCGACTCACACCCGGCACCGCGCTGACGGCGTCCTGGGCGTCGGCGACCATCAGGAACGCGAAGTTGGGCGCACAGAAGTACGTCGGCAGCCGCAGCCGCACGAGGGCATGCCCGTCCGTCGACACGGTGCACGAGGAGACGAAGCCGAGCTCGGTGACCGGCTCGTCGAGCTCCGGGTCGCGCACCGTGGCCAGGGCGGCGAGCACTGCCCCCGTGTCGGTCACGCCGGGGAAACCGCCTTGTCCTCGACCAGCTGCGCGTCGTCCGGGGCGGCCGGAGTCTCGTCCGGTAGCTGGCACTCCGCGGGCACCTCGATCCCGTACAGCTTCGCCGCGTTCAGGCCGAGGATCTTCTTCTTGGTCTACGGTTCCCAACCGGGGGTAGTCCGAGAAGTCCTCGTCGCTCGGGCATGTCCCAGTCCACGAAGCCCTCGACCTGCCACTTCGGCTCCCAGATGCCGTAGTCGCTGCCGAAGGTCATCTTGTCCTCGCCGACCCAGAACAGCAGCTCGCCCATCACCTTGGCGAAGAACCGCGGACGGGCGTGCATCAGTCCGCCGATCACCACGGCGAGGCCGGCATAGACGTTGGGCTCCTGGGTCGCCATGAAGCAGAAGTCCTCGATCCGCGGCAGGCCCACGTGCTCGACGATGAAGTTCAGCTCGGGGAAGTCGGTCGCGGCGTGATCGACGTCGGCGACGTCGAAGGCGTCCTTGTCCAGCGGCCAGATCGTCGGCCCCTTGTGCACGTGCAGGTTCTTGATCCCGAGCTCCTGGGCCTTCGCCAGGATAGGTGTAGGCCTCCGGGTCGCTGAGCTTCCAGCCGCGCGAGTCGCCCTTCCACTCGGCGGTGTAGAGCTTCGCGCCCTGCGGGTGCCATCGCTCGGCCTTGGCCTCGAGCTCCTCCAGCCCGGCGTCGCCGTCGCGCGGGTCGAAGCGCGTGTTCACCACGAACTTGCCGGGATGCTTCTCCGCCAGCGCGCCGTTCCGCTCGGTGGTGTTGAACCCGTCGGTGTACCACTGCTTGAGGTACGTCGGCTGGAAGATCGCCACGTCCACGTGACCCTTGTCGAAGACGTCGCTCATCAGGTCGTCCTCGGAGTACTTCTGGAAGTGCTCTATGGTCCCAGTGCGTCTCGGGTGGCCCCAGCCCCATGTAGGCGTGGAAGCACTCGATCCAGCCCTTGGCGAACTGCTCCTGCCCCGCCACCCAGTTGTCCGGGCTGGCGTCCCAAAAGTGCATGTGACTGTCGACGACGAAGTACTTCTCACCGTTCTTCTCGTACACGTGGCCTCCTCGCGGTAGCGGTGGATTCGGCGGGTCTCCGTGCTGGTCAGCCGGAGCGCGCCTGCAGGTCGAAGCCGAGCAGGTCGGCCGCGTCCTCGGGGTTGGCGAACATGATCGTCCGGTCGTCCTGGTGGACCATCCGGCCGTAGTGGGTCGACATGTTCTCCTCGAACTCGGCCGCGTCGAAGTAGCCCTCGTCCTCGCCGAGCGCCTCGGAGACCTCGTCGTAGACGACCTCCATCCTGTTGTCGGCGTCGACCCGGATCATCGAGGGCAGGTGGGTGACGGTCACGCCCGGTGCCTTCCTCGCATCACCTCGGCGACGACGGCACCGACCTGGTTGTTCATCAGCGTGAAGCCGCAGCTGTTCGAGGCGGTGTTGTCGGACTTGAAGGGGCTCTCGTCTGCGACGTCTTCGGAGGTGCTCACTGGGCCATCTCCTTCGGCTGGTCGAGGTTCAGGTCCGAGAGGATGCCGGCGAACCGGTTCTTGGCACGGTCCAGCCCGTCCTCGAAGCGCGGCGGCTTCTGGTCAGGCTGCGACCACAGGGGCTGGAGCTCGCGTGCGGCGGCGATGCAGCGGGGAGTCCAGGCGCTCAGCCACTCGTTGATGATCGTGCGGTTGTGGTCGGCGAACTCCTTGTCCTCGATCAGGAGCTCGAACATCGCCTTCGTGTAGCGCAGGTCGCGGGTCGCGTAGTCGATCTCGCCGGCGCCCATCAGGGTAGGAGTGACGAAGTCACCGTTGCCGGGGGACGCCTGCTGGACCAGGTTGCTGCGGAACAGCTCCCCCACCAGTGGCTCGAAGACCACGTTGGCGGCGAAGATCGCCTCGCACCAGTCGTCGATGCCGGTCAGCTGCTCGGCGACCCGTCGTACGCCCTGCCAGGCCGGGTCCTCGTTCCAGGTCTCGACGTGGGCCGCACCGTCGAAGTCCTCGATCTCCTCGCTCAGCGTGAGGTTGTAGAGCGCGAGGTCCTGGGCGAACCGGATCTTGTGCATGCTGTTCACCGAGATCGCGTTGTTGTGCATGTTCGTGGGTGCCCGCCGGTTGGCGTTGGCGAACAGGTAGAGCCCCAGTCCGTGCTCCACGTGCATCCAGGCGCCGACGTTGCGCTCCACGAAGCGCACCCAGTTGGGGTTCCACTGCTCGAAGGCCTTGGCCTGCCGGGCGCTGTCGATGTTCTGGTTGATCTGCCGCACGACGTTCGCGTTGTAGCGGTAGAGCGTCAGCTCCCACTCCTCGTTCGGGTCCCGGAACTCGTGCCAGCCGAGGGCGGGCCAGTCGTACCCCTTGCCGCCCGAGCCCGGGAAGCGCTCCGGCTCGGGCCGGTCCGAACCCCAGGCCTTGAGCGCGGTCCAGTCGAGCGGGTAGCCGCCGCGGCCGTCGGAGAAGCCGTACAGCCAGCCCTGACTGAGGTAGTGCCTCGGGTCGGGCTGGACCTCGACGGTCACGTCCTCGTAGTGAGACTGCTTGCGCTTCTTGGGGGTGTAGTAGTTGTAGCTGCGCAGCCGTCGAGTCGGGAAACACCTTCGCGCCGGCCTCGGCGTCCGTGAACGCCGGCTTGGGAACGCTGCGCTCCGTGGGGGTCGTCGTCTGCTCTGTGGTGGTCATGGGGTGGTCCGTCTCGCTTTCGGTCGTCGCCCGCTCAGGATGGGGCGGTGGTGGTGAACTTGTCGTAGTAGATGTGGCCGCTCTCCGCCTTCAGTGCCGGCAGCAGGTCGAGCGCCGCATCCACCATCGGCGGCGGTCCGCAGACATAGCAGTCAGCGGCGGAGAGGTCGGTCTCGTGCCGCTCGAGGACGTCGGTGATCATGCCGACCTCGCCGGCCCAGTCGTCGTCCTCGCCGGGCTCGGACAGAGCCGGCACGAACGTGAAGTTCGACAAGGACTCCCCGAGAGCGGCCAGCTCCTTCTCGAAGCACAGGTCCGCCCGGGTGCGGGCGCCGTAGTAGAACGCCACCTCGCGGCTGCTGCCCCGCTCGCCCAGGGTGCGCAGCAGGCACAGGATCGGCGCCATCCCGGCGCCGCCGCCCAAGAAGACGATGCGCGAGTCGCGGTCCCGCAGCGTGAACACGCCGTACGGGCCGACCAGCGTCGAGCCGGTCGCCCACCGTCAGGCCGGTGTCCAGGAAGCTGCGAGAACCGGCCTTCGGGATAGACCTTGATCACGAACTCGAGCTGACCGCTCTCCTTGGTGGAGGGGTTGGCCATCGAGAACGACCGTGACTCGTCGGTGCCCGGGATGGTGAAGTCCATGTACTGGCCGGGCCAGTACGCGATCTCGTCCGGCTCGACGAGCTTGAGGACGAGGTGGCGCAGGTCGTGTGTGATCTGCTCGATCGCGGCCACCTCGGCCACGGCGTTCTGGATCGGATGTCCCGACCGCATCATCTCCTCGTCGTAGTTGAGCAGCTCGATCACCACGTCCTCGTAGACGTGCGCCCGGCACAGGAGCGTGTAGCCCTCGTCCTTCTCGTAGTCGGGGAGGGCGAACGTCGAGTACCGGTCCAGCTCGGGATCCTCGCCGTCGAGCACGAACGACTTGCACGACGCGCACTGGCCCTCCTTGCACCCATGCATCAGGGTGACGCCCTGCGCGGCGGCCGCGCGCAGGATCGTCTCGCTCCTCGTCGACCTCGATCTCGATCCCGACCGGTTCGAACCGGACGACGTGCTTGTCGCGCATCACTCCCCTTCCGCTCGGGTGAGGACTGGATTCGCTCGCTCGCTCCCTCCTCAGGCCTCCGCCGGTGCCGGGCGTCCGGCAGGACCGCCGCGGATGTAGTTGGCGTGGAACGCCTCCCGCTCCTCCGGCGACATCTCGTTCACGATCACGTTCGGGCTCAGCAACGGAGGCATGCGCCGCATGTGGTCCAGCGTCCACATCTTCTTCTGGTCACCCAGGTCCAGGTGCGGCTGCGCCACCATGGTCTTGCCGTCGTCACGCACGTAGCCCATGTCGGTCACCACGTCGGCCCAGTTCCAACCGTGGTAGAGCGTCTCCCACTCGCGGTGCCCGATCAGCTGACCCATGTTGGGGGTCTCCCGACCCTGGTAGCGTCGGCCGGAACGCCTCGACGTCGGTCCAGCGGCAGGCCTCGTGGCAGTAGGTCCGTACCACGCCGTCGACCTCTGCCATCACCATGTCCTCACGGACCAGGCACGGCACCATGCAGGTCCAGCACCGGTTCGGGTACTGGTAGTCCACGTCCTCGGCGACGATCGGGTGGTGTCCGTTCGGGTGCGCCAGGCGGGCGTAGTTCTCCCACCACTTGCCGTACTTGTCGTACCAACCCGGGTACTTGAACTCGAACCACTCGAAGTCTTCCTCTGTCATCGGGTCGATCCGCCAGTAGTTGGCCAGCCAGCCGGTGGCGAAGAACTGCGCCACCTCGTGCACGTAGCCCTTGTCCCAGATCTGCTTCCACGCCTCCTCGATGAGGTCGTGCGGGATCACCAGGCCGTACTTCTCCAGCGGCACCAGGTAGCTGCGGTAGTAGTCGTCGTAGATCCACCGCCGCCACATCTCGGCGTAGCTCTCGCGGTCCTTGCGCCGGTCCTTGGTGCCGTACTCGATGAACGTTCCGATCGCCGCATCGACCACGCGGTGGTTGTTCCACCACGCGTACCGCAGGTCGCGCTCGAGGAGCTGGTGGTTGCTCTCGTCGGAGAGCGCCATCAGCAGGGTCGCGTACCCGTTGCTGATGTGGCGTGACTCGTCGGACTGCACCGAGTGGAACACCGTGGGCAACAGGTAGTCACCGTTGGCCGCCGCCTCCGCCGGCATGGCCACGAAGAGCGTGTTGGTGAACGCCGTCTCGGCCACGATCGTCAGGTAGATGCTCGCCGCCGTGATGGCGTCGCCCGTGATGAAGCCCTCCGCGAACTGGCGGCCGATCGTGCCGCAGTAGTCGTTCTGGAAGTTCCGGAGGCTGCTGTTGAAGCCGGCCGGGTCGATGTAGTTGTTCATGTACAGGCGCTTGAGGTTCTGCTGGATCGTCGAGTGCCGCACCTCGTCGATCATCTGGATCGCCTGTCCGTTGTGGAGCTCCGGGTTCGGCACCGTCCGGAACAGCAGCGGCATAGCCCGGGCGGCGGAGATCTCCGGAAGCGGGATGATGCTCAAGAACAGCTTCTGCCACTCCAGCCATCGCTCCTGGACATTCCGGAACATGTTGCCGCGGATCGCTCCGTCGGACGCACCGTAGACCCGGTGGTCCTTCTCCTCCTGCATCGGGAAGTACGAACGCAGGACCTGCTTGAGCGGGTCCTTCTTCTTCGCCTTCTGGAAGGTGTAATCAGTGCCGTACTGGGACACCGGCTCGTGGTAGAGCGGCTCCCAGGCAAGTTCTTGAATCTTCTCGTGAGCCTTGGCCACGCTTTGGCGAGTCATCACCAGTCCTTACCCTCGGGGTCGGCACAGCGCATGTCACGGTCGCGCGCGCCGTATTCCTCTCCATGGAAGCACCGCGACCGGCGCAGTTCGGTCTCAGATTGAGACGGGGGCGACGGCTCAGTCCTCGCCCATCATCGCGTCGCGCAGCGTCGCGAGATCGTCGCGCACCTGTTGCTTGATCTGCCGGTCTCCCTCAGCCGCGGGTTCGATCCCGAGTGCCAGCAGCAGGTCACGGGCCGGGGCCCCGGGATCCCCGCTCTCCCCGAGCGTCGGATGCAGTCCCTGGTCGGCCAGGTGCGTGAAGACGAGGTGGACGACGGTCCACGGGTTGTAGGTCTCGGGCTCTGTGCTCATCTGGTTCCTCCGACTCCGCGAGGACGGTCTCGGTCCCTGGCACTCACGGCGGACGTTACGCGCGGCCGCGGGTGGCCGGGTCTCAAATTGAGACAGTCGACGGCAGGCTCGCAGGCGCTTATCGTCGGGTGGTAGGGGCGACGCAAGTTTGTGTCGCGCCCGGGAGTGAAGTGAGGCTGGTGTGGCCGCAGCACCGAAATCGCCGGGACGCGCTGCTTCTGCGCGCTATCAGGCGGAGGTCGCTGCCAGCCGGGCCCGCTTCCTCAGCGCCGAAGCGATCGACCCCGGCACCGTTCGTCGGCCCATCCTGGCCTCGTGGCGGCGCTCCCTCGGCCAGAACGTCGCCGCGGACAAGGTCCAGATGTCCTACGACCGTGACGTGCGACACGACACCCGTCTCGGCCGGTCCTCGGCGCCGGTCCTGCGCGCCTTGAGTGAACGACTGGAAGGGCAGCCGGTGAGCGTCGTCCTCACCGACCAACGCGGCCTGGTGCTCGAACGGCTCACCGGCGACCGAGATCTCGAACGCCACCTCGACCGGGTGCTGCTGGCCCCTGGATTCAGCTACGCCGAGGACGTCGTCGGCACGAACGGGATCGGCACGGCACTCGAGATGGGCGGCCCCGCCCACGTGTTCGGCCACGAGCACTATGCGGAGGACCTCGAGGAGCTCGCCTGCGCCGGCGTTCCGATCCACGACCCGGTCTCCGGACGGCTGGTCGGCGCCATCGACCTCACCTGCTGGCGCCGGGACTCCGGCAGCCTCCTGCTCACTGTCGCCAAGACGACCGCCGAGCAGATCCGGGAGGCGCTCACGGCCGACAGCGACGCCAGCCAGATGCGGGTCTTCCAGGAGTATCTGCGAGCCTCCCGCCACGGGCACGGCATCGTGCTGGCGGTGCATGACGACATGTTGATGATCAACGAGCGCGGACGCTCCTCCCTCGAGCCGGCCGACCAGACCGCGGTGCTCGCTCATGCGGCCGAGGCGCGCTCCTCGCGCCAGGACCGCACGGTCGCGGTGGACCTGCCCTCTGGTCAACGAGCGCGGCTCGACTGCCGCACCGTGGGTGGCGACGACCAGGCCCCCGGAGTCGTCGTACACGTCAAGCTGGACCCGCACGACCTACCGGACCAGGAGCACCGGCGGTCCATGGCGGCCCCGATGGCGCTGCCAGGGCTGGTCGGCTCCGCCGCCCAGTGGCGACACGCCTGCCGCAAGGTGGAGGAGGCGTTCCGAGCCGGTGAGTGGCTGGCCGTCGCGGGCGAGGACGGGGTCGGCAAGCTGGCGCTGCTGCAGGCCGTGCACCTGCGTCGGTTCCCGGTGGGTCGCTACGCGGTGCTCGACGCACGCACGGCGCCCCTGGGTGCCGAGTGGCTGTCGGAGGTTCGCCGCGAGTTCCGGCAGAGCGTCGACACCGTCATCCTTCGCCACGTGGACAGCCTCGACACCAGGACCGCTCGCGGCCTGTGCGACGTGCTCCGCCACGCCCGTGACATCGGCGGCGAGTACCAGCCGTGGGTGGCCGTGACCCTGGGGCAGGGGACGTCGTCCAAGGGGGTTCTCGCCCTGCTGGAGCTGTTCCCGAGAACGGTCGAGGTGCCCCCGCTGCGGCTGCACATGGAGGATCTGCCCTCACTGGTTTCCTACTTCCTGGCCCGGTTCGGCCGCGGTCGCCACCTCGAGTGCTCCCCCGAGGCGATGCGGCTGCTGATGCGGATGACGTGGCCCGGGAACAACGAACAGGTGATCAGCGTGCTGCGCGAGGTGGTGAAGAACCGGAGGAGCGGCGTGATCCGGCCCGATGACCTGCCGCCCGAGGCACACGTGGTGAGCCGCCGGGTGTTGAGCCCCATGGAGTCCATCGAGCGGGACGCCATCGTCCGGTGCCTCGCAGCGGCGCAGTGGAACAAGACCGACGCGGCCCGCGCGCTGGGCATGTCGCGGGCGACGATCTACCGGAAGATCCACGACTACGGCATCGTCGCGCCGACTCCCGGACCCGGTGTCTCAGAATGAGACTCCGGGGCGAGGGACCCGCTTCTAGCCTCCGAGTTGACGTGAGGTTTGTGCTCGTCAGGCCAGGGAGGTGGCGGGATGGCATCGCCTGAAGCAGCGGCCCCGCTGATCCTGGTCGGACTGGGGATGACCGGGGTGATCCTGGCCCAGATGGTGATGGTGCATCACCTGCATGCCGAGGATGTCCCGGTGTGCCTGCGTGGACGGGTGGCCCTGTCCAACGACCTGCGCCCCTGGCTGCTGGCCGCATCGGTGTCGGCGGCCCTCACCGGCCTGCTCATGCTTCTGGTCGGCTGACCGAGCGCTTCGGTGGCGAGGTGCGCCGTTTTGGTGGTGAGCCGAACGTTCGGAGGACGTGTTCGAGGGTCGAGGCGAGCAGCTCGTGCGTCGCCTCGCGGTCGGCCTCGCCGCGTAGCCAGCGACGCGTCGCGGCCCGGTTGAGGCCGGTCCAGCACTCCAGCGCGTAGCGCAGCCGCGGCGAGTCCTCGGCGATGTCGGCGTGGAAGGCCGCGACCAGCACGACCGCGCGGTGCACCAGGTCGGCGACCACGCGCCGCACGTCTGGGTCGGCGATGTCCTCACCGGGTGCGATCGTGCCGAGATAGATCGTCCGGTTCGCCTCCGTCCAGTCCAGCCAACGGGACACCGAGTCCTCCACCCGCGCGCGAGCACTGCGACCCACCGGGGACCGAAGCGCCTCCTCGCTGCCGGCACCGACCCGCTCCAGCAACGCCAGGTAGACCTCCTTGCGACCGCCGAAGTAGTGGTGCACCAGTCCACGCGCGACACCGGCGGCCTTCGCAACGTGTTCGACCGTGACCTCCTCGTAGCCGCGCTCGGCGAACAGCGCATTGGCGACGTCGAGGATCTGCTCGCGCCGCTCTGCGGGGTCGAGGCGTTTGAAGCTTCGCGGTGTGCTCACGGGCCCACGCTATCTGGAATTGGCGATACGTCAACAATCTGTTAGCGTTACGCCAACAGCGCACAGATGTGAGTTGTTGCCAGGCGCGTCCGCGTCACGCACCGGACGCACCATGGCAAGACCAGATCAAGGAACGGACAGGACTCGCCACATGACAGGCACCTTCGCACCGCCTGCCCCCGAGGCCATCCGCAAACCGTGGTCTCGCACCCTCCCGGGGATGACCGTTCTTTGGGCATTGATCGTCGCCATCGGCGGCATCGTCGTCGGCGGGTTCGGCATCGAGGACATCGAGTCGTTCCTGGACGGGCTCGTCCAGATCTGTCTGCTCTACTTCGTCCTGGCGCTCTGGCTCGGGTCCTTCGTGGAGACACTGATCGTTCCCCAGCACCTGTGGAAGCGAGCGGGCCAGAGCTGGGCGGTGTTCGTGCTGCTGATCCTTCTTCTCCCTGTTCTTGGCGCCCTCCTCTACCTCGCGATCGCACGTCCTGCTCTTCGGCGGACAGCGCTGAGCCTGTAGCCAGCGACACGAGGCCCTGCCACTCGGGTGAGTGACAGGGCCTCGTGCGTACGGAACGGGCTACTTCACCTCGGACCGCATCACCCGACGGAGCCCGAAGAGCCCGGGGAGGACGATCCAGAGTCCGACCGTGGTAGCGACGTGTGCCCACTGGGCGCCGGTGTGCATTCCCTCGAACAGGAAGCTCTGCGCGTAGGTGAGGTCCACCCAGGGCTGCAGCTGCTTGAACCAGTTCTGGGTCTCGGCCAGCAGGCCGAGCAGGTTGGGCACCAGCAGGACGACGACGAAGTACATGACCAGACCGCCGGCCGAGCTGCGCAGCAGCATCCCGAGCATGGTCCCGATCGAGAGGGAGACCAGGTTCCCCAGCACGATCGTCAGCGCTTGCCCGACGGAAAGGTCCCAGACCGTCGGGGTACCGGCGATCGTGCTGCCGACGACGTTCCCGACCGCCCCGATGGCGAAGGCGAACACCATGGAGGCGACCGCAACGATCACCGACGACAGCGTCTTTGCCCAGACCACCCGGCGCCGGCTGGGGACGTAGGTGAACGTCGTCAGCCCACTGCGCTGGCTCCACTCGCTGGTGATGGACAGCAGGGCGACCATCGGCAGGATCACCGTGATCGGGTACCCGACCGCCTTCGCGAAGTTGTAGTAGGTGAGGTACTCGTCCGGCGCGAACGCGACGGTCGCGAACGTGGCGATGAGCGCGGTGATCGCGATGCTCGCGATCAGCCAGAAGCCCGAGCGGGTGTCGAACATCTTGCGGAGCTCGACGCGGACGACCCGGCTGAGCGGGATCTGGTCGAACTCGGTACGTCGACGGGTCGTGACCTGGTCGACAGTCGTGGCGGTCATGCCGCTGTCCTCTCTCGTTGGGTGTCGGCGGTGAGCTCGAGGAACATCTCCTCGAGTCCGCCACTGTCGGCTTCGCGGAGCTCGGTGAGCACCACGCCGCCGTCGTACGCCGCGCGCCCGACCAGCGCCGTCTCCGCGTCGGTGCGGAGCGATCCGTCCTCGGAGACGGTCGACGCCAGGCCGGCTGCGGCCAGTGCGCGTCGGAGAGCCTCGACGTCCGCGGCGCGAACGACGGTCCCGGCGGCGGCGAGCAGTTCGGCCTTGGAGCCCTGGGAGACGATCCGCCCCTGCCCGATCATCACGATGTCGTCGGCGATGATCTCGATCTCGGCCAGCAGGTGGGAGGACAGCAGGACGGTTCCCCCGTGGTCGGCGTAGTCGCGGAGCAGGTCACGCATCCAGCGGATGCCGGCCGGGTCGAGGCCGTTGGCCGGCTCGTCGAGGATGAGCACCGACGGGTCGCCGATCAGGGCGGCGGCGATGCCGAGGCGCTGACGCATGCCGAGCGAGTAGTTGCCCACCCGTCGATCCGCTTCGGCCCCGGTGAGGCTGACCAGCTCGAGCATCTCGGCGACCCGGGAGGCCGGGACGCCCATGATCTGCCGGGCGATGGTCAGGATCTCGCGGCCGGTGCGGCCGGCGTGCTGGGCGGAGGCGTCGAGCATCACGCCGACCTCGCGCCCGGGGTTGGGCAGGTCGGCGAACAGGCGGCCGGAGATGGTCGCGGTGCCCTCGGTGGGCGTCGTGAGCCCGACCATCATCCGCATGGACGTGGACTTGCCGGCGCCGTTGGGACCCAGGAAGCCGGTGACCCGGCCAGTTCGGGCCTTGAAGGAGATGTCGTGGACGACGGTGGTACCGCCGTACTTCTTGGTCAGTGAGTCGATAGTGATCATGGCGTTGAACGCTAGGTACGGCGAGGGGTCGCCCGCGTCGTCGCGAGGTCGCGTTCAGCAGGGCACCAAGGCCCCACTCCGGGTCCTCACAAAGGAGGAGGCGCGTCCGCCGCATCATCCGGGTCGAAGAGCCCGGTCTGGTAGGCAAGCACGATGGCCTGGGCCCGGTCGCGCAGGTCCAGCTTCTGGAGCAACCGCGTCACGTGGGTCTTGACCGTGGTGTCGCTGATGAACAGCTCGCCACCGATCTCGGCGTTGGAGTAGCCGCGCGTGATCAGGCGGAACACATCCATCTCGCGCGCGGTCAGCGTCTCGACCGCCTTCGGTGGCACCTGCCGCGGCCGCCGGGTGAAGTGCTGGATCACGCGCCGGGTGATGGCCGGCGAGAGCAGGGCGTCGCCACCGGCCACGGTGCGGATGGCGGCGATCAGCTGCTCGGGTGGGTCGTCCTTGAGGACGAAGCCGCTCGCTCCCGCCCGCAGCGCGCCGTACACGTACTCGTCGAGGTCGAACGTCGTGAGGATCAGGATCCTGCTGTCCTGGTCGGCCGCGACGATCCGGCGGGTCGCCTCGAGCCCGTCGAGCTCGGGCATCCGGATGTCCATCAGGACGACGTGCGGGTGGACTCGCGCGGCCTCGGCGACGGCCTCGAGCCCGTTGCTCGCCTCGGCCACCACCTCGATGTCGGGCTCGTCACCCAGGAGCATCCGGAAGCCCGCCCGCACCATCGCCTGGTCGTCGACCACCAGGACCCGGATGGTCATGCGCCTGTGCTTTCCAGCGGCAGAGAGGCGCGGAGCACGAAGCCTCCGCTGGTGGCGACGAACGCAGACATGTCCCCGCCGTACGCCTTGACCCGCTCGCCGATGCCGATCAGCCCGTGCCCGAAACCGTCGGTCTGCGCGAAGCCCCCCGGCCCGTCGTCACGCACCTCGAGCCGCAGCTGGTCGGACGCGTACGCGACGGTCACGTCCGCCCGGCGCCCGCCGGAGTGCTTGAGGGCGTTGGTCAGCCCCTCCTGCACGATGCGGTACGCCGAGAGGTCGATGGAGCGCGACAGCGCGACAGGTTCGCCGTCCACGTGGAGCCGTACGTCGAGCCCCGCGGCCCGGACGTCTCCGGCCAAGGTCGGCAGATCGTCCAGCCCGGGACCCGGCGTGAGCTCGACCAGGTCGCCGCCCTGCCGCATCGCTGCCAGCAACTGGCGCATCTCCGCGAGCGCCGTACGCCCGGCACGCTCGACGTTGCTCAGCGCGTCCGCCTCCTCGGATCCCGGCGGGACCCGGCGGCGTACCGCCCCGACCTGGAGCACCATCACGCTCATCGCGTGCGCGACCACGTCATGCAGCTCGCGCGCCATCCGCGCCCGCTCCTCGGCCACTGCCACCCGGGCCGCCGACTCACGCTCCCGCTCGGCCCGCAGCGCCCGCTCCTCCGCGGCCTCGCTCCGCTCGACCCGATCGCGCAAGGCGAAGCCCACGAGCCAGGCGCCGGCGAACAGCGCCGGGGTGAAGAGCAGGTCTGCCGCCGTGAGTGTCGGGTCGTGGACCACGACCACCCCTACGCCGACCAGCACGAGCACCAGACCGACCCGGGCCTGGAATCCGCTCCGGAGGCTGCCGAACAGCGCGGCGGCCACCATGCCGCACAGGAACACCCCTCCCTGGGTCGTGATCAGCTGGTGGTCGAGGAAGCTCAGTCCAGCGCAGCCGACCCAGAGGATCGTCGGAGCGAGGAAGGGGAATCGCCTTCGGGCCAGCAGGGCCAGGAGCACGCCGGTGATCGCCACGACCTCGAGCCACAGCGCCAGGCCGTCCGGGCGGTCAGCATCGTCGCGCAGCAGCGTGCCGACCACGGTCGCCGCAGCGGCGGCTACGACCAGGACGTCGATGCCCCAGGTCGCGAAGAACCGCCAGACCCGACCCATCGGCTCAACGTACGGCAGGTGCTCGGCGCCCCGCGTCCTCCAAAGGTAGGACGGCGACGGTCGACGGTGTCGACCCGTTCGGGATCGACGGAGTGGGCCGTGATGGCTGGCCGGCGATGCTGCTCGTCGTCACTCCGGAAGTGGGAGGTCACCCGGCGTCTTGGTGTAACCGAGCTGCTCGATGACGCGCCCGCCGCTCACCCGTGTCACGTTCACTCCGAGAACGGACTCTGCGTCGGTGGGCCCGAAGCGGTACCGCCAACGCACCGCGGCCCAGTCGCCATCCGCGAACACGTGCTCGACCTCGAACGTGGTCGACTCGTCGGCCATCAGCTCGGCCCAGAACGCCACGCAGGCGTCCTTGCCGACGTACGCCGTGCCGTCGGGCGCCGGCTGGGCGGACACCATCAGGCAGTCGTCATGGACCAGTGCGGCCATCGCCTCCGTGTCGCCGCGTCGGAAGGCGTCATTGAAGCGGGCGACGGTCTCAGCGGTCGTGATCATCTCGGCTCCTCAAGAGTAGAACGATTGGTCTACTTGGACCGTATAGACTGATCGGTCTACCGTCAAGAGCCACGAAGACCAGGACAGGCAGATGAGCCGAACGACCGCACCGGGACCGCGGGAACGACTGCTCGACGCGGCGCAACGCCTCTTCTACTCACAAGGCGCATCCGTCGGGGTGGACGCGCTGCTCAAGGAGGCGAACGTCGCTCGCAGGTCGCTCTACGAGCACTTCGGAGGCAAGGACGGCCTGGTCGAGGCGGTCCTCCGACGCGCCTCCGAGGAGGACCTGGCGTGGTACGAGGACGCGTTGGCCGGCGAAGCGAGAACCCAGGGCCCGGTTGCTCGGGCTGTTCGACCGGCTGGACGAGCTCGTCTCGAGCGCGGACTTCCGAGGCTGTCGCTACTTCGCGACCGACCTCGCCTTCGCGGACCCGCGCCATCCGGCGCATGCGGAGACCGACGCGTTCCGGCGGCGGCTTCGCGCACTCCTGCTGAGGGAGCTCGAGGCGTTGGGCCATGCCCATCCCGAGCGTGCTGCAGAGCAGCTACACCTGCTGATCGAGGGGACGCTGGTGGCCGGCGCCACCCAGGACGGGCAGCATCCGGCCCGGGCCGCGCGCGAGCTCGCGGCCGTCGTCCTCGACTGAAGCCTCAGGCTTGGGGTCCGCCGGACCTGCGGCCTCTCGGCGTAGGCCAGCTCGGGGACCGCTCGATCGATGGCGGCCTTGGCGAGCTTCTCCTTCATGGCCTTGAACCCGGCGGCGGTGTAGTTCTCACGTGGCATGCGCCGACGCTGCCCGCGACCCCTGACACATGGCTTACGTCGCGCTGACGTCGCCTGCCGCGTGCCCGTCGAGGTACGCCGCGACCAGGCTCCCGAGGGTCGGCAGGTGGTAGCCGCCCTCCTGGACGACGACGGCCGGCAGCCCGGTGGCGCCCAGCGTCGATCCGGCCGACCGGTAGCCGTCGACGGTGACAGGAGCGGGCTCTCGGGGTCGTCGACGGCGGCGTCGACGCCCAGGGAGACCACCAGGGCCGAGCAGCCCGCGGCGACCACCCAGTCGGCCAGGTCTCCGACCGCCTCCAGCCAGGCGCCGTCGGCGGTTCCCTCCGGCAGCGGCCGGTTGCGGGTGCACCCGCGCCGTCGCCGGTGCCCGTCTCGTCCGCGTAGCCCACGATGTGCGGAAACCACCCGGCAGCGGGGTCGACGTGGACCGACCCGTAGAGGACGTCCCCACGGTCGTAGAAGATCGCGGCCGTGCCGTTGCCCTGGTGCGCGTCGATGTCGATCACCGCCACCCGGTCGTGCCCACCGGCGCGAAGGGCCTCGGCCGCGACCGCGGCGTTGTTGAGGTAGCACGAGCCGCCGAAGCCGGCCGGCGTCGCGTGGTGGCCGGGTGGACGGCACAGCGCGTACGCCGCACGCTCGCCCGCCACCACCAGGTCGGCAGCGGTCAGGGCGCAGTCGACCGCCGCGCGCGCGGCCTCCCACGTCCCGTCCCCGACCAGCGTCATCGTGTCGTAGGCGTAGGTGCCGGCCTCGGCGTGGATCGCCACGGCTGGACGGGTGGGAAGGCCGGCGGTCATGGCCGGCGTCGGGAAGAGGTAGGGCACCACGCGTGACTGGCCGACCAGGTCGACGTACGGGCCCTGCCGCCAGCGCTCGGCCGCCTCGGCCAGGTAGGTCAGCATCGACTGCTCGTGGACTCGGGCGAGAAGGTCGTCGGGGTGGGCCGTTGCCTCGATCAGTGGGTGTCCGCTCTCGGTGACCGCGGTCAGGATCGCGTCGACGCGCGCAGCCACCTCGGTGCCGATCGTGGCGACCCCGACCCACACCTCGTTCTGCGGGTCGTGCGCACGGGTGGTGGGCGACCACACGACGGGCATCCGGTACTGATCCATGAGTCAGCAGTATGGCGCTGAGCCACCGAACTGGACAGGATGAGCCCATGCCCCGCGCGCGTGACATCGGGATCGAGATCGGCGTCCTCCCGACCGGCCCGACCAACTCCGTGCTCGACATCGCCGGCGTGGGGCTCGGACACACCACGCTCCACCGCGACGAGGCTCCGCCGCCAAAGGGACGCGGAATCGCTCGCACCGGGGTGACCGCGCTGGTCGTGGCCGAGGACGCCTACTCGCGGCCGCTCGCCACCGGCGGCGCCGTGCTGAACGGCGCCGGGCGAGTGCACCGGCTTCATCGGCGCGGGTGAGTGGGGGGTCCTCGAGACGCCGATCTACCTCACCTCCACCATGCAGCTGGGACGCGTCTACGACTCGGCCTGCCGGATCGAGCTCGAGCGGGACGCCCGGGTGGCCGACGCGGTGGTGATCCCGGTGGTCGGCGAGTGCGACGACTCGTTCCTCAACGACTGCCGCCGGATGCAGGTCGAGCACGAGGACGTGGCGGCGGCACACCGCTCCGCGCTGGACTCTCGCGGCGGAGCCACGCCGCCCCCGGAGGGTGCGGTCGGGGCCGGCACCGGTATGTCGTGCCTGGGGTTCAAGGGCGGCATCGGCACGTCGTCGCGGGTCACCCCGTCCGGGCACACCGTGGCGGTCCTGCTTCTCACCAACTTCGGCGAGCGCAAGCGGCTGACCGTCGACGGCCTCCACGTCGGACGCCTGCTGCCCGAGGACCCGGACCCCCAGCGGCCGGCCGGCTCGTGCATCGGGGTGGTGGTCACCGACGCACCGGTGATCAGCGCCGACTGCGCCCGGCTCGCGCGGCGGATCGGTCTCGGGCTGGCCCGCACCGGCTCGACCGCGCACAACGGGAGCGGCGAGATCTTCCTGGGCGTCTCCTCCACCCGGCGCGCCCCAGGCCTCTCCTGGGAGGAGGGCGCCGTGGTCTCCGGCTCGGGACTCGACGACCTGTTCGAGGCGGTGGTGGACGCCGCCGAGGAGGCGGTGCTCAACTCCCTGCTGACGGCACCGACGACGACCGGCCGAGACGGCAACTCCAGCGAGGGCCTCGACGCGGCGACCGTGGCTCGGCTGCTCGAGGAGCACGCGCGTGGCAACTGAACAAGAGGTTCGCATCCCGATGCGCGACGGGGTGTGGCTGGCGGCGACCCTCTTCCTCCCCGACGGCGACCGCGGGCCGCAGCCCTGCCTGCTGGAGGCGCTGCCCTACCGCAAGGACGACCTGACGTCGTCGTACGCCGAGAGCTACCGCAGGCTCCGCGACGAGTTCGGGTACGCCGTCTGCCGGGTCGACGTCCGCGGCACCGGCTCGTCGTCCGGCGACCCCACGGACGAGTACCCCGAGGCCGAGCAGTCCGACCTGGTCGCGGTCATCGCGTGGCTGGCCGACCAGGACTGGTGCGACGGCAACGTCGGCATGTGGGGCACGTCGTACTCCGGCTTCAACTCGCTGCAGATCGCCGCCGAGCGGCCGCCGGCGCTCAAGGCCGTCTGCGCGATCTACTCGAGCGACGACCGGTGGACCGACGACGTGCACTGGCGCGGCGGCGCGCTCCGGATGGTCGACCTCGTCGACTACGACCACTACATGACGCCGATGACCGTGCTGCCGCCGGTGCCGGCGGTGTGGGGGGACAGCTGGCGCGACGAGTGGCGACGACGGCTCGAGACGGTCGAGCCGTGGTTGCTCACCTGGCTGCGCGAGAACCGCGACGGCGCCTACTGGCGGCACGGCTCCCTGCGCTCGGACGGCGAGGGCAACGGCTACGACCGGATCGAGTGCCCGGTGATGCTGGTCGCCGGCTGGGCCGACGGTTACCGCAACAACTCGTTCCGCACCGTGGCGGCGCTGCGCGAGGCAGGCGTGCCGCACCGACTGCTCGCCGGCCCGTGGGTGCACGCCGACCCCACGACCGCCTATCCCGGGCCGCGGCTCGACCTCGACGTCGAGATGGTCGCCTGGTTCGACCACTGGCTGCGCGGCGCGGACTCGCCGCAGGACGACCGGGTCGAGGTCTTCGTGCGGACGGCGACCCGACCGGCCGCCTTCCTCGACCAGCACGAGGGCTACTGGGTCCGCGACACCTGGCCGTCGACCGCCTCGTCGACCGACACCCGAGCCCTCGACGGTCCGCGCTCCCTCGCGGTGAAGCCGGACGTCGGTGTGTCGGCGTGGATCGACTGCGCCGGACACCTCCCGTGGGGACTCTCCGGCGACCAGCGCGAGGACGACGCCCACTCCCTCACCTTCGAGTGGCCCGCCGACGGCGAGGTGCTGGTCGGACATCCCGTGGCCCGGTTGCAGGTCAGCGCCGACGCTCCGCTCGCATCGCTCTCGGTGAAGCTGTGCGACGTGTTCGCCGATGGCGCATCGGCCCTGGTGACGCGGGGCAGCCTCGACCTCACCTTCCGCGACGGTGTGCACACGCCGGCCGCGCCGAGCCCGCTGGTGCCCGGGCAGGTCTACGACGTCGTCGTCGATCTCGATGCCTGTGCGTACGCGTTCGAGCCCGGTCAGACCATCCGGCTCTCGGTCGCCGGGTCCGACTGGCCCAACACCATCGCTCCCCCGGCGCCGGTGAACCTGACCGTGCACGGTGGTTCGATCGATCTGCCCCGCTACGGCGGAGCCGCGTGGGAGCCGGACTTCACCCCTGGGGCGGCGGCCTCCTCGGAGGATCCCTCGGCCGTCTCCTGGACCACCACCCGCGACGTGCTGCGGCAGACCACGACCTGCTCCGTGCGGCACGGGTCGACGTACGACGTCCCCCACGACGGCACCGCCACCGAGGAGTACGCCGGGGAGGTCGTCGTGAACAACGTGACGTTCGCCCAGCACGCCACGGCCGAGTGCACCTTCCGCCTCGGCTGGCCGGGCATCGACGTGCGGGTCACCTCGACGATGCGGCTCGACGTGGGCGCCGACGGCTACGACGTGACGATCGACGTGACGGCGTACGAAGGCGACGAGCGGGTGTCCCAGCGGGAGTGGACCGAGCACGTCCGGCGGTGACCTGGCAGCCGGGACCCACCTGTGGTCGAGCTTGTCAGGCAGCCGAACTGATGCACGGCAGCAACCCGACGTCCTACGCCAAAGACCCACGCGACGTCCGCTCATGCCGAATTGAGTGCGAAGTGCCACGGGCGGTGGCGCAGCGACCATTTTCCGGCGCGGAACGGTCGATGACGCACCGCTGATCGACCTGGGAACGCGCCAGCGGTGACTCAGCGACCGAAGTCGGCGGCGGTTCGGTCGCTCAGCCACCGCGCGCCTGTGCCGCAGTCAGTGTGCTACTCCCGGCTCGGCACCTCCCGCCCGCGCCGGCCAACCGTGCCGAGCGTTCCGGTACACCAGTGGCCGTCTCGGACGTGTGGTGGCTGTCGGTTCGGCCTCCGCCTCACGGGTGCCTGGTTCGAGTCGATGGAGGCGTGGTCCCGGTCGTTCAACCGTGCTGCTTGGAGGATGCGCCGCCTGCGCCCGGTGCTGCTCAGTACCAGTTGAGGCGTTCCGAGTGCTCCCACGCGCGCTGCGGGTTGCCGTACCGGGCCGCGATGTACGCAAGCCCCCATCTGATCTGGGTGTACGGGCTCGAACGCCAGTCGTCCCCCACGACCGCCATCTTCGTGGCCGGCAGTGACTGCGGGATCCCGTACGCCCCGGACCTCGGGTTCTTCGCCAGGTGGTCCCAGCCGGATTCGCGGGTCCACAGAGCGTCGAGGTAGGGCCACTGGTCGGCACCGAACCCGAAATCGATCAGGAGCTGGTACCCGAGCGCGCGGTTCGTCCCCGGATCGACGTCGGCCGGCGTCGGAGCGGGCCTCATCGTCGGCAGGCGCCTCGCGATCCGCTCGGCGGCGGTCCGGAGCTGCTCCAGAATCACCGCGTCCGGGACGTTCGCGCGGGCACCCGTCTGGCGGGGCGGCCGGGTCGGAGGGACGGGACCTGCAGTCGACTCGGTGGCACTGGCGGTCGCTGGGTCCGGCGGCTCCGCCCCCGGGGAGTCGCAGCCGGTGACGGCTAGGACGGCCAGCGCCGCGACGACCCTCGTGGCATAGGGACGGTAGGGGAACGGCGCCCTGTGGTCGAGGGTCATGACGAACCAAGCGGTATCAATAGGAACGGGCTGAGCGCTACCTCCCAAGCCACGACGCCGTCGAGCTCGCCGTTCCCGTTCACAGGAACACGCTAGGCCGTGCTGCTGTGGCTCGGCGGTCATGACCCGCGCGACAGTCGGCGCTGCCGAGAGCAGAGTGCCCGTAGTCAGACGTTCACATCGACGTTTGAGCCCTCGTCGCCAGCCGGGATTGGGGCTCTCGAGAGACCGATGTGTACGTTCCGCTACGGACCTGCTCGACCACCGCTAGGGCGCGCGGAACGTCAGCCGGACCCGCTTGCCGCCGACCACACCACTGAGCCGGGCCTCGGCGCCGACCGCGCGGGTGTGCCAGCCGCCCCGCAGCCGGCCGTGCACGGCGCCGTCGAGTGACAGCTCCACGGTCATCCGCTTCCGGTCGCGGTCCCAGGTCGCGAGGCCCGAGACGGCCAGTCCCTGCAGCAGGCGGTAACGCTTCAGTCGCAGCTTCACGACGTTGTAGCCGTGTAGCTGAAGGTGCCGCCGTGCAGCCCGACGCCGCTGCCGGAGTAGTTGTTCCACCACCGGTCCATGACGTCGGCGACGGTCAGTGCAGCGGCCGGCCCGGCTCGCCGGAGCCGGATCGGCAGCGCACGGCCGGCACGTGCGGGTGCTGACGTCGGCGAGCGTGCGCGGCACGAGCCCCAGCGCACGCACCGGCTCGACCTCCTTCGCGCAGCTGGACACGCGACGCTCCGAGCCCGGCGAGCGCACGAAGGCCCGCAGGATGCGTTCGGCGCAGTCGTCCCGGTCCCCCACGGCCGTGACGTGGAAGGTGTTGCTGACGACGATGTGCCGGGCGTTCGGGAACTGCCCCGCCACCAGGTCGCCCTCGGCAGCCGTCGTGATCGAGTCGAGCTCGCCGCTCAGCACCAGCACGGGCGCGTCGGGGTAGCCCACGACTCGGACGGATCGGCCCGGCCGGGTTGTCCGCGGCCGCCACCGGCCACCGGGTGCACCAGTCGAGCGCCTGCCAGTCGGAGTCGGCGTACTCGCGGACGGTGAACGGGCTGTAGGTGTGGGGGTCGGTGCGGGTCCGCGCGGCGATGGCCCGGGCGAGCTGCCGCTCGCGCGCGGCGCCGGGCGGCGCCTTCATGTTGTAGAGCTGCGGGTAGTCGTGGCAGGCGACCGCTGCGTCGAGACCCTCGCTGTAGTCCTTGACGGGCCCGGCGTTGCTGCTGCCGCCCACGGCTTCCGCGACCAGCCGGAGCAGTGGCGCGCGGTAGCCGCGCAGGCCGGAGCGGAGCGCGGCGGTCAGCTCCCGGTAGAACGCCGGTGCGTACGTCGCGCCGAACGCGACGCTGGTCAGCGCGGCACCGTCCACCCGGACCTCGGCCCGGCCGGCCGTCGGCGTCGTACGCCGTCCCCTGCCACGGCCGCCGGCGCACCTGGGCGAGCACCGTCGCGCAGGGTGGGCAGGAACCTCCGCCCGGCCGACCGGCACTCCGGGGACCGCTGGCAGGCCTTGGTGAAGGCGGCCCGCATCGCCGGGCTCTGGGTGGGATACCAGGCGGACTCGCCGTACGTCGGGTAGGCGCTGTCGAGCACGATGCTGCGGACCAGCTCTGGATGGCGACCGGCGAAGGTCTGCGTGAAGAAGGTGCCGTAGGAGTCGCCGTAGAGGGAGACCGACGACAGCCCGAGCTTCGCGATCACCGCGGCGAGGTCGTCGGCGGACCGCGTGGAGGTGTAGTCGTCGGCGCGGTCACCGAGCGAGCGACCGCACTTGCCCGCCGCCACGTTGTAGGCGAGGACGAGGTTCTGGAGGTCCGGGCAGCGCAGCGGCCGCGACAGCCCGGTGCCGCGCTGGTCGACGAGCAGCAGGTTGCGCCGGTCGAGCAGCGAGCCGTACATGGCGGCGTAGTCGGCGCCGGTCCCGGTCGTGCTGTAGCCCGGCCCGCCCTCGTGCGGCACCAGCGTGTCGATCGCCGGCTGTCTGCGGGCCGGCACGAACGCGAACCCGACCTTCACCTTGCCGGCCGCCGGGTTGCCCGGCTCCCATGCCCGCCGGATGCTGCCGCAGAGCGCGCGCCGGACGACCTTGCAGGGCTTCAGGGTCAGGTCGCCCACCTGCACCTTCTCCGCTGCCCCTGGGGGCGCCGCCGGCGCCGGCCGGGTACCGACCACGGCGAGCAGGGTGCCGGCCAGGGCGACGACCACGGCCAGCAGCGTGAGCCGGCGGACCGGTCGCACACTCACGGGACCAGCCGGCCGGTGCGGTAGGCCCGGCCGATCATCGACACCAGCTGCGCGACGGCGTCCTCGTTGGGCGCGAACGGCCCGGGCGCGAAGTGCGGGCTGGCCAGTCCGCGCTGCACCGACTCGCACGCCGCCCAGTCCTGCTTGTTGGTGAGGTCCCAGAACTCCACGGCGCCCGCCGCGTCGGGGACCGACCCGTCGGCGTCAGGGACCACCAGCCAGGAGCACTCCACCCAGGTCCGGTCGGGCGCGAGCGGCACCATCCGGTGGGTCATCACGTAGTCGGGGTGCGCGGAGACCAGCAGGTTCGGCAGCAGCTGCAGGTACTCCACCGTCGTCGGCGGCGCACCGGGCAACGGCGTCGCGGCCAGCTCGCCGGTCAGCGACATGGTGCGCATGCCGTCGCGCAGGTCCATCGAGCCGCCGACCCAGCCCCGGGGAGGTCGTAGTTGTCCCCCGACGTCGGCGGGCTGACCTGGCACAGCTCCGGATGGATCAGCGGGCAGTGGTAGCACTCGTGGTAGTTCTCGGAGATCGCCTTCCAGTTCGCCGCGACCTCGTAGGTGTGCCGGTCGGCGACGACCAGCTCGCCGGGTGCGTACGGCGCGACGCACGCCGGCCAGCGTCGCCCAGGTGCTCCTCGAACGACGGCACCTCGGGCGAGCCCAGCGGGTGCAGGGCGTGCCCGAAGACCCAGCCCTCCCAGACCCGCACGGGCAGCTCGACCAGGCCGTGCTCGGCGAACTCGAAGCGTCTCGTCGTCGCGGAAGCCCTTGGCCCCGATCAGCTCGCCCTGCAGGTCGTAGGTCCAGGCGTGGTAGGGACACACGACGCTGCGCCGCTCCGACGTCGCCGCCCTCGGGCAGCAGCTCGTGGCCGCGGTGCCGGCAGGTGTTGGCGTACATCCGGAGCGTCGTCCTGCTCGCGGACCAGCAGGCACGGCGACGTCGCCGACGGCCAGCGCCCGCTGGGTGACCGGGCGCTCGGCGTCCGCCGGGAACAGGTCGTCGACCCGGCCCAGGCACGTCCAGCTGCCGGCGAACAGGTGGCGCCGCTCCCAGGCCAGCACCTCGGGCGAGGTGTAGGCCTCGGCCGGCATCATCAGCACCGGTTCGCCGTCCACCGGCGCCGCCTCGCGCACGATCTCCATCGGGTCGACGGTCACGGTGCCTCCCTCGTCGTGCGTCCTATGCTGCGAGCCATGAGCGGTGGCGGAGCGTGACGCGCGGAGTCGGCGCAGCGTCGAGCTGCGGCGCGACGAGATCCTCGCGTCGACCACCGAGACGCGTGGACCGGATCGGCCTCGAGGCCACGCGGGTCACCGACGTCGCCAAGGCGCTGAACGTCAGCACGGCGCTGATCTTCTACCACTTCGGCACCAAGGACGCGCTGGTCGCCGAGGCGTTCGCGTACGCCGTCGAGCGCGACCTGGCCCGCCTGGACAAGGCCACCGACGCCGGCACCGACCCGGTCGACAAGCTGCGGCGGGCGCTGCGTTCCTACGGCCCGACCGGCCCGGCGAAGGGCTGGCGGATCTGGATCGACGCCTGGGCGCTGGCGCAGCGGGAGCCGGTGATCCGCAAGGTGCTGCGGCGGATGGAGCAGCGCTGGTGCGCGGTGCTGCTGGGGATCATCGACGAGGGCGTCGCCGACGGCTCGTTCACGTGTCCCGACCCGGATGCCGCCGTGGCTCGCATCTCGGCGCTCATCGACGGGCTCTCCGTGGCCGCGCTGGTCTACCGCACCGTCACCCGGGCGAGCTGCGCGTCTGGGTGGCCGAGACGGTCGCGCGCGAGCTCGGCATCGACCAGGGCACTGCTGTGCGTGAGGTCACGTCACACCAGCCAGTGGGCGGCGTAGGCGGGATCGGTCAGGGCCGGACGGTCCAGGCGGAAGTCCGTGAGGTCGGTCGCGGTGCCGCCGTCGCACGACCAGGTCGGCGAGCAGCCGGCCGAACGTCGGCGCGAACTTGAACCCGTGCGCGGCGCCGAGGCCCGACCACGACGGACTCGTGCCCCGGCACCGGCGCGATCACGAAGTCGCGGTCAGGGGTCAGGGTGTACTGGCAGCGCGACGACCGCACCGGCGCGCCACTGCCCGGCAGCAGGTCGCCCACGAACGCGGCGAGGCGCTGCCTCCATCGCGGGGTCGGGCTCCGACGTACGCCGCTCGGGGTCGACGGTCGGCCCGCCGCAGTCCTGGGCGGCCTTGATCGTCGCCTCGCCGTAGCTGGGGAAGCCGTAGTAGGACGGGTCGTCCATCCAGATCCACAGCGGCATCCGCTCGGGGGCGAAGCGCGCGGGCTCCTCCGGCTGGAAGTAGGTGACCTGCTCGAGCGTCACCTCGACCGGCACCTGCACGCCCAGATGGCCGAGGACGTCGTTGACCCAGGCGTCCGCGCAGACCACGAGCCCCCGGCAGCGGATCGTGCCGGTGGCGGTCTCGACGTCGAGCCCACGCTCCCCCAGGTCGTGCACACCGGTGACCGGGCTGTGCTGCCGCAGGTCGGCGCCGTGCCGCGTCGCCTGCTCCTGCATCGTCCGGGTGCCGAGCGCGGCCGGCACGATGGCGGCGTCGCGCTGGTAGAGCGCCATCACGTCGCTCGGCCAGCGTGAACTGCGGCCAACGAGCGGCCACCTCCCCCGCGTCGAGCACCTCGTGCTCGATCCCGACCTCGGTGAGCGAGTCGACGTAGTCGATCGGCGGGATCGCCGCCTGCGGCGGGAACAGGTCGAGGCCGCCCACCTTCGTGACCAGGCGGCGACCGCTCGCGTGCTCGAGCCGCGCCCAGTCGGCGTACGCGTCCTGGGTCAGCCGCACGTACGCCGGCGTGTGGTAGCTGTGCCGCAGGATCCGGCTGGTGTCGTGGCTGGCGCCGTTGGTGTGGCCGAGCTCGAACCGCTCCAGCCCCACGACGCTGTGCCCGCGGCTGGCCAGCTCGTAGGCGGCCGCGGAGCCGAGCGCGCCCAGCCCGGCGACGACGTAGTCGACCTGCGTGCTCACGACGTGCCCTCCGATCCCGGCCGAGCCGGGGCAGCAGCCACCGCCGGATGTCGAGGCTGTCGTCCTCCATCGGCGCGAACCAGCCGTGCCGATAGCTGCGCGACGACATCCCGCGCTGCACCGACTCGCAGACCGCCCAGTCCTGCTTGTTGACCAGGTCCCACAGCTCGCCCGCGTCGCTCGGGTCGAAGTCGGCCGCCTCCACCGCGTCGGCTGGCGAAGAGCAGCGAGCACTCGACCGTGGTGCGGTCGGGCGCATGCGGCAGCAGCACGAACGCGGCGACGTGGTCGGCCGACGCGGAGACCATCAGGTTGGGGTAGACGAGGTCGCCCTTGTGCCGGGTGCGCTCGTCGGCGTCCAGCCCCGGCAGCGGGGCGCGCGTGGTCGTGCCCGTGGTCGTGAACGTCCAGGCTCCGTCGCGGTGCGGGATGCCGGCCTCCCAGTCCAGGTCAGCGCCGCCACCGGCGAACGACGGCACCAGCCGGCTCAGCTCGGGATGCACGGGACCGCAGTGGTAGCACTCGTTGTAGTTCTCGAGGAGCACCTTGTAGTTGGCCGCCACGTCGTAGGTGAACCTCGCCCCGACCACGAGGTCCGCGAGGCCGTAGTTGGCGAAGGTGCCGGCCGCGCCGGCGACGGACTCCGCGAGCGGCCGCGCCCGCTCCGGCGTCAGGTGCACGAAGACGAAGCCGCCCCAGGCCTCCACGCCGACCGGGTTGAGCGCGAACCCCGAGGTGTCGTCGAGGTCGGCGTGCGGCGCCTTCAGCAGGCGGCCGTCGAGGCCGTAGGTCCAGGAGTGGTAGGGGCAGCGCAACGCGGAGGCCGGGCACGCGGAGGGCGGGCCGGACGCGGGCAGGATCTGGCTGCCCCGGTGCCGGCAGACGTTGTACGCCGCGTGCAGCACGCCGTGCTCGTCGCTGGTGACCAGCACGGACTCGCCGGCCACGTCGACCACCACGACCCGCGACGGCTCGGCCAGGCCGAGCCCGTCCAGGCGGCCCACGCAGAACCACTCGCCGTACAGCACGGCGTCGCGCTCGGCGCGCCAGGTCGGCTTCGTCGACGTACATCTCCCGCGGGAGTGCCTCCTCCACGCCGGCCCCTCCTTACTGAGTCTCCTTACTGATCCGCGAGTCAGTAGTGGAATCGTCCCACGAGTCGGGGCGGTTCACCAGATGGCAGGCCACGCGGTGGTCGCCGGTCGCCGCCAGGACCGGGAGCGGCGGTCGTACGGCAGTGGTCGTCGACCCCGGCGTCGGCCGCCGTGCCGTCGGCGAACGCCGGGCAGCGCGGGTGGAACCGGCAGCCACCCGGGATGCGGGTCGGGTCGGGCACCTCCCCCTGGAGCACGACCGGCGTGAGCTGCTCGATCTCCGGCACGATCGAGAGCAGGGCCTGCGTGTACGGGATGCTGCGGCGACTCGCAGGATCTCCTCGGTGGTGCCGCACTCGACGACCCGGCCGAGGTACATCACGGCGATCCGGTCGGCGATGTTCCAGGCCAGGCCCACGTCGTGGGTGACGACGACGATCCCGAGCCCGAGCGACTCGCGAAGGCCCAGCAGCAGCGCCAGGATCTCCCCGCGGATCGAGGCGTCCAGCGACGAGACCGGCTCGTCGGCGACCAGCAGCCGCGGCCGCAGCGCCAGCGCCCCGGCGATCAGCACCCGCTGCTTCTGTCCCCCGGACAGCTCGTGCGGGTAGCGCAGGAAGATCCGCTCGGGCGGGCGGAGCCCCGCCTCGGCGAGCGCGGCGGCCACCAGCTCCACCTCGGTGCGGCCCTCGGGGTCACCGGCCACCCGCTTCTGCAGCCGGATGCCCTCGGCGACGGACTCGTAGACGGTCTGCCGCGGGTTGAGCGAGCCGGCGGCGTCCTGCAGCACCATCTGCACGTCGCCTGCAGATCTTCCGCATGCGCTCGGTGCGAGTAGGACAGGGGCTCGCCCTCGAACCGCACCTCGCCCGCGGTGGGGCGCTGCAGCCCCGACCAGCGTCCGGGCCAGCGTGGTCTTGCCCGAGCCGGACTCACCGACCAGGGCGAGGATCTCCCCCGCCCGAACCTCGACGTCGACCCCGTCGAGCGCGGTGGCGACGGTGCCGGCGCGGGTGGTGAACTCCACCCCGACACCCCGGGCCTCCAGCAGCGGCACGTCGTTCGTGGGTGGAGCGCTCATGACTCACCCACCCGGATGCACGCGGCCTGCCGGCCACCGACCTCCAGCAACGGCGGCTCCGCATCGGAACACGCGTCGATCACCCGCGCGCACCGCGGTGCGAACGAACATCCCGGCGGCAGGTCGTGCGGGTCGGGCGGGTCGCCCGCGAGGCCCGCCGGCGCGTACCTCGCCGCGGCGTCGCCCACCCGCGGGAAGGACTGCGACAGCGCCTGCGCGTAGGGGTGGGCCGGGGAGGCGAACACCTGCTCCGCCGAGCCGCACTCGACCACGCGGCCGGCGTACATCACGGCCACCCGGTCGCAGACGTCGGCGAGCACCGAGAGGTCGTGGCTGATGATCAGCAGGCCGACGCCGAGGTCCTTCACCAGGCCGGAGATCAGGTCCAGGATCTGCGCCTGCACCATGACGTCGAGGGCGGTGGTCGGCTCGTCGGCGACGATCAGCTGCGGGCGGCAGGCCAGCGCCATCGCGATCATCACCCGCTGCCGCTGACCACCCGACAGCTGGTGGGGATAGACCCGCGACCGGGTCGCCGGGATGCCCACCTGCTCGAGCAGCTCGCCCACCCGCGCGGAGACCGTCCTGCCGCGGAGAGACCGGGCTCGTGCAGGCGGAGCGGCTCGGCGATCTGGGTCTCGATCCGGCGTACGGGGTTGAGCGAGTGGAGCGCCCCCTGGAAGACGATCGCGGCCTCGGCCCAGCGCAGCGCCCGCAGCTCACCCCACTCCATCGTCTGGACGTCGCGCCCGGAGACCAGCACCTCGCCCTCCACCACGGCGTCCTTGGGCTGGAGGCGCAGCACCGTGCTGGCGAGCGTGGACTTGCCGCACCCGGACTCGCCGGCGATGCCCACCACCTCGCCCGCGTCGACGACCAGGTCGACGCCGCGCACGGCGGGCAGCGGACCGTCGGTGGTCTGGTAGGCCACCGGTCAGCCCGCGAAGCTCCAGGAGGTGGTCCATCAGCGGCTCCGCAGCCGTGGGTTGAAGATCTCCTCCAGCGCCTGGCCGATCAGGGTGAACGCCAGCACCACCAGCACCACACAGATGCCGGGCGGCACGATGTACCACCACGACCCCGTGGTCATCGCGCCGACCCCGAACGCCCCCTCGAGCATCGAACCCCACGAGACGCGGGTCGGGTCGCCCAGGCCCAGGAAGCTCAGCGTGGTCTCCGAGAGGATCGCCACCGCGACCGTCAGCGTCGTGTTGGCGAAGATCATCGGCGTCACGTTCGGCAGCACGTGTCGGGTCATCTGGTGCCAGCGCCCGGCGCCGAGCAGCCGCGCCCGCTCGAGGTAGGGCCGCTCCTTGATGGTCAGGGTCTGGCTGCGGATCAGCAGCGCGGTGGCCGGCCAGCTGGTGACCCCGATGACGATGGCGATGTTGAACAGCGAGCGGCCCAGCACCACCGCGAGGATGATCGCGAGCGGCAGGAACGGGATCACCAGGAACCACTCGGTGAGCCGGTAGAGGAGACCGGGCCGTCCAGCCCTCGAAGAAGCCCGAGACCAGGCCGATGAGGGTGCCGATGACCATCGAGATCGCGGTCGCGAGCAGGCCCACGAACAGCGAGATCCGGGTGCCCCAGATCAGCATCGTCAGCACCGAGCGGCCGTTCTCGTCGGTGCCGAGCGGGAACTCGCTCGACGGGCTCTCGAGCACGCCGCCGGTCGCCTTGGTCACCTTGAGCCCGTCGGCGTCGGCCAGCAACGGCGCCGCCAGCGCGACCACCACGAAGATGCCCAGGATGACCAGCCCGATCAGGCCCGCAGCGGTGGCTGCGGAACAGCTTCCAGTTGCGGCGCCAGGCCGCTGCCCGCCGGCGGCGGGCGATCTGGCGGGCGGACAGCGCGGAGTCGTGGTGCTCATGTCCGCACCCGCGGGTCGAGGACGCCGTAGATCAGGTTGGCGAAGAGGTTCGCCGCGATCACGGCAGCCGACGCCAGCAGGAACGTGCCCTGCAGCACGTCGTAGTCGGGGATCGAGATCGCCTCGTAGGACAGCAGCCCCAGGCCCGGTATCGAGAAGATCGTCTCGATGGTGATCGCTCCCGAGACCACGAAGCCGATGTTGAGTGCGGCCAGGGTGGTGGTCGGCAGCAGCGCGTTCGGTACGGCGTGCCGGCGGCGTACCTCCACGTCGCGCAGGCCCTTGGCGCGCGCGGTGACCAGGTAGTCCTCGCCCAGCTCGTCGAGGAGCGACGACCTCATGATCAGGGAGTACTCCGCGAGGTAGGCCAGGGTGAGCGTGATGATGGGCAGGGTCAGGTGCCAGGCCGCGTCGAGCAGTGCCGCTGACCGTGCCCGGTTCGGCGTCGATGGAGTACAGCCCACCGGTCGGGAAGATGCCGGGCAGCGGGCCGGCGCCGACGGCGAACCCGGCGATGAGGAGCAGGCCCAGCCACCACTCCGGCATGGAGTAGAGGGTGAGGGTGGTGCCGGTCGAGAACTGGTCGAAGCGCCCGCCGCGGCGCCACGCGCTCACCATGCCGAGGTAGATCCCGATCACCGTCGCCAGGAGGGTCGAGATACCGACCAGCCAGATCGTCGGCCAGATCCGGTCGGCGATGAGCTCCGAGACCGGCACGTTGTAGCGGATGGAGACGCCCAGGTCGCCCTGGAGGGTGTTCTTCAGGTAGGTCAGGAACTGCTGCGGCAGCGGTTGGTCGAGCCCGTACTGCTCGCTGAGCGCGTCGAGCTGCTCCTTGGTGACCGCGCGTCCCCGGGTCAGGGTCCGCGCCGGGTCACCGGGCAGCACCCGGAACAGGAAGAAGTTGACGACCAGCACGAAGAACAGGCTCCCGAGCGCCCCCAGCACCTTGCCGAGGACGTAGCGCCCATAGCTACGCCGGCGGCCTGTGGGCTCGGTGACGGCCTCGGTGCCGGACGCCGCCGCGAGCGTCGTCACTGGAGTCACTCCCGAGAGTCCGCCGTGGACCGCCGACGCATCGCGAACACCCCGCCACCGACCAGCAGCAGCACGACCACGCACGCCGGCACCGATCAGGAACGCGCTGCCGCCGTCGTCGTCGTCCGCCGCCCGAGGACGCCGATGCCCCGATCGCGGACGCGACGCCGTCGCAGTCGCCGGCCTCGTCGGCCGGACGGAGGAAGCGTGTAGTTGAACGCGCCGTACTGCACCAGGAGGACGCCGCCGGGATCCGGCTGCGGCTGGAAGCACGCGAACCGGTCGGTGCGGAGCGGCCTGGCCGTCGTCGTGTACGCCGTGACGAGGTAGGGCGAGTCCCGGTAGATGATCTCCTGCATCTGCTTGATCGTCTCGATCCGCTTCTCGTCGTCGACCTCGGCGTTCTGGGCCTCGTAGAGCGCGTCGAACTCCTCGTTGCAGTACCACGAGTCGGACGAGCCGCCACGTGCGTCGCAGAGGAAGACCGAGAGGATGGAGTCCGGGTCGGGCTCGACGTACCAGCCCCAGTGGAAGGCGTCGAAGTTGCCCTCGAGGATGACGTCGGTGAGCTGGTTGCTCTCCATCACGCTGACCTCGGACTCGATGCCGATCTCGCCGAGCCACTCCTGGAAGAACTCCATGATGGTCTGGGAGTGCTCCTCCTCTGTCGCGCGCGAACAGCCGGAGGGTGCCGATCGGGCTGCCGTCGGGCATGGTGCGCAGCCCGTCGGAGCCGACCTCGTAGCCCGCCTCGTCCAGCAGCTCGCCGGCCTTGTCGAGGTCGAACGTGAACGCCTCGTCCTCGGGCGGCTCCCAGCGGTAGTGTCTCGTAGGCGGTGGGGATGAACGTGTCTCCCGGGACCGCGGCCCCCTGGTAGGCGCTCTCGACCAGCCGGTCGATGTCCAGCGCGTAGCCGAGGGCGTGCCGGAAGGCCGGGTCCTGCAGCGCCGGGTTGCCGTCACCGAGCGGCTCGCCGCTCTCGGGGTCGACCGCTCCGGCGTTGAAGGCGATCTCCTCGAAGTACGGCGAGATGCCGTTCTGGGCGTAGATGCCGTCGCGCCCCTGGAGCGCCTCGACCTGGATGGGGGTGATGTCGTCGACGAAGTCGACCTCGCCCTTGATCATCGCCTGGATCGCGGGGTCCTCGCTCTTGTAGACCCGGAACGCCGCCCGGTCGATGTGCGGGGCGCCGCCCCAGTAGTCGGGGTTGGCCTCCAAGCACGTACGTCGAGCCGCCCGCCGTGCCCTCCACGAGCTGGAACGAGCCCGGACCCGACCACGGGCTCGCCGTCGGTGGGCTCGTTGCGGTAGGACTTCACCTCGTCCTCGGGCACGTCGGACCAGATGTGCTCGGGCAGGATCGGGATCGGCAGCAGCGGCAGGACGGCGTTCGGCTTGGAGAGCTCCAGGACGACGGTCGTGTCGTCGGGAGCCGTGACCGTCTCCACGGACGTCAGGTAGGTGCCCCAGTTGCCGGCCTCCGGCCCGCCGTCGATGATCCGGTTGTAGGTGTAGGCGATGTCGGCCGCGGTCAGCGGCTCCCCGTCGGACCAGTCGACCCCCTCGCGGATGTCGAAGGTCCAGGTCAGCCCGTCATCGCGAGGTCTCCCACGACTCCGCGAGCGCCGGCACCGGCGACATGTCCTCCATGGAGTAGCCGACCATGTAGTCGTACATCATCGCCCACATCTCGTACGACGGCGCCTGGAAGCCGTTGAACGGGTTGAACGAGTCGACCTCGTCGAGGAACGCGACGGTGAACGTCACCGGCTCGTCGTCCGCCGCACCCGCCGGCTGCATCGAGAGCGACCCGACGGTGGCGAGCCCCACGCCCAGCGCCAGTGCCGACGTCGCCGCCACGATCCTGCGGGCGGGTCTACGGTGCCCTTTGTGACCACCCCGCCTCAGGCGCCGCGCGAACCGTACGAGCACGTCGAGCACGGCGTGGTGCGGGCCGACCCGTACCACTGGATGCGCCGGACCGACGACCCCGGGCTGCTCGCTCATCTCGAGGCCGAGCGACTCTGGTACGACACTGTCACCGGACATCTGAACTCCCTGGTCGAGACGCTGCGGTCCGAGATGCTGGACAGAGTGCCCACTACTGATCGCTCAGTCAGTTGGCGACTCCAGGACTGTTACTACTACACGGTTCTCCCTGCGGGAAGAGAACATCACCAGTTGTTGCGGGAAAGGGATGATCCGAATACCCCGCCTCAGGTATTGCTCGACGTCAACGAGCTGGCCGACGAGTCGGGGTACGTCGAGCTGGGGCTGTCCGTGATCAGCCCCGACCAGAAGCGGCTGGCCTACTCGGTGGACCGCACCGGCGACGAGGTCTACGAGCTGCGGTTCCGCGACCTCGAGACCGGGGCGGACCTGCCCGAGGTGGCACCGCGCACCTACTACGGAGGGGCGTGGAGCAGCGGGTCGGACCACTTCTTCTACACGGTCCACGACGACGCCTACCGGCCCCACCAGGTGTGGCGACACGCGATCGGCACGCCGGTGGCCGACGACGTGCTCGTGCTCGAGGAGCCGGACGAGCGCTTCGAGCTGGACGTTCGGGCGACCCGCAGCGGGGCCCTGGTCGTGATCTGGGCGTCGAGCCGCGACACCCGGGAGGTGTGGGTGGTCGACGCCGCGTCCCCGACGTCGCCGCCGCGCTCGGTCGGCGGCCGGCGCCCGGGCATCGAGTACCACGCGGAGCATGTGGTGCTCCCCGACGGCACGGACACGCTGCTGCTGGTCACCAACGACGGCGCCACCGAGTTCCGGCTCGCCCGCTGCCCGGTGCCCCGCGAGTCGGACCAGGACCACACGTCGTGGGCGCCGGCCCGTGCCGAGCGCCCCCACGAGCGGCTGGAGCGGGTGGACGGGTTCGCCGGGCACGCCGTACTCAGCTTCCGGTCGGAGACCCAGCACCGGCTGCGCGTCCTGCCGCTCGACGGACTGGACACCGACGGCTTGGTGATCGAGTCGGCGTTCGACTGCGGCACGGTCGAGATCGGGCCCAACACCGAGTACGACGCCACGACGGTGACCGTCGAGGACCAGTCGTACGTCGAGCCGCCGGTCTGGTCGGGCGTCGACCTCCGCACCGGCGAGCGCACCGAGCTGCTGCGGCGCGAGGCCCCCGGCCACGACGCGTCGTCGTACGTCTGCGAGAGCCGGAGCCTGCCGGCCGCCGACGGGACCCCCGTGCCGGTCACGCTGGTCCGCCACCGTGACACCCCGCTCGACGGCACCGCTCCCGCACTGCTCTACGGATACGGCGCCTACGAGGCCGTCTACCCGGACCAGGAGTGGGATCCCGCGATCCCGTCGCTGCTGGACCGCGGTGTGGTCTACGCGCACGCGCACGTGCGCGGCGGCGGTGAGGGTGGCCGTCGCTGGTGGCTGGACGGACGGCTCGAGCACAAGCAGCACACGTTCGGCGACTACATCGCCGTCGCCGACGGCCTGGCGGGCGAAGGGGTCGTCGACGGCGCCCGGATCGCGAGCCGCGGGCTCAGCGCGGGCGGGCTGCTGCAGGGCGCGGTGTTCAGCCAGCGGCCGGACCGGTGGCGAGCCGTGGTCGCCGAGGTCCCGTTCGTCGACGTGGTGTCCACGATGTTCGACGCCTCGATCCCGCTGACGGTGACCGAGTGGGACGAGTGGGGCGACCCGCGCGAGCGCGAGCAGTTCGACTGGATGCTGGCCTACTCGCCGTACGACAACCCGCCCAGCGGTCCTCGGCCCGACCTGCTCGTGACCGGTGCGATGCACGACCCCCGGGTGATGGTGTTCGAGCCGGCCAAGTGGGTCGCCCGACTGCGCGAGACCGATCCCGAGTGGTCGCCACGCTGCCTGTTCCGGGTGGAGACCGGCGCCGGCGCCCATGTCGGCCCCGCGGGTCGTTTCGCGCACCTGGGGTACGAGGCCGAGATCTACGCCTGGATCCTCGATCGTCTCGATCTCGTTACTGACTCTGAGGTCAGTAAGGACTAGCCTGGGGAAGCGATGATCACGACCACGCCGTTCCATCCACGTCTGAGCGAGCTCAACACCCAGGGCCTCTACACGCACTGGCAGGGACGGCTGTCCGCGCTGCGGTACACCCATGCGCCGAAACACGAGTACTTCGCGGTGCGCAACGCCGTCGGCGTCTTCGACACCTCACCGCTGTACAAGTACCGCATCACCGGTCCTGACGCCGAGCGGCTCCTGTCCGGCGCGCTGGTCAGAGACATCCGCACCTGCCGGCCGGGCCAGGCGCAGTACACCGCGTGGTGCGACGACCGCGGGTTCGTCATGCACGACGGCGTGGCGTTCCGTCACTCCGCCGACGAGTTCCTGCTCACCGCCGGCCGGCCCACGCTCTCGTGGTTCCAGGACCTGGCTTCCGGGTTGCGGGTGCAGCTCGAGGACGTGTCCGACGCCTACGGGATGCTGGCCGTCCAGGGGCCGCGCTCGCGCGCCGTCCTCGCGGCACTGATGCCCGAGGCCGAGTCGCTGGCGTTCTTCGACCACGTGCCGGCCAAGGTCGCCGACGCCGCGGTCACCCTGTCGCGCACCGGCTACACCGGAGACCTCGGGTTCGAGATCACCGTCGAGGCCGACAGCGCCGTCGCCGTGCTCGACGCGGTGCTCGACGCCGGGGCCACGCACAGCATCCGACCGTTCGGGGAGGAGGCGCTGATGACGCTGCGCATCGAGGCCGGCCTCCCGCTCGTCGACATCGAGTGGCACGACGCCCGCCTGGCGCTGAGCGACGCCGACTGCGTGACCCCCAAGGAGCTGGGCTTCGGCTGGATGCTCCGCGGCGTCCGCGACGGCTCCCGCCGGTTCGTGGGGTCCGAGGCGATCCGGCGCGAGCTGCTCGACGGTACGTCGCGCTGGGCGACCACCGGCCTCGTCGTCGACGCCGCCGACTGGGACCGGATCCACCGCGAGGTCGGCCTGTTCCCGCCGAAGTCCGAGCACCCGCTGCCCTACGAGTCGATGGTGCTCGACGACGACCGGGTGGAGATCGGCTACTGCACGAGCTTCGTGTACTCGCCGATGCTCCAGCGACACGTCGGCATCGCCCGGGTGCGCCCCGACCTCGCGGCGGCCGGCACCGACCTGCGGCTCGAGCTCGCGATCGCCCACCACAACACCACGGTGAGGGTCACCACGACCTCGATGCCGTTCTTCGACCCGGAGAGGAAGAAGGCATGAGCACGTCACACGACTTCGACGCGATCGTCGTGGGTGGTGGTCACAACGGCCTCACCAACGCGGCGTACCTCGGCAAGGCCGGGCTGCGCACGCTGGTGCTGGAGAAGAACGACCTCGTCGGCGGTGCCGCGATCACCGAGGAGGTGCTGCCGGGCTTCTCGTTCACGACGTTCTCGTACGCGCTGAGCCTGCTGCGGCCGGAGATCATCCACGAGCTCGACCTGGTCGAGCACGGATTCATGCCGCTGATGATGCCGTCGTCGTTCCACCCCACCGGCGACGGCGACTACCTCCTGTTCGGCGACGACCACGGCGAGAACCTGCAGGAGATCCGCCGGCACTCGCCGCGCGACGCGGATGCCTACGAGCGCTACCACCACGACCTCGACCGGGTGTGCCGGGCGATCCGTCCGCTCTTCGACAACGCGCCACCGAACATCTTCGGCAGCGACCCCGAGGACGCCGTCGACGTGAAGTGGCTGGTCGACCACCTCGGAGGCGTCGACCGCAAGACGATGCACGACGTCGTCCGGCTGCTCACCGGCAGCGCCGCCGACTGGCTCGACGACTACTTCGTGCACGAGGCGATCAAGGGATTCCACGCGTCGTCCTCGATCATCGGCTCCAAGGTCGGCCCGATGTCGCCGGGCTCCGGCCTGGTGCTGCTCTTCCACAAGATGGGCGAGCACGACGGACACCTCGGCTCGTGGGCGTTCCACAAGGGCGGCAACGGCGGCTTCACGCAGGTGCTGGCCAGGGCGGCCCAGGCGAGCGGTGCCGAGATCCGGCTCGGCGCAGCGGTGGACTCGGTGCTGACCGAGGACGGTCGGGCGGTCGGCGTCGTACTCGCCGACGGCACGGAGTTCCGCGCGCCGGTGGTCGTGTCCGCCCTGGACCCGCGGCGTACCTTCCTCGAGCTCGTCGAGCCTCGCGAGCTGCCGCTCGACCTGGTCGACAGCGTGCGGCGGATGAAGTTCCGCGGGGTCTCGGCCAAGGTCAACTTCGCGCTCGACGGGCTGCCGGTCTTCCCAGCTCTGCCGGACACCGTCGACCACTACGGCGGCTTCCTCAACATCGGCCCAACGATCGAGTACGTCGAGCGGGCCTTCGACGCCGCGAAGTACGGCTGGTACTCCGAGCGGCCGTTCATCGACGCGGCGATCCAGTCGGTGGTCGACCCCGACATGGCCCCGCCCGGCAAGCACGTCATGTCCTGCTTCGTGCAGTACGCGCCGTACGAGCTGAAGGGGAGCGACTGGGAGACCGAGCGCGACAGCTTCGGCGACAAGGCGCAGGCCGTGCTCGAGTCGCACTTCCCGGGGTTCGGCGACCTGGTGCTGCACCGCGAGGTGGTCACGCCCGTCGACATCGAGGCCCGGACCGGGCTGACCGAGGGCAACATCTTCGCCGGGGAGTTCCTGGCGCCGCAGATGTACTTCTTCCGGCCCGCTCCCGGCTGGAGCCAGTACGCGACGCCGATCGAGGGCTACTACCAGTGCGGCTCGGGCACCCACCCCGGAGGCTGCGTGATCGGCGCGCCCGGGAAGCTCGCCAGCCAGCGGATCCTGCGCGACCGCCCCCGCTGACCCTTGCGCCTCGCGCGACAGCGCTACTCATACGGGCCATTGCCGTAGCGAAATGCGGGGCACATGATGGATGGCACCCAGGGAGGGTGCCGGTGGCCGAGGAGAAGGAGACCACCCCGAAGCAGGTGGATGCCAGGTCCGAGCAGGGCGGATCTCCGGCACCGGACGGCCTCGAACAGGCGCTCCGCGACGCCCGGGAGGAGTCGCTGGCCAGCCGCGAGATCCTGCAGGCGCTGGGGAGCGAGCGCGGCGGCTCCGAGCAGATCCTCGACACCATCATCGACCGGGCAAGAGGGCTGTGCCGTGCCGACGTCGCGCAGCTCTATCTCCTCGACGGAGACGTCTACCGGCTGTCCCGGATCTCCGGCGACGTCCCCGAGGAGTTCCGCCGCTACATGCCCGACCACCCGATGCAGCGGACCCGGGCCACCCTGTCCGGCCGGGTCGCCCTGGACCGGCGCACGCAGCAGATCGAAGACGTCCTCGCTGACCCGGAGTACGGCCGGCAGGACCTCCAGCGCCTGGCCGGCTTCCGCACCCTGCTGTCGGCGCCGATGCTGCTGGGTGACGAGGTGGTGGGCGTGCTGTCGATGTGGCGGACCCAGGTGGCGCCGTTCAGCGAGCGCGACATGGGCCTGCTGGACGAGTTCGCGGCGCAGGCGGCGATCGCGCTGCGCCAGGTCGACCTGATGCAGTCTCTCGAGGCTCGAGGCGCCGAGCTGGCCAGCAAGGTGGAGCAGCTCGAGGCGCTGCGAGACGTGGGCGACGCGGTGAGCTCGAGCCTCGACCCCGACGCGGTGCTGAACAGCATCGTCAGCAACGCGGTCCGGCTCACCGACACCGACGGCGGCTCGATCATGGAGTACGACGAGCAAACGGACGCCTTCGTCGTCCGGGCGGCGGCCGGGAGCGGCCAGGACCTTCTCAACCAGCTGCGGAACACCACCATGCGGCGGGACGCCACACTCGTCGGCCGGGCCGCTACCGAGCGGCGGCCGCTCGAGGTTCCCGACCTCTCCCAGGTGCCGCTCGATCCTCACCAGGAGGTCCTCTACCGCGACGGATGGCGGTCGATGCTCGCGATCCCGATGCTTCGGGGCGACCTCATCGTCGGCGTGGTCGTGATCCGCCGTCGGACCGTGGGTTCGTTCCCCGAGGACATGGTCGACCTGCTGCAGACCCTCGCCACGCAGTCCTCGGTCGCCCTCGTGAACGCCCGGCTGTTCCGGGAGCTCGAGACGAAGTCCGCCGAGCTGGAGGTGGCCAGCCACCACAAGTCGGAGTTCCTGGCCAGCATGTCCCACGAGCTGCGCACGCCGCTGAACGCGGTGATCGGCTTCTCGGAGGTCCTCATCGACCGGATGTTCGGTGAGCTCAACGAGCGCCAGGACGAGTACGTCCACGACATCTGGAACTCCGGCAAACACCTCCTCGAGCTGCTGAACGAGATCCTTGATCTCTCCAAGGTCGAGGCCGGCCAGATGGTCCTCGAGCCGAGCACGTTCCGCGTCGAGCAGGCGCTCGAGTACGTCGTGTCGCTGGTGCGCGAGCGCGCGGCCCGGCACGGCATCTCGGTGAGCGTCGGGATCGAGGACGACGTGGACACGCTCGACGCGGACGAGCTTCGTTTCAAGCAGGTGCTGCTCAACCTGCTGTCCAACGCCGTCAAGTTCACCCCGGATGGCGGCAGCGTGGACGTCCGGGCCGAGCGGGTGGACGACGAGCTGGTGGTCACCGTGTCCGACACCGGGGTCGGCGTCCCGCCGGAGGACCGCGAGCGCATCTTCGAGTCGTTCCAGCAGGGTGGCCGCGGCGTGGCGCGGGAGGAGGGGACGGGACTCGGGCTCACCCTGACCCGGCGGATCATCGAGCTCTTCGACGGCCGGCTCTGGCTCGAGTCGGAGGTCGGCGTCGGCAGCACCTTCGGCTTCGCCGTCCCCGTTCGGCCACGGGCCGTCACCGGAGCCGAGTCCGAGGCGCCCGAGTCGGCGCGACCGACGGTCCTGCTCGTCGATGACGACCGCGCGTCCCTGGACCTGATGGGCGCCTACCTCGAGAGCTCGGGCCTGCGCCTCGAACGGGCCACGGACGGCGTCGAGGCGCTGCGACTCACCCGCGAGCTGCGGCCGGAGGCCGTGGTGCTCGACATCCGCCTTCCCGGGGTGGACGGGTGGCAGGTGCTCGAACAGCTCCGCGCGGACCCGGAGACCGCCGACATCCCGGTCGTCGTCGCCTCGGTGGTCGACGCACGTGCCCGAGGGCTGGCGCTGGGAGCGGTGGCGTACCTGCTGAAGCCGGTGAGCCGCGACGACCTGCTGGCTGCTCTGACCCTTGCCGGGGTCGGCGTGCACGCGGTCGGTCCCAAGGAGCCGGCGTGAGCGGCGCGCGGATCCTCGTGGTCGAGGACAACCCGCTCAACCTCAAGCTGGTCCGTGACGTGCTCGGGCGCAGCAGGGTACGACGTCGTGGCGGCGGCCTCGGGCGAGGAGGGCCTCCGAGAGGCCGTGGCGCAGCCGCCCGACCTCGTCCTGATGGACCTCCAGCTGCCCGGCATCGACGGTTTCGAGACGATGCGCCGGCTGCGGCAGGGTCCGCTCGCGGCCGACGTCCCGGTGGTCGCGGTCACTGCGTCCGCGATGGCCGAGGACCAGGCCAACGCCACGCGTGCGGGCTTCGACGGCTACCTCGAGAAGCCGATCAGCGTGCGCGCGCTGGTCGGCGAGGTGGAGAGCTTCCTCCGAGGGGACCGGCCATGAACGACACCCAGCCGACGATCCTCGCCGTGGACGACCAGCCGCAGAACCTGCGCCTGCTCGACGCGGTGCTCGGGCCGCGCGGCTACCGCGTCGTCACCGCCGGCTCCGGGCAGGAGGCCCTCGCGATGCTCGAGGAGCTGGAGGTCGACCTGGTGCTTCTCGACGTCGTGATGCCGGGACTCGACGGGTACGAGGTCTGCCGCCGGATCCGCGCCCGGGAGCGGACGGCGTACCTCCCGGTCGTGATGATCACGGCGAGCGGCAGCCAGCAGCGACTGGATGCGCTGGAGGCCGGCGCCGACGACTTCGTGACGAAGCCGTTCGACCAGAACGAGCTGCTGGCGAGGGTGGCGTCGCTGGCTCGCCTCAAGCGCTACCACGACACGATCGAGCGGCAGGCGACGGAGCTGGCGGCGTGGAACGCCGAGCTCGAGCGGCGGGTGGCTGACGGCGTCGCCGAGCTCGAGCGCACCAGCCGGCTCCGCCACTTCCTGTCCCCCCAGCTCGCCGACGTCGTGGTCGGAGACCAGGAGCTGCTGGCCAGTCATCGCCGCGAGATCGTCGTGGTGTTCTGCGACTTCCACGGCTTCACCACGTTCGCGGAGACGAGTGAGCCCGAGGAGGTCATGGCGGTCCTGGGCGAGTACCACGGTGTTGTCGGCCGCCGCGTGCACGAGCACGAGGGGACGTTGGAGCGGTTCACCGGCGACGGGATCATGGCGTTCTTCAACGACCCCGTGCCCTGCCACGACGCGGCCGACCGCGCCGTCCGGATGGCGCTCGCGATCGATGCGGAGCTGCGGCAGCTCGCCGACACGTGGCGACGCCACGGCCATGACCTGACGCATCGCAGCGGGATCGCGCAGGGCTTCGCAACGCTCGGGAGGATCGGTTTCCCCGGCCGCTTCGACTACGCCGCGATCGGCAGCGTCACCAACCTCGCTGCCCGACTGTGCGCCGACGCCGCCGACTGGGAGGTGCGCGTGACCGACCGCGTTCTCGCCGGACTCGACGGCTCGGTCGAGTCCGACCTCATCGGCGACATCCGGCCGAAGGGCTTCTCCCGACCGGTCCGGGTGCATGCCGTCAGATCTCTCGATACCAGGCAGGTGACGCAATGAGCACGACCTCTCTTTCCCCACCCTCGCCGGGACGGACGCTGTCAGAGCTGACCGAACCCGAGCGGTACGCGGCGTACGACCGACTCCAGGAGGCGATGCCCGATGTCTGGGCCGCGATGCGTCGTCAGCTCGACGACGAGTCGGTGGTCGTCGTGCCGTCGATCAGCCTCGAACACACGACCGCGACGTCGGGGACCCTCGTCCAGGCGATGGAGGAGCGTGCGCTGTTCCTGCTTCTGCTGCTCCGTCAGCCACGCCTGCGGATGATCTTCGTGACGTCCCTCCCGGTGACGGAGTCGGTCGTGGAGTACTACCTCGGCCTGCTGCCGGGAGTCATCCCGTCGCACGCGCGGGCCCGGCTCACGTTGGTCAGCGTCGGTGACGCCGGCCCCGGGTCGCTGAGCGAGAAGCTGCTGGCCAGGCCCCGGTTGCTGCGGGAGATCCGCGACCTGATCCCCAACCCCACACGTTGTCACCTGATCCCTTACAACACGACCGACCTCGAGCGCGACGTGGCGCTCAGCCTCGGCGTCCCGATGTACGGCTCCGACCCGCGGCTTGCCGACCTCGGCAGCAAGACCGGTTGTCGACGAATCTTCGAGGAGCTCGGCGTCCGGTGCCCGGTCGGGGCCGACGACCTGCGCACCGTCGACGACATCGTCGCCGCCATCCAGGAGATGCGGCGGCGCCGGCCCACCCTCACCGAGGCGATCGTGAAGCTCAACGAGGGCGTGTCCGGCTCGGGCAACGCGCTGGTGGACCTGCACGACCTGCCGGATCCGGGCTCCCCCGACGAACCGGAGGCGATCAGGCAACGGCTGCTCGACATGGCGTTGGAGGACCCCTCCATCGGGATCGAGAAGTACCTCGACGACTTCGCCGCCGATGCCGGCATCGTCGAGGAACGCATCACCGGCGTCGAGCTGACCAGCCCTAGCGTGCAGATGCGAGCCCACGCCGACGGCTCGGTCGAGCTGCTCTCCACCCACGACCAGCTCCTCGGCGGAGCCAGCGGGCAGCGCTACCTCGGCTGCATCTTCCCCGCCGACCCCGCCTACGCCGCCGCCATCGCCGAGCCGGCTCAGGTGATCGGCCGCCACCTGGCAGGGCTGGGTGTGATCGGCCGCTTCGCGGTCGACTTCGTCACGGTTCGCGACGACGCCGGCGACTGGACGCCGTACGCGATCGAGCTCAACCTCCGTAAGGGAGGCACGACGCATCCCTTCCTGACGCTGCAGTTCCTCACCGACGGCTCCTACGACGGCGAGCGAGGGCGTGTTCACGACCCCGTCCGGCGCCGTGAAGCACCTCGTCGCCACCGATCACCTGGAGGACGACCGGCTCAAGGCGCTGACGGTCGAGGACCTCTTCGACGTCGTGGTCACCAACGGGCTGCACTACGACGCGGCCCGGCAGTACGGCGTGGTGTTCCACATGGTCAGCTGCCTCACCGAGCACGGGCGGGTCGGTCTGACTGCGGTTGCGGACACCCCCGAGGCGGCCTGGAAGCTCTATCAGGACGCCGAAGCGGTCCTGCTGCGAGAGGCCGATCGCGCCCTCGAGGAGAGACCCGTGGTGGGGTGATCGCCGGCCCGGAGACCGACGATCCCGTCTGGTACGTCGCCTACGCGTCCAACATGAGCGCCCGCAGGCTGCAGTGCTACCTGGAGGGTGGCAGGCCTCCCGGGGCGCAACGTACCTACGAGGGCTGCCGGGACCCGACGCCGCCCACGCGCGACGTCGGCCTCACCTTCCCCGGGGCGCTCGTCTTCGCCGGGCAGTCGAGCGTCTGGGGCGGCGCGATGGCGTTCTACGACGCGTCGGCGGAGGGCGAGGTCGTCGCCCGCGGCTTCCGGATCACCTTCGGTCAGCTCAGCGACCTGGTCTCGCAAGAGGCGCGGCAGCCGGTCGGCCGCGACCTCACGCCGGCACCGACAGCGGAGCGGCCATGGGTCATGGCTTCGCGCGTCTACGAGTCGGTGGTGCACCTCGGCGACCGCGACGGCAGCCCGATGTTCTGCCTGACCTCGCACCAGACCCTCGCACCCGCGCCGCCCTCGGCGGCGTACCTCCGCACCATCCTGGTCGGACTAAACGAGGCATTCGACTGGACGGCCGAGGAGAGCGCGCACTACCTCCTGCGAGCCCCAGGGGTCGCACCCGCTTGGTCCGAGGGACCGGATCGCCGCCCTCGGCTGAGCGGACTACCTTGGTTCAGAGCGTGCGTATCAATCCGGGTGTGAACGCATCTGACCCCATGCGGCACCCGAACGTCGTTCCCTGTCGCACCCGGGCACAACTGGCTGGACAGGAGACACCATGCCCATGACTCCGACACGCTCACAGCGCGCGTGCAGGCACGTCACATCAGCACCGGCTTGTCGTTGTCCGACGTAGCGGTCGAGGTGATCGCCGTCGCCGGCGATCGAGGGACGGAGGTCGTGGCGGAGGGCCGGACCGGCCCGGACGGCGTCGCCGTCATGGACCTGGATCCCGGCCTCTGGAACCGGCCGCTGAAGGTGCGGGTCGCGGGTCTGAACGACGGTGTCGCCCTGACCCAGCGCACGTTGTCGGGCGACGAGACCGTCGTGCTGGACGTCCAGGCTGCCGATCGGGTCGATCCGGAGTCGCTCGCGCGGCTGGCCGACCACCTGGTCGCGACCCGCCTGGTGCGCGCCGACGACGTGGCGAGGGATCTCGCCGCTCCCCGCGCGGACAGCGTCGTGCAGCTCCTGTCGCCGGCCGACCGGGCCCGGTTGCTCGCCGATCTGTCCGCGGCTCTGGCCGACGAGCAGGCTGATGACCCCGCGGGTGACGCGCACCTGGTCGACCCGGCGAGGCTGCGCGACGGCGAGCTGACGCTGCTCCCGGTCCGCGACCTGGCCCGCGAGCTCGGCCGTCGCGAACCGGAGCTGGACGTCGACAGGTTCACCCAGCCCGGACTGGGCTGGGAGCTGTTCCCGTGGGCCCTTCCGGACGACCAGTCCTACCGCGACTACCTGCGATCGGTGTTCGTGCTCTTCGCGCACCAGCAGAAGCTGGGCGTCGGCGCGAACCCGGCCGACTTCCCCGACATCGTCGAACGGCAGCTCGCGATCCGCTTCTTCCAGGACTTCCGTACGTCGGACCGCACGGAGGTGCCGCTGAACCGGATGTTGGTGCCGCTCGTCAAGGCGATCCTCACCGCGGGCACCGGCTCGGGATTCGGGTTCGGTCTCGATGCGGCCACGCTGCCCGACGCAGGGCGAGCTCACCGACCGGCAGCACCTCGACGCGCTGCTGGCGTTGGCACCGGTCACGGTCGAGGAGTTCTCGAACCGGTACCGGCTCCCGCTCGGCGAGCCGGACACCGAGCTCTCGACGCCGGTCCAGCTGAACGTGCACACGCTGTCCCGCGTGCTCAGCGACACCGCACAGGGTCCGGTCGAGCCGCCCGAGAACGCCATCGTTCCGCAGCTGCCGGGCGAGGAGGGCAAGCCGATCCTGTGGTCCGAGGTCGTCGGCTCCGCACCCTTCTTCCTGCGTTTCGACGAGTGGCTGGCCCGACAGCAGCCCTTCTTCGCCGAGAACCTGTTCGCGCTGCGCACCCAGGTCGTGGGCGTGGCGCGGGGTCGTCCCTGGCTCAGCGACGACCGCAAGGACTTCCTCGAGTTCCACCGCACCCGGCCGGCCAACCAGCCGATGGCGCCGTACACGGGCTACTTCGCAACGGTGGGAGAGGTACAGCGCTCCGCCGGGTTCCTGCTCAGGTACGGCGCCGCGGACGCCAAGCTGGTCGAGCTGGTCCAGGCCATCGACAAGGGCCAGTTCGCCGCCGCTGACCGGCTCCACGGCGAGGCCGAGCAGCTGCTCAGGGATGCCGCACCCGATCCGGCGAGCACCGAGAACTGGAAGCCGGAGGTCAGCGCCGGCAGCTCCGCGCGGCCGCTGAGCCTGGCCAAGCGCCGCAAGCTCAAGGTCTCGAACATCAACGAGCTCGTCGGCACCCGACGGCCGTACCTCCCGGACGGGTTCGAGAGGTACTTCGAGCTGGAGACGCCCGGGGCTCGCTTCAAGGGCGTGATCGGGTACTGGGACGACATCCTCCCGTTCCGCACTGCCCGCGACCAGGCCACCCGGCTGCTCGAGTACCAGCAGCGCTTCCTGATGCCGATGCTCAAGGCCCAGATCCGCGCGGGCCTCGGTGACCTGCCCGGCGCAGTGGACCTGCTGGGCGGCGTGACCGGCTTCCACGTCGGTGTCGGCATGGTCGGCACACCCGCGGGCATGGTGAAGCACCCGGACGCGATCGCTGCGACGTTCCGGGTGGTGGCCGGCCGGCTGCGTTGGGACGACCCTCTCGGCGACCGGCCCTACACCGCGCGTCTGATGTACGACGAGGAGCGGGGCCTCGACGGACCGTTCCCCCTGACACCGCAGCTGCGCAGCGGCCACGACGCCCTCACCCCGGAGGAGCCCGCGATCCTGCATCCGCTCGAGGAGCGCTATGCGCGCCTGGTGCAGGCAGACGCCCTGCTCGCGTGGGCGGAGACGCTCTACCGAACGGACGACCCGGCCAACCTGGAGCGCGCCCGCGAGCTCTACAAGGCCGCGATGTTCCTCCACGGCGAGGATCCGGGCACCAGCGCGTACCTGCCCTCCGAGCCTGCCGAGTTCCCGCTCCCCTGGTTCGGTCTGGTCGAGAACCCGCGCAGGCGCAACCAGCTCGACCGGGCGCGGCTCGCGCTGCAGCAGCTGGCCGCTGGCCTCAACTTCTACGGCTACAACGACGAGGCGGTCCCGAGCCTCCGCTACGAGACGCTCGTCGGCGCCGCACAGCGCTGGACGACCGGCGCGAAGTCCGCGCAGAACGACTACCTCGCCTACCTCGGCAAGGTGGAACAGGCGGACCTCGACCTCCTCACGGCGAAGGCGCAGGAGCGCAAGGCCCGACTCACGGTGGCGATCTCCGCCGAACAGGTCGAGATCGCCAAGGCCGGTGTCGTCGTCGCCCAGAAGCTGGTCGCGGACGTCGAGAAGCTGATCGCCGCCAAGCAGCAGGAGATCGAGGACGCGAACTCGATCTTCAACCAGTTCAAGGACTACTTCTCGGGCATGAAGTCGAGCGTCAGCTCGCTCGTGGACGTGGGCAAGGCAGCTTCGGAGGGCTACGCGGGCCTGAGCTCCAGCAGCGCGGGGAGCGCGCTGGGTCTCGGCGAGGGCGGCGGCGCCGGCGCGGGCTCAGCGGGATCTCAGTCGGTCGGGCTCGGCAGTGCTGCGGGCGGGCTCGCCGTGGTCGGTGGGTTCGCAGCGTTCGCGGTGCTGAGCACGACGACGCTGCAGGGAATGGCCGACGCCGCCACCAAGCGCGAGGGCGAGCTGAAGGCGCTGAAGAACGAAGCACTGCCCGCAGCCAAGGCCACGGTGCGCGTGCAGGAGCGGCACGTCGCGATCGCCGGGCTCCAGGGCCAGATCGCCGCCACCGACCTGGCGTACGCGCGGGACCTCGTGAACTACCAGAACGAGCGGTTCCTCAACCGCGACTTCTGGGACGCCCTCGCCGGCGTCGCTCGCCGGTCGCTGCACCGCTATCTCGACCTGGCCGGGCAGGCAGCGTGGTCCGCGGAGCGCGCTCTCGCCTACCAGCTCGCGACGCCGGTCCGGGTGATCCGGCTGGACTACTTCGACCTGCGGATGCGCGACGTAGGCGGCGCCGACCGCCTCGGCCTCGACCTCGCGGAGCTCGAGGCGATCAGGCTCGGCGCCGCGCGGATCACGGTGCCCATCACCCGTACCTACTCCCTTGCGCGCGACCTGCCGCTGGCGTTCGGTCAGCTCAAGCGGACCGGTCGCTGCACGTTCGGCCTCACCGACGACGACCTCCTCACCGGCCACCCCGGGACGTTCGCGCACCGGATCCGGAGCGTCGACGTCGCCGTGGACGCCCCCGGGACGGCCGTGGCCACCCGGGGCATCCTCACCAACGGCGGCTTCTCCCTGCTGCGCACGGCACCGGACGCCGCGCCGGTGCCGCTGGTCCGGTTCGCCGACGCCTATCCGATCAGCCAGCACCGGATGGCCGGCGCGTACGCCGGACAGCCGGGCGAGCAGCTGCTGCCCTTCGAGGGCTCGGGATTCACCACGACGTGGTCGCTCAGGCTTCCGAAGGGGGCCAACGCCGCGACGCTGGACCGGGTCACGGACGTCCGCCTCACGTTCGAGCTCCGAGCCGCCTACGACGCGCAACAGGTCGGCGCCGCGGCCCCGGCCGTCTCCGGCTCGCGGTCGATGTTCGTGTCGGCGCTCGCCACCGATCCCAAGGGCCTGGCCACGCTGCGCAAGCCCGCCACCCCCACGGCGAAGCTGTCGTTCGACCTCCCCGGGCTCGCCGTTCCGCCCGACTGCACGATCAGCAACATCGCCCTGGTTCTCCCGGGTGTGGAGGGCGGCAACATCAGCGCCAAGCTGCGGATCGGCGAGGACGCACCGACGCCGTTCCCCATCAACGACGGGATCGCCATGTCGAACGCCGGGGTCCTCGGGAGCGGCGACCCCGCCAACCCCGCCCCTCCGCAGCCGCTCAACGCAGCCCTCGGCGGATCACCCCGGCGAGAGGTGACGGTCGAGATCACGAAGGGCAACGACGTCGGCCGTCTCGCGAAGGCGCGGGACGTCCTGCTGTGGGTGGAGTACGACGTTCCCTGATCGGGATCACGCGGCCGGGGCCTCCTCGTCGTCGTCGCGAGGGAAGAACGGGAGCGCGAGGTAGACGCGGTCGGCGGCCGCAAGGATCGCCTCGGCGTCGTCGACCGGCGGGTGGATGTGCTGGTTGATCCGCTTCTTGACGTCCGCTCCCTCGGCGCCCGACGCCATCACCCGGCGGTCCCAGCCGCGGGTGAAGATCGCCCCAGCGCCGCCCAGGTCCAGGCAGGTGACGTACGGGCCGGGCGTGAAGTCGCGCAGTGGTACGTCGAGCAGGTCGGCCGCCGCGTTGTACCCGGCGACCTTGCCGAGCGGGCTGGCGTGCTGGCAGGCCTGCATGACCGTGTGCTCCGCGTCGAACGCTGCCGCTGCCGTGTCCCCGGCCACGAACACCTCGGGAAGGGCGCGCAGCCGCTCGTCCACCGGCACCCGGCCGAGGTGGTCGAGGTCGTCGGAGATCTGCCGGGTGAGCTCGCTGGCGCGCATCCCCACCGACCAGACCACGGTGTCCGTCTCGACCCGGGTGCCGTCGGTGAGGACGGCGTACCCGTCGCCGACCGCGGTCACCGTCGTCCCGAGGCGGGTCTCGATGCCCAGCTCGTCGAGCGCCGCCTCGATCTCCTGGCGCGGTCCCGGGCCGAGCTGGTCTCCCACGACGTCCGACCGGTCCACCAGCAGCACCCGACCCCGGTCCGCCAGGGCGGTGGCGGCCTCCAGGCCGACGAAGCCCGCGCCGACGACAACAGCGGAGAAGTCGTCCCGGCCGCGCAGGTGGTCGGTGAGCCGTCGCGCGCCGACCAGGGTGTCGATGTCGAAGAGCCGCTCCGCACCCGGCAGGTCTTGCGGCTGCACGAGCTTGCTGCCCGCCGCCAGCACGAGTCGGTCGTAGTGGACGTCCTCGCCGTCGGCCACCACGACGCGCCGCGCGGTGTCGATGGTGCTCACCGACGCCTGCAGGTGCTCGACGCCGATCGGCTCGAGGATCCTGCTGAGCTCGACCTTGGCCAGGTCCGGCTCGGGTTCATAGAGCCGCGGCCGCAGCACCAGGTGCTCGTTCGGCGCGATCAGCGTGATGCGCAGGTTCGCGTCGCCGCGGGCCAGTGCCGCTCCCGCCGCGCTCCAGACACCCGCGAATCCGCCGCCGATGATCACGACGTGCGCCATCGTTTCGTCCCCTCTCACTTGCCCCCGGGATCGGGAGGTTCGCCAGGGAGACAAGCCAGCGGGCTCAGATGTGACCGACCTGGGCGAGCTTCTCGGGATTGACCAGTCTCCGGAACGCCGTGATCCGGCCGTCGTCGATCTCCACGGTGTCGAGCCAGACCAGCGCGCCGTCGCGGAACGTCGCCAGGGCAGGCTGCCCGTTCACCTCGATGATCCGGAACGCGTCCGGACGTCTCATGTCGAACTGCCGCGCCACCAGCACGGCGATCCGCTGGACTCCCGTGACGGGCCGGCGGGCGGCGGTCACGTTGCCGCCGCCGTCGGCGACGTAGACGGCCTCGGGGTGCAGGAGCTCGACCAGCCCGGCCAGGTCCCCCGCGTCGGCAGCCGCCTTGAACGCCTCGAGCACCCGGGCGGTCTCGGCCCTGGACGCTCGGGGGCGCTTCTCGGCCGCGGCGACCCGCTTCCGCGCGCGGGAGGCGAGCTTGCGGCTGGCTGCCGGAGTGCCGCCCAGCACCTCGGCGATCCGGGCGAACGGGAAGTCGAAGACGTCGTGCAGCACCAGCGCGACGCGTTCGGCCGGGCTGAGCTCCTCCATCACGACCAGCATCGCGGTGCTGACCGACTCATCGACGAGCACCTGCGCGGCGGCGTCGGGCCCGGTCAGCAGCGGCTCGGGAAGCCAGGGCCCGACGTACGCCTCCCGCCGGACGCGCGCCGACTTCAGCACGTTGTACGACGTCCGGGCGGCGACGGTCACCAGCCAGGCCCGCAGGTCGCGGACCTCGGACAGGTCGACGGCGGCCGCGCGCAACCAGACGTCTTGTGTCACGTCCTCCGCCTCGGCGACGCTCCCGAGGATCCGGTAGGCCGCGCCGAAGACCGCGGGACGATGGGACTCCCAGTCGGACTCGGCCAGGGTGACGGTCGGTTCCACGACCTCCGATCCTAGGCAGGGACCTGTTAGGGGCTGGGCCACATCTGTGGCCGTACAAGTTCCGGCCACGAGGGAGTGCGGCCGAGCAGGCCGAGCATGCGATCGCCTGCCGGTGCGCTCGAGTCGACCTCGACCGGTTCGCCGAAGGGAGCATCCGGCCCCCAGATCTCCGGGCTGCCGACCGGCCATCGAGCCGCGATCCGCAGCACCTCGCGGCAGGCCTCGTCGTCCAGCTGGGGCTCGGCGCCGATCGACACCGCGACGTCCCAGCCGTGGACCAAGTAGTCGATGAAGTGCATGCGTACCGCCTGCATGGCCGGGACATCGCCGTACCCGGGGATGGCCAGGGTGTCCTCGGGACGGGTGAGCCCGGCGAACGCCGACACGACCTCGTCCGCGGATCGCTCCCACTCGTGGGGTAGGTCGATCGCGGAGTCGAGCTCGAGACCGTCCCACACGAACCGGTCCGGTGGCGCGCCGAGTGCGGCCGCCACGAATCCGCGGTTGTTGCCGACCATGTGCCGGAGCAGGTCGCGCACCCGCCACCCGGCGCACGGGGTCAGCAGGTTCAGGTGCTCGTCGCGCACCCCGGCGACGATGCGGGACGCAGCGGAGACGGCCAACCAGTCGAGCGAGCGATGGTCCGTCAAGGGCACGGACGAGGTCGCCATCTCACCTCCAGGGGACACCGGTCTTCGACGCTAGGGCCCCGGTCGCGGGCCGCACAGGGCCACGGAGCACTCGTCGGGGCTGGGCCACCGGCGGGAGCGGTCAGGACCCGATCACCATGCGCAGTCGGCGGAGGCCCTCGTCGATGCGTTCGAGCGGGATCGCGCCGAAACCGAGCATGACGCCGGGCAGCACGTCCCCCAGCGCGAAGTCGCCGACGGACTGGAGGGCGACCCCTTCCTTCTCGCAGGCCGTGATCCACTCACCCACCGTCTCGTGGGTCGCCCCCTCGCACGTCGCTGCCAGGTGCAGCCCGGCCGCCGTCGGGATCGGCCGCAGGTGCGGGCGAAAAACGCGTTCGAGGACCATCGCGATCCGGTCCCGCCGCTGTTCGTACACGCGCCTCATCCGGCGCACGTGCGCCGCGAGGAGACCCTCGTCGATGAAGCCCGCCAACGCCAGCTGGATGGTGGTCGGCCCGTGCCAGTCGGCAACGAACCGAGCCCGGCGCAGGGCGTCGAGCAGGTTCGGAGGAGCCACGCAGTACCCGCTCCGCAACGTCGGCAGCATCGACTTGGAGAAGGAGCCGATGTAGACCACCCGACCGGCCTGGTCGAGGGCGTGCAGGGGGTCGATGGGCCGGGCGCCGTACCGGAAGTCGGTGTCGTAGTCGTCCTCGATGACGGCGGCGTCCGCCGCGCGCGCCCACTCCAGCAGTGCGGTCCGCCGGGCGAGGCTCATCCGGACACCCAGGGGGAACTGGTGGGCGGGGGTGACGTAGACGGCGGTGGCTTGCGGCGGCAGTCGGTCCACGACGATGCCCTGCTCGTCGACCGGCACCGGAACGATGGTGGCGCGAGCGGCCTCGAACGCCCGGCGGGCCGGCGGATAGCCGGGGTCCTCGAACGCCACCACGTCGCCGGGCTCGACCAGGACCTGGGCCAGGAGCGACAGCGCCTGCTGCACCCCGTTGGTGACGATCAGGTCGTCGGCGCCGATGCTCAGCCCGCGCGAGACTCCCAGGTGTCGCGCGATCGCGGCGCGCAGCACGCCCGGTCCGGCGGGGTCGGCGTACACGGCGCCCAGGCTGGACCGGCGAGCGACGCCGTCAACGTGCCGGCGCCAGGCCGGATAGGGGAACCGTGAGTCGTCGGGCATGCCGCTGCGGAAGTCGTACGCCGGCGGCTCGCCGTCCAGGACCGGCACGTCGGGAGCCGAGTCGCCCCACAGTGGCACCGGTGTCAGCGGGGAGGACGTGCGCTCCGGGGGCCGGGCTGCCGGGTCGGCGTCGGGGCTGACGAACGTGCCGACCCCGGTTCGCGCATGGATGTAGCCCTCGGCGAGAAGATGGTCGAAGGCCGCGGCGACCGTGTTGCGGGCGATCCCGAGGGACTGCGCCAGCGCGCGGCTCGACGGGAGCCGCGTCTCGCTCGGAAGTCGACCGCTCAGGATCGCGCTCCGGATCTGGTCGTAGATCTGCTGGGTCAGACCGCTGCCCTCGTCGAGGGTGAGGTGGAGGTCCACGCCCCGCGATGCTAGATGCTCCGTCTGCGCGCTCATCGCACTCCACCCTAGGAACGGCAGTGGACCGGCCCCAGGGCCATTATGGCGCCCGTTCTGTCGGGCCACCCACGGGCCGGGTTCGCCTAAGCCTCGACCGGTTGCCGGAACAGGATGGCCAGGTTGACCAGGATGGCCAGCACCAGGCAGCCGACCACGGGCACGAGGACCTCGGTCGAGATCGACGGGCCGGTGCCGAACTCGTCCCAGCGGCCGATCACGACCGTGGTGGCCAGCGCCGGCCCACAGGACCGTCTCGGTGGCCGGCAGGTACTCCTGCTCGCGGAGGTGGAAGCCGGCCGCCATCGCGGAGACCGCGGTCAGTCCCATCGCGGCGAGAGGGGTGGTCCACTGGAGCTCGTCGACCAGCATCGGTACGACGAGCCCGACGGCGGCGGCGACCTCGCAGAGGCCGATCACCACGGTCATCGGCCGCGGGATGCGGTCGAAGCCGATCCACCTGTCGATCCCGCGGCCGAACACCTTGGGCAGCCCGGCGGCGAAGAAGAACAGGGCGAGGAAGATCTGGGCGATCCACACGGTCGTGTCGAGCATGGCTCACTCTCCGAGTCTGGTTGGACGGTGCTGCCAGATGGGACGACGCGACGGGTGGGGATGTGACCGGGCCGAGGGAACAGGGTCTGGTGTCACATCGAAGCGAGTGGAATCGTCCTGTCCAGCGTGAACACCAACGAGCGGATCGCCACCGCCTGGCGGGACGACCGGGCCTACGTCATCGCGATCGCGTCGCGGATCCTCGCGGACCCGACCGAGGCCGAGGACGTGGTCCAGGACGCGTTCGCCCGGCTCGCGGTGCAGCGCGTCGAGGAGATCAACGACCTCCGGGCCTGGCTCGTCGTGGTCGTACGCCGCCTGGCCCTGGACCGGCTCGGCTCGGCCCATCGCCGGCACTCGAGCCCGCGCGATCCCCACGAGATGCCGCCCGGGCCTGCTTGACGCCGCGCCCGACCCGGCCGACCGGATCACCCTCGACGACGAGGTACGCCGGGCGCTGGGCGTCGTGCTCGACCAGCTCTCGCCTCCGGAGCGGGCGGCGTTCCTCCTGCACGACGTGTTCGCGATCCCGTTCGACAAGATCGCCGAGATCGTCGGGCGCACGCCGGCGGCCTGCCGCCAGCTGGCCAGCCGGGCCCGCCGCTCGATCCACGGCACCGACCCGGAGGCGCCGCACCGGACTCCCGACCCCGAGCTCCAGGCGGTCGTAGACCGGTTCATCGCCGCGTGCGCCGGCGAGGACCTCGAGGGCCTGGCGCGCACCCTGCACCCCGACGTCCGGGGCTGGGCGACGTTCGACGACGAGACCGTCGGCTACGCCAACGGGATCGACGCGTGCGCGGTGCGTGCCGTGTTCTTCTTCGGGCCCCGGTCCGGCTCGATCCTGACGCCGCTGCCGCTCGACGACGGCGTGGCGGTCCTGGCCACCCGCAACGGCGAACCGGTGGCCCTGATGCGCTTCGAGCTCGCCGAGGGCCTCGTGCACTCCATGCACACGGTGCTGCTGCCCGCGTCCCTCCCTCAGGCGTCCGACCGGTAGATCGCCACGTCGATCCCGCTCGGTGTCACGTCGTCGCGGTCGAAGCGGAAGCCCAGCCGCTCGGCCAGCGTGATGCTCGCGGCGTTCGCGGGCTGGATGACCGCGATCAGGTGGTCGTCGGGCAGGTGGGCGAAGGCCCAGTCGAGCCAGACCTCGCAGGCCTCGCGCGCCAGACCTGCGCCCCAGCGGTCGCGCGCCAGCGCGTAGCCGAGCTCGACCTCGCCCCAGACCGGCCACGGGTGCAGGCCGGCGCGGCCGATCACCCGGCCGGTGTCACGCTCGAGCAGCGCGCTCTGGCCGTAGCCGTGCTCGCGCCAGACCCCCTCGAACCTCGCCACCTGCGCGCGGGTGCCCGCCGCGTCCAGCGTGTCCGCCCCGATATAGCGGGCGACCTCCGGGTCGGCGTAGATCGCGGCGAGCTCTTCGGCCCGCGTCGCGTCGAGCGGGACGAGCCGCAGGCGCTCGGTCTCCAGGAGGTACGGCGGCGCGTCGGCGGGCACCCGCCCGACTCTAGGTGGCACTGTCGGTGGCCGGTCCTAGTGTGCCGCCATGGCTATCGCACGTTTCCCAGGTCTCGTCATCGACTGTCCCGACCCGGCCGCGCTCGCGACGTTCTACGGCGCGCTGCTCGACTGGAAGGTCACCGCGTCCGCCGAGTGGGGTGAGATCCGCCCCGAGGACGGCAGTCAGTGCATCTGCTTCCAGCCGGTGCAGGACTACTCCGCTCCGGTCTGGCCCGGCCAGGAGCATCCGCAGCAGATGCACCTCGACGTGATGGTCGACGACCTCGACACCGGCGAGGCGGCCGTGCTCGAGCTCGGCGCGGCCAAGCACGACCACCAGCCGGGCACCTCGTTCCGGGTCTTCCTCGACCCGGCCGGACACCCGTTCTGCCTCTGCGTCGACTGAGTCGACCAGTCTCGGTCAGATCACCAGGCCGAGCAGCAGCACGAACACCAGGCCGGTCACCGAGAGGATCGTCTCCATCAGCGACCAGGACTTGATGGTCTGGCCGACGGACATCCCGAAGTACTCCTTGACCAGCCAGAAGCCGGCGTCGTTGACGAAGGAGAAGAAGACCGAGCCGGCGCCGATGGCCAGCACCATGAGCGACGTCTCGCCGCTGCTCAGACCGTCGGCCAGGCCGACCATCAGCGCCGAGGCGGTGATCGTCGCGACGGTCGCCGAGCCGGTGGCCAACCGGATCAGCACGGCCAGCACCCACGCCAGCAGCAGCACCGAGACGTCGGCGGCGGTCGCCCAGTCGGCGAGCCTGGTGCCGATACCGGTGTCGACCAGCACCTGCTTGAACCCGCCGCCCGCGCAGACGATCAGCAGGATGCCCGCGATCGGGGGCAGCGACGTCTCGAGACACTTGTGGATGTCGTCCCGGTCCATGCCCGCACTGCGGCCGAGCGTGAAGATCGCGACGATGACGGAGAGCAGCAGGGCGATCATGGGCGTACCGAGCACGTCCAGGACTCGGCGGAGCGGGTCCCCCTCGTCGTCCTGGATGATGTCGGCCAGCGCCTTGCCCATCATCAGCACCACGGGCAGCAGCACGGTGGCCAGCGTGATGGGGAACGACGGCCGCTGCTCCATCTCCTCGGAGTCGCGGGCCTCGAACCGGTCCGGAGCCGCCACCGGCACCCAGCGGGCGGCGAACGGCGCGAACAACGGTCCGGAGACCACGACCGTCGGGATCGCTACCAGGACGCCGAGAGCCAGGGTGGTGCCGAGGTCGGCGCCCAGGGTCGTCGATCGCGATCAGCGGACCCGGGTGCGGCGGCACCAGTCCGTGCATCGCCGAGAGCCCGGCCAGGGCCGGGATGCCGATGGCGATCAGCGAGAGCTGCGCGCGGCGCGCGACCAGGTAGATCACCGGCATCAGCAGGACCAGGCCGATCTCGAAGAACATCGGCAGGCCGATGATCGCGCCGACCAGCGCCATCGCCCACGGCAGCATCCGCTCGCTGGCGCGTCCGACGATCGCGTCCACGATCTCGTCGGCTCCACCGGAGTCGGCGAGCAGCTTGGCGAACATCGCGCCCAGTGCGATCAGGATGCCGACCCCCGCCGCGGTTTCACCGAAGCCCGTGCTGAAGCTGACGATCACGTCGGCGAGGTCCACCCCGGCGACGATGCCCACGGACAGGCCACCGATGATCAGGGCGAGGAACGGGTGGATCTTCGCCCAGGTGATCAGGCCGACGATCAGGCCGATGCCGACCAGGGCGGCCAGCACCAGCTGCAATCCGCCGGCGACCGGTTCGACCAGCTCGGTAGCCGCCAGCGGCGCGACGAGCACGTTCAGGAACATCAGTTCTCCTCGTGGTGGGGCGCGGCGTCGAGGCCGGCGACGGCCGCCTCGACGATCTGGTCGACCGGCTGGTCGACGTCGACGACGAACCCCTGCTCGTCGTCCTCGAGCGGCTCGAGGGTCGCGAACTGCGAGTCGAGCAGGGAGGCCGGCATGAAGTGCCCGGGGCGGGTGGCCTGCCGGCGGGTGATCACGTCGCGGTCGCCGTGCAGGTGCACGAACTCGACGTCCGGGCGGTTGTGCCGCAACCGGTCGCGGTAGGACCGCTTCAGCGCGGAGCAGGTCATCACGCCGCCGTCATGCGCGGCCAGCCACTCACCGATCGCCTCGAGCCAGGGCCAGCGGTCGTCGTCGTCGAGGGCCTCGCCGGCGGTCATCTTGGCGACGTTGGCCGGCGGGTGGAAGTCGTCGGCGTCGGCGAACGGCACCCGCAGCCGCTGCGCCAGCGCGGCGCCCACGGTGCTCTTGCCGGAGCCGGAGACGCCCATGACGACGATCGGTGACATGCGCCACACCCTGCTCTCAATTAATCTGATCTTTGCAAGGGTTTCGGTCTAGATTAGTCATATCTTTCACGAGCGACGTTCGCTGGGAGGATGACCACGTGACCGTTCCCGCGTCCCGCCCCGGCCTGCACGGCAGCGTGCTGGACGCGCTGGGCACCCGGCTGGTCACCGGTGACCTGGAACCCGGTCGAGTACTCACCCTGGAGGCGATCTCCGCGGAGTACGGCGTCTCCCGCCCGGTCGCGCGGGAGGCGATCCGGGTGCTCCAGTCGATGGGCATGGTGACGTCCCGGCGCCGGGTCGGGGTGACCGTGCTCCCCCGTGCCGACTGGAACGTCTTCGACCCGCTGCTGATCCGCTGGCGGCTGGCCGGCGCCGACCGCAGCTCGCAGCTGCTCTCGCTCTCGGAGCTGCGCCGCGGCTTCGAGCCGGTGGCGGCCGCGCTCGCCGCGGAGCGAGCCACCGCCGAGCAGTGCAGCACCCTCGCCGCAGCGGTCAGCGACATGGTGGTGCACGGCCGCTCCGGCGACCTGGATGCCTACCTCGCGGCCGACGTGGTCTTCCACCGCACGCTGCTGGCCGCGTCCGGCAACGAGATGGTCCAGGCGCTGGCAGACGTGGTCGCCGAGGTGCTCGCCGGCCGGACCCACCACGGCCTGATGCCCAGCCGCCCCAACCCGGAGGCCATCGCCCTCCACGATGCCGTCGCGCGCGCCGTACGCGACCGGGAGCCGGCCGCCGCCGAGACCGCGATGCGGCGGATCATCGACGAAGCGGCGTCGGCGATGCGCGCCGAGCTCGGCGACGAGTGAACGCGGCGCTCAGATCTCGCCCGACGCCACCAGCGGCACCAGGTCGGCCACCGAGTCCTCGATCCGGGTAGGTCCGTAGGGGAACGACGCGATCTGCTCGGGCCGGGTCGAGCCGGTGGTCACCAGGATCGTGCGCATTCCGGCCTCGAGCCCGGAGATGATGTCGGTCTCCATCCGGTCGCCGACCATCACGGTGGTCTCCGAGTGCGCCTCGATCCGGTTGAGGGCGCCGCGCATCATCAGCGGGTTGGGCTTGCCGATGAAGTAGGGCTGTCGGCCGGTGGCGGTGCTGATCAGCGCGGCCACCGACCCGGTGGCCGGCAGGGTGCCCTGGTGGCTCGGTCCGCTCGGGTCCGGGTTGGTCGCGATGAACCTGGCCCCGCCCTCGATCAGCCGGATCGCGCGGGTGATGGCCTCGAACGAGTAGGTGCGGGTCTCCCCCAGCACCACGTAGTCGGGGTCGCGGGTGGTCATCACGAACCCCACGTCGTGCATGGCCGTGGTCAGGCCCGCCTCGCCGACGACGTACGCCGTCCCCTCGGGCCGCTGGCTGCGCAGGAACTCCGCGGTGGCCAGGGCCGAGGTCCACAGACAGTCCTCGGGTACGTCGATGCCGCTCAGCAGCAGCCGGGCGCGCAGGTCGCGAGGGGTGAAGATCGAGTTGTTGGTCAGCACCAGGAACGGGCGACCCGACGACTTCAGGGCCTCGACGAACTCGGCGGCGCCGGCGATCGGCACCTCCTCGTGGACCAGCACGCCGTCCATGTCGGTGAGCCACGCCTCGACAGGTTGGTCCCGGGTCATGGGCCCATTGTCGCGGCAGGGTCTCCCTCCAGGAACGCGGCGGTCACGATCCGCTGGATCCGCCCGCCCTCCGACCCGTCCCGGTTGCCGGTCGGGTGCAGCGCGTAGGTGAGCACGCGGCTCAGGTCGCGGGTGGCGAAGGCGGCGACCGCGTTGCCCTGGAACCCGCCGCTCTTGCCCCAGACCGACCAGCCCGCCGGGAAGCTCGGTGCGGGTCAGGCCCATGCTGAGGCAGGCCCGCCCCGCCTCCGGCCCGCGGGCGCAGCTGTTGTCGCCGACGTAGGGCACGTCGGGCACCGTGAACAGCCGGGACGCGGGCCTCGGACGACTGAGCAGCGGCCCGCGGAACGCGGCGCGGAGGAACCGGGTCAGGTCGGCGGTGGTCGAGATCATTCCGCTCTCGGCCCAGCCGTAGGGACTGCGCGCCGTCACGTCGACCGGCACGCCGTCGACCTTGACGTAGGTGTGCGCGTGCGGCCCGCGGACGCCGTACTGATGCGGGCGCGGGAGGCTCGTCCCCTCCAGGCGCAGCGGGCGCAGGATCCGGCGCTGCAGCTGCTCGGCGTACGAGCTCCCGGTGACCCGCTCGATCAGCAGCCCGGCGATGAAGTAGCCCACGCCGTTGTAGTGCTGCGCGGTGCCCGGCTCGAACTCCATCGGCTGCTCGGTGGCCGAGGCCACGACCTGGCGCGGGGTGTAGTGGTCGAAGCGGTGCGCGACGTAGTACGCCGCATCCTCCTGCCCCGCGTCCTCCGTCGAGGCCGGCAGCCCGCTGGTGTGGTCGAGCAGCGAGCCCACCGGGACCGGCGGGTACGACGCCGGCAGCAGGCGCGGGAGATAGCGCTGGACCGGCGCCTCCAGGTCCAGCAGCCCCTCGTCGGCGAGCTGCAGGAGGACGACGGCCGTGAACATCTTGGTGGCACTGGCGATCCGGAAGCGCCCCTCGGCAGGCGCGGGTCGGCCGGTCACGAGATCACGCACGCCGCTCGCGGCATGGAAACGACCGGCGGGGCCCGCGACCCTGACCTGCGCGGCGGTCATCTCCGGGTCCGGCAACCCTGCGATCGCCGCCCGGAGGGCGCGCCGGTCGAGGTCGGGCAACTCCTCCGCGCTGGCGGGAGGCGGCGCGGCGACCACGAGCCCCAGGGCGGCGGTCGCGATCAGGGCGGCGGTGCGGGACGGGCGGGGACGGTGCCTGGACAACGTATTTCCTCTCGGTCGGAGTGAGCCCGTCCAGGGCATCCCGGCTCGGCCGCATCCGCATCCGGCAGGACCCCGATAGCGACCCCGAGAGGGATCGGGTTCAGCCCATGAGGCGGTCGTCGTGCGCTGGCGGTGAGCTCGCCTCCGGCGTCGCCGGTGTTCACGACGCCGACGGGCTCGATCAGCATGGCGCTGACCTCGCCGTCGGCGATCGGGCAGTGCTCGACCCCGCGGGGGACGACGTACATCTCCCCCGGGCCGAGCGCGACGTCGCCGTCCCGCAGCTGGATCGTCAGGCGACCGTCGATCACCAGGAACAGCTCGTCGGTGTCCTCGTGCGAGTGCCAGACGAACTCACCCTGGACCTTGACCACCTTGATCTCGTAGTCGTTCAGGCGAGCCACCACCTTGGGCGACCAGTGCTCCGAGAACAGCGCGAGCTTGTCACGGAGGTTGACTACGCCGGGATCGCCTGGGGCCGTATCCATCCGGCCATTGTCTGCGTGTCTGACTCGACGCGCGAGTGGGTTACTCGCACCCGAACTGCATCACGTGCTTGTCCTCGGCGACGTACAGGGTCTCGCGCGGGTGGAACCCGTAGCCGTCGCGTGAGTCGTAGCGAGCGATCGCGAGGCCGTTCTTGATCAGTCGCAGCCCGGCGTCCTGGGCGCCGACGTCGACGTACCGCAGCAGCCGGCCGTACCGGTCGCGATCCTCGTCGGACCGGCCGAGACGCACCGCCTCGCCGAGCACCAACCGGGCCAGGTTGGCTGCTGCCCGCTCGTAGCCACACTCGCCGACCTCGGGAGCATCGATCCCCACCAGCCGGACCGTCTCGCCGTTGCCGAGCTCGAGGGTGTCCCCGTCCACGACCCGGGTGACGAGGTAGGTGCGTGGCCCTTCCGACCTGGGCGCGCGGGAGCGCGGGGCAGACTTCGTGGGCTCGTCGCCTCCCTTGGACCGTCGCGCCTCCACTTCCCGCGCCGGCTCGTCCTCGGGCTCCGCGGGAGCACCGCGCTCGTCGGCCGAGGTCGGCCGGTCCCGGAGCGTCGGCTCCTCGTCGACGGAGTCAGCCGCGCCGTACACCACGACCAGCGCGAACACCGCCGCCAGAACGACCGAAAGCGGATGCCGCCGGGCCATTCGGATCGGGTTCCACGCCGCCGGCACCTGCGCGTCCGGGGGCGCGATCCGCTGCTCGGTCCAGGCCCGCCCGTCCCACCAACGCAGATGTCCGGACGGACGCTGCGGGTCCTGGTACCAGTCAGGCGGTGCACTCATCGGGGGCTCCTACGATCCCCTCCAGGCTAGGAGCGGATCCGGTGACCGGACCCCTAAACGCAGGAATCGCTACGACGCGAAGAGATCTCCGTGCTCGGCGACCCGTTGCAGCACCTCGTCGAAGCGCAACTGCTCTAGACCGAGCTCGTCGTCGGCGCCCTCCTCGACCTCGTCCCACGACACCGGCGCCGCGACGTACGGCCGCTCCTTGCCGCGCAGGGAGTACGGCGAGATGGTCGTTTTCGAGCCGGCGTTCTGCGACCAGTCGAGGAACACCTTCCCCGAGCGCTTCGCCTTGGTCATCGTGGCGGTGACCAGCGTCTTGTGCTCGCCCTGGAGCTCCTCGGCGACCTCCTTGGCCAGCGCCGTGGACTCGTCCGACGGCAGCCGCTTCGGCAGGTCCGCATAGAGATGGAGACCCTTGCTGCCGCTGAGCACGGGTTTCGCGATGAGGTTGCGCTCGGCCAGCTTGTCGCGCACCAGCAGCGCCACCGCACAGCACTCGTGCAGCCCGGCGGGCTCGCCGGGGTCGAGGTCGATGACCAGCCGGTCGGCGTTCCGCGGCCGCCCGTTGCGGGCGACCGTCCACTGGTGCACGTGCAGCTCGAGCGCGGCCAGGTTGACCATCCAGGTGAGTGTCGCCAGGTCGTCGACGATCGGGAACGTGATCGTGCCGTCGCCCTTCCCGGACCGGCTGCCGGTGGTGGGAACGGTGGCGGTGCGCACCCAGGACGGCGTGCCGTTGGGCGCGTTCTTCTCGAAGAAGCTCATGTCCTGGACCCCGTGCGGCCAGCGGATCCGGGTGACCGCCCGGTCCTTCAGGTGCGGCAGCATCGTCGGCGCGATCTGGGCGTAGTAGTTGAGCACCTCCCCCTTGGTGGTGCCGGTGCGCGGGTAGAGCACCTTGTCGAGGCTGCTGATCTTGAGGGTCCGGCCCTCGACGTCGACGTGGACCTCCTGCTTGTCGACCGCCATCAGAGGTCCTCCGGAGTGATGTCGCGCCGGAGGCCTTGGTACGACGGCTGCCGCAGCCGCTGCGCCCGGGCGGTGCGGTGGGTGTCGACGTCGACGACCAGCACCGGGTCGACCCAGTGGGCGCCGCGGGCGTCGACCGCCGGCACCTCGTCGGCGAACGGGCTGTCGGTCCGCTCGTGTCCTTCCAAGGCAGCGGTGAGCAGGCGACTGACCTTCGGCCCGATGCCACTTCCCACCCGGCCACGGTAGAGGAGTCCCTCGGCCGTGGGCTCGCCCACGAGCACGGCGGCGAGGTGCGTGCCGCCCTCCTGCGGCCGCCAGCCGCCGACGACGTACGACCCGCGGTGACGGTGCGCGAACTTCAGCCAGTGCGGCTGACCGCTCCCCGAACACGTAACGGGACGAGAGCCGCTTGCTGACGATCCCCTCCAGTCCCTGTTGCCGGGTCGCCTCGTAGAGCATCGGCCCGTCGTCGTACGCGGTGGGCACCTGCCAGGGCGCGCCCTCCATCAGGTCCACGAGCAGCTCGCGGCGGCGCTCGAGCGGCTCGGCCGTGAGGTCGGTGCCGTCGAGGCGGAGCAGGTCGAAGACCATGAACGTCGCCGGCACCCGCTTCACCAGCCGGGCCACGGCGGCCGCCGAACGCACGTGCATCCGCTCCTGGAGCACCCGGAAGTCGGGGAGACCTTCCTCGTTCAGGGCGATCACCTCGCCGTCGACGAGCAGGTCGCGCCCGGGCAGCGGGGAGGCCGCCAGATCGGGCCAGGCGGGCGTGACATCGTTGCCGTTCCGGCTCAGAAATCGGTCTAGACCCGTCCCGGGAGTCGGCGAGCACCCGGATGCCGTCCCACTTCACCTCATGGGTCCACCCGTCACCTGCGGGGATGTGGCGGCCGGGCGTGGCCAGCATGGGGCGCATGGGCCACATTGTGGTGGTCCCGATGGAACCGAACTGACCACCACGTGTCTCAGGTATCCAAATACCCCTCAGGGTCCGCTACGGTGAGCAGCACATGGGGCACCTCAGGTGCCGTTTCTGGTAACCGCTCGGAGAACATGAGCGCGCGCTCTTGAGGAGACACAACTTGAAGTACCACCTTGTCAAAATCGGGGCCTTACTCGCGGCCGCAACACTGTTCGGCCTGTCGATGGGTCCAGCCGCCGCGGCGGCTCCTGCCGCGCAGGCCTCGGCGAACGGGCTGACGCTCGCGATCGCAGGGAGTCCCGTCTCGACCGGCGAAACCAAGGCGACCAACGCCGGTAAGGGCGAGACGAGGACCGGTGAGGCCAACCCGCCGATCGACGTCCTCGAGAACCAAGACGTGCTCGACATCGGGGTCATCGCGCAGGACTCCAGCGCCAAGATCGAGAACGGCAACGGCGTCTCCCGCGCCTGCGCCGGCGTTGCAGGTGACGGCGCCGTCGTCGGCGACGTCGGCGAGTCCAACTGCCTCACCCCCGGTGACCCTGTCGGCGTCAACATCGCCAACCTCGACCTGACAGGGGTCCGGCTGATCAATCCGGAGTCGGCGCTGGGTGCGCTCGACCCGCTGCTGCAGCCGCTGGCCGACCAGCTCGTCGGTCCGTTGACCCGAGCCGTGACCGACGCGCTCGCGCCGCTCTCGAACGTCGGCATCACCGGCACCCTCGGCGCGGTTCAGTCGCAGTGCGTGGCCAACCCGAGCTCCGCGGAGGGCACGGCCAACATCGCTGACACCAAGCTGTCGCTCGGCCTTCCGGGCAACAACAACGTCGAGCCCTGGTCGAGTTCCCGGCGAGCCCCGAACCGAACACCAAGGTGCTCACCGACCTCGATGAGGTCGTGAACGTCGCGCTCGACGCCGTCCAGACCGACCTGAACAACACCCTCAACGGGTCGCTGGCGCAGCTCTCCCCTGCGATCCAGGCGCTGCAGGACAACATCGTCAGCACGCTGCGTGGCGCAGATCGCCGACCAGCTCGGCCCGCTCGAGGAGAACGTCCTCGACGCCACGCTGAACAAGCAGACGGTCTCCAGCGACGGCAAGCAGGTCGAGGTCACCGCTCTCGACCTGGAGGTGCTCCCGGCCGCCCGCCAGTTCGGTGGCTTCTCGCTGGTCTCGGCCGAGATCGCCACCGTCAACTGCGGCCTGAACACTCAGGTCAACGGCCCGGATGGCCCCGACAGCCCGGACGGTCCCGACAGCCCGGACGGTCCTGACAGCCCTGGCGGTCCCGACGTGCCGACCACGGTCGACGCCGGTGCCACGAACGGTGGTGGCGTCAACAACATCGCCCTCGTCGGTGGCCTCCTGATGCTGGGCGGCGCCGCGGGTCTGGTCGGATACCGGCGACTGCTGGGTCGCTGACCCAATGATCGATGCCGCGACCGGCAACAGTCGCGCTGCGATTGTTGCCGGTCGCAGGCCTGGTGAGGACGTCCTTCGAATGACGACAACGCCCACCCCAGTGCGTGAGACGTACCCATGACGGGCCGCCGGAAGGAAACACCCGGCTTGACGTTGCGCCTACCGCGCGACCGTCGTACCTGGATCGTCGTAGGGCTGGTCGTCGTCGGCCTGGCTCTCGTCGTCTGGGCGGTGCTGTCCGACTCGATCCGCCAGGTCACGGGGTCGGACACCGAGGAGACGTCCGTCGAGGAGGACCTTCCCGACACCCCCACCAAGGGACCGGACGAGATCCTGGTGCCCTCGATCAAGATCAAGGCACCACTGGAGCCGATCGAGCTGGCCTCCGACGGGGTGCTCACCCCGCCGGCCGACACCGACGTGGTCGGCTGGTGGGACGACAGCGCGGAGCCCGGAAGCGGCAAGGGACAGACCGTCGTCACCGGTCACACCGTCAGCACCGGCGGGGGCGTGATGAACGACCTGCCCACGATCGACGTCGGGGCCCTGGTCCGGATCCGCGACGAGGGCAAGCTCGTCGACTACCGCACGACCGGTGTCTTCAAGCTCACCAAGGAGGAGGTCGCCGACCGCGCCCAGAGCCTCTTCAGCCAGGGCCGCGGCCAGGCCGGCCGCCTGGTGCTGGTGACCTGCACCGACTACCACGACGGCGACTACGACAGCAACATCATCGTCTGGGCGGAGCCCGTGGAGAACGACGCGGCCTGACGACCGCGTCGTTCTCCTTCGGCTATGGCGTCCCGACCGTCACGTTCCTGGTGACCACGGTCGCCTTGCCCCAGCCGTCCGTCACCGTCAGCGTCACCGTGTAGGGGCCCGCGGCCGGGAACGTGTGAGACGGGGACGTCGACGTGCTGTCGGCGGTCCCGTCGCCCCAGTTCCAGCGGTAGCTGATCGTGTCGCCGGTGTTGGGGTCGTTGGAGCCGACCGCAGAGAAGTTGCACGAAAGGTTGGAGCACGCGGGCGGGTTGATCACCGCGTTCGGCGGCTGGTTGCCCGTCGGCTCGATGATGGTCACCGTCGTCGTGGCGGTCGCCGTGGCGCCCCACTCGTCCCGCGCGGTCAGCGTCACCGTGTAGGTGTTCGCGCTGGTGTACCTCCGCGTCGGGACCGGGCCGGAGCCGCTGCCGTTGCCGAAGTTCCACGAGTACGTCAGCGTCGGCGCGTTCTCGTCCGTCGACCCGCGGGCGTCGAAGGTGCAGTTGTTCTCGACGCACGAGGTGGTGAAGCTGGCCACGGGCGGGTTGTTCGGCGGCTGGGTCACCGTCGCGTGCCGCTCGTAGATCACGCTCACGAAGTCGTGCTGGTCGATCGCCCGCACCCGCACCGTGTAGGCGCCCGGCGGGATCACCGGCGTCGTGTAGGAGAAGTTCGACCCCGGTGTGCCCGGGCTGTTGAGGAACGCCGTACGCCAGCTGGCGTTGGTGCTCGTGAAGGTGCCCGACGAGCTCATGTACTGACCCGCCGCGTTCACGATCGCCGACCTCGACCCGCTGCATGGCCTGGTCGTCCTCGGCCCGGCCGCTGACGAAGATCTTGCCGTCGGGGAACTCGGTTCCCTCGATCGGGTTCAGCAGACCCTCGTTGAGCACCGGCGGCTGGTCACCCGGATAGATCGGGTAGCGCGACGTCGCGCCGGAGGTCGACGGATCCACCTGTCCCGAGGAGTCGACCGCGGACACGGTGATCCGCCAGTCACCCTGGATCGGCAGGTTCACCGAGTAGCTCCAGGCGGTACTGGTGGCGCCGGGGTTGGCCATCACGGCGTCGATCGTCGTGAGCAGTCCGGTGAGCTGGCCGCTGGGCGTGAGGTAGCGACTGCTGTCGTCCTCCTCGATGGTCAGCTTCACCTGTGCCACGCCCTTGTCGTCGGTGGCGGTCCCGGCCAGGTCGAGGTGCAGCACCTGGCCACCGGTAATCGTGCCGGTCGGGGTGATCCGAGCATCCGGTGGAGTGTCCCCCGGGATCACGACGTTGATCGTGAGCCGACCCTGGTTGTTGGACGACGTGCCCAACCCGATGTGGTCCTCGGCCGAAACGGTGAACGAGTAGGTGCCCGGGCGTCAGGTTGAACGGCGTGGTGTACGACCAGTTGTAGCTGGGCTGGTTCAGGTCGGGCGGTGAGAGGCGATAGCTGCCCGCGATCACGTTGGTGCCCCACGTGCCGTCGGCGGCGAGCCGCTCACCGGTCGTGTTGTTGCGCAGCGTGATCGAGACCTCGGCGAAGTGCCTCGTCGTCGTTCGCCGAGCCGGCGAACGTGATCGGGCTGCCCGGCGCGACCGTGATCGGCTGCGTCGTGGTGGGCGGCACCATCACCGTCGGCTGGGAGATCGACACCGTCGGCGGCTGGCCGTTCTCGGTGACGATCCAGCGCCGGTCATCGGTGTCGAGGGAGGACTGGCCCGGAGGTGTCGGTCGAGCGCGCCTGGGCCCACCACTCGTCCTCGAACGGGCACGGTGATCTCGTAGGACCAGGTCGTGCTGAGGGCGCCGACGACGTCGGGCTCCACCTGGAAGGTGTGGAAGGTCCCGGAGACGGTGCCGTCATCCTGCAGGTAGCGGCCCTGGGTGTCGCGCATGGTGAAGCTCACGCCGTTGACGCCCACATCATCCGTCGCGGAGCCGGTGATCGTGAACGTCAGCGAGTTCACCGGACTGCCGGGGCCGCTGATGCTGGTGTCGGGCGGAACGTCGGAGTTGCTGAACGTCTCGAACTTCTTGGCGGCCTTGGTGTTGTCGGCGGTGCCGTTGCACGCGACCGCGCGGGCCCGGACCTGCAGCTCCCGGTTGCCGGAGATGGTGATCGGGAGGCGCCAGGTGCGGTTCGGCCCGGTGCCGGGGTCCAGCGTGGCGTTGAACGTGTTGAGCGTCGTGCTGCCCCACGTGGTCAGGTTGTCGGCGAGGTAGCGACCCGTGTTGCGGTCCATGATCTCGAGCTCGACCCGGTTGACGCCGCTGGGCGCGGTCGCCGTACCGGTGATCTCGAACGACTCGTCGACCGGCTTGATGCGGCCCTCGATCGGGTCGGTGATCACGGTCTGGGTGGTGTTGTTCGCCGGGACGCTCTGGAAGTCGAAGAACGCGATCCGGCCGACGTTGAAGCCGCCCTTGGTGTTGCCGTCACCGCCGACGAACAGGCCGCGCGGCGTGGCCTCGATGTGCTTGTCGCCCTCGTAGGAGTTGGACGGCGCGAACCACTCGAGCGCGTGACCGTCCGCGGGGTCGAGCGCGGCGAGGTGGAACCGCTTGACCACGACGTCGCCCAGGGCGTACGCCGAGAGTCCCTGCCCGGTGCCGTACCCGACGTCGTCGAGGCCCGGCCACGGGACCGGCGCGCTGGCGTCCTCGGCCCACTGGAAGTGGCCGCCGATGTAGATGCCCGCCTCGGTCCAGGTGGCCGAGTACACCGAGTCGAAGTGCCGGGAGATCCACAGCGGGCTGCGCGTCGCTGTCGTTGTTCAGGTTGTAGACGATCACCGTGTCGTTGATCGGCGGGCGGTCGCCGCCGGAGCCGCTGGACACGACGAACTTCGTGCCGTCGGGCGAGATGTCGCCGCCGTAGATCCGCTGGATGCCGCCGACGAACTGCAGGTTGTCCTCCCACAGGGTCGTCTTGAACGGCGTCAGCTTGTTGGTGCGGGTGTTGATGATCGCGATGCCGTACCGGTTCTGCCCGTTGACCTGGCGGCCGGTGTGCACGACCAGCAGCCGGCCCTCGTCGCGGGTCAGCTTGAGCCGCTGCACGGCCAGCTCGCCGTTGGTGCCGATGCCGCCGGTGATGTTGTTGACGAAGTCCGTCCGCACCGCACCCGTGGTGCCGTCCAGCGCCGCCAGGGCGCCGCGCGGCACGTTGTTGACCAGGGTGAACCGGCCGCCGGCGTACACGGTCGTGTTGGTGACCGCCAGCTCGAACACCTTGCCGTTGGTGTTGGCGGTGAACGTGTCGATCGGCGCGCCGGTCGTCGGGTTGATCCGGGCGATCGCCTTCTTGTTCAGCCCGCCGACGGTGCCGAAGTCACCGGAGACGTAGAGCTTGGTGCCGTCCGGCGAGGCCTCGACCGCCGTCACGCTGCCGCTCGTGAAGGTCGGCCGGAAGGTGGTGAGGACCTGTCCGGTGCTCCAGTTGTACGCCGCCAGGGAGGGCTGGGCGATGGTCGCGCCGTTGTTGGGCTGCCGGATCGAGGTGAACGTGCCGGCCACGTAGGCGATGTTGCCGACCACCTCGATGTCCCAGATCTCACCGTCGGTGATCGTCGGCTGGTTGGTGCGCGGCGCGTCCGGCACCAGGCCGGTGTGTCCGAGCGGTGGGTTCGGCGCGCTGGCCGTGGCGGTACCGGTCGCCTGTGTCGGTGTGACCGTGACCGTCGTTGACGGTCAGCGTCACCGTGCGGGTGCCGGCGGAGGCGTAGGTGTGCTCCGGGTTCACCCCGGTGCCGGTCTGGCCGTCGCCGAAGTTCCACGCGTAGGTGAGCACGTCGTCGTCATCGAGGTCGAACGAGAGGCTCGCGTCGAACTCGCAGGTCATCCCCGCGCAGCCAGTGGTGAACTCGGCCTCCGGTGGCTCGTTCGTCTCGGTCTGGTCGGCGCCCGGGTCGAGCACGACGGTGAACAGGACCGACCGGGTGACGGCGGCGCTGGTCGTCGCGGTGCGTCCGGCGACGGCTCCCAGCGGGATGCCGCCGTCGGAGTCGCCCAGGATGCCGCTGACCTTGCCGGTGCCGGTGGACTCGCCCTGGGTCCGCGTGAGCGAGCCGTTGGGCAGCGTCCAGGTCACCGGGGTGGAGGACTTCTCGCTCCAGTAGTTGACCAGCCAGGAGTTGGCGTGGTCCGACGAGGGACGTCGGCGTGGTGTGGCTGGAGGCCGAGGAGTCGACCCCGCGGATCGCCGGACGCCGACACCAGCGCCGGTCCGGTGCTGCGGTACGCGGCGACGCTCAGCACCGACTTCGCGTACGCGCTGCCGGTGATGTTGACGACGCGGCCGGCGTCGATCGCGGTGGCGGCGCGGGTCCAGACGCGGCCGCGTACGCCGTTGCCGTCGCGCGACTGCAGCAGGGTCCAGCCGTCGAGGCTGTCGCTGATCGTGCTGGTCGTGGAGTTGGTGGTCAGGAACAGCAGCAACCGGTCGCCCGGCTGCACCGACTGCGGGATCGTGACCGAGTGGCTGGGACGGTTCCCGGCCGTGGTCGCTGAGCCGACGAAGCTGATCGCGCCGGGCGACACCGCTTCCTGCGGGTCGACGACACGGGTCGTCTGGTCGGTCGAGTTGCCGTCGTTCACGGTGAGAGTGACGGTGCGCGGTCCGCTCGAGGCGTACGTGTGCTCCGTGGTCTCGCCGGTGCCGGTCGCGGCGTCGCCGAAGTTCCAGGTGTAGGTCAGGTCGGCGCCTTCAGGGTCCGAGGAGTCCCCCGCGTCGAACTGGCAGGTGAGCTCGTCACAGTCCGCGGTGAACGACGCCTCCGGGGGCTCGTTGACGTCCTCGCCGGGGCTCAGCACGACGGAGAACATGACCGTGCGGGAGACCGCGGTGCTGGTCGTCGCCGTACGGGAGTTGGGGGCGCCGACGGCAACCGGGGCACCCGAGTCACCGATGACGGCGCTCACCTTGCCGCTGCCGGTCGTGGCGGACGTGGTGCGCTCGGTGACGGTACCCGGCAGGGTCCAGGTCGTGTCGACCGAGGACTTCTCCGACCAGACGTTGACGAGCCAGGATCCGGCACCAGCCACCTCTGCATGGGGCGATGGGTGGCTGGTGCCGGAGGTATCTGATCCACCGACCTCGGACACGCTGATGGTCGGGGTGTCCCCGGTGCTGCGGTAGGCCGCCACGCTGATCGCGGACTTCGCGAACGCGCTCGTGGTGACCGTGACGTTCGCGTTCGCGTCCGCTGCGGTCGCGACCTTGGTCCACAACCGGCCGCGGACGCCGTTGCCGTCACGAGACTCGAGCAGGGTCCAGCCGGCCGGCGGGTGCCCATCGTGCTGTCCGTCGAGTTCGTGGTGAGGGTCAGCAGCAGCACGTCACCCGCACTGACCTGGGCCGGGATCCGCACGGTGTGCGCGCTCCGGTTGCCGGCCGTGCTGGCGGCGGCGACGAACCCGATCTCGCCCGGGGCGGCGACGCCTGAGGCCGTGAGTGCGGGGGCAGCGAGAAGGGCAGCTACGAGGGGGAGGCTCGACGCGACCCTGAGCAAGGCTGGGACCAACCGTCCTTGCCGTTGCGCTGTTGCTGGAGACATGCGCTTTCACCCTCCCCGCACTCACGGTGCCCCCGGTTCCGGAGGCACGGCGATCGTGTCAAGGCACGGTCGTCAGGGCATGACCGAAATTGGGCACAGTTTCCGCATGCCGCGGAGGCAGTCGGCGACCGCGTACTCTCTCCCCATGCGCGCGATCTGGAAGGGTGCGGTGTCGTTCGGGCTGGTCAGCGTGCCAGTCAAGCTGTACTCCGCTACCGAGAGCCACGACGTGTCCTTCCGACAGGTGCACGCCAAGGACGGCGGCCGGATCAAGTACCAACGGGTGTGCTCGATCGACGGCGAGGAGGTCGCGTACGCCGACATCGCCAAGGGGTACGAGACCGAGGACGGCGAGATGGTGATCCTCTCCGACGACGACATGGCCGAGCTGCCGTCCACGTCGTCGCGGGAGATCGCTGTCGAGAAGTTCGTGCCTCGCGACCAGATCGACCCGATGCTGTTCGAGAAGTCCTACTACCTCGAGCCCGAGAAGACCGGGGCCAAGCCCTACGCGCTGCTGCGCCAGGCGCTGCTCGACGCCGACCGGATGGCGGTCGTCACCGTGGCTCTGCGCAACCGGACCAGCGTGGCGGTGCTGCGGGTGCGCGACGACGTGATCGTGCTCCAGACGATGATGTGGCCCGACGAGGTCCGGCAGCCCGACTTCAGCATCGAGACCGGCGAGGTCAAGGATGCCGAGGTCACGATGGCCAACATGCTCGTCGAGACCCTCGCCGGCGATTTCGAGCCGAGTGAGTTCGAGGACGACTACGCCGGCGCGGTCGAGGCGTTGGTGAAGGCGAAGATCGAGGGTGGCGAGGTCAAGCGCACCCCCACCTCGACGAAGTCGTCGGGCGAGGTCGTCGACCTGCTCGCGGCGCTGCAGCGGTCCGTCGACGCCGCCAAGACTGCCCGCGGCGAGGACGCCGAGGAGGAGCCGAAGCCGGCCAAGAAGGCCCCTGCCAAGAAGAGCGCGGCGAAGAAGACCGCTGCGAAGAAGTCCGCTGCGAAGAAGAGCACCGCCAAGAAGTCCGCGGCCAAGAAGGCGACCCGGAAGAAGGCCAGCTAGCGGCTTCCGGTCCCCTCAGGGCCGCTGGCGGAACGGAGCTCCCTGGGTGACCACCCGCCGGTGCGCGGCCACCGCGGCGAGCTGGGAGTTGACGCCGAGCTTGCGGAGCACCGACTTCACCTGGCTGCGGACGGTGCCCTCGGCCACCTCGGAACGTTCGGCTATCTGCTTCACGGTCAGACCGTCGGCGAGGAGGCTCAGCACCTTCATCTCCCGCGGGGTGAGGCCGCCGAACCGCTCCACGAGCTGGCGGTGCTCCCGGCCCGCCCGCCGCCAGGCCTGGAGCACCCTCGTCCTGGTGTCCCGGGACAGACCCTCGCGGCCGCGAGCGATCACCCGGACCGCGTGCGCGACCACGTCGATGCCCTCCGACATCGGCACCACGCCGTGGACACCTGCCTCCACGGCGGCCCCCCACCTGCTGTCGTCCTGCGAGCTGGTCAGCAGCAGCCACCGGATCGGCACGCCACGGGCCAGCAGGACCGTCTCGCGGAGCTGGACGGGATCGTCGACGTCGCAGAGCACCAGGCCCAGGGCCGGCCGGACACTGGACACGACCCGCGCGAGCGCGACCAGCTCACGTTGGCTGCCGCGGCCCAGCGACGCGCCCGTGGCGACGATGCCCCGGCTGGACAGCGCCATCCGCACGGCGTCGCCGACGAGGGCGTGGTGGGCGACCACCACGACCCGGATCGGGTTGGGGCCGCGCAGGACCCGGACCTCAGCCATCGGACGGACCCCGCCGGGAGTCAATACGCTCATCACGAGTCCTGGAGTGTGAACCACACATTGTCGATCACTCCGTTGAACTGGTCGGTCGCGTCGACCGGCACCTCGCCTCTGGCATCGAGCTTGCCTCCGACCACGAATGGCACCCCTTCGGGCAGGGTGACGTCGCCGATGGTGGAGCGCCGCACGGTCGTCCCCTCCTCCGAGTCGGCCAGTCGCTCCCAGCTGAGCACCACGTTATCGTCGCTCCGCTCGCACGACACGCGGTACCACTCACCCGGCTCCACGACGCCTGGTGCGCTCACGACCGCCTCCCCCTCCGAGCCGGCGACCCGGCACGAGAAGGCGCCGTGGTCGACCTGCAGCTTGTACTGCGCAGTGTCCTCGTAGAGCCCGCGTTGCACCACGTTGTTGCCGTTGTCGGTCGGGGCGTTCTCCGACTCCTCGTCGAGGAGCAGATCGGCGCCGAAGGCGAAGTCACGCGACCCGGGGCTCAAGAAGTCCTCCGCATCACTGCTATGGAGCAGCAGCATCGCAGCGGGGACGTCGAGCCCGCCCTCGAGCTCGGGGAACCGCAGTGCGTATCCCGACCCGCTCCCCTCGGCGCGGAGTATGCGTCCACCCGCGTGCGTGACGATCTCGGCGGTCAAGCTGCCCCTCCCGGTGTTCTGGACCGAGGGGACGATCTCGCCGACGGGCGCCGCACGATCCTCGAAGTCGAGCTGTACGAGATTTGTGGACGTCGCTGCGGGAGGCTCCTCGGAGACGTAGGTGCGCCCGGACGCCGCGCAGGCGGTTGCGAGGCCCCCCATGACCATCACTACCAAGAGACCCCTTCGGGGGGGCATCTTCACCCCGTTCCGACGACGAGGGTCACCGACACCACCCGGGTGACCGCGACGTTGGTCAACGCGACGAGGCCGCCGACCTGGCCCGGCGTGCCGGGCCCTCCGCCGTCGGTGAGTAGCGAGACGATCGCCCCGCCACCGGAACCGGACGATGTCGAACGGGTCACCTGCCCGGCGGGCGAGGTCCAGTTGACCGGTACTGACGCCTTGCTCGCCCAGTAGGAGACGACCCACCCTGCCGAGTCGGTGAGCGTGTTGGTCGGTGACACAAAGCTCGTGCCACTGGTCTCGTGGAGCACGCCGGCGTGCGCCTGCACGACCGCCCCGCCAGGGGCACCCGTGGCGCGGTACGCCGCGATCGAGATTGCTGCCTTCGAAGTGCCGCTCGTGGTCACCGTCACCGTTCCGCCGACGTCGGCGGCGGTCGCGGTGCGAGTCCACACCCGCCCCCTGACGCCGTTGCCGTCCAGGTTCTCCAGGGTCGTCCAACCCGCAGGGTTGGCGACCGTGGTTCCCGTGGTGTTGCTGGTCAGGAACAGGACCAACGCGTCTCCGGCCTGCGTACCCGGTGGCACCGCGACCTGGTGCGTCGTCGAGTTCGCGTTGCCGCTGTTCGCCCCGACGAACGCCACCCCCGCGAGCGAGGGGTTGACCTGCTTGGTCTCGGTGTCGGTGAGTCCGGCGCCATCGGTGACGGTGAGCGTGACGTTCCGAGGACCCGCGGAGCCGTAGGGGTGCTGCACCTGGGCGCCGGTGTCGGTCCCGCCGTCTCCGAAGTTCCAGGAGTACGAGGTGATCCCCTGGTCGTCCGACGAGGGGCCTCCGTTGAAGCTGCAGGTGAGCTGGTTGCAGGAGAACGTGAACGCCGCCACGGGGGGCTGGTTCACCGTCACCGCTCCACCACCGTTGGCGTTCTGGAACAGCCAGTGGGCGCGGGCGCCCGACCAGTTCACGCCATCCGTGCCCGGCCCGGAGACCACGGAGGCGGTGCCGGCGATCGGCAACGCGGCCTGCGGCGTCTGCTGCCACGAGATCCGCCGCAGGTTGCCGTCCGGCGTCGCCCAGTAGAGGTGCGTGTCGGTCACGAACATGCCGCGCGCCTGCGAGAAGTCGATGCCGCTCACGTTGTTGGACGCCACGAACCGCTTCGCTCCGACCACGTCGCTCTCCGGGGAGAAGTACCGGTAGAAGAGCTGGCTCGAGCCGGTCGGGTGAAGTAGATCCGGCCGCGGTCGAAGAACATGCTGGTGGCGTTCTGGATGTCGGCGCGCCAGTCCGTCAGGGCCACGATCTGGTCGGCGGTGTTCACTGCGACCGGGGCGCCGTACGTGGTGCCGTTGAAGGAGCGCCGGTTGAAGGACCCGTCGCTGTTCGCCAGGTACAGCTGACCGTTGATCATGAAGGCGCCGCGGACGTTGCCCCAGGCGATGCCTCCGTTGGGCGGCGACTGAGGCGCACCCACACCGGCGTCATAGCGTCGCCGGGACAGGGCGCCGGCCGTGCTGGCGGTGTAGACGTCGTTCGGCAGCACCGTCGTCTTCACGGCTGGGAACGACGTGCCGCCGGGCAGCATCCGGGCGATCCGGCTCTTCAGCTGGAAGTTGCCGATCCGGTCGGTGTCGGAGGCGACCCAGAGGCCCTGGGGCGTGTCGAGGAAGTCGAAGACGCCGACTCCCTTGGTACGCGTCGGGTCCCAGGAGAGCGGCAGCCCGTTCACCGGGTCCAGTGCGGCGATCCCCTCGCGGGAGACGGCACCCTGCCCGGCGGCGTCGCCGCGGAACGGGTTGTTCCACCACCGCTGGTGGCCGCCGACGTAGACCGCGGAGTTCGTGACCTCCACGGCGTACGACGTGTCGCCGCCGGTGTAGTCGACCCACGAGGGCGCGATGTCATTGCCTGTCTGGTTGGTCTCGAACCTGCTTGCCGTGTCACAGGCGCTCTCGCTGCCGCCATAGGCGCCGGTCGTGGTGACCACGAAGAAGCTGCCGTCGGGCGAGAAGTCGACGTCGCGCATGTAGGTGTCGAAGCTCCCCGAGCACGCCGAGTGGAAGAACGTGGTCCGGAAGTTCGCCACCTGAGCGGTGGCTCCCGAGATGTCGAGCATCAGGAACTGGTGCCGCTGCACCCCACCGACGGTGTCGAAGTTGCCCACGGACACCAACCGGTCGCCGTCGGGCGAGATGTCGATCTTCAACGGCTGCGTGACGCCGCCGTTGTGGATGCCCGCGATCTGCTGGGCCATGTAGGTCTGGGTAGCGCCGGTCGTCGGGTTCACGGTCGTGATGCCGGCCTGGGCCCGGCCTCCCACGTGCGTGAACGCTCCGGCGAGCCAGAGCCGGCCGTCGCTCAGCCGCAGGTCGCGCACCGTGCCGGTGATGTTCCCGGCGTTGAACGTGTTGACCACGGCGCCGTCGGAGATCCGCACCCGCGCCAGGCTGTCGCGCGCCACCCCGCCGATGCTCGTGAAGCTGCCGCCGACGTAGACAGTCTCACCGTCGCCCGCAGGGAGCACGACCCGGACCGTGCCATTGGGGTTGGGCAGGAAGGTGGTGCTGATCTGGCCGGTGTTCGCGTTGAACGCCAGCAGCCGCGAGCGAGCCAGCGCGGTCTGGCTGTTGTCGTTGCGCGCGGAGGTGAAGGTGCCGCCGAGCACCATCGTGTTGCCGACCTGGACCACGGAGTAGACCTCGCCGTTGAGCACGTGCGGCGTCCCGGCGGCGGCGACTTCCTGCACCAGCTGACCAGCCGGCTGGTCCGGCGCACCCATCCCTGGCGTCATCGGCAGCAACAACGCCAGTACGGCACCCATGAGGATCACGATGGAATGGCGTGGATTGCGCACGACGGCACCTGCCTGGGAGGAGGAGGATCTTGGGATTTGTCCGGCCCGACGCTAGGGCGGCGGGCCCCTGCGAACATCCCCTATATCGGTGAGGGCATAGTCCGTTTGGGACTGTGCACTGTGTTGGTGCCCCGAAACGCTTGGCCGTTGGCGGCACTGGTGATCGGCCTCCCGCTCTGGTGGGTTCTCGGCCTGGTGGAGTTGGCGCCGATCGCGCTAGCCGTGCCGATGGCCGTTCAGCTGCTGCGCCGCCGGACGATCCACCTGCCCGGCGGCTTCGGCTGGTGGCTGCTTTTCCTCGGTTGGGTCCTGCTCGGCGTGGCGGTGCTCTGGGTGGACGCCCCCGGCGCCATGCCCGGCGGGGGCAGCGGCCGCCTGATGGTCTTCGGGTTCCGGCTCGCCTGGTACGTCGCGTGCACGATCGTCTTGCTGTGGGTGGCCAACCTCGACCGCATCGCCGTACCGGATCACACGGTGCACCTCCTGGTGGCCGGCCTGTTCGTGATCGCCACCGCCGGCGGACTGCTCGGCGTGCTCGCCCCCGAGCTGGAGTTCCGCTCGGCGATCGAATAGGTGCTCCCGGGCTCGATCCGGTCCAACGGCTTCGTCGCCTCGATCGTGCATCCGGAGACCGCGGACGTGCAGGAGGTGCTCGGCAACCCGAGCGCCCGGCCCAAGGCGCCGTTCCCCTACACGAACACCTGGGGCAGCTGCATGGCGCTCACGCTGGTGTTTCTGGTTGCCGCCGCCTGGCGCTGGCGCCGGCTGCGGCTCGCTGCCCTCGCGGTTGTCGGGTTGGCCGCCGTGCCGATCGCCTTCTCGCTCAACCGCGGGCTCTGGATGGCGATCGCGCTGTCCGCGGCCGGGGCGCTGATGCTCCTGGTGCTCCGACGCAGCCCGGCCCAGGCCGCCATCGCGCTGGTGCTGGCGGCGGTTGCGGCCGCGGTGATCTGGGTGAGCCCGCTGGGCGACCTGGCCGAGCAACGCGTCGACCACCAGCACAGCAACAACCGCCGCGGAGCGCTGCTCACCGAGACCGTGTCGTCGGTGAGTCAGGGCTCGCCACTCGTCGGCTTCGGCAGCACCCGTGACGTCCAGGGCAGCTTCGAGTCCATCGCCGGCGGTGCCACCCCCGACTGCCCCGCGTGCGGGGTGCCGCCCCTCGGAACGCAGGGCCACCTGTGGCTGGTGCTGTTCTCGCAGGGGTGGTTGGGCCTGGCGTTCTTCCTGATCTTCGTCGTGCTGGCGTTGATCCGAAGTGCGCCCTGCCGCACGACCAACGAGACGATCTGCACGTTCGTGGTGGGGATCTTCCTGTTCCAGCTGGCGATCTACGACACCCTCGGGCTGCCCCTGATGATCACGATGATCGCGATCGGACTGGTGGCCCGAGAACGCATCGGAACGACTCGGACAGCGACCGCGTCGGCCCTGACCCGAGAGCTGCGACGCGGGGCACCCACCGTCGCGGCTCTTGCGGTGGCCGGCGCGGTCGCGGGGACCGCACTCGTCGCAGGGACCGCCGGACCGGCGTACGCCGCGCGGGTCTCCGTCGCGGTGACCCCGGCACCGGTCTACCTCGACTCCGGCGAGGCGGCGGCCCAGACGATCCGGCGACGCACCAGTGACATCACCCTGGACACCGAGGTGGCGCTGCTTCTCTCGCAGAGCGCTCTTGCAGAGGTCGGCGCCGACACCGGCATCGACCAGGCGGACATCCGCTCCATGATCGCCGTGAGTGCCGTCGCCAACACCCACGTCCTGGAGGTCGACGTCGTCACCCCGAAGGCCGCGGACGCCGACAAGGTGGCCAACTCGTTGGCCAAGGCGTACCTGCGGGTCCGCCGGGAGTACCTCGACGAGCGCCGGGACCACCTGCTCGTCCGGCTGTCCGACGAGCTCCGCGCGCTGCCCGGCTTCGACGCCTCTGCACGCCTGGCCCGGCGGGACCTGTCGCAGTCGATCACCCAGCTTCGCTTCTCCCAACCCGAGATCGGCGGCGTCGTGCGCCGTGAGCCGGCCCAACCGAAGCCGCCTGCCCTCGTTGTGGGGACCGCCGGCGGCCTGGGGGTCGGCCTGCTGGTGGGACTCGTGCTGATCACCCTCAGCCGGGACGGCACCGGCAGGCCGCGACTGCGGCGGAGGAACCCATGAGCGCGCATCTGCGGGGGGCACGGGACCCGACAGTCGACGGCCGGATATCGAGCACATCCCCCAAGTTGGGGAAGATGCGCGACCTCGTCTGCCCTGGTTGCACTAGTGTCGGCGCCGCGGTTGGGGGAGCAACGGCACACCGTCTTGATGGGGCTGGACGCGGTGCCCCGACCCCGCAAGGTGACCGTCTGTGAAGAAACCCGTCCGAGGACTCGTGACCGCACTGGCCGTGGCCGCTGTTGGTCTGACCGTGACCACCGCAGCCTCCATCGCCACGCAGCAGCAGCTCAGCCGACAAGGCGGCTGCGACGACGACCGAGCACGTGATGCGAGCGCGCATCCTGGCCACCAAGCCCGGCATCGAGGTGACCGTCGTGGTGCGTGAACTCCACGACGACAGCGTCGTCCAAGAACAACGCGAGGACGCGACGCTCGACTCCAGGAGGAACACGGTCAGCATGCTGGTGAGTTCGGAGTACACGGAGCCTGACTTCGAGGTCCGGCTGCTGACGGACGGACTCGCCCCCGGCGAGGGCCTGATACTCGACCGGGTGCGTTGGAGCACCAGGGGCGACGGCGGCGAGGACCCCACACAGCCCACGTTGCCGCCCACCGAGGAGCCCGACCCCACGGATCCGCCCACCGAGGACCCTGACCCCACGGATCCGCCCACCGAGGACCCTGACCCGACCGTGCCTCCTACCCAGGACCCCGACCCCGAGCCCGATCCCGAGGTCGGCACGCTCAGCAACGGCTGTGCCTACTCGGCCCGCGGCATCCCTGAGTGTGGCGCCTACCTGGGCCAGACCTACGGGTCCAACTCCGATCCCTCGGGCTTCGAGGACGACATGGGCCGTCGGCTCGGGATCCGGCGCACCTTCTGGACCGGCGACAAGGTCGAGTCCGCCGTGCGCACAGCACGCACTGACCTGGCGGAGGGTCGGCTGCCTTGGATCAGCTTCAAGCTGCCTCACTCGTGGGGCGAGATGGCCTCCGGTGCGGGCGACGCTTGGGCCCGCGACCTGGCCCAGCGACTCGACGAGCTCGACGGCCCGGTGTGGGTGGCGTTCCACCACGAGCCCGAGACCGACGGACCGATGGATGACTGGACCCGCATGCAGGAGCGCCTGGGGCCGATCATGCGCAACAACGCGGACAACGTGGCCTTCACCGTCATCGTCACCGGCTGGCACCAGTTCTACGGCGAGGACCAGTACAGCCTGCAGAACATCTGGCCGAGTGGGGTCAAGGTCGACGTCGCCGGCTTCGACATCTACAACCGGCTCGGCCAGGATGGGAACACCAAGGCAACCGACCTCGACGGGTCGTACTTCTCCAAGATCGAGCCCTGGGCCAAGCAGCAAGGCCTGGTCTGGGGGCTCGCAGAAACCGGATTCTCTGACAAGGCGGCCGAGGTTGACCCAGACTGGATCCGGCGCACGTACAAAGAACTGGAGGATCGCGGCGGAGTGGCGTTCGCGTATTTCAACACGACGCTGAACAGCGCTGCTCCGTGGGACCTTGGCACCGAAGTCAAGCTGGACGGCCTGGCGCGAGGCACAGGTCGGCACGCCGCTGCTGCCGCAGGGCGGATAGTCGGAGGGAGAGGAGGCGCGCATGGTCGAGGACTCGACCCAAGCATTGGTCACGACCATGCGCGCCCTCCACCCGGGGGCGGACGTCAAGGTGGTGCGAGGTCGTCGACGCGACCCCGTCGCCTCGGCCGAGTACGTCGTGCTGCCGAACCGAAAGGCCCCCAAGCTGTTGGTCCCGGCGGCACCCGCCCGCGCCGCGGCGGGCGCCGTACGCCGGTTCAGCGCCGACGCGACGTACTACGACACCGTGCAACGACTGGCCGTCGCCGCCCTCGCCCAGGGTCGGGGCGTGTCCGCCTTCCCCGACAGGGTCGTCGTCCACGGGCCCCGTGAGGGATCGCTGGCCGCGCACCTCGACGACCTGCTCGGCACCCGGGTGGTGTTCAGCGTCGGCATCGGCACCGAACGCGTGAACCGCAAGCCGGTGCTGCAGGTGTTCGACGCGGACGGTCGCACGGTGGCGTTCGCCAAGCTGGGAGACTCCGACCAGGCCCGCGCCGACGTCGGTGCGGAAGCGGTGGCGTTGTCCCTGCTGGCCCGCCGCGGCTGGCGCCGGCTGCAGCCCCCGAAGGTGCTCCACCACGGCACCTGGGAGGGCATGGAACTCCTGCTCCTCTCACCGCTGAACACTGCCGTCCAGTCGCCCCGCGGACACACCCGGGCACCCACCGCTGCGATGACCGAGCTCGCCGACGCGTTCGGCGGCGGGTTCGCCCAGGTCGCCGGGCTGCGGTGGATGGCGCGCCAGCACGCCACCGCGGAGGGCCTGAGGGACCGCCGACGGCGCGGGATGATGCTGGGCTGCATCGATCGGCTGTGCGCAACTGCCGGCGACCTCGAGTGGCGGACCGGCTCGTGGCACGGGGACTGGACTCCGTGGAACATGGCGCGTTCGGGCCAGCGAGTACTCCTGTGGGACTGGGAGCGGTTCGAGACCGACGTCCCGATCGGCCTGGACCGTTGCCACTACCTGGTCAACGCGATCACCCGGCGCCGCGGCACGTCCGACGAGACGATCCGGGCCGGGCTGGCCGCGGCAGGGGCGACGCCGGACACGCCGGGCTCCCCCTCCCACGCTCTCGGTGCGCTCTACCTGCTGGCCGTCGCCGGCCGCTACCTGCCCCTTGCGGAGGGGCCGCGCGGATCTGACATCGCGCCGCGGGGCGATCAGGTGCTGGAGACCCTCAGCAGCTGGCTCAGCCGTTCCTGACGCAGGCGAACAGGTGCCGTCCGTAGTTTCCCTCGTACGGCGGCACATCGTCCTGGTCGGGACCGAGGTCGATCACCTGGTCGAAGGTGCCGTGCCGCTCCAGGAACTCACCCACGTAGTCGGCATCCCAGGACGACAGTGACTTGCGGAACCAGGCCTCGTGACCCTGGCCGGTGTCGAGGAAGAGCACCCGTCCGGTGGCCCGGTCGAGCAGCCGGAACAGCTCGACCTCGTCCACCGAGCCGCGGCCGAGCACGAAGTGGTGCAGCAGGCTGAAGCAGGAGACCACATCCCACGGGCCGGGGTCGTCGCGGAGGAACTCCACGGCATCGGCCGTCAGGATCTGCTCCGGCCCGAGCGTCTCGTAGATGGCCGGCCCGAGCTCGCGGGCCAGCGGGTCGCGCTCGACGCCGGTGGCCGTGAAACCGAGACGGGTCATCTCTGCGACGAACCAGCCGTAGCAGCTGGCGACGTCGAGGTAGGTCGCTCCGGGGCGCACGACACCGATGTCGGCGAGCAGCTTGTCCATCGAGTCCAGCCGGTCCCGGCACCGGCGCACCGTGGTCCAGGAGTCCTCGAGCTCCGGGGCGGCGACCGGTTGGTAGAGCTCGCGCCGGCCGCCGATCCACGACATCCGGTCCAGCAGCTCCTGGAGCGGGGTGGTCACCGACGTACGGCGGACCCGGGCGGGCACCAGATCGTCACCGGCTGCAGCACGCGCCGCCACGCGGTGGTGTCCGTCGATGACCTGGAAGCAACCCGACCCCCGCACCGGGGCGAGCAGCACCGGAGTGTCCGGCGGGCTCTGCGCCGGCTTCCGGCCGGCGGGCGCGCCACTGTCGTCGCGGCCCAGGAAGTCACGGGCGACGCGCACGACGCCCGCATCGTCGGTGGCCCCGAAGTAGTGCCCGCTTCCCCGGATGCAGGCCCGCGCCATGGCGCCATAGTCCGAGTCCAGGATCTCCGCGTCGCTCAGGTCGCCGCTGTGCCGCCCGGCGCAGCAGCTCGGCGTGCGGACCGTCCAGCACCCGTGTCGAACCCCAGGTCAGGTCGCCGGACCAAGCGGCGTACTCCTCCGCGGTGTGGCCGTTCTGCCCGCCCAGCAGGATTCGTTCAGTGGGCACCTGATCCAGGCCCCGATGCCACACGAAAGGCGCCGCCAGCCGGTGCCGGGTCGCGGCCGGGATGGGCAGCGCCCGCCAGGAACGCGTCGCGGTGTGCCGGAGACGTCCTCCGGCGCGAACGATGGTGGAGCGGACACTCATTTTGCCTCCGTAGGTGTGCTGCGCCAGTGCGGCGTGCGACCGATCAGGTCGGCGAGCTGGCGGTCGTGGGGAGCGAAGTACTCCTCGAGCCGGGCCCGCCACTGCGCCGGCATCGGTTCGGGCGAGCCCGCGTTCCACTTCTCGACGTTCTCGGGCACCTGGATCGGCAGCCCGAGCCAGCGCTGCAGGGCCACGAACTCCGACTCCGGGTCGGCGAAGAACGCGTCGGCGTCCATCACATAGACCCGGTCGCGGCCGACGGCCTCGATCAGCGCCGCCACCTGGCCGGCGTACTCGCCGCGCCGCAGGTAGGCGTGATGGCGGTGGGCGAAGCTGCGGTAGTGCTCGTCGCGGGTCAGCCGATCCACCTCGTTGGCCAACCGCTCCTGCTCGCGAGCCAGCGCGTCGACGAAGCCGGCCGACTCGAACCCACGCCGCCGTTCGTGGCCGTACGCCGAGACCGCCCGGTCGACCGGGTTGCGCAGCATCACCACCACCCGGGCGTTCGGCAGCTCCGCCGCGATCCGGCTCGGCGCCAGCGGGTGGAACATGTAGTAGCCGCTGCACTCGAAGGTCTGCACCGGCCCGCGGGCCCGCCACCGGGCCAGCGCCCGGAGCGGGAAGTGGGCGCGGTACCAGATGCGGCCGCGGTGGTGGTTGTCGTCGAAGTAGCCGGTGCCCTTGTCCAGGGTCGGGCGGACCAGGTTCGGGTGATCGGCGAGCAGCCGGAAGAGCGTCGTGGTGCCGCTGCGCTGCGCGCCGGCGACCAGGAAGGACGGCTCCATCCTGAACCTCGCGGTGAGCATGCCCCACCCCGTGGCGGCGGAGCGCAGGGCATCCACCACCGGCGCTGGAAGGCGCTTGCGGAGCGTGCTGCTCACCCGCCGGCCGCCGCGCATCGCGCCACCGCGACCCGACCGGAACACCGCGGACACGAGCACGTCGAGGCGCAGTACCAGGCGCAGTCGCCAGAGCAGGGCGGCGTACGCCGTGGCGCCGACGAGGAAGAACACGGCCCACACCCAGAGTCGGTCCGCCCCGAGCGCCGTCCACGCCAGCGACGGGACGCCGAAGCAGGCGATCGCCGCCGCGGCCGCGAGCGCGGGCTCGGTGCCACCGAACGGCACGCCGAGGTCGGCTCGCACCTGCAGCACCGCCAGCGTGCACCGCAACCCCACGGCGCAGGCCCAGGCGATCGCGGCACCGACCACGCCGATCACGGGCAGCAGCGCCAGGCACAGGGCGATGTCCACCGCCAGCGCGCTCACGGCGTTGGCCAGGCTGATCCGGCTCCGCCCGGACATCAGCAGCAGCGTGTCGATCGGCCCGGTCGCCACCGCGAACAGCATCGCCACACCCATCACGGTCACGACCTGCCAGGTGTCATCGACGGTGTAGCCGGCGCCGAAGATCGCGAGGTACGCCGCCGGTGCGGCGGCGACCGTGGCATACACGGGCCAGACGGTGAGGATGTTCCAGGCGGTGACGGTGCGGTGGACGTCGTGGAGCAGCGCCCGGTCCTTGCGCAGCAGGATCGCGGTGAACCGCGGCTGCATCACCTGCTGGAGGGCCTGGGTGACCACCTGGCCCACCGTGACGAACCGGGTGGCCACGGTGTAGAGCGCCGCCGCCGAGGGCGAGATCACCGCCGCGACGATCACGATGTCGGCCTTCTGGATCGCGATCTGCGCGACGCTGGCCACGCCGCGGTACGCCGTGAAGGCCCAGAACTCGTGGGCGACGGGGTGCTCGTTCGCGTGCTCGTTCGGGTCCGCCGTGGGCGACGGGACCGCCCGCACCGAGTGCCGGCGGGCCAGGAAGCGGAAGGCCAGCGGCACCGCGACCACGGCCGACACGACGTACGACGCGGCCCAGCAGACCATCAGCAGGGTGAGCGAGCCGTCGGTGGCCACGACGACCAACCGCCGCCACCAGCTGCAGCGACGTACGCAGGATGCGGTCGACGACGACCGTGCTGCGGATGCGCGAGAAGGCCCGGAGCACGGAGAGGGCGAGGTCGGCGCACACCGCGAACGGCAGCGCCATGAACAGCACCACCAGCAGGTCGGCTCCGGTGGCACCGAGACCCAGGGCGTTGGCGACGTGACGAGCGAAGGCGCCGCCCAGCCCGGCCAGGAGCAGCGCCATCCCGAAGGCGGGGAGGCAGCCCGCCTCGACGGCGCGGCGTACGGACACCGAACGCCCCTGGGCCTCGTAGCGCATCAGGAACCGGGCGAACCCGGACTCCGTGCCGAGGGTGGCGACCGCCTCCAGCACCAGGAACACCGCAGTGGCGCTGAAGAAGAGGCCCGCCTCGGCAGGCGCGTAGCCGCGGGCCACCGTGACGACCATCCCGAAGCCGGCGCTGCCGGCGACGACCGCGCCGATCAGTCCGAGCGCTCCCCCCGAGCGACCCGGTCCAGCTGTCGCTCGACCTCACCAGAGCTCATTTGCTGCGCCCTTCCGGGCGCGGTGGTGACCACCAGGGCAACACTGCGCTGCTCGGAGCGGCCGAGCTGAGAGAGCGCGCGACTCGACCTGGTCGAGGGTGACCCGCCCGCGCGGCACCTCCAGGAGGACGGCGTCGGCGAGCTGGGCCAGGCCCAGGGTGCGCGCGCTGTGCGCGTCGGGCGCGTCGAGGATGACCAGGTCGCCGCGCTTGCCGAGGTCCTTGACGAGGTCGGCCATCTCGGGCGTCATCACCAGGTCGTCGAGGTCGTCGGTTCCCGTGCCGGGACCGAGCACCGTCAGGTGGCCCATGGCGGGCGTGAGCGCCTCGTCGGCGTCGACCTGACCGCGCAGCAGGTCCGCCAAGCCCGACCTGCACGGTCTCCGGATCGGGCGTCACGGTGTCGACCAGCACCGCCTCGTGGTTGGCCCGAGCCAGGCTGGTGGCGAGCGGCATCGCGCTGCAGGTCCCGGCTCCCAGGCCGGTGACCACGACGACCAGTGGTCGTCTGATGTCGAGCGAGAGAACTCCGGCCCGGAGCCGCCCCAGGTCCTCGGGCGTGGGATCCCGTGAACCCAGGGCGGCTAGCACCGGTACGTCGAGAGGGTCGAGGTCGTCGGGGTTCCGGACCCAGCCGGCCAGGCGGACCCTGCTGAGTCCCCAGGCGAGTCCCAGACCACCGCCAACGAGCGCGCCGAGGCATCGCCGCGAGCAGGGCGGTGCCGAGGACGCCGCTGCCCTTCACGAACGCCGGAGTCACGACCTGGCCGGGGTCGACCGGAGCGGCATCGAGATCCGCCGCCTCCGACCGCAGCTGGCCGAGGTGGTCGGTCAGCTCGATGATCTGCTGCTGCAGCAGAGCGCCTTCGACGAGCCCACGGGGGCCTCGTCCAGCTCCTTCACCTGGGCCTGGAGGCGTCGTCGTACTGAAGCCGGATCTGCTCCTTGACCGCAGCGCCGCGGTCGAAGGCGGCCGTCTCGCTGCGCGACTGCCGGTACTCGAGATAGACCTCGGCGAAGGCCTGCGCCCGGTCCAGGGCCTCGTCTCGGTTCTTGTCCTCGACGGTGATCTCGATCAGCTGGGTGTTGGGCGGCACGGTCGGCCTTCACGCCGACCAGCTCGTTCGCTGCCGTGCCACCGACGCGACGGTCGGCGACCAGGCTCGCGACCTCGTCGGAGAGCACCAGCTGCGCCTCGGTCTCGAGGTCGACCAGGTCCACGCCGGCCGTACTGTCCGGCGCGAACGGGTTGCCCTCGGTCGGATTGAGGAGGATGACCGCGGTCGCCGAGTGCACCCGGCCTCTGGAGCTCTCCGTACACGGAGCCCGCCCCGGCTCCGAGCACCGCGAGCATCAGGCTCAGCAGTAGCACTCGCGGCGCAGCCCGGAAGGACCCCCGGCCCGCTCGCCATCCCACGTTCACCGCTATTTCGCCTCCTCGGCACTGGCTGCAGAGCGATATCGTGGAGCAGGCGAGGGGCCTTGCGGGGCCTCGCGGGGCGAACTCCCCCAACATTGGGGATGCTGGGTAAAGACCCAGGGAGGGACGGTGGACCCGAGCAGCGGGGGAAGGCACCTCCTTCGGACGCCCACCAGTCGCGCCGGTCTCGCTCGGGACCGACCCCGACCGGCTCCCCCGACCGGGGCCCGGGAAGCACCGCGTGCGGCTGGTGGGTCTCGGGCTTGTCTAGACATCTACCCAAAATTCGGTATGGACAGGTCTTAGCGGGGACAGGATCACGCAGCCCCGACTAGGTTGCGAGCATGCTGGGGACCTTTCCCCCAGCGGCTTCGCGACAGCTCCGGGGGACGAACCAACCGAGTAGGGCCGGACATGCTGTCGACGGCAACCGCTGGTCGTCCTATCCCCATCGCGACGGTTCGATCAACAGGGCCCGGCGGTGGTACTGGGCCTTGCCCATCTCGCTCCTCGTGCTGTTGCCCCATCTGTTCGGGCTCACGGCGGTTTCGGGCACGGAGTGGCCGGTCGAGACCTCTGTCGCGATCCTCCTGCTCAGCACCACGCTGCTGAGCCTGGCCGCCGGCTGCGTGCTGTGCTGCCACTGGTGGATCACGTTCAACCGGGGCACGGCCTGGCTCGGCGCGACCCTGCTCGCGTTCTCGATCCAGCAGCTGCCGTTCTCCCTGGTGCGACTGGACCCCTCGACGGCCGACGAGCTGAGCACGCCGTACACGCTCCTGGACAACGTGCTGTCGCTGCCGTTCCTGGTGATGCTCGCGTTCGGCGCCACCGGGTACGAGTTCCGGCGCCGGGTCAGCCCGCTGCTGCTCGGCACCGGCGTCGGCCTCACCTACGGCGCGATCCGGTTCTTCTACACCGCCAACGACTTCGAGTCGTGGGCGGGAGTTCCGGAGGCCCCCACGTGGACGGGATGGCTGGTCTCGATGTTGGTGGGCGCGCTCGCCGTCGCCGCCGTACTCCGGATGGACAGCCTCCCGCGATGGGCACGCCGCGAGATGGTCGTGGCGACGATCGGAGTGACGCTCGGCGGCACCGCGTACCTCGACGGCGTCAACAACTACGGCTATCTGGACGTGGTCGCCAACAGCATCCTGATGGCCGGCTTCGTGCTCGTCGCGATGACCGCGACCGAGCTGCTGCTCGACGCGCTGCGCGAGCACGACCACGAGCTGGAGGAGCTCGCCGAGCGTGCCCAGTCCGCCGAGGACGTGGTGCGCAGCGACGAGGAGCGGCTGCACGAAGTGCGCGGCAGCGTGGCCGGGATCAGCTCCGCGTCCCGGATCCTGATGGGCCTGAACGCCGAGCTCAGCCCCGCTCACCAACGCCGGCTCACCGAGCTGCTCGGCGCAGAGCTCGACCGGCTCGAGCACCTGCTGACCGACAAGGCCGCCGATCCCGAGGTGGTCGAGCTCGACCCGGTGATCCTGCCGCTGGTGACGGCGTACCGCTACCTCGGCCTGTCGGTCGAGTGGCACTCGTCCGGTGCCTTCGCGTACACCCGGAAGCACGACCTCACCGAGGTGCTGCAGGTGCTGCTGAGCAACACCGCGCGGCACGCGCCCGGCAGTACCGCGATCCTCTCCGCCGAGTGCCGGGGTGACCACACCCTGCTGCGGGTGCAGGACGACGGTCCCGGCATCCCGCGTGCTCTGCGCGACCAGATCTTCGACCGTGGTGTCCGGCGGAACGGGTCCGTGGGCCAGGGGCTCGGCCTCTACATCGCCCGCAAGATCGTCGCCAAGAACGGCGGCCGGCTGGACCTCGACAGCGACCACGAGCGCCGCCACGGAACCGCGTTCGTGTTGCAGCTCCCTGCTCGGGAACCGGCCTGATGACCGGGCGCGGTGGGTGCCGGATCGCGCTGGTCGAGGATCACCTCCTGTTCGCGGAGTCCCTCGAGATCGCGTTGAGCATGGAGGGCAACGAGGTACGCCGGATCCCGCTCGCCGGCAACACCCGCTCGGTGATCACGCTGCTCCCCCAGGTGCTGCGGGTGCGGCCCCGGATCGTGCTGCTCGACCTCGACCTCGGTGCCCACGGCAACGGCGTACAGCTGATCGAGCCCCTCTCCCGAGCCGGGGTCGCGGTCATCGTCGTGACCGGCAACATCGACAAGGTGCAGTGGGGCGAGTGTCTGCGCTACGGAGCCCGGACGGTGCTCCCCAAGACGACGCGCCTCAACGAGATCCTCGCCGCCGTCCGCCGGGTCACCAACGGCCTGCCCGTGGTCAAGCCCGAGGAACGCGAGGCGCTGATCCAGCAGTGGCACACCCACCGGGTGACCGCGCACGAGCTGCGCAGCCGCCTCGAGCGGCTCACCCATCGGGAGCAGGAAGTGCTCGGGCACCTGATGCTCGGCCACCAGGTCAGGGACATCGCCACGCAGAGCGTGGTGTCGGAGGCGACCGTGCGCACCCAGGTGAAGTCGATCCTGGCAAAGCTCGAGGTCGGTTCGCAGCTCGCCGCGGTGGGCGTCGCCCACCAGGCCGGGTGGCGTCCGCCGCCTCAACCGTCGAACTCCGAGACCGTTTGACCGAATTGGGGTATGCGACCCATCGGTGCCCGCAACTACCTTGACGAAGCCGCCTCGGGAGCGGTCAGCCGAGGGGGATCTTGTGCGGGTATTAATGGTCAGTTCATCTGGTGGTCACCTGACCCAGCTGATGGCCCTGCGCCCATGGTGGGAGCAGCACGAACGCACCTGGGTGACGTTCGAGACGCTGGACGCCACCAGCAAGCTCGCCGGCGAGGACGTCGTGTGGGCGCACCACCCGACGACGCGCAACGTGAAGAACCTGGTGCGCAACACCGCCCTCGCGTGGCGCACGATGCGGTCCTTCCGACCCGACGTGATCGTCAGCACCGGCGCCGGGGTCGCGGTTCCGTTCTTCTGGCTGCACCGGCCGTTCCGCTCCGCCTCGGTCTACCTCGAGGTGTTCGACCGCGTCGACAGCCGGACCCTCACCGGACGGCTGTGCCGGCCGTTCAGTGACCTGTTCCTGGTCCAGTGGCCCGAGCAGCAGCGCCTGTATCCCTCCTCCCTTCTCGTCGGGCAGGTGTGGTGATGTCCACACCTGCCCGTCCACTCGTCGCCGTACTCCTCGGCACCGACTGCCACCGGTTCGACCGGGTGGTGCGCTGGGTGCAGCAGGCCTCGGCCTCCTCGGACGTCAACTGGTTCGTGCAGCACGGCTCCACGCCGCTCCCATCCGGCCTGCGCGGAACGCCGCTCCTCGAGGCCGACGAGCTCGACCGGCTCCTCACCCGAGCGGCAGCCGTGGTCACGCACGGTGGTCCGGGGCTGATCATGGAGAGCCGGACCCACGGGCACTTCCCCGTGGTCGTCGCGCGTGACCCTGGCCTGCGCGAGCACGTCGACCACCATCAGCAGCGGTTCGTCACCCGGATCGCTGCGGCGGGACTGTGCACGGCGGTGAACAGCCGCAGCGAGCTCGAGGGCGCGGTCGGGACCGCCCTCGCCTCCGGGCGCACCACGACCCAACGTGAGTCCGGCGGGCTGACCGAGAAGGTCGGCGACCTGATCGACGCGCTCGTGGCCACGGGCCGTACCGACCGACGAACAGGACGTACCGCATGGCTGCGCTGATCGGCGAGGCCGAGCCGCGCGCGTCCGTGGGACGCGCGGGGCGCCTCGGTGCTGCCCCGTTGCGGCTGCGGAGCACTCGCACGCGCGTACTGCTCGTGACGGACGTGCTCGCGGCGGTCCTCGGCACCCTGGCGGTCGGCTCGGACGTGGTGACATCGCAGCCGATCCTGCTGGTCGCGGTGGCGCTGTGCTGGCTCTGCTGCCTGGGCGTCGCGCGGGCCTACGAGTCCGGGCTGTTGCGCCCGTGGACCGAGGAGGTGCACCGGGTCGTCGAGGCGGGGTTGGTGCTGACGCTCTGCGCGGTTGGTGTCGCCGCCTGGTGGGACCTCGAGCTGTACGCACCGAACTTCCTGGTGTTCTTCGGCGCGACGGTGGCCATCTCGCTCGCTCCTCGGATGGGGGCCCGAGCCTGGAAACGCTTGCATCGCGTACGCCGCACGACCCGCCCCAGCCACGTGGTGGTGACCGGACGTCGGGCCGACGCCGAGCGGCTGGTCAGTGAGTGGGCCCGCACCTCCGACCACGGCCTCGAGATCGTGGTCGCGGACCTCCCGGAGGTCGGCGACGCCGTCAGGCGCCACGATGCGGCCGCGGTGATCGCCATCCCCTGCAGCGAGCTCGACCCGGCCTCCCTGCGCCGGCTCGGCTGGGAGCTGGAGTCCACGGGGACGCAGCTGTTCCTCGCCTCCGGCCTGATCGACGTCGTCCGAGCCCGGGCCGCGGTGGCGGAGGCCGGGGGGATGCCGCTGATGCTCGTGCGCCCTCCCCAGCTGAACGGCGGTCGCCGCCTGGTCAAGGAAGCCTGGGAGCGTACGGCCGCACTGCTCGCGCTGCTCGTCCTCTCCCCGGTCCTGCTGTTCGTGGCCCTGGCCATCAGGCTGGACTCCCGGGGACCGGCCATGTTCAAGCAGATCAGGGTGGGCCACTCGGGACGGACGTTCACGATGCTGAAGTTCCGCACCATGCACGTCGACGCCGAGGCGTCGATGCTCCAGCTGAGCCCGCTCAACGAGGCCGACGGTGTGCTGTTCAAGATGCGGGAGGACCCGCGGGTCACCCGCGTCGGCCGCCTGCTGCGCCGCTACTCGATCGACGAGCTGCCGCAGCTGCTGCACGTGGTGCTGGGCCACATGGCCCTGGTCGGCCCGCGACCTCCGCTCCCCGCGGAGACCGCGCTCTACGAGCCCGACGTCCACCGCCGGTTCGCGGTGAAGCCCGGGGTGACCGGGCTCTGGCAGGTGTCCGGCCGCTCGGACCTCGCGTGGGAGGAAGCGGTCCGCCTCGACCTGCGCTACGTCGACAACTGGTCGCTCGCCCTCGACCTCCAGATCGTGGCCCGCACGGTGCGCGCGGTGCTGCGGCACGCCGGCGCGTACTGAGCTACCAGGATGGCAGCACGAGCGCGGCCCAGACGAGCAGCGGGACCCACCAGCACGACGATCACGCTGTAGGTCAGGATCTGCTTGTAGTAGACCTGCTCGTCGATCGTGTCCGGCTTGTTCGCGAGCATCAGGGCGCCGTTGGTGGAGAACGGGCTGACGTCGACGATCGTCGAGCTGACCGCGAGCGCCGCCACGAACAGGCCGGCACTGATGCCGCCGTCGGCGATCAGGGGCAGTCCGATCGGGATGATCACCGGCAGCAGAGCGGTCGAGGAGGCGAACGCCGACACCACGCCGCCGACGTAGCAGAGCACCAGGGCGCCCAGCGCCGCGACGCCGAGCCCCGCGGCCCAGTTGCCGACGAACTCGGGGGACCCGGCCTCCTCCAGGATGAAGGCGTAGGTGCTGACGCCGGCCACGAGGAGCACGGTCGGCCAGGCGATCTGCTTGACCGCGTCCTTGTGCTTGTCCCCGGACATCATGGAGAGCACGACCGCCGCCGTGATGGCCACGAAGCCGATGTTCTTGTCGAAGGCCAGCGCCACGGTGGCGACCCCGAGGAACGCCACGATGGTGAGCGTCTGCTCCAGCCGGATGCCGCGGTCGGTGTCGGTCATGGTGGGCGCGGACGTAGCCGACGCCGCCGGAGGACCCGGAGGAGCCGGAGGACCCGGAGGATCGACCGCGGAGCAGGTCCTCGTCGGCCTCCGTGAGTCCGGGGTCGTCGGGGTCGATGCGCACGCCTATCAGCTGCCTGCCGCCGAGCGCCACGAAGAGGATGACCGCCAGGATCGCGTTGACGACCAGGCTGGCCAGGAAGATCGTGATCTCGCTGTTGGGCAGTCCGGCGCCGCTCATCACCGAGTTGGTGATCGAGCCGTAGATGCTGATCGGCGAGAAGCCGCCCGCCTGCGCACCGTGGACGACGAGCATGCCCATCAGCAGCGGGCTGATGCCGTAGCGCCCGCGAAGCCCAGGGCGATCGGGCCGATGATCGCGCAGGCGGCGGGACTCACCGCACCCACACCGGTCAGCACCGCCGTCACCGCGAACATCACCCAGGGGATCAGGACCACCCGGCCGCCGACGGCGCGCACGGCGGTGCGCACGATCAGGTCGATGGTGCCGTTGTCGCGGGCGATCGCGAAGAGATAGGTGACCCCGATGATCGTGAGGATCAGGTCACCGCTCACCCCCGCGACGATGTCCTTCTCGGTCATGTCCAGCGAGTACATGCCGACCAGCCACGCTGCGACGTACGCCAGCGCGCCCATGTTGATCGGCAGCACCGTGCCGACGACGAACAGCGCGATCAGCGCGATGATTGCGACCCATTCCGGTCCCATTGCTGCCTCCTGTGCCGGCACGGTGGTACCCGAGAGTGACCTGGCTCACGCGCTGGCTCAGTGGACTAGCCAATGCGCCAACGGGCCAATTGTCAATACACTGTCCTCATGACGTCCTTCCCGCAGCGGCTGATGCGCTCCCGCCTGTACGAGCAGGTCGCGGAGCAGATCACGTCGTGGGTCGCCGCGAACGGGCTGAAGGCCGGCGACCGGTTGCCGCCCGAGCGCGAGCTCGCCGCACGGCTCGGCGTCAGCAGGGCCACGCTCAGCCAGGCCCTGGTGGCCCTGGAGGTGATCGGGGTGGTCGCGGTGCGCCACGGTGACGGGACCGTGCTCACGGGCTCTCCAGGGCGCACCCGCATCGGCGACGAGATCCGCGAGCACGCCGACCGGCTGCCCGAGATCATCGACACCCGAGACGCCCTGGAGACCAAGATCGCGGCCCTGGCGGCGGCGCGGCGTACCGACGAGGACATGGCGCGGATCGACGACGCGCTGGCCGCGATGGAGGCCGACGTCGGGGCCGGCGGGCGTGGTGTCGAGGGTGACGAGCGCTTCCACGGCGCGGTGACCGCTGCCGCGCACTCCCTCCTGCTGGCCCGGCTGATGGACGAGATCGGCGACCTGATCAAGGAGACGCGGATCGAGTCGCTGTCGCAGCCCGACCGACCACAGAGGTCGCTCGAGGGGCACCGCGCGATCGCCGAGGCGATCCGGGCCGGCGACCCCGACGCGGCCGCGGCCGCGATGCACGCACACGTCGCGATGGTCAGCGACGTCGCCCTGCTGCGCGGCGAGCAGCCTGGATGACCGAGCTGGAGACCCTCGCCGTCCTCCTGACCGGGTTCGGCGCCGGGATCATGACCTCGACCGTGGGGGTGGCGTCGCTGCTCAGCTTCCCGGTCCTGGTCGCGATCGGGCTCCCCCCGGTGGTCGCCAACGCCTCCAACACGGTCGGGATGACACCGGCCGGGATCAGCGGCTCGTTCGGCTATCGGGAGGAGCTGCGGGAGCATCCGCGGATGACCGCGGCGGTGATCGCCACCTGCGCGGTCGGCGCGGTGGCCGGAGCCGCGCTGCTGCTGGCCCTGCCTCCCGGCGTGTTCGAGGCGATCGTGCCGTGGTTGATCCTCTTCACCTGCCTCTTGGTCGGTGTCTCGCCGCGGCTGAGCCGCTGGCTGCGCCGCAAGCACGCCGGGACCGAGCCCGAGGTACCGCACCCGGATGTCGCCGCTGACCACGTTCTTCGCCACGCTCACCGGGGTCTACGGCGGCTACTTCGGAGCCGGCTCGGGCGTGATGATGCTGGCCGTGCTCGGCCTGGGCGTCGACCTGGAGTTCCGGATCATCAACGCGCTCAAGACGCTGGCCGTCCTCGCGGCCAACGTGGTGGCGACGGTGATCTTCGTGGCGGTGGCGGAGCTCGACTGGCAGGCGGTGGGGGTGCTGGCCGCGGGCTCGATCGTGGGCGGGTACGTCGGCGCGCGGATCGGCCGACGGCTACCGCCGACCCTGCTCCGGGGCCTGGTCGTCCTGGTCGGCGTGATCGCCTTCGTCGCCCTGCTGTGACTCCCACGCGCGGCACGCGAGTCGGGCACCGCGCGGTCGTAGCGGTGCATCAGCGCGTCGCTGAGCCTCGGGGCGAGCAGGTTCAACACCTCCCCGAGGTGTGCCGCCAGGTTGCTCACCACGATCGGCCGATCCTCGAGGGCCCGAACCACGCGTGCGGCCGCCTGCTCGGCGCTCAGCGCCCGCCGGTCCTCGACGGAGCCGGTCGGGACGACCATGGCGGTGCGGACCAGGCCGAAGCGCATGTTGGTGAAGGTGACGTTGTCGCCGTACGTCTCCCGGCCGGCGATCCGCGACCAGGTGTCCAGGGCGGTCTTGGAGGCGATGTAGGCGGCGAACTTGGGTGCCTTCATCTGCACCCCCCACGTGACGATGTTGACGACGTGACCGAACCGCTGCTCCCGCATCGCCGGCAGCAGGCCCATGGTGAGCCGGACCGGGGCGAAGTAGTTGATCGCCATGGTCCGCTCGAAGTCGTGGAAGCGGTCGTAGCTCAGGTGCAGCGAGCGCCGGATCGAGCGTCCGGCGTTGTTGACGAGGTAGTCGACGGCGCCGTGGTCCTGCAGCACCTGCTTGACCAGCGCGTCGACCGCCTCGCCGTCCGCGAGATCGCAGGGGTACGTCGCGGCCCGACCGCCGGCCGCCGCGATCTCGGCGCGCAGCCGCTCCAGCTCGTCGGCGCGCCGGGCGACGAGCAGCACGGTCGAGCCCTTCGCCGCCACGGCCCGTGCGGTGGCCTCACCGATGCCCGACGAGGCCCCGGTGACCAAGGTGGTGCGGCCAGCGAGCGGGCTCGGGGAGCCGGAGCCGAGCAGGCGGTTGAGCCGCGCACGAGGGGTCTGGAAGAGCAGGCCGGCCACGTCACCCACCCGCTGACTCGATCAGGTCGGTGACCAGGTTGATGGGTCGGATCCGCCCGCTCACGATCGGCGTGCCCTCGCTGAAGTACGCCGACGGGATGCCGATGATCTCGGCGTTGTTGTTGATCGCCGCGCCACCGGAGTTGCCCGGCGCGATCCGGGTGTCGGTGTCGATCTCCGAGCGCGGGCCGTACTCCTCCGAGGGGATGAACGTCGAGACGACGCCCTTCGTGACCGTCACCGCGCCGGACTGGGAGATGCCGGGGAAGCCCAGCACCGTCACGTCGTCACCGGTCCGGACCTCGTCTGAGTTGCCGATCGGCAACGTCGGGAGGTCCAGCCCCTCGTCCAGCTCGTTGCCGTCCTCGTCGGCGTAGATCTCGATCACCGCGGCGTCCAGGTTCCCGTCGGCCTCCACGACCCGGGCGCGGTACTCGGGGTCCGCCGGCCGGTCGTCACCACCCTGGGTGAGGGCGACCAGCAGGTACTCGGGGTTGCGGATCTGGTCCTCGTCGCCGTACTGGTCGGCGAGGCCCTCCGCCTCGGGCGCGGCCACGTGCGCGTTGGTCAGGATCAGCCCCGACTCGTCGATGATCGACCCGGACCCGGAGTACTCCACCGGCGCCCCGGACAGGTCCGTCGTCTCGGCCGAGAGCCGCACGGTGGCCGCCTTGGCGGTGTCGAGCTCCTCGTCGGTGAGCACCTCCATGGTGTCGACCGCCACGTCGGAGTCGCCGTTGCTCCCGCCGCTCGATCCGCCGTCGTCGTCGCTGCCGCTGAGCAGCACGGCCGCGGCGATCGTGCCACCGATCAGCACCACCGCCGCGAGGCCCGCACCCACCCACACCAGGGTCCGGTTGCGGCGTTTGCGCGCGAACCGCTGCTCCTCCTCGGCCGCCGAGAGGATCGGGACCAGGGCGAGCTCGGGTCCGGCCACCGGGTGGCCGAGCCGCAGCTTCACGCTCTCGTGGAACGGGTACTGCTCGACCCGGCGGCCGTTGAGGAAGGTGCCCTCCTGCGAGCTGTTCGTGTAGGTCCAGCCGCCCGGCCGGGCCGCCACCTGCCCGTGAATGCGCGAGCAGACCGGGTCGGTGATGACGACGTCGGACTCCGGGCGGCGGCCGATCGTGAGGTTGGCGGGATGCCGGAACCGGAACTCGCGCCCCTCGGCGACGATCAGGAGGTCAGGGCCGGTGCGCGCCGGGCCCAGGCCCGGCGGTCCCGGCGGCGGGGCGGCCAGGATGAAGGTCTCGTCGTACCCACCGCCCGGCGGGGTCTGCCCCGGCGGCCGGTCCGAGGCGGGCGGTGGCGGCGCGCTCGAGACGGGTTCGGAGGGCGGCGCCGGGACGGGCACGGGCATCGGAGCCGACACTGGCGCAGGTGCCGGCGCCGAGACGACCGGGTCGGGGGTGATCCGCAGCGTGGATCCCGCCGCCGGAGGGCCGCACTGGACCGTGACCTGGCCGGTGATCCGGTGCTCGGTGACCCGACGCCCGTCGACGTACGTGCCGTACTGGCTGCCCGAGTCGACCAGCACCCAGCCGTTCTCGACCGGGCGCAGCTCCGCGTGCTGCCGCGACACCGAGCCGGCCGCGAGGACCACGTCGGCCTCGATCGACCGGCCGATGCGGAGGAGGCGGGGTGCGTCGAACCGCAGGGCTCGCCCGTCCACCTCGATCAGCAGCGATTGCATGGGCGCAGCCTACCCAGCGGGGGCGGCGCGGATTCCCGTGTTCGCCGGACGTCAGGGGCGGCGTACGACGACGGTCGCCGCCTGGATCTGGATCCGGGCGCCGTCGATCATCTCGATGGTCTGGTTCGGCTCGAGAACGTGGTGATGACCACCCGGGTAGGCGACCTGCCAGGCGAACTCGGAGGTGTTGTGCAGCCCCCAGCGCTCGGGGGCCTGCGGGTGCTGCCGGGTCCGGCCGAGGGTCGTCGGCTCGTCGACCCCGGAGGCCAGGTGGTCGGAGCGCAGCGTGGCCAGCGCGCTGACCGCGAGGTTGCGCCGGCCGACCTTCAGCAGGAACGGCGGCGCGAGCGGGGCGTCGCAGGTCCGGCAGGTGCTGTTGGGGTCGGAGGGGTCCCAGAAGTTGGTGGTGCTGCACGAGCCGCACGAGACCATGCCGTCGCGGAGCCGGTCCATCGCCTTGATCCACTGGCCCTCGGTGACCCGGGCGGCCGGCGTGTCGATGCCCCGGACGAAGGCCTGGACGAACAGGTCGCGCAGGAACCGCGGGTAGATGTCCCAGTACTGCCGGACGATGTCGCCGGGCCGGTTGGACTCGTCGTCGGGGTGCATGCAGAACACCGGGGCGGTGCCGAAGTGGGTGAGCAGCCACTGGGCGTCGCGCAGTCCCGCGTCGGTGCGCGCGCCCTCCAGCGGGTGACCGAGGAAGAGCGAGTAGAACAGCAGCACGGCCAGCGAGTGCCGGTCGGTGTCGGTGTTGGGCATGGTGCGGAACGTCGTGTCCTTCACCACCTCCGGCGCCATGAAGTACGGCGTGCCGAGCACCCGGCCGCGGCCGTTGTCGACCCCCACGTTGTCGTTGTCGCAGATCAGGACGTTGCCGCTGGACGGGTCGAAGAACACGTTGCCGAAGGAGATGTCGCGGTAGCAGAGCCCGCGGGCGTGCAGCCGCAGGAAGCTGAAGCTCAGCTGGCGGCACAGCTCGATCGTCGAGGCGAAGGAGACGTCGAGCGGGTTGCCGTCGCGGTCGGAGTTGGACAGCAGGTAGCTGAGCTCGAGGAACCGCGGGTCGCGCAGCTGCATGACGTAGCCGAAGCCCGGCTCCCCGGCGACCCGCGCCATGCTCATCGGCCACAGGAACCGGCGCGTGCGGCGACCCGAACTCGACGAGCTGCTGCATCTCGTCGTGCTGCTCGACGCTCGCGCTCTCCTTCTTGTACCACTTCAGCGCGAGCGGCTCGCCCACCGGTCGCTCGACCTCGTAGACGTAGCCCTGGCCGCCCTGGCCGATCAACGAGACCACACGGGCGCGCCCCAGCGCGCCGAGATCAACCTCGGTTCCGTTGACCAATACCATCGAGGACGCCGACCTCCAGGGACGCGAGTTGACTACAACCATGACGATCCGGTTCACGAGACATCGGACCGAAGTGGTGTCAGGGTATAACTTCAAGCCAGACCGGCAACGCGAAGCGAGGTGGAAATGAGCGACCGCCTGGGTGGAGCCCTGGCGCGCAAGCCACTCCACTTCATCTTCGTCCTCGACGTGTCCGGATCCATGCTGCGAGGCGGCCGCATCCAGGCGCTCAACAACGCGATCACCGAGGTGCTGCCGCACCTGCGCGACGAGGCCCGGGCCAACCCGCACGCCGAGCTGCTGATCCGGGTCCTGGCGTTCGCCAACGAGCCGCAGTGGATCATCGAGGAGCCGACGTCCGTCGAGGACGTGCACTGGCAGCGTCTCGAGGCGGTGCCGAAGGGGTTCACCGAGCTCGGCAGCGCCCTGATCACCCTGGCCGGCGCGATGCGCGAGATGGAGAAGCTGCCCAGCGCCTACCCACCGGCGATCATCCTGGTCTCCGACGGCCGCCCGACCCACAGCAGCGGGACCACCTTCGCCGAGGGCCTCCAGGAGCTGCTCAACGAGAGGTGGGGCGCCGCCGCCGTACGCCTGGCGCTCGGGGTCGGCCGCGACGCCGACATGCACTCGATGCGGCGCTTCATCGGCAACGAGGACGTGCCGCTGCTGCGCGCCGACAACCCCGAGCAGCTGGTCGAGTACATCGTCTGGGCGTCCAAGGCCGCCAGCCGGGTTGCGTCGCGACCCGTGATCGGTGACGCCAATGTCACCGAACGTTCCGCCTTCCCCCGTCGGCGACCCGATCTGGAGCACGCTCGGATGAGCCAGGGGGTCTGGACACCCCTGTCCGGCACCCAGATCGGATCGGTGCACGTGCGTGACGGTCGACCCATCCAGGACGCCGTCCGCACCTGGGTCGAGGGCGACAAGGCCGTGGTCGCGGTCGCCGACGGGCACGGCCACCACGAGCACTTCCGCAGCGACGTCGGAGCCCGGCTCGCCGTCGACGCCGCGGTCGACGCCCTGGTGGCGGGGCTGGCGGACCTCGCCGACGCGGCGACCGCCCAGCGCGCGATCACCGACATCGCGGCCCGCGCCGTGCAGACCTGGACCGCCGGCGTGCGGCAGCACGCGGCCGAGAACCCCTTCGAGGGCGGCGCCCCCCGCGATGCGCTGCGGCCCTACGGCACCACGATCCTGGCGATGGCGGCGGTCGGCGACTCATTGGCACTGTTCCAGATCGGCGACGGCGACACGGTCGTGGTCGACAGCTCCGGCCACGCCTCCCGCCCGCTCCCTGAGGACCCGGACGCGGACGGCGTCACCACCGCCTCGCTCTGCCAGCCGAATCCGCTCAAGTCGCTTCGGACCGGCGCACTCGACACCGTGCAGAGCGACGTCGTGCTGGCCTTCCAGTGCACCGACGGCTTCGGGTCCTCACGCGTCGACGCCACCGGCTGGTGGCAGCAGACCGGCGAGGAGCTGGTGCGGTTCGGCCGCGAGCACGGCCTGGGCTGGGTGGCCGAGCAGCTCCCCGGCTGGCTCATGGAGCCGGCCCAGGTGGGCGGCGACGACACCACGCTGGCGATCCTCAGCCGCACCCAACTGTCAGGTCGCGCTCCCGCCACCGTCTGACCACGACGGCTACCGCTCCCGGACTGCGTAGGTCAGGTGGGTCACCCGCTGCGTCGGCTCCGCGCGGACCTGCTCCAGGGCCACGCGGCCCGCGTCCACGCCCTCGAACAGGCGGATCCCGGCGCCGAACAGCACGGGGGAGAGCGCGATCGAGAACTCGTCGATCAGGCCGGCGTTCACGTACTCCAGGATCGTCGCGCCGCCGCCCGCGATGCGGACGTCTCGGTCGCCGGCGGCCTCGCGGGCCTGGTCGAGCGCGGTCTCGATGCCGTCGTTGACGAAGTGGAAGGTGGTGCCGCCCGGCCGCTCCCAGGGGTCACGCTTCTCGTGCGTCACGACGAAGACCGGCGTGTGGAACGGCGCCTCCTCCGGCCACATCTGCTCGCCGGCGTCGAACATGCGCTTGCCCATCACGCTCGCGCCGGTGCGCTCGAACGTCTCCCGCGCGATGTCGTTGTCGCGCCCCTCCTCGCCGCCCTCGCCGAGCTTCAGGTTCTCCCGGAAGAACCGCTGCGGGAAGATCCACTGCTGCAGCTCCATCCACTGTTGCCCCATCAGCTCCCCGAGGGACTCGGGCGCGATGAAGCCGTCCAGCGACATCGACACGCTGAAGAACACCGTCCCGGCCATCAGCCCTCCACCTCCGTCCGAACGATCTCGGTGACGTAGGCCGCCAGGTTGCTCAGGGTCTGCTGGCCGCCCTCGATCGCGTGGTACTTCTCGACCGCCTCGTCGCGCAGCTCCTTGGTGGGGAACACCGTGCGCATCTCGATCCGGGTCGCCGCGCCGTCGGGCGCGAACGTGAGGACCGACTCGAAGGCGTTCGGGTCGCCGCGGGACTCGCCGTGCTGCAGCGCGATCCGCTCCGGCGGGGCGATCTCGGTCCAGGAGATCCACTCCTGGTAGTCCGTCCCGTCCGGTCCGTGCATCACGAAGTCCCAGTCCCCGCCGACGCGGAACTCGAACGCCCGCGTGGTGGTGGTGAACCCCTCCGGTCCCCACCACCGCGACAGGTGCCGGACCTCGGTGAACGCCTCGAACACCAGCTCCCGCGGGGCGCCGATGACCCGGGAGATCACGATCTCGCGGTCGGCCGTCGCGACTGCGCCGGCGCTCCTCGTCCTGTCGCTGCTCATCGGTCACTCCTCCTGCCTTGCCTGCTTGAGGTCCTGCACGTACGCGTCCAGCCGGTCGAAGCTCTCGTTCCAGAACCGCTCGAACCCGCCGGTCCACTCGTGGACCGGCCGCAGCCCGCGGGCGTCGAGGGCGTAGAGGCGCTGCTTGCCTGCCTTGCGGTCCCGCACCAGCCCGACCTCCCGGAGCACCCGCAGGTGCTTGGACGCCCCCGGCTGGGTCATCCCCAGCTCCTGGGCCAACTCGGTCACCGGCCGCTCACCCGCCCGCAGCAGCACCAGGATCTCCCGACGCTGCGGCTCGGCGATCGCGTTGAAGACGTCCGACGTCGTCGCTGCGCGTGCCATGGCGCGATCATATGCCGATATCGGTATGCGTCAAGCCGGAGAGTCAGGACCCGTGCACGACCTGGCAGGACGTCACAGGGCTCGTCGACTACGCCCTCCGGTGGTCGAGCAGCTCGACGAGGATCGGCGACGGGCGTGGTCGACGACCACCCTTCCGTCGCGATCGCGACCGGACTTGCTCGGAGGTCTCGACGACGCTCGCTGGCGCTCGCTGCTCGACCAGCTCGGATGATCAGGCGTTGACCCACCAGTCCTCGAGCTTCTGCAGGTCGTCGCTGCCGGTGAGGCTGGCTTCCATGTAGCACTTGCACTCGGGCTTGTCCCAGTAGCGCACGGCATCGCCGGAGGAGTTGAGGTACTCGGCGGCCGCGCCCTCGCGGGTGTTGCCGTCGAAGTTCCAGTTCCGGAGCGGGTAGCCCTGGTCGGCGCCCTGCTGAAGCGCGTTGCGCCGGTACTCCTTGAAGTCCTTGAGGGTCTCGAACACGCCCATGAAGACGGTGATGTCTGCGGTGGCGCTGCAGATGCTCTCCTCGAGCTCACCGGCCTGGATCGTCTCGATCCGGTTGCACTCGTTGACCTTCACGAACTCGCCGGCCAGCTCGAGCATGCCCTCGTCCTCGGGCGCTGTCGGCCAGGCGACCACGGGGTCGGTGGTTTCCAGATCCTCGACCAGCTGATCGAGGGTCACTTCGTCCGACGAGGCGGTGAGCGTGGCGGACTGCAGACCCTCGTTGCTGTCCCAGTAGATCGACGCGACATCGGCCTCGGAGACGGCGGAGGCGTTGTTCTCGCCGTAGATCACGCCGGCGTCGGTCTTGCTGTAGCGGGTGCCGGGGTCGGTGCTGGTGCTGGTGCTGCGACTCGCCTCGAGGTCCTCCATCGTCTCGTACGTCGTCAGCGCGAGCGTGCCGTCGGCGAAGCCGCACTCCAGCGCCTCGGTGGTGCCGTCGCTCGCGTCGACCGCCTCGCACTCGTCGATCCGTCCGTCGCCGACGTCGCCGGCGAGCTTGTCGTACCGCTCGCTCACGGCCTCGAGGTCGGTGGGCAGGTCAGTGGGACCGCCGCCGCCACCGCCGCCACCGCCGCCGCCGTCGTCCTGCAGGGCGATGACGGCGAACGCTCCGCCGCCGATGATGGCGAGCACGGCCACGACGGCGACAAGGATCGGCCAGGTCTTGCGCTTGCGGGGCTGGGCCGGCTGAGCAGGTGGCCAGGACGACGGCGGGGGCACGTTCACGGGAGGCGACGGGACACCGCCGGAGCCCGGCTGGCCGTACAGCGGCTGGGCGGTGGGCGGGGGACCTGGGCGGTGGGCTGCCCGGCCGACGCGGGGACTCCGGGGCGCTGGGTCGGCGCCGCGCCCGGCGGCGCCTGCTGAGCCGGGAACTGGGTCGGCGGCAGCGGCTGTGAAGGCGGCTGCGGGGTGGCGTGCTGGGTGCGGTAGCGACGCACCTCGGCGTCGCTGACCTTGCCGATCGCGAAGCCGAGGACCGCGCAGGCCCACTGCGCGCCCGCGACGTCCGCGCTGCCCCGGTCGCGGGCCAGCCGCTTGCCGGCCTCCTCGACCGCGGCGGTCACCTGGGCACCGCTGCCGATCATCGACGTCATCGACGCGAACGCACCCAAGCGAACCGCGTCGACGAGCAGGTTGATGTCGCCCGTCGTGGCGGAGTCCTCGTCCAGGAAGTCGTCCAGCGCACCCCGGAAGCTGTCAGGATCCTCGAAGACTTCGCGGCCCAGTTGCTGCCCGAGTGCGTAGAGGTTCTCGTGCAGCTCCATACGATCCCTTCGATCAGGCTCCCGCGGCGACGAGGGACCCGATGCGGTTCGCGACCTCCGCGGCGGTGCGCGGCCGGGCGGCGAGGTCGGGGCTCAGGCAGGCGACGATCAGCTCGCCGGCATCCGGCGGCAGGCCGGGGCTGACGGTCGGCGTCGAGGCGAGGATCGTGCGGACCAGCATCAACGGCTCGGTGGACTGCAGGTCGCCGTAGACGCCCTCGCCGGTCATCGCGTAGTGGAGGCTCGCACCGAGGGACCAGATGTCGCTCGCCCGCGAGGCGGCGGCGCCGAGCATGATCTGCGGGTCGGTGAACTCCAGGCCGATCTGGCCGAGTCCGGTGACCACGATCCCGGGCGTGAGCAGCTGCGAGAGCCCGAGGTCGGCGAGCCGGCCGCCGTCGTCGGCGAGCAGGATGTTGGCGGGCTTGATGTCGCGGTGGGCGATGCCGCGCTCGTGCAGGGCGTGCGCGGCGAGGGCGGCGTCGCGCACCGCGCGTACGGCGTGTTCCGGCGCCAGCGTCTCGGCCGGGCGCTCCAGCGAGCCGAGCGGGAGGTACTCCATCGCGTAGTAGAAGGCGCCTCCGTGACGACCGGCGTCGAAGACCTTCACCAGCCGGTCGGAGTCGGCGACGCTGAAGTGCTTGAGCTCTCGGGTGGCCCGACGGAACGCGTCGTCAGACGTGGGTCCTTCGATCACCTTCACGACGACCTCGGAGTCCGCTATCCCCAACCGCGCAGGTGGTGTGGCGAGGTAGTTGGTCCCGTAGTTGGACGCTCCCAAAGCGCGGATGAACTGGTAGTCGGCGATCCCTTGCACGGAGATCCTCCTCCACTCGGACGGACGTCGTTCAGCATGCCATGAGATGACGGGAACCGAACCGGATCAGTTCCCGTCATCTTCATCGTGAAGTGAGAGCCGGGGAGGCCCAACCCGGTGTAGCGTGCCGGGCAGTCCCGGCTACGGAAGGGAAGGCTCTATGGACCCGATGCACGCGACCGTGATCCCGCAGCCGGACGCCGCTAACTATCTACCGGCCCAGCCGGTCGCGGGTGACCTCAACGAGCAGCTGCTCAACACCGACTTCTGGACAGACGAGATGGTCGCGGCCGCCGGGATCCCGATCGTCGACGTCCCGTTCGTATCCGTCGGCGGTGGCATCGGAAGCTTCGTCACGGTCGACTACCTGCGGATCGGCGGCGTCCGGCCCGAGCAGATCAAGGTGCTCTCCGCGCTCGACCGCCCCTGGCAGACCTACGAGTACCTCACCCGCGTCTCCCAGATCCCCCGCGGCGAGCGGCTGCGCTCCGACTCCGCCTCCCGCCCGGACAACATCTGGGGCTTTCCGTCCTACGGGTTCGTGGAGGGTTTCAAGAACCCCAAGATCTGGTGGCAGCTGTTCACCGAGCCGATCTTCGCCGACTACTACACCCCGCACGCGGGTCGTGCCTTTCGCGGCATGGAGCGCGAGGCCAACCGGATCCGCTACAACGACATGCTGGCCAAGGGCCTGGTCCGGATCATCCGGAGGCGGTACGGCGGCGGCTACTTCACCATCCTGACGCCGCCCGAGGGCGTCACCGGGACCAAGCGGGTCGCGTTCCGGTCCCGCTTCGTGCACGTCGCCGTCGGCTACCCGGGTCTGAAGTTCCTCCCCGAGCTGCAGGCCTACCGCACGGAGAACAAGGACTACCACCACATCGTCAACGCCTACGAGTCGCACGAGCACGTCTACGAACGACTGATGACGACACCCAGCACCGTCCTGGTGCGCGGCGGCGGCATCGTCGCGTCCCGGGTGCTGCAGCGGCTCATGGACGATCGGCTGCTGCGCGGATCACAGACCCAGATCGTGCATCTCTTCCGCACCTTCATCAACGGCGCCAACGACGGCAACGGCGAGAACCCGCCCAGCTGGTTCATGCGACGCAAGGGCGCCGACGGGTGGGCCTACCAGGGCTTCAACTACCCGAAGTCGGTGTGGGGCGGCCAGCTCAAGCGGCAGATGCGCAAGCTCGAGGGCGAGGACCGGGCCGAGCTCTACAAGCGGATGGGCGGCACCAACACGCCGTACCGCCGCTACTGGCAGAAGCAGATGAAGACCGGGCGCCAGCAGGGCTGGTACCAGCTGATGATCGGCACCGTCGACAAGATGGAGCCGCGCGGCGACCGGATCGTCAACCACGTCCGGACCCAGCAGGGCATCGTCCCGGTCGAGGTCGACTTCGTGATCGACTGCACCGGCCTCGAGGCCGACATCGCCGAGCACCGGCTGCTCAAGGACCTGCTCGAGCACGGCGGCGCCGGGCGCAACCCGGTCGGCCGGCTCGACGTCGAGCGCAACTTCGAGCTCCGCGGCACCCGCTCCGGCGACGGCATCATGTATGCCTCCGGCTCCACCACGCTGGGCGGCTACTTCCCGGGCGTCGACACCTTCCTCGGTCTGCAGGTCGCTGCACAGGAGATCCAGGCCGACCTGGCCAAGAACGGGTTCGGCAAACGCATCGGGCCGTTCCGATCCACGAACCAGTGGTTCAAGTGGGTCGCCGGAAGCCAGATCTAGGAAGGTTCAGATGCTTCCCACACTGAACGGGCGGATCCAGACCCGCATCTTCATGCTGGCCACCTGGGGCGCACTGATCACGCTGCTGATCACGCCGATCCTGCCCAACGACCCCGACTACAAGACGACGTACATCATCCTGGCCACGGTGGCCGTGCTCGGCGTGGGCTGGGAGATCATCTACCACCTGGTCCAGCAGTTCCGGTGGGAGAAGGACTGGCCGACGTTGTTCGGCTTCATCACCTGCATCAACGAGGGCGCCCTGGTCTGGTTGCTGCTCGAGCTCGAGGTGGTGCCCGGAATCGACGGACGAGGTTCCGTTCTCCACCTTCGTGATCGACTTCATGGTGATCTGGGTGGTGATCTGGCTCTGGGTCAACGGACCGATGCGGGTGCCGCTCATCCGCTGGCGCTTCTTCGGTGGAAGGATCATCTGATGGACTCGCACAGCCATCCCATCGACTCCGCGGACGCCTGGGACGGCGCCGACCTCGCACCGGGGACGGGCTCGGGAACGCTCGCCCGGCGCGGCCGGGTGGTGCTGCTCGTCGGATCGACGGACGCCATGCGCGTGCACCCGCTGCTGGAGCAGGCCGAGCTGGTCGCCGCCAACGGCGGCCAGGGCCGGCAGCTGGTGCGAGGCTTCGCGCTGCAGCTGTCGACCTCCGCCGACGAGCACCCGCCGTTCGTGGCGCTGGCCCCGCACGAGACCGGCCTGGCGGTTTTCGTGCAGGGCGACACGGCCGCGGTGACGATCAACGGTGAGCGCATCTCCGGTGCCGACTCCCTCGCTTGGGTGGAGCGGCTCGTGCCGTGGCCGATCGAGCAGCTCGAGGCCAGCGTCGACCCGTCGGCGAGTGCGGGCGGTGGGCTCTACCGGCTGACCGACGGCGTTGTGCCCGCCGGCAGCTTCGCGATCTCCGGCGCCCACGATCACGAGGTGTCGCCCGCGGTCTCCGTCGAGGCGCCGGCGCCGCCGGTCGCCAAGCACGCAGCGCCCTCAGAGCCGGCCGACGGCACCCGCTCCGCCCCCGCCGCCCGCGCCGGCCGAGCCGGTCGCCGCACCGGCGCCTCCTCCACCTCCGCCGCCGCCCCCGGCAGCCGAGCCCGCGCCGGAGCCGGTAGCCGCGGCACCCGCCCCCGCTCCCGACCGGCCGACCCCGGCGATGCCGGAGGACGACATGGGCCACTTCGACTCGATCCTGCTCAGCGACGTCCAGGAGGACGCCCCGGCGCCGCTGCCGATCGTGTCGGAGCTCGTCGACGTGTCCCAGGTCGTCGACCCGGCCGTCCAGGTCGAAGAGGTTCGCGGGGTGTTCTGCAAGAACCGCCACTTCAACGACCCGCGGCAGCTGTTCTGCGCCGTGTGCGGCATCAACATGGTGCAGCAGACGCCGGTGCTGGTGAACGGCACCCGGCCGCCGCTCGGCGTGATCGTGCTCGACGACGGCGCGGTCTTCCAGCTCGACTCCGACTACCTGCTCGGCCGGGATCCCTCCGCCGACGAGCGGGTGCACCAGGAGGAGGTCCGCGGCATCGCGATCCAGGACCAGTCCAACCAGATCTCTCGGGTGCACGCCCGGATCGAGCTGCGCGGCTGGGACCCGGTGCTCATCGACAACCAGTCGACCAACGGGACGTTCGTGAACCCGCCCAAGACGGCCGACTGGCACCGCCTGCCGTCGGGCGGCGAGCACGTGCTGACCCAGGGCACCCGGGTCCGGATCGGCCACCGCACGCTGGCGTTCAACACCCACGCCGGGCAACTAGGCGGCGCGTAGCGCACAGCCGACGTCAGCCTGCCGGGGTCACCTCGCCACCGCAGGTCCGTGGTTGTCCAGTCGACCGGGGTGGCGTCGAGCTCCGCACGCACGCGGAGGTGGCCCTGACCGTCGACGCCGCTGATCACCAGCGCACCCTCGGCGGCCTCGGAGAGGCGCACGCCTCGTGCGACCAGTGCGTCGAGCATCCCCTGCAAGCGCCTGGTGTCGCCATCGGCGCGCAGCTCCAGAGGGGCGCCCGAGCGACCGGCGATCCGGCAGGCGACCACGACCGCGGCATCGCTGTCGCTGTCCGCCGCCACTCCACGGCGAGCGGACCGGCGAGCACCGTGCCCGGCTGCACCTGGACGACCGGGCAGTCGGTGGCGGCGGTCACCTCCGGTGCCGCCGGGTCGTCCGCCCAGACGACGAGGTACTGCGGTGCGAGCGCCTCGGCGAGCACCGCCAGGTCTCCCGTCAGGTCGCTGCTCGGGTTGGCCCTGACCCGGACCGGGATGCCGACGTCCTCGCCGGCCTTGACCAGCACCTGCTGGCGCTCCATGGTCGCCGCCATCTCCGCGAGCTCGTCGGTGAGCCCGCTGCCCATCTCGAGCTTCTCCTTCTGCGGCTCCAGGGCTGCGACCACGACCTCCGCGGGCCGGGTGGCGCCCAGCAGACCGAACGCGACCTCGACCAACGTCGAGCTGTCCGTCTCGGGTCTCGCCACCACGAGCGCCCTGGTCGTCACCGTGTCGCCCAGGGCGGCCCGCTCCGCCTCGGCGATGTCGCGGGCGACCCGCCGCTTCGGATAGGCCCGGGTGAGCAGCGGCCCGGTCATGAGGGTGGTGACCAGGGCCATCACCACCATCATCGTGAACAGCGTGTCACCGATCAGGCCCAGCTCGCGGCCGACGTTCAGGATCACCAGCTCGGTGAGGCCGCGGGTGTTCATCAGGATGCCGAGCGAGTTGGCCTGCCAGTGCGGTACGCCGGCGGAGCGGGCGCCGAGGTACGCCCCGACGTACTTGCCGCCGATCGCGACCGCCAGGATCAGCGATCAGCTGCACGACGTTCTCGCCCGACAGCCCGCGGATGTTGACGTTGAGTCCGGACAGCAGGAAGAACACCGGCAGCAGCAGCAGCACCGAGATCTGCTCGAGCCGGATCAGGATCTCGTGGCGGAGGGCGGCCGCTCCCTCGTGCGGCATGATCGCGCCGAACAGGAACGCGCCGAAGATGTAGTGCACGTGGAGGTACTCGGTCGCCGCGGCGAAGAGCAGCAGCCCGACCAGGACCACGCGACATGATGCCGGGTGTCAGCCGACCCGCCCGCTCGTAGGCTGCGGTGAGGCGGGTGAGCTGGGGCCGCACCACCAGCAGCGCGAACAGTGCGAACGGGACCGCGAGGAAGACCAGCCACCCGTGCTCCTCCCCCTCACCACCGCCGATCGCGATCACGACGGCGAGCAGCGTCCACGCAAGGATGTCGTCGGTGGCAGCGCAGGCGAGCGCTATCCCGCCGGTCTCGGTGCGATGCATCTTGCGGTCGGTGAGGATCCGGGCCAACACCGGGAACGCCGTCACCGACATCGCTGCGCCGATGAAGAGCGCGAACGGCCAGAACCCGTCGGACTGCTGGTGGTCGTCGCGGAGGATGTACGGCGAGGCCGAAACCGAGCGTGAACGGCAACAGGATCGAGGCGACCGAGACCGAACCCGCGACCCGGCCGTTGCCCTTGATCAGCTAGGTGTCCAGCTCGAGGCCGACCACGAACATGAACAGCACCAGACCGAGGCTCGCCAGCACCGCAAGGTAGGGCCGGGTGTCCAACGGGAAGAGGGTCTCGCTCAGGTCGGTGCCCAGGATGCTGGGACCGAGCATGATGCCGGCGGTGATCTCGCCGACGACCGCGGGCTGACCCACCTTGGTGAACAGCCAGCCCGTCGTCCGGGCCAGCACGATGATGGCTGCCAGCTCGGCCAGGATCGTGCTGATGTCGTACATGCGCCGTCCCTCTCGCCGGGTCGGCAAGAGCCTACTGACTAGCGCGGGTGTCGGGGAGCCTTGCGGGTAATCACCTCAGCGTGCGGTGGGACTCTTAACCCCGCCGCGGTGCGCGTGCGACGGCGTCGGCCAGCGTGGGCACCACGGTGTTCAGCTCGTCGTAGTCGGTGATGGCCAGCACCCGGCGAGCAAGGCCGGGTGGACAGGCCACCACCAGCCGACGTGCGGGGCCGAGCAGCTGGGCGAACGCCTCGAGCACACCTACCGAGCCGCAGTCGATGAAGGTGGTCCCGCCGAGGTCGACCACGATGCGGGAGGCATCGGTCACGGACAGGTCGGCCAAGCGACCCGCGAAGTCCAAGCGGGCGGCGAGGTCGAGCTCCCCATGACAGTGCAGCACCGCGATGTCGCCGATGCTCGAGATCGAGAACGTGGCCTCCACGTACTGGCCCTACCGTGTGTCCGACGGCCGCTGCTCAACCGTCGCCGAGCCGCCAGCCTAACGTCGGTGCTCGGCGCTGAAAATAGGCCGTCTGAATCACGGGCGGCGCGTCGTCGACGTCCATCATCAGCATCGCGCGGCTGCGCGCCGTCCTCGCCGCGGACCGCCGACGTCACCGCCCTCGATGGCGCCCCCTGGGCGGTGGAGCATCCGACGTGGAGTGGGGCCAGTCGATGCACCTGCCATCTGGGTCGAGACGAGCGGTTGCCGCGTTCGCCTCCTCGTAGGCCGTCTCGAGCTGGCGGTTGGTGTACTCGAGCTCCTGCTGCAGCTGGCGGTACTGAAGTGACGTCGTTGAAGATGATCGTGACCCCGAGAGTGCTTGCCCTGCTCGTCGGCCAGCGGGACGAACTGGATGTCCAGGAAGACAGGGTCGGCGCCCCCGCGCAGCAGCTGGGCGTCGCGCATCCAGACGGACCGACGCTGCTGCACCGCATCATCCAGGTGGGTGCGCAGCTCGACCGGGCGGTAGGAGACCTCCAGGTCCTGGAACGGCCGTCCGATGTCACGAGGGCTCAGTCCGAACAGGTGCATCGCTCGGTGGTTGCTCACCACCAACCGGCCTTCCTCGTCCAGGACCAGCTGGGGGGACGCCGAGCGACATCGAGCGCGGCACGTCCCAGCCGCTCCGGGGAATGCCCGCCGGAGGCGTTGGGCTCCTCCCCGGCCGGCGTGATCAGCATCCGACGGTCGCGGTTCTCGGTCGCGGATCTTCGTGAAGACGCGTTGCTTGAGCTCCAGGGCCCGGAAGGAGGGCAGCGTGGCTGAGCAGCATCTCCGCCTTGCCCGAGGAACAGGACGCCGTCGTGGCGGAGGGCGAAGTGCAAGCGGTTGAGGATGTGGGCCTGGGTCTCGGCGTTGAAGTACATGAGCGTGTTGCGGCAGGCCAGCAGGTCGACGTGGGAGATCGGGCGCGTCCTGGACGAGGTCGTTCCGGCCGAAGATCACCGCCCGGCGCAGCTCCTTGCGGAACACGTAACCGGTCGCCGCTGCGGCTCGAAGTAACGCCTCGCGGAGCTCGGGCGGGACCGGCTCGAGCGTCGTGGAGCGAGTACGACGCCTGGCGGGCCTGGGCAAGCGCCTCCTCGTCGACGTCGGTGGCGTAGATCTTCACCCGGTCGCGGAACTCCTCGACGCCGAGCTGCGTCGGCGAGGACCATCGCCAGCGCTGTAGGCCTCCTCGCCCGAGGCGCAGCCGGCGCTCCAGACCCGGACCGGCTCGCCTGGCCTCCCGGCGGCGCAGCAGGTCGGGGACGATCTCCTCGCGCAGGTAGGCCCATGCGTCCGGGTCCCGGAAGAAGCCGGTGACGTTGATCAGGATGGTGTTGAAGAGCTGCGTGAACTCGTCCGGGTGCGTCTCGCAGGTGGTCGAGGTACGTCGGTCGAACACCAGCACGCCCCGCGAAGATGATATCGGCCGGAAGGTGCCCACGAGCGTCGGCGCAGCGCCTCGACCCCGTCGGCGACCGCGTCCACGAGTCGGCCGGGGTGCATCATGCTGGTGAGGGGAACGGGATACCCACCTGACCATCCACCGGAGGAGCGGGGTCCCATGGAGTCGGCAGAGCCCACAGAATCCGCTAGTTCGGAGCAGCGCGCTGCCGAGATGGAGGCCGCGCAGGAACGGATCCAGGCGCTCGAGCTGACGAACCTCGACGATGCGAGCGAGACCCTGGTGCAGGAACTCGAGACGGCGTACGAGGAGCTGCGGGTCGCTGACGAAGAGGTCCGGGTCCAGCAGGACCAGATCACCCAGCTCTCGAGGGTCAGCACCTGCTGCGCTGGCAGCACGAGCGGATGACGGCGATGCTGCCCGTGCCGGTGCTGATGACCGACTCCGCGGGCGTCATCCGGTCGGTCAACGCGTCGGCCGCGGCCCTGGTCCAGATGCGCGTGGCGCGGCTGGTGGGCAAGCCGCTCATTGCGCTGGTCGCACCCGAGGACCGCAGCGACCTCCGACGTCTCCTTGTCAACGCTGGTCCGCGACGGCGCCAGCTTCCGCCGGGTCGTGAGCCTTCGAGGCCGGAACCTGCACGCGACGAGCGCGGAGATGTTCGTCTCGCGGTTGCCCGGGCCCGTCACCCGAGATCACCTGGATGCTGCTCGTCGGCGCGGCTACCGAGCGACCGGGCGCGAGCACCGGAGTGGCGGTGCCGGAGGCCCTCAACCGGCTGGCCCTGCTCCCGACCACGGTCTCCGACCCGCAGGAGGCACTCACCCGGGCGGCCGGCATCTGCCAGGAGAGCCTCGGGCCGGCCACGTCCGTGAGCCTGTCCGTCGGGCCCCCGGACGCGCCGACGGCGCTGGCCTCGACGTCGCAGGTCGCGCAGACCTTCGACGGTGCCCAGCTCGCTGCGGGCGAAGGCCCGTGCACGACCGCGTTCGCTACCGGGATCACCGTCGAGAGCCACGACCTGCGCCACGACCCGCGGTGGCCGCGGCTCGCCGAATGCGCCCCGGACGCCCTGCAGGGAGCGATGTCGGTGCCGCTCGAGGTCGGCGAGGACCTGGTGGGAGCGCTCACGGTCTACGTGTCCGAGCCCCTGTGGCCGCCGCGCCTGCGCGAGGACGCCGAGCTGATGGCCTCCACCGTGGCAGCCGTCCTGTTCGAGCTCGGCCTCAAGCAGGAGCTCGAACAGCTGGCCTCGGACCTGGGCCGGGCGCTCGAGTCGCGAGCGGTGATCGATCAGGCGAAGGGCATCGTGATGGCCGACCGCCACGTCGATGCGGAGACGGCGTTCGAGCACCTCGTCCGCCTGAGCAGCACGCGACACGTCAAGCTCAAGGAGATCGCCCAGGAGATCGTCGACGGCGCGTCTCGTCGCCCCTAGCCGGCGACCGGGGCGATGGCTCCAGGGCCAGGCCCAGGGTGATCATCGACGGCCGCGATCCCGAGGTGCACCCAGTTGTCCGCGTCGTTGAGCGGTACGACGTTGGCGTCGGACCCGTGCATGACCACGCCGTAGAACCAGAGGACCAGGTGGACCGCTCCCCCGCACAGCAGGAACGCCCCGGCCAGGTGGGTGCGGGCCAGCGCCAGTCCGGCAACGCCGAAGGCCACGTGGAACAGGTTGTGCAGGACCGATCTGTCGTAGTCGCTCACGATGCCGGGGACGAACCCGAGGAGCCCGAGGGCGAGGAACGCCGCACCCACTGCCGTGGTGGCGACCTGGATCGGCGTTCGCACGCGGGCAGGGCGCACGACGCGAAGAGTGGTCATGATCTCTGCTCCACGTCGGTGTCGCGGTCGCTGCTGGCCACGACGGCGCCCGGTAGCACCCGAGGGCGATTCCCAGGAGGTAGCGGCTTCGCGGCGGTGCTGTCGCGGGTGGCGGCGTCGAGGCCGCTCGCGGCTAGGTCGTCTCCCAGCGGAACAGCCTCGCCGCCAGCAGGGTCACGACGAGGGCGAAGCCGGCCAGGATCGCCATCGGGAGGAGCGCCGCGGACGCGGGTTCGCCGCGCACCATCACGTCCAGCATGCCCTCGTTGAGCCACTTGAGCGGGAGCAGGTTGGACACGGCCTGGAGCCACGCGGGAGCCGCGTCGAGCGGGAAGAACGAGCCGCTCAGGAACGCCATCGGCAGCACGAAGAAGTTGGCCATGTTGACCGCGCCCTCGGTCGTCTTCGCGATCGCGCCGGCGAGCAGACCGATGGCCATGAAGCACAGGGTGCCCACCACCAGCAACGGGATCGCCATCCACCACGCGCCGGTGAGCGTGAGTCCGAAGGCGGCCACGCCGAGGCCGAGGAAGATCGCCATCTGACCGAGGGCGACCGCCACCGTGACCGACACCCGGGCGCCGACGATGGTGCGGGTGGAGGCCGGGGACAGCTGGAGCCGGCGCAGCAGCTTGGACTGTCGCCAGCCCTGCAGGGTCGCCGCGGCGCCGAAGCTGGCGCTCATCGCGACCGCCCAGCCGAGCAGGCCGGGAGTGACGAACTGGATCGTCGTCAGCGAGTCGTCCTCGACCCGGTCGGCCTGGAAGTCGTACTTCGGTGGCTGCCCGGTGGCGGCCACGTTGGAGCCGTCGACGAAGGCGCGCAGGGTGCCCTGGGTGATCGCCGCCTTCACCTGCTCGGTCTGCGTGTAGTGCGCGATCAGGGTGTCGCCGCGCTGCTCGATCGCGACGTCGGCGTCGCCCTTGCGCACCTCCTCCAGCGCATCGTCGAGGTCGTCGGACTTCGTCACCTCGAAGGTGTCGTCGAAGGCCTCCTTCGCCGGCGCGGGGAGGTCGTCGACGAGGGAGACGTCGCCCACCTGGATCAGGTCGACCTTGGACTGGTCCTGGTCGGAGAAGATCGCGCCGAACAGCACCAGGAACATCAGCGGGAACACGATCGCGAAGAACACCGCGGCCTTGTCGCGCATGAAGCCGCGCAGGATCGCGAGGGAGAGCGCCCAGAAGCGTCGTGCGGTGGCTCACGCGCGGTACTCCCGCCCGGTGAGCGCGAGGAAGACGTCCTCGAGCGTGCCGGTGTGCACGCGTACGCCGTCGAGCTGGTCCTGCTCGGCCAGCCGGGCGACCACCTGGGCGGGGCTCCGGGTGGTGAGGACGACGCCGTCGACGGACTCGCTCGCCTCGTCGACGCCGGCGATCTCGCGGGCGTCGTCGATCCCGAGCGTGCCGGGGGCGACGGTGATCCGGGCGGGGGCGTCGAGGCCGCGCACCAGCGCGGCCGGGGTGCCGACCTCGAGGATCCGGCCGTGGTCCATGATCGCGACCCGGTCGCAGAGCGCCTCGGCCTCGTCCATGTAGTGCGTGGTCAGGACCACGGTGCGGCCGGAGTCGTTGAGCCCGGAGAGCAGGTCCCACAGGTTGCGCCGGGCCTGCGGGTCGAGCGCGGCGGTCGGCTCGTCGAGGAACAGCACCTCGGGGTCGTGCACCAGCGCGCAGGCGATCGAGAGCCGCTGCGCCTGCCCGCCGGACAGGTCCTCGACCCGGGTGTCGGCCTTGTCGACCAGGCCGACCACCTCCAGCCACTCGTCCGCGGTGGCGACGGGCACGTCGTACAACGCCGCGAAGGTGCGGATCTGCTCGCGCGCGGTGAGCCGCTCGAAGAACGACGAGGCCTGCAGCTGTACGCCGATCCGGGGCAACAGCCCGGGGTTGCGCGGCCACACCTCCTCGCCCAGCACCCGGGCGGTGCCGGCGTCGGGTCGGCGCAGCCCCTCGATCATCTCCAGGAGGGTGGTCTTGCCGGCGCCGTTGGGTCCGAGGATGCCGACGAACTCGCCCTCCGCGACCTCGAGGGTCACCCCGTCGACGGCTCGGAGGTCGCCGTAGGTCTTGACCAGGTCGACGGCTTCGATCGCAGTCACGACGGAGAGCCCATCACACGGAGCCAAGAGGTCGCTTGCGACTTTCGGCTAGGACGGCGCGACCTTGGGCCACGGCCGGGCCTTCTCGATCTGGGCGGCCAGGCTGAGCAGGGTGGTCTCCCCGTCGGTGCGGCCGACCAGCTGGATGCCGACCGGGAGCCCGTCGTCGGCCGGCCCGCAGGGCACGGACGCGGCGGGGTTGCCGGCGACGTTCCACAGCGCGGCGTAGGCGATGGCCGGCATCGCCAGCAGCATCGAGGCCACGGTGCCGCGGCCGTCGAGGATGCCGACCCGCGGCGGGCGGTGCGCGATCGCCGGGGTCAGCAGCACGTCGACGTCGTCGAACACCCGGTTGGCCTTGGCCGAGACCCGCTCGGTCGACCGGAGCGCCGCCTGCAGATCACGCGCGGGGTCACCCAGGAGCCGAGCCGGTAGGTCTCACGGGTCCGGCGCTCGAGCCGCTCGTAGTGCTCGACCTCGTCGGCCTCGGCCCGGATGCCGGCGAAGTACTGCGGCACGAACGCCGCGGTGGGGTCGGGGTACCGCGGGTCGATCTCGCGTACGTCGTGCCCGAGGTCGGCGAGCAGCCGGGCGGTGTCCTCGACGGCGCGGACGTGGATCGGGTCGGGCCGGATGCCGCGCGAGACCGGCTTGATGGACCAGCCGATCCGCAGTCGGCCGGGCTCCGTGGTCGCGGCCTCGACGAACGACCCGGACTCACCGGCCCGGTAGAGGTCGGTGTCGAGGTTGCCGCGGATGACGTCGTAGACCATCGCGGAGTCCAGGACGCTGCGAGTGAGCGGCCCGACCGTGCCCAGCGCCCACCAGAGGTCGGCGTGGGGAGCAGTGGTCACGCGGCCGCGCTGCGGCTTCAGGCCGAACAGCCCGCAGCAGGCCGCGGGGATCCGGATCGACCCGCCACCGTCGCCGCCCATCCCGACCGGCACCAGGCCGGAGGCGACCGCCGCCGCCGTACCACCGCTGGAGCCGCCGGGCGAGCGGGTGCGGTCCCACGGGTTGCGGGTCAGCCCGCGCGACGCCGACTCGGTGTAGGGGAAGGCGCCGAACTCCGGCATGTTCGTCTTGCCGACGACGACCGCGCCCGCGGCGCGGAGCCGGCGCACCACCTCGCCGTCCGCGGCGACCGGCGTCGAGTTGGCCTCGCCGCCGAAGGTGGTCACGCACCCCTCGACGTCGAGCTCCTCCTTGATCGCGATGGGTACGCCGTGCAGCGGGCCGCGGTCGGCCTTCCGGACCTTGTCGACGGCGACCGCGTCGGCCGACGCCTCCTCACGGCGGACCACCGAGAAGGCGTTCAGGTCGGGGTCGCGCTCGGCGATCCGGGTCAGTGCCTCCTCGACCGCGGGCACCGCCTTCAGCCGGCCGGCGTGCGTCTTCTTGACGATCTCGGCGACGCCGAGAGGGAGCTCGGTCACGCGGGTCAGGCTAGTGCGGTGCCTCGTCGCGCCTGCGGCGGGGCCGAGCTGCGTCACGTGAGGATGTCGGTCATGAGCGCCCGCCCGGTCGTGATCGCGCACCGCGGCGCGAGCGGCTACCGGCCGGAGCACACCCTGGGCGCCTACGCGCTGGCGGTCGAGCTCGGCGCCGACGCCCTCGAGGTCGACGTGGTGATGACCGCGGACGGCCAGGTCGTCTGCCGGCACGAGCACCAGCTCCGGGCCACCACCGACGTGGCCGACCATCCCGAGCTCGCCGACCGCCGGGTCACCCGGCAGGTCGGCGGCCGGTCGCAGGACACCGGGTGGTTCAGCGAGGACCTCACCCTCGCGGAGGTCCGCACGCTGCGGGCCCGCGAGCGGCTGCGGAGGACCCGGCCGGAGAGCGCGACGTACGACGGGAGGGAGGGGGTCCCGACGCTGGTCGAGACCCTCGACCTGGTCCTGGAGGTACGGCGGTCCCGCCCGCTCCCGCTGCTGATCGAGATCAAGCACCCGCAGTACTTCCACGGCATCGGGCTGCCGATCCTCGACGCGGTGCTGGCGGACCTCGGGTCGCGCGGCCTCGACGGCCCGGACGCCGACGTCGTACTCGAGTGCTTCGAGCCCACCGCGCTCACCCAGCTGGCCGAGCGCACCGGCTGCCGCTCATGCAGCTCCTGGAGGAGCCGCTGAAGCGGCCCGCCGACCTGTTCACGCTCGACGACCCGCGCACCTTCGGCGACCTGGTCGCGCCTGCCGAGCTGCGCACGATCTCTTCGTACGCCGCGCAGGTCGGCGTGCACACCACGCTGGTGTTCCCGCTGGACCGCGACGGGGCCACCGCGGCGCCCACGACCCTGGTCGACGACGCCCACGAGGCCGGCCTCGAGGTGTCGGTGTTCACGCTGCGCGCGGAGAACCGGTTCCTGCCCACGGACCTGCGGAGCGGCGAGGACCCGGACGCCCACGGCGACCTGGCCGCCCAGGTCGCCGCGCTGGCGGCTGCCGGCGTCGACGGCCTGATGACCGACTTCCCGGACCTGGTGCTGGCCGCCCTCCCAGCGCGCTGAGGGCTAGCCGGTTCGCAAGCAGCCCGCGCACCACGCGGAGGCCCACGGACATCCGGGCCAGGTCGGCGTTCTCGTCGGCGCAGATCTCGCCCAGCGTCTCGGTGGCCCGCTCGACGATGACCGCGTCCTCCTCCTCCCACTCCGCGATCCGGGCGGGGGAGGGCTGGTCGGCGTCGGTCGTGAGCAGCACCTGCGACGTGAGCTGCGCGTGCACCGAGTGCAGGTCGTCGCGCAGCGCGGCACGGGCCATCGTCTGCCACCGGTCGTCGCGCGGCAGGCCGAGGATCCGCTGCACCAGCGACGGGCAGGCCGAGCCGCTCGCCGAGCGCGAAGTGCACGCGGGCGACGTCCTCGGCGTCCAGCGAGTCGCGCTGGGCGATCTCGATCACGTTCAGCAGCATGTACGCCGGCGGGAAGGTCGCCACCAGGCCGGCCAGGTCCTCCGGCACGTCGCGCTTCATCAGCGCGTCGCGGCGTCGCTCGTACGCCGCGAGCTCGCGACCGGTCATCAGGTCCGGCAGCGCACCCATCGCCGCCTGCACCGGCCCCGCGAACGCGTCGACGGTGCCCTGGCTGTCCAGCGGCGGCCGGCGGTTGTTGATCAGCCACCGCGAGGCCCGCTCGACCAGGGTGCGCATCTCCAGGCGCATCTGGGTCTGGACGCCGGCGTCGAGCTTGTTGTCGTACTTCTCGAGCTCCTGGCGCAGCGGCAGCGAGCCGAAGATCTCGCGCGCCACGAAGTTGGCCCGGGTCAGCTCGGCCGGGGTCGCGCCGGTCTCCCCCGCCAGCCGCGGCCAGAACGTGAGCCCGGCGCCGTTGACCAGGTCGTTGACCACCTGGGTCACGATGATCTGCCGGCGCAGCGGGTGCTCGGTGATCTGCTCCTCGAACCCCTCCCGGATCTCCGTCGGGAAGTAGGCCTTCAGGTCCAGGTCGAGGTAGGGGTCGTCGGGCAGGTCCGACTCGAGCAGCTCGTCGGCCAGCACGATCTTGGTCCAGGCCATCAGCACCGACAGCTCGGGGACGGTCAGCCCCTCCTTGCGCTCCAGGCGCTGCCGGACCTCCCGGCTCGACGGCAGCCCCTCGAGCTCGCGGTTGAGGATGCCGTCGGACTCGAGCTTCTTCATCCAGAACTCGTGCACGTGCAGCAGCCCCGGTGCGTTCGCCGCCGCGTTGGCCAGCGAGAGGTTCTGCTCGTAGTTGTCCCGGAGCACCAGGTGGGCGACCTCGTCGGTCATCCCGGCGAGCACCTTGTTGCGCTGCTTCTCGGTGAGGTCGCCGTCGCGGACCACGCGGTCGAGCAGGATCTTGATGTTCACCTCGTGGTCGGAGGTGTCGACGCCGGCGGAGTTGTCGATGAAGTCGGTGTTGATCCGGCCGCCCGTCGAGGGCGTACTCGATCCGGCCCGCCTGGGTGAGCCCGAGGTTGCCGCCCTCACCGACGCACTTCGCCCGCAGGTCTCGGCCGTCGACCCGGATCGCGTCGTTGGCCTTGTCGCCCGCGTCGCCGTGGCTCTCGCGGGAGGCCTTCACGTAGGTGCCGATGCCGCCGTTCCAGAGCAGGTCGACCGGCGCGAGCAGGATCGCCTTCATCAGCTCGGCGGGCGTCATCGCCTCCACGGAGTCGTCGATGCCCAGCGCCGCTGCGGATCGGGTCGTTCAGCTTGATCGACTTCTGCGAGCGCGGGAAGACCCCGCCGCCCTCGGAGATCAGCGACGCGTCGTAGTCCTGCCAGCTCGACCGCGGCAGCTCGAACAGCCGCCGGCGCTCGGCGTACGACGACTGCGGCGTCCGGCGTGGGGTCGAGGAAGATGTCGCGGTGGTCGAAGGCGGCGACCAGCCGGATGTGCTCCGAGCACAGCATGCCGTTGCCGAACACGTCGCCGGACATGTCGCCGATGCCGACGCAGGTGAAGTCCTCGGTCTGGCAGTCGATGCCCATCTCGCGGAAGTGCCGCTGCACCGACACCCACGCGCCGCGGGCGGTGATGCCCATCGCCTTGTGGTCGTAGCCGACCGAGCCGCCGCTGGCGAACGCGTCGCCGAGCCAGAAGCCGTAGTCGATCGCCACGCCGTTGGCGATGTCGGAGAACGTCGCGGTGCCCTTGTCGGCGGCGACCACCAGGTAGGTGTCGTCGCCGTCGTGCCGGACCACGTCGCGCGGCGGCACCGACTCGGACTCGACCAGGTTGTCGGTGATGTCGAGCAGGCCGGAGATGAACGTCTTGTAGCAGGCGATGCCCTCGGCCATCCAGGCCTCGCGGTCCGACAGGGTCGGGCAGCTGCTTGCAGAAGAAGCCGCCCTTGGCGCCCACCGGCACGATCACGGTGTTCTTGACCATCTGCGCCTTGACCAGGCCGAGGACCTCGGTCCGGAAGTCGTCGCGGCGGTCGGACCAGCGCAGGCCACCGCGCGCGACCGCGCCGAACCGCAGGTGCACGCCCTCGACGCGCGGCGAGTAGACGAAGATCTCGAACCGGGGCCGCGGCTCGGGCAGCTCCGGGATCGCGGAGGGCTCGAGCTTCAGCGAGATGTAGGGCTTGGGGCCGCCCGTCGCTGTCCGGCTGGAAGTAGTTGGTGCGCAGGGTCGCCTTGATCAGGGTGAGGTAGGACCGCAGGATCCGGTCGTGGTCGAGGCTGGCCACGTCGTCGAGGCGCGAGCAGGATCCGCTCCTCGAGCGACTCGAGCTTCTCGGTGCGCGCCCGGGTCGTCGCCCGGTCGTGCCGCCGGCTCGGGTCGAACCTCGCCTCGAACAGCTGGACCAGCAGCCGGGTGATGTCGACGTTGCTGCCGAGCGCGTCCTCGATGTAGTCCTGCGCGAACGGCGAGTTGCCCTGCCGCAGGTACTTCGCGTAGGCCCGCAGCAGCGTCGCCTGCCGCCAGGTCAGGCGCGGCGCCGAGCACCAGCGCGTTGAACCCGTCGATCTCGTTGTGGCCGTCCCAGACCGCCCGGAACGCGTCCTGGAAGAGCTCCCGCGCGTTCTCCGGCAGCGCTGCCGTCGTAGCGCAGCCCGAAGTCGTAGATGTGCGAGGGGCGCGGCCAGGCCGTCGAGCACGTAGGGCCGCTCGTCGACGACCTCGACGCCCATCGACGACAGCGTCGGCAGCATCTCCGAGAGCGACAGCGGCGGGCCGATCCGGAAGACCTTGAGCCGGGCCTCGCCGCTCGCCGGCGTCGAGGTCGCTGGTAGAGCGAGTGGTCGATGCCCTCGTCGCCCTCGATCGCCTCCAGCCGGCCCAGGTCGACCGCGGCGGTGCGCGGGGCGAAGTCCTCCTTGTAGGCCTCCGGGAACGAGTCGAGGTAGCGGCGGCTGAGCGTGGCGCCCGTCTCCTCGCCGTACTCGGCGATCACGGCCGCGGTGAAGTCGTCGTGCCACGAGCGGGAGGCCTCCGCCAGCCGGCGCTCGAGGTCGTGGATGTCGACGTCGGGCATCGCCTCGCCCTTGGGCAGGTGCACGACGAAGTGCACCCGCGCCAGTCGTGGACTCGCCGATGCTGACGTTGAACTCGACGGACTCGCGCGCCCAGCCGCTCCTGCAGGAGCTGCGCGAACCTCTCGCGGACGCTGGTGTTGTAGCGGTCGCGCGGCAGGTAGACGAGGCACGAGACGTAGCGGCCGTAGGTGTCGCGGCGGATGAACAGCCGCAGCTGCGCGGCGCTCCCGCGCGTGCATCGCGGCCTCGGCCATCGGCACCAGCTCGTCGACCGGGCGTCTGGAACAGCTCGTCGCGGGGATAGGTCTCCAGGGTGTCCATCAGGGCCTTGCCGCCGTGGCTGCGCGGGTCGAACCCGCTGCGCTTGAGCACCGCCCGCGCCTTCTCCCTCAGCAGCGGGATGCGCAGCAGCGACTCGGTGTAGGCCGCGCTCGAGAGCAGGCCGAGGAAGCGGCGCTCGCCGATCGACCTCGCCGTCGTCGTCGAACGTCTTGACGCCCGACGTAGTCGAGGTAGGCCGGCCGGTGCACGGTCGACCGCGAGTTGGCCTTGGTCAGCACGAGCAGCGTCTTCTCGCGGGCCTTGGCCTTCACCGTCTCGGGGAGCCGGCCGAACGACTCGGACATCTCCTGGTCGGCGCGCAGGATGCCGAGGCCGGTGCCGGGGATGGCGCGCAGGTACGTCGTCGTCGCCCTCGCGCTCGAGGCGGTACTCGCGGTAGCCGAGGAACGTGAAGTGGTCGTCGGCGAGCCACTCGAGCAGCTCGCCCGGCCTGCCGCGACCTCCTCGGCGTCGAGCGGGCGGCGGGTCGCTCGCTGAGCTCGGCGACGACGGCGGCGACCTGGGCGTGCATCTTGTCCCAGTCCTCGACCGCCTCGCGCACGTCGCGCAGCACCCGCTGGACGTGGTCGACGATCGCCGCGGGGTCGTCGCCCTCGCGGATCCGGTCGATCTCGACGTGCATCCACGACTCGCGGACCGCCTCGCCCGCCGGCATGCTCGAGCCGTCCTCGACCGGGGCGCACGCTCTGCAGCGCGCCGGCGATGTCGCGGACGCACGTCGAAGCTGCGGGTGGATGACCACGTGCACGCCGCGCAGCTGCCGGGACAGCTCCATGGTCAGCGAGTCGACGAGGAACGGCATGTCGTCGACGACGACCTCGACGACGGAGTGACCGCTCGCGGACCAGCCGTGCTCGCTCAGCGTCGGGCGTGAACACGCGCACCTGCGCGGTGCCCTGCGGGCGGTCGAGCGCCAGCTTGTAGTGCGACGCGAGGGCGCCGTACACGTCGACGTCGGAGCGGTCGACGATGTCCTCGGGGGCGACGTGGCGGTAGTAGGCATGGAGCAGAGCGTCGACCTGGTCGTGCGGGCGGGCCACCGGTGCCGCGTCCGTGCTTGGCCAGGTCGGTGGCCTTGTCGATGAGCTCGGTCTTGTCCACATCCTGCGTCGATCGTCTGACACGCCTGTGCCGAGACACTAGTCCGTGTCCACGAGCCGGTCAGAGCGAGCGCAGGTCCCAGAGCAGCGGGTAGTAGCGCAGCGGCAGCCGGCTGCGGAGGTACGTCGAGCCGCTCGAGCCGCCGGTGCCGGACTTGCTGCCGATCATCCGCTCGACCATCACCACGTGCCGGGCGCGCCAGTTGGCCGCCAGCTCGTCGTGCTGGAGCAGCGCCTCGGCCAGCGCCCAGATCGCGGCGTGGCTGGACCGGTCGTGCGCGACGCTGCGCAGCGACTCGGCCACCGCCTCGTCGGTGTCGGCGGGCAGGCCCGGCCGCGTCGAGGACGGCGAGGAACGCGTCCCAGAGCGTCGGCTCCTCCAGGCGGCGCGCGCAGCCGCGTCCTGCTCGTGCGTCGGTCAGCCCGCGGAAGCGGTCGACGAACGACGGGTCCTTGGCGCCGGACAGGAACTCCAGCTCGCGGAACTGCACCGACTGGAACCCGCTGGCCGGCGCCAGCCGCTGCCGGAACTCCAGGAAGTCCTGCGGCGTCATCGTCTCGAGCACGTCGATCTGCTGGACCAGCACCCGCTCGATCACGTGCACCCGCTGCAGCAGGTGCTGGGCCCACCACAGCCCCTTGCTCGTCGAGCCCGTCGAGACCATCATCGCGTCGCGGGCGGCACCGACCTCGTGCAGGAGCTGCTTGAACCACAGCTCGTAGACCTGGTGGATCGTGATGAACAGCAGCTCGTCGTGCGCCGGCGGGTCGGACTCCAGGTGCTGGGCGTCCAGCAGCTGCGGCAGCCGCAGGTAGCTGCCGTAGGTCAGCTGGGCGCCCTGCTCGCCGAAGGACACGAACTGCTCGGCTCATGGGCGCGAACGTACCCCGCGGTGACGCCGTGCATGATGTGCGCCATGGAGTTCCGCACCGAGCTGTCCTACGACGCGAGCCCCGACGAGGTGTTCGCGATGCTGTCCGACCCGGCCTTCCGCGAGCAGGTCGCCGAGGCGCAGGAGGTCGTCTCGGTCGACGTACGCCTGACGCCGACGGACGACGGGTTCACGTTGGTCAACGACCAGGTGCAGAACACCCAGGGCCTGCCCGCGATCGCCAAGAAGATCGCCGGCGACACCACGCAGGCGGTGATGACCGAGGAGTGGAGCAGCCACACCTCCGGATCGCTCTCGATCACCGCGCCCGGCAAGCCGACCTCGGCCACCGGCACGATCTCCCTCGCCCCCGACGGCGACGGCACCGTCGAGATCGTCGAGCTCGACATCAAGGTGAAGGTGCCCCTGGTGGGCGGCAAGCTCGAGAAGGTGATGGCCGACAGCATCGAGTCGGGCTTCCGGATGGAGCACACCGTCGGACGGGCCTGGCTGCAGGACAACAAGTGACCACCCGGCTGCGCCACGAGCTCACCTACGACGCGCCGGCCGAGGCGGTGGCCGCGATGCTCGCCGACCCGGCGTTCCGCGAGGAGGTCTGCGACTTCCAGCGCGTGATCCGCAAGACCGTGGTGATCGAGCCGGTCGGCGAGGGAATGCACGTGACCATCGACCAGTGGCAGCGCACCTCCGGCGTACCGTCGTTCGCGAAGCGGATCGTCGGCGAGGAGACCAACATCGTCCAGCGAGAGATCTGGTCCACGCCGCTGCTCGGCGACATCTCGGTGTCCATCCCCGGCAAGCCCGGCGACATGACCGGCACCGCCCGGATCGACGAGGCACACGGAGTCACGACCGAGACCATCGACCTGAGCATCAAGGTCGGCATCCCGCTGCTCGGCGGCAAGCTCGAGGACCTGCTCTCCGGCCTGATGCTCAAGGCGCTCAAGGCCGAGAACAAGGTCGGCCGCGACTACCTCAGCCGCTGACTCGGCGGTTGAGGAAGGCGCGCTCGCACATGCGGTCGAAGCCTCGGAGGTCGCGAACGGTGGTCGCACCGGTCGTTTCGAGCGGTGCTGCGCAACCTCCTAACCACCGTTCTGCCGCTCGCGCTCCTCCTCGACCCGGTCCATCCGGCGGCGGATGGCGATCACGATCCCGAGCACCAGGAACGGCCCGAACGCCAAGGCGAACGTCAGGGCCTGCTCGATGGGGTGCATCGCCCCCAGGTGCCACGGGATCAATGGCCCAGCCTCAGCCCATGTGTGGGTAGCGGTGGTCCTTGGGCGGGCACGAAGGTCTCCTTGATCGACCGAGGTGAGGTCCAGCGGAGCAGGTTGACCGCGGCGCCGGCCTTGTCGTTGGTGCCCGAGGCGCGGGCACCGCCGAACGGCTGCTGGCCGACGACCGCGCCGGTGGGCTTGTCGTTGACGTAGAAGTTGCCGGCCGCGAACCGGAGCCGCTCGGCGGCCCAGGCGATCGCGGTGCGGTCCTGGGCGATCATCGCGCCGGTCAGCGCGTACGGCGCGAAGGACTCCATCTGGTCGACGACCTTCTCGAACCGCGTCGTCGTCGTAGACGTGCACGGCCAGCAGCGGGCCGAAGTACTCGGTGGAGAAGATCTGGTCGGTCGGGTCGGTGGACTGCGACGACGGTGGGGCGGACGAAGTAGCCCTTGGAGTCGTCGGTCTGGCCGCCGGCGAGCACGGTGAGGTGCTTCTGCCGCTTGGCGCGGGTGATCGCGTTCTTCAGCTTCGCGAAGGCCCGGTCGTCGATCACCGCGCCCATGAAGTTGCTGAAGTCGGTGACATCGCCCATCGGCAGCGTCTCGACCTCGTCGAGGAACCCGTCGCGCATCTTCCGCCACACCGACTTCGGCACATAGGCCCGCGACGCGGCCGAGCACTTCTGGCCCTGGAACTCGAACGCACCGCGGATCATCGCGACCCGCAGCACGTCGGGGTCGGCCGAGGGGTGGGCGACGATGAAGTCCTTGCCGCCGGTCTCGCCCACGATCCGCGGGTAGGACCGGTAGCCGGTGAGGTTCTCCCCGACCGTCTGCCACAGGTGCTGGAAGGTCGCGGTGGAGCCGGTGAAGTGGATCCCGGCCAGGTCCCGGTGCGCCAGCGCCACCTTGGAGACCTCGATCCCGTCGCCCGGGGAGCATGTTGATCACCCCGGGCGGCATCCCGGCCTCCTCGAGCAGCTCCATGGTCAGCGAGGCGGCCAGCTGCTGGGTCGGCGACGGCTTCCACAGCACCGTGTTGCCCATCAGCGCCGGCGCGGTGGGCAGGTTCCCGGCGATCGCGGTGAAGTTGAACGGGGTGATCGCGTAGACGAACCCCTCCAGCGGCCGGTGGTCGGTGCGGTTCCAGATCCCGGGGCTGTTGCGGATCGGCTGCTCACCGAGGATCTGCGCGGCGTAGTGCACGTTGAACCGCCAGAAGTCGATCAGCTCGCACGCGGAGTCGATCTCGGCCTGGAACGCGGTCTTCGACTGGCCCAGCATGGTCGCGGCGTTGATCCGCTGCCGCCACGGCCCGGCCAACAGGTCCGCCGCCTTCAGGATCACCGCGGCCCGCTCGTCGAACGGCAGGTCCCGCCACCCCGGCGCCGCATCGGCGGCGGCCTTCACCGCCGCCTCCGCGTCCTTGGCTGGTGGAGTTCTTGAACGTGCCCAGCACGTGCTGGTGGTCGTGCGGCTGCACCACCGCGATCTCCCGGCCACCGCCGGACCGCTTCCGGCCGTTGATGTGCGCCGCGCAGGGTGTGCTGCTTGCGCTCCAGCTTGTCGATCTCCGCGACCAGGGCATCCCGTTCCGGGCTGCCCGGCGCATAGGTCAGGTTCGGCTCGTTGACGGGAGCCGGAGGGGTGGTCGATGCGTCCATACCCGCGAGCGTAGGACAGGCCCGATCTCAGCGCTCGGGGGCCTTCTTCGCGGCCGGCTTCTTGCGGCCCCGCGGCGCCCGCTGCCGGCCGCCGCTGGAGGCGTCGATCAGCTCGTCGAGGGCCTCGGTGAGGCAGGTGCCGAGCAGGTCGGCGTCGGGCAGCCAGTCGCGGTCGGCGGTGATCCCGTAGAACACCTTGCCGTCGTACGACGTCACGGCGATCGCCAGCGGATGGCCCGGCAGCAGCGGCGGCACCGGGTAGGTGCCGACCATCCGCGCCCCGGCGGCGTACAGCGGCGACTGCGGCCCGGGGACGTTGGTGACGCTGAGCTGGTAGCCGCGGCGCAGCTCCTCCGCCGCCACCCGCGAGCCGATCGCGTGGAACGTCGTCGGGGCGAAGCCGGCGATCCCGGCCAGCCGGTTGGCGGCGACCCCGCGACCGGTGTCCTTGTGCGCCTGGAACGAGTAGGACACCTGGTGCAGGCGCACGATCGGGCTGGACTCGCCGATCGGCAGGTCCACGAAGTGGGCGGCGATCTGGCTGCCGAGCGAGGTCGCCTCGAGCTCCTCGTCGATCACCGAGACGGGCACCACGGCGTGGATCCGGCGCAGCCCGCTCATCGACTCGGCGCGGGCCATCAGCCACGCGCGCAGCCCGCCGGCGACGGTGGCGAGCACGACGTCGTTGATCGTGCCGCCGTGCGCCTCCCGGACCCGGCGGTGGTCGGCGAGCTTGGTGTCGACGGTGACCACCCTGCGCTGGTGGGAGAGCGGTCCGCTGATCGGCGTGGTGCGCTCCGGGCGTCGGCCCGAGAGCGCGGCCGCCACCCGGCGTACCCGCTTGCCGGCCTCCCCGGCGTTGCGCAGCACCGTTGCCGAGGTCACCACCGCGGTGTCGACCAGGGTGCTCGGCTCGGCGAGCGAGTCCTTGATCGCGTCGACGACCAGCCCTGCAGGCGACGGGGCTCGCAGCGGCCGCCAGTCGTCGGGCTCCAGGGCCTTGGGCTCCGGGGCGACGTCGAGCAGCAGCTGCCCGAGGTCGACGGTGTGGACACCGTCGACGAGGGCCTGGTGGGTCTTGTAGAGCAGCGCCACCCGGCCCTCGGCTGAGCCCCTCGACGAAGTAGATCTCCCAGAGCGGCCGGTGCCGGTCGAGGGGGCGGGACACGATCCGGGCGACCAGCTCGCGGAGCTGGTCGTTCGTCCCCGGGCGCGGCAGCGCGGAGCGGCGTACGTGGTAGCCGATGTCGAACTGCTCGTCGTCGCTCCACACCGGCGTCGCGAGGCGGCCGGGCACGGTGCGCACCCGCTGCCGGTAGCGCGGCACGAACGAGATCCGGTCCAGGATCAGCGCGACCAGCCGGTCGTAGTCGAAGCCCGGAGTCGCCGGGCTCGAAGATCTCGATCGTCGCGTTGTGCAGCGGGGCCGAAGGCGTTTCTGCGGTCAGGAAGGCCAGGTCCCGCGGACGGATCCGCTCGCTCATCGGCTCAACCCTTCCTGCACGCGGACCCCCATCCACCACGTTTGCGACGCATGGGATTCTGACAGAGGTGTGCCGCAATCGCGGCATCGATGTCCGCGATGCGTAGAGGTGGAGTGAATGCGCCGGATCCTGGCGACGGTAGCGGTGATGACGTGCACCCTGGCGGGCGTCTCCGCATGCGGGGACGACGACGGCTCCGAGGGAAGCGACGCAGAGACGAAGGTCATCAAGGTCCGGTTCGCCGACGGCGAGGTGACGCCGAACGGCGAGCGCATCGAGGTCGAGACCGGCCAGCCGGTCGAGTTCGTCGTGGCGGCCGACGAGCCCGGCGAGATCCACATCCACTCCGAGCCCGAGCACGAGCTCGCCTACGGCGAGGGCGAGGAGGAGTTCCCCGCCATCGAGTTCGACAAGCCCGGCGTGGTCGTCGTCGAGTCGCACGACCTCGAGCAGGTCATCGTCCAGCTCGAAGTGCGCTAGGTCTTGGACTACATCGTCGAGGCCCACGGGATCGGGGGCCAGCAGGACCTCCCGATCTCGCTCGAGCTCGCCATCTCGGGCGCGGTGGCCGCGCTCGTCGTCTCGTTCACGGTGCTGGCGGTCGCTTGGCGAACGCCCCGCTTCGACGCCGCCACCAGCGGCCGGCCCGCACCTGGGTGGCTGAACCGGATCGTCACCTCGACCGGGTTCCGGTTGCTCCTGCGGGTGTTCGGGTTCGTGGTCTTCGTCTTCACCGCGGTCGCGGCCGTCTTCGGCAAGGACATGATCACCAACCCGGTGTTCGGCATCTTCTACGTGCTGCTGTGGGTCGTCGTACCGCTTTCGTCGGTGCTGCTCGGTCCGGTGTGGAAGGCGATCAGCCCGGTCCGCTCCATCAACTGGCTGTTCGCGAAGCTCTCCGGCAGCGATCCCGACCAGGGCCTGTTCGAGTACCCGGCCCGGCTCGGCTACTGGCCGGCCGCCATCGGCCTCTACGCCTTCGTGTGGCTCGAGCTGGTCCACGCGAACTCCACGGCCCTCGGCTCGGTGCGCTTCTGGTGCGCGGTCTACGTCGCGCTGATGCTGATCGGCGGTGCGCTGTTCGGCAACTCCTTCTACGAGCGGGCCGACCCGTTCGAGGTGTTCTCCAGCCTGGTGGCCAAGCTGTCGCCCTGGAGCATGCGCGACGACCGGCTGATCGTGCGCAGCCCGCTCGCCAACCTGGACTCCGTGGAGGTCCGTCCGGGACTGGTCGCTGTCACCGGGACCCTGTTCGGCAGCACGGCGTACGACTCGTTCCGGGAGTCGACTCCCTGGGTGAAGTTCGTGCAGGGGTCCGACATCTCGGGGACCGTGCTGACCAACCTCGGACTGCTCACGTTCTGCCTGACCGCGATCGGGGTGTTCGCGCTGGGCAGCGTGCTGACCGGCGTCGAGAAGGTGAGCCGATGGGAGCTCCCCAACCAGTTCGCGCACTCGATCGTGCCGATCGTGGTCGGGTACCTCGTCGCGCACTACTTCCGCTATGCCTATGAGGTCGGCCAGGCGACGCTCATCTACGCCAGCGACCCGCTCGGCACCGGCCGGAACCTCTTCGGCACCGGCGACCTCTCGGTGAACTACGGGCTGTCCTACCACCCGACGCTGCTGGCGACCATCAAGGTCGGAGCCGTGGTGCTGGGCCACGTGCTGGGCGTGGTGGCCGCCCACGACCGGGCGGTCCGGCTCCTCCCCCGCCGCCACCAGCTCACCGGACAGCTGTCGCTGCTGGTGGCGATGGTGATGTTCACCGCCGGTGGGCTGTATCTGCTATTCGCGGGGTAGCCGCCAGCGCCAGCGAGACCAGCAGCGCGTCGACCAGGGCCGAGAGCGCCCGCGAGATCGCCGAGTCGCCCAGCTCGGGCAGGGTGCGACCGGCCACCAGGGCGCGGTCGACGGTCAGCTGGTCGTCGGGGAGGAAGTGCAGCCCGGCCAGCCGGGCGAAGCCCCCGACCATGCCGGCGACGTCCTTCTCGGACCAGCCCAGGCTCGGCCGCATCCGGTTCACCACCACCCGCAGCGGGGTGGTCGGGACCAGCTCACGCAGCTCGGCGAGCCCGCGCACCAGCCGGGACAGGCCGACGGGGTCGGCCGACCCCACCACCACGACCTCGTCGGCGACCTCGAGCGTGGCCAGGGTGAGCTGGTTGCGCGGTGGGCGGGTGCCGAAGTCGTGGGCCGGGTCGTCCTCGAGGCTGAAACCGGTGTCCACCACGACGTGGGCGTGCCGGCGGGCGGTCTCGAGCAGGTGCTGCACGGCCCCCGAGCGCAGCTCGACCCAGCGGTCCGGACGGGGCAGCCCGGTGACGACCGAGAGATGGGAGTCGATGCCACGCTGCACGGAGGCGAACCGCTCCTCGAGCTGTCCGCTGACCGTCAGCCGGGCGGCGGCGAGCAGCCCGGACACCCCGTCGACGATGCCCAGCTGCTGACCGACGCTCGCACCGTGCGGATCGGCGTCGACCAGGATCGTGCGCAGCTCTCGGTGAGCGAGATGGGCCGCGATCCCGGCGGCCACCGTGGTCCGACCCGGCGCGCCGGCCGGACCCCAGACGGCGATCACCGGGCCGGCGGGACCGGATCCGCTCGGGTCGGGAGCGGGCGCCGCAGGGGAGGTCGTGGGCGCGCGATCGGCCGCGGTCACGGCATCGGGAAGGGCGTCGAGATCGTCCTCGGCCACCAGCTCGATGATGCCGATCCGGGACGCGCGCACCCTGCCCGCCTCCATGGCCCCGGTCGCCACGATCGCCACGGGTCGTACGCCGTGGGCGCGCAGGTGGTCGACAGCGGAGACGTCCAGCCCGGGAGCGTCCAGGCCGAGCACCGCGACGTCGGCCTGGCCCGCGGAGGCGGCGGCCAGCAGGTCGTCGACGTCGACGCAGCGCTTGAGCACCACGATGCCCTGGTGGTCGCCCAGGATGCCCAGCGCCGGGGACTCCCAGGCGGCACCCGAAGCGACCACGAGCACCACGATCGTCGGGTGCGTCATCAGGGCCGCCGTACGACCGAGATCACGGGGTCCTGGACCGAGTCGAGCAGCGTGTGGAAGTCGGCGACCTCCTGCTCGGGCACGGCGAGCACGATCTGGCGCAGGCCGGCGGTCGTGCCGAAGCTCGCATCGGGCTCGGGCGCGTCCACCACGGTGACCTCGGCCAGCGCCGGCCCGGAGTCGTCGTGCGCCCGACGGCCGGGCTCGTCGGCGCCGTTGTCGAGCACGAACACGTCGACCACCGCGCCGGAGTCCACGGACGGAGGCACCCGGCCGGGCGGCACCTCGATGGAGACCTGAAGCCGGTCGGCGTCGGCCGCGGCGCCGACCGCCGCGCGAGGCAACAGCTCACCTGCGCCGACGCCACGGGACAGCTGGAGGTCGGCCGGCAGCTCGTCGTCGGCGCGGAAGTAGCGCGACAGCTCGGCGTCGTCGGCGAACCGCACCCGGCGTACCTCCAGGTCGGCCTCGGACACCAGGTCGCCCGCGCCCATGTCGTCGACCGTGGCCCAGACCGCCACGGTGTCGTCGGCGGAGGCGAGCAGCCGCGCCCCCGCGACCACGGAGACCGCGACGATCGCGATCCCGATCCACAGGCGCGGGTCGCGCCATCCAGGCGTCGTCGCCCGGACCGCAACAGGGGGCGCTTGCGCGCCAGGGTTCCCGAGATTCCTGGACACGGGGGACATCATGCCGCCCGGATCCGCCACGGTCACGTGCTCATCCACAGGCGTGCTGGCGGGCGACGACCGGACGCGCGGATGATGCGACCATGTGCCCATGGCCGACGGTCCCCGCTTCCTCACCCTCGCCGACGTGGCCGAGATCCTGAACACGTCCGTCGCGCAGGTCTACGCCCTGGTGCGGCGCGGCGAGCTCCCGGCGATCAAGATCGGCGGTCGCGGCCAGTGGCGGGTGGAGGCCAGCAAGCTCGAGGAGTTCATCGACGAGCGCTACCGGAGCACCCAGCAGTTCGTGGCCGACCACCCGTTCGCCGAGGCCGACAGCGCGATGGAGGAGGAGTCGAGCTAGCCCGTCTCGCTGCCGAGGGTGATCTCGGTGGTCTGCTCGTCGCCGTCACGCGTGAACGTGAACTCCACCGTCTCGCCCGGTTGGTGACTGCGGATCGCCACGATCAGGGCGATGCCGTCGACGACGCGCTCGCCGTCGACCGCGGTCACCAGGTCGCCCTTCTGCAGCCCGGCGTCCTCGGCGGGAGTGCCCTCGAGGACCTCGTCGATCTCGGCGCCGTTGCCCTCGTCGACGCCCCCGGTCTGCACCTTGGCGCCGATCACGGGGAAGCGGGCCTCACCGGTCCGCAGGATCTGGTCGGCGGTGACCTTGACCTGCTCGACCGGGATCGCGAAGCCCACGCCGATGTTGCCGGCCTCGCCGTCGATGGTGCCGCCGCCGTTGGTGGCGATCGCGGAGTTCACGCCCACGACCTGCCCGACCAGGTTGACCAGCGGGCCGCCCGAGTTGCCGGGGTTGATCGCCGCGTCGGTCTGCACCGCGTTGATGTACGACGAGTCGTCGCCGGTCTCACCGGTGGTCACCGGGCGGTTCAGCGCGCTGACGATGCCGGCGGTGACCGTGGAGCTCAGCCCGAGCGGGGACCCGATCGCGACCACGCCGTCGCCGACCCGCAGCTGACGGGAGGCGCCGAGCGCGGCCGGCTTGAGGTCGGTGGCGTCCTCGGAGTAGAGGACCGCGAGGTCGTAGGTGGGGCTCCGGCCGACGACGCTGGCGTCGTAGCGGTTGCCCTCGTGGTCGACGATCTCGATCGGGCCGTCGTTCTCGGCGGCGTCCTCGACGACGTGGTTGTTGGTGATGAAGTGACCCTGCCTGTCGAGGACGAACCCGGAGCCGGTGGCCCCGCCCTCCTGGCCTTCGTACTCCGCGGAGATCTGCACCGTGCTCGGCAGCAGCTGTTCCGCTACCGCCGCGACCGTGCCGCCGTCCTTGAGCGGCGGGAGCGAGACGGTGTCGACGCCCTCCAGGCCATCGTTGACGGTGCCCGGGGTGTCGCCCGCGTCGTCGTTGAGGTTCTCGTACGCGACGCTGCCGGCCACTCCACCGAGCACGCCGATCACCAGGGCGATCGCGGCGACCGCCGGCCAGACCCAGCCGGTCACCTTGGTGCCGGCGTGCCGGGGTTCGTTCGTGGGCATCGGGCGGGTTCCGGGGGCGCGGACTGCCGTCCCAGGCCCGAGCGGGGGGCGGGGGCGGCGGGGCGGGCGGGACCCACGCGGCGGCGGGGTCGTTGCCGAGCGGCTCGGCCCCGGTCACGGGCTGAGTGTCGCTCAGGTCCCGGCCTGGCTGCTCGTCGTGGTCGTTCACGGAACCATCATCCCCCGGGGGTGGGGAAACCGGGCAGTCAGGGCGATCAGGGGAGGTTGTGCCGGAGCGGCGAGGTGCCCGGAGCCGGGGTCTGGGTGACCAGGTGCGTGACCGGGGGCCGCCGCTCGATCGTGGGCGCGTCGGCAGGCGCCGCCCCGAGCGCGAGCACGCCCATCACGGCCGCACCGACGGCTCCGCCGCCGATCGCCGCCAGGCCCACGTTGCGGCGCATCCGATGGTCCGGGCGGGCGCCCGCGAACGCCAGGAGCGCCTCGCCCGGCGGCATGCCGAGCAGCGACCCCTTCAGTCCGTCGGGCGCCCTCCCGGCGTCGTAGGAGAGCCCGGCGAGGCGGGTCTTCACCCACCCCTCGCGCTCCACTGCGTCGCGGCAGAAGTGACAGGTGTGCACGTGCTCCCAGGCCCGCTCCGCCTCCGCCGGAGGCAGCTGACCGTCGAGCAGGGCACTGATCCGGGTGCCGAGATGAGCCATCAGCCCACGTCCCACGCGGGCGTCATCACCGGCAGGGACGGGCCCGAGTAGCGCTTGCGACCGGACGCCGGCGCGCGGTGCGCGAGCGCCTTGCGGAGCATCGCGCGGCCGCGGTGGATGCGGGACCGCACCGTGCCGAGCTTGGCACCGAGGATCTCGGCGATCTCCTCGTAGCTGAGGCCCTCGACGTCACAGAGCACGACCGCCGCCCGGAAGTCCGGCGGCAGGGTGGCCAGGGCGCGCTCGATGTCGTCGTCGAACGTGCGGTCGGCGTACGCCGTGTCGGGTCCGGGGGCCGGGCTGGACAGCCGGGCCGCGCGCTCGTCGGAAAGCGCGTCGAAGCGGATCCGCTGCTTGCGCCGCGCCTGGTCGAGGAAGAGGTTGGTGGTGATCCGGTGCAGCCAGCCCTCGAACGTGCCCGGGGTGTAGGTGTCCAGCGAGCGGAAGACCCGCACGAACACCTCCTGGGTGAGGTCCTCGGCGTCCGGACGGTTGCCGGTGAGCCGGTAGGCCAGCCGGTAGACCCGGTCGGAGTGCTGCTCGACGATCTCGTCCCAGGTAGGCACGCCGGCAGGGTCGCCGGTCGTCTGGGGCTGCTCCATCGTCGGTCTCCTGATCCGCACGGCTGGTGGTGGCTCCTCACGCTAGGGGACGCTGCTGAAAGAACCCTGTGAACGGGTTCTGCCCCTGACAACGAGGCGGGGTGCCGCTGTGTTCCCGTCCTGCCCCATGGGCGGTGAGCCCGGACCGGTGCCGGCGGGGAACACCCGTCCCAGGTCACCGCTCCCACGGTCGACGGAGCGATACGGTGGGCTCGTGCAGCCGCCCAAGCCCGCCACCTGGACCTACGCCGAGGACTACATCCGCGAGGACGAGATCCTCGCCGCCGCCCGGGCCCGCGCCGAGGAGGTCGGCGTGGTCGCGATCGGCTCCGGCGGCGGGGCCGCGCTGCGCATGCTCGCCGCCCTGATCGAGGCCCGCGCCGTCGTCGAGATCGGCACCGGCACCGGCGTCTCCGGGCTGTGGCTGATGCGCGGCATGCGGCCGGACGGCGTGCTGACCACGGTCGACATCGAGACCGAGCACCAGCGGCTGGCCCGGGAGACGTTCAACGAGGCCGGCATCCCCGCGCAGCGGGTGCGCACCATCGCCGGCGCGGCGCTCGACGTACTCCCCCGGCTGACCGACGGCCACTACGACCTGGTCTTCGCCGACGGCGACAAGGCGGAGTACTCCGCCTATCTCAAGGAGGCGATGCGGCTGCTCCGCCCCGGCGGAGTGGTGGCCTTCGACAACGCCCTGTGGCACGACCGGGTGGCCGACCCCTCCCAGCGCGACGACGACACCGTCGCGATCCGCGACCTCGGCCGGGAGATCGCCGACAGTGAGGACCTGGTCGCCGCCCTGCTCCCCGTCGGAGACGGCCTGCTGGTCGCGAAGAAGGTGTGGGTCGCCGAGCCCGAGTGATCCGTCGCTAAGTTTGCGACGGGTCGGCGAAGCTGCGGGCGGCGGTGAAGCCCTCCCAGCCCTCGGCGACGGCGACGATGTCGCACTCCTCGATCAGGACCGGCGCGCTGCCGATGATCTGCGAGCCCGGCGACTCCGCGGCGTTCTCGGTGAACGTGGCCTGGAACTCCGCGCGGGCCGCATCGGTGGCGAACACGTAGCAGCCCTCGAACCACTCGCCCGGGCGCACCCGCCAGGTCTTGAAGGCCAGGCCCTGCATGCCGGTGAACTTCGCGTGGGAGGTGTCGGCGACGTACGCCGCCAGCTTCTCCTCGACGCCGTCGGGGGCGTTCGCCAGGGACCAGCGGACGGTGAGACCGAGCATCAGAGGATGCCTTCCAGGGGGTGATCGGAGCCGAGCCAGTCGAGGAGCGCGCGAGCGCCGAACCCGGAGGGTCCGACCGTCCACTCGTAGCTCTCCTCCGGTACGTCGCCGACCGACGCGAGGTCGAGGTGGGCCCACGGGACGTTGCCGGCGAAGTGCTGGAGGAACAGCGCGGCCACGATCGCCTGTGGTCCCTTCGGGCCGTTGTCGGCGTCGGCGATCTTCGAGGAGAGGTTGTCCTCGTAGTCGCCGAAGAGCGGGAACCGCCACAGCGGCTCGCCCGCGGTCTCGCCCGCGGCCAGCAGCGCGTCGGCGAGCGCGTCGCTGTTGGCGAACAGCCCGCCGACCTGCTGGCCGAGCGCCACCTTGATGCCGCCGGTGAGGGTGGCGACGTCGACGAGCACGTCGGGGTCGAGCTTGTCCACGGCGTACGCCATCGCGTCGGCGAGCACCAGCCGACCCTCGGCGTCGGTGTTGGTGACCTCGCTGGTGCGGCCGCCGTAGTGACGGAGTACGTCGCCGGGGCGGGTCGCCGATCCGGAGATGGCGTTCTCCGCGGCCGCGACCAGCCCGATCACGCGCACCGGACAGCCGACGTCGGCGAGCGCCGCCATCGTCGCCATCACCACCGCACCGCCGGTCATGTCGCGCTTCATGTTGATCATCGCCGCGCCGGGCTTGATGGTCAGGCCACCGGTGTCGAAGGTGATCCCCTTGCCAACGAGCGCGACGGTGGGGGTGGAGCGGCGGGCCTTCTTCGGGCGTGTAGTCGATCCGGACCAGCCGCGGCGGGTGGTCGGAGCCCTGGCCGACGCCGATGATCCCGCCGAAACCCTCGGCCTCGAGCTGCTTCTCGTCCCAGACCCGGCACTTCAGACCGTGGTCGGCGGCGAGGGTCTGGGCCTGCTCGGCGAGCCACGCCGGAGTCTTGAGGTTGGACGGCACGGTCGCGAGCGCCCTGGCCCGCCAGCCGGCCGTGCCCAGCGCGACGGCGCGATCCAGCACCTCGCGATCTTCGCCGCCGAGCTCGGCGAGGACGACCTTGGTGACCGGTCGATGCTCGGGCTCCGCCGAGCGCATGTGGAAGCCGAACGAACCGAGCATGACGCCGACGACGAACGCCTCGAGGCCGTCGGTGGGGCTCAGCGCCGGGATGCTGGTGGTCAGGGTCGCGCGGTCGCGGACCGCGCGGGCCAGAGCCGCCCCGGCCCTGCGGAAGTCGGTGGGACGCTGGTCGCCGACTCCGACCAGCAGCACCAGCCGCAGCTGCGGGTTGCCGGGGACCCCCAGAGGCGCGGGTATCTGGACGATCTCGCCGGTCTTGCCGGTCGCCCGGTCGACGTCGAGCGCGCCGAGCAGGTCGACGCCGAGGACCTCGGCGAGCTGGTCCGCACCCGGCCCGAGCAAGGGCTGGTCGTCGTCATCCGTCCCGGGCAGGACGGGGAGCGCGACGACCTCGGCGCCGGCGACCGCGTGAGGCAACAGCCCGCTGACCGCGAACTCCGGCGGTGCGACTTGGACAGGGAGTGTCGGGTCGATCACCCTACGACGTTCTTGAGGGCGTCACCCAGGGCGCCGGCCTCCTCGGCGTTGAGCTCGACCACGAGCCGGCCACCACCTTCGAGCGGCACGCGCATCACGATGCCGCGCCCCTCCTTGGTGACCTCCAGCGGACCGTCGCCCGTCCGCGGCTTCATCGCCGCCATCCGGCACCTCTTCCTGATTCAAGAACGAGAGCGGCGTGCAACCGCTCTCACGTGCGGAGCCATTATCCCCTATCGGCCACGTGACCCGCACCACTGGCTGGCAGACTCACGCGCATGCACGCCCGGTCGGCCCTCTTCGACCTGTACGGCGACCACCTGCGCGGCCGGGGAAGCCAGGCGCCGGTGGCCGCGATCGTGCGCCTGCTCGCGCCCGTCGGCATCGCCGCGCCGGCGGTGCGGACCGCGATCTCGCGGATGGTGATGCAGGGCTGGCTCGAGCCGGTCACCCTCGAGGGCGGCCGCGGCTACCGCGCCACGACGCGCGCCAACCGGCGCCTCGACGAGGCCGGCGACCGGATCTACGGACGGCACCACCCGCAGTGGGACGGCGCCTGGCACCTGGCGTTCGTCGATCCGCCCGCCACCCGGAGTGCCCGCGGCCGGCTGCGCGCCGACCTCGCGTTCCTGGGGTACGCCGAGCTCGCCGACAACGTGTGGGTGAGCCCGTTCGAGCGCGGTGAGCTCGACTCGGTGCTCGAGCGGGCCGGCGCGTCCGCGCGCACCGCCCGCGCCGTCGACGTCGACCCTGCGCCCACGGAGGCCTGGGATCTCGACGAGCTCCGGGCGGCGTACGACGGCTGGCTGGCCAACGCCGACGGCCTGCTCGCCGGGCACCTCGAGGAGCACGGTGACGACGACGAGGCGGCGTTCGCCGGACGCTTCCACCTCGTGCACGAGTGGCGGAAGTTCCTGTTCGCGGACCCCGGCCTGCCCGAGCAGCTGTTGCCCCAGGACTGGCCGGGCCGCGCCGCCGCGGAGCTGTTCCAGAAGGAGGCGACGCGGCTGGGGCCGGGCGCCGACCGGTTCGTCGCGCGCTGCCTGGACGACGCCTCGTAACGACTGCTGACAGACTGCGGGGCATGTCCGATGCACCCGTGCTCCTCGACCTGACCGACGGCGTCGCCACCATCACTCTCAACCGGCCGGACGCCATGAACAGCCTCGACGTCGCGACCAAGGTCTCGCTGCTCGAGATCGTCCGCAGCGTGGCGGAGGATCCCGCCGCGCGGTGCGTGGTGCTGACCGGCACCGGGCGAGCCTTCTGCACCGGGCAGGACCTCAAGGAGCACGTCCAGCTGCTCGAGTCCGGCGGCAGCGAGCAGCTGTTCACCACCGTCGACGACCACTACAACCCGATCGTCACCGCGCTGGCCGGGATGGCCAAGCCGGTGATCGCGGCGGTCAATGGCGTGGCGGCGGGCGCGGGAGCCAGCCTGGCCTTCGCGTGCGACCTGCGGATCGTCGCCGACACGGCCGGCTTCAACCTCGCCTTCGCCAACGTGGCGCTCTCCTGCGACACCGGCGCCAGCTATCACCTGCCGCGGCTGGTGGGCCGCGCCAAGGCGATGGAGCTGCTCTACTTCCCCAGCACGATCCGCGCCGAAGACGCACTGACCCTGGGACTCGCGACCAAGGTGGTGCCGGCCGACGCGCTGGCCGACGAGGTCGCGACGCTGGCCGGCCGGCTCGCGGCCGGACCGACGGTGGCCCTGGGCGCGATGCGGCAGGCGGTGGCGTACGCCGCCGGCCACTCGTTCGAGGAGGCGCTGGAGTTCGAGAGCGCGATGATGCAGCGCACCGGCGCGACCGCCGACCACCCCGCCGCCGTCGCGGCGTTCGTGGCGAAGGAGAAGCCGGTCTTCGAGGGCCGGTGAGCGGCTACGGCCCGGCGGGGTCGAACGTGATGGTGCCGTAGCCGGCGTTGAAGATCGACAGCACCTGGCGCGGCACGGTTCCTCGCAGGTGGCGCCGCTTCGGGTGGGCGCCGTACTCGACGGTCAGCGCGGTGCCGCGGAACCGGTGGTTGAACCACATCGTCATCGTGCCGTGGCACACCGATCCGCAGTCGAGGGTCTTGGCGGGCAGGTTCAGCTTGTCGGCGACCCGGCGGGCGAACTTCGGGCGCTTGGTGTCGGTGTCCACCCCGCGCAGCGGCTGGTGGAAGCTCAGCACGTAGTCGGGGCGGATCGCGCGCAGGAAGCGCATCATCGCCTTGGTCTCCGGCTCCGACGCCGGCTTCGGCCCGGACTCGTAGCTGCCGTCGAGGTCCTTCCACCGATAGGGGTAGTTGCGGTTGAGGTCGACGCCGTGCGCGTTCTTGCGGGTGCCCGCCGCCAGCCCGTCGGGGTTGTACGTCGGCACGATCCACAGGTCGATCCCCACCACGGGCCGGCCGTCCTTGAGGCCGAACAGGATGTGCCGCGTGTCCGGCTCGTTGCCGTGCATCGTCGACATCACCACCACGGTGGGTACTCCGGCCCGGCCCGGCTCGCCCAGGTGGTAGGCGACGATGTCGCGGCCGTTGACCGACTCACCGACGACGCGGCGGCCGTTGACCGCCGGCTCCTGCTCGGCCGCCGTGCCCCCGGCCGACGGGGGCACGAGCAGGAGCGGAAGCAGCATCGTCAGCAGTGCCACCGGCCCCGAGATCCGACGCATGTCAGACGGCGGAGGTGAGGTAGGCGTAGGTGAACACGCTGACGCCGACCAGCATCCCGACGTGCGCCAGCACGGAGAGCCCCGGTCCCTCGGACCAGGAGTCCTCGGAGGCGGTCGCCGCGTGCTTGCCGTGCGTCGGCATCCACCGGACCAGGATGAGCAGCCCGGCGATCACCACGATCCACCAGAGACTGAGTGCGGTGATGCCCACCAGCGCGGCACGGTCGTCCGTCAGCTGGTCGTCAGCGAACAGGAAAACCAGCCACGCGGCGAGCGCCAGCACCCCGGCGATGGTGTGAACGTTGAGTGTCGCCCGGCCGACATCTGCGCGACCGGCACCACCCTCGTCGTTCCCGAGTCGGAGCCGGGTCAACAAGATGACCACGGCCGCCAGACCGGTCAGCACGTAGACGATCAGCTCGGTCGACACGCCCGGCAGTCTGCCCTAAGGCGATGCGTCGTCGCCACGACCGTCCGGGGGCGTCGGCGCGTCGGCGTCGCTCTCGCGCTCGCTGGCGAGCCGGTCGAGGAGGGCGTCCACCTCCGACATCCGGTAGCCCCGGAAGGCGATCGAGAAGCGGATCCGGCGCAGGTCGTCGGCGCCGATCGGTCGGTCCGACGGCACCAGCGCGTCGGGCCGGTCGTCGTAGACCCGGACCATCGGCGCGCCCCGGCCGGCCGCGAACATCGCGACCCCGCCCATCGCCAGCACCACGAGGATCGCGAACACCCACATCATCGGAGGTCGCGCCCTCTCACCATCAGCTCGACGGCCTCGTCGATGTCGTCGGTGAGGGTCAGCCGCTCGAGGTCGGCCTCGGCGATCTTGCCGTCGGCGAGCACGGTGCCGCGCAGCCAGTCGATCAGGCCGGACCAGTACGTCGTACCGACGAGCACCACCGGGAACGTGGTGATCTTCTGGGTCTGCGAGAGGGTCAGCGCCTCGAACGTCTCGTCGAGGGTGCCCAGGCCGCCCGGCAGCACCACGAAGCCCTGCGAGTACTTCACGAACATCGTCTTGCGCACGAAGAAGTAGCGGAAGTTGATGCCGACGTCGACCCACTCGTTGAGGCCTTGCTCGAAGGGCAGCTCGATGCCGAGCCCGACGCTCACCCCGCCACCCTCGCTGGCGCCCTTGTTGGCGGCCTCCATGGCACCGGGGCCGCCGCCGGTGATCACCGCGAAGCCGGCCTCGGCGAGCTTGCGGCCGGCCTCCTCCGCCTGTGCGTACGACGGATGGTCGGGCGGGGTGCGGGCGGAGCCGAAGACCGCGATCGCCGGGCCCAGCTCGGCGAGCGCCCCGAACCCCTCCACGAACTCGGCCTGGATCCGCAGCACCCGCCACGGGTCGGTGTGCACCCAGTCGGTCGGGCCGCGGGAGTCGAGCAGCCGCTGGTCGGTGGTGGATCCGTCGACCTGGTCGCGGCGCATCAGCACCGGCCCCTTGCGCTTGGCCTTCATCCGGCTGCTCCCAACCACGTCCGCAGCTGCGCCTCGCAGCTGGTGATCTGCTCGATCGGCACGTGCTCCTCCTGCTTGTGAGCCAGCATCGGGTCGCCCGGGCCGAAGTTGACCGCCGGCACGCCGAGCCCGGTGAACCGCGAGACGTCGGTCCAGCCGAACTTGGGGTTCACCCGGCCGCCGACGGCCTCGACGAACTCCTTCGCGGCCGGCCGGTCCAGGCCCGGCAGCGCACCGGGAGCGAGGTCGGTGAGGGTCACCTCGAAGCCGTCGAAGTAGTCCCGCACGAACGCCTCGGCCTCCGCCTCCGAGCGGTCCGGCGCGAACCGGTAGTTGACCTCGACCACGCACTCGTCGGGAAGCACGTTGCCGGCGACGCCGCCGCGGACGAACACCGCGTTCAGCCCCTCGTGGTACTCAAGGCCGTCGATCACCGGCTTCCGCGCCTGGTAGGCGTTCAGCCGGGTGAGGATCTCGCCGGCCCGATGGATCGCGTTGACGCCCTTCCAGGAGCGGGCGCTGTGGGCGCGCTCCCCCGTCGTACGGACCTCGGCGCGCAGGGTGCCCTGGCAGCCCGCCTCGACGACGGCGTTGGACGGCTCCATCAGGATCGCGAAGTCGGCGGTCATCAGCTCGGGAGCCGACCGGCTGAGCTGGAAGAGGCCGTTGTGCTCCGCCTCGATCTCCTCGCCTTCGTAGAGGATGAGCGTGAGGTCGCGGTTGGGCTCGGGCACGGTCGCGGCGAGCCGCAGGATGACCGCGTCGCCGCCCTTCATGTCGCAGCTGCCGAGGCCGTGGAGGAGCGGCCCGTCGAGCCGTGCGGGCAGGTTGGCGTTGACCGGCACGGTGTCGATGTGGCCGGCGATCACGACCCGCTCGCCGCGACCCAGCTCGGTGCGCGCCACCAGCGTGTGGCCGTGCCTGCTCACCTCGAGGTGAGCGAGCCCGCGCAGCGCCGCCTCGATCTCGTCGGCGATCGCCCGCTCGTTGAGGCTGACGGACTCGATGTCGACGAGCTGACGGGTCAGCGTGACCACGTCGGAGGTCAGATCGAGCACCATGCCCGTAGTCAATCAGTCGGGCGGGAAGACGCAGAACTCGTTGCCCTCGGGGTCGGCCATGACCACCCAGCGGGACCTCTCCGCCAGCACCCTGGCGCCGGCGCGCTCGAGCTCGGCGACGTCGCCGCGGACGTCCCAGTGGACCCGGTTCTTCACGGTCTTCGGCTCGGGCACCGGCACGAAGACGAGGTTCTCGAACGGCATGCCGGGGACCTTGTCGATCCCCCAATCCTCGCCGTCGCGTGTCGGCCTCGACGCCGAACCGGTCCGCCCACCAGCCCGCGATCGCTTCGGGGCGGGCGGAGTCGACGACCACGTCGTAGAGGCGGTTGGCCGGCGGCTCGTCGCTCAGGAACGCACAGAACTCGTTGCCCGCCGGGTCCTCCAGCAGCGTCCAGTCGAACCCGGACTTCTCGGCGGGGAGGACCACGGTGGCGCCGAGGTCGGTGACCTCCTCGATCGAAGGGACGCGCAGGTCGAAGTGCACGCGGTTCTTGGTGACCTTGGGCTCGGGCACCGGCTCGAGCTCCATCAGCAGGCCCTCGGGGCCGATCAGCGCCCCGGGATCGTCGGGGTCGTCGCCCGGCTGGTGCTTGACCCGCAGGGCCCTGGCCCAGAACTCGCCGCGCTCCGGACCGTTGACGTCGAGGCAGAGGCAGTACCACGTCGTACTCATCTCGCCATCCAAGCACCGGCCCGGACTTCCCCCAGAACTGAAACACGTTCTAGTCTGGGCGGATGCGCAACGGAGTCGTCCTGTTCTCGTCCGACCGCGGCATCACGCCCGCCGAGCTGGCCCGGGCCGCGGAGGAGCGGGGGTTCGACACCATCTACGTGCCCGAGCACACCCACATCCCGGTCCGGCGCGACGCCGCTCACCCGACCGGCGGCGAGGAGCTGCCGGACGACCGCTACCTGCGCACGCTCGACCCGTGGGTCTCCCTCGCGACGGCCGCGGCGGTGACCTCGCGGATCCGGCTGTCCACCGCGGTCGCGCTGCCGGTGGAGTCCGACCCGATCACGCTCGCGAAGACGATCGCCACCCTCGACCACCTCTCCGGGGGCCGGGTCACGATCGGCGCCGGCTTCGGCTGGAACACCGACGAGCTCGAGGACCACCACGTCCCGGCCGCGAAGCGCCGCACCGTGCTCCGTGAGTACGTCGAGGCGATGCGCGCGCTGTGGACCGAGGAGGAGGCGGCGTACGACGGGGAGTTCGTGTCGTTCAAGCCGTCCTGGGCCTACCCCAAGCCGGTGCAGGCGCACATCCCGCTGATCATCGGGGCCGGCGGCGGCCCGAAGACGTTCGCCTGGATCGCCCGCACCGCCGACGGCTGGATGACGACCCCGGTCGAGCAGGACATCTCGGGCAAGGCCGACGCGCTGCGCAAGGCGTGGGCGGACGCCGGGCGCGAGGGCAGCCCCGACATCCACGTCCTGATCGCCGCCAAGCCCTCCCCCGACGACCTGGCCGCCTGGGCCGCGGCCGGCACGACCGAGCTGATCTGGGGCGTCCCGGACAAGTCCACCGACGAGGTGCTCGCCTACCTCGACCGGCTCGCGGGGCGGCTGGGACTGGGTGGATGAATCCCTGGGTAGCCAGGGATTCATCAAGACCGAGGGCACGCATCGAAGGCAGTTCGACGGTCGACCCTCGGGGGTGAGCGACCGGGATCAAACAAGAGGGGCGAACTTCCTTCGTTCCGCGTCTGTGGATAGCACCCGACCCGATCGCCGCCAACCGGTCAGGGTGGGCGCGTGGACCCGGTCACGGCCCTGGCGCAGCTCGGCGGCGTCGCACCTCGCAAGGAGTGGCGACGGAGTCTCGGCTCCGATGCAGCCGCGCGGGCGGCACTCGATGACGGCAACGTGGTGCTGCTGCCTCGGAAACAAGTCGGCCTGCCCGACCTCGAGGAGGCGCTGCGCTGTGCCGCGGCCGTTGGAGGCGTCGTCTCCCACCTGAGCGCTGCGCTGCACCACGGGTGGAAGGTCAAGAAGGCGCCGGACCGGCCGACGGTGACGGTGCCGCGCAACCGTCGGCGTCCGGTGGCGATGCCCGCGACGCAGCTGTACTGGGCCGGGCTTCCACCGGAGGAGATCCGGAACGCGGTGACGACGCCGGTGCGAACGGTGACGGACTGCTCTCGCGCCTACGCCCGCGACGTCGCCCTTTGCGTCGCCGACTCGGCGCTCCGTTCGGGCCTGGTGAGTCGAACGGAGCTCAATGAAGCTGCCGAGGCCTCGCCCCGCACCGGCCGTGGCAGGGCGGTCTGGGTGGCCGCGCATGCCTCCGAGCTCGCGGCGAACCCCTTCGAGTCCGTGCTCCGCGACATCGCGCTCGACGTACCAGGGCTCGACGTCCGCCCTCAGGGCTGGGTGGGCAGGGCCGGGCGGGCCGACCTGGTCGACGAGTGCCTGCTGATCGCCATCGAGGCCGACTCGTGGGAACACCACGGCGCCCCCGACCTGTTCCGGCGCGACGTGCGTCGCTACACCGAGTTCGCCCGCCTCGGCTGGGTCGTCATCCGGTTCGTCTGGGAGGACGTGATGCACCGACCGGACAGGGTGCGACGTCACCTCTCGGAGGTTGCCGAGGTGCGCGCCCGCCAGCTTGGGGTGTCGTCGCCATCAGCCCCGCGATCTCTGTCCTGAAGGTCGCCTGGCCAACTGAGCGCTCGTACCCTGTCCCGATGGTCGAGCAAGCCAACACCCAGCGTGCCGCCGTTCAACTGGTCGGCGGCACCCTGTGGGGTGCACAGGGTCCCGCTGATGTCCTCCTCGAGAACGGCCGCATCGCCGCGATCGGCGGGACACCCGATGGCGACGCGCAGACGATCGACGTGACCGGGATGCTGCTGCTGCCCGGGCTGGTCGAGGCGCACTGCCACCTCGACAAGACGTTGGACGATTTCCGGCCGTGGATCCGCCTGTGGTCGCCGACCGGCGCGCACCCTCGGGATACGTCGGGCCTCGCGGCCGCGGCGCATCGACGATGTGGTGGCGCCGGTGACCGGCACGTATCTCGTGCTGGTCGCGAGCTTCGACAGCGGCTTCGACGGCGAACGGCACCTATCGGCTGACGATGGCGCACACGCCGGGGCCGATCACGGTGTCGCCCGGCGACCAGGGCGGTCCACTGACGAACGGCGCGATCCACACGGGCGAGATCCTGCAGGGCGACGTGGACGTGTGGACGTTCACGGCGACTGCAGGCGAACGGATCGCCGTGCACATCGGCGAGATCGCCGAGACGGACGACTTCCGGCCGTGGATCCGGTTGTGGTCGCCGACCGGCGCCACCCTCGAGTCGACGTCGGGCCTCGCAGCCGCCGCCATCGACGATGTGGTCGCGCCGGTCACGGGGACGTATCTGGTGCTCGTCGCGAGCTTCGACAGCGGCGTCGACGGCGCGGGCACGTATCGGCTGACGATGGCGCACACGCCGGGACCGATCACGGTGTCGCCGGGCGACCAGGGCGGTCCGCTGACCAACGGCGCGATCCACACCGGCGAGATCGTGCAGGGCGACGTGGACGTGTGGACGTTAACGGTAACGGCCGGCCATCACATTACCGTCAACATCAACGAGACCTCGGACCCGAACGACTTCCGCCCCTGGATCCGCCTCTGGGCGCCTAATGGGGCGACGCTGGGCAGCGCCAGCGGGTTGACTTCCGCGCAGATCAACAACGCTGTTGCACCGGTCACAGGTACCTATCTCGTCCTGGTTGGCACTCTCGACTCGGGTCTTGACGCGACCGGCACCTACTCGTTGGTAGTCAGCGTCAGTCCTCCGTGAGGCGCGGTCCGGATTGACTATTCGCACCGCCGGATACCCGTGGGATCTACGACGCGGTAGGTGTGCTCAACGTCCGGCAGATCCGACGGGCCTCGACGAGCTCGGGCCGTCCCGGCTTGTCGGCGCGCTCGCAGACTTTCAGCAGCGACTCGGTAGTACGTGCGCGCTTTCTGACGATCGCCGGCGAGCGAGGCCGACCTGCGCGGCGCCGAACAGGGCGCGGAACCGGTTCGGCTCCTTCTTGAGCGTCGCCTCGAATTCCTTGAGCGCGTCGGCGGGCTGGTTCATCTCCAGCAGCATCTCGCCGAGCAGCTCGCGCGCGGGCGCGAGCGGGCCCGGCGTGACCGCCGCCTTCTCGGTGCGCATCTTCGCAGCGCCGCGGCGGCGCGCATCTCGCGCGAGCGCTTCGGCCTTGCGCCCTTCGACGAGCGCGAGCCACGCCGCGCGCCGAGCGCGCTGGATCGCCGCCTGCTCGGCCCAGTACGCTTCCTTCTGCTCCGTGAGCCGATCGCTGATCGTGCTGCAGCGCGTCGATCGCCGACGCGCGCGGCCGGCCGCGTCGCCGGTGCGCGCCGCGCCGAGCGCCTGCGCGAAGTAGCGTCAGCGCGTCGGCGTACGGGATACCGGCTCGGCTGCGGCACGAGCGTCGCCGCGTCGGCCCATGCGCCGCGCTCGAGCGCGTAGCGCGCGGGGATCGCGGCCAGCGCGAAGACGCCGGCGGAGCCGGGCGCGGCCGACCCGATCGCGTCGGGGTCGAAGCGCGCCTGCACCTCGGGCAGCGCGTCGAGCAGCGCGCGCGCCGCGCTCGTCCTGCGCCGTCTGCAGGTAGGCGTAGGTCCGGTAGTCCATCGCGTGCAGCTCTTCGGCCGTCGCGCCGTCGCGCTTGCGCGGCCTGCGCCGGACGCGATGTTGGTGTCGATCGATTCCTGCCAGTAGCCGACGCGCGTGAACGTGTGCGACGGCATGTGCAGCGCGTGCGGCGCCGACGGCGCGATCTTCGCGTAGCGCCGCGCGGCGTCGAGCGCCCGGTCGGCGAGCGCCGGCACGTCGTAGCTGTGGATGATGTAGTGCGCGAGGCCCGGGATGATCCGGCTGGCTCGGCGATGAGCTTCTCGAGGATCGCGCCGGCCTTCAGCTGGTCCGCGTAGGTCTTGTCGGTCGGCGGCGCGGCCGCCGCGATCGCGCAGCGCGTAGAAGATCGACGCCTCGGTGTCGTCCGGGTAGGCCGCCGCGAGCTTCGCCATCGCGTCGCGGTAGGCGACGCACGCGCGTGCGCTGATCGACGCGTCTCGAAGTCGGCGTACAGCTGCGACGACCGCGTCGATGTACGCGCGCTCGCGCGTCGGTCTTCGGCCCGATCGCCTCGCGCGCGACTCGACCGCGTCGCGCCCCTGCTGGAGCTGCGCGGGCGGACGGATGCCGGCGGCGAACGGATTGCTCCACCGGCTGAGCGCGATGCCCCACTGCGCCATCGCGCAGGACGGATCGGTCTTCGAGCGTCGCGTTGAAGCCCTCGATGGCGCGCGCCGAACTCGAACGAGTGGAGCAGCGCGACCGCGCGATTGAACTGCGGCTGCGCCGCGGCGCTGCAGGACGTCGAAGAAGCTGACGGTGCCGAGCTTCTCGTTCGAGGGCGAGCCGTGCTCGTGCTGTTGCGCGAGCACGGGGCCGGCGAGGAGCAGCGAGAGCACCACGGCGCGCGCAAAGAGGAATGGCGAAAGCATCGCCCATTATCCGCAATCTGTAAGAATGTGAGTATTCTCTACTGTGCATGCTCCTCAACCGCGTCGTCTTTCTCACTGTCATCGGCCTGTCGCTCGCGGCAGTGCAGCCATCCGCCGCGCAGCAGCCGTCGTCAGTCGCGGCGCGCCTGGTCGGCGCGTGGCGGCTGGTGTCGTTCCAATCGTTCGATCAGAATGGCACAGCACGGCCGGGCGCATACGATGCCGGCATTCTCGTCTACGACGCGTCGGGCCGCATGTCGGCGCACTTGATGCACTCGTCCAACAAAGCCGATCAGCCGCTCACGACAGACGCCGATCGCGCGGCCGCGTATCGGCGATATCTAGGCTACTGGGGGCCATTCACCGTCGACGAAGCCAAGGGCGTCGTGACTCATCACGTGGAAGGTTCGTCGAACCCGAATTGGGTCGGCAGCAATCAGATCAGGTATTACGGTTTAACCGGTAACGGGGATCGGCTGACGCTCTCACTCAAGAGCGGCGAACGCGTCACATCGACATTACTTTGGGACCGGATTCGGTAGCACGAGGGTGCTCTACCTCCAAGACAGCTTGGCGATTACTCCGTCCGCGTCACGACGCCCCGAGTGGGTGACGCCCGTCGTAGCCGGGAAATCCGGCGAGAACGTGTAGCCGCCGATCCAGATCGCACCTTGAGCGCTCAGCGTCACGGCGAGCGCGCCATCCGAAAAGCTTCCGCCGAACACCTGAACGTTCCGAAAAGCCGACCCGTCGGCGGCCAGCGTGACGGCAAACGCGTCCCAGCAACAAAGAAGCTCGTCTGGCGCACGGCTGATTGTAGGTTCGGCCTCCCAAATCCTCCGACTCGGTGAGGCCGACGACATGCACCTCCCGCCGGGTCCAGCGCGAGTTGGGTCGGTGAGTCGCTAGACGAACCGCCAAGAAAAGTGGAATAGGAGAGCGTTGTGCCATCCGCCGTCAGCTTCGTGACGAAGGCGTCGTGCGCTTCGTTGCACGCAAAGCCCCCGGCGCGGATGGAACGGAGCGACGGCTGCGCAGCGTTTCTTGTCGTCGGAAAGTCCAGACTGCTCGTCGCCCCCGTGATGTACACGTTGGCCCGGGCATCGATGGCTATATCCGTGATGTAGGTAGACGGTATTTCGTTCACTTCGCCGGAATCAGTACGCCGAAACGAGAGAGCCAATCGACGGATCCGTTCTCGCCCGCGAGCTTCGCCACGAAGAGACAGCCATGCGGCGTACTGAACACGCCGGGCGTCGATTTGAACGCGCAACCGCTCTGGCCGCCGCCCGCGACATACACGTGGCGCTCGGCATCCACGGTGAGAGCCGCGACAAAACCGGCGCCATTGCTTTCGATGTGGGTGACGTACCTGGTTACGCCGACGCATCGGCTTTTAATTTCGCCACGAAAGCGTGATACCCGCCGGCAACGGAGCCGGGCTCCACGTTGCCCTTGATCCAGCCGCGCCCGAGCGGTTCCCGCCAGGTAGATGGCACCATCGGTAACGGCGAGCCTTGGAACCCCCTCGGAATTTCCAAAGCCTAAGTAAGTGGCAAAGAGTAGTTCGCCCCTCGAACTCAATTTGAGGAGAAAGCTATCGGCACACCATCGGAATTCATTGGGACACGCTGCACGCGGCTGCACGACACTCGCCGTTGTCGCGAGGTTGTCGGATCTGGTGGATCCCGTAACGTAGACGGCGCCCGAGTCGTCCACCTCGATGTCGTATCCGAAGTCGTTGTCGCTTCCGCCGAAGTATGTAGAGAAGATCAACTCACCTGTCGGCGACATCTTGGCGACGAATGCGGACGATGTGCCTTCGTCGCCCCCGATGGCGTTCTGCAGCGGGTTCTTCAGTGGCAGGTCGGCCGATCGCGTCGTGCCGGTGACGTACAGGTTGCCAACTCGATCCGTGGCGATGTCCGAAATCGAGTCGTACATACTGCCACCGAAGCGCGTCACGTGCGGCAATGAGCGCAAACCTTCCTCCGCACTGGGCATGCCACTCAGCAACGTAATTGCGAACAGGATCACGAGAGCGATCGGACGGAAAAAAACCACCGTCGGCCCGCGGGTGCGCCGCAGCGAACAGGAGTAACCATCATCATTGTGGCGCCCGCGCGCTCCAGTCAAAGTGGAAGACGAACGCGTCGCCCGACGCCGCCCGATACGACCAGGTTTCGCGCGCGGTGATCCGAGTCCCATCCGGTGAGAATTGCCCGGCAACACGTGACTCGAAGGCGTAGTCAAAGCGAACTCCACCGCACGGCTGGTATCCGGCATACGCGCTGGATGCCTCGAAGCTATTCCCGCTGAGCGTACCGGCGAGTTCGAGATGATCGGTCGGGATGTTTCGGACGTGCTGCAGCAAAGTTACCGCGTTGCCCGATCGCCGAACATCCAGCAGCCAGTCCACCGACCTCCCGATCTCAAAAGGCCAATGAGGGCAAACGTGTTGTCCGGTCACATCGGTGAGCGTGGTCGTCAGAGTCCAGTACGCACTGCTGCGTGGTGGCGTGGGAGTGGGAGTGGAGCTCGTGCCAGTGGGCGCAGTCGGTATCACCGAGTCCGCACATGCGATCGAAAGCACGAGGAGAACCACGAGTGCGTTGTATCGACCCATGCGGGTATTCTCTAATGCGCGATGATTGGCGTCCTCGGCATTCTCCTCTCGCTGGGCCTCTTGATGTATCTCGCCTACCGCGGGATCAACGTGCTGGTTCTCGCGCCGCTCCTGGCGCTGCTGGCCGTGGTCATGGGCGGCGAGACACGACTGCTGGCCGCCTACACCCAGATCTTCATGACGAGCCTGGGCGGGTTCGTCGCGAAGTACTTCCCGCTCTTCCTGCTCGGCGCGATCTTCGGCCGGCTGATGAGCGACTCGGGATCGGCTGCCAAATCGCGCGCTGGATCGTCTCGCGGCTCGGCCCGTCGCAGGCGCTGCTCGCCATCGTCCTGGCGTGCGGCATCCTCACCTACGGCGGCGTGTCGGTGTTCGTCGTCGTGTTTGCGTCCTATCCCGTCGCGGTCGCTTTGTTTCGGGTCGCGAACACGCCGAAGCGCCTCATCCCGGGCGCCATTCTCCTCGGCGGCGCGACGTTCACGCTGAGCGGCGTGCCCGGCACGCCCGCGATCCAGAACGCGATCCCGATGCCGTTCTTCGGCACCGACACATTCGCGGCGCCGGGTCTCGGATCCATTGCCGGCATCATCATGCTCGGCTTCGGCGCGGCGTGGCTGACGCGGCGGGCGCGGCGCGCGGCGCGGGCGGGCGAAGGGTACGGCGACCATCCGCTCGACCATCTCGACGTGTCGCCAACCACTCACGAGCCGAGCCTCGCCGTGGCGTTGACGCCGCTCGTGATCGTGCTGCTGGTCAACGTGGTCGTGACCTGGTGGGTGATCCCCGCGATGGATCTCGCCTATCTCGCGGAGCCGAGGTTCGGCCGGGTGACGGTAAACGATGTGCGCGGCATCTGGGCGCTCATCGCCTCGCTCGGCCTCGCCATCCTCATCGCGATCGTGCTGCATTGGCCGCGGTGGACCGATCTCAAGGGCTCGATCAATCGGGGACGATGAGCTCGCTGCTGCCGATCTTCAATACGGCGTCTGAGATTGGCTACGGCGCGGTCATCGCGTCGCTCGCCGCGTTTGCCGTCGTGCAGGCGGCGCTGGTGGGCATCTCGTCCAATCTGCTGATCTCGGAGGCGATCGCCGTGAACATCATGGCCGGCATCACCGGATCGGCGACGGGCGGCTTGAGCCTCGCGCTTGGCATGCTGGGCAAAACCTACGCGGAGCTGGGCGCGGCGGCGGGCATCAGCCCGCAGCTCCTCCATCGCGTCGCGCGATTGCGTCGGGCGGACTCGACTCGCTGCCGCACAACGGCGCGGTGATCACGCTCCTCGGCATCTGCCGGCTGACTCACCGGGAGTCCGTACATCGACATCTTCATGGTGACGGTGGTCGGTCCGCTCGTCGCCCTGACTGTCGTGCTGATCCTCGGCTCGACGCTGGGCTCGTTCTAAGCTACGAGCTTCATTAAGTGAACGGTGACCGTCGCAACTACGACGTCGTGCTTTATGGAGCGAGCGGCTTCACCGGTCGCCAGACGGTCACGTACTTTGCGCAGCATGCGCCCGCCGGGCTGCGATGGGCGGTGGCTGGTCGATCGCGCGAAAAGCTGCAGGCGCTCGCGGCTCCGGTTGATGTGCTGATTGCGGACAGCGCCGATCAGACGTCCATGGACGCAGTCGTTTCACAAACGCGCGTTCTGCTCAGCACGGCCAGTCCGTTCGCCAAGTACGGAACGCCGGTGATTGACGCGTGCGTGCGTTTGCGCACGGACTACGTCGACATCACGGGCGAAACGTTGTGGGTGCAGCAACTGATCGCGAAGTATCACGATGATGCGGCTGCGCACGGCGTGCGCATCGTTCCGTGCTGCGGTTTCGATTCCATCCCGTCGGACATCGGCGCGTTTCTGCTCGCCCGGCATTACCGCGCGTCCATGGTCCGCGGCTACTTTCAGTTCGGCGGCGGCGGTCTGAACGGCGGCACGATCGCGTCGGTCGCCAATCTGGTCGCGTCGAGATCGCGCGAGGGACGCGAGTGCCGATGATTTCCCGATGCCGCACTTCGATGAGCTGATCGGAACCTGGGTCGGACCATTCTTCATGGCGCCCACGAACGCGTGGGTGGTACGTCGCAGCGCGTCGCTGTTCGAAGCATGGGACGAGCCTTATCCGGCGGGGTTCACCTATCGCGAATTCCTGAAGTACCTCGCCGCCGTTGGCGGCGGCGAAAGCGATCGGAGGAAGCGCGGCGATCGGACTCGCGGGCGCGTGATGATCGTTCCGCCGCTCTTCCGCGCAATCTTGCCGCTTTTGCCGCAACCGGGTGAGGGTCCCTCTGAGGCAGATGGACGCGGGCTGGTTCTCGTGTGACGTCGGTCGGTCGCACGACGGCGGGCGAGCGGGTGCGGGCGCTGATCAAGAGCGGCGGCGATGCAGGCAATCGATCGACGGTGAAGATGCTCTGCGAGTCGGCCTTCTGTCTCGCCCTCGGTGAATCGACCAATCGCGGTGGCATCCTCACCCCCGCAACCGCATTCGGTGACCGTCTCGTCACGCGCTTGCGCGCCGCGGGCATGACGGTCACATGACAAAGTAGCGCCCATGCGGCGGCCCTGCGATCTCCTCCTCACCAACGCGCTCGTCGTGACGATGGACGAGCAATTCAGCATTCACGATCCGGGCTCGATTGCCATTGCCGGCAGCGAGATCCTCGCCATCGGCGACATCGCCGGCGACTTTGATCCGGTCGAGCGCGTCGACTGCCGCGGACGCGTCGTCATGCCCGGTCTCGTCAACGCCCACACGCATGCGCCAATGACGCTGCTTCGCGGTCTGGCCGACGATCTGCGTCTCGATGTCTGGCTCATGGGCTACATGATGCCCGTCGAACGCGAGTTCGTACGCCCGGACTTCGTCGCCCTCGGCACGAAGCTGGCCTGCGCCGAGATGATTCGCTCGGGCACGACGTGCTTTGCCGATATGTATTACTTCGAGGGAGCGGTCGCCGAGGCGACGGCATGCCGCGGGGCTCCGCGCGCTCTGCGCGCAAACGGTCCTGAAATTTCCGACGCCGGATGCGGCCAGCTACGAAGACGCGCTGGCAGCGGCGCGCGCGTTCATCGCGACAATGGAAGGGGCATCCGCTGATCGTCCCCTCCGTTGCGCCCCACGCTCCGTACACCTGCACCGCCGAAATCTTTCGCGCGTGTGCGGAGCTGGCATCTGAATTCGACGTGCCGCTCCACACGCATCTGGCAGAAACGCAGCTCGAGGTCGAACGCGCGCGCAAGGAGTACGGCATGCCGGTCGTCCCATGGGCGAAAAAGCAGCGGCTGTTCGATGCGCGTGTGCTGGCGGCGCACTGCGTCCACGTGGACGAGGGAGAAATCCGGACATTGCGCGACGCACACGCCGGGGTGGCCCATAACCCCACCAGCAATCTGAAACTCGGGTCTGGCGTCGCGCCCGTTGCGAAGATGATCGAGCTCGGTCTCAATGTCGGGATTGGCACCGATGGCGCCGCGTCGAACAACGATCTCGACATGTTCAAGGAGACGAGGTTGGCCGCGCTCGCTGGCCAAGGGCATCGAGCGGCGATCCCACGGCGATCCCCGCGCGCACGGCTCTCGCCATGGCGACCCGCCTGGGAGCCCGTGCGATGCACCTCGGCGACATCACTGGATCGCTCGAACCCGGCAAGCGCGCCGACCTGATCGTCGTCGATCTCGATCAGCCGCACACGACGCCGCACTTCACGCGCGACGTCAATGCCGTCTAT
>CAWFAE010000022.1:0-29314 GCA_963813615.1 uncultured Actinomycetota bacterium
CTGCACACGAACCGGCTTGGACGCGCCCATCGGCAGGAACAGCCCGTCACCCTGGCCGACCAGCTCCTCCGCACCCGGCTGGTCGAGGATCACCCGGCTGTCGGCGAGCGAGGAGGTGGAGAACGCCAGCCGCGAGGGCACGTTGGCCTTGATCAGGCCGGTGACCACGTCGACCGACGGGCGCTGGGTGGCGAGCACCAGGTGGATGCCCGCAGCCCGGGCCAGCTGGGTGATCCGAACGACCGCGTCCTCCACGTCACGCAGGGCCTTCATCATCAGGTGGGCGAGCGTGGACAAGATCACCAGCAGATAGGGGTACGCCGACAGCGCGCGCTCGCTGCCCGGCGGGGACCTTGACCTTGCCGGCCCGCACTGCCTTGTTGAAGTCGTCGATGTGCCGGAACCCGAAGTTGGCCAGGTCGTCGTAGCGCATGTCCATCTCGCGCACGACCCAGGCCAGGGCCTCCGCGGCCTTCTTGGGGTTGGTGATGATCGGCGTGATCAGGTGCGGCACGCCCTCGTAGGCGTTCAGCTCGACCCGCTTGGGGTCGACCATGATCATCCGCACCTCGTCCGGAGTGGACCGCATCAGCACCGAGGTGACCATCGAGTTGATGAAGCTCGACTTTCCGGAGCCGGTCGCGCCCGCGACCAGCAGGTGCGGCATCTTGGCCAGGTTGGCGACCACGAAGCCGCCCTCGACGTCCTTGCCGAGCGCCGCGACCATCGGGTGATGGTCGGCGCGCGCGGTATTCGACCGGAGCACGTCGCCCAGCGAGACGATCTCCTTGTCCCGGTTGGGGATCTCGATGCCGATCGCCGACTTGCCGGGGATCGGGCTGAGGATCCGCACGTCCGCCGATGCGACGGCGTACGCGATGTTCTTCGAGAGCGCGGTGACCTTCTCGACCTTCACGGCCGGGCCGAGCTCCACCTCGTAGCGGGTCACCGTCGGTCCGCGGGTGTAGCCGGTCACCTGGGCGTCGATGCCGAACTCCTCCAGCACCTGGGTGAGCCGATCGACCACCTCGTCGCTGGCGCGGGACCGCGCCTTGTGCGGCGAGCCGGGCTTCAGGACGTCGTTGGCCGGCAGCGAGTAGGCGATGTCGCCGGACAGGGCGAGCTGCTCCACACGTGCCGGGATCGGCGTGTGCGGAGGCGGCTCGAGCTCGCCGGTCGTCGTCACGTCCTGGCTCGGCTCGGCCGCCGCCTCGTCCTCCACCGGCTCGGCGGCCTTCTTGCGCTTACGCCGCTCCCGGTTTTCGAGCACCGGGCTGTCGTACGCCGGGTCGCCGAGTTCGAGGCCGTCGAGGTCGGTATCCGACCTGCGCCGGCGCTTGATCGGCTGCGTGTCCTCCGAGTCGGCGTCCGCTTCGTCACGGTGCCGGCCGAGGGCCCGGTCCCGCGCGACCGCCAGCCGCCCGGGCACCCGGTAGAGCGGTGTCGCCGTGATGACCAGCACCCCGAAGAAGGCCAGCAGCACCAGCAACGGCACCACGATCAGCTCGGAGCGGAGCAGGTCGAGCAGCAACGAGGACACCACGAAGCCGACCGCTCCCCCGCCCTCGCGGAGCGGCGTGGTGTCGCCGCTGACCGGCTGCGGGCTGCCGTTGGCGATGTGCACCAGGCCGAGCACGCCGAAGCAGAACGCCGACCAGCCGATCACCTGACGGCCGGCCGGGCCGTTGCGTACCGGATCGCGCATCACCCGCCAGCCCGCGAGCACCACGACCAGCGGCACCAGCCAGCCGACCTTGCCGACGCTGCCTGAGACAACCGTGCGCGCGAGCTCGAGGACGCCGCCGGGCGCCTCGAACCAGACCGCGGCGGCGATCACGATGGCCAGCCCGAACAGGGACAGCCCGACCCCGTCGCGGCGGTGCTCGGGATCCAGGTCACGAGCGGTGTGCCCGATTCCGCGGGCCGCCGACCCGACGGCATGGGCAATTCCGAGCCAAATCGCGGTCACCCCGCGGAACAGCGCCCGGAAGAACCGCGCGACCGGCCCGGTGCCGTTGCGCACGGCACGCGGCGCGGGCCGCCGCTTGCTGTTCTTCTTCTTCTTCGTACCCCGGGTGCGGGTGCTCGAGCCGCCTCGACCGCCAGATTTCGACCTGGACGAGGACGTGCTCCTGCTCCGCGACCCCGGCGGGGAAGACGTACGGGTCGCCATGGTCACCACACTAGGGCGCAGTCACACCAGTCACACGCACCACAGGGGTGCGTGTCGGTTGCCCACCCCCACCCTGGACCGGGCTGAGACGGACCCTTAAGGTGCCGCTCGGGTGAGCCAGATCACGCTCACCGTCACAGCCCTATCTCGGGAAGGGATCTACAAGTGAAAATCCTCCAGCAGGGGCTCGGCCTTGTGCTGCTCGGCGCGAGTCTCTCGGCGGTACCCGCGCTGCAGACCGCCGCCGTCGGCGCACCCGCCGCCGACGACTCCTTGGTGCAGCAGATGCGCACCGAGGCCGACGGCCAGGTGCACATCTCCACCGAACGCGCCACCGGCAAGGTCAGCTTCGTCCGCTCCTCGGACGGCAGCGACCTGATGCCGTCGACCGGAGCCCGTACCAAGGCCGACGCGGTCGACAAGGCGTCGGCGTACCTCGACGAGTACGCCGCCGCGTTCGGAGCCGACCGTGACCAGCTGGTCCAAGGTCGCGTGACCCGCGACAACTTGGGCACCGTCGTCTCCTACACCCAGGAGGTCGACGGCATCTCGGTCTTCGGCACCGCCCTGCGCGTCCACGTCGACCAGCAGGGTGACCTGACCGCCGTCAACGGCGAGCTGGTGCCGGTCAAGTCGGTGGACACCGACGCCGAGCTCAGCGCCGCCGAGGCTGGCGACCGCGCGGTCGGCCTGGTCGTGGCCGAGCCGCCCACCGACAGCGACGGCCGGTCCGACACCGAGGGCATCCGCGCCGTGTCCTCCGAGCTGGTTCTCTACAAGCGCGGCCTGGTGCAGGGCCTCGCCGGCGGCGAGACCAGCCTCGTCTACCTGGTCGAGGTCTCCAACGACGCCAACGTGCGCGACATGGTGTTCGTCGACGCCGACACCGGCAAGGTCGTCAACCGTTACTCGATGATCCACGACGCGCTGGACCGCGAGCTCTACGAGACCTCGCCCGACACCGAGCCGGTGTGGGAGGAGGGCGACCCCTTCCCGGGCGACCTCAACGAGGACCAGGCGAACATGGTGGCCTCGACCGGTGAGGCCTACTGGATGTTCCAGAACACCTTCGGTCGCGACTCCTACGACGGAGCCGGCGCGACCATGAAGACGGTCAACAACGACCCGCGCATCAACTGCCCGAACGCCAATTGGAACGGCGTGACGACCAACTACTGCGACGGGGTCTCCTCCGACGACGTGGTGTCCCACGAGTGGGGCCACGCTTACACCGAGTTCACGCACGGGCTGATCTACCAGTGGCAGTCGGGTGCCCTCAACGAGGCGTACTCCGACGTCTTCGGCGAGACCCTCGACCTGATCAACGGCCGTGAGGACGAGGACGAGGGCGACATCACCGCGCCTCGGCCCGATGGCCTCTGCTCGAAGTTCACCCGGGGCGCGATCGGCGCGACGATCAACAGCCCGGCGGGGATCGCCGGTCCTTGTGACGATGCCGCCGCCGCGGCGTTCGGCCCGGTCTTCGACAAGACCGGCGTCACCACCGACGTCATCGTCGGCACCGATGCGGCCAACCCGGCAGGCCCGTCCACGACCGACGGCTGCTCGCCGCTCGACAACGCTGGCACCGTCGCGGGCAAGTTCGTCTTCGTCGACCGCGGCACCTGCCCGTTCACCGTCAAGATCGCGAACGCCGAGGACGCCGGCGCCACCGGCATCATCGTCGGCAACAACGCGCCCGGCAGCGCCCTGATCTCGATCGCAGGCGTCTCGGACATCTACGGGCTGATGGTCACCCAGGCCGACGGGACGAGGATCAAGTCCGTGCCCGGTCCGGTCAACATGACGATCCAGGACGTCGAGGTCGAGGAGAAGGCCGACTCCTACCGCTGGCTGATGGGCGAGAAGTCCGACGCCTTCGGCGGGGCGATCCGCGACATGTGGAACCCGACTTGCTACGGCGACCCCGGCAAGGTGTCGGACGCGGAGTACATCTGCGGCACCGAGGACAGCGGTGGGGTGCACAGCAACTCGGGCGTGATCAACCACGGCTACTCCTTCCTGGTCGACGGCGGCACGTTCAACGGCGTCACCATCGAGGGGCTCGGGATCACCAAGGCGCTGGCGATCTACTACCGGGCGATGACGGGCTACCAGACGCCGATCAGCAACTTCGTCGATCACGCTGACGCCCTCTTGGTGTCGTGCGGCGACCTCGTTGGTGAGACGTTGAAGGAGCCGAGCACGTCGCCAAACGACTCGGTGGACTCCACGGAGCAGGTCACGGGCGCCGACTGCGTGCAGGTCACGCAGATGATCCGCGCCCTGCAGCTGCGACTCGACCCGACCGAGCAGTGCGCCTGGACGCAGATGCTCGAGCCGGGCGTCGAGGCCGGGTGTGGCGATGGCTTCACCACGGAGACCCTCTTCACCGAGGACTTCGAGGACGGGCTCGACGGCTGGACCCAGACCGACGAGAGCGTCTTCGGCGGTCCGACGTTCGACTGGGAGGCCTCGCCCGGCTCCCCGATGGAAGAGCCCGTAGGTGACGGCCACGAGAGCCAGGTCGCGTTCGGCCCGGCTCCGGACGAGGGTGACTGCTCGGGCACTGCGACGGACATCAGCAGTGCCAACTATCTCGACAGCGGGAACATCCTCGTCCCCGCCGACGCCCAGGCACCGCGGCTGTCGTTCGACCACTACGTCGTCACCGAGGTGGGCTTCGACGGTGGCAACGCCCAGCTGAGCGTCGACGGCGGCGAGTTCTCGGCGATCCCGGCCGAGGCTTACGTCGAGAACGGGCCGGACGTGCTGGCCTCGGAGGCGGAGGGCAGCACCAACCCGCTCGAGGGGCAGGACGGCTTCACGGGCACCAACCCGGGCCACGCGTTCGGCAGCTGGGGCACCTCGGTGGTCGACCTCACGGCGGCGGGCGTCGAGCCCGGCAGCACCGTGCAGGTCCGGTTCGCCATCGGCCGCGACGGCTGCGGCGCCGGCATCAACGAGTCCGGCTGGTACGTCGACAACGTGCAGGTCGACTCCTGCGTGGGCGGCCCGCCGGCCGGGCCGGAAGCCACCGACACGGAGGTCGTGAAGTACCAGCCCAAGCCGGTCCCGCAGGGCCGCTCGTTCAAGGTGAGGGTCAAGGTCACCGCCGACGAGGGCACGCCGAACGGCCGCGTGGAGATCAAGAAGGGCGGCAAGGTGGTCGGCAAGGCGACGCTCGACCACGGCGGCGCCTGGGTCACAGTCACCAAGCGGTTCCCGCCCGGCAACGTGAGCATGGTCGCGAAGTACCTCGGCAACAACAAGTTCAAGCCGAGCAACGACCGGTTCACCGTGAAGGTGGTGAAGAAGTAGCGCCGCTGACCCGGCTCTGACAACGCTGACCCGTCGCTAGCTTGGCGACGGGTCAGCGTGTTTTTGTGCGAGTCAGCGCCTGACCTGCACCCGGATGGCCACCGCGTCTTTGGCGGTCACCGCGGTGGGGGACGCGGCGCGCAGCGTCAACGTGCGGGTGCTGGTGAGGCGGGCTCGTCGCGTCGGCGTCACGGTGACCCGCAGCGACACCCGCTGACCGGGTGCCAGGATGCCGGTCCGGTACGTCCCCGCTGACACCGCGCGCGTCACGTCCTTGCCGCCGGCGAAGTAGCGCACCCTCCACCGCGGGTTGCTGGTGGCGCCGACGAGCCGGAACCTCTCGGTGCGCTGCCCGTCGTTCTGAACGAGCCACTGCGACGAAACCGTCTGCCCTCGCCGGGCGACCTGCCGGATCGTCTGGTCCTTCGCCGAGCCGTAGACATCTCCGCCGTGCCAGGCACCGCCGTTCTTGCGGATCAGTCCGTCAGGCCTCGGGGCGGCGAGCACCGTGTAGTGCCGGGTCCTGGTCGTGGTGTTGCCTGCTCCGTCCACCCCCGTGACGGACCAGGTGCGGGGGCCGGTCGACGAGGTGTCCAGCCTGGCCCCGACGGTCCCGGTCGTGGTGCATGCGTCCAGGGCGTTGCCGGCGAAGTCCGTGCACGACCCGGTGGCCCGCACGACGGTGCCCTGCAGGTAGGCCGCGCCGTCGGAGGGGCCGAAGAACCGGACCTGGGGGCGCAGCGCGGTGATGAGCTCGGCACGGTAGGTGGCGTACCGCTGGCTGCCCTGCGGCGGGTCGGCCGCTTGGAGTTCCCAGACCGTGGTGCCCGCCGCGTCGACCTCGGTCGCGAGCGCGCTCCGATCGGCGGCCCAGCCGATCAGGGTGTTGCCGTTCGCAAGCCGCCGCGACGAGCCCGCGAACGGCGCGTACTTCCCGGCCGGCGCATAGGACCACACCAGGGTCGCGGTCGGCTGCGGGGTCGCCTCCAGGTCCAGGGCGTACTCGGTGACCCGCGTCCGGCCGCGCGCGACCCCCGGGCCGAGCGGATCCGACGGGTCGACGCAGAACCCGTCGGTCCCGTTGTCAAAGACCAGGATGTGCCCGTTGGGCAGCTCGCTCACCGTGTGCTGGGCGCACGGCCCGCCCGGGAACGGATCATCGACGAACGCGAAGGTGCTGTCCCGACCGCCGAGCTTCCAGACGATGTCTCCAGGGGCGTAGCCGTCGTGGGCCACCGTCGCGATCCGGTACGCCGCGCTGAGGTGGCGAAAGGACGCGATGATGTCGCCGTCGCCGACGCTGACGACCGAGTTGATGTGCGCATAGTCCGGGTTGCTCGGCGCGGCCAGCGACTCCCCCAGGATCGACGGGTCGTCCCCCGAGCTCCAGGTGAACACCGGCTCGTCCGCCGCGTTGAGCTTCTGGATGGTGGCATCGGTCTTGCCGGTTCCGGCGTTCGGCTCGTAGCCGATCAGGATCGTGCCGCCGTCGGCAAGCCGGATCGAGTCGTGCCCGTCGGTGTTGGTCAGGTCGTCGCCGACGTCGCGCCGCTTGAGCTCCGGCAGTTGCCGCTCGGTGGTGTCCAGCGTGGCCAGTGCGTAACCGGACTTGCCGGGTTTCGAGGTCAGCCGCGAGACGGTGACCTCCTGGTTCGGCTGCTCCTTGAGGTCGGTGTCCCACGGACCAGTGACGGCGTACACCGGCACCCCGTTGCGGTCGACGATGGCCCCGAACGCGGGCTGGACACCGTCGAAGGCGTTGAGGGTCAGGCCGACCAGGCCGGGCTGGACCTGGCCGGTCCGGTTCGTGGTGGCGTGCAGGGCCGGGAAGCCGGCCGGCAGGTACATCACCGAGTACGCCGTGCGGCCGGCGCCGTCGTCGATGACGACTCGCACGTCCTGACCCTCGGTCAGTCCCGTGACGGTGGTCGTCGGAGACGTGGTGGGTGCGCCGTTCACCAGCACGACGCCGCCGGGGTCCGTGGTGGTCGCGGTGATCTCCACCGTCCCGGCGGTCGCTGACGTGGTGGTGGCGGCGTAGCGGAGGGTCGCAGCATCGAACGCGGGGTACATCCCCACCCCCGTGCCGGCGACGGCCAGCGTTCGGGTCGGCGGCGCACTCGCGGCCGCCTGACCCGTGACGAGAACTCCGGTCCCGGATCCGGCCAGGACAATGACAAGCACCAACAGCCGACGCATGTTCCCTCCCCGGAACGCGACGACCCATCCACCGTGCCGCCGCGCAAAGGGTACGGTCCGACGCAACCGCTCGCGGGCGAACGGCGACGTTGCTCAGGCCTCGATGACGACCGGGATGATCATCGGCCGGCGGCGGTGGGTGTTGCTGACCCAGCGGCCGACGATCCGGCGCACGGTCTGCTGGAGCTGGTACTCGTCGGTGTTGCCCTCGCGACGGCGAGGTCGAGCGCGTCGATGATCGGCTGCTTGATCTCGTCGAACGTCGCGTCGTCCTCCGCGAAGCCGCGGGCGTGGATCTCGGGCCCGCCGGCCACCTTGCCGCTGACCGAGTCGATCACCACGATCACCGAGATGAAGCCCTCCTCGCCGAGGATCCGGCGGTCCTTCAGGTCGAGCTCTCGGTGATGTCGCCGATCGACGCGCCGTCGACGAACACGTAGCCGCAGTCGACCTTGCCGGCGATCGGTCGCGACACCGTCGACCAGGTCGACGACGACGCCGTCCTCGGCGATCACGACGTTGTCGACGCCGGTCTGCCGGGCCAGGGCGGCGTTGGCGAGCATGTGCCGGATCTCGCCGTGCACGGGCAGCACGTTGCGCGGCTTGACGATGTTGTAGCAGTAGAGGAGCTCGCCCGCGCTGGCGTGACCGCTGACGTGCACCAGCGCGTTGCCCTTGTGCACGACCCGGGCGCCCCAGCGGGCCAGCCCGTTGATCACCCGGTAGACGGCGTTCTCGTTGCCGGGGATCAGGCTGGACGCGAGCAGGACGGTGTCGCCCTCCTCGATGTGCACGAAGTTGTGGTTGCGCTGGGCGATCCGGCTCAGCGCGCTCATCGGCTCGCCCTGGGAACCGGTGGAGATCAGCACCTGACGCTCCGGCGGCCAGGTCGGCGAGCTCCTTGGCCTCGACCAGCACGCCGCCGGGCACCTTGAGGTAGCCGAGGTCGCGGGCGATCCCCATGTTGCGCACCATCGAGCGGCCGACGTACGCCACCTTGCGGTCGTGGGCGACGGCAGCGTCGAGCACCTGCTGCACCCGGTGCACATGGGAGGCGAAGCAGGCCACGATGACCCGCTGCGTGGAGTCGCGGAAGACCTGGTCGATCACCGGGGTGATCGACTTCTCCGCGGGCGTGAAGCCGGGCGTCTCGGCGTTGGTGGAGTCGGTGAGGAAGAGGTCGACGCCCTCCTCCCCCAGCCGCGCGAACGCACGCAGGTCGGTGATCCGGCCGTCCAGCGGCAGCTGGTCCATCTTGAAGTCGCCGGTGTGCAGCACCATGCCGGCGCCGGTGCGGATCGCGACCGCCAGGGCGTCGGGGATCGAGTGGTTGACCGCCACGAACTCGAGCTCGAAGGGCCCGAGGGTGAGCCGGTCGCCCTCGCGCACCTTGTGGTGCACGGTCTCCCGGAGGCGGTGCTCGCGCAGCTTGCTGTCGAGCAGCGCCAGGGTCAGCTCGGAGCCGACCAGGGGGATGTCCTGGCGCTCGCGGAGCAGGTACGGCACCGCCCCGATGTGGTCCTCGTGACCGTGGGTGAGGACCAGCGCCTCGATCCGGTCGAGGCGGTCCCTGATCGGCGCGAAGTCGGGAAGGATCAGGTCGACGCCGGGGTGGTGGTCCTCGGGGAACAGCACCCCGCAGTCGACGATCAGCAGGCGGTCGTCGTACTCGAAGACGGTCATGTTGCGACCGATCTCGCCGAGACCTCCGAGCGGGATGACCCGCAGACCCCCCTTCGGCAGATCTGCCGGCGCGGAGAGTTCGGGGTGGGGGTGACTCAAGTGGGTTCCTTGTCTGAGTTGTCAGAGGAGGCCGGACGCGGCGAGACCTGTCGCGCAGCGCGGCCACCTCGGTGTCGTCCAGCGGCACGAGGGGTGCGCGGACGTTGCGGTTGTCCAGTACGCCGAGCAGCTGGAGCGCTGCCTTGGCGGTCGTGGCGCCGTAGTTGGGCACGCCCATGACGGCTTCGATCGCGGGCACCAGGCGGGTGAAGATCCGCAGCGCCTCGGCGTGGTCGCCGGCGGCGAAGGCGTCGGCCATCGCCGCGAGCTCCTTGCCGGCCGCATGGCCGACGACGCTGACGAAGCCGGAAGCGCCGTGTGCGAGCCAGCCCAGGTTGGCGACGTCGTCGCCGGAGTAGACGGCGTAGCCCATCTCGATGAGCTTCACCCCGCGGACGTAGTCGCCGACCGCGTCCTTGACGGCCACGACCGGCTCCCAGGTGATCGCCTCGGCGTAGGTCTCGAGGGCGATCTGGGTGCCGGTACGGCCGGGCACGTCGTAGAGCATCACGGGCACACCGGTGGCCTCGACCACGGTGCGGAAGTGGTGGAGAACGCCGGCCTGGCCGGGCTTGTTGTAGTAGGGGGTGACCAGCAGCAGTCCGTCGACGCCGACCTTCTCCGCCTGCTGGGCCAGCTCGATGGAGTGGGCGGTGGCGTTGGTGCCGACCCCCGCGACGACGACCGCGCGGTCGCCGACGGCGTCCTTGACCGCTGCCAGGATCTGCCCGTCCTCGGCGACGGTGGTGGTCGGTGACTCGCCGGTCGTGCCGGACACCACGACACCGTCGTTGCCGTTGTCGACCAGGTGTCGGGCGATCGCCGCGGTGCCGTCGAGATCGACGGACCCGTCGTCGGTGAACGCGGTCGCCATCGCCGTCAGGACCCGGCCGAACGGCGTGGCGGGGGTGGACGTCATGGGTTCAGGCTATCGCCAGGGCGTGCGGAAGCACGTCAGCCGCCAGCAGACGCAGGTGGTCGAGGTCCTGCAGGTCGAGCACCTGCAGGTAGATCCGCTGGCTGCCCAGGGCGGCGTACCGGCCGATCTTGTCCAGAACCTCGTCGGGCGTCCCCGCCAGAGCGTTCGCGCGCAGGTCGTCGGGCTCCTGGCCGATCGCCTTGGCTCGGCGGGCGACCTCCGCCTCGTCCGCTCCGACGCACACGGTGAGGGCGTTGGAGTAGGTCAGCGCGTCGGGGTCGCGGTCCCGCCGCTCGCAGGCTTCCCGGACCCGGGCGAACTGCGCCTCGGTGACGTCCTCGTCGACGAACGGAAGGTTGAACTCGTCGGCGTACTGGGCGGCCAGCGCGGGCGTGCGCCGGTGGCCCTTGCCGCCGATCAGGACCGGTGGCCTGGCCTGCACCGGCTTGGGCAGCCCGGGGCTGTCGGTCACCCGGTAGTGCTCGCCCTCGTAGGAGAACCCGCCCTCGGTCGCCCACAGCCCGGTGATGATCGCGAGCTGCTCCTCGAGGCGGTCGAACCGCTCCTTGGTCTCCGGGAACGGGATGCCGTACGCCGCGTGCTCGGCGTCGAACCAGCCGGCACCGATGCCCAGCTCGACCCGCCCGCCGCTCATCTGGTCGACGTTGGCGATGCTGATCGCCAGCGGGCCGGGGAGCCGGAACGTGGCGCTGGTCATCATCGTGCCGAGCCGGATCGTGGTGGTGTCGCGGGCCAGTCCGGCCAGCGTGACCCAGGCGTCGCTCGGCCCGGGAAGGCCGTCGGTGCCCATCGCCAGGTAGTGGTCGGAGCGGAAGAACGCCCCGAATCCCAGTCGCTCGGCCTCCAGGGCGACCGCGAGCAGGTCGTCGTACGTCGCACCCTGCTGGGGCTCGGTGAAGATCCGCAGGTCCATGCGCACCACCCTGTCACGCAGCCGGGCGGCACCAGCTCAGTGGAGATGGTCGGTCAGCTGCCCCTCGGGCCCGAACAGCTCGACCCGCCAGCGCTCGAGCAGGTCGGTGGCGTCGAAGTCGTCGGGGTGGAAGCCTCGCGGGTGTGGCCGCAGGTGGGCGATCACGTCGCGCTCGAGGAACGGCGAGTGCCGCAGCCGGGCCAGGCTGCGTACCAGCCGCACCGGGTGGTACGTCGACCGGTCGGTGAGCAGCATCGAGAGCAGGGTGGCGACGACCACCAGCCCGAGCAGGCCGACGCTCATGATCCGGAAGCCCCAGCGCCGCATCCGCTCGGTGCCGCCGACCGCGCGGTAGGCGTCGAACGCGACGGCTTTGTGCTCGGACTCCTCCAGCGCGTGCCAGAGCAGGATCGAGCGGACCTCGGTGTCACCGAGAAGTGCCTGGGCCGCCGGCTTGCGGAGCAGCGCCTCGGCGATGGTGGCGGTGTAGTGCTCAAGGGCCGCCGTGTACGCGAGGCGCAGCTTCGGCGGCACCCGCTTCTCGGCGTCCAGCAGCGACCACTTCACCAGCCGGGCGACCCGGTGGGTCGGGTAGCCCATCTCCTGCAGCCGACGGTTGAGCTCGCGGTGCTCGCGCCCGTGGGTGACCTCCTGGCCGATGAACCCGGCGACCTGTCGCTTGAGCTCGGGGTCGGTGATCTTGTCGCGAGAAGTTGCGCACCGAGCGGACGAAGAAGTCCTCCCCCGGCGGGAACGTCGCCGACAGCACCGCGACGACGTGGCTCATCACCAGGTCGCCGTCGACGTAGTGCTTGTGCAGGCCGCCCTCGGAATAGGCGAACCGGATCCGCCGGGTGTGCACGTCGCGGTGTGGTACGCCCTCGGCCATCAGACCCCCCATGGTCAAGCTTCGGTCGGCGCTGCCACCAGACCAGGTCGAAATCATCCCGCTTTTCGCGGCGGATCTCGACCCACTCGTCCCGGTCGAACGCGGGATAGAACGTGTCGCCCGCTGGCGCGAGCCGCACCTCGGTGAGGATCTGCTCGTCGGCGTACGGGAGGGCCAGGGCGTAGATCGCGGCTCCCCCGGCGACGTAGACGTCCCCGGGCAGGTCCGCGGCCAGCGCCAGCGCCTCCTCGAACGAGGACGCCACCAGCACCCCGTCGGCGGACCAGGACGGATCGCGGGACAGCACCACCGTGGTGCGGCCGGGCAGCGGCCGCCCGATCGATTCGTATGTCGCCCGGCCCATGACCAGCGTGTGCCCGAGGGTGGTTCGCTTGAAGTGCGCGAAGTCGTCGGGCAGGTGCCACGGGATGGTGCCGGCGTCGCCGATCACGCCGTTCTCGGCGACCGCCGCGATCAGCACCACGCGCAGTCGCCGATGGCTAGACGGCAATGGGCGCCTTGATGCCGGGGTGCGGGTCGTAGCCGGTGACCGAGATGTGCTCGAGGTCGAACTCGTCGAGCGCGGTGACCGACGGGTCGAGCACCAGGGTCGGCAGCGGCCGCGGGTCGCGGGTGAGCTGGAGCCGGGCCTGCTCGAGGTGGTTGGCGTAGAGGTGCGCGTCGCCCAGCGTGTGCACGAAGTCGCCCACCGCGAGCCCGGTCACCTGGGCGACCATGTGCGTGAGCAGGGCGTACGACGCGATGTTGAACGGCACGCCGAGGAAGACGTCGGCCGAGCGCTGGTAGAGCTGGCAGGAGAGCCTGCCGTCGGCGACGTAGAACTGGAACAGCGCGTGGCACGGGGCCAGCGCCATCTGCGGGATGTCGGCGACGTTCCACGCGGACACGATGTGTCGGCGGGAGTCGGGGTCCTGGCGGATCTGCTCGACGATCTTCGCGATCTGGTCGACGTGCCCGCCGTCGGGGGTGGGCCAGGAGCGCCACTGGTAGCCGTAGACCGGCCCGAGGTCGCCGTCGGCATCGGCCCACTCGTCCCAGATCGTCACACCGCGGTCCTGCAGCCACTTCACGTTGGTGTCGCCTCGGAGGAACCACAGCAGCTCGGCGAACACCGACCGGGTGTGGACCTTCTTGGTCGTGACGAGCGGGAAGCCGGCGGCCAGGTCGAACCGCATCTGGTGGCCGAACACGCTGCGGGTGCCGGTGCCGGTGCGATCGCCCTTCTCGGCGCCCTCGTCGAGGATCCGGCGGAGGAGATCGAGGTAGACCTGCACGGTGCCAACCTAGTCGCTAGCGAGGGAGCAGGGAGGCCGCACCGCCGGCCGGGAACCACGCGACCAGCACGCACTCGCCGTACGGCCAGGCGCAGCGATGCAGCTCCGACACCTGCACTGCGGGCGGCTCGAGGATGAGCACCACCGAGCCGTCCGGCGCGAAGCGCGGCGGCGGTGACGCTCCGCGGCTCGTCGATGTCGAGCGGGACCGGGCGATCGGTGTCGGTGTCGTAGAGCCGGATCCGGGCCGTGGCCGCCCCAGCGCCCTCTTGGGTCAGCGCGAACGCGCCGTCGCGGTCGAGCTCTCCCGGCAGCCGCCAGTCGGGCACCTCGTCGACCGTGCCGGCGTCGAGGTCGACCGACAGCAGCTGCTCACCGGAGGCGACGTAGGCGGTTCTGTCCTGGAGGGAGACGATCCGGGCCCTGGCCCCCTCCAGGTCGAGCTCGAGGCGGCGCTCCCCGGTGTCGAGGTCGTAGTCGACCAGCTCGGGACCTTCGGAGTCGACCCAGACGACCTCGTCCTCGGTGTCGGACACGAAGAACGAGCTGTCCGGTCCCAGTGTCGCGATCCGGTCGCGGGCTCCGTCCTTGGTGACCGTGACGAGGTTGCTCCGGAGGTCGAAGTAGACGGCCCCGTCGTCCCACTGCGCGAACTCGCGCACGTCGCGCAGGTCGACCTGTGAGTGCGGGAGGTACAGCGTGCCCGCGCCGTACCACGCCAACGGCGAGGGGTTGTCGTAGGTGCGGCTGGCCACGGGGTCGAACGTCTCGGGCTCCTGGTCCGACGGCGGGTCGTAGCGGAGCACGAGCGCGGTCACGACGCCGGCCACGGCCACGACGGCGACTCCGGCGGCGATCGAGAACGCCCGCCGGCGGCCCCGCCGTTGCTGCGACGCGGCGATCATCTCCGCGAGCGGCGGCTGGTCGACGGGGAGCATCTCGAGGACGTCGTGCAGGTCGGCGGCCAGGGCCGGATTCGACGGCACGCCGTCGGCCCTGGCCACGTCCAGGACCTGTGCCTCGTTCAGCCCGCCCACCGCTTGCAACACCAGCGCCTTGCGGTCCGGTACGTCGATCCGGTCCAGCTCGGCCTCGACCCCGGGCCAACCCGCCTCCGTGAGCGCCTCGATCTCGTCGTCCCCCGACGGCCGCTCCCACCAGGCGTCCCGGCGATGCTCCCAGCGGTTCACCAGGTCCTGGAAGACGTGGACGTCGAGGTCGACCCATGCGTCGCGTTCGTCCCACGCGTCGTGGCATCGGGACAGGGTCTCGGCAGCGCTGCGATGCGCTGCGGCGAGCGGCGCGCCGAGCGCGACCAGGGATCGCACCAGTGGCGTCCAGCGCGCCGCGACGTACGACGTGAAGTCCCGGTCGTCCGTCATCGGCCCTCCCGCCAAGGACGCTACGCCCGCAGCGACATCGGGCCGTAGACCCGGCGCTCGAGCTCGAACAGGGTGACCGCCTCCACGCCCTCCTCTGCCAGCTCCGCCCAGATCTCGCCGACCCACGACTCGGCGTCCGCCTGGCTCGCGAACCGCTGCTCCGCGAGCTCGCCCGACACCTCGACCTCGTTGCCGTCGGGATCCTCCAGCCGCCACCACCAGGGCCGCTCGGTCGCGGTGGGCTTGCGGAACGTGGCGGGTTGCTCCGGCAGGTTCACGACGACGACCCCTCGCGCACCGACGTGTCCACGAACGGCAGCTTGGTCAGCTCGAAGACCTCGCGACGGCCGCGGACGTCGACCCCGACCTGTGCGTCGGGGGCCACCACGGAGGCCAACAGCGCCAGCCCGATCCCGACCTTCAGGGTCGGGGAGAACGTGCCCGAGGTGACCTCGCCGAGCAGCACGTCGGGGGTCAGGCTCACCGACATGTGCGGGCGCGGGATCGCCCGGCCGGTGGACTTGAGCGCGACCAGCCGCCGGCGCGGGCCGGCCTCCTTCTCGGCCAGCAGCACGTCCTTGCCCCAGAACGCGTCCTTGGACCAGCCCACCGCCCAGCCCAGCCTGGCCTCGTTGGGGGTGACCTCCGGCGAGATGTCCTGACCGTGCAGCGGGTAGCCCATCTCGGTACGCAGCGTGTCGCGGGCGCCGAGCCCGCAGGGCAGCATGCCGAACTCCTCCCCCGCCTCCAGCAGCGCGTCCCAGAGCGCGCCCGCACCCTGGTTGGCGGTGATCAGCTCGTAGCCGCGCTCGCCGGTGTAGCCGGTGCGGCAGACCACGACGCCGACGCCCTCGAACGTGGTCTCCGTGAAGGACATGTAGTCGTGGCCGACCGGCAGCCCGATGCGGGAGAGCACCTCGTCGGACTGGGTGCCCTGGACGGCGAGCACGGCGTAGTCGCGGTGGTGGTTGTGGACGGTCACGCCGTCCGGCGCGGTCGGCGTCCAGGCGGCGGACCACCTCGGCGGTGTTGGCCGCGTTGGGGACCAGCAGCACGTGCTCGTCATCGCGGAAGTAGGCGATCAGGTCGTCGACGATGCCGCCGGTCTCGTCGTCGCAGCACAGCGTGTACTGCGCCTGCCCGGGCCCGATCCGGCCGAGGTCGTTGGTCAGCGTGGCGTTGACGTACGCCGCCGCGCCGGATCCGCCTACGACGCGCCTTGCCCAGGTGGCTGACGTCGAAGATCCCGACGCTCTCCCGGACCGCGGTGTGCTCCTTGACCACGCCCGCGGCGTACTCCACCGGCATCGACCAGCCCCCGAACTCGGCGAACTTCGCGCCGAGCGCCACGTGCCGATCGTGCAACGGAGAGCGCAGCAGATCGCTGTCGTCGGCCATGGCCGGAAACCTACCGCAGCGACCTCGTTATCCTTCGCCGGTGACGACCTACACCCTGCGCACCGCCAACCCCGCGAAGACCCGGGCCGACGCGGTCGTCGTGGGGCTCCTCTCCGGGGCCGGCGGACCGACCGTGGCGCCGGGTGGGGAGCCGGTCGCCAAGGCCTACGGACGGAAGTTCGCTCCGCTGCTCGCGGCGCTCGACGTGAAGGGCAAGCCGGGCGAGGTCGTCAAGGTGCCGACGGGCGGCGCCATCTCCTCACCCCTGCTGGTGCTGGTCGGCCTCGGCGCCGACGCGACCACGACCGCCGTACGCCGCGCGGCGGGGGTCGCCGCGCGGACCGCGACCAACGCGGCCTCGGTCGCGCTCGCCCTGCCCGCCGACTCCCCCGACCTGGTGCGCGCGGTGACCGAGGGCCACCTGCTCGGCGGCTACACGTTCACGACGTACAAGAACGGGTCCACGCGCAAGGCCCCGGGCGACGTCGTGGTGCTCGGCCCGACCGCGCGACGCAAGGACACGATCGCGGCCTTCGAGGAGGCGCAGGTGCTCGCCCGGGCGGTGGCCACCACCCGCGACTGGGTGAACACCCCGCCGGGCGACCTGACTCCGCCGGCCTTCGCGGACGCGGTCGTCGAGGCGGCCAAGCCGTACGCGCGGGGCAAGGGCAAGATCAAGGTCACGGTCCTGGACGAGCGAAAGCTCGCCGAGCTCGGCTGCGGCGGGCTGCTCGGCGTCGGCGCCGGCTCGGCCGCTCCCCCGCGGCTGGTCGAGCTGAGCTACGCGCCCCGCGGTGCCCGCCAGCACCTCGCCCTGGTCGGCAAGGGCATCACCTACGACTCCGGCGGGCTCACCATCAAGCCCTCGAGCAGCATGACCGAGATGAAGTCGGACATGGCCGGGCGCGGCGGCGGTGGTGCAGGCCATGTTCGTGATCGCCCAGCTCGGGCTCCCGCTCAAGGTGAGCGGGTTCGTGCCGATGGCGGAGAACATGGTGGGCGGCGCCTCGATGCGCCCCGGCGACGTCCTCACCCTCTACGGCGGCACCACGGTCGAGGTCCTCAACACCGACGCCGAGGGGCGCCTGGTGCTCGGCGACGCGATGGTCCGGGCGACCGAGCGGAAGCCCGATGTGCTGCTCGACGTGGCCACCCTGACCGGCCACATGGTCGCCGCCCTGGGCGACAAGCTCGGCGGCGTGATGGGCGACCCCGAGGTCGTCGACCGGGTGCTGGCCGCGTCCACGGTCGCGGGCGAGGACAACTGGCCGATGCCGATCCCCGAGCACATGGGCACCCGCATCCACAGCAGCAAGATCGCCGACCTGGCGCAGCACGACTGGATCCGCTGGGGCGGCGGCCTCTTCGCCGCGGCCTTCCTGCGTGAGTTCACCGGCGGCATCCCGTGGGCGCACCTCGACATCGCCGGGCCGTCGTTCAACAGCGGCGGACCCTACGGGCACGTGACGTCGGGCGGCACCGGCGTCTCGGTCACCACGCTGGTGGAGTTCGCCCGGGCGATGAGCGCGGCCTAGTCGGGCGGCGGTGAGCTATCCCGGGTTCCGGGATCGCAAAGCCAGGATCACCCACCGCCGCCTGCCACCGCGGCGAGCCCAGTCACAGCCCCTGTTGCTTCTTGCGCCGGTTGTAGTCGCGCATCCGCTGCGGGATGCCCACGACCGCGGCGTCGTACGACGGCACGTGGTGCTTGTTGCAGAAGTCGTGGGCCCAGCTCACCGAAGGGACCCGGCGCCGGGTCCACTCACCGTCATGCGCAACGAGCAGCAGGGTCACCTCGCTGACCGCGGTCCGCGGCTCGACGAAGCCCTCCACTCCGCGGCGCGACGTGACGAACTCGTGGAGGTGCTGCTCGTCGACCTTGTCGGACGCGCGCACCCGTGTCGAGCCGGTGCGTGTTCCATCGCGGGGCGGTCCACTCATCTTGGTCCGCGACCCGCGACGGAACCGGTCCAGAAAGCCCATGGGGTCAATACTGCCCAATCGCACCAGCAGGTGTCCCGTGGATGCGCCACCAGGGGTAGTGCAAGGATGGGCGAGACATTGATCTCACGGGGATCTCACGGAGGGAAGAGAGTGGCAGAGGCCAACTTCGACGTACTCATTCTCGGGGCGGGTTCGGGTGGCTACGCCTGCGCCTTGCGCGCTGCTCAGCTCGGCCTGAAGGTCGGCATCGTCGAGAAGGGCAACCTCGGCGGCACCTGCCTGCACGTCGGTTGCATCCCCACCAAGGCGCTGCTGCACGCCGCCGAGATCGCCGACCAGGCCCGTGAGTCCGAGCAGTTCGGGGTGCGCGCCAGCTTCGACGGCATCGACATGGGAGGCGTGAACTCCTACAAGGACGGCGTCGTCGCCCGGCTCTTCAAGGGGCTCACCGGGCTGTTCAAGTCCCGCGGGATCACCATGATCGAGGGCGAGGGCCGGCTCACCGGGCCGAAGCAGGTCACGGTCGACGGCACCGACTACACCGGCGGCCACGTGGTGCTCGCGTCCGGCTCCTACGCCCGCAGCCTGCCCGGCCTGGACGTCGACGGCGAGCGGGTCATCACCTCCGAGCACGCACTGCGGCTCGAGACGGTCCCGGCGTCGGTCGTCGTGCTCGGCGGCGGAGTCATCGGCTGCGAGTTCGCCAGCGTGTGGCGCAGCTTCGGGGCCGAGGTCACCATCGTCGAGGCGCTGCCTCGGCTGGTGCCGACCGAGGACGAGGCGTCGTCGAAGGCGCTGGAGCGGGCGTTCCGCAAGCGCGGCATCGCGTTCCGGACCGGCACGCCGTTCCAGAGCGTGAAGACCACCGACACCGGGGTCGCCGTCACGGTCGAGGGCGGCGACGTCATCGAGGCGGAGCTGCTGCTGGTCGCGGTCGGCCGCGGACCGGTCACCGACGGTCTCGGCTACGACGAGCAGGGCGTCGCGATGGACCGCGGCTTCGTGCTCGCCGACGAGCGGTGCCGCACCAACGTCGAAGGCGTCTACGCCGTCGGCGACATCGTCCCGGGGCTGCAGCTCGCCCACCGTGGCTTCGCCCAGGGGGTGTTCGTCGCCGAGGACATCGCCGGCCTCGACCCCCGGCCGATCGACGAGAGCGGCATTCCTCGCGTCACCTACTCCCACCCCGAGGTCGCCTCGGTCGGCCTGGACGAGGGCACCGCCACCGAGCGCTACGGCGCGGATGCGGTCGAGACGCTCACCTACGACCTCGGCGGCAACGGCAAGAGCCAGATCCTCAAGACCCAGGGCTTCGTGAAGCTGGTGCGGCGCAAGGACGGCCCCGTGGTCGGCGTCCACATGGTCGGCGACCGGGTCGGCGAGCTGATCGGCGAGGCTCAGCTGATCTACAACTGGGAGGCGTACGCGGAGGACGTCGCCCCGTTGGTGCATGCCCACCCCACCCAGAACGAAGCGCTCGGCGAGGCCCACCTGGCCTTGGCCGGCAAACCCCTGCACGCCCACTCCTGAACCCCACCCCAGAGCACAGGAAGCAGATACATGGCCACCGAAGTCAACCTCCCGGCCCTCGGCGAGTCCGTCACCGAAGGCACCGTCACCCGCTGGCTGAAGTCGGTCGGTGACAGCGTCGCGGTCGACGAGCCGCTGCTCGAGGTGTCCACCGACAAGGTCGACACCGAGATCCCCTCCCCCGTCGCCGGCACCCTGCTGGAGATCAAGGCGCAGGAGGACGACACGGTCGAGGTGGGCGCGATCCTCGCGGTGATCGGCGATGAGGGCGAGTCGTCGGGTGACTCCGGTGGCGGCGAGGAGCAGGCGGAGCCCGAGCCCGAGCCGGAGGCCCAGGCTGAGCCTGAGCCTGAGCCTGAGCCCGAGCCCGAGCCGGAGCCGAGGCCGAGCCGGAGCCGGAGCGGCAGGAAGAGCCTGCGGCGGAGGAGAAGCCGGCCGCGTCGGGCGGCGGTGGTGAAGGTACGCCGGTCACCCTGCCCGCGCTCGGCGAGTCCGTCACCGAAGGCACCGTCACCCGCTGGCTGAAGTCGGTCGGCGACGACGTCGCGGTCGACGAGCCGCTGCTCGAGGTGTCCACCGACAAGGTCGACACCGAGATCCCCTCCCCGGTCGCCGGCACCCTGCTGGAGATCAAGGTCGAGGAGGACGAGACCGTCGAGGTCGGCGCCGAGCTCGCCGTGATCGGTTCGGGCGATGCCGCTCCCGCCGCGAAGGAGGAGCCGGCCGAGGAGAAGCAGGAAGAGCCGAGGAGCCGGAGCCCGAGCCGGAGCCCGAGCCGGAGCCCGAGCCCGAACCCGAGCCGGAGCCCGAGCCCGAGCAGCAGAAGGAGCCGGAGCCCGAGAAGGCTCCGGAGCCGGCCGCGAAGGAGGAGGCCCCGAGCCAGCCCACGTCGACCACGGCCGGTGCCGGAAGCGCCGGCTACGTCACCCCACTGGTCCGCAAGCTCGCCGACCAGCACGGCGTCGACCTGTCCTCGGTCAGCGGCAGCGGCGTCGGCGGCCGGATCCGCAAGCAGGACGTGCTCGACGCGGCCAAGGCCAAGGAGACCCCGGCGGCGGCACCTGCCGCACCGGCGGCCTCCTCCGCGCCGCGCGGCGCCCAGCGTGACGCCGTCCCCGTTGCGCGGCACCACCGAGAAGATCTCGCGGCTGCGCAAGATCATCGCCGAGCGGATGGTCGACTCGCTCCAGACCGGTGCCCAGCTCACCCAGGTGGTCGAGGTCGACGTCACCCGGGTCGCCCGGCTGCGCGACGCGGCGAAGGCCGACTTCGTCGCCCGTGAGGGCGTGAAGCTGTCGTACCTGCCGTTCTTCGCGAAGGCGGCGGTCGACGCCCTCAAGCAGCACCCCAAGCTCAACGCGACGATCGACACCGACGCCGGTGAGATCACCTACTACGACGTCGAGCACATCGCCTTCGCCGTCGACACCGAGAAGGGCCTGATCACCCCGGTGGTCAAGGACGCCGGCGACCTCTCGATCGCCGGTCTGGCCAAGAAGATCGCCGACGTCGCCGAGCGGACCCGCACCAACAAGATCGGGCCCGACGAGCTCAGCGGCGGCACGTTCACGATCACCAACCTGGGCAGCGTCGGTGCCCTCTGGGACACCCCGATCATCAACAAGCCGCAGGTGGCGATCCTCGGGCCCGGCGCCGTGGTCAAGCGACCCGTCGTCGTCGACGACGACGACCTCGGCGAGACGATCGCGGTCCGGCACATGGTCTACCTCGCGCTGACCTACGACCACCGCCTCGTCGACGGTGCCGACGCCGGCCGCTTCCTGCAGGACATCAAGAAGCGCCTCGAGGCAGGCCAGTTCGAGGTCTGACCGTTCCTACACCGCTGACCCGTCGCAAGCTTTGCGACGGGTCAGCTGTCATGTGACGGTTCACCGCTGGGCTGGCAGGGTGGACGCATGCGGATCGTGATGGCCGGGGCCTCCGGGCTACTCGGCACTGCTCTCGGCGACCGGTTCCGCGCGGACGGCCACGACGTCGTACGGCTGGTACGACGCCCGTCACAGTCCCACGACGAGTCGACCTGGGATCCCCACGCGGGGGAGATCGACCATGCAGTGGTCGAGGGCGCCGACGTGGTGGTCAACACCGCCGGCGTTTCGCTGCTCGCCAACCCGCACTCGAAGAAGTGGGCACGCCAGATGCGGGATGCCCGGGTGAACACCACGGCGACGCTGGCGCGAGCGATATCGACGGTGGGCGGGGCGCCGGCATTCATGGCCGGCAACGGGTCGTCGATCTACGGCGACCACGGCATCGAGCCGGTGACCGAGGAGTCCGACAGCCGCGGCGACGCGCTGTTCACCCGCATCACCCGCGAGTGGCAGGCGGCGACCGAGCCGGCAGTCGAGGCGGGATCTCGCGTGTGCGTGCTGCGCACCGCTCCGGTCGCCACCCGCAGCAACCCGCTCTACCGGTTGCAGGTGCCGCTGTTCCGGCTCTACCTCGGCACTCGGCTCTCGTCGGGACGGCAGTACTTCCCGCTGATCTCGCTACGCGACTGGGTCGGCGCCGTCGCCCATCTGGCGGCTCATCCGGCCGCGTCCGGGCCGTTCAACCTGTGCTGCCCGATGACGCCGACCAATGAGGAGTACACACAGGCGCTCGCCGCGGTCCTCGGCCGCAAGGCATTCCTCGCCGTCCCGGCGCCGGTCCTGCGCCTCGCGGCCGGTCCGATGGCGCCCGAGACCCTGAACTCGATCAACCTCCGGCCCGCGGCGCTCGAGGACGCCGGCTACGAGTTCCAGGACCAGGACGTGCGCGACGTGCTCGCGGCGATGCTCAACGCGTGACCGACGCGACCAGCCATTCCCCTTCGAACCGTCGCATCGTGATCCGCCAAGTGCTGGGCGCGTCGTCGGGAAGTCTCACCCCGCCGGTGACGACGGCGCGGGCGACCCGGTCGGTCACCGACAGCACCAGCCGGGCTCGGTGCCGCGTGATCACCTGCGTGCGCAGCACCTGGGTGTCCAGACGGCGTACCCGGAGTCCTCGGTCGAGCCACCTCGACAGGCGCGCGGCGTCCCGGTCCCCGGCCGTCGACCTCGGCACGTAGAGCGAACGGAGCGCGGCCGGGTCACCGGATGCCCAGGCCGCCGCCCGGCGCCGATCCCACTCGCGCAGCACCGCGACCGGACCGTCCGTGACCTGCCATGACGTCGGGACCTCCTCCGACAGTGCCGGCTCCTCGCGCTCCGACAGCGCGACCACCGCGACACCGAGCGCGGTGCATGCGAAGAGCAGGAACACCAGGAGCAGCAGCCGCGGCAGGGTCACCCTCGTTTCCTACCCACCCGGTCGCGCCGCTGCCGGGGTTCTCCACAGGCTCCTGGCACCCTTGGCCGGGTGCTGAGTCGACGCGCCCTGCTGTCCGGCGGCGCGCTGGCCGCGGGGGTCGGCGCAGCGACGGGTGTCGGCATCTTCGAGGGCACCCTGCCCGGCCGGCCGAAGTTGCAGGAGCTGTTGGGGCTGAATGGCGAGCCCGGCGTGGTGCCGGACATCGAGCCCGGGCCGATCCTCAGCGGGTCGTTCGTGTCCGAGCACCGGCTCGGCGAGACGACGGGCTGGTCGTTGATGCGTCCGCCCGACACCCGCGGACAGCAGCTGCCGCTGGTCGTGTCCCTCCACGCCCTGGGCTGGGACCACGAGGACGCGCTCAGCAGAGTGATCGGGCTGCCCCAGTTCCTGGCTCAGGCGGTCGACCGCGGCGTCCCGCCGTTCGCGATCGCCACCGTCGACGGCGGGCGCGGTTACTGGCACCGGCACCCGTCCGGCGACGACGCGGAGGCGATGGTGGTCGACGAGCTGCTCCCCCGGCTGCGCCGGCACGGCGTCACGACCGACCGGATCGGGCTGCTGGGCTGGTCGATGGGCGGGTACGGCGTCCTCCGCCTCGCCACGGATCTCGGCCCGGAGCGGGTCGCGGCCGTGGTCGCCGCCAGCCCGGCTGTGTGGCGCGACCCCGCGGACGCGCGGCCCGAAGGGTTCGAGGACGAGGAGGAGTACGAGCAGTACTCGGTGATGGACGAACAGGACCTGCTGGAGGGGATCCCGGTCCGCGTCGACGTCGGCACCGGTGACCCGCTCTACCGCGAGGTCGAGGCGTACGTCGACGGCTTCCCCGACGACGCGGACCTCACCAGCACGTTCGAGCCGGGCGGCCACACGGCGGCGTACTGGCGCCGGATGCTGCCCGCGGAGCTGGAGTTCCTCGGCACGCGGGTAGCGTAGGGAGGCGTGAGCGACCTGGAGTTCCGGACCGTCGGGCTCGGAGCCGACGCCGTCGACTACCGCGCTGCGTGGGACCTGCAGCGCGAGGTGCACGCCCGCGTCGCGGACGGTGAGGCGGCGCCCACCGTCCTCCTGCTCGAGCACCCGCCCGTCTACACGGCCGGCAAGCGCACCCTGCCCCACGAACGGCCGGTCGACTCCGGCGGAGCACCGGTCATCGAGGTCGACCGCGGCGGCAAGATCACGTTCCACGGCCCCGGCCAGCTGGTCGGCTACCCGATCGTGCCGCTGCCCGACCACGTGAAGGTCGTCGACTACGTCCGCCGGGTCGAGGAGGCGCTGATCCAGGTCTGCGCCGACGTCGGCGTCACCACGGCCCGGGTCCCCGGCCGCAGCGGCGTGTGGCTACGTGCCGATCGTCGCGGTCCCGAGCGCAAGGTCGCCGCGCTCGGCATCCGGGTGAGCCGCGGGGTCACCATGCACGGCTTCGCCCTCAACTGTGACGTCGACCTCGCGTGGTACGAACGCTTCGTCCCCTGCGGCATCGCCGACGCCGGAGTCACCACGCTCAGCGCGGAGCTCGGCCGCCGGGTCACGGTGGACGAGGTGCTGCCGTCGGTACGACAGCACCTCGCGCACTACCTGGCCTGGACGCCGTACACCCCGACGCCCGACTACGACGCTCGGCCCGACCCGACGAAGCAGCCGCGGATCGAGCTGGTGACGCCGAGTCGCTAGCTGCGACGCAGCTGGCCTCGGATCTCGCCGGGCTGGTACAGCGAGCTGTGCACGTTGGCGTACGCCGTACCGGCCTCGATCGCATCGATCAACTCATCGAACTCCCCGGCGGCAATGCCTTCGGTCGCCGGCCCGACGACATCCTCAGCGTCGAGCGTGCCGCTGACCGTGCCCGACTCCGGGCAGGTCGGGGTGCCCTCCGGCGCAACGATGGGCGGATTGGCGCACAACCACACGCTGATCCCGCCGGTCAGCGCGATCGCACCGAAGTGGATGTGGGCCTGGGTGACGGCTCCCTCGAGGCCGTCGTACCGCAGGGTGTAGCGAAGGGTTTCGGCGCGCTCGTCGACCTTGACGCGGATGAACCCTGAGCCCGCGGTCGAGAGTGTCTTCGGGGCCTCCTGGTATCCGCTGAGTCGCGCGGAGAAGCTGCCGGAGCGCTTGTCGGCGCTCGCGTTGGTGCTCGACAGCGTGGCCGCGGCCACGATCAGGGCCGCAACGGCGAGCGCGGTGATCGCGAGCCGGCGGCGGGTGGTGTTCATGGTGGGCTCCTTCCCGGAGTGGAGAGAACTGGTCCCTTCGTACTACGAGGCCCGGGCCCCCACGGTTCGATCGGCCCCCGCGTACAGTTGATCGACGTGACCACCGCCCCCGACTTCTGATGGCCGCAAGCTTCTCCGACTCGAGGTCCGCAACGCCGAGACGCCGATCGAACGCAAGCCGGAGTGGATCAAGACCCGGGCGAAAATGGGCCCTGAGTACAACGAGCTGATGAAGCTCGTGAAGGGCGAGGGACTCCACACGGTGTGCCAGGAGGCCGGCTGTCCCAACATCTTCGAGTGCTGGGAGGACCGGGAGGCCACGTTCCTGATCGGCGGCGACCAGTGCACCCGCCGCTGCGACTTCTGCCAGATCGACACCGGCAAGCCGCTGCCGCTCGACCGCGACGAGCCGCGCCGGGTCGCGGAGTCGGTGCGCAAGATGGAGCTGCGCTACGCCACCATCACCGGCGTCGCCCGCGACGACCTCGCCGACGGCGGTGCCTGGCTGTACGCCGAGACGGTGCGCGCGATCCACGACCTCAACCCGGGCACCGGGGTGGAGAACCTCATCCCCGACTTCAACGGCAAGCCCGACCTGCTGCGCGAGGTCTTCGAGTCCCGGCCCGAGGTGCTGGCGCACAACGTCGAGACGGTGCCGAGGATCTTCAAGCGGATCCGGCCGGCGTTCCGCTACGACCGTTCGCTGGACGTGCTCACCCAGGCCCGCGACTTCGGGCTGGTCACCAAGTCCAACCTGATCCTCGGGATGGGCGAGACCCGCGAAGAGGTCTCGCAGGCGCTGCGCGACCTGTACGACGCCGGCTGTGAGCTGGTCACGATCACCCAGTACCTGCGTCCGTCGGCCCGCCACCACCCCGTGGAGCGGTGGGTCAAGCCGCAGGAGTTCGTCGAGCTGAAGGAGGAGGCCGACCAGATCGGCTTCTCCGGAGTGATGTCGGGTCCACTGGTGCGTTCGTCGTACCGCGCCGGTCGGTTGTACCGTCAGGCCATGGAGGCCCGCCAGGGCGTCTCCGCCTGACCTCGGTCGGGTTCCCACCACGCGAGCAGTGAGGCAGCGGCAGGGCATGGCCAAGAAGGACAAGGGCGCCACCAGCGACGACCCGGCGAAGATGAGCCGGCGCCGGCAGATCATCGAGACCTACCGGATGACCAAGGAGACCGACAAGGTCATCGGGCTGTGGATGCTCGGGGCGTTCCTGCTGGGAGGTGCGATCGGCTTCGGGATCTTCTGGATCCTTCCCGGGACGGGCACCTTCGCCCTGGTGATCGCGATCATCGGCGGCGTCCTGTTCGGAGCCCTGGCCGCGATGATCGTGTTCAGCCGCCGCGCCCAGCGCGCGGCGTACAACCGCCTGAACGGCCAGATCGGCGCCGCCGCCCGGGCCCTGACGATGCTCCGCCGAGGCTGGAAGACCGACGAGATGATCGGCTTCAACAAGCAGCAGGACCTGGTCCACCGGGTCGTCGGCCCGCCGGGGATCGTCCTGGTCGCGCGAGGGCAACCCCAACCGGCTGCGCCAGCTGTTGCTGAGCGAGCGCAAGCGCCACGAGCGGGTGGTCGCCGACACCCCGATCCACGAGGTGATCGTCGGTGAGGGTGAGGGCCAGGTGCCGCTGCAGAAGCTGGTCAAGCACGTCCAGAAGCTCGGCCGTCAGGTCAAGCCGGCCCAGATCACCGACGTCCTCGCCCGGCTGCGGGCGCTCGACGCCGCCCGGCCCAAGGTGCCGATGCCGAAGGGTCCGATGCCGACCAGCATGAAGGGCATGCGCTCGCAGATGCGCGGGCGCTGAGAAGGGTCGCGCGAGCCTGCGAGCGCGAGCCCTTCTCGATGGTGGTCGAGCGAGCGGTGCGACTGAGCCTGCGAAGTCGCAACCCGCGTGTCGAGACCCGGTGAGCGATCAGGATCGCCGACCCACCAGCCCTCGGAACGTCGGCATGGTCACGGTTGCCGTACCGGCGACCATGTCGTGCAGTCCCCGGCCGTCAGCCCGGAAGATCAGCGGCGGGATCACCAGGACGATCAGCACCTGACGCGCCAGGACCTTCAGCGGGTTCAGCGGCCGCACCCGCCCGTCCACCGGTACGACGCGCAGACCGGTCACGAGCTTGCCGAACGAGCCGCCGGCGAACCAGGTCAGCACGGTGGCCTCGACGACGTACGCCAGGTTGACGTACAGCGTGGAGACCGGCCCGATCTCGGAGTACTCGTCGAGCCCGATGATCGCGATGACCACGAACGTCGAGACGGTCCAGTCGACGATCAGTGCCAGGATCCGGCGCAGCCAGGATGCGGTCTCGAACGCGGCCTCGGTCACCGCGCCAGACTAGAGGGGCGGTGGCGGCCTACCGGGACCCGGCTCCGACCAGCATCTCGCAGGGCCCGGAGAAGCCGGAGTCACCCTCGAACCGGCCCAGCTCCTCCTCGATCTGGGCCCAGGTCTCGGCCTGCTCCTCCACCGACAGGGTCCGCATCATCTGGTGGAGGGCGCCGAACGACTCCCGCTCGAACCGCACGCACTCGGCCGCCGACGGCAGCCGACCGGCGAGGGCACGCTGCGCACCTCGACGTCGGTGAAGCCGGCCCGCTCGAGCGGTCTCGGCGAGCACACCGGGCGCGCCGAGCGAGAACGGCCCGGGCTGTCCCGGCAGCGGCGCCGGCAGCCCGGCCCGGGCCCGGATGATCCGCACCGGAATGGAGAAGAACGCGTTGGCCTCGGGAGTCGAGTAGACGACCGCGGAGACCCGGCCGCCGGGCCGGAGCGCGTGCAGCATCCCGCGCAGCGCGCGCTGCTGGTCGGGGAAGTAGATCAGCCCGACCCGGCTGACCACCGCGTCGAAGCTCGCGGCGGGCAGGGTCTCGAGCTCCTCGCCGTCGAGCTCGAGGGTCTCCACCTGGGTCAGTCCGGCGGCGGCAGCGTCGCGGGCGGCGAGCTCGAGCAGGTTGGGGGCGATGTCGGTCACCAGCACGTGGCCGGTCGGGCCGACCCGCTCGGCGACCCGCAGCGACTGCTCGCCGGCGCCGGCGGCCACGTCGAGGACCCTCGAGCCCTCGGTGATCCCGGCCATCTCGATCATCGCCTGGGTCGCCGGGCCGAGCCAGGTGCCGAGGAACGCTCCCCAGCGGTGCCACGCCTCGGCGGCGTCCTGCCACTGCGCGCGGGTGGTGGTCTTGAAGGCGACGGGGTCGAACGTCGTGGGGGTCGAGGTCGTGGTCATCGCGGCTCCTCGTGCTCGGGTCGGGGTGCCACCACCGTGCGCCGGGCGACGCGGCCTCGATAGTCCAGTTTGTGTACTTGTGACCGGACCGCCACCTCCCTACCGTGAGTCGATGGTCGACTACGGACAGTTCTGCACGGTCGCGCGCGGGGCCGAGGTGCTGTGCGAGCGCTGGACGGCCCTGGTCATTCGCGAGCTGCTCTGCGGCAGCACCCAGTTCAACGAGCTCCGGCGCGGGGTGCCGCGGATGTCGCCCACCCTCCTCGCCAAGCGGCTGCGCACGCTCGAGGAGTCCGGGGTGGTGCGCCGTACCGAGCGACGGCCGCGCCACGTCGTACCACCTCACGCCCGCGGGCGAGGAGCTGCGCCCGATCGTGATGGCGCTCGGCCACTGGGGCGCCAGGTGGATCGGCAGCCGGCTCACGCCCGGGGCAGCTCGACGTCGGCTTCCTGATGTGGGACGTCCGCCGGTTCGTGCGGCTCGAGGGGTTCCCGGCCGGCCGGCGGGTGGTCCTGCACTTCCTGTTCCCCGACGCCCGGCCGCGCGAGCGGCACTGGTGGCTGGTCGTCGAGGAGGGCAGCGCCGACCTGTGCCGGGACGACCCCGGCCACGACCTGACCCTGGAGGTCGAGTCGAGCGGTGCGCGCGCTCACCGAGGTCTGGACGGGCGACTCGACGCCCGAGGAAGTCCTGCGGAGCCACGAGATGCGGGTGATCGGGCCGAGCCGCGACGCCGAGGCGCTCTGGGAGTGGCTGGGCACCAGCGCGTTCGCGCCGACCC
>CAWFAE010000023.1:0-532560 GCA_963813615.1 uncultured Actinomycetota bacterium
GACCGACGCGGCCACGGACGGGGCTGGCGGCTCCGCAGCCTCTTCGACGGTCTCGTCGAACATACGCGCGGCGAGCGTGAGCAGGTGCTCGACGGCCTCCTGGGCCTGCGGCCCCGAGGCACGGACCTCGACCTCGTGCCCCGAAGGGCGGACAGCATCGCGACCCGGCTGAGGCTGCCGGCGGGGACGGAGACCCGCCGGTGGTGAGGTTGCGCGGTTGGACGGTCGCGTCGAGCGGGCGGACCTCGCTGACCAGCCTGGCGGCCGGCCTGGCGTGGAGTCCGTGGGGGTTCTCGAGCGGGAAGACGCCAACGATCTCGTCCGGTCGGACGTCGCTGGAATCCGATGGGTGCCGTCCGGGGGGCGCCAGGTGCGCGCCTTGCCCAGCAGTGCGCCGCGCGCCTCGGCCGCGACCTCGGCCCGGGTGGCGCCGCCGGCGGCGGCAACGGCAGCGACGATGAGGCCTTCGACGAGGGGCGCAGGCGAGAGCGTCACGCGGTCGCGGATCGGCGGGTCCGCGAGCAGGTCGAGCGCCAGCTCGGCGCTGAGCACGGCACTGCCGAGATCCATGAGTACGACGACGCCCGCCGGGCCGTCGGCGCGCTCGATGGCTTCCATGATGCGACCGCGTCGGTGCCGAACGTCGTCTCGTCGAGGCCGGCGGCCACCTCGATCCGCACCGGGCGGCCGTGCAGCATCTCGGCCGCCAGGGCGACAGCGGCGCGGGCGAGCTCCGGCTGTGGGAGACGACGACCAGGCCGACGCCGGTGGGCCCGGGGTCGGCGAGTCTCCCGAAGGGCTCTCTGTCATGTCCACTGCACTCCGCTCGCTCGTCGGCTGTCGATCAGTCAGGGGCTCAGAACGGCGCTTCGGTGGCGGCCTCGAGCAGCAGGGCGACGGTCGTCGCGCCCGGGTCCTGGTGGCCCACGCTGCGCTCGCCGAGGTAGCTGGCCCTGCCCTTGCGGGCCAGCATCGGCGTGGTCGCGTCGCGCCCGCCGCGGCGGCGTCCCGGGCGGCTTCAGGCCGGCGGCCAGGTCCGCGCCGTCGGCGAGCGCAGCGTCGAGCGCGTCGACGGCCGGCGCCAGCGCGTCGTACATGGTCTTGTCGCCGGCCCGGCCTTGCCGCGGTCGACGACGCCGCCGAGGCCGGCCCGCAGCGCGGCCGCGAGGTCGGCCGCCGAGGTGGTCTCTGCGTCGCCGAGCGAGGTGCCCATCCGCAGGAACAGGGTGCCGAACAGCGGGCCGCTGGCGCCGCCGACGGTGGAGACCAGGGTCATGCCGACCTTGGAGAAGAGTGCACCGGCGGTCGCCGGCGGGCTCTCGTCGAGCGCGGCCACGGCGGCCTTCATGCCCCGATCCATGTTCGACCCGTGGTCGGCGTCGCCGATCGCGGCGTCGAGCTCGGTCAGGTGGTCGCGGTTCTCGGCGACGAGCTGGGCGAACCTGCGCACCCACTCCTCGAGGACCGCCGTGGTCACGTTCTCGTCCATCTCAGATTCCCCATCTCAGTGCCGGAGTGTTCACAGGAGCGTCCCAGAGGGAGAGCAGTTCGTCATCGACCTTGAGCAGCGTGATGGACGCGCCGGCCATGTCGAGCGAGGTGATGTAGGAGCCGACGAGCGAGCGGGCGATCGGCACGCCGTGCCCGTCGAGGATCTTGCTGACCTCGTTGAACATCACGTAGAGCTCGATCAGCGGGGTGCCGCCGAGCCCGTTGACGAACGCGATGACGGCGTCGCCCTCGGCGAACGGCAGGTCGGCCAGGATCGGCTCGACCAGCAGCGCGGCGATCTCGCTCGCGGGCGCGAGCGGCAGCCGCTCCCGGCCGGGCTCGCCGTGGATGCCGACGCCGAACTCCATCTCGTCCTCGCCGAGCTCGAACGTGGGGTTGCCCGCCGCGGGCACGGTGCAGGAGGTGAGCGCCACGCCCATGCTGCGGCCGTTGGCGTTGACCTTGCGGGCGACCTCGGCGACCTGGTCGAGGTCGCGGCCCTGCTCGGCCGCGGCGCCGGCGATCTTCTCGAGCAGCACCGTGACGCCGACGCCGCGGCGGCCCGCCGTCCAGGTGCTGTCCTGGACCGCCACGTCGTCGTCGGTGACCACCGAGACGACGCGGGCGCCGGTCTCGGCGGCCGCCAGCTCGGCGGCCATCTCGAAGTTCATGACGTCGCCGGTGTAGTTCTTCACGACGTGCAGCACGCCGGCGCCGCCGTCGACCAGCTTGGTGGCCGCGAGCATCTGCTCGGGGACCGGGGAGGTGAACATCTCGCCGGCACAGGCGGCGTCGAGCATGCCCAGGCCGACGAAACCGCCGTGCAGCGGCTCGTGCCCCGAGCCGCCGCCCGAGATGATCCCCACCTTGCCCTGCTTCGGGGCGTCACCGCGGTAGATGATCTTGTGCTGGTGGTCGACCTGCAGCTCGGGGTGAGCCGCATCGATTCCGCGGAGTGCCTCGACCACGACGTCGTTCGGGTCGTTGATGAGCTTCTTCATGAGAGTTCCTTCGGGTCTGGTTGCTGGGTCGGGTCAGGCATCCGTGGACTGGCGGGCGGCTGCGGGCTCGGGGTCGGGGGCTCCGAGGTCCGGACCACCAGCCGGGAGCCGGTCGGCCGGGGTGCGGGAGAGCAGGCCGTAGAGCAGCGCGGCGGCAACGCCGGCGAGGAGCTCGGCGGCCAGGTAGACCGGCAGCTGGTCCCACTTCACCTCGCCGCCGGCGATCTGCTGGACGAGCATGGGGCCGAACGTGCGGGCGGGGTTGATGGAGGCGCCGGTCGTGGGGGCGACCGGGATGATGGCCGCAAAGACGACCAGGCCGATCGCGACACCGGCGAACCCGGCCGCGGCCTTGCGGTGGATGACACCGAAGATGGTGAACACCAGGATGAACGTGCCCACGAACTCGGCAGTAAATGCCTGCGCCAGCTCAAGTGTCGGGGTTGTACGCGCCACGCCCAGGCCCACGTCACTGGCCTTCTGGCCGAGCACGCCGATGATCGCTGCGGCGCCCACGATGGCGCCGACCACCTGGGCGCCGATGTACGCCGGCACCTGGCTCCAGGGGAACTTGCCAGTGACGGCCAGTCCGAGCGTCACCGCCGGGTTGATGTGGTTGCCACCGATGTGCCCGAGGGCATAGACGGTGGCGATCACAACCGTGCCGAACGCCATGGAGATCATCCCCAGGTCGGCCATCGTGAACGGCGCATCGCCGTTCACGATCAGGGTGGCGGGGACCGACCCCACCCCGATGAACACCAGAAACGCCGTTCCAATGGCCTCAGCACCCAAGCGCTGGAACAGATTGGTCTCGTCAAGCATGCCCGTTCCTCTTCTCATGTTGTCCGAATCTGATTCGATATTGTCGAATTCGATTTGGACGCTACGCCTATGGTTCACTGTGCGCAAGAGTTTTCGTGAAATCGGTCACAACTTGAGGAGGCTCACCCTTGATCCAGTCGATTGACCGCGCAATCCGGGTCCTGACCGCGCTCCAGGGCACCCGCCGGATGAGCCTGTCGGACCTGGCCGCTCGCCTAGACCTCGCGCCCTCGACCACGCACGGCATCGTCCGCAGCCTGGTCGAGCACGGAATGGTCGTGCAGGAGCGCGGCTCGAGCCGCTACCAGCTCGGGCCGGCCGTCCTGCGGCTCGGCAACGTCTACCTTGACACGCTCGAGCTCAGGTCGAGGGCCATCCCGTGGGCCGAGGACCTCGCCCGCCGCACCGGACTGGCCGTGCGCACCGGCGTACTCCTCATCGACGACGTCGTGATCATCCACCACGAACCCCGCCCCGACGGCAGCCGGCAGATGCCGGAGGTCGGCATCGTCATTCCCGTCCATGCGAGCGCTCTCGGCAAGGCGATGCTCGCCTTCCTCCCCGAGGACGAGAAGCGGGTACTCACCTCTGAAGAGCTGCGGAGCATGACGGGCGAGACCATCACCTCGCCCGAACTCCTGCGCGACCAGCTGGACCAGGTCCGGTCGAGTGGTGTCGCGGCGGAACGGGACGAGGCCGTGATCGGCGAGAGCTCGCTGGCGAGCCCGGTCTTCGACTCCTACGGCGAAGCCGTCGGGGCGATCGGCGTGGTCATCCCCTCCGGTGATGACCTGGAGCGCCACCAGGTCAGCGACCTTGTTCGCGAGACGGCCCGTGCGGTCTCCCGAGAACTGGGCGCGGCCGCGTGGCCGCCCAGACCAGCCGATCAATGACCCGAAGCAGTACAGACCGGCCCGCGCCGAATGCTCACCGTGGACCGCGGGTGGACCGCAGAGTGCTTCGAGCACTGGCTCGCCGACTGCCTCGACCGCCTCCTCTTGTCGTGAGAACCGGGTCGCTGCTAACCCTCCGAGCGTCCCATCTCGACCGTCGCTCTTGCCGCGATGCGCTGGCGGGAGAGTGCGTCATTCCGCCGCTTGTAGGCGCGCTGGACCGACCGGATCGGCCGATGACAGTGAGTTCCCGGCCGAGCATGCTGTCTTCATGGCGACCGACGGCGAACGTGTCTTGGGCGGCGCCTGCCACGCAAGGCCGCATCGCCGACAGAGTTCAAACGCAGAGGTTCGGGCGACCCGACCTCCGCGGAGGGCCGCCGCGGCGTCGTTACTGGTGGAAGGGTGAACCAGGAGGTCCGCATGGCCAGCTACGACGAGGCGGCGTTCGATGACTTCGTGCGGACCAGGAGCGCGGCGCTGCTGCGGACGGCGTATTTGCTCACCCGCGACCACCAGCATGCCGAGGATCTCCTGCAAGCGGCGCTCTTCAAGGCGGCCAAGTCCTGGGAGCGGATCGAGGGCGCGCCGGAGCCGTACGTGCGCCGCATCCTCTACACCGAGAACATCTCGTGGTGGCGGCGCCGTCGACACCTCGTCGAGACGTCTCCCAGCTCTAGTGACAACCGCGCCCGACCGGGGCCGGACGTCGATTTGCATGTGACCCTGGAACGGGCGCTCGACCAGCTAACGCCCAAGCAGCGCACGGTGCTGGTGCTGCGCTACTACGAGGACCTCACCGAGGCCGAGACCGCCCGCGTCCTGCACATCGGCCTCGGCACCGTGAAGTCGATGCATCGCCAGGCACTGAGCAGGCTGCGGGTCCTCTCCCCGGGCATGGTGTCGCTGATCGGAGACGGCCATGAGTGACCAGCTGCGCGACCTGTTGAGCCGTGTCGCGGACGAGGCACCGGCGCCCCGGCCGGATCCGACCCTGTGGCGGCGCGCCCGCCGTGCCCGGACGCGCAATCGCGCCCTGGCCGTGGGAGCCGTCGCGGCGACGGTAGCGGTGATCGCGACGGTCGCCGTCCAGGCCCAGCGCCTCAGCAGTGACCCCGACCCGGCGCCGAACCCGCCGGAGCACCGGCTCATCTCCGTGCACGGTGTCGTCGGTGACGGTGGCCTTCGGCTGGAGCGCGATCTCGCGGTCGGGCAAGCCACCGCCGTGGTCACCAACGACACCGATGTCTTCGTCGTCACCGCGGCCGACGGTGCCTATCACCGGCTCCGTCTGCCCGGCTACGACCCCGCCCTGCATGACGGCAGCCTGGACGACGCCGAGCGACCGGGGGTCGCCCTCTCGCCGGACGGGCGGCGACTGGCATATGCCTGGCACAAGCCGATCCTGACGGATCAGCCTCCGTGGGAAGAGGCCTACCTGGTTCCCAGCGGGGTGCGGGTGCTCGACCTGACCACCGGTACGTTCGCCTTCGAGGACGAGGTGCCGGGGTTCTCCCCGCACCACACGATCTGGAGCGTCGAGCTCGACTCGCACCTGCGATGGTCGAGCGACGGCCGCTACGTCGCCTACTACAACACCTTCGGCATCTACGCGGGGCACTGGATCACGGAGGGCATCGACGTCGAGGTCCTCGACACCGCCGGAGGTGCCGGGTCGGCTCAGGGTCCCCCCTTCAGCCGGCTCATGGACGACTCGCAGCCTTACACGCCTTTCGTGTCTACCAGGCGTGCCGCCGTCGTGGTCGACAACCGCCTGTTCGCGTGGCATCCCGACGGCAGCGCCACAGGGCCTCCGATTTCGATCGGCGACGGCTGGGGCAGCGGCGCCTTCGCCACGAGCCGACGCGTGCTCCTCGGCCCGCTGGGGGTCGGCGACTCGCTGCTCGACGTCGACCTCCAGACTCGTCAGCAGGTCGAGCTCCGAGTACTCGACGCCGAAGAGTGGCCCGAGGGCGCGACCATCGAGCTGCTCGGCACCGCCGGCCCGGACGCCGCGATCGCATTCGTGCGTCGCGTCACGGACGGCAAGGTCGCGGACGACGCGGACCTGGTGCTGCTTGACCTGAGCCGCTCCGACAGCGAGCCGGTCGCCAAAGTTGTGGGTCACGTGACGGATACCAGCGGGAGCACTTTCAGCTTCGCCACCAACCTGGTCGCAGGATCGCAATAAACGGCATCGACCGGCTGCTCGGGGTCCCAGACTGAATCATCACGTGTGGCCCGCGCCCGGAACTGCCGCGACCCGCGCGTTCGGTCCGTCTCGGCGAAGGCGGTCGCGGGCAGCATCGGCGTTGGCGCGGGCTTCGGCCTGCGTGGCGCCGTAGAAGTACAGCCGTCGCCCTTCATGGCGGAACGTGACCACGTACCGCCCGTCGGATCGCTTCTTTCTGCCGCGGCATCCGCGTGCCAACCCCTTCGCATCTGTCCGACGACGGACGGGGCGCAGATCTGACACCTTCGGTTGGGGGGCACGTGGCCGCGCCGGTGGTCAGATTGGTGGTCAGAACTGTCGGGACAGGCGAAAGGCCGCCCTGGCTTGCACCAGGAACGGCCTCTGACCTGCTACTTCACTGGTAGCGGGGGCAGGATTTGAACCTGCGACCTCTGGGTTATGAGCCCAGCGAGCTACCGAACTGCTCCACCCCGCGTCGGTGAACCCAACGTTAGTGCATCGCAGCAAACGGGTTCAAATCGGGGGTCGCTGCCTCAGTTCCCGGCGCCCGGGCCCCGGCCCTGGCCCTGCTCGTAGAGATCGATCGCCTCCTGGGTCAGGTCGCGTCCCTCCTCGAGCTTCTCGAGGTAGAGCGGGGTGTCGCCGGTCGGCCAGGGCCTGCTCCGCCTGGTCGAACGCGGCCTGGGCGCGGTCGAAGGCGCGCTCGATGCTGTTCGTTGAGCGTGAGCGGCTGGTCGGGATTGTTGTTGTCGGGCGGCTGGTTCGGGTCGTCCGGCGGCTGGCTCGGTTCCTCGGGCGGTTCGACCGGCTCCTCGCCCGTGTCGGTCTGGGTGAGTGCGTTGGAGAGCGCCTCGGTCAGGTTGGTGCCGATGCCCACCTTGTCGTCGTAGGAGACCAGCACGTACTGCAGGATCGGGAAGCCCGAGGTGCCGGCCCGCACGGCGTACACCGGCTGGACGGAGATCAGGCCGTCCTCGACCGGCATGGTGAGCAGGTTGCCGAAGATCGGTGGCGTGGCAGCGTCGACGTTGAGGCGGGTCAGCGCCGCGCCGACCTGCTCGTCCTGGCGCATCTCGTTGGCGATCTGGCCGGGGCCGGACGCGTTGGCCTCGGTGACCTCGAGGACCTGCATCCTGCCGAACTCGTCAGACGTCGCGTCGGAGTTGACCGAGACGAACGACGCCAGGTTGCCCTTGTCGCGGGGCACGAAGACCGACGTCATCGCCCAGGTGCTGGGCGTCGTGGGGTCGCTGTCCTCGTCGGTGAACAGGCGGTACGGCGGCTGGAACCGGCTGCTCTCGTTGGGGTCCTCCGGCACCTCCCACCGGTCGTTGCCCTGGTAGAAGTCGCCGGCCTCGGTGACGTGGTACTTCGCCAGCTGGTAGCGCTGCACCTTGAACAGGTCCTCGGGGTAGCGCAGGTGCGGCATCAGCTCCTCGGGGATCTCCGACTTCGGCAGCACGGTGTCGGGGAACGCCGAGCTCCAGGCCTTGAGGATCGGGTCGGACTCGTCCCAGGCGTAGAGCGTCACGGTGCCGTCGTAGGCGTCGACCGTGGCCTTGACCGCGTTGCGCATGTAGTTGATCTCGTCGGTGGGCAGGGTCTGCAGGCCCTGGTCCTCCTGCAGCGCGTCGTCGATCATCGCGTCGAACGACTCCCGCTGCGAGCCCGGGTAGCGGTCGGTCGTGGTGTAGCCGTCGACGATCCACTGGACCTGGCCGTCGACGACGGCCGGGTAGGCGTCGGAGTCGATGGTCAGCCAGGGCGCGACCTTCTCGACCCGCTCGACCGGCTCGCGGTCGTAGAGCACCTTGCTGTTGCCGTTGACCCGGCCGGACAGCAGGAAGTTCGGCTCGCCGAACTTCACGGCGTACATGAACTGCCGGAAGGTGCCGCCGATCGGCACCCCGCCCTCGCCGTCGTAGTGGTCGTGGTGGTGTCGCTCTCCTCGCCCTCGGAGCCGCCGTCCGACGGGAGGCTGAGCTCGACGTTCGAGGCGTCGTCGCCGGACTTGCCGACGACGGAGTAGTCCGGGCTCTTCTCGCCGAAGTAGATGCGCCGCTCGTAGTCCCCCAGCTCGCTCTGCCCGGACTCGATCCCCTCGGCCCACACGATCCCGTTCCCCTCCTCCGAGGACGGGGTCCGGTTCGCGTAGGCGGCGATCACGCCGTCGCCGTGGGTGTAGACGGTGTGCAGGTTGGACCAGTTCTGGTCGGCGTCGGCCACCTCGTTGGTGTCGAGCTCGCGGACCCCGAGCACCAGCGGGGTCTCCTGATCGCCGAGCTCGTAGCGGTCGACGTCGAGCACGTTCGCGACGGAGTAGTAGGCGCGCCCCTGCTGGAGCTGCTCGAACGTCTGCCGGACCAGCTTCGGGTCGATCACGGGTACCTTGCTGGTCTGGGCCGTGAGCGCGTCGGTGCCCAGGTCACCTGTGGGAGTCGCTTGGTACGACGAGTACTCGACGTCGTCGAGGTCGTACGCCGCCCGGGTGGCCTCGATGTTGTCCTGGATGTACGGCGCCTCCTTGTCCGCCTCGGACGGGCTTGACCTGGAACTGCTGCACGATCGCCGGCCAGATCATCCCGAGCAGCACCGACGAGACCGCGAGCAGCGCCAGCCCGACCACCGGCAGCTGCCAGGTGCGCCGCCAGATGTTGAGGAAGAACAGCACCGCACAGATCAGCGCGATGCCGAGCAGGATGTTCTTCGCCGGGAGCACCGCGTTGTCGGCGGTGTAGTTCATGCCGGTGAACAGCCCGTTGGACTCGTTGACCAGGTCGAACCGGTCCAGGTAGTAGTCGACGCCCTTGGCGAGCACGAAGACGCCCAGCAGCACCGAGATCTGCACCTGGGCCGCGCCGGACAGCCGGTCGCGGCTGACCTGGAGCCGGATGCCGCCGTACAGGTAGTGCACGACCGCGGTCGCGATCAGCGCGATCACCGTGGTCGCCATCACGAAGTCGACCAGGTAGTGCTGCCAGGGCAGGTGGAAGACGTAGAAGCCGATGTCCTTGTCGAACTGCGCGTCCTTGGTGCCGAACGACTGGGCGTTGCGCCACAGCAGGTAGGTGCGCCACTGCCCCATCCCGGAGGCGCCGGCGAACAGTCCGATCACCACCGAGACGCCGAGCAGCAGCCAGGTGCGGATCGGCGTGACCGCGTCGCGGTAGCGGTCCAGGCCGGTCTGCTCGGGCGAGGCCGGCCGGAACAGCGGCCGGAACCGGTAGGCGAGGAAGATGTTGACGCCGACCACGGCGCCCATCACCACGCCGAACACCAGGAACAGGCCGATCTTGGTCCAGATGCAGCGTGCTGAAGACCTGGCCGTAGCCGACGGAGTCGTACCAGAGCCGGTCGGTGTAGACCGAGGCGAACGTGGTGATCCCGAAGAACACCAGGATCAGCACCAGCGCCGGTGATGATCAGGGCCCGAGAGCGCCCTCGCGGCGCCGCGCGCTCCTCCCGGCGCGGCTCCTCTTCGTCGAACAGCTCGCTCACGGCTTCTCCTGCTCCCGCTCTTCATCATCGCTCAAGGTGGCGCCCAGCAGGGCCAGCAGCCCGGGCACCAGGTCGATGCCGCCTACGACGGACTGGTCGTCGTCGTGGGCACGCAGTCTTAATGCACAGTACGTCGCACCGTGGCGGGTCGCGCCCGCGACGATGCGCACTTCCTGCCGGTCGGGGTGCTCGAGCGCGAACTGCTGCGCGCGCTCCGGGTCCTCCGGGATCGCCTGGTCGGCCGCCGGCGGCAGCACCAGCCGCTCGACGACGGCGGCGCAGCCCGCGACGTCGTCGGGCCAGGCGATGGACTCCAGCACCTGCTCCAGGGGCAGGTTCGGATCGATCTGGTCCTGCTCGACCGCGGTCAGCGAGCCGCGCTCGGAGGAGGCGTCCAGGCCCATCGCGGCGGCGAGCGCCGGCTCCCGGCGTACGAGCTGGGCGGTGTCGACCAGCGCGTAGAGGCGGGCCGGCTGGTCCCAGCCGCCGTCGGCGAGGTGGGACTCGATCTCCAGGACCGCGGCCGCCAGTGCCGGGTCGCTGTCGAGGTCGCGGATCGGGTCCATCACGAGTCCACCACGTCCTCGCAGCTGGGCAGGTCGGCGTCGCGGTCGTCGGCCCACGTCCTCGATCGCCAGCCGGGCGCTGTGCATGGTCTCGGCGAGCACCAGCTGCATGTCGCCGTTGTCGGCCTCCAGCGCCTCCTCGCAGTTGGCCTCGGGCACCATGAACAGCTCGGCGCCCGAGTCGCGCGCCGCGACGACCTTCTGCTGGATGCCGCCGATCGGGCCGACCCTGCCGTCCGGGGCGATCTCGCCGGTGCCGGCGACGATCTCGTCGTCGGTGAGCGAGCCGGGCGTCAGCGTGTCGTAGATGGCCAGGGAGAACATCAGCCCCGCGCTCGGTCCGCCGATGTCCGGCGAGATGTTCACCGAGACGTCGAACGGGAACCGGAACCCGATGCCGAGGAAGATGCCGATCTGCGAGCCGTCCGTCGCCGCGCTCGGGGACCACGGTGACCTCCGTGCGCTTGTGGTCGCGCAGCACCACGATGTCGAGCGGCTCCCCCGGCGTGCTCCCCTGGATCGCCGCCACCACCTCCTCGGCGGTCTTCACCGGCTTGCCGCCGATCTCTGAGGAACAGGTCGCGCGCCAGCAGCTTGCCGTCCGCCGGCTCGCCCGGCGTTGACGTGCGCGACCCCTGGCAGCGGGGTGACGTCGAAGCCCAGCTCGCGCTGCGCGACGGCGATCGCGGCGTCCTGCGAGGTGACCATCTGGACCTCGCCCTCGATCTGGTTCTGCTCGTCGGTCTTCACGTCGCCGTGCACGTCGTCGTAGGGGTAGACGGCGTCGTCCGGGTCCGCCCAGGCGCTCATCAGCTCGAAGAGCGTCTTCTTGGTCTCCGGCGCCGTGACGAGCACGGTGGTCATCCGCAGCTCGCCGCCGTCGCGGTAGGTCTTGTGGCCGTTGACCTGGATGATCTCGGCCTCGTTCTTGTCCTTCGCGAGCACGTCGACGGTGTAGCCGGGCGCGTAGACCACGAACGGCAGCGGCATCAGCGCCGCCGCGAGGATCAACCCGAGCACCAGCGGCACGGCCGCCACCGCGGCGATCAGGCGCTGGTTCATGCCGCCAACCCTCTCATCCGACACCAACTCGCCGGACGGAGGTTCAGCCCGCGCGACGCTCCTGCTCGGTGGCTCGTCCGGCTCCGGCGCGGGCGGGTTCATCCGGGAGGGTCGTACGGCGACGCCGCTGCTGCGGTCGCGCTGCGGCACCCGCGGCGCGTAGCCGCTGGTGGGGCGGCGGGCGCGGCGCTCGTCGGAGAGGGCCTCGCCCAGCCGGCGTACGGCCGCCTCGCGGTCGACCTCGCGGCGGCCCTGCCGACCCAGCCAGGCCACCCACACCATCGCCACCACGGTGACGACGACGGGCGGCACCAGCCACAGCAGGATCTCCACCCTCACGAGGGTAGGAACAGCACGGTGTTCGACGTGCGAGGCGCGCCTACGGCGACCCCACCCACTCCTCGCTGCCGTCGGTGAAGCGCTGGTGCTTCCAGATCGGGACCTCGGACTTGAGGGTGTCGATCAGGTCCCGGGAGGCGTCGAACGCCTGCCCCCGGTGCGCCGCGGCCGCCGCGACCACGACCGCGACGTCGCCGATCGCGAGGCTCCCGACGCGGTGCACCGCCGCGACGCCGTGGACCGGGTGCGCCTCGGCGACCCGGTCGCAGATCGCGCGCATCGTGTCCAGCGCCGTCGGGTGGGCGGAGTAGTCGAGACCGACGACGTCCTTGTTGCTGTCGTGGTCGCGGACCCGGCCGACGAACAGGGTCACCCCACCGCTCCCGTCTCCCTCCACGCTCGCCAGTACCGCGGCGACGTCGAGCGGGGTCTCCTGGATCTCCACGAGGCGGACGAGCGGGTGTGTCACGGCTCGACACTAGCCCGCTGCCCGGGTTGTCGCCTCGGCGTACCGTGGGCGGCATGACCAACGATCCCGGGGACGGCCCGGACGAGGGGCAGAACCCGTTCAAGGGCACGCCCTTCGAGCAGTTCTTCGCCGGCGGCATGCCCGCCGGGATGCCCGACCTGAACCAGCTGATGGGGCAGTTCCAGTCGCTCATGCAGCCCTACGACGGGCCGCTCAACTGGAGCGCCGCCGACGACCTGGCCCGCAAGACGGTCGCGGCCAACCCCGACCCGAGCCCCAGCCAGCGCCAGAAGGACGCCGTGGCCGACGCCGTACGCCTGGCCGACCACTGGCTCGACGAGGCCACCGGCTTCCCGTCCGGAGTGACCTCCACCGCGGCGTGGAGCCGGGCCGAGTGGATCGTCGGCACCCTCGACGTCTGGAAGGTGCTCGTCGAGCCGGTGGCCGAGCGGTCGGTGTCCGGCCTCAGCGGCGCGCTGCCCGCGGAGATGCAGGCCACCGCCGGACCGCTGCTCGGCATCATCGGCAAGGCCGTCGGCGCGATGCTCGCCACCCAGGTCGGCTCCGGGCTGGGCGCGCTCGCCGGCGAGGTGCTCAGCGTCTCCGACATCGGCATCCCGCTGGCCGCGCCCGGCAAGGCCGCGCTGCTGCCGGCCAACGTCGACGACGTTCGCCGAGGGGCTCGACGTCACCGAGGACGACGTGCTGCTCTACCTCGCGCTGCGCGAGGCCGCCCACCAGCGGCTGTTCGCCCACGTGCCGTGGCTGCGCGACCACCTGATCGGCGCGGTCACCGACTTCGCCAGCGGCATCGAGATCAACGCCGAGGGCATCCAGCAGCGGATGGAGGAGCAGCTCCGCGGCGTCGACCCGAGCAACCCCGAGGCGATGCAGCAGCTGCTCGAGGGCGGGCTCTTCGACCTCCCCGAGTCACCCGCGCAGAAGGCCGCGCTGGAGCGGCTCGAGATCGCGCTGGCGCTGGTCGAGGGCTGGGTCGACGAGGTCGTCGGCCAGGCCACCGCCGAGCGGATGCCGGCCGCGGCCAAGCTGCAGGAGGCCGTACGCCGGCGGCGCGCCGCCGGCGGGCCGGCCGAGCAGACCTTCGCGGCGCTGGTCGGGCTCGAGCTGCGGCCGCGCCGGCTCCGGGACGCCTCGACCCTGTGGGGGTCGCTGCGCACCCGGCAGGGCATCGAGGCCCGCGACGGCGTGTGGATGCACCCCGACCTGCTGCCCACCGCCGCCGACCTCGACGACCCGCTCGGCTTCCGCGAGGACGCCGCCGCGCCGAAGGAGCTCAGCGAGGACGACTTCGACGCCGAGCTGCGCAAGCTGCTCGACGAGGAGTGACCCTCCACGCCGACGCGGTCCGCGTGCTGGAGGCCTGGCGAGCCGCCGACACCCGACCAGGGACTGCTCCGCGACCGCTACCTCGCGCACCTCGCGGCGCACCCCGACGGCATGTCCCGCGAGTGCCGGCCCGACCACCTCACCGCGAGCACCCTGGTGCTCAGCCACGACCGGCGCCGGGTGCTGCTGACCCTGCACGCCAAGGCCCGGCGGTGGTTCCAGTTCGGCGGGCACTGCGAGCCCGGCGACGCCACCCTCGCCGGCGCCGCGCTGCGCGAGGCGACCGAGGAGTCGGGCTGGCCGGCCTGCGGCTCGATCCGCCGTCCCGGTGCAGCTCAACGAGCACGCGGTACCGTTCTGCGGTCCCGACGGCGGCGTGCACCACCTCGACGTGCGGTTCGTCGGCCGTCGCGGACCGACGACGCCGAGCACGCGGTCAGCGACGAGTCGCTCGACGTGCGCTGGTGGCCGGTCGACGCCTGCCGAACGCGGAGCCTGGAGCTGGTCGGCTCGCGCTGGCCCTCGCTCAGTCGACGTCGTCGGGCGGCGGCTCGACGTGCGCGGCGGCGGACCAGCCGAGCAGGTAGCCCTTGGCCTTCTCGGCCTGCGGGTAGCGGTCGACCCACGCCCAGAACTTCGCGTCGTGGCCGGGCTCGAGCAGGTGGGCGAGCTCGTGCACCAGCACGTAGTCGACCACCCAGGCCGGCATCCCCTGGAGCCGCTCGGAGAGCCGGATGGTGCGGTCACCCGGCGTGCACGAGCCCCAGCGGGAGTTCTGGTTGGTGACCCAGCGCACCGAGGCGGGCGTGGCCAGGCCGCCGAGGTAGTTGTCGTTGAGCCGCTGCGCGCGCTCGAGCAGGTCGTCGTCGGACAGCTTGGCCTTCTGCTCGGCCTGCTCGAGCCGGGCCACCATGGTCTCGACCCACTCGGCCTCTTCCTTGCGGGTCAGGGACGCGGGGATCAGCACGACGATCCGCTCGCCGTCGCGGTAGGCCGACACGGTCCGCCGCCGCCGCTTCGAGCGGCGTACCTCCACCTGAGCCTGGCTCATGAAGGCAACTTACTTCTTCGCCCAGGCCAGCAGGCGGTCCTTCGGCCAGGTGTTGACGATCCGTTCCGGGTCGATGCCGGCGTCCTCGGCCCGCTCGCAGCCGAGCACCAGGAAGTCGAGCTGGCCCGGGGCGTGCGCGTCGCTGTCGATCGAGAACAGGCAGCCGATGTCGCGGGCCAGCTCCAGCAGCGCCGTCGGCGGGTCGCGGCGCTCGGGCCGGGAGTTGATCTCGACCGCGACGTCGTGCTCGGCGCACGCCTCGAACACCGCCCGGGCGTCGAACTGCGACTGGCCGCGGGTGCCGCGGCCGCCGGTGACCAGCCGGCCGGTGCAGTGGCCGAGCACGTTGGTGTGCCGGTTGCGGACCGCGCCGACCATCCGCCGGGTCATCGCGTCCTTCTCCATCTTGAGCTTGGAGTGGACGCTCGCGACCCGGACGTCGAGCCGGGCGAGCATCTCGTCGGTCTGGTCGAGCGTGCCGTCGTCGAGGATGTCGACCTCGATGCCCTTGAGCAGGGTGAAGCCGCCGAGCCCCTGCGAGGTGCTCGTTGACCGCGTCGACGACGTCGAGCTGCCGGACGCAGCCGCTCGGCGCTGAGCCCGCGGGCGACGGTGAGCCGGGGCGAGTGGTCGGTGAGCACGAGGTAGTCGTGGCCGAGCTCGATCGCGGTGAACGCCATCTCCTCGATCGGCGAGCCGCCGTCGGACCAGTCGGAGTGGGAGTGCAGGTCGCCCCTGAGCCGGCTGCGCACCTCCGCGCCGCCGCCGGTCAGCGGCCCGGCGTGCTCCGCCTCGAGCCGGGCCAGCCGCTCGGGCACCTCGCCGCGGACGGCGTCGGCGATCACCTTCGCCGAGCTGGCGCCGATCCCGGGCAGCTTGGTGAGGGTGCCGGCCTCGACCGCGCCGGGCGACCTCCTCGGGCGGCATCGGCAGGATCGTGGCGGCGGCGCCGCGGAACGCCTTGACCTTGTAGGTGTCCTCCCGGCGCGCGCTCCAGCAGGAACGCGATCCGGCGCAGCGCGGCGACCGGCCCGGCGTCGTACCCCTCCGTGTCCGTCACGCGGCACCTCATCTGTCGCACTTCTTTCCTCTCCACACCCCGTGGACACCATTCTCGCTGGTCACGGCCGCGTACGGCGGCTGCCCCGGGCGTGTCCTCCACAGCCTCGTCCCGGTCCAGACCGGGGATTTCCACCGGGATCGCCCGTCGTCCACAGGCTTGTCCACAGGTTGTCCACAGGGGTGGTCGCCGCATGCGATTGACCGCGGCCCCGCCCGCTCCAAGGTTCTCGACCAGACGAGGCCCCCGGCCCGTCGAGCGACATTCGCAAGGGGAAGGCGAGTGTCGCGAGGCGGGCCGGGGGCCTCTTCACGTGGTCAGCGTCCCTGGAAGACCGGCGGGTCGCTTCTCGCGGCTGGCCCGCGATGCCTTCCTGCAGGTCCGCGGTGGCCAGCGTGATCGGCTGGGCCAGCGCCTCCCACTGCAGGCAGGCCTCGAGGTCGCGTGCCCGCCGTCGGCCAGCGCGAGCTTGGTCAGCCGGCTGGCGATCGGCGCGGTGGCGGCGATCCCGGCCGCGGTCGCAGCACCTCGTCGCGGAACGCCGTCGGGCTCGATCACCCGCGAGACCAGGCCGAGCCGCAGCGCCTCGTCGGCGTCGACGACCCGGCCGGTGAGCAGCAGGTCGCGGGCGTGCGCCGTCGCCGACGACGTTCGGCAGCAGGTAGGTGCCGGCCATCCCGGCGTGCATGCCGAGCTTGCACGAACGGCACGCCCAGCTTGGCGCCCGGCGGCGGCGTACCGGATGTCGCAGGCGAGCGCGAGGCACAGCCCGGCGCCGATCGCGGCGCCGTTGACCGCGGCGATGGTCGGCACCTCGAGCCTCCGGATCGACAGCCAGGCCCGGTAGAACGGCGATCATCCGGGTGCGCAGGTGGTCGACGGTGGCGTCCGGCTCGCTGGCGATCCAGGCGGTGTTGCCGCCCGAGCAGAACGCCGCGCCCGCGCCGGTGACGACCACCGACGCGCACCGACCGGTCGGCGGCGAGCTCGTCGATCGCGGCGACCCACGAGGCGGTCATCTCGTCCGACATCGCGTTGCGCAGGTCGGGGTTGTCGAGGGTCAGCAGGGCGACGCCGTCGGAGGGGCGGTCGAGACGCAGGTGGGTGAGCTCAGGCATGCGCGCAGGGTACTGAGGGGCCCTCCGGAGCGCCGTGAGCGGTTTCACGCTCGATTCACGCTCACGGTGCGCCTGCCACGCCTGCGCCCAGGCGTGTCGTAGGGTCGAATCGGTTCTGAGGCACCGTCGCAGGACTTCCGGCGGGCTTCCCCGGCAATCCCCGTCGCGACGACCGAGATGATACGAGAGCAAGGAGGCCGTCATGGCGGAGACCTGGAGCGGCGAGTTCTACTGCGTGAAGTGCAAGGAGAAGCGCGAGGCCGCGGGCGAGGTTCGGGTCAACGACAAGGGCACCCGGATGGCGAAGGCCGTGTGCCCCGTCTGCGGCACCAACCTCAACCGGATCCTCGGCAAGGCCTGAGTACGCCCCCACAAGTCGACAGCCAGACTTCAGGACGGCGGCCGCCCCGCGGGGCGTGCCGCCGTCGCCTGCGTCCTGTGGAGAGCCGCACGCGCGGCGCGGCCGCTGTGTGAGGCTCCGCGGCATGGCGTGAGCCACTCCCCCGGAGGCTGCGCTGGCGGCCCGGCGTGCACGTCGTCCGCCGCGACGGCGACCACCTCCAGGTCGGCGTCGACCCGCCGCGGCGGGTGGTCCTGCCCGGACCGCCCCGAGGTACGCGCGCTGCTCGGCGGCCTCTCGCCACCGCGGCGACCGCACGCCCGCGCGGCGCCGCGCTCGCTGCGGACGGCCGGCCTGCTGCTCGACGGCGGCGAGCCGGGGTCGGACAGCCCGGCCGACCCGGCGGCACGCCGGGCGGCCGAGGCGCAGTTCGGCGAGGACGCCGCTCGGCGGCTCGCGGCCCGCGCCGAGGCTCGCATCGGCCTGCGCGCGCCCGCCGGCAGCCGTGCGACGGTGCGCGGCCTGCTGCGCGGCGCCGGGGTCGGGCCTGGCCGTCCGACGACCTGCCGTCGGCGCTGGCTCGTCGTCACCGCCGGCGAGCTGCTCCGCGGCCGAGCTCGACCCGCTGGTCCGCGACGGCGCACCGCACCTCCTGGTGCGTCCGCGGCGCCGCCGCTCGCGGTCGGGCCGTTCGTGGTGCCCGGGCGCACCGCCTGCCTGCGCTGCGTCGACGCTCACCTCGGCGAGCCCGACCCGCGGCGCGCGCTGGTCGTCGAGCAGGCGGCCCGCGCACGCCGCTGGCCGACGGCGCGTCCGTCGACCCGGCGCTCCACGCGCTGGCGCTGGCCTGGGCGGTGCGCGACCTGGTCCGCTACGTCGAGGGCGACCGCCCCGCGACCTGGTCGGCCACCGTCGACATCGATCGACGCCGGCCTGCCGCCGTACGCCGGAGTGGCTGCGGCACCCGCACTGCGGCTGCGCCTGGGGCGACGTGCTGGCGGCTGAGCTGACCGCTCACCACCACTCGCTGTCGAGCTTGCCCTCCATGCGCGCAGGTGCTCGCGCGAGCAGGTGTCGCAGTAGGTGCGGCGCCGGCCGTTCTCGACCGAGGTGGTCCAGGTCAGCGTCTTGCCTCGTCGGCCTCCTGCCGGCCGCAGAAGTCGCAGACGTCACGGCTCGTCGTCAGGCACGCGCTCACGCTACGTCCGAAAATGCGAGGAGCCGGGTACGACGATTGTGTCGTACCCGGCTCTCTCGTGCTCACCCGCGATCAGGGTGTTCCGGAGGTCGACTCCGCCGGAGTCCTACAGAGCGCGGGCGAGGGCGAGGCGCGCCTGCTGCGCTGCCTGCTCGGCCTTGCGGCTGAGCGGCGGGCGCGGGCCAGGTGGTGGCCCGCCGCAACTGCTGCGCCTCTCCCAGGCGCGCGGACATCTGTGCGCGCGCCAGGTCTTCGTTCATGAGGTTCATGCATTCGGTTCCGTTCGTGTGGTTGGTCATTTCGGGTTGGTTGGTTGCTTTCGTTGTAGGACGTGTCGGGCCGCTGGTTACGCGGCGACCTCGTTCTTGCGGGGCCGGCCGCGCGGGCGCTTGCGGGGGATCACCACTCCCTGCAGGAAGAGCTCACCGCCCCAGACACCCCAGGGCTCACGCCGCTCGAGCGCGCCGTCGAGGCACAGCGCGCGGACCGGGCAGTCCAGGCACAGGGCCTTGGCGAACTCCACGTCGCTGGGCGACTCGGCGAACCACAGCTCCGGGTCGTTGACCCGGCACGGCAGCTGCTCGTCGTCCACCTTGCCGGCCTGGTCGTGCAGGTCGCCGAGCGTCGGCTCGGTCCTCGGCAGTCCCATCAGTGCGGTCGAGAACGCTGATGGTCATGTCTTTCACCTCCTTCTTCTGACCTGATCGCGTTGGTGTTCGCGGGATCTGCGGTGTTCTGTCTGAGAAACAGAAAGGCCGCGGATCCCTGGTTCGGGTTCCGCGGCCTGGAGGCTGCCGATGCTGTTGAGTGTCAACAGGTCGGTGGGCTCCAGGCGTGGTACCCGGGAACGTAGGCCAGCGAGGCCGATGCCGCCACGTGGCGGTCGCCCTTGACCGCGGCAGCACGATGCGCGTCCGACGGGCGTGCCAGTCGATGCCAGAGGTGCGGCCGCAGACGGGCATGCCGAAGCGCGGACGGGAGTCTGAGCCGTCATCGGGTTCTTGATGTTGTTCATGTGTGCCACCTCCTTCGGTGTCGTCGGGCGCCGGACCTTGCCAGGTCCGTGGTGCGCGGTTGCTGGTTCGGAGAAAGGTACCGGCGCGCCCTGTGTAATGGGCAAACGATTTGATGACTATTTCTCGAAATTTCTTCGGCGACGGTCCCGGATCGACAGCTACTCGACGAGCCCAGCACGTCCTCGCCGTACTTGTCGAGCTTGTGCGGGCCGATCCCGCTGATCTTCAGCAGCGCCTGCGGCGTAGCCGGCTTGAGCTCGGCGATCAGCTGCAGGGTGGCGTCGGTGAACACCACGAACGCCGGCACCTCGTCCGTCGCCGGCCCGCGTCCTTGCGCCACTCGCGCAGCCGCTCGAAGAGCGCCTCGTCGTACGACGCCGGGCAGTCGGCGCAGCGCCGCCGGCTTCTTCTCGGCGCCGGCTCTCGAGCGGCTTGCCGCACTCGCGGCAGGTCCGCGCCCGCCCGGCTGCGCCGCGTGCGCGGCGCCGGCCCGCGCTGTGCTCGGGCAGCAGCGGGTCGAGGAACCGCGACGGCTTGCGGCTGCGCCCGCCCGCCGGGGTTGCGGGCCAGCGCCCACGACAGCGAGCAGTCGGTCGGGCGCGGGTCATGCCGACGTAGAGCAGCCGGCGCTCCTCCTCGACCGCGGCCGGCGTCTCGGCGTAGGTGATCGGCAGGGTGCCGTCCTGGAGCCCGCACGAGGAACACGGAGTCCCACTCCAGGCCCTTGGCGGCGTGGAACGTCGCGAGCGTGACGCCGTCGGCGACCGGCGCGTGCTGCTCGGCGGCGCGCCGGTCGAGGTCGTCGACGAACCCGCCAGGTCGGCGCCGTCCGGCCCGCGCGAACTCCGTCGGCCTGGTCGACCAGCGCCTGCCAGGACTCCCAGCGGTCGCGGGTCTGGCCGCGCGCCGTCGGGCGGCTCGCGCGTCCAGCCCATGCCGGCCAGGATCGCGCGCACCGCCTCGACGCAGGTCGTCCGGCGGCCTCGCCGGACCGGGCCGCGCCGCGCAGCAGGGTGACCGCCTGGCGGACCTCGGGCCGGTCGAAGAACCGGGCGGCGCCGCGCACGACGTAGGGGATGCCGCGGTCGGCCAGCGCCTCCTCGAAGGCCTCGGACTGGGCGTTGATCCGGAACAGCACCGCGATCTCGCCGAGCCGGCCGGCCGGCGTCGGCGCAGCGTCGGCGATCCGGTCGGCGACGGCCGCCGCCTCGGCGACCTCGTCGGGGTGCCCGGCGTAGCGCGACCGCCGGGCCGGCCGGCCGCTGGGCGCGCAGCTCGACGCCCTGGCTCGTCGGAGCCGGCGAGCAGGGTGTTGGCGGCCGTCGACCACCTGCGGGCGTCGAGCGGTAGTTGCGGACCAGCTCGATCGAGGTGGTGCCGGGGTACTTCGCCGGGAAGTCGCGCAGGTAGTCGGCGTCGGCGCCGGCGAACGAGTAGATCGTCTGCGCCGGGTCGCCGACCACGCACAGCTCGTCGCGGCCGCCGAGCCACAGGTCGAGCAGCGCCGACTGGAGCGGCGAGACGTCCTGGAACTCGTCGACGACGAACCATTTGTACTGCCGGCGCACCTGCGCGGCGACCCGCTCGTCCTCGGCGAGCAGGCCCGGCGGTGAGGAGCAGCACGTCCTCCATGTCCATCCGGCCCTGGCCGCGCTTGACCTCCTCGTAGCCGCCGAAGAGCCGGCCGACGGTCTCCGGGTCGTGGCCGGCGACCGAGCGGCCGCGGGCGGGCCGCGAGCCGCGGCGTAGTCGTCGGGGCGGACGTTGCTGACCTTGGCCCACTCGATCTCGGAGGCCAGGTCGCGCAGCAGCGCCTGGTCGGCGTTGACCCGGCTGCCGGCGCGCGGCGGTGGCCAGCAGCCCGAGCTTGGACTCGGTCAGCGTCGGGCAGCTCGGTGCCGTAGACGTGCGGCCAGAAGTAGCGCAGCTGGCGCAGCGCCGCGGAGTGGAACGTGCGGGCCTGGACGCCGGCGGCGCCGAGCTGGCGCAGCCGGGCGCGCATCTCGCCCGCCGCCCGGGTGGTGAACGTCACCGCGAGCACCTCGGTCGGCGCGTAGACGCCGGTGGCGACGCCGTAGGCGATCCGGTGGGTGATCGCCCGGGTCTTGCCGGTGCCGGCGCCGGCGAGCACCCGCACCGGCCCGCGCAGCGCCTCGGCGACCTGGCGCTGCTCGGGGTCGAGCGCGTCGAGCAGGTCGTCCGGAGTGCGGTGCATACGGCGGGAACAACTCCTGGTCGAGGGTGGTTCGACTTCATGAGCGACGTGCCACCACACCCTAGACGCCGGAGGGGACAGTCCCACGATGAGCAGCACGTTCACGATGTACACCACCCCCTGGTGCGGCTACTGCCACCGGCTGAAGGGCCAGCTCGACCGCGAGGGCATCGCCTTCGAGGTCGTCGACATCGAGCAGCAGCCCGAGGCGGCCGAGATCGTCGAGTCGGCCAACAACGGCAACCAGACCGTGCCGACCCTGGTCTCGCCGACGGCACCGCGCAGACCAACCCGTCGCTGGCCCAGGTCAAGGAGAAGCTCGCGCCGCTCGCTTCCTGACGTCTCGACGCGCGCTGACCCGGCTCGCTAACTGCTGACGGGTCAGCGTCGTTCGCGATCGCGGTCACCAGTGGCCCGGCAGCGGGCCGCCGTACCAGTGCTCGACCAGTGACCGGCTGATCGAGACGCCGCCGGGCAGCACCAGCGCGCCGGCCTCGGCCTGCTCCTTCATCTCGCGCGCGGGTGAACCAGCGCGCGTCCTCGATCTCGTCGTCGTCGACCATCGATGTCGGTGGTCTCGGCGCGGCCGACGAACCCGAGCATCAGGCTGGCCGGCAGCGGCCACGGCTGGTTGCCGAAGTACTCGACCTCGCCGACGACCGACGCCGGTCTCCTCGGCGACCTCGCGGCGTACGGCGTCCTCGAGCGTCTCCCCCGGCTCGCAGAAGCCGGCCAGCGTCGAGAAGCGGCCCTCCGGCCAGATCGCCTGGCGGCCGAGCAGGCAGCGCTCCTCGTCGGAGCCCGGTCGCCGTGCGGCGACGACCATGATCACGGCCGGGTCGGTGCGCGGGAACTGCGGCTGCCCGCAGTCGGCGCAGGCCAGCTCGTGCCCGGCCGCCCGCGGCTCGAGCTCGCCGCCGCAGCGCGGGCAGAACCGGGTCGCCCACAGCCACTCGGCCAGCCCGAGCGCGTGGAAGACCAGCGGCGCGCTCCGCACCGCGTCGCCGCTGAGGAACGGCAGCAGGCCGCGCAGCGGGAACCACTGGTCCGGCTCCGCCTTCGCCGCGTCAGGGCCGGTACGACGACCGCGAACCAGGTCCGGCCGTCCCGGTCGCCGAGCAGCACCGCAGCCCGTCCGGCGCCTCGGCCGGCGGCACCCAGTCGACCGCGCCGTCCCGCGGCCGGACCCGGGTCCCGGAGACGACCAGCACCCGGGCTGGCCGGGTCGGCCCAGCGCTCGTCGAGCCAGGCGTCGTCGGTGCGCCGCAGCCCGGTCCGGTCGTGCGGGTCGGCGGCCAGCCGCAGGTGCGGGTAGGTCACGGTCGCGCGAGCTGCTAGGACTCCGTAGGCTCGCGCCGCCATGAGCACCCACATCGGCGCCGCGCCCGGCGAGATCGCACCCCTCGTCCTGATGCCCGGCGACCCGCTGCGCGCGACTGGATCGCGCGAGACCTTCCTCGAGGGCGCGAAGTGCTACACCGAGGTGCGCGGCATGTTCGGCTACACCGGCACCTGGCACGGCCGGCCGGTCTCGGTGCAGGGCTCGGGGATGGGCCAGCCGTCGCTGGCCATCTACGTCAACGAGCTGTTCCGCGAGTACGACGTGCAGACGATCATCCGGGTCGGCTCGTGCGGCGCGCTGACCGAGCGGCTCGCGGTCCGCGACCTGGTGATCGCGTCGGGCGCGTGCACCGACTCCTCGATGAACCGGATCCCTTCGAGGGCCTCGACTACGCGCCGGTCGCCGACTTCGGGCTGCTGCGGGACGCGGCGAGCCGCGGCCGAGCGACACGGCGGCGCGCACGTCGGGCTGATGTTCAGCAGCGACTCGTTCTACCCGGCGCGGCCGGAGCTGACGACCCGGATGGTCGAGCACGGCGTGCTCGCCGTGGAGATGGAGGCCAGCGCGCTCTACACGTTGGCGGCACGCTTCGGCCGGCGCGCGCTGGCGATCTGCACCGTCTCGGACCAGGTCGTCACCGGCGAGGCGACCACTGCCGAGGAGCGAGAGCAGACCTTCGGCACGATGGTCGAGATCGCGCTCGAGGCCGGCCTCGGCTCCCCCTAGCCCGGCGCCCGCTCGCGGACGTACTTCGCGAAGCCGGCAGCGTGAACCGCACCAGCCCGTGACCGACCGGCTCGATCACGCCCTTCTCGATCAATCTCTCCCGGGGCACGCTGATCGCGTGGGTGTCCTGGCCGAGGTTCTCGGCGATCTGGGCACGACTGACGTTCTCGGTGCCGACCTCGGCCATCGCCCGCACGAACGCCTTCTCGGCAGGGGTCGCCGACCCCCAGCGGGCGCGGTACATCGCGTCCAGCTGGTCGGCCGCCGCGGGGATGCCGGCCCGCACGTGCTCGGCCTCCACCCGCTCGCCGGCAGCCGGCTGCGCCGCCGTCCACGCCGAGCTGCCGAGCAGCTGCAGCAGGTAGGGGTGGCCGCGGCACTCGTCGGCCACCAGCGTCAGCGCCTCGGGCGTCCAGGTGACCTCGAGAGCCTCCGCCGGCGCGGTGAGCACGGCCCGGGCGTCGACCTCGCTGAGCAGGTCGAGCGGCACGAACGCGCTGCGCTCGCCGAACGTGGCCGCCCGGGTGATCGCCTCGGGGGTGACCGGAAGGCCGGCGGTGACGACCGCCAAGGGATTCTCCTCGCGCTCGCCGTCGAGGTTCTGCAGCGCGTTGAGCAGGATCGACATGTCGTCGGCGGAGGCCGCGTGCAGCTCGTCGATGAACACGAGGAGCCCTGCGCCCCCGCGACCACGCACCAGGCCCGCGGCGTCGTGCAGGAGGTCCTCGAGCGCGCCGATGGGCGCGGCGGAGGGACTCGCGGGCGGGGGATCATCGGCGCCGGTGTGGATGTCGCCGGTGACCTTCAGTCCCGGGACGCCGAGCTCCACGGAGACCCGCTCCAACCGTGACCGCCAGCGCCGGCCCTCGTCGGTGTCGAGGCTCAGCTCCGCGCGATGCAGGGCCCGCTCGACCCCGCGCACCAGCTCGGGAAGGAACGGGCGGTCCCGAGAGCACGCGACCCAGACCGACACGAAGCCGAGCTCGGCCGCCTGGCGCTGCCCGGTGCGCAGCAGCGAGGTCTTGCCGAGGCCGCGCGGGGCGTGGAACACCAGCAGCGGCCCGCCGAGCTCGCCGAACGTCGCCACCCGGCTCACCTGGTCTCGGATCCGGCTCAGCTCGGCGACCCGGCCGGCGAAGATCCGGGGCACCTGGCCCGGCGTGTAGGGGTTGGTCAGCGGCTGCGTCATGCACCGGCTCCCGGAGATAGACCTTGATACTTCATGGAAAGTATCAAGAACTATCCCCTGTCACCAGCACCTCGAGCCCGGCGCGCCCGGGCAGGTCCTCCGGCTCCACCAGGTCTCCGGTGCGGACGTAGTAGAACCCGGCCCGCACCCGCTCGAGGGGTACGTCGTGCAGCTCGGCCCAGGCGACCCGGTAGATCGCGAGCTGCAGCGGGTCGGCGGTCTGGGCCCGGTTGGTCTTCCAGTCGACGAGCAGGAACCCGCCGTCGTCGTCGGCGTAGACCGCGTCGATCCGGCCGCGCACCACCTGGCCGGCCAGCACCAGCGCGAACGGAGGCTCGACGGCCACCGGCACCCGGTCGGCGAACGCGCCCTCCTCGAACAGCTTGATCAGCTCGCGGAGGTCGGAGTCGTCGTCGATCCCGGAGTCGCCCCGACCGGGCAGCTCGTCGGGATCGATCAGGACCTGCTGCCCGAACCTGGCCTCGACCCAGGCATGGAAGCGGGTGCCGAAGCGAGCGGCGGCCGACGGCCGCCGCGGCATCGGCCGGGCCAGGTCGCGGGCGAACTCCTCCGGTTGGTCGCGGAGCCGCGCCATCGCGGTGGCCGAGAGGCTTGACGGGAGGGGCACCGCGATGTCGGGCGACCGGTCGCGGACGAGCCTCGTCGAGCAGCCGCTTGATCTCGTCGTCCCACTGCTGGACGCGTTCGAGGTAGGAGCACGTCCTCGATGTCGTCGGCGGCGGCGCGTCTCCGCCGTCTGCCACCGGGCCGCGGCCTCGAGCCGGCGCTCGACCTCGGCGGTGTGGTGGGAGATCGGCCAGGGCAGGTCGGGCGAGCGGTCGGCGTACGGGCTGATCTCGCCCTTGGCGACGCACTCGCGCCAGGCCTCGGGCTCGCCGCGCCCACGAGGCCATGGCCTCCCGCGTCCGCACGAGGTAGTCCGACGGACCGAGTCCTGTCTTGAGGTGCGGGGCCCAGCACCACGCCGAGACCGCGAGCAGGTGGCGGGCGCGGGTCCAGGCGACGTAGCCCAGCCGGAGCTCCTCGAGCGACTCGTGGTGCTTGGCCGCCTTGGCGAACGCGTTGATGTCGTCGGGCGTGTGCCCGGCGAGGCCGGGAGATCGCGGGCATCGCCCCGCAACGCGTTGGGCATCATGAACGGCACGGTGAGCCAGCTCGATCGCGACTGGTTGGTGGGGAACTTGCGCTCGGTCACACCGACCAGGAACACCGCGTCCCACTCGAGTCCCTTGGCCCGGTGGACGGTGAGCAGCTTGACCGAGTCGGCCTCGGACGGGGTCGCGACATCGAGCCCCTGGCCGAACTCGTCCTCGGCCTCGAGCCAGGCCAGCAGCGCGGCGAGCGTCACCTGGCCGTCGACGGCCTGGAACTCGGCAACCGCCTGGACGAAGAGGTCGAGGTTCTCCCGACGGGCGGCCGCAGCCGGGCTGACCGACGAGGCCAGCTCGACGTCGATGCCGGTCGTGTCGACGATCCGGCGCACCAGGTCGAGGATCGGCTCGCCGATCGCCGACCGCAGCCGACGCAGCTCGTCGGCCAGGAGCCCGAACCGGTCGCGCGCCTCCGGTCGAGTAGGCGAGGTCGCCCGGGTCATCGAGCGCGTCACAGAGCGAGGGGATCTCCGTCGGGTCGGCCCCCTCGACCGCCGCCGCGAGCTGATCCTGGACGCTGTCGAAATCCTGGCCTCCGCCCTGGCCCCCGGCGAGCTCGCGGGCGCGCCGGCCGAGCAGGGCGAGGTCGCGAGGGCCGATCGCCCAGCGCGGCCCGGCCAGCAACGTGAGCAGCGCGGCGTTGGCGGTGACGTCCTGGATCAAGGTGAGGGTGGCCACCACCTCCGAGACCTCGGGCAGCCGGAGGAGGCCCTTGAGGCCCACGATCTCGACCGGGATCTCCCGGTCGCTCAGCGCGTCGAAGACGGCAGCGGCATGCGCGTTGTCGCGGGTGAGCACGCCGATCTCGCGCCAGCAGCGGCTTGTCGGTGCGCGTCTCGAGATCGGCGTGGGTGGCGAGGACCTCGCTCGGCGAGCCACGCGAGCTCGTCGTCGTAGGTCTCGTGGACGACGGCGCGAACGTCGCCGGGCGCGGCACCGGGCTTGGGTTCGAGTGGCAGCAGCTCCGGCCGAAGGGCGTAGAGGTCGGCCGCGAGGTGGTTGGCGGTGGCGAGGATCCGCTCGTCGGATCGCCGGTTGACCGTGAGGGGGTACGTCGTGCTGTCGCCCGCCGCGGCTGGGAAGTCCCTGGCGAACTCCAGGATGTTGGAGACCGACGCCCCTCGCCACCCGTAGATCGCCTGGTTGGGGTCGCCGACGGCGGTGACCGGGTGGCCGCGGCCGGCGTCCACGGAGGGGCCGGAGAACAGCCTGCTCAGCATCAGCGCCTGGGCGACCGAGGTGTCTTGGTACTCGTCGAGCAGCACGACCTTGAACTTGCCGCGCTCGATCTCGCCGACCTCCGGGCACTGCTCGGCGAGCCGAGCCGCCAGGGAGATCTGGTCGGAGAAGTCCATCAGTCCGAGGTGGCGCTTCAGCCCGCGGTAGCCCTCGACCAGCTCGAGCAGCTCGGCGCGTCGGTCGATGGCCGAGATCGCCTTCTCGCCCTTCTCGCGGTAGGTCTTGCGGTGCTCCGCGGCCACCCCGGCCTCGAACCTCGGACGCTCGGCGGCATCGTGGCTGCGCACCTGATCGGGGGTGACCAGGTGCTCGCTCAGCTGGCCGTCGAGGGCGAGCAGGTTCTGCACGACCGTGGGGGGATGGTCGCTGAGCACCTCGACCGGTCGAGTGTGCCGCTGCACCGCGCGAGCGGCGAGCTGGTAGCGACTGGCATCGGCGATCAACCGCGTGTCGGGCTCGTGGCCGATCCGCAGGCCGTGCTCGGTCAGCAGCGCGGCGGCGTAGGCGTGGTAGGTCACGACCGTCGGCTCCTCGACCTCCTCCTCGTCGTCGGTGCGCGGCCCCGGCTCGGGCAGCAGGCCGGCCTCGCGCAGGCTGTCGCGAATGCGCTTCTGGAGCTCGGCGGTCGCCTTGGTGGTGAAGGTGAGGCCCAGGACCTCCCCGGGCGAGACACGGCCCGTGGCCACCAGCCAGACCACGCGGGCCGCCATCACCGCCGTCTTGCCGGAGCCGGCTCCGGCGATCACGACCGCGGGCTCGAGAGGGGCGGTGATCGCCGCGAACTGCTGCTCGCTGAACGTCCAGTCGACGCCGAGCAGGTCGCGCAGCTGCTCGGGTGTGTCGATGGCGCGGCCGGTCATCCGAGCACCGTCCCGGCAGCCTTGTCGGGGCAGATGGCCTGGAACGTGCACCGCCGGCAGTGCGGGCCGGGGCGTACGACGAACTGCTCGGACCGCAGCACGGCGGCTGCCTGCATCAGCTGCTCCTCGACGGGTCGGGGACCCTCGTCGGAAGGTCGCGACTGGTGCTGGACCTTGGGAAGCACGTCGCCGGCCCTGAGCTGCACGAGCTCGGCTCCCCCCGAGGCCGCCGTACGGCCGACGAGCTCGTCGGCTGCTCCGTTGTCGACCGCGAGCTGGTAGAGGCCGAGCTGGGAGTGCTGCTGGACGTCCTTGTCGGCGGGCATGTACTTGCTGGTCTTGAGGTCGACGACGACCACGTGGCCGTCCTCGTCGAGCTCGAGCCGGTCGGCGTAGCCGTGCAGGCGGACCACCTGACCGTCGGGCAGCGTCACCTCGGCCGTCATCCGCGGCTCGACGGCCACGACCGTGCGGGCGCCCTCGCGTCGGTGCCACTCGAGGAAGCGCGCCAGCGCCGCGTGCACCGCCACGCGCTCGCGGGACCGGGACCACGGCGTGCGGAACTCCATCCGCCCCCACACCTCGTCGACGAGTGGCATCAGGTCGGTCTCGACGTCGACATCGGCGACCCAGCTCGCCCTGGGCGATCCGTTCGGCGACCGCGTGCACGATCTTCCCGAACCCCTGGCCCGTGGAGCTGACCACCTCTCCCCCGGCTTCGCGCTGCAGGAACCACTGGGCCGGGCAGGTGAGCAGACCCTCGAGGGTGCTGGCGGAGATGGTGAGCGGCTCGTCGTCGCGCCGGACCGGCCGCTCGGACCGGCTCGGACTGCGCAGACCCCACCAGGTCGCGGGGTCGGCTCCCGGCGCCACCGGCCGGCCGTGGACGTCGGTCTCGGCGAGCAGCCGCAGCCGCCTGAGCCGCCGCGGCGCGCAGCGGCTCGGGCTGCTCCGGGTCGGCGAGGGTACGTCGGAGCTCGGCCACGAGACCGGCCATCGAGAGCGGGCGTCGGGGCCGGCCGACGCGGTGCTCGGGCTCGCGGCCGAGCTCGTGGACGAAGCGGGACGGCTGCTCGCCGTCGTCGTCGGGCGACGCGACCGCGGTCACCACCAGCCGCTGACGGGCCCGGGTGCACGCGACGTAGAACAGCCGGCGCTCCTCCGCCAGCATCGCGGTCCGGGTCAGGGCCGGCTGCAGTCCCACGCGTCCGATCCGGTCGGCCTGCAGGAGGGTGTCGCGCCGACGCAGGTCGGGCCAGGCTCCCTCCTGCACGTGGGCGACCACGACCAGGCGCCACTCGAGGCCCTTGGAGCGGTGGGCAGTGAGCAGCCGGACCGCCTCGCCGCGCACCCCTCGGTCGGCCAGGGTGTCGGCCGGGATCTCCTGGGCGCGGAGGGTGGTGAGGAACTCGCGCACACTCGTGTGGCCTCGCTGCTCCTCGGCCCGAGCGGCCTGCTCGAACAACGCGCAGATGGCGTCGAGGTCGCGGTGCGCGAGCCGGGCGCCGTGGCCGCCGGACTGGGTGGCCGCCCGCAGCCGGGAGCCCCAGTCGGAGCCGTCCCACAGGGTCCACAGCACCTCTTCCACGGTCGCGCCGTCGGCGAGATCGGCGCGGGCGCTGGCGATCAACCGGGCCAGCCGCGAGGCGCGCCGGGCGGGCTCGCCGTCCATGCCGGTGAGCGCGTCGGGGTCGACGACGGCGCTGCGGACCAGGTCGCGGGCGGGCGTGGAACGGTCGCCGCCGCGCATCGCGCGGGTCAGCGACCGGATGTCCGTGGCGTCGAGACCACCGAGTGGGGAGGTGAGCAGGGCCTCGGCGCGGTCGGCGCCGACGTACTCCTCGTCATGGGGGTCGGCGATGTCGGCATCAACGACCACCGACAGAGCGCCGAGCAGCGGCAGCACCGCGGGCTCGCGGACCAGGGGTGTCTCGTCGCTGGCCACCTCGACCGGGACTCCCGCTGCGGTCAGGGAGCGCCGGAGCCCCGGGATCGAGCCGCGTCCGGAGCGGACCAGCACTGCCATGTCGGACCAGCCGATGCCGTCCTCGAGGTGCGCCCGACGGAGCAGGTCGGCGACGTTCTCGGTCTCGGCGCGGGCGGTGTCGTAGGTGACCACCTCGACCGAGCCGGGACCGAGCTCGTTGTCGGCAGGTGCGGGGTCACGGAACGCGGAGTACTGCTCCAACGGGATCGCGCCGGTGATCCCGATCGACGCCGCGATCGCTCGCGAGGCGCGCAACAGCCGGGATCCGAACCGGCGGGTGGTGCCGAGCGCGATGACCGGTGCGGGCGACCCGTCGGAGCGCGGGAACTCCGCCGGGAAGTCGAGGATGCCGCGGACGTCGGACCCGCGAAAGCCGTAGATCGACTGGTCGGGGTCGCCCACCACCGTCAGGTCGCGGCCGTCACCGGCGATCGCCTGCAGCAGCGCGACCTGGCTCGGATCGGTGTCTTGGTACTCGTCGACGAAGACGTGGCTGAACCGGCCCCGCAGGTCGTCGCGGTGCACCTGCGCCTCGATCACCGCGCGGGCGATCAGGTCGGGGTAGTCGATGGCGCTCAGGTCGCCCAGGATGTCGAGGTACTGGCCGAGGAACTGGCCCGCGGCCACGAACTCGGGGATCCCCTCCTCCCGGCCGAGCGCTACCAGCCGGTCCGGGTCGAGCCCTCGCTCGCGCGCCCTGGAGAGCACGGTGTGGACCTCGCGGGCGAACCCGCGGGTGCCCACCGCGGCGCGCAGCTCCTCGGGCCAGCGGACCGACTCGGGGTTGTCGGTCAGCAGCTCCTGGAGGACGACGTCCTGCTCGGGAGCGGACAGCAACCGCAGCGGCGCGGCGTAGAGCTCGGTGGGCGCGTAGCGGCGCACCAGGCCGTAGGCGAAGGAGTGGAACGTCGAGGCCAGGCTGGTGGCCATGGTCCGACCCAGCCGGGCGGTCACCCGGTCGCGGAGCTGCTCGGCGGCCTTGCGCGAGAACGTCAGCGCGAGCACCTGGTCGGGGCGGGCGCCACGGTTGTCGATCCGGTCGACGATCGCCTCGACCAGGGTCGTCGTCTTGCCGGTGCCCGGACCGGCCAGCACCAGCAACGGGCCCTCGGCGGTGGTCGACCACGCGGCGCTGGTGGTCGTCGAGGTCGGGCGCATCGGTGACGACGTGCGGGCGCACCAGCCGGTACGTCGGCGGGCGGTACGTCGTCTGCGAGGTCACGAGCCCCACCTAACCATCGGGCGGCGACACATCGTCGCGCATCCGTCGGATGTCTAGGGTGAGGGTGAGGAGGCAACCATGACCACTCCGCATGAAGCCGTCGTCGTGCTGTCCCGGGCCCTCGACCAGGCCGGCGACGTACTGGCAGGCGTCAACCCCGACCAGCTCTCAGCACCCACGCCCTGCAACGACTGGACCGTCGAGCAGCTGATCGCGCACCTGCTGGCTGCGCCCGGCAAGTTCATCACCATGGCCTCGGGCGGCGAGCCCGACTGGTCCGCGGCACCACCACCGGTGCCGGAGGACTGGGTCGGAGCCTTCCGCTCCTCGGCCGACGACCTGATCCACCTCTGGCACCAGAAGGACGACGGAGCAGGCGCCGACTGGCAGACCGCGGAGTTCGCGGTGCACACCTGGGACCTGGCCCGCGCGACCGGTCACTCCACCGACCTCGACCCGGAGGTCGCCGAGCGCGCTCTGGCGTTCATGTCCCAGGGCCTCACCCCCGACAACCGCGGTGAGGCGTTCGGGCCCGAGGTCAGCGTGCCGGACGACGCGCCGGTCTACGACCGGTTGGCGGCGTTCGCGGGTCGCGACCCGGGCTGAGCCACGTCCCGGACGAAGCGGTGGCACGGTACGGCGATGCTGCCGCCGTCCACCGGCGCCTGGTGCTCGAACGCGCCGTCGTCCGCCCAGCCCTGGCGCTCGTAGAACCGGCGCGCACGGGCGTTGCCGGTCGCCACGGCGAGCCAGGCGCGCGGATGGCCCCCGGCTGCGACCAGCCGCTCCGCCTCGGCGAGCAGCAGCCCGGCGACCCCGCTGCCGCGGTGGCGCTGGTCGACGTACACCTGGTCGACCTCGTCCTCGACCACCATCACGAACCCGGCCACCTCGTCGTCGACGACGGCCACGGCGGTGTCCGCGACCCGCTCGGCGGACCGGGTGCGGAACGACTCCGGTGTCCGGACCCGCATCAGCTCCTCGGGCACGTTGCCGAGATGGCCGTCGCGCCAGCCGGCCTCCCAGATCCGAGCCACCGCCGCGGCGTCGTCTGTCGTAGCGGGCCGGATCAGTGGCTCGGTCACCCGGCGGTCCCGGTGGTGCGGCGGACCTGTTCCTGATGCAGCGCGCGCATCTCGTCCTCCAGCTCCGGCGCCGGCCCGTCGACGGGTACGTCGGGCGCGACGGCTGACACCGGCAGCGGCAGGACCGGCGAGCCCGCCGCGCCCCATCCGGCGCGCCACTCGCTGAGCTGCGCCGACGAGACGGCGTACACGATCCGGCCCAGGCCCATCCAGCCGTGCGCGGCCGAGCACATCGGGCAGTGCTCCCCCGAGGTGTAGACGGTCGCGCCGGCACGTTCCTCCGGGCTGAGGTTGGTCGCCGACCAGCGGGCGATCTCGAACTCAGGGTGCCGGGTCTCGTCGCCGTCCTTCACCCGGTTGCGGTCCTCGAACCGCACGTTGCCGGAGGCGTCGACCAGCAGCGAGCCGAACGGCTCGTCGCCGTCCTCCAGACCCTCGCGGGCGAGCTCGACGCAGCGACGCAGGTGGGTGAGATCCGTCTCCGAGAGGCTCATGGTCGCGAGTCTGGCATCCCAGCGCCGGCACATCCTGATCGATTTTCGGCCATCGCGCGTCGAGGCTCTGCCGCGTTGACCTACGTGCTGGACTCCACCTGACGCGGTGGGATCAGCACCACGGCGACCAGCGCCGACCCGACGGCGACGACCGCTGCGACGACGAACGCCCGGGTGAAGCCCCCGGTGGCGGCGCCCGTGAGGCTCGCGGCGGCCACGCTCGAGAACACCGGAGCCCCGATCGAGGCGCCGAACTCGTGGAACGTGCTCACGATGCCGGAGGCCAGGCCCGACTCCTCGGGCGCCACCTGGCCGAGCGCGGTGGCCGAGGCCACGACGAACAGCGTCCCGATCCCGGCGGCGGCGACGGTCAGCCCGACCACCATGGCGAAGGTGCCGTCCCAGAGCGCCGGTACGACGAACCCTGCGGCCGCCACGGCGTTGCCCACGACGACGATCCGCCGAGCACCGACGGCGCCGATCATCCGGCCCGCGGTGGTCGCTCCGGCCATCGTCGCCAGGGCGACCGGCAGGAACAGCAGGCCGGTGACCAGCGCGCTGTGACCCTCGTGGTGCTGCAGGAAGAACGAGCCGAGGAAGAAGACCCCGACCATCAGCGCGGTGGCGACCAGGATCACGAACGTGCCCGAGGTGACCGGGCGCCGGAAGAGCAGGCCCAGGTCCATCAGCGGTGCCGACGTCGTCCGCTGCCACAGGCCGAACAGCAGGTAGAGGACGGCGGCGGCTCCGAGGAACCCGAGGGTCCGGGTGCTGCCCCATCCCTCGTCGCCCGCGCCGATCAGGGCGTAGATGGCGCAGCCGGTGGCCGCGGTCACCAGCACCGCGCCCAACACGTCCGGCCGGGTGCGCTGGCCCGCCGCGGGCAGCGGCGGCAGCACTCGGGTCAGCACCACCAGGATCACCACGCCGACCGGCACGTTGACGAAGAACACCCAAGGCCAGCCGGGGCCTGCGGTGAGCACCCCGCCGGCGAGCACCCCGACGGCGGCGCCGGTGCCGCCCAGGGCCGACCAGATGCCGAGCGCACGGTTGCGCTCCTCGCCCTCGAACAGGCGCACCACGGACGAGAGCGCGGCCGGGCTGAGCATGGCCGCACCCAGGCCCTGGGCGACCCGTCCCACGAGCAGCGTGGTCGGGTCCTCGGCCAGTCCCGAGACCAGGGACGCGAGGGTGAAGACGGTCAGCCCCGCCAGCACCAGTCGTCGCGGTCCGAACACGTCAGCGGCTCGTCCCCCCGAGAGCATCAGCCCGCCGAACGCGAGCGTGTAGGCGCTCATCACCCAGGTCAGCTGCTCCCGGTCGAGGCCCAGGTCCGCGCCGATGTGCGGCAGCGAGATGGCGACGACCGTGATGTCGACGATCAGCATGAACTGCGCAGCGCCCAGCAGCCCCAGTGCCTGCCATCGGCGCGGGTGCGGGGTGGCGACGCGGTGCGGATCGGGCTCGGTGACGGACATGTCAGCTCCTCATAACTTGAACAACGGTGTTCAAGTTACTCACGCTGCTACCATAAGTCAAACACGAGTGTTCGAGATAACATCGAGCGAGAGGACCCGACCCGATGGGCCGAACCGCCGTCCGCCGCGCCGACGCGCAACGCAACGTCGACGCGATCATCCGGGCCGCCACTGAGTGCCTCGGCCGGAACCCGGACGCGACCCTCGCGCAGATCGCCGAGGCCGCCGGCGTCGGCCGGGTCACGCTCTACGGACACTTCTCCTCCCGCGCCGAGCTCCTCGACGCGGTCATGCAGCACACCCTGCTGAAGGGGAACGCCGTACTCGAGCCGGTGGACCTGTCGGGTGACCCCCGGAAGGCGCTGACGCGTCTCATCGAGGCCAGCTGGGAGGTGGTCGACCAGTCGCGGTCGATCCTGATGGCGGCACAGAAGGAGCTGACGCCCGTCCGGATCCAGGAGCTGCACCGCGAGCCGGCCGCTCGGGTCGCGCGGCTGGTCGAGCGCGGGCAGGCGGAGGGCGTCTTCCGCTCCGACGTCCCGGTCTCCTGGCTGGTGGCCACGCTGCACAACCTCATGCACGGCGCCGCCGACGAGATCCACGCCGGCCGGCTCACCGCCAACGACGCCGGCGGCTACATCGCCGCCACCGCACTCGCCGCCTTCACGCCGCCCGGCAGGAAGGTGCCCAAGACCTAGTCGTCGGGAGCCCGGTCGTTGTAGACGCCGGCCTCCTCCTGTCCGGTCAGGTCCTGGATGGCGGCCATGATCCGGTCGGTGAGCTCGCGACGGGCCCGGCCCAGCGGGATCCCGTCGTACTCCCCCGCCACCGCGATCGGCTCGCCGAACTCCACCGTCACCTTCGCCAGCCGCGGGAGCCGCGACCCCACGGGCTGCAGGCGCTCGGTGCCGGTCAGACCCACCGGCACGACGGGTACGCCGGCGGTGAGCGCGAGATGCGCGACGCCGGTGCGGCCGCGGTAGAGCCGTCCGTCGCGGGACCGGGTGCCCTCGGGATAGATCCCGAACGCGTCACCGCGGCCGAGCACCTCCAGGGCCGTGTCGAGGCTGGCGAGGGCGGCCTTGCTGTCGTCGCGGTCGATCGGGAGCATCCCCAGGCCCTCGAACCACGCGCGCGACATCGCACCCTTCACGCCGGTGCCGGTGAAGTAGTCGGACTTCGCGAGGAAGACCACCTTGCGCGGCACCACGACCGGGATCACCACCGAGTCAGCGAAGCTCCGGTGGTTGCTGGCCAGGAGCACACCACCTGTGGTCGGCACCCGATCCAGTCCGCGGACGGTCGGCCGCCAGACCACCTTCGCGATCGGGGGCACCACGGTGTGCAGGACGGTGTACATCAACATGAGGTCGCCCACCCGTGGATCGCTCGTGAACGTGGGAGACCCATGACGCAGATCGTAGGGGACATGCGCCGCAGAACCTTCTCGGAAAAAGGCGAAGGGCCCTCGTTGGTATGAGCAACAAGGGCCCTTCTTGCGATCGGTACTGGTGACGCTCCCGATCGATCCGGCCTTCCATCCGATCCCGCTGGCTTCGTCACCCAGCCACCGCCCTGGATTGCTCCAGAGTGTGGATCTTCTTTCCGGCTGATCCCGTCCTCCCGGAGGAGAACGTGAGAGAAGTTCTATGCCCTGCGCCGGTGGCCGCGCAAGGGCTATCGCCCTATTTTTCGGGGAAATCTCGCCCCTTGGAGCGTCCTCCACAGCGGCGGCTACTTCGTCCACAGACAGCACCCCAGGTATCCCCAGATTGTGGGTGTCCCTGTGGATGGAACGGTCAGGTCGCGGACCAGGCGGCGACGACTCCGTGACCGTCCGGCCACTCGGCGACCAGGCGGTGCTCGCCGTCCAGCTGGGTGCCGATCGTCCGGGCAATGCTCAGCCGGCCGCCCTCGACCTCTAGCACCGTTGCGTCTTCCGGCGCCGTCGACGGACGCCCCGCTTCGACGCGGAGCCGGACCGACGTCTCGCGCCGCTCGACCACGGCGCCCTCCTGCCAGAGCTCCATCTCCGCCTGGACCTGCTCGCCGCGAAGGGCCCGGCCGAAGCAGGCCACGGCCACCGGGTCGCCGACCGCGTCGTAGACCCACCGGTCCCCCAGCGCCGAGTGCTGCATCGTGCCGACGAGGTGGTCGTCGGCACCGGCAAGCGGCGCGCTCCGGTAGGTCAGCGGCGCGTGCAGCAGGAGCTCCCCGCGGCGGACCAGGATCGACTCGACGCCGACCTCACCACCCGGGTCGTCGAACCGGAAGCTGCCCACCTTCTCGACCGGACCGGAGCCGGCCCAGGGCCGACTCGGGAGCCAGGCAGCGAGGAGCGTCGAGCTTGCTGGGGGTCACCGTCGCGTTGGGATGGATGATCGCCACGGCCCGACCTTAGCCATCGGGAGGAAAGCCCCGGTCTCGATACGCCGGCGACCCGTCCTCCCGCCCTGATCGCAGACCTCGCAAGCTCGGTCCGCGGGGCGTGAAAAAGGTGAAGGGCCCTCGTGAGTATGAGTCACAAGGGCCCTTCGGTTGACCGGTCCGGTGATGCTCCGATCGACACTCTTCCACTCCGGTCCCGGCCTCCGCATCACCCGGCTGCCGCGAAGGATTGCTCCTCCGTGTGGACCCTCGTCTCCGAGTTGTCCCGCTCCCGCGAACGGGAACGTGAGAGAAGTTCTATGCCCTCCGATCACCGACACGCAAGGGTTTCCGGAAACATTCTTCGGGTTCTACAAGCCCCTCGCGTGTCGTCCACAGAGGAGGCCCTCGCCGTCCACAGGAAGACGGCGGCAGTGCACAGGAATCACACCTGCCTGTGGACAGAAATCCCTCAGCTGCGAGCGGCCTCGAAGGCCGCCGCGATCCCCAGCAGCCGCCGGTCGGCGCCGTGCGGCGCGACGATCTGCACACCGACCGGCAGCCCGTCGGGCGTGGTGCCGGCCGGGACCGAGATCGCCGGGCAACCGGTCACGGAGATGAAGTACGCCGAGCGCATCCAGTCGAGGTAGGAGCCCAGCGGGTTGCCGTTGATCTCACTCGGGAACTCCTGGTCGGCCGGGAACGGCGGCACCTGGGAGACCGGCATCACCAGCACGTCGTAGTCAGCGAAGAAGGTGCGCATCCGCTGGGCGAGCTCGGTACGGCGCTCGTAGGCCTCGGCGACATCGGCCCCGGTCAGCGACTCGCCGGCCCGGATGTTGTCGGCGAGCGACTGCTTGAACGCCTCGGGGTGCTCGCGGAGGAGCGCGCCGTACCGCGCCTGGAAGTGCCAGGCGCGCAGGGTCCGGAACGTCTCGTCGGCGTGCTCGAGCTCGGGCCACGCCCCGAACGTCTGGGCACCGTTGCGGGCCATCAGCCGTCCCGCCTCCTCGATCACCCCGGCGACCTCGCGGTCGACCTCGAAGGACCCGCCGAGGTCGAGGGACCACGCGACGCGGAGCCCGCGCAGGGTGCCGGTCAGTGGCGGCGCGAACGCCGTCCCGGGGTCGCCGAGGGCGAGCGGCGAACGCCGATCGGGTCCGGCGAGCACGGACAGCAGTAGCGCCAGGTCGCCGACGTTGCGGGCCAGCGGACCGCCGACGGAGGTGGTCTCCCAGAGGTTGGGCTGCGGCCACTCGGGGACCCGCCCGAGCGACGGACGGAGGCCGACGACACCGCAGAACGAGGCGGGGTTGCGCAGGGAGCCGCCCATGTCGCTGCCGTCGGCGAGCGGCACCATGCCGGCGGCCAGCGCCGCTGCCGCGCCGCCGCTGGAGCCGCCCGCGGACCGGGACGGGTCGACCGGGTTGCGGGTGGTGCCGAAGACGGTGTTGAACGTGTGTGACCCGGCCGCGAACTCCGGCACGTTGGTCTTCCCGATGAGTACGACGCCGGCCCGGCGGACCCGCTCGACGATCAGGTCGTCGGTGTCGGGGACGTGCTCGGCGAACAGCGGCGAGCCGTAGGTGGTCCGCCAGCCGGCGACCGCGTGGGTGTCCTTGACCGCGAACGGCAGCCCGTGCAGCGGCCCGAGGGCACCTCCGCCGGCGAGGTGCTCGTCGGCGGCCCAGGCGCCCTTCATGGCGCGCTCGACGTCGAGCGAGACGATGGCGTTGAGCTCGGGGTTGCGCTCCTCGATCCGCGCCAGGTGCAGCTCGAGCAGCTCGCGTGCGGAGACCTGCCGGGCGCGGACGGCCGCGGCCATCTCGCGGGCCGTCGACTCAGGCGTCAGCTCGGTCATGACGACATCATCGGCGACGTGACCCAGCGCCCGGCGACCACGCCGAGCAGGACCAGGCCGGCGCCGACGGCGATCCCCTTGAGGAAGTCGTTGCTCACCCCGGCGGTGGCCGGTGCTGGGGGGCGCTCGTAGACACCCGGCGTGGCCGGCGCCGCAGCCGCGGCCTCGACGGGCGCGGGTCCACCGAGCGCGCCCGCGACGTTGTCGAAGAACTCCTTGGCCATCCGCTTCGACACGCTGCTGAGCATCCGCTGGCCGACGCCGCCCACCATTCCGCCGACGACCGCGTCGGCCTCGTAGGAGATCCGGGTCCCGCCGTCGGCGTCGTCGAAGGCCACCTGCACGGTGGCGTCGATCGTGCCCGGCGCCCCCGCGCCCTGGAGCCGCATCACCAGCGACTGGTGCTCGACCAGGTCGGACAGCGCGCAGGTGCCGTCGTACGTCCCCTTGATCGCGGCCACGCCGGCGGTGACGGTCATGGCGTAGGTGTTCTCACCCTTCGTCTCGAGGCGCTCGCAGCCGGGGATGGTGCGCACCAGCACCGCGGGGTCGAGCAGCGCGTCCCACACCTGCGCGACGGGGAACGGGATCGAGTTGGTGCCGCTGATCTTCATCGGTGCGCCTCTCGGAGGTGGAACAGCTCGGACGGCGAGATCGGCATCGCGGTGATCGGGATGCCTTCGGCGTCCTCGATGGCGGCCGCGAACACCGCGGCCGAGGGGATCACGCCGGCCTCGCCCGCGCCCTTGATGCCGAGCGGGTTCAGCGGGGAGGGCGTCTCGATGTGGTCGATGTCGATGCCGTCGGGGATCTCGGTGACGTAGGGCATCAGGAAGTCCATGAACGACGCGTTCTGCAGCTGGCCGGACTCGTCGTAGGCCATCCGCTCGTAGAGGGCTCCGCCGACCCCCTGGGCGACGCCGCCGTGGATCTGGCCCTCGACGATCATCGGGTTGATCAGGTTGCCGCAGTCGTGCACCACGGCGTACTTGAGGATCGTGATCTCGGCGGTCTCCGGGTCGGTCTCGACGATCACCGCGTGCATGCCGGAGGCGAACGTCGCCCGCTCGGGCGAGTAGAAGTCGCGGCCCTCCAGCCCGGGCTCGTCGTCCTCGGCCACCGGCGGCTTGCCCGGGTCGCCGACCGAGAACTGGGTGGCGGCCTGCGACGCCTCGTCGAAGGCGTACCGCAGCGGGTTGGACAGTACGGCGACGGTGCCGAGGTCGATCGACGAGCCGGGCGAGCCCTTCACCGCGACCACGCCGTCGACGATCTCGAGGTCGGACTCGTCGGCCTCCAGCGCCTCGGCGGCGATCCGCAGCACCTTCTCCTTGGCCCGCTTGGCGGCCAGGTGGATCGCCGAGCCGCTCATCACCGCGGCCCGCGAGGCGAAGGTGCCGACGGCGTACGGCATCCGGCGGGTGTCGCCGGTGACCACCTCGACGTCCTCGAAGCGAACGCCGAGCTCGTCGGCCACCAGCTGCGCGAAGACCGTCTGGTGGCCCTGCCCCTGGCTGGTCAGGCCGGTGGCCACCTTGACCTTGCCCGACGTCTCGATGTGCACGTGGGCGCCCTCGTAGGGTCCGACGCCGGTGCCCTCGACGTAGCAGGCGAGGCCGATGCCGACCCGGCGGCCCTCGGCCGCCATCTCCGCCCGGAACGCCGGGAACTCGTCCCAGCCGACCAGCTCCTTGAGCTTGGCGAGCGAGGCCGGGTAGTCGCCGGAGTCGTACTCGAGCTCGCGCCCGTCCTGGAAGATCAGCCCCTGGTCGTAGGGGAACTCGTCGGGCTGGATGAAGTTGACGCGCACGCACGTCGGCGCGGTCCTTGCCGAGCCGGGCCGCGATCGCGTCCATGGTCCGCTCCATCACGTAGCAGCCCTGCGGCCGCCCGGCGCCGCGGTAGGGCGTGACCATCACGGTGTTGGTGTAGAGCGAGTCGCAGCGCACCCGGTAGACGCCCGGCTTGTAGGGACCGAGCAGCTGGGTGGAGGTGATGATCGGCACGATCAGGCCGTACGGCGTGTAGGCGCCGTGGTCGTGCCAGAACCTCACGTCCAGGCCGAGCAGCCGGCCGTCGTCGTCGAAGCCGACCTCGACGTGGTGGACCTGGCCGCGCTCGTGGGCCGAGGAGATGAAGTGCTCGCGCCGGTCCTCGGTGAACTTCACGGTGCGGCCGAGCGTGCGGGCCGCCAGCGGCACCAGGACCTCCTCGGGCCACGGGTGGTTGATCTTCACGCCGAACCCGCCGCCGACGTCGGGCGTGATCACGTCGACCTGGCCGAGATCGAGGCCGAGCTTGACCGCGACCGCCGCCCGGACGCCGGTGGAGGTCTGGGTCGAGGTCCACACCTGCAGCCGGTTGATGTCGGCGTCCCAGCGGGCGACCGTGCCGCGGCCCTCCATCGGCATGCAGGCGCTGCGCTCGATGGTCAGGTCGAGGCTCATCCGGTGCGGCGCGGCCGCGATCGCGGCCTCGACGTCGCCGGTGTTCTGCTCCATCCGCGCGCCCGACGTTGCCGGGGACGTCGTCGTGCACCAGGTGGTCGGCGGCCCGGGCGGCCTCGACGCCGACCACCGGCGGGCAGGAACTCGTAGTCGACCTTGATCCGGCCGACCGCGTCCTCGGCGACGTAGCGGTCGTCGGCGACCACGAACGCGATCGCCTCGCCCACGTAGTTGACCTCGTCGCGCGCCAGCGCGTACTGGGTGCGGCCGTGGGTGAGGTCGGGGTGCGGGATCAGCAGCGGCAGCGGCTCGGCCATCGGCGGCCGAGAGGTCGCCGAGGTCGTCGTAGGTCCAGACGGCGTGGACGCCGTCGAGCTCGAGCACCTCGTCGACCTCGATGTCGACGATCCGGGCGTGCGCGTGCGGCGAGCGGAGCACGGCGGCGTGCAGCGTGGCGGGGTCGACCGCGACGTCGTCGACGTACCGGCCCTGGCCGCGGAGCAGCCGCTGGTCCTCGACCCGCTGCACCTTGGTGCCCATCAGCTTGGTGGTCACGACAGCCCCTCGTTCAGAACTGCCGCTCGCTCGACGGCCTTCACGATGTTCTGGTAGCCGGTGCAGCGGCACAGGTTGCCGGCGATCATGTCCCGCGCCTCGTCGTGCGTCGGGGTCGGGTTGTCGCGCAGCCCGGCGGTGATCGTGGTCAGGAAGCCGGGCGTGCAGAAGCCGCACTGGAGACCGTGGCACTCCGCGAACGCCTGCTGCACCGGGCCCAGCGAGCCGTCGGCGTTGGTGAGCCCCTCGACGGTGGTGATCTCGCAGTCGACCGCCGAGACCGCGAACATCAGGCACGACCGCATCGGCCGCCCGTCGACCAGGATCGTGCAGGCGCCGCACACGCCGTGCTCGCAGCCGACGTGGGTGCCGGTCAGCCCGAGGTCGTGGCGGAGTGCGTCGGAGAGCAGCCGGCGCGCGGGCACGGAGACCTCGTGGGTCACGCCGTTGACCGTCAGGCGTACGTCGTGCAGCTCCTCGGTCATGCGGCCGCCTCGATGACTCGGCGGGTGAGCACCCGCACCAGCTGGGACCGGTAGGCCGCGGTGGCGTGGATGTCGTCGGCGGGCTCCAGCTGCTCGAGCGCGACGTCGCCCGCCTCCGCGGCGGGTATCCCGCTCAGGTCGACCACCGTGGGCAGGTCGCTGACCGACACGTAGCCGACCCGGACGCTGTCGCCGTCGACCAGCGCGGCGGCGCCGACCAGCGCGTAGTCGCCGTGCCGCCGGGCGATCTCCTCGAACGCCACCCGCGCGCCCGGCGCGAGGGCCGGGAAGAACGCGGAGGTCGCGATCTCGTCGTGGGCGAGGGAGGTCTCCAGCGGGCCGACGTACAGCTCGTCGGCGGGGATGGTGCGGGTGCCGGACGGCCCGGTCACGTCGACCGACCCGCCGAGCAGGGTCAGCACCACCGGCATCTCCGCCGCGGCGTCGGCGTGCACGAGCGAGCCGACGGTGGTGCCCCGGTTGCGGATCGTCGCGTGCGCCACGTTCGCCAGCGCCAGGGAGACCAGCGGCTGGACCCGGCGTACCTTCTCGTCGGCGAGTACGTCGGCGTGCCGGGCCAGCGCGCCGATCCGGACGCCCTCGTCGGTGACGTCGATGCCGTCGAGGTCCGGGATGGCGTTGATGTCGACGAGCGTCGACGGCGCGGCGAGCCGCATCGACAGCAGCGGCACCAGCGACTGGCCCCCGGCGAGCACCTTGGCGCCCGGGTCGGCCGCGAGCGCGGCGACTGCGTCGCTGAGGGATTCGGGGCGCGGATAGGCGAAGGGAGCGGGTTTCACGCATCACCTCCGGCCATCGGGCCTTCACCGTAGTGAGGCCCAGGACACCCGCTCGATGGCGACACCTGCCGAAGGCACGCCGGATAGCGCTGGCATCACTTGGTGATCTCCAGGATCCGGAGCGCCACCGCGACGTCGAGGCGGAGGTGCGGGTCGGAGGCCACCGGGCCGAGCATCTTCTCGAGCTTGGAGACCCGGTAGCGCATCGTGTTGTAGTGGAAGAACTGGGCGCGGGCCGCCTCGGCCACGTTGAAGTTCGTGTCGAGCAGCACCTGGAGGGTCTCGCGCAGGTCCGCGGCCTCCGGGGTGGGGTCGGCCAGGCTGCCGAGCGCGTCACGGGTGAAGGCGCGCAGCTCGTCGGTGTCGGGGACCAGCGCGATCAGCCGGTGCAGGCCGAGCTGGTCGAAGAACGTGGTCGGTCCCGCCGCCGCCCATCCGGCGGCCGACCTCGGCCGCGCGGCGCGCCTGCGCGTAGGCCTCGGGCAGGTCGTCGAGGGTGCGCGCCAGCCGGCTCACCCCCACCGAGAACGACCGGCGGCCGCCGCCCTTGTCGCCGGACACGGCCTTGACCGCGCGGGCGACGATGTCCTGGCCGGGGACCGACTCCTCGGCCAGCGCGACCGGGAGCAGGGTGACCACCTCGGAGGAGAAGTCGACCGTCGGGATCCCCTCGCCGATCCCGGCACAGACCTGGCGCCAGGCCGCCGCGAAGCGCTCCTGCCAGTGCCGTCGGGTCTCGCGGGTGGGGGTGGGCTCGTCCGGCGCGGGCGGGTCGATCTCGGCGGCCACCACGACCAGCGGCAGGCGCAGGTCCCAGCCGAAGGTCTCGGCGTGCTCGGCGACGTAGTCCTCGCCGACCGCGCGGCGCAGCAGGATGTCGCGCAGGAAGTCGCCCTGGTACTTGTTCTCGACCGCCGTGATCGCCTCGTGCTGGGTGATCAGCAGCGCGGCCACCGCGGCGGCCCGCTCGAGGGCCTGCACGTCGTCGGAGGTGATCGGCCCGTCGACCCGGACGCAGACCAGGCGCGCCAGGTCGGTGCCGCCCGCCGCCACCCGCAGCCCGAGCACCTCACCCTTGCCGGCGGGCGCGGCCTCGCCGACCACCCGCTCGACCCGGATGCGGCCGGTGGGCTCGACCAGGTCGTGGGCCTCCAGCAGCGACCGCTGCCCGTCGGAGAGCGCGGCGGCGCGCTGCCGGCCGTCGGTGGAGGTGACCAGCACACCGACGTCGAGCGCGCGCGACACCTCGTCGGCGATCCCGACCAGGTCGCCGCCCTCCAGCACGATCTGGGTCAGCCCGGTGTGCAGCGCGTCGATCCGCGCCAGCCCGCCGATGGCCGCTTCACTTATCAAGATCTGTAGCCCTCCCGCGGGATCGTTGGCACAACCTCACATCGGCGAAGCGTACGTCGTCCGGATAGCGTCGGCGAGGTGATTCCTGTCAGTGCGCCGCGACGGGTCCGGGACCGGCTGCTCCGGGCACCCGACGGCCCGGTGCCGGTGCTGCACCGCGGGCCGCACGCCCTCTACCTCGACCTGGACGGCTCGTGCCTCGGCGTGGTCACCGCGGGCGCGGTGCAGGTGCCGTGCGCGCTGCACACCCGCCTGGCCGAGCTGCCCGCCGACGGCGAGCCCCGGATCGAGGACGGCGTCCTCCACCTCGGCGACGTACCGCTGCGGATCGGCCGGGTCACGGACCCGCGCGTCCCGACGCTCGTCCGCTCCCGCCTCGGCGAGCTCCGGGCCGAGGTCGGCGAACTGGTGGGCGCCGGGGACGGGCTCACGCCGTACGGCGACGACGTGCTGTGCGGCTGGCTGGCCGTGCACCGGGCCTCCGGTCACGCCACGGACGCCGTCGACGCGGCGGTCCGCGACCGGCTGCACCGCACCACCAGCCTGTCGGCGGCGCTGCTCGAGTGCGCGATGCACGGCGAGGTGGTCCCCGAGTTCGCGGCCTACGTCGGCGCGCTCGGCACACCTGACGAGGAACAGGCCGACGGCCGAGCTGCGCGCCATCGGGCACACCTCGGGCGCCGGCCTGCTGAGGGCGCGGAATGGGCGCTGGCCGGCATGACGCACCCACGTCGAGCTCCGGCCCGGTGCGTTCGCCGACTCGGTGACGCTGCTGCAGGTCAGCCGCACCGTCCAGGGCCTGCCGGGGGTCGCCGCCGCCCAGGTCGCGATGGCCACCGAGCTGAACCTCGAGGTGCTGGCCGGGATGGGCTTCGACATCCCGTCCGAGGCCACGCCCAACGACCTCGTCGTCGCGCTGCGGCTCGACGACCCGGACGGACTGGACGCCGCCCTCGCCGGTGTAGCCGCAGGCGCTCGCCGAGGCGACCCGACGACCCACGGGCGCGGCGGAGGTGGCGCCGCCGCGGACCACCGCGGCCGCCCTCCGCGAGGCGCCGGACGCGGTCGTGCTGGTGTCCGTCGCCGGACCGCACGTGCTGCCCGAGGCGATGGACGCGGTCGACGCCGGCCGCGACGTGATGATCTTCAGCGACAACGTGCCGGTGGCCGAGGAGGTCGCGCTCAAGCGCGCGGCCGCCGACCGCGGGGTCCTGGTCATGGGCCCCGACTGCGGGACCGCGGTCGTCGACGGCGTCGGGCTCGGCTTCGCCAACGTGGTGACCCCCGGCCCGGTCGGCATCGTCGCCGCGTCCGGCACCGGCTGCCAGCAGCTGCTCGCCCTGCTCGACCACGCCGGTGTCGGGGTCTCCTCCGCGCTCGGCGTCGGCGGCCGCGACCTCTCCGCCGAGGTCGGCGGGCTCGCGACCCGCGAGGCGCTGCGCCGCCTCGACGAGGACCCGGCCGTCGAGCTGATCGTGCTGGTCTCCAAGCCGCCGGCACCCGAGGTGGCCACCGACATCACGGCGTACGCCGAGGCGCTGGCCACGCCGGTCGAGCTGGCGCTCCTCGGACCCGGGCAGCCCGACCTCACCGCCGCCGCCGAGCGGGTGCTGAGCCGGCTCGGCCGCGAGGTGCCCGAGTGGCCGGTGGTTTCGAGGCTGTCGCTGCGCGCCTGCCTCGACCTCGGGCCACCGGATCCGCGGGCTGTTCGTCGGCGGGACGCTGTGCCAGGAGGCGTCGCTGATCGCCGGGCCGGATGCGGGGACCGTTCATCGACTTCGGCGACGACCAGTACACCCAGGGCCGGGCGCACCCGATGATCGACCCGACGCTGCGGCTCGAGGAGCTGGCCCGGGCGGCCGCCGACCCCGAGGTCGGCGTGGTGCTGCTCGACGTGGTGCTCGGCCACGGCGCCGAGGCCGACCCGGCGGCGCTGCTCGCCCCGGCGCTCGAGTCCGTGCCGCAGCCGGTGCGTGGTCACCGTCGTCGGCACCGCCGCCGACCCCCAGGACCTGGACCGCCAGGTGCGGGCGCTCGCCGCGGCCGGGGCCGAGGTCCACCTGTCCAACGCGCTGGCCACCCGGCGCGCCGTCGAGCTCCTCGGGAGTCGCTGATGCACGTCGTGAACACCGGCGCCGGCCTGCTCGCGGACGCCGTCGAGGCCCAGGCCGTCGACGTCACCCGCGTCGACTGGCGACCGCCGATGACCGGCACCGAGGGCGACCTCGCCACCGTGGCGGCCGACCCGCGACGCCGGGAGGCGAACGAGCGGGCGCTGGCCGCGATGCTCGACGTGACCGCGCACCTGGTCGACGTGCTGCCCGCCTCGGAGGCGCTCGGCCTGGAGGCGGGCGAGTTCCTGCACGCCGGCCCGCCGATCGAGTGGGAGCGGGCCTCGGGGCCGCTGCGCGGTGCGCTGCTGGGCGGCGCCGCGCTGGAGGGCCTGGTCGACGACCCGGAGGACGCCGTCGCGCTGTTCGAGTCCGGTACGTCGGTCCGCCTGGAGCCCTGCCACCACCGCGGCACGGTCGGGCCGATGGCCGGCGTGGTGACCCCGAGCATGTGGGTGTGGGTGCTGGAGGACCGGGCCACCGGACGGCGTACCCACTGCACGCTCAACGAGGGGCTCGGCAAGGTGCTGCGGTACGGCGCCTACTCGCCCGAGGTGCTCACCCGGCTGCGCTGGATGAACGACGTGCTCGGCCCGCTGCTGCAGACGGCGGTTCGAGCCGGCGACCCGGTCGACGTCACCGGGATCCTGGCCCAGATGCTGCAGATGGGCGACGAGGCGCACAACCGCAACCGGGCCGGCACCCTGATGCTGCTGCGCGACCTCGGCCCGGCGATGGTCACCGCCGGCGCGGACGTCGCCGACGTGGCCGAGGCGGTGCGGTTCATCGGCGGCAACGACCACTTCTTCCTCAACCTCGCGATGCCCGCCTGCAAGCTCGCGCTGGACGCGGCCCGCGGGATCGACGGGTCGACGATGGTGGTGGCGATGGCGCGCAACGGCACCGACTTCGGCATCCAGGTGGCGGGCACCGGCGACGAGTGGTTCACCGGCCCGGCCCAGCTCGCCGACGGCCTCTACCTCGGCGACTACGGTCCCGACGACGCGAACCCCGACATCGGCGACTCCGCGATCACCGAGACGTCGGGCATCGGCGGGTTCGCGATGGCGACCGCGCCGGCGATCGTCCGGTTCGTCGGCGGCTCGGTCCCCGACGCGCTGGCGACCACCCGGCGGATGCACGAGATCACCCTCGGCGAGAACCCGCGCTGGGCGGTGCCGGTGCTGGAGTTCCAGGGCACCCCGACCGGCATCGACGTGACGAAGGTGTGCCGCACCGGGATCCTCCCGCAGATCAACACCGGGATGGCCGGCAAGGTCGCCGGCGTGGGTCAGGTCGGCGCCGGCCTGGTCACCCCGCCGGCCGAGATCTTCCCGAAGGCACTCGACCCGATTGGCGGAACTCGCATGAGCGGCCCCCTGTCCGACCTGGTCGTGCTCGACCTGACCCGAGCGCTGGCCGGCCCGCACGCCGCGATGATGCTCGGCGACATGGGCGCCCGGGTGATCAAGGTGGAGTCGCCCGGCGGCGACGACACCCGGTCCTGGGGCCCGCCGTTCGTCGGCGAGCCGGACGCGCGCGAGTCGACGTACTTCATGTCGGCCAACCGCAACAAGGAGTCGATCGTCCTCGACCTCAAGTCCGACGACGACAAGGACGTGCTGGCCCGGCTGGTGGCGCGCGCCGACGTGCTGATGGAGAACTTCCGCACCGGCGTCCTCGACCGGCTCGGCTTCCCGGTCGCCCGGCTGCACGAGCTCAACCCGCGCCTGGTGATCCTCTCGATCACCGGCTTCGGGCACGACGGCCCCGAGGCGAGCCGCGCGGGCTACGACCAGATCGCGCAGGGCGAGGGCGGGCTGATGTCGATCACCGGCACCGAGCTGCCGACCAAGGTCGGCGTGCCGATCGCGGACCTGATCGCCGGCATGAACGGCGCGTACGGCGTCCTCGCCGCGCTCCACGAGCGCGAGCGCACCGGCCGCGGCCGGGTGGTCCGCACCTCGCTGCTGGCCGGCATGGTCGGGGTGCACGCCTTCCAGGGCACCCGGTGGACCGTGGCCGGCGAGGTGCCCGGCCTGGCCGGCGACCACCACCCGTCGATCGCGCCGTACGGCATGTTCGCCACCTCTACCGCGCCGATCCAGATCGCCTGCGGGTCCGAGGGGCTCTGGCAGAAGTTCTGCAAGGCATTCGATCTCGACGCGGCCGACCCGCACTTCGCCACCAACGCCGACCGGGTCGGCCGACCGCGACGAGCTGATCGAGGTGATCGAGGGGCTGTTCACCGACCGCACCGCCGAGGACGTCCTGGCCGCCCTCGCCGAGGCCGGCGTCCCCTCGGGCAAGGTGCGCACCCTCGACGACGTCTACGGCTGGGAGCAGACCCGCTCGCAGGGCCTGCGTCGTCTCCGTCGACCACGAGACGCTGGGGCCCCTCGAGCTGCCCGGCTCCCCGATCCGGTTCGACGACGACACACACTCCGGCGGCCGGGCCACCCACCTGGCACCCCCCACGCTCGACCAGCACGGCGACGCGATCCGGGACTGGCTGGACTCCGACTCCTGAGCCGCGATCTGCACAGAACCTTCACGAGTCGTCCCCGCCTTCTGACAAGCACCGCTCCTACGCTGCTGACATGAGCAGTCGGCGGATCCTGGTGGTCGAGGACGAGCCGATCATCAACCAGGCGGTCTCCGATCGCCTGGCCTCCGAGGGGTACGACGTGGTGCGGGCCTTCGACGGCCCGTCGGCCGTGGACGCGTTCGCCGAGCACGCGCCCGACCTGGTGCTGCTCGACGTGATGCTCCCCGGGTTCGACGGGCACGAGGTGTGCCGCCGGATCCAGGCCGAGCGGCCGGTGCCGGTCCTGATGCTGACCGCCCGCGACGACGAGGCCGACGTGCTGGTCGGGCTCGGGGTCGGCGCCGACGACTACCTGACCAAGCCGTTCCGGATGCGGGAGCTCGTGGCCCGGGTCGCGGCCCTGCTGCGGCGGGTCGACCGCGCCGGCGAGCTGGCGGGCCGCCGTCCGATCGAGCTCGGCGGCCTCCGGATCGACCCCGCCGCTCGTCGGGTCTGGCGGGACGAGAACGAGGTCAGGCTGACGCCGACGGAGTTCGACCTGCTGGCCTGCCTGGCCGCCGAGCCCGGGACCGTGGTGACCCGGGAGCGGCTGCTCGCCGAGGTGTGGGGCTGGCCGGGCGCATCGGGCACGCGCACGGTGGACAGCCACGTGAAGGGACTGCGCGCCAAGATCGGCGCCGACCGGATCCGTACCGTGCACGGCGTCGGCTACTCCCTCGAGCAGGGCGAGGCGGGATGACCGGCCAGCCCCTGGCACAGGTCCGCTCGCTCAAGGTCAAGCTCGGGCTGCTCGTCGCCGCCAGCGTCGTGGTCGCCTCGATCGTGGCCTCGGTGGGCCGGGCCGGCGGCGTACCCGCGTGGCTCAGCATCCCGGTCACGATCCTGCTGGCCCTGGCCGTCACCCAGCTGCTGGCCGTCGGCATGACGGCCCCGCTGCGAGAGATGACGGCGGCGTCCCGCCGGATGGCGCGCGGTGACTACTCCGTCCGGGTCAGCGAGACCTCCAGGGACGAGGTCGGCGAGCTCGCCCGCGCCTTCAACCGGACCGCCCACGACCTGGCGACCGTCGACCGCCAGCGCCGCGAGCTCGTGGCCAACGTGAGCCACGAGCTGCGTACGCCGCTGACCGCGCTCCAGGCCGTGCTGGAGAACCTCGTCGACGGCACCGAGCCCGCCGACCCGCGCGCGCTCCAGCCGGCCCTCGCCCAGGCCGAGCGGCTCGGGGACCTGGTCACCGACCTGCTCGACCTGGCCCGCGTCGACGCCGGCAAGGCCCCGCTGTCCCCCGAGCCGGTCACCGTCGCACGCCTCCTCACCGAGGCCGTCGAGGAGGCGAGGGTCACCGGCCGCCCGGTGGAGTACGACGTCCGCGTCGACCCGCCCGACCTGGTCGTGCGGGCCGACCCCGCCCGACTGCGCCAGCTGGTCGCCAACCTCCTCGACAACGCGTCGCGGCACAGCCCCGCCGGCGGGCTGGTGCGGGTGACCGTGAGCCGGGTCGGGGACCACCACCGCATCGAGGTCACCGACCAGGGTCCGGGCGTGGCACCGGTCGACCGCGAGCGCGCCTTCGAGCCGTTCGGCACCCTCAGCGCGACCGAGGGCGGCGGCGGCACGGGGCTGGGCCTCGCGATCGCGCGGTGGGTGACCGACCTGCACGGCGGAAGCATCGGGTTCGTCGATCCAGCCGCCGGCGGCACCGGAGCCCGGGTCCGGGTCGACCTCCCGGCCGCGCCCCCCGTCCGTCCCACGCCCGACCGAGGAGAAGCCCATGCCCGCACCCGCCCCGGCTCCCCCGTCCCCGACCGCCGTACCCCCGTCCTCGCTGGTCGACGACCTGCTCGGGTCGTTCTGGCCGGACCGCGCCGTTCCTGGGCGGGTGTCCGTGCTCCTGGGCGCGCTCGGGGTCGGGCTCTTGGCGGCGATCGTGCTGCCCTACCGGGACGCCGGCATCGGAACCTTCCTGGTCCTGCTGGCCGGCGGTGCCGTGATCATGGCGGCCAGCGCGCGCGGCACCGACCGGTTCACCCAGGCCTGCGCCGTGATCTGCGTGCTGCTCGCCGCCGTCACCATGCTGCGCGACGCCGACTGGATCATCGCGCTGAGCATCGTCACCGGCGCGGTCGTCACCGTGTGCGGGGTGACCGGCGCCCGCACGATGCCGGGCTTCGTGCTCTCCGGGATCTCCGGGCCGCTCGCCGGCCTGCGAGGTCTGCCCTGGCTCGGCCGCACCCTGGGCGCGCTGACCGGCGGCGGCAACGCGGCGGCCCTGCTCCGCACCGCGATCTGGTCGGCGGCCGGGCTGCTGGTCTTCGGGCTGCTCTTCGCCTCCGCCGACGCGCTGTTCGCGGAGTGGGCGGACGCGCTGGTCCCCGACCTCGAGCTGGAGTCGTTCGTGCTCCGGGCGTTCATCGGCGTGGCGGTTGGCGGCGTGGTGCTGGCGGCGGCGTACCTGGCTCTCAACCCGCCGCGCGTCGACCAGCCGAAGGAGGAGGCCCGCCCGGTGAACCGGCCGTTCGAGTGGCTGGCACCGGTGCTCGTGGTCGACGCGGTGTTCGCGGCCTTCCTGGTCGCCCAGGCGACGGTGATCTTCGGCGGCCACGACTACCTGGAGCGCACCACCGGGCTCACCTACGCCGAGTACGTGCACGAGGGCTTCGGGCAGCTGACCGTCGCCACCGCGCTGACGCTGCTGGTGATCTGGGCGGCGGCCCGCAAGGCGCCCCGCGAGACGCCGGCCGACCGGCTCTGGCTGCGGGCGGCACTCGGTCTGCTGTGCGTGCAGACCCTGGTCGTGGTCGCGTCGGCGCTCTACCGGATGCACGTCTACCAGGAGGCCTACGGCTTCACCGAGCTGCGCCTGCGTCGTCGACGTCTTCGAGGGCTGGCTCGGGCTGCTCGTGCTCGCGGTCGTGGCCGCCGGCGTCACCCTGAAGGCGGCCTGGCTCCCCCGCTTCGCGCTGCTGAGCGGCGCCGGTCTGGTGCTGGCGATGGCCGCGATCAACCCGGACGCATGGATCGCCCAGCGCAACGTCGACCGGTACGACGAGACCGGCGACCTCGACTGGACCTACCTGCGGGGTCTGTCCGACGACGCGGTGCCGGTGCTCACCACGCTGCCGGACGACGTACGGGGCTGCGTGCTGGACGGCCGGGAGCAGGCCGACGACGACTGGCTCGAGTGGAACCTCGGCCGCTGGCGCGCTGCCGACGACCTGCCCGAGACCACTGGGGTGCCCGAGGGCTACTACGCGTGCCCGGCGCTCGACTGAGGAGGCGGTGAGCCGGGACCGGGTCCCGGCTCACCGCCTGTCCGCCCCCCGGGGCGTCAGCTCACGTCGACGATCGCGGCCACCGGCCCGCCGCCGTCCGGGCCCTGGTGGGCGGCCGAGACGGAGACGAAGACCGCGGGGTCGCCGGTGACCGCGGCGGTCACCCCGCCCACGCAGGCCTTGATCTGCCGGTGCCAGTGCACGTCGGAGTCGTCGAGCATCGCGTTGCGGCGGCCGCGGACCTGGCCGTCCTGCGAGACCTCGCACTTGAGGAACACGTTGACGAGCTTGCCGTCCAGGTCGGACGTACGCGGGCGCTCGGGCAGGTCCAGGCCGGCCGAGCGGATCGCGTCCCAGATCCCGTCCTGGTCGAGCGCGTCCTTCATCACCGCGTGCCCGATCTTGTAGCGCCCGCCGACCCCCGGCGCGTTGCCGACCACGACCACCTGCGCCTGGTCGAGCTCGACGCCCGAGGAGCACGACGCCACCGCGGAGTAGAGCTCCCGGTTGTGCATCACGTCGGCGTCGGTCGGCATCTCGATCTCGCCCAGGGCGACGGCGATGCCGAGCGCCGTGCACCCGTTGGAGAGGTCCATGGACTCATGGGTGTGCTCGGTCCACACCGTCTTGCCGCGCGACTTGGCGTCCTGGATGGTGTGGATGGTCAGCAACGGAGTCTTGGTCTGCACGTAGTGCACGTCGGCCGGGTCGGTGATCCCGGCCCGCTCCATCGCCACCTTCACCGCGTCGGCGACCTTGCTGACCATCGCGGTCCGGCCGATGTCCTCCGGCAGCAGCACCTCGCTCATCGCGAAGCCCACGGTGAGCCGAGGGTCGTCCACCGGCTCGGCGTCCACGGTGGCGAAGATCGTGGCGTGCGGGCTGATCACCCCGTCGGTGCCGCCGGACCAGACGATCGGGATCTCCTTGACCTGGTCGGCCGGAGCACCCTTCTCGATCAGCACCTCGCGGAACGCGCGGTCGGCGATGATCCGGGTGTAGTCGTTGACGCCCCCGTTGCCCTCGGTCTTGCCGATGATCGCGATCACCCGGTCGGCGGCCATCACCCCCTCGTCGATGAGCTTCGCGAGCTCGGAGGCATCGGCCACGGAGTGGATCGGGACCTTGCGGACTTCGATGGCGGAGGGCATGACGTTCCTTTCCTAGGGTCTTTCGGGTCAGTCGGGTACGACGACGGTCCCGGACTCACCGGTCACCGCGTCGCGGATCTGCTCGAGGTTCGTGATGACCGTGTGCCCGCCGGCGCGCTCGACGAAGCGGCAGGCGGCCTCGACCTTGGGGCCCATGGAGCCGCTGGCGAAGTGCCCCTCGGCGGCGTAGCCGCGCATCTCGGAGGTAGTCACCCGGCCGATCTCCTCGGCCTCGGGCGTGCCGTACCGGAGCACGGCGTTGGACACATCGGTGGCGATCACCAGGACGTCGGCGTCAACGGTCTCGGCCAGCAGTGCCGCGCCGAGGTCCTTGTCGATGACCGCCTCGACGCCGCGCAGCCCGTCGGCATCGCGGACCGTGGGGATGCCGCCGCCGCCGTTGGCGACCACGACGTACCCGGCGTCCACGAGCGTCCGGACGGCGAGTGCGTCCAGGATCTCGCGGGGCTCGGGCGACCCGACGACGCGGCGCCAGCCCTTCTCACCGCGGTCCTCCCAGGTCTCGCCGTGCTCGATCAGGCGACGCGCCTCGTCCTCGGGGAGGTAGCGACCGATCGGCTTGCTCGGGTGGCTGAGGCCGGGGTCGTCGGCGTCGACGCAGGGCCCGGGTCACCAGCGGAGGCGGTCCGGCGCTCCACGCCGCGACGCGGCGAGCTCGTTCTCGAGGGCGTTCATCAGGGTGAAGCCGAGAGTGGCCTGGGTCTGGGCTCCGCACCAGTCCAGGGGGACGGGCGGCACGACGGCGGCGGCGAGCTCGTTCTTCACCAGGAGGTTGCCCACCTGCGGCCCGTTCCCGTGGGTGAGCACCACGTCGGCGCCTCCCTCGATCAGGTCCGCCACGGACCGCATCGCGACCACGGCCGCGGCCTGTTGGTCCTCCACCCGGGCCCGGCCGTCGGCGGCGGTCATCGCGTTGCCCCCGAGTGCGATCAGGACGCGCATCTCGCAGCTCCTTCCTCGGCCAGCAGGGCGCGCAGCGGCAGCTCGCCGACCGGCAGCCCATGGGCGTCGTAGTAGGCGAACATCGCGCCGAGCCATCCGTCAGGGCGCTCGTCGACGCGCGAGGCCTCGACGCCGGCCTCGGCGGCCAGCTCGGCCACCGACGCCACCCGCGAGGCCAGCTCGTAAGTCGCACCGACGTGCCCGGACTCGGTCAGCACCAGCGCGGCCACCGCGGCGACGTCGTTCAGGTCGGCGAAGCCGAACACGGCGTCGATGTCGTAGGGCACCTCGACCGGACCACTCAGGTCGAGGTTCTGCAGGTAGGCACCCGGCTGCAGGATTGTCCAGGCCAGCCCGGACCGCCGGACCAGGTCCTCCGATACGGCCTTGCCGAGGTGGTGCGGCATCTCCGGCGCGTACGGCGACGCCACGGAGTGGTAGACCACCCGGCCGACCCCGGCGGCGGTCACCGCCGCGAGGGCCTCCCGGACGTAGCCGGGCTCGTCGGGATGCATGTTCGGTGCGATCAGGTAGGCCGCGGTACAGCCGTCCATCGCCGCGGCCAGGTCGTCCCAGTCGGCTCGGCCCAGCGGCACGGGCTCCGCGCCCCGACGGCGCAACGCCGTACCGACGGCGACGCCGGTCTTGCCGTGGCCGCCCACGACGGCCACACGGGTGACGGTCATCCGGCGACCACGTCCACGTCGGCGTGCTCGGGTCCGCCCGACAGCCGGGCGTAGCCCGGACCGCGGTCGAAGAACGCGGCGGCGGCACTCGTCCGGGACGCCCGCTCGGCAGCGGTGGCCGTCGCGTCGTGCCCGAGATCGTCGAGGTCGTCGCCGCTCAGCACCACGCCGTACGTCGCCAGCGCCGCCTCGCGGGACACCTTGCGCCAGACGACGTCGCGGACGACCAGCTCGGGGTCGCGCTCGAGCGGGTCGCCCCAGCCGCCGCCCCCGGTGGTGCGGATCCGGATCACCTCGCCCGCCGTGACCGGCTCGGCGTCGGCCAGGGCGTCGACCTCCCGCTCGCCGGGGCCGCCCGGGTCGATGGTGACCTGGAACGGCGTGCCGGCCAGGCCGCCCTTGACGCCCCAGCAGGCCAGGATCGAGCGGTCGGCGATGGACATGAAGTGCGCGTCCTTGAGCATCCGGATGTGCTTCTCGTAGCCGAGGCCGCCGCGGAACTTGCCGGCGCCGCCGCTGTCGACGGCCAGCGACAGCGACTCGACCCGGAACGGGAAGCGCGCCTCGGTGAACTCGGTCGGCAGGTTCCGCGAGTCCGGCACCACGTGGATCGTGTCCTCGCCGTCCGCGTAGTAGCGGCCGCCGGAGCCGCCACCGAGGACCTCGCGCATCAGGTAGGGCCGGCCGTCGTGGTCCTCGCCGTAGACGCCGGTGTAGCGGATCGTCTCCTGGTCGGCCGGCATCCGGCCGTCGACGGCCTTGGCCAGCACTCCCGCCAGCACCCCGAGCAGCCGCAGGATCACGAAGGTGCGGGCGTTGGTCGGGGCCGGGAAGACCGGCGTGAGCAGCGTGCCCGGCGGCGGGAACCGCATCTCGATGAGCGGCACCACGCCCTCGTTGACGTCGAGCTCGGCCATCCGCTCCGGGCTGTCGGCGAGGTTGCGCAGGATCGGCGCCAGCCACTTCTTCAGGAAGACGCCGTCGCTGTAGTCGCCGCAGTGGTTGATCGGTCCCTTGGCCTGCGGGGAGGTGCCGTCGAAGTCGAGGACCAGCCGCTCGCCGTCGGGATCGTCGGGCCCGGTGCGGGTCAGCGTGATCCGCTGGGCGTGCAGCTGGGGCTCGTCGACGCCGTCGTGCTCGGCGTAGTCCTCCCACACCCAGGTGCCGACCGGGATCTTGCCCAGGATCTCGCGGCGGTACGTCGTGGTGGTGCGGTCGATGATCGCGTCGAAGCAGGACTCGACGGCCTCGACGCCGTACCGGTCGAACAGCTCGCCGAGCCGGCGGGCGCCCATCAGGCACGCGGAGCACTCGGCGTCGAGGTCGGCGGCCAGGCTCTCGGGCATCCGGGAGTTGCGGGTCATGATCGTGAGCGCCGCCTGGTTGGGCACGCCGGCGTCCCACAGCCGGATCGGCGGCACCATCAGGCCCTCCTCGAAGACGCTGGTGGCGTCGGAGGGCATCGAGCCGGGCACGGCGCCGCCGATGTCGTCGTGGTGGCCGAAGGCCTGGACGAACGCGACCACCCGGCCGCTGCTGAAGACCGGGACGGTGACACAGAGGTCCGGCAGGTGCCCGATGCCGCCCTCGGACCGGTAGACGTCGTTGTGGAAGAACACGTCGCCCTCGCGCATCTCCTCGATCGGGAAGTCGCGGGCGATCGGGTGCACGAGTGCGGAGTAGGAGCGGCCGGTCAGCTTGCGCAGCAGCCGGTCGTGGATGCCGGCGCGGAAGTCGTGGGCGTCACGGATCATCGGGCTGCGGCTGGTGCGGGCGATCGCGGTCTCGACCTCCATCTCCACGCTGGCCAGCGAGCCCTGCACGATCTCGACGAGCACGGGGTCGGCGCCGGCCCCCGCGTCCGCGGTCAGGCTGCCGAACGGGAACTGGGTCGGGGCCCGCCTGCTGGTCACTGCTCCGCCCTCCGGGTCACGATGATGTTGCGGTAGTCGTCGATCGCGGGCGGTGAACCCCGGGTGCAGCGGCACGGTCGAGCCGAACTCCTCGATGATCGCCGGGCCCGTCCACGACCGCGCCCACGGGCAGGTCGGGCCGCCACAGCACCGGGGTGTCGACGTACCCCTCCGCCGCCTCGAAGCAGACGGGTCTGCGACGCTGGTTGAGGAAGGCGCGCTAGCGCCTGTCTCGAAACCAGTCGCCGTCGATGCTTCTTGATCTCGGGCCGCTGGATCGGGCCGATGCCGGAGACCCGGAGGTTGACCCACTCGACCTGCTGGCTGGCGTCGTCGGCGAAGTCGTAGCCGTAGAGGCCCTTGTGCTCGGCGTGGAAGCGGCCGGCGACCTCGTCGAGCACCGTCGCGTCGATCGGCCCCTCGGGCACCGGCACCCGCACCTCGAAGGCCTGCCCGAAGTAGCGCAGGTCGGCGGTGCGCGCGTAGCGGTGGTCGGCGGCGGCGAACCCCTCCTTCGCGAGCGCGTCGGCTGCCCGGGCGGTGAGGGCGTCCAGGATCTCCGCCACGGACGCGGGGTCGAGCGCGTCGGCGAGGGCCACGTGGGTCTGCACGTAGTCGTTCTTGACGTCGACGGTGAGCAGCCCGAACGCCGAGACGTTGCCGGGATCGGGCGGCACCAGGACGGTGCCGATGCCGAGGATGTCCATCAGCCGGCAGAGCAGCAGCGAGCCGGAGCCGCCGAACGTCGTCAGCGTGAAGTCCCGGACGTCCAGGCCGCGCTTGACCGTGACCTGGCGCAGCGCGTTGGCCTGGTTCCAGGCCGAGATCTCGAGGACACCGGTGGCGCAGGCCTCGCGGCTCAGGCCGAGCTTGGCGGCGAGCTGGTCGACCCCGTCCACCGCGGCCTGCACGTCGAGCGGGATCTCGCCGCCGAGCAGGTGCGGCGGGATGCGGCCGAGCACCACGTGCGCGTCGGTGATGGTGACCTCGGTGCCGCCCTTGGCGTAGCAGAGCGGGCCGGGGTCGGCGCCGGCCGACTGCGGCCCGACTTTGAGCGTGCCCTCGGGTGAGAGCCAGGCGATCGACCCGCCGCCCGCGCCCACGGTGACCACGTCGATCATCGGGATCTTCGACGGGAACACCCCGACCGAGCCCTCGGTGGTGAGCGTGGGCTCGCCGTCGATGACCACGCTGACGTCGGTCGACGTGCCGCCGCCGTCGGAGGTCAGGACCCGGTCGTGGCCGGCGACCTTGGCGATCAGCGCGGCGCCCAGCGCACCCGCCGCCGGCCCGGACAGCACCGTGGTGATCGGCTGGTGCACGACCTCGTCGGCCGACAGCACGCCGCCGTTGGACTTCATGACGTAGAAGGGGATGGAGCGGTCGCCGTACGCCCGGAGCCGCTCGGTGATGTTGGTGACGTACGCCGAGAGCCGCGGCTTCACGGCCGCGTCGACCAGCGTGGTCATCGCCCGTTCGTACTCGCGGTACTCGCGCAGCACCTCGCTGCTCACCGACACCACGGCGTCGGGGTGCTCCTCGGCGAGGATCTCGCGGAGCCGCTCCTCGTGGGCCGAGTTGGCGTAGGCGTGCAGCAGGCAGACGCCGAGGGTCGTGATGCCCCGGTCGCGGAACCAACGGGCGACCTCGCGGGCGCCGTCCTCGTCGAGCGGCTGCACCTCGGCGCCGGTGAAGTCGAGCCGGCCGGCGACGCCACGCACCAGGTCGCGCGGCACGATCCGGTCCGGCTTCACCCAGAAGTAGGAGTTGCCGTAGCCGTCGGGCACGGACTGCCGGGCGATCTCGAGCATCGCCTCGTAGCCGGTGTTGGTGATGAACCCGAGCCGGTCGACCTTGCCCTCGAGCAGCTGGTTGGTGGCCACCGTGGTGCCGTGGCTGACCGCGGAGATCCGGTCGCCGGTCGCGCCGACCAGGTCGAGCACCTTCTCGATGCCGGCCAGGAACCCGTCCGCCGGGTTCCCGGGCGTGGACGGCGTCTTCGTCGTCACCAGCTTGCCGGTGGCCTCGTCGAGCGCGACGACGTCGGTGAACGTGCCGCCGGTGTCGATGCCGATCCGGATGCCCTGCGTCATGCGTTCGCTCCCTGGTCGAGGTGGAACGTGGTCGTCGAGGTCGAGCTCGCCACCACCCTGCCCGATGCGACCACGTGCTGCGGTGCCGCGTGCTCGGCCAGCACCTCGCGCAGGGTCGGCTGGTGGTGGACGACCAGGTCGGCGTTGCCGCCCACCTCGAGTCGATGCCCGCTGACGCCGAGCACGGAGGCGGCGGTCGTCGTCACCGCGTCGTAGACGAGCTCGATGCCGGCCGCGTCGACCGCCTCGAGGGCATGGGCGGCCAGGAAGGCGATCTCGAGCATGTGGTGCCGGCCGAACGGGTAGTAGGCGTCCTCGATGTCGTCCTGGCCGAGCGCGACCGGCACCCCCATCGCCGTGAGCTCGCGGACCGGGAGGTGCAGCGGGCCGGTGTGCGGGTCGCTGACGAAGCCGAGCCCTGCCCTGCGGGCGAGCCCGGCGAGACGCTCCAGAGACGGTCGCGAGTAGAGCCCGACGGCGCGGGCGTGGTTGGCCACCGCGCGACCGACCAGGCCGTGCTCGAGCATCGCCTCGGCGAGCATCTCGGTGGTGCGGAGGCTCGCATCGCCGGCATCGTCGACGAGCATCGCCACCCTGCGTCCGTGGGCCGCGGCCAGCTCGCACATCCGGCGCACGTGCTCGCGCGCCTCGGCGTCGCTGTGCTCGATCCACGGGATCCCGCCGACCACGTCGGCGCCCAGGCCGACGGCCTCGCGGACCAGCTCCTCGGCGCCCGGGTCGCGCAGCAGCCCGTCCTGCGGGAACGCCACCACCTGCAGGTCGACGACCCCGCGGAACTCCTCACGGAGCGCCAGCAGGGGGATCACGCCCTCGAGCCGGGCCTTGGTGTCCACGTCGGCGAAGGCCAGCACGTGGCGCACGCCGTACCGCACCGCCTCGAGCACCGCCCGGCGCGCGTTCGGCTCGATCCACTTCCGGTCGTAGTCGTCCTTGACCGCGGAGGCGAGCTCGATGGAGTGCAGGGCCGACCCCATCTCGCCTGAGGTGTACGCCGTCAGCGCGGCGTCGCCGATCCGGTCCAGCGTGTAGACCTTGTCCAGGTGCATGTGCCCGTTGACGAAGCTCTCGGTCACCAGCGAACCGCCGGCGTCCAGCTCCTCGCGGCCGCTCAGGGTGTCCCGGCCGAGCGCCACGACCAGGCCGTCGTCGATGCCGATCTGCCAACGCCCGTCCCGGCCGCGGAGTGTCGCGTCGGCGACGACGAGCTGGTGGGTGGGCACCTGTCGATTCAAGCGTGGGCCGCGCGGCCCGGCCACGGCACATTCTGCCGACGGGCTCCGGGTTCGTCGGCAATCTCTGCCAGGGGCTTCCTCAGCGCCGACATGCCCGGAGGCCGGCACCGATGCTTCCGGTGCCGGCCTCCGCGTCGCCGTTCGCCCGAGAGGTCAGAGCGCCTTGGTGACCTCACCCGATCCGGCACCCCGATGGACACCGACCAGGTGGTAGTAGACGATCACCAGGATCGTGCCCAGCGCGATGCCGCTGAGCGTGAAGTCGTCGGTGATCTCGAGCGTGACGCCTCCGATGCCGGCGATCAGGCCGGCGGCCAGACCGACCAGGTTGCGCGGCTCACCGAAGTCGACGTCGTTCTCCACCCAGATCTTGGCGCCGATCAGGCCGATCATGCCGTAGAGCACGACCGTGATCCCGCCCAGGACGCCCCCCGGCGTCGCGGCGACGATCGCGCCGAACTTCGGGCACAGCCCGAGCAGGATGGCCACGATCGCTGCCACGTAGTAGGCGGCCGTCGAGTAGACCCGGGTGGCGCCCATGACGCCGATGTTCTCGGCGTACGTCGTCGTCGGCGAGCCGCCGAACGCGCTCGAGAAGGCCGTGGCGAGGCCGTCCGCCCCGATCGCCCGGCCCATGTAGGGGTCGAGGTCGTCTCCGGTCATCTCGGCCACGGCCTTGACGTGACCGGTGTTCTCCGCGATCAGTGCGATCACGCCGGGGAGCACGAGCAGGATGAACGTCAGCGAGAAGCTCGGGCCGTGGACGACGTCCACGCCGTCGCCGAGAGTGCCGCTGGGGAAGCCGATCCAGTCCGCGTCCTGGACCGACTGCCAGTTCCAGATCCGGTCGTGGTCCGTCGCCTCTGTCTGGCCGGCGAGCACCGAGTTGATCGTGCCGAAGAGGAGGTCGCACAACCAGGACAGGAGGTAGCCGAAGATCAGCGCCAAGAACACCGCGATCCGCGACCAGAAGCCGGGGAACATCACGGCGGCGACCACCATGAACGTGGCGGTGGCCAGCGCGACCCACTGGTCCTCGGGCCAGTAGATGGTCGCGACCACCGGCGCGAGATTGAAGCCGATCAGCATCACGACCGCGCCGGTGACCGCGGGCGGCAGGATCTTGTGGATCAAGCCCGAGCCGGCGAAGTGGATCAAGACGCCCACCGCAGCCAGCACGAGACCGGCCACCATGATCGCGCCGGTGACGTCGGACGAGTCGCCGCCCTCGCCGCGGATGGCCGCGACGCCGGCCACGAAGGACGCGCTGGTGCCGAGGTAGCTCGGCACCTGGTTGTTGACGATCAGCAGGAACATGATCGTGCAGATACCGGAGAACATGATCGCCAGGTTCGGGTCGAGGCCCATCACCAGCGGGAAGACGAAGGTCGCGCCGAACATGGCGACGACGTGTTGGGCGCCCAGACCGGCGGTCTTGCCCCAGCTCAACCGCTGCATTGGCGCGACTGCTACTCCGGGAGGCGGATCGACCTTCTCCCATGTGAACATCGACATGACAGGACCCTTTCGCTGTGTGAGAGGCCCGAGGTCTGCTCAAACTAGTGAGACCCATGACACACCCACGACGGCGAGATCTGCCGAAGGAACGCCGTGGTCGATGGCACGAGTTGTCGGGGCCGAACCAGATCCACAAGAACTCTTGTACAACAGTTCTTGTTGATCTAGCCTCGGGGCCATGCCCCGCTCAGACATCCGCCGCCTCACCGAGGCCAAGGCCCTCGCGGCGCTCGCCCACCCGTTCCGGGCCCGGATCATGGACGCGCTCAAGGTCGATGGCCCGTCCACGGCGTCCGGGCTGGCCGAGCGCACCGGCCAGGCGGTCGGCAGCGCCAGCCACCACCTGAAGGTCCTCGCCGAGGCGGAGCTGGTGGTCGAGGCGCCCGAGCTGGCCAAGGACCGGCGTGAGCGCTGGTGGCGGCTCGCCGCCCCCGGCACCAGGTGGTCGCGGCAGGAGTTCGCCGACGACACCGCGGCCGTCGCCGCGGCGCACGCCGCCGAGGCGCTGGCGCTGCAGCGGCAGATCGAGCGCACCCGCGCGTGGATGTCCAACGCCGAGTCCGACCCGGTGTGGGACGACGCCGCGTTCGCGACCCAGCACTGGCTCCGGCTCTCCCCCGACGAGCTGCTCCAGGTCGCCGAGGACGTGATCGAGGTCCTCGATGAAGTGGAGCGACCGGCCACCGCCCGACGACGGCGTGGACCGGGAGCCGGTCTTCCTGTTCGCCCGCGGCTTCCCGGCCCAGCCATGACCGACGCTCGCCACCGGGACCACCGACCTCGAGCCCCTCTCCCGCAACCGCGGGTTCCAGCTGCTCTGGTTCGGGGAGGGCGTCAGCGTCCTGGGCAACGCGACCAGCATCGTCCTGCTCCCGCTGCTGGCCGTGCTCGCGTTCGACGCCGGGCCCGGCTTCATGGGCGCCCTGGCCACCGCCGCCTGGCTGCCCTGGCTGCTGATCGGGCTGCCCGCCGGCGCCTGGGTCGACGGGCTCCCGGCCCGCGGCGTGATGATCGCCGCGGACCTGGTCTCCGCCGCGGCGTTCGCCAGCGTGCCGCTGGCCTGGTGGCTCGACGTACTCACCCTCGGCCAGCTCATCGTCGTCGCGCTGGTCGGAGGCGTGGCCACGGTGTTCTTCCGTACGGCGTACTCCGTGTTCCTGCCCCAGGTCGTCGCGCGGGAGCACCTGGAGCCGGCCAACGGGCGGCTCTTCGGCACCGAGTCGGCGATGCAGGTGGCCGGGCCCGGCGTCGGCGGACTGCTGGCGCAGTGGTTCTCCGCGGCGTTCGGCATCCTCCTCGACGCGGTCAGCTTCCTCGTGTCCGCGGCGTGCCTCTGGCGGATCCGGCCACACACCGAGGCTCCGGTGATCGTGGCGCCCACCGCGACGCTGCGGACCCGGATCGGCGAGGGCGTCGCGTTCGTGCGCCGCGATCGCTACCTCCTCTGGTTCACCGCGATCGGCGGGCTGGCCAACCTCGGCCACACCGGCATGGGCGCCCTGCTCGTGCTGTTCCTGGTGCGCGACCTCGATCTCGACCCGTCGGGCGTCGGGCTCGTGATGGCCGTCGGCAGCAGCGGCGGCCTGGTCGGCGCGATCTTCGCGACCCGGCTCTCGCGGCGCATCGGGTCGGGATATGCCTCCACGCTGCTCCTGCTCGGCGCCGGGGTGCCGTGCCTGCTGGTCCCGCTCGCGAACCCCGGGTCCGGCGTCGCCCTGGTCGCGCTGGGGCTGTTCCTGGTCGGGATGTTCGTGGTCGCCGGCAACGTCGTCCGCGGCGCCTGGCGGCAGCGCTACGTGCCCGCGCGGCTGATGGGGCGGGTGATCACCACGACCCAGCTGGTCAACTTCGGGACCATGCCCGTCGCCGGTGTCCTGGCCGGCTGGCTCGGCACGCACCTCGGGGTGCGGGAGACGATCGCGGTGATGGCGGTGGTCATCCTGGGCGCGTCTCTCCTGGTGCTGGCCAGTCCACTCCGTGGGCTGCGCGACCTCCCCGAGCCGGAGTTCCCCGACGGCTGCTAGACAGGTGACATGGCTACCACTGCACTCGGCGGCAACCCCGTCCACACCGTCGGCGACCTTCCCGGCATCGGCGACCCGGCTCCCGCGTTCTCGCTGGTCGGCATGGACTTCGGCGAGGTGACCCTCCCCGAAGGCACCCGCACGATCCTCAACATCTTCCCGAGCGTCGACACCGGCGTGTGCTCGGCGAGCGTCCGCAAGTTCAACGAGCTGGCCGCGGGCTTCTCCGACACCACCGTCATCTGCGTCTCCAACGACCTGCCGATGGCGCAGGCCCGCTTCTGCGGCGCGGAGGGCATCGACAACGTCACCGTCGCCTCGGCGTTCCGGTCCAGCTTCGGCGACGACTACGGCGTGCGCCTGGCCGACGGCAAGTGGGAGGGACTGCTCGCTCGCACCGTGGTGATCGTCGGCGCCGACGGCAAGGTCTCCTACACCCAGGTAGTGCCGGAGATCGCCACCGAGCCCGACTACGACGACGTCGTCGCCGCCCTCGGCTGACTAGTCCCGGTTGAGTAGCAGTACTCAGCCGCCCTGAGTCGGTCCGCGCTGTCGACGCGCGGCGCCGGATGGCGCAATCGGAGCATGACCCGATACGCCGACCCGCACACGTGCCCGGACTGCCGTGGTCCGCTCCCGCTGACCGCCGCCAGCTGCCCGGCCTGCGCCCTGCCGCTCCATGGCCCCACCGCCGCCGAGCTGTTCCAGGTCCTGCTCCGCGCCGACGACCTGCTCGCCCGGCTCCGGGTGGCGCCGGTGCCGGTACCGCAGCCGTTCCCGGCCGCCGCACCTGCGCCCTCGGCCCGCACCGGCGTCCGCACCACCTCGGTCCCGGGCATCCTGCTCGGGCTGGGGGCGCTCTGCCTGCTCGTCGCGGCCGTGATCTTCCTGGCCGTCGCCTGGTCCTGGCTGGGCGTCGGCGGCCGCACCGGCGTTCTGCTCGGCCTCACCGCTGTGGCTGCGGCCGGCGCGCTGGTGGCGGCCCGTCGCGGGCTCCGCGTGGCCGGCGAGGCGCTCAGCGTCGTGGCGCTCGGCCTGGTGGCTCTCGACGTGGTCGGCGCCGACCACGCCGGTTGGTGGGGTGCGCCGACCGCGGCCAGAGCTCACCTGGCTCGTCGGCGGAGTGGTCGCGGTCGCCGCGCTGGCCCTGGCGGGCGCGCCGTACCGACTCGTGTCGCCGCAGCTCGTCGCCGCGCTCGCCGCGCTGGTGGCGTACGCCGGCGCGCTGGGCGCGACCGGACCTGACGCGGTCGTCGACGTGGTGGCGGTGCTGGTGCTGGCCGGAGCCGCGTGGGCGGGCCTGCGCACCGGCCGCGCGGTCCTCGCGTACGCCGTCGGCACGGCCGCCGTGCTCCCCTGGATGCACCTGGCCTCGGACGCGCTCGCTCGCGCGCTCGAGGACCCCACGCTCCGAGAGGTGTGGGCGGGGCCCGGCCCGGCGCTCGTGGCGGCCTCTCTGCTGGTGCTGCTCCCGGTGGCCGGTCATCGCGAGCCGACCGCGGTGGCCGCGCTGGGCGGCGTCGCCGCCACCCTGCTCACGATCACCGTCGCCCTGCCGGCCGTCGACGAGGGCGGCACGGCAGCCACCGGGGCCGCGCTCGCCGCGACCCTGGCCTGGACGGCGGCCGCGTGGCTGCTCCGCGCCCGCGACGCCTGGCGGCTGCTGCCCCTGATCCCGGCGCTCGCCTCGGCCGTGCCGGTGGTCGGAGTCGTGCTGGCGCTCTCGGTGCAGGCGGTCACCGCCGTCGGGTCGAGCGGCCCGGTGTTCGCGCGGGACGCCGACGTGCGGATCGGGTCGGTCGATCCGGTGGCCGCGCCCTGGCTGCTGCTGGCCGGCGTCGCCGCGCTGGTCGGGCTGGCCTGGGTGAGCGCCCGTCCCCCGGCTGCGTGGTGGCCGGCCGCCGTCACGACCATCGGCCTCGGGGCGGCCGCCACGCTCGCGCTGCTGCCGGTGCCGCTCGCCGTACCGCTCGTCGTGCTCGTGGGTGTCGCGGGTCTGTTGCTCGCGACGGGCGCCCGTCCGGCGGCGATCGCGGTGCTGCTCCTCGTCACGGTCGGCGCCCTGCCCAGCGCCCTGCTCACCGGGCTCGCGGCGCTCACCGTGGCCGGGGTCGGCGCCTGGTGCCTGCGGCCGGGCGAGAGCGCGACGTCCCGCCTGCTCGGCGGCGCCGTCACCCCGCCGGCGGCCGCGCTCGCCGGTGTGGGCGCTCGCCGACGTGGCGGGGCTGGACGAGGCACTGCGCGGCTACCCGGTGCTGCTCACCGTCGGCCTGCTCGCGCTGGCGCTCCCCCGGCCCGTGGTCGAGGCGACCGGATGGATCGCAGCGCTGATCGCCGTCCCCGCGGCGATCAGCGCGGCCGCCGACCCGGTCACGGCGACCGCCGTCCACCTGACCGTGGCCGGCGCGCTGGTCGTCGCCAGCTCGCTGGTCAACCCGCAGCGCCGGGCGCTCGGCTGGGTCGGTGGGCTGTTGCTGGCCGCGGCGACCTGGGTCCGGCTCGCCGACCTCGGCGTCGAGGCGCCGGAGGCCTACACGCTGCCGTCGGCCCTGGCGCTGCTCGTGGTCGGCCTCGACCGGCTGCGGCGCGACCGGGAGGCGGCGACGTCGAGCGCGCTCACCCCGGACTCCTGCTCGCGACGGTGCCGTCGCTGCTCTGGTGCCTCGACGACCCGGTGACCTGGCGCGCCGCGTGGCTGGGGGTGGCGTGTGTCGGCCTGGTGCTGGCCGGCACGCTGGCCAGGTGGCACGCGCCGCTGATGGTGGGCGGGACCGTGGGCGGGGTGCTGGTGGTGCGGGAGCTGGCGCCGTACGCCGCAGAGACCCCGCAGTGGATCCTGATCGGGGCAGCCGGCGCGCTGCTCACGCTCGTCGGTGTCACCTGGGAGCACCGGCTGGCCGAGGTCCGCCAGGCGGCGGCCTACCTCGACCGGCTTCGCTAGCCCGTGGCCTCGTCGTCCTCCGGTGACCAGAACGCGCGGACGATGTCGACCGAGCCGGACGGTCGCAGCGGCGTGCCCTCCTCGAGGTAGCACTGGCGGGCCTCGACCTCGTGGCTCGGCGGCAGCGAGCCGTCGGCCCGGACCACCCGCCACCACGGCACCGGGCCGCCGTGCCGGGACATCACGGAGCCGACCTGCCGCGGACCACCGCCGACCGCGTCGGCGATCGCGCCGTACGTCGTGACCCGGCCGCGCGGCACTCGTTCGACGTACTCCAGCACCCGCTCGACGTACTCCTCCTGCTCAGCCGCCACCGACGCGCTCCTTGGGCGGCGCGAACGCCACCGTCGCGAGGACCGCCGCGACGACGACGGCCACCATCGCCGCGATCCACACGCCCGGGGGCTCCGGCTGGTCGCGCACCAGCACCGCGAGCATCCAGACGATCGGCGCGGCGCCGAAGACCGCCGCGCCGCGGGTCACCCAGAGCCGCACGGTCGGGGCGTCGACGGCCATCTCGGGCGGGCCGTAGGCGGTGACGACCGCGGCGACGTGCGCGACCAGAAGCCCGAGGGCCGCGACCAGCGCCTCGGCCGGCAGCCCGCTGATGTCGGCCACCCCCCACCAGGCGAGCACCAGCGCGAGGCACATCGTCCCGAGCACCGACTCCGGCATGAACGCCCAACCGACCGCGAGCACGACGACCAGAGCCGTGACCCAGCCGGGCGGCGGGACGTCGGCGACCGCGGCCGCGACCAGACCCACCAACGGGCCAAGCAGCATCAGCAGCCGCGCCACCAGCTGCGAGAGCGGCCACCCGAGCGTGCTCATCGGATCCGCACCTGCGGCAGCTGGGCGCGGCGGGCCAGCCGGCGCAGCACCTCGTCGAGGGTGCCCGGCCCGCGCCAGGCGACGACCGGGCAGCCGAGACCGGACAGCCCGGCGAGCACCTGCTCGCGCTCCACCTTGCGCATCCGCCAGGCGAGGTCGGCGAGGTCGGGATCGGTGTCGTCGGGGAGCGCGGGCTCGGCGTCGGGGGGCAGGGTGTCGATCACCAGGGTCGGGAGACCGCGGCGCGCGGTGGAGGCGGCGACGGTGGCGATCGCCTCGGTCAGCATCGGAGTCAGCAGCACCACCGTGGTGCCCTCGGTGGCCCGCAGCGGCACCCGCGCGTGGCTGGCCAGCGCCCGATGCCCCTCACCGCCGGACTGGATGGCCGACAGCGCCAGCAGCAGCCGACGCAGATGGACCCACCCCGACCCGAACCGCAGCTGCCGGCCGCTGCCGCCGACCACTCGCAGCGCGATCCGGTCGCCACGACGTACGGCGTTCTCGGCGAGCGCGGCGGCCGCGCGGACGGTCAGGTCGAGGCTGCTGGCGGCCCCGTCCACCCCGCCGGACCGGCCGTGGTCGGCGACCGCGTCGATCACCAGCAGGATCCCCGCGTCCTCCTCCGCCCGGGTCGTGGTCGCGTGCAGCCGCCGGGTGCGGCTGGAGATCCGCCAGTTGATCCGGCGCAGCCGGTCGCCCGGCTGGAACTCCCGGATGCCCGCGAACTCGGTGCCCGACCCAGACCGCGCCGAACGGTGCGCCCCGACCAGGCCCTTGGGCTGCGGCGTCTCCGCCCGCGAGGTGTACGCCGTCGGGCCGGGCAGCACCTGCATCTGCAGGCCGGGCAGGGTCACCGGACCCCAGCGGTAGCCGGCCCACCGGGTGGTGAACGCCACCCGCTCCTGCCCGAGCACCCGGCGCCCCCAGCGGCGCGGACTGATCTCCAGGTCGGGCAGGCCCGCGGCCAGCAGGCGCGAGACGCGGCCCTCGGCCGGATGGGTGGCGACGTAGGCCGCCTCGGCGACCGCCCGGGTGATCTGCTCGGCGTCGTCGGCGTCGGTGACCTGCAGCCGCGAGGTGGTGCCCTGGCCCTCGTGGAGCGAGACGTGGTCGAGGTCGGAGGTGACCGTGGGGGTGCTCGTCGGGCGCGCGGCCAGGCCCATCGCCGCGCACACGATCAGTGGGGCCACCAGCACCAGGCCGACCGGCTCGCCGAGCAGCACCGCGCCGCCGATCCCGAGACCCGCCACCACCAGCGCCCGGCTCAGCGCGGCGGTCGGACGCCACGGGGTCATCGACGGCTCACTTCGTGCGCTCGAGGGTGGCCGGGGTGGGCACCTGGGTGAGCACGTCGTCGACGACCGAGCGCCCGCTGGCGTGCGTCATCCAGAGCTCCGGCCGGATCGTGATGCGGTGCGCCAGCACGGGTCGGGCGACGACCTTGACGTCCTCCGGGATGACGTAGTCGCGGCCGCGGACCAGCGCGAACGCCCGGGCCGCCAGCACCAGACCGAGCGAGCCGCGCGGCGACGAACCGGTCAGCACCTCGCGATGGTCGCGGGTGGCGGCGGCGAGGGCGACGCAGTAGCGGCCCACCGACTCGTCGAGCCGCACCGACTCGACCGCCTCCTGCATCGCCAGCACGCCCTCGGCGTCGGTCAGCGGGTCGAGGGTGATCTCCTCGCGCCGTCGCTCGACGCGGCGGGCGAGCACGTCGTACTCCTCGTCGGAGGACGGGTAGCCGAAGCTCACCCGCATCAGGAACCGGTCGAGCTGGGCCTCGGGGAGCGGGTAGGTGCCTTCGTACTCGATCGGGTTCGCGGTCGCGAACACGCAGAACGGCTCGGGCAGCGGGAACGTCTCGCCCTCGACGGTGATCTGCCGCTCCTGCATCGCCTCGAGCAGCGCCGACTGCGTCTTGGGGGGCGTCCGGTTGATCTCGTCGGCCAGCAGCAGGCTGGTGAAGAGCGGGCCGGGGCGGAAGTCGAACTCGCCGCGCTGCTGGTTGTAGAGGAACGAGCCGGTGAGGTCGGACGGCAGCAGGTCAGGGGTGAACTGCGCGCGTCCGAACTCCAGCCCGAGCGCCTGGCGCGAACGACCGGGCCGCCAGCGTCTTGCCCAGGCCCGGGAAGTCCTCGAGCAGCACGTGCCCCTTGGCCAGCACCGCCGCGAGCACCAGCGTGAGCGCCTCCCGCTTGCCCACGACCGCCAGCTCCACCTCGTCCAGCACCCGGCCGGCGAGCTCGCCGGCCTCGGTCACCGTCAACCGCTCGCCCATGGGGGAGTTCACAGCTCCTCGATCCTGCGCACGCACTCCTCGATCTCCTCGCGGCGCATCTTGCGCGGCGGGTCGTTGACGACGGCCGTCAGCTCCGGCCCCATCAGCTGGTAGGCCCGGGCGGTCTCGGGGTGCTCGCCGTGCCGGACCAGGAGCACCTGCTCGGACAGGTCGGCGAGCCGGTCACGCAGCGCCGAGTCGGCCTTGCTCATCGCCAGGTGGTGCTCCAGGATCCGCAGGTTGGCCGCGGTCCGCGGGTCGCGCCGGTGGAAGTCGGCGACGTGGGCCTCCTCCAGCCGCCATCCGGGAGCCGGCGGTGGCACGGCGTCCAGCAGCAGGCCGACCAGCACCACGACGGCCGCGGTGATCAGCACCACCCGCACCGGGTCGGGCTCCATCTCGAGCCGCGCCCCGATCCACAGCGCGGCCACGACCGACGCGACCAGCACGACGAGCCGGAGCCACCAGCGCCCGCCGGTCACGACGGCCCCCCGGCGTACCGAGCACCCAGGCCGCGATGGATCCGCTCGAGCGCGTCGACGGCCGACGCGCGGGCGGCCTCGCCGAGGTCGTGGTCGGAGAAGCGCGCCTCGCGGTAGAGCACCGACAGCTCCGCGACCGCGCGCTCGTCGGCAGAGACCAGATCGAGGACCCGGAGCGTGAACTCCGCCGACGTCTCCCACGGCTGCCGGCCGATCCCGACCGCCTCGGCCTGCACCTCGAACCGGTGCCAGCAGGCCACGATCCCGTTGCGGGGGCTGCCCTCGCGCAGCAGCTCCAGCTGCCGGTCGGCGTCGCGGACCATCTCCTCGGCCGCCTGCTCCGGGGTGGCCGGGAGAACCTCGAACTCCACCCGGCGTCGCTTCCGGCGTCGTCGCTCCTCGGTGGCCTCGGACCGGAACCAGCGCAGGAGCAGCACGACGAGGTAGCCGAGGACCACCAGCAGAGCGATCTCGACACCGAAGATCGCGGTGGTCCCCCAGCCCTTCTCCTCGTCCTCCTCGTCCTCCTCGCCGGGATCGGACTGGGCGACATCGGGGTCACCCGACTCCTCGCTGGAGGTCTCCCGGGGCGCAGGATCGCTGCCGAACACGCGGTCCGGCCCGATGGCGGCCGCCCAGGTGGCCAGCACGACCACCAGCGCGGTCGCCGCCAGTACCGCCGGCACCGCGCTGGGACGCTCGCTCTCCGGCGACCTCCCGCTCATGGATGGCAAGTTACTAGCGGGAACCCCCTGACGCGATCACGCGCCGATCACGCTTGTTGACCCTCAGGGAGTGAACGGCTCGGTGCCGGGGACCAGCTCGAGCCCGGCGATACCGCCGTGCTGCTGGGCGTAGGCAAGCTCGTGGTCGAGGTCGCCGACGCCGTTCGAGCCGGCGAGCGGCGCGATGGCCAGGGTGGACAGCGTGCCCAGAGCGTTGCCCTCGGCATCGAGGAATGCGCTCCCCGAGTCGCCGGGCACGCCCGGTGACACGGTGTAGACGGGGTGCGTCCAACCCTCGCCCGACGTTCCGAGGCTGCCGCCCTGCTTGGGTGAGAGCTGGGTGACCCCCGCGCGGAGGCTGGAGTTGCCATAGGAGTAGACGCTGTCGCCCGCGGCGGTGCCCTCGGTGTTGATGCCGACGGGTCCGCCCCAGAACGGCACGGACGGGTTCACCTTGGCGACGTCGTCCGCGTCGACCTGCACCAGCGCGAGGTCGTTGTAGTCACAGGTGTTCGGATCGCTCTCCCCGCGCTGCTGCATGGTGAGCCAGGACGAGTACGCGAGAGTCCCCTCGCCCACCGTGGTCCCCGCACCCACCAAGGAGCCGCCCTCGACGAACTGCACGCGAGTCCCCAGCGGCAGGGACCCCGCGTCGCAGCCATTGGTGTCGGTGGCCTCGCCGGTGCCGGCGCAGTGGGCGGCGTACCCGACGTAGGTCGTGCCCGCGCCGTCCGTGAAGACGAAGTTGGCCGTGCACTGGGCACCCTCGGTGTACATCTGCACCCCCGGATGGATGCTCGCGGAGGCGGCGGGAGCCCACGTGGGCGCTGCGGCCGCCCCCGTCGCCGGGGTGGCGAGGATCGCGGTGGCACCCAGGAGCGTGGCCGCGGCGATGACGGGGGATGAGGATCGCGCCATGAGCTTCATACATGCTCAACGGCACATGGTCACAAAGAGTTACGTAAGAGTACTCAGTACGCCGGCTGGCTCGGGTCGATCTGGTTGACCCAGGCGGAGACGCCGCCGCCGACGTGCACCGCGTCGGCGTACCCAGCGCCCTTGACGATCGCGAGGGTCTCGGCCGAGCGGACACCGGTCTTGCAGTACATGACGACCTGCTTGTCCGACGGCAGCTTCTCCAGGGCGCTGCCGTTGAGGAAGTCGCCCTTGGGGATCAGCACCGAGCCGGGGATCCGGTTGATGTCGTACTCGACCGACTCGCGCACGTCGACCAGGAAGAAGTCGCGGCTGCCCTCGTCGCGCTCCTTGATCATGTGCTCGAGCTGGGTGACCGAGATGGTGGACCCGGCAGCCGCGTCGGCGGCCTCCTCCGAGACCGCACCGCAGAACGTCTCGTAGTCGATCAGCCCGGTGACGGTCGGGTTGTCGCCGCACAGCGCGCAGTTGGGGTCCTTGCGGACCTTCAGCTTGCGGTACTCCATCTCCAGGGCGTCGTAGATCATCAGCTTGCCGACCAGCGGGCTCGCCCACACCGGTGAGCAGCTTGATCGCCTCGTTGACCTGGATCGAGCCGATGCTGGCGCAGAGCACGCCCAGCACGCCGCCCTCGGCGCAGCTCGGGACCATGCCCGGCGGCGGCGGCTCGGGGTAGAGGCAGCGGTAGCAGGGAGCGTCGTCGGCCAGCGTCGGCGCGAACACCGAGGCCTGCCCGTCGAAGCGGTAGATCGAGCCCCACACGTAGGGGATCTTCAGGAAGTACGCCGCGTCGTTGACCATGTAGCGGGTCGCGAAGTTGTCGGTGCCGTCGACGATCAGGTCGTAGCCCTCGAAGACCTGCAGCACGTTGTCGTTGTCGAGCCGCTCCTCGTGGAGGATCACCTCGACGTACGGGTTGGTCTCCTGGATCGACTCCTTGGCCGACTGGGCCTTGGACTTGCCGATGTCGGACTGGCCGTGGATGACCTGGCGCTGGAGGTTGGACTCGTCCACCTCGTCGAACTCGGCGATCCCGATCGTCCCCACGCCCGCGGCGGCCAGGTAGAGCAGCGCCGGGCTGCCGAGGCCGCCGGCGCCGATGACCAGCACCCGGGCGTTCTTCAGCCGCTTCTGACCGGTCATGCCCACGTCCGGGATGATCAGGTGCCGGCTGTAGCGGCGGACCTCGTCGATGGTGAGCTCGTCAGCGGGCTCGACCAGCGCGGGAAAACTCACGGGGGACACTCCTCATCGGTTCGGTGCGGTTCCACGTCAACGCCGCGCCGCCCTTCCATGTTCCCTCCGGGCGGTCCGGCCGCCACACCACGTCCCGTCATCCGGACCGCGTCTACGCGCAGGTAGGCTCGCCCGGGTGACCCACCAGCACGGTGTCGACGAGGTCCGCCCCCGCGGCGGCCGGCTGCCGCGCCGCGAGCGCCGCGCGCAGCTGCTGTCGTCCGCCCTCGAGGTGTTCGTCGCACAGGGCTACCACGCGGCCGCGATGGACGACATCGCCGAACGCGCCGGGGTCTCCAAGCCGGTGCTCTACCAGCACTTCCCCGGCAAGCTGGACCTCTACCTGGCCCTGCTCGAGACCTCCTGCGACGGCATCATCGCCAACTGCGGCGCCGCGCTGGAGTCGACCCACGACAACAAGCAGCGGGTCGCCGCGGCCATCGACGCGTTCTACGAGTACGTCGCTGCCGACACCGGTGCGTTCCGGCTGGTCTTCGAGTCCGACCTGACCAACGAGCCCGCCGTACGCGGGCAGATCGAGCGGGTCACCAACGAGTGCGCGAACCTGATCGCCGCGGTGATCCACGACGACACCGGGCTGCCCGGCCCCGCCTCCCGCCTGCTCGCGGTCTCCCTGGTGGGAATGGCCCAGGTGAGCGCGCGGTTCTGGCTCTCAGAGGCCGGCGGCCTCGACCGGGCGCAGGCGACGGCCCTGGTCTCGGGACTCGCCTGGCGCGGGATCCGCGGTTACCCGCTCACCGACGACCACTGAACCTGAAGCACCACACGAAGGAGTCCCGACCGTGGAGGTCAAGATCGGCGTGCAGCACGCCCCCCGAGAGCTCATCCTCGAGACCGACCAGGACGAGGAGTCGCTCCAGAAGCAGATCGCCGAGGCGGTGGCCGGCAGCGGCGTCCTCACCCTCACCGACTCCAAGGGCCGGCACACCCTGGTGCCCGCCGACAAGATCGCCTACGTCGAGATCGGCGGCGGGGTGGCGGGACACGTGGGGTTCCGCAGCTAGCGTCGCGGGATACGTAGGGTTCCGCGGCTAGCATTGGGTGAGGGAGCCGCCATCGGACGGCTCGCCGGACGAAAGCAGGTCTCGAAATGATCTGGACAATCATCGTCACCCTGGTCGGCGGGCTGATCATCGGCCTGCTGGGCAAGGTGGTCGCCCCGGGCGACCGCGACCACATCCCGCTCTGGCTCACCGTCCTCTGCGGCATCGGCGGCATGATCCTCGGCAGCCTCGTCTACTACGCGCTGTTCGGCGTGAACGACAACGTCAAGGGCAACTCCGACTACGGCTGGGACAACACCACCAAGGGCATCGACTGGTGGCGGCACGTCTGGCAGATCGCCGTGGCCGCGGTGCTCGTGATGATGGCCTCGGGGGTCACCGGGCGGCGCCGCACCACGGTCTAGGAGTCGAGCCCCAGGTCGCTCATCCGCTCGGCGTGCCGCTCGGTGAGCCGGGTGAACATCCGGCCGATCGCCGCGAGGTCGAGGCCGGGTCGGTCCACGCCGCCCGCGAGCAGCGCGGACAGGGAGTCGCGCTCGGCGGCGACCCGCTGGGCCTGGGTGAGCGCCTCTCCCATCAGCCGGCGCCCCCAGAGCGCCAGGCGGCCGCCCAGCGGCGGGTCGACGGCGATCGTCCCGCGCACCCGCTCGACGACGAACGCCGAGTGGCCGCCGGCATCCTCGACCGACGAGACCACCAGGTCGCGGGTGTCGGGGTCCAGGTAGGCGGCGATCTCGCGGAAGAAGTCGTTGGCCAGCCCGTCGCCGACGTACGCCTTGATCAGGCCCTCCAGCCAGTCGGCCGGCGCGGTGTGCAGGTGGAACTGGTCGATCGGCAGGCGGAACGGCGCCATCGCCACGAACGGGTCGGTGCCCAGCTCGCCGATCCGCGCGTGCAGAGGGGCGACCTTCCCGAACTCGGCGCTGGCCATGCTCGCCAGCGCGACCTTGTCCTGCAGCGTGGGCGCGAGCTTGGCGTCCTCCGCGAGCCGCTCGAAGGCCGAGATCTCGCCGTACGCGATCGCACCGAGGAGGTCGATGACGGCCTCGCGGTACGTCGGGTCGTCGAAGGCGACGGGCATCGAGCTCGCCGCAGATTCAGACATGGCTCGACCCTACCGATAGACTGGGCGGGTAGTTCGCCGCCATCCGGCGGCCCGTATGTGCGCGGCTGAGTGTGAATTGGCCGCAACCGTTCGAAGAATCTCGATCCGGCTGTCCGGCTGATCTCACACGAAAGCGACAAGACTCTGACTACCTTCCGAGAGCTCGGGGTGCTCCCCGAGATTTGTGACGCGCTCGAGCGCGCCGGCATCACCACCCCGTTCGCCATCCAGGAGATGACCCTGTCGGTCGCCCTGCTGGGCACCGACCTGATCGGTCAGGCCCGCACCGGCACCGGCAAGACCCTGGCCTTCGGCATCCCCGTGCTGCAGCGCAGCATCTCCCCCAAGGACCCCGACTACTCCGAGATCCCGCAGGGCAAGCCGCAGGCGCTGATCGTCGCGCCGACCCGCGAGCTCGCGCTGCAGGTGTCCGGTGACCTCGCCCTCGCGAGCAAGGACCGCGGCCTGCGAGTGCTCACCGTCTACGGCGGCGTCGGCTACGACACCCAGCTCGACACGCTCGAGGCCGGCGTCGACATCGTCGTCGGCACCCCGGGCCGGCTGATCGACCTGTGCAACCGCCGCGCCCTCGACATCTCCCACGTCCACGCGCTGGTGCTCGACGAGGCCGACGAGATGCTCGACCTGGGCTTCCTGCCCGACGTCGAGCGGATCCTCAAGATGACCCCCGAGACCCGGCAGACGATGCTGTTCTCGGCGACCATGCCGGCCGCGATCGTGGCCCTGGCCCGCACCCACATGCGGCACCCGATGAACATCCGCGCCGAGTCGTCGTACGAGAACGCGACGGTGCCGGCCACCGCGCAGTTCATCTACCAGGCCCACGACCTCGACAAGCCGGAGATCATCGGCCGGGTGCTGCAGGCCGAGGACGCCGGCAAGATGCTCGTGTTCACCCGCACCAAGCGCCAGGCGCAGCGGGTGGCCGACGACCTGGCCGAGCGCGGCTTCCGGGCCAGCGCGCTGCACGGCGACATGGCCCAGGTGGCGCGCGAGAAGGCGCTCACCAAGTTCCGCGAGGACAAGCTCGACGTGCTGGTGGCCACGGACGTCGCCGCGCGCGGCATCGACGTCGCGCGGTCACCCACGTCGTCAACTACACCTGCCCCGAGGACGACAAGGCCTACATCCACCGGATCGGCCGCACCGGCCGGGCCGGCGCCTCCGGCATCGCGATCACGTTCGTCGACTGGGCCGACATCCACCGCTGGAAGATGATCAACAAGACGCTCGACCTGCCGTTCGACGAGCCGCAGGAGACCTACTCCACCTCCGAGCACCTCTACCACGACCAGGGCATCCCGCCCGGCACGAAGGGCCGCATCGTCGACCCGGCGCCGGTGGAGCCGCGCGAGCGCTCGGAGCGCCGTCCCCGCGACGGCGACCGTCCGCGCACCCGCGACCGCAACCGCACCCGGACCCGCGGCGGCGAGAAGGTCGGCGACGGGTCACCGAAGGCGACGAGCGGCGACCAGGCCCCGAAGGCCTCGGCCTCCGGCCAGGGCTCGGGCGAGCGCTCGGGCAACCGCAACCGCCGCCGGCGTCGTCGTTCCGGCGCGGGCTCCACGAGCGGCACGCCGCAGGCCTGATCCCGGCGGCATGACTCCGGCGGACGCCGACCTCGAGCAGGTCGTCGCACGGGAGCTACGCCTGCTGGACCCTGACGTGCGCGCCGACGTCGACGCGGTGACGGAGCTGCTGCACCCGGACTTCGTGGAGTACGGCGCGTCCGGCCGGGTCTGGGACCGCGACTCGATCGTCGCGGCCCTCGCCGAGGATCCGGGCGTCTCGGGCACAGCGGAGGATCTTCGCGCCACCCGGCTGGCCGACGACGTGGTCCTGCTGACCTACCGGGTCGACGGTGAGCGGCGCTCGTTGCGCAGCTCGGTGTGGGTCCGGGACGGCGACGGATGGCGGGTCCGGTTCCACCAGGGGACGCTCGTCAGGCCGTGACCACGACCGTCGTCCCGATCGGCGCGAAGCGCCACAGCGCGATCGCGTCCGGTCGCCGCTGGCGGATGCAGCCGTGCGACTGCGGGGTGCCGAGCTCGGCGACGCTCTGCACCGGCGCGCCCTCGTCGATCGGGATGTCGTGGAAGCCGATCGCGGCGCCCTGGTCGCCGGTGGTGAACCGGACGAAGTACATCATCGTCCCGGAGTCGTCGATGCCGACCGCGGCCTCCGAGCGGGAGTAGACGCGGAACGTGCCGGGGTCGAGGTTGTCGTAGATGCTCCCGGAGACCAGGATAGGTGCGCACCACCTGGGAGGCCGCGTCGACGAGCCACACCCGTTGCCGGCTCTCGCTGAACACGATCCGCCGTCCTTGGCCGGACTCGGCCGGCAGCGCGGCGTCCTCGACGTCGGCTGCGGTGTCGGGCAGGTTCGCTCCGTCAGTGACCTCGTTGGTCGCCTCGACGCGCGGCGTCGTGGTCAGGTCCAGGTCCGCGCCGGTCTCGTCGGCCGGCGATGACGCCCGGTCGATGGACGACGCCGGGTCGGCGTCGTCGGTCATCGACGGCAGCAGCCCCGCTCCGCCGACCACGGCGACGACCGTGACGGCGAGCGAGGACGTGAGCGTGACGATCCGGCCGTAGCGGGGCCGCACCTCCGCGCGGTGAGGGTTCCGCGCCCGAGAGGGCTGTCGGTGAGCCGGCCCCGCCCGGTGCTTGCTCACCCCTGCCCGGTGTTTGCTCACGGGCGCCCCCGCGCGGCCCGCGCCGCGAGGTTCTCGGCCACTTCGCGGTAGGCCCGAGCGCCCTTGCTGCTGCGGCTGGTGGCGAGGATGGAGCGGCCGGCCGCCGGCGCCTCCGCGAACCTGATCGTCTTGGGGATCGGCGGCTCGATCACGTCGAGCTCATAGGTCTCGGAGATCGTCTCGAGGACCGTGCGCGCGTGGTTGGTGCGGCCGTCGTAAAGGGTGGGCAGCACGCCCCAGACCTCGAGGTCGCGGTTGGTGAACCGGCGTACGTCGTGGACGGTGTCGAGCAGCTGCCCGACGCCTCGGTGCGACAGGGTCTCGCACTGCAGCGGGATGAGGACGGCGTCCGCCGCGGTCAGCGCCGCGACCGTGAGCACGCCCAGCGAGGGCGGGCAGTCGAGCAGGACCCAGTCGTACTCGACGCCGCCGCTGCCGAGGTCTTCCAGGACGCTTCGCAGGATGTGCTCGCGGCCGGTGCGGGTGAGCAGGTCAGCCTCGGCGCGGGCGAGCTCGATGGTCGCGGGGAGCAGGTCGATGCCTTCGTCGGTCCTGATGATGACCTCGTGGACCGCCAGGCCCTTGGTGAGCACGTGGTGGAGGGACAGCTCGAGGTCCTCCGGGTCGATGCCGAGGGAGAACGTCAGGCACGACTGCGGGTCCAGGTCGACCACGAGCACGCGTCTGCCCCAGCTCACCCAGGGCGGCGGCCACCGAGGCGACGGTCGTGGTCTTGGCGACCCCGCCTTTCTGGTTGGCGATCGCGAGCGTCGTGGTCATCGGGGACCATCATGCCGGACGCACCGGGCTCGTTGGCGGACCCACCTGTTTGGATGGCGGCATGTCCACCGCCATGGTCACCGGACCCACCGCCGGCATCGGTCACAGCTTCGCCTCCCAGCTCGCCGCACGCGGCCACGACCTGGTGCTGGTGGCCCGCAACGTCGAGCGGCTGGAGGAGGTCGCGACCGAGCTCCGCACGTCGTACGACGTCGAGGTCGAGGTGCTGCCGGCCGACCTCGGCGACCGCGAGCAGCTCGGGGCGGTCGAGGCGAGACTCGCCGACCCGGACCGGCCGATCGACCTGCTGGTCAACAACGCGGGCTTCGGGCTCAAGCAGCGGTTCCTGGTCAACGAGGTCGAGGCCGAGCAGGCGATGCTCGACGTGCTGGTCACGGCCGTGCTCCGGCTGACCCATGCCGCGCTGGGCCCGATGACCGAACGCGGGCACGGCGGCATCATCAACGTGTCGAGCGTCGCGGCGTTCCTGCCGCGGGGCACCTACGCCGCGGCCAAGTCGTGGGTCAACAGCTTCAGCGAGTGGGCGGCGAACGAGTACCGCGCGCAGGGCGTCACCGTGACGGCGCTCTGCCCGGGGTTCACCAAGACCGAGTTCCACGAGCGGATGAACGTCACGCGCGGGTCGGGCTACATGTGGCTCGACGCCGACTTCCTGGTGAAGCACGGCCCTCGACGACTTCGACAAGGGCCGGGTGTTCTCGATCCCCGGCGTGCAGTACAAGGCGATCGCCGGCATCTCGCCGCCTGGTGCCCAACCGGGTGCTCCAGCGGTTCCAGTCGATCGGTCGGCGCTAGGGGCTCACCACGGTGGGCTGGGCCCGCCGAACGGCATCTCGACCAGCGGCGGCCCGACGGTCGAGACATCGCGCAGGATCCAGTCGTCGCGGAGCAGCAGGATCGCCGACGCGGGGCGCAGCACCAGCCACAGCCACCGGCCCGCGGCCTCGCCGGCCACGACCGAGCGGTCCCACTCCCCCATGACGGCGCTGACCGAGATCGGCCACAGCGGCACGACCTGGCTCTCGATCCGCACCTTCACCGCTGGCGGCCCGGCGCCGATCTCGGTCCCGGGGTCGTCGTACGGCGTGCCGGCGACGCGGCGTCCCAGTCCGGTGCCGGCCTCCTCGCTGACGACGAGGACGTCGACGGGGCCGTCGAGCTGGCTGGTCCCCGAGACGCAGGTCATCGTGGCCCGGGCCCGGCCGTTGCCACCCACGGCCGCGAAGTCGCTCACCGCCCAGCCCGGGCTCATCGGCCACGGCAGGTAGGTCGGGAACCCGTCGGCCTTGCTCAGGTGCTCGGCGAACGCGTCGTACGACGACTCCTCGGGGCGCCACAGCGGGTCGGTCTCGCCGTGCTCGACGCAGATCCACCCGGCGTCGGTGCTGGAGACCGGCGCGGTGCAGCGCGGGCAGCCGACCGAGAGCATGCGCCAACGGTGAGGGTGGCCGGTCCGGGACGTCAAGAGTTCCAGCGCAGCAGCACCGGGTTCTCGCGCTCGTGGCCCAGCGCCGACACCGTCGCCGTGTCCAGCCGGAAGTGCCGTCCGTCGGCCGCCGGCAGGCCGAGCCACCGGGCCGCGAGGACCCGCAGCGCGTGGCCGTGGCCGAACACCAGCGCCCGGCCGTCGACCGAGCTGAGCCGTTCGACCACCCGGTCCAGGCGCGCAGTCACCTGTTCCGCGGTCTCGCCGCCCGGGCTCGGGTGGGTCCACACGCTCCAGTCGGGCACCCGCTCGCGGATCTGCTCGGTGGTGACGCCCTCGTAGTCGCCGTACGCCCACTCCGTCAGGTCGTCGTCCGACCTCCGCCTCGGGGAAGCCGGCGAGCTCCGCGGTACGCCGGGCCCTCAGCCGAGGGCTGGTCAGCACCAGTGCGAACTCCACGTCGGCGAGGCGAGCGGCCAGCGCCTGCGCCGCCTGCTCGCCGTCGGGCAGCAGTGGGAGGTCGGTCACCGACGTGTGCCGCTGGTCGCGGCTCCACTCCGTCGGCCCGTGCCGAACCAGCCAGACCTCGCGCGTCGCCATGGTGCGAGTCTCGCAGCCGTGTCACGATCCCCGCGTGATGCCCAGCCGGAGCCGGGCGGCGACGGCCGCGGCGTTCTTCGCCCAGGGGCTGGTGTTCATCAGCCTGACCACCCGGCTGCCCGACTTCCAGGACCGCTGGGACCTCTCCGAGCTGGCGCTGTCGCTCCTGCTGCTGATGCTGGTGCTGCTCGCCGGCGCGGGGTCGGTGGTGGCGGAGCGGCTGGCCCGGCAGCGGCACAGCGGGCTCCTGCTGCGAGGTGGCCTGCTGCTGGTCGCAATGACCCTCCCGGTGATCGCGCTCGCGCCGACCCGGCCGGTGTTCGTGATCGGGCTGGCCGGATACGGCGTCGCCCTCGGCGTCATCGACGCGTCGTCCAACATGCAGGCGGTGGCGCTCGAGCATCGCTACGGCCGACCCATCCTGCCGTCCTTCCACGGCGCCTGGACCGCCGGCGGCATCACCGGCGCTGCGATCACCCTGGCCACCTCCGGGCTGCCACTCGGCACCGTGGCGGCCCTGCTGGTCGTGCCGCTCGTTGTCGGGTTCGCGCCGTTCCTGGCGCGTGACGACGGCCCGGTCGACCCGTCCGTCCCCGACGTCGCGTGGCGCCCGATCCTCCTCGTCGGCCTCGGGATGGTCGTCTTCTACCTCGTCGACACGGCGTGTACGACGTGGGGCGCGGTCTATCTCGACGACGTCTTCGACACGCCCGAGGGGCTGGTGGCGCTCGCGACGTTCCCGTACCTGGTCGCGAGCCTCGCGCTCCGCGTGTCCGGGGACGGCCTGGTCGGACGGTACGGCGCGGTCCGGGTGCTCCGGGTCGGCGCGGTGGTCGCGTTCGCCGGCCTGTTCCTGGTCGTCTTCGCGCCCACCTGGCCGGTGGCCGTGGTCGGGTTCACGGTCACCGGAGCGGGGGTGGCCGTGATCGCGCCGCTGAGCTTCTCGGCCGCGGCCCGGATCGCGGGCGGCTCCCAGGCCCGCGTGGACGCCGTGATCGCGCGCTTCAACCAGTTCAACTACGTCGGGGCGCTGTTCGGCGCGGTGCTCACCGGCGTCGTGGGCCATGACTCGCTGCGCTACGGGTTCGCCGTACCTCTGGTGCTGGTGCTGTGCATGCTGCCCCTGGCCCGCGCGTTCGCGGCCACGCCGGTCGCAGCCCCCTAGGCTGCGGCCATGGCTGATTCTCGCGTCGCCGTCTACATCGACTTCGACAACGTGGTGATCTCCCGCTACGACCAGGTGCACCAGGAGACCCGCGACGCGTGGCGGGCCGACAACGCCCGCGACCACGTCCCCGGCGGCGACGACCCGATCGCCGTCAAGATGGCCGAGGCCACCGTCGACATCGGCGCGGTCCTCGACTACGCCTCCTCCTACGGCGCGGTCGCGCTGGCCCGTGCCTACGCCGACTGGTCGGTGCCCGCCAACGCGGCGTACCGACGCCAGCTCGTCGACCGCGCCGTCGACCTCACCCAGCTGTTCCCGGTCAGCGGCACCAAGAACGGCGCCGACATCCGGCTCGCCGTCGACGCGATGGAGGACCTCGGCAAGTACGCCGACATCAGCCACGTCGTCATCGTCGGCGGCGACTCCGACTACGTGCCGCTCGCCCAGCGGATCAAGCAGCTCGGCCGGTTCGTCGTCGGCATCGGCGTCACCGGCTCCACCAGCCGGGCCCTGATCGCCGCCTGCGACGAGTTCAGCCAGTACGACGCCCTCCCCGGCATCATCCCGATCAAGCCGAAGGCCGCGGCCAAGAAGACCGCCGCCAGGACGGCCAAGAAGTCCGCGAAGAAGGCCACCACGAAGAAGGCGGCCGCGAAGCGCACCGAGGCCGACCCCGTGCAGGAGGCCGGCGAGCTGCTGGTCCGCGCGATCCGGATCGCCCAGGACAAGTCCGACGACGACGAGTGGCTGAACGGCGGCGGCGTGAAGAGCCAGATGCAGCGGATGGACCCGTCGTTCAAGGAGAAGGCGCTCGGGTTCCGCAACTTCACCGACTTCGTCGAGTCCCAGTCGGACCTGGTGGAGACCCGCAGCGACTCCGCGGACGGGCACCTGCGGCTGCGGCTGCGCTGACGCAGCTCGGCCGCGGGATCAAGCCGATCGAGGTCGGTGGTGCCGGTGCCGTCGCGGTAGTAGGTCAGTGGCCGGCTGGGCGAGCGCCACAGGTAGGCGCCGGGTCTGAGGAACCGGTAGGTCCAGCGGTCGTGGGTCTTGGCCCGGTGGTGGGCTCGGCACAACGGCGCGATGTTGTCGCGATGAGGTGGTGCCGCCGCGGTCGTAGGGCTGGCAGTGGTCCTTGTCGCAGCCCCGGGCGGGTCGGGTGCACCAGGGGTGCACGCAGGTGCCGTCGCGTTCGGTCGGCCTGGTCGGCGAGCCGGTCGGGGACCTCGTAGGCGTCGACCCGGATGTGGTCGTTCAGGTCGCGGATCGGGCGGATGATCACCTGGGTGTCGGGGTGGGTGCACCAGCCGCTGCACCTGCTCCACCGAGATCGGGGCGCTTGTGGTGTCGCAGCGTCCGGTGTCCTGGTCGCGGAGGTGCACGTTGATCACCACCTGGCGGGGCTTGACCAGCGGGCCGGCCTCGGTCGGCCGGTGTTGAGGGCGTCGCCGAGGTAGTGGCGGGCGATCACCCCGAGTGCCATCGACCGGCGCACGTCCAGCGACTCGGTCGATCCGGCGGCTATCAGTTCGGCGGCGGCCTGGGCGAGCGCGGTCTCGAGGTCGAGGGCGTCGGCCAGGTCGACCGACGCGGTGACCTCGACGGTGCCGCGAGCGGCCGGCATCGCGGGTGGGCACGTCGACGTGCCGGGCCTCGGCGGCCGCCAGCCGCCGGGCCTCGGCTTCCTGCGGGTCGAACTGGTCGAGGGCCTCCTGGCAGAGCCGCTCGGTCTGCACGATCCCGACCTTGTGCGCGACCGGCGCCAGGTGCCGGTCCACCGAGATGGCACCCGCCATCGGGAGGGCCAGGGTGTGGTCGGCGATCCGGGCGGCCCGCCACCACGGCAGCTCCCCGTCGGTGACTCGTGCCCAGAGCCGGGGGAGCCGGTACCGGACCTCCAGCACCCGCCCGACGTACCGCCGGCAGGCATCCGCGGTCATCCCAAGCGCGGCGGCGAGCTCGACCACCGCGAACTCCGAGACGAACGGCGCCCCCGGACCGGCCAGCATCAGGCCGGTGTCGCGGCCGTGCTCCACGATCGTCGCCGCCTCCGCCTCGTCCACCTCATGCGAGGCGCACCACTCCACGACCAGCTCCAGGCGGCGGATCTCGGCCTGTTGGGCCAGCCGGGTCTGCTCGCGCACGGCGTCCAGCAGGGTCGCGTCCCTGCCGGGTCGGGGCTCGTGCGCGGTGGCGGTCATGACCCCTATTCGACCAGCCAGCACGGACATCACCGAAGCTGCTCGACACGGGCCTGTGGACATCGGTGTCACAAGCCTGCCTGTGGATGGAAAGTGGGCTTCGGGCCGCGTGGTTGAGCCGGATACCTGCCCTTGCGGGGTCTCGACGACGCTCGCTGGCGCTCGCTGCTCGACCAGCGATGAGACTGCCCGCATGCACCCTCAGGAAGGGCCGGGCCAGTTCTTGTCGGGCTGCGGGACGGGGCGGCCGGGCTGCTCGCCGCCGCGGCTCTCGAGGTAGTTGTTCTTCGGCACCATCACCTTGCGGCGGAAGATGCAGACCACCTTGCCGTCCTGGTTGTAGCCGATGGTCTCCACGTGGACGACGCCGCGGTCGTCCTTGGACGTGGACTCCCGCTTGTCGAGGACCGTGGTCTCGCCGTAGAGGGTGTCGCCGTGGAAGGTCGGGGCGACGTGGCGCAGCGACTCGATCTCGAGGTTGGCGATCGCCTTGCCGCTGATGTCGGGCACCGACATGCCGAGCAGGATCGAGTAGACGTAGTTGCCGACCACGACGTTCTTGCCGAACTGGGTGGTCTCCTCCGCGTAGTGCTCGTCCAGGTGCAGCGGGTGGTGGTTCATGGTGAGCAGGCAGAACAGGTGGTCGTCGTACTCGGTGACGGTCTTGCCCGGCCAGTGCTTGTAGGTGGCTCCGACCTCGAACTCCTCGTAGCTCCGGCCGAACTGCATGCGAACTCTCCTGACGCTGGGACACCCGTGGACCGGCCTATCCTGCCAGGGTGCCGGCGACCCGATGGACCGTGACCATGGACTGTGACGATCCCCTCGCCCTGGCCGGCTTCTGGGCAATCGCTCTGGCGTACGTCGAGAAGCCGCCGCCCGAGGGCTGGGACACCTGGGAGGACTGGCTCCGCCACTTCGACGTGCCCGAGCAGGAGTGGGGCGACGGCGCGGCGCTCACCGATCCGGACGGGGTGCTGCCGGCCATCTCGTTCCTCAAGGTCCCGGAGGGCAAGACCGCCAAGAACCGCCTGCACCTGGACCTGCAGGTCTCCGGCGGACGACACCTGCCCGCTGCCGAGCGGACGGAGCGGATCGAGGCGACGGTGTCGCGCCTGATCGAGGCGGGCGCGCATCGGCACGCCAGCTACGAGCAGCCCGACGGGTCGCTCGACCACGTGGCGATGGCCGACCCCGAGGGGAACGAGTTCTGCGTGGTGTGAGGCTCAGCTGCCTCCGCCGCCGGCCTTGCGCCGGTGCATCTTGGGGGCTCCCCCCACCACCTCGGACCCATGCGCCTTCTCGCGGACCGGGCCGTCCTCGGGGACGCCCTTCTCCTTCGAGTTCTTGCGTTCGAGGGCCTCCCGCATCTTCGCCTTCAGGTCATCGTTGGCCTCGGCCATTGCATCCTCCTGGGTCGCGGTCGGTCCCTCCACCCTGACATCCGGACCCAAGTCCGTCGAGCCGATAATCACCACATGCAACCGCTGGCAGGTCGCCCACGTCGAATGTTCATGAGGACCCGAACGCCGCGGCTCCTGGCCGCATCACTGCTCACCGCTCTCGCCCTCACCGGCTGCGGAGACGGCGACGACACTGCGACCGACTCGGGCGACACCAAGGAGGCCGGCGGCTCGCCGTCCGGTTCCCCCACGGTCGGGACCTATCCCGAATTCGAGCCCACCGACTACGAGTACACGTTGCTGGTCAGCTGCTACTGCCCCGACGCGGGCGTGCCGATCCGGGTCACCGTCACGGACGGCACGGCCAACGAGGCCGTGTACGCGCAGAAGGGTTCCGGCTTCGCCAAGGGCGACCCGGTACCGGATTTCCGGGCCAAGAGCATCAACGACGTCATCACCGACCTGAACGCCGCGACGGAGGCGGAGTCGGTCACCGTGGAGTGGCCCGAGGGCCAGGACTACCCCAGCAAGGTCTACATCGACGAGAGCTCGCGGATCGCCGACGAGGAGATCGGGTACACCATCTCGGACGTCGAGGTCCGGTGAGCGGCGCCGCCGCGAATCCTCGCCGCCGATGACGACGACATAGAATCGGGACGGATCGAGCGACGACTTCCCCAGGGGTGAAACTGTGGTGCAGCACAAGGCGGCCGCGCCACGCGACCCCACCATCCCCTTGGTGCTGGGCCTGGCGATCGTGATCGCGGTCGTGCTGCTGATCAGGGGCGGCCTGCCCGGGGGCGGGGACGACGCGACGCCGGCCGCGTCGACTGCCTCACCGAGCGCCACCCCGTCCGCCACCCCTTCGCCGAGCGGCAAGGTGCCGGCCGCCCAGGCGGGTGACCAGGCGCAGAAGGTCGTGAAGGCGCCGACCATCGAGAAGCTCTACTGCGTGAAGCTGCCGGGTGACACCGAGATCACCGCGGTCTCCTACAACGTCAAGTCGCTCGCCCGGACCAGCGCCGGCGCCGTCGCCGGCGTGCTGAGCGCGTCGGGCGCCGACGTCGTACTGCTCCAGGAGATGAAGAACGCCCACGTCGGCAACCAGCCGGCGGCGATCGCCGGCATCCTCGGCATGCACTACGCGTTCGCCCAGAACGTCGCCTACGGGAGCAGCGGCGGCTACGGCACCGCCGTTCTCTCCAGGTTCCCGATCGTGAGCGCGGAGAACACCCACCTCCCCCGCCCGGGCAACACCCAGCAGCGCGGTCTCGCCCACGTGGTCATCGACGTCGACGGCAAGGAGGTGAGCATCTACAACAGCCACCTGCAGAACCTCTCGGAGTCGGCGCGGATGATGCAGATCCGCCGGATCGCCCAGATCGTGGCGCTCGACGACCGGCCGCAGATCTTCGGCGGCGACATGAACGCCCACTACGGCTCGCCGGTGATGGGCATCGCCCGGACCGTGTTCACCGACACCTGGGCCACCGTCGGCGTGGGCGGCGGACTCACCCACCCCTCCTCCCACCTGCGCGGCCGCATCGACTACCTGATGCACGCGAACGACGGCATCACCCCGATCACCTCGGACGTGCTGCCGGCGCGGCTGTCCGACCACATGGCGGTCCGGGCGCACTACGTGATCGAGGGCCTCGGCGGCGAGAAGTGCACGACGCTGCCGCCCGGCAGCACCCGCAAGCCCAAGCCCGCCGACCAGCGCCTAGCCGCGCCGGCGCACCTGCTCGGCCACCAGGCCGGCGATCGCCTCGAGCGCCGCTTCGTACACATCGGTCAGCGGTACGTCGTCCGGCTCGACCCCGGGGACGTCGACGGGATCCAGGTCGGCCCAGTCGCCCACCAGCCGGGTGCCGGCCTCGCGCAGGGCCGCGACCGTGCGTTCGGTCTGCTCGCGCACCCACGGAGGCGTGAGCAGGCCCAGCGCCGGCTCCGCGTCGCGGCGGGCGGCCAGGATCGTCTTGGCGAGGGTCCGCTTGCGCACTCCCTGACCGGCGGGGAACGCCAGGTCGCGCTCGGCGAGCAGCTCGTTGACCCGGCGCAGCACCAGCAGCGAGGCCAGACCCAACGACTCGTTCGCCGTGGTCACGTCACGGCCGGTGTCCAGGTCGACGCCCGACGCCTCCGCGAACCGCTCGGCGAGGACCGTCGGTGCCGCGCCCGGTGGGGGCACGGTGGCCAGCACGACGTTGTCCGTCACCGACGACGCCGGTCCAGTCGGCCACCATCCGGACCAGGTCCTGCTGCCGCCAGAACGTGCCGCCGGGCGTCCGCCGGTCGGCGGCGCCGGCCCCGGCCCGCGGGCGCTTGGCCTCGGCGTCCGCGACGTACTCGGCCCAGGTCCAGGTGCGACCGTTCTGGATGGTCTCCTGCCACATCGAGACCAGGGTGCGGTTGAGGTCGCGGGCGGTCACCACGACCCGCACATCTCGGCGCTCCCAGCGCCTCGAGGACCGTCGCGATCGTGCGGGGGTGGGACGGACCGAGGTACTCCATCGAGATGACCGCCGTGCCCGACGCCGCCCGCACCTCCTCGACGAACGCCGTCCAGCGTGGTCGCGACCCGCCCTGCCGCGGCGCCAGCGCCTGGCGTACGGCGCGCGCCTGGTCGGCCCACACCGCCCCCGGCACCAGCACGCCGGCCTCGGCCAGCCGCGGCTTCTCGGCGAAGAGCAGCGCCTGCAGATAGCTGGTGCCGGACTTCATCGTCCCGACGTGCAGCACCACCCGCTCGGCCATGCCGGGACCTATGCCGCGACCGTGGTGAGCAGGAGCGCCAGCGACGAGCCTCGAAGCACCCTCCCTGGGCGGGGTCTCGAGCTCAGGCCTTGGCGGCCCGCACCTCAACCACCGTCTCAGTCACTTCAGCTTGTACTCCTCCAGGAGCCGGCGGCCGATGATCATCCGCTGGATGTCGGCGGTGCCCTCGCCGATCAGCAGCATCGGGGCCTCGCGGTAGAGGCGCTCGATCTCGTACTCCTTGGAGAAGCCGTAGCCGCCGTGGATCCGGAAGGAGTCCTCGACCACCTGGGAGCAGTACTCCGAGGCGAGGTACTTCGCCATCCCCGCCTCGAGGTCGTTGCGCTCGCCCTTGTCCTTGATCCGGGCGGCGCGGACCACCATCTGGTGGGCGGCCTCGACCTTGGTGGCCATCTCCGCGAGCCGGAACTGCACGGCCTGGTGCTCGGCGATCTTCTTGCCGAACGTCTCGCGCTGCTGGGCGTAGGCGACGCCGAGCTCGAAGGCCCGGTTGGCGACCCCGACACCGCGCGCGGCGACGTTGACGCGGCCGACCTCGACGCCGTCCATCATCTGGTAGAAGCCCTTGCCGGGCTCGCCGCCGAGGACCTGGTCGGCCGAGATCCGGTGGCCCTCGAACACCATCTCGGTGGTGTCGACGCCCTTGTAGCCCATCTTGTCGATCTTGCCGGGGATGGTGACGCCCTGGGCGGTCTCGCCGAAGCCGACCTCCTTCTCCACGAGGAAGGTCGTCATGTTCTTGTAGACCGAGTCCGCGCCCTCGTCGGTCTTCACCAGTACGGCGACCAGGTTGGCCGAGCCGCCGTTGGTCAGCCACATCTTCTGGCCGGTGATGACTAGCTCGTAGCCGTCGTCGGCCCTTCACGGCCTTGGTCTTGATCGCGGCGACGTCGGAGCCGCAGCCGGGCTCGGACATCGAGAACGCGCCCCGGACCTCGCCGGTGGCCATCTTCGGCAGGTACTTCTTCTTCTGCTCCTCGGTGCCGTGCTGGATCAGCATGTAGGCCACGATGAAGTGGGTGTTGATGATGCCGGAGACGCTCATCCAGCCGCGCGCGATCTCCTCGACCGCCAGCGCGTAGGTCAGCAGCGACTCGCCGAGCCCGTCGTACTCCTCGGGGATCATCAGCCCGAAGATGCCGAGCTCCTTGAGCCCCTCGACGATCTCGGTGGGGTACTCGTCCTTGTGCTCGAGCTCGGTCGCGACCGGGAGGATCTTCTCCTCGACGAAGGTGCGGACCGCCTTGAGGATCTCCTGCTGGTCCTCGTTGAGCCCGTCGGTCTCACAGAGTCGAGACATCACACGACCTTTCGGTACTGGTGGGTAGGCGCAGGCATCCTACGCACGCCTTCGGGCCTTGCGGGCCAGGCGACGGATCCGTGAACCCTCCTCCGCGTGAGACGTGCCACGCCCGCCGGGGCCGCCACGCGGGGTCCGCTCCCGGACGTCCTCCAGCAGGCGTGCGACCAAGGTCACAGCGACCTCGGCCACCTCGGCGTCGGTGACCGACGAGGGGTGCCGTCGCGGCGGCAGCTCGTCGGGGACGAGCAGCTCGTCGACCTCGCCGACCACGTCGTACGACGCCGCCCGGATCCGCTCAACGGCGCGGGCGCCGCGCTCCCGGGCGTCGGCGACCTGGTCCTCGCCCGGCCAGTACCGCTCGCCGCCGAGGGTGACGAGGCGCTCGTCGGCGAGGAAGGTGCGGATCCAGCGGCCGCGGTCGTAGGCACCGCGGAAGGCGCGGAGGTGCGGGTTGAGCCGGCGCAGCGTCTCGGCCTCGACCACGCCCATGGTCTGGTTGGTGAACGCCGCCTCGTGCGGCACCACGTCGGGGTCGAGCCCGAGCACCCCGGCGAACCGCCGCCACAGCTCCTCGCGGGGCAGCCCGGCACCCGGCGCCACCACCAGGTGCAGCCGCTCCTCGGGGACGGCCGTCGACCAGCGGTCGAGCACCAGGCCGAGGTCGAGGGACCGCCAGTCCCAGACGGCGCGCGGGTCGTCGGACACCGTGCGGCCGTAGTCCTCCAGCGGCGTGGTGCCGAGGTTCTTCAGCGACTCCTGCCAGCTGGAGGTGAACAGCCCCAGCGGCTCTCGAGCGGTGACCACGACGTGCACCTCGGCCGGGGCCAGGTCCGCGACCATCTGCTCCGCCTGGTCGGCCGATGCCGCGCAGAAGAACTCGTGGCTCACCAGGGCGTCGCCGTCGTGCGCGGCGATCTCCCGGCGTACGACGTCCCACGCCTCGCTCGCCCCAGGTCCGCGGCGCCGCACGTTCGGGTCGTCGCGGACGATCATCGAGCTGAGCAGGTGGTCGCGCTTCTCCCGCCCCGGCACCAGCAGCCCGTGACCGAGCAGCACCCCGCGGTGCGGCCAGACCACCGACTGCAGGTAGGACGTGCCGGTCTTGGGCAGCCCGATGTGGACGAAGGCGCGACGGCTCATGGGGGTCCGCCTAGGTGCCGAGCTCGTCGCGGTAGCGCTCCAGCAGCTCGACGGCCTGGTCGGGGTCCTGGCGGGCGAGCGGGAGCAGCAGCTCCTGGACCACGTCGGTCAGCTCGGCGAGCCGGAGGTTCAGCTGATGGAGCTCGTCCACCTGGGCCTCGAGCCGCGCCACCCGCTCCCCCAGGCCACGCGGGTCGGCGAGTCGGCGCAGCCCCCACTGCAGGCGGCCGCCGCTCTTGTCCTGGGTCTCGCTCATGTCAGCCTCACCCGGCCCATTCCATCACCATCCGGCAGGAGTACGGCGGGCCCCCGTCCTCGGTGCGGCACGGCCGCTCGTGCTCGTCGAGCTCGACCGTCTCGGCCGCGACCACGCGCGCCCCGGCCGCGACCGCCTCGGACTCGACCAGCTCCGGGTCGAGGTCCCACACCAAGGGGTCGACGTACCGGCGCGGTCGACCGTCGGGTGCGACCAGGAACTCGGCGTACATCCGTCCGCCGTCGCCGAGCGTCATCCCGGCCAGCCGCCAGAGGTTCTCGCGGCCGCGCTCGGTGGTGGCGTTGAGCAGCTGCCGGACCAACAGCGCGCGAGGTCCGTCGACCCGCGCGAGCCGGGCCCCCCAGGCGAGCGTGTGCCGCAGCTCCTGGAGGTTCAGCTCGGCGAGCTCCACGCTCCAGCTCTCCTCCTCGGCGCGGTCGCGCAGGTGGGCGAACCCGTTGGGAGAGAAGTCCAGACCGAACACCCGGTGCCCGCGCCGGGCGAGCCACACGGCGTCCTGGCCGCGGCCGCAGCCGACGTCGATGACCGCCGCGTCGGCCGGCTCGGCGCGGTGCAGCATCCGCGCCAGCTCGTGCGGCTTGCGGAGCGGGCCGCGGTGCCGAGACGTCGAGTAGCGGCGGTCCCAGCCGTTGCGGTAGGTGCGGGTCCCGCGGAACCACACGTCGAGCCGGTGCCGGATCCGCTCGTCGGTCTCGAACTTGAACGTCGGGTCGGGCACCCGCCACGAAGGGCCGTACATCGCGGCGAGCAGCCGGTCGGGCTCCGCCGGCGCGGGCAGCCGCCGCCCCTCGAGCTCCACCGTCCCCAGCGGGCGCAGCCAGGCCTCGTCGAACGGCGCGAAGATCTCCCCCAGGAGGACCAGATGGTCGTGGTAGAGGAACCCCGCGAACACGTCGAGCCCCCGCGGCACCCCTTCGTTGTCCCGCACGGTCACCTTGAACGCGCCGCCGCTGTAGCGGGAGATCTCCAGCCCGTCGCGGTGCAGCAGGCGCTGGATCCGGAAGGACTCGCGGATCACGTCCGCCGGGTGGGTGTGCCGGCTCAGGTAGCCGACGTCGGCGTCGTTGTCGTGCCCGATCAGCGCGCCGTCGCGCACCGCGCCGAGGAGGGTGCCGTACGCCGGGAACGCGTCCAGCCCGAGCGCCGTGAGCTTCGCCAGCACCAGCTCGATCGCGTCGACCAGCGGGCGCAGCTGGTCGGGATCGCTGGCGTCGAACGTGGTCACCAGTCGGCCACCGGGGTCGATCACCAGTGGCAGGCCCTGCGGGTCGGCGACGCTGACCCGGCCCTCGACGTCGCCGAACCGGAGCTCCGCCTCGGCCAGCACGGTGCCGGACGCGTCCCGCACGGTCACCAGTGAGGCGCCGTCGAGGAAGCCGAGCAGGTCGCGGGGCCACGGCACCCGCCAGGCTCCGCCGATCCGCTCGGCGACCTTGGCGCCACGGAACGACCAGATCCGGCGCCCGTCGAACAGCACGTCGAGGATCTCGTCATCGGGACGTCCAACGACGATCCCCCGCTCGTCGACCAACAGCCTCACAGCAGCCCCACGAACCGGTCCGGCACCCGCACCATCGGACGGTTGCGCATCGCGATGACCTGCCCGTCGCCGGTGGCCCGCCACATGTCGCCGCGGTGCTGGACGATCTTCTTCAGGCCGAGCCCCTTCACCTCGAACGGCGCGATCTGGTCGCGGTCGAGGTCGGTGGTGATCTCGTCGAGCAGCGCGACCATCTCGTCGCCCGACCGCCCCCAGCTGGTCTTCTTCGCCCGGCCCTCGGTGGTGTTGAGGTGGTGGCGATGGGCCGCCACCTCGGCGAGGTGGTCGCGGTCGGCGAACTTCATGTGGAACATGAACAGCTCGCGGTCGACCTCGAAGGGGCACTCGATGCCGTGCGAGGCGTGCGCCCACGCGGCCGGCTGCCACTTCAGGCTGGGCTTGCACATCAGCGGAAGGAACTTCGCGAGCCGGCGCTGGCCGAGGATCGGCTCGCCGTCACGCAGCGCCTCCTCACGCTGCACGTCGTGGACGACGTTGAGGCCGAGCACCCCGACCGCCTCGCGCCCCGGTCGGGCGGCGACGAAGTGCCGCAACGACTCGTGGGTGCGCGGCTCGGCGACCACGAACTCGTCGGCGTCGCAGAACATCACCGCGTCGTACGCCTCGAGGAGGCCGGCCGAGATCCCGGCGAGCAGGCCCATCCGGGCCGGCTCGAACCCCTGCTTGCGCAGGTAGGGGATCCGCAGCACCGGGCAGGGCAGGTCGTCGGTGGAGCCGTCGGCGCTGTTGTCGTCGATCACCACGAGGTGCTCCGCGCCGACCTGCCCGGCGTAGTAGTCGACCCACCGCCGGATCATCGACCCCTCGTCGCGAGCCATCGTGATCACGGCCAGCGAGGGCAGCTCACCCTCGGCTCGCGGCGGCGGGGTGAACCCCGGGTCCGGCGCCGCCTCCGGACTGCCGTCGGGAGAGCCTCACGGCGCCTCGCCCATGGCCTTGCGGATCCTGCGGCGCATCACCCGGTCCGAGCGCGACCAGGCGCGCACCAGGTGCTCGAGGCCGTCGACGGCGGCCGCCAGCTGGTCCTCGACGCCGACCTCGTCGGCGTGCACCCCGGGCACCGGGCGCGGCCGCAGCTCGTCGAGGTCGCCGACCACGCGATGCCCGTCGGCCGCCAGCCGCTTGACCTGCTGCTCGCCACGCTTGCGCACCCACGCCTCGTCGAGACCGAGCCGGGGCTCGTCGCCCTGCCTGCTGACCAGCCCGCGCTTGGCCAGGAAGTGCTTGACGTACATGTCGTAGTGCCGCGGCTGGGTGCCGTCCTCACGCTGCAGCTGCCGGTTGAGCTGCAGCAGCACCTGGGCGGTGGCCAGGCCGATCGACGGGTTGGCGCGGACGTCGAGGTCGACGTCGTCGGGTGCCACGCCGAGGACCCCGCGCCAACCGCTCCCACAGCAAGCCCGGTGGAGCGCCCTTCTGCGGCACGGTCACCAGGGTGAACCGGCCGCCCAGACCCTCCGACCAGCGGCGGGCCATCGCCGGGATCGCCTGGTGCCGCCAGAAGTTGCGCCCGGCCGGTGAGCCGCGGTCCTCGGTGCGCACCGCGTCGAGGTAGTCCGCCCAGCCGATGACCGAGCCGTTCTGCATCGACTCCAGCCACATCGCCGGGATGTTGCGGGCCAGGTCGCGGGCGGTGAGCACCGCCTCAACGTCGGTGTCGGGGAAGGAGTCCTTGATCTGGGCGATCTTCTGCGGGTTGCGGGGGCCGAGGAACTCCATGGAGATCACTGCCGTGCCCGGCCACGCGTTGACCTCGTCGACGACGCTCTGCCACGGGCCGGCGGGATCGATCGGCTCCTGGTCCGGGCCACCGTGGCCGATCAGGTCCTGCACCGCCTTGACCTGGACCTTCCAGCGCGGGCCGGGGAAGAGCACACCCTGCTCGGCGAGCCGGTCCTTGTTGTCGCCCAGCACGTTCTGGATGAAGCTGGTCCCCGACTTCATCGAGCCGATGTGCAGCACCAGGCGCTCGGCCACCGACACTCCTCTATCCCCGCATGCGCGCGGCCCTCGGTGACAGCCCGCGACCGCAGCCGGAACGCCCGGTCAGGGAACCTGGACGTTCACCACCGGAACCCAGTGGTCGGTGGAGAGCCTAACCAGGGGCGGTTTGGAGTAGGAGAACCCGCTCCACTTCACGAACTTCGGGCCGAAGATCCAGTCCACCCGCATCCGGCCGCGGGGGTCGATGCACTCGCCCTGGCCGTTGAGCCGGCCGCCGTACGGCGAGCCCAGCTCGGTACGCCGCAGCACCTTGCACAGGATGGTGCGCTTCTCGTTGAAGTCGCCGATGTAGAACACGGGGAGCCCGCTCTGCTCCAGCTCGGCGATCTTCTTCAGCTGCACCGCCGTCGCCTGGTTGCGCTTCTTCTGGTAGTCCCAGGGCGCGTTGTGGATGTCCATCACCCAGAACTGGCGGCCGGTCGCCTTGTCCCGGAGCCGGACGATCGGCCGCGGCAGCACCCGGGCGATGAACTGGGTGCGGATGGTCATCTTGCGGGTGGCCTCGAACCTGCGCGTGTCCCACACGAGCGAGGACTCGACGTTGCGGTCGCCCCTCTCCGGGCCGGGGTAGGCGGCGTACCTCCCCTTCGCGGCGGTGAGGATGCCGGCGAGCTGTCCCGCGCTGGTCTCCTGCAGCCCCGCCACGTGGATGCCCCCCGTGATCAGCGCCTGCGCGGTCCACTCCGAACGCATCCGGCTGGGGCCGAAGCGGTCGTCGTGGGCGTACGGCCGGGAGTGGCCGTTGCCGAGCACGTTGAACGAGGCCAGGCGGAAGGAGTACGGGCTGCGCCGCGGGGCGGGGTCCGGGGTGGAGCTGCGCGGCACCTTGGTGTCGGTCGGCGTGCCGTTGCCGAGCTGACCGCGCTCGTTGTTGCCCCAGCAGACCGACGCGTCGCCGCTGGCGCGCACACACGTGCAGCCAGCCACCCGAGACCGAGGAGTAGGTCCCGCCCCGCCGAGTCGGCCTCAGGGTGGCGTTGCCGGAGCCGCCGGTCTGTCCGTAGCGGTTGTCGCCCCAGCACCACAGGACGCCCTTGGCGTCCGACGAGGCACGAGGTGCCCTCGGCGACGCCGATGGACACGGCGGTGTGGCCGCCCGCGACGACCTTCGGGCGGGTGCTGCCGGCGGGTTGCCGGTGCCGAGCTGCCCGTGGGTGTTGCGTCCCCAGCAGCGCACCGCGCCGCCGGAGGAGCGGCCGCAGGTGTGCGTCCAGGACACCTCGACCTGCCTCCAGGTCGGCGGACTTCCCGACCCGGGTGGGACGCGACCTGTCGGCGTACGAACCGATGCCGAGCTGGCCGAACAGGTTGCGGCCCCAGCACCAGAGCGATCCGTTGGTCTTGGTGGCGCAGGTCGTCCAGCCGCCCGCGGAGACGGTGTTCCACTTCCCGGGCACCTGCTGCCGCTTCAGGGACTGCTTGGTGGTGCCCTGGCCGAGCTGACCGGCGGAGTTGTCGCCCCAGCACCACAGCGTCTTGTTGGTCCGGATCGCGCAGGTGTGGAAGAAGCCCATCGAGACCGAGCGCCACGTGCTCGCGCCGGGCACCCGGATCGGGGTGGCCCGCACCTTGCGGGTCTGGTCGCCGATCTGGCCCCGGTGGTTCAGGCCCCAGCAGTAGAGCGCCCTGGTCGTCCGGATCGCACACGTGGACGCGCCCCCGCCGGTGACCTTCGCCCAGTCGGTCAGGGTGCCCACCTGGAGCGGCGCCGGGACGTCGGCCCCGGTCTTGGCGTTGCCGATCTGGCCGTAGTTGTTGCGTCCCCAGCACCAGAGGGTGCCGTTGCCCCGGATGCCGCAGCTGTGCTCGCCACCGGCGGCCACCTCCGGCATCCCCGCGAGCCGCGCCCGGTCGGCGGGACGCTGCTCGGCGTCAGCGGAGGGCTCGGACGCCTGGCTGGTCGACGAGAACGCCGGTCCGGCCAAGTGCCACGATCAGGCAGCAGGCGATGGCCCAGAAGCGCGCGCCACGAGTCACGGTCGACCTCCGTTGCTCGGGGAAGACGGAAGACCGCCGCGAGCGTACCTTTTACTTTCGGGTCCACTCGGGCATTGCGGCGGCGCGTCCCGAATTGCCTCGGAACCGCCCCCTGCTCAGCCCTCCATGTTGCGGTAGGGGTCGATGACCTTGCCGCGTTCGACCTGTTCTTCCACTTCCGGATCGAGCGGAACGCTGCGCAGGTGGATGTTGAACAGCCTGTTGATCTGCCGCCCGTACTGTCGCTCCACGCCGTCGCGCCTGATCACCAGGCCGTTCTCGTCGGCCATCAGCCCGAGGCCGGACCAGTTCGCCGACCCGTTGAACACGATCCGGGTGCCGCGGTCCTTGCCGTAGTTGCCGCTGATCGACATCGCCTTCATGTGCAGGTAGATGTCGTAGGCGCCGTCACCGTCGCGGTCGGCGACCAGGTGGTTCTTGGGGACGCCGGCGAGGATGCCACGCGACGCCCCCACCAACTGGCTGTAGACGAGCCGGATGTTGCAGCCGCGGCGGTGCAGCTCCTTGATCCTGCGGGCGATCTTGGCGCCGCGAGCGCCGTTGAAGACGTCCTGGGCGATCCGGATCGACGTGCGACCGCTGATGCCGGCGCCCTTGGCGCCGCTGGCACTTGACCTTGTTGAGCATCTGGTAGGGCAGGTCGGGGTGGCCGTTGTTGGGGGTGAACCAGCCGGTGATCGTGCCGTCGGTGTAGGAGTGCCACGGCGCCGGGCGATCCTTCGCCGCCTCGTTGAACACCTTGATCGACACGTTGTAGGGCTTCTTGCGGTCGGTGATCGTGTACATGTCGTTGTACTGGTTCGCTGGCCGCCGAACCGGTCATGTTGGCCGACGACGACATCACGACCCGCGTGGACCGGCCCACCTTGGAGAACAGGTAGAGCTTGCTGTGCATGGCGCCGCCGGGTGCCGCGGCAGGAGTGCGAGCAGGTGCGGAACCAGCTCTTGTACTGCTGGCGGCGGCCCTTGTTGCCGCTGGCGAGGGCCCGGCGCATCACCGCGAACGGGCCGTTGGGACCCTGCTCGTTGGCCAGCGTGCGGGCCATGATGATCCGGACACTCGCGCCGCGCTTGTGCGCCGCGCGCAGCGCGCTCACGAACACCCAGCTGTTGAAGTTCCAGGTCATCGCCCGGATCTTGCCGTGCTTGTGGGTGTGCCGGATGGCGCGCAGGACCTTGGAGTTGATCGCCTGCGAGCGCGGCACGTTGAACGAGACACCCTTCTCGACCCGGAACCGGGCCGGCGCCTTGGCCTCGCGCTCAACGCCGCGGTCCTTGTCGGCCGCGACCTGCGCGACCGACGACGCGATCCGACGGCGCGGCGTCGGCCGTGGTCCAGGCTCCGAGGCCCGCGAGGACGGTTGCCATGCTGACCACCGCGATGGTCACCCGTTTGGTCGTCACTCTAGTTCTCCCTGTGTCGCTGATGCGGCCACCGGGGTCCGGGGCGGCTCGCCAGTTGTCGGTATCGGTTGTCGTGTCGGTCAGGCCTGGCAGGCGCTCATCGCCTGCTTGAACTGCTCACTGTCGATCAGGCTCGGCACTTCGTTGATTTGTTTGCCGGTGACCGCGTAGAAGCGGTCGGCGAACTCGACGATGGCGGATCCGTAGGAGCACTGGTGCTTCGCGGCCTGGATCGCCTCCCCGCCCTGCTCGCACCCGCGGTAGGAGCGGGGCAGGGTGGCGCCGGCGACCCAGACGTCGGCACACATGGGGAGTTCCGGCGCCGGTGGCTCCGAGCTGCCGTCCGTGGCGGACGGAGCCTGGCTCGAGGGGCTCTCGCCCACCGGGTCCTCAGCCGCGTCCCCGTCGTCGTCACCGCACCCGGCGGCCAGCAGCAGGATCGCTGCGGCCACCGCCGAACGTGTGAGAACGGACGTCGTGGACACGCGCAGATGATAAGTCATCGACACCATGGATATGGCTTTCTCGGCATTTCCCGGCCCGGCCCGGCACCGCCGCCCCAAGCGCGCCTGCCGCTAGCGTTGGCCCCGTGAGCAACGCTCCGTCGCGCGTCTACGCGGCCCGCCTCGTCGGGCTGCCCATCTTCGACCCCCAGGGCGACCAGGTGGGCAAGGTGCGGGACCTCGTGGTGACGATGCGGTCGGAGGCCAGCCAGCCCCGCGTGCTGGGCATGGTCGCGGAGGTTTTCGGGCGCCGGCGGATCTTCGTGCCGATGACCCGGGTCACCAACATCGACAGCGGGCAGGTCTACACGACCGGGCTGCTGAACATGCGCCGGTTCGAGCAGCGCTCCACCGAGACCCTCGTGATCGGCCAGATGCTGGACCGCACGGTCACGATCCGCAGCAGCGGCGTGACCGGCACCGTCTACGACGTCGCCATGGAGCAGGGGCGCACCCGCGACTGGGTGCTGAGCCGGGTGGCGGTCCAGGAGCCGACGAAGGCGCCTGCGGCGGCGCGGGCAGACGCACGTCGCCGAGTGGCGCGACGTCGACGGGCTGACCACTCCCGAGGCGGCCCAGGGCGCCACCCACCTGGTGGCGGCGCTGAACGAGATGCGGCCCGCCGACGCGGCCAGCATGCTGCACGACCTGCCGCTGGACCGGCGGATCGCGGTGGCGGCGGCGCTCGACGACGAGCGGCTGGCCGACGTGCTCGAGGAGATGCCGGAGGAGGACCAGGTCGAGATCCTCGGAGCATCTCGAGTCCGAGCGCGCCGCGGACGTCCTCGAGGAGATGTCCGCCGACGACGCCGCCGACCTGATCGCCGACCTGCCGCCCGAGACCGCGGAGATCCTGCTCGCCCTGATGGAGCCCGACGAGGCCGAGGACGTCCGCCGGCTGATGTCGTACGTCGAGAACACGGCCGGCGCGATGATGACCCCCGAGCCGGTGATCCTGGGCCCGGACGCGACCGTCGCCGACGCGCTCGCCCAGGTGCGCAACCCCGATCTGACCCCGGCGCTGGCGGCGCTCGTCTACGTCTGCCGACAGCCCCTCGAGACCCCCACCGGCAAGCTCCTGGGCATCGCGCACATCCAGCGCCTGCTGCGCGAGCCGCCGTCGACGCTGGTCGCGGGGGCCTTGGACGACTCGCTGGAGAGCCTGCGCCCCGAGGCCACCATCGACCAGGTCGCGGCCCACCTGGCGACGTACAACCTGGTGGCGGCGCCGGTGGTGGACGAGAACGGTCACCTGCTCGGAGCGGTGACCGTCGACGACCTGCTCGACCACATGCTGCCCGAGAACTGGCGCGACGAGGCGCTGCGGGCCGACGCCGGGGGCGGCCGTGGCTGAGTCCCGCGGCCCGCGCAGCCGCCTCGACACCCCGCGCTCCAGCCGACGCCAGCTGGTGCGCCGTCCGTCGTACGACCCCGACCTGGTCGGCACGTTCGCGGAGAGCTTCGCCCGGTTCATGGGTACCGCGACGTTCCTCGCTTACATGACGCTGTTCGTCGTGGTGTGGGTCGGCTGGAACACGCTGGCGCCCGAGGACCTGCGCTGGGACGACTACCCGTTCATCTTCCTGACGCTGATGCTCAGCCTGCAGGCGTCGTACGCCGCGCCGCTGATCCTGCTCGCCCAGAACCGCCAGGAGGACCGCGACCGGGTGATCGCCGAGCAGGACCGGCAGGCGAACGCCCGCGCACACGCCGACATGGAGTTCCTCGCCCGCGAGGTGGCCTCGCTGCGGATGGCCGTGGGCGAGGTGGCGACCCGCGACTTCCTGCGCTCGGAGCTGCGCAGCCTGCTGACCGAGATCGACGGACGTGCGCAGCCTCACGCCCGCGAGATCGACGCCGGGGATGGGTCCGCGAGGCCCTCCACCTAGACTCGAGGATCATGAGCACGCCTTCCCTCGAGCAGGTCAACGCCGCGCTGGCGACCGTCAACGACCCCGAGATCAAGCGGCCGATCACCGACCTCGGCATGGTCGACTCGGTCGAGATCGACGAGGCCGGCGTCGTGCACGTCACGGTGCTGCTCACCGTCGCCGGCTGCCCGCTCAAGGACACCATCAACCGCGACGTCACCGCCGCGGTGCAGGCGGTCGACGGCGTCACCGGCGTCGACCTCCAGCTCGGCGTGATGACGCCCGAGCAGCGGGCCGGCCTCAAGGAGACGCTCAGCGGCGGTCACGCCCAGCGCGAGATCACGTTCGCCCAGCCCGGGTCGCTGACCAAGGTGTTCGCGATCGCCAGCGGCAAGGGCGGCGTCGGCAAGTCGTCGGTGACCGTCAACCTGGCGCTGGCGATGGCCAAGCAGGGCATGAAGGTCGGCATCGTCGACGCCGACATCTACGGCCACTCGGTGCCGGCGATGCTCGGCGTGGCCGACTCCCGGCCCACCCAGGTCGACGACCTGATCATGCCGGTGCCCACCGCGAGCGGCGTCTCGGTGATCTCGATCGGCATGCTCAAGCCGCGCCGCGACCAGGTGGTCGCCTGGCGCGGGCCGATGCTCGACCGGGCTCTGGTGCAGATGCTCGCCGACGTCTACTGGGGCGACCTCGACGTGCTCCTGCTCGACCTGCCGCCCGGCACCGGCGACATGGCGATCTCGCTCGGCCAGCACCTGCCGGGCGCCGAGGTCCTCGTCGTCACGACGCCGCAGGAGGCCGCCGCCGAGGTCGCCGAGCGCGCCGGCACGATGGCCTCGATGATGCACCAGCGCGTGGTCGGCGTCGTCGAGAACATGAGCTACCTGTCGTGCCCCCACTGCCTCGAGAAGGGTGAGGACCACCGGCTCGAGGTCTTCGGCTCCGGCGGCGGCGACCGGGTGGCCGCGACGCTCTCGCAGCGCTTCGGCTACGACGTACCCGTGCTCGGCCGGATCCCGCTCGACCCGTCGCTGCGCGAGGGCGGCGACGCCGGCAAGCCGATCGTCGAGTCCGACCCCACCGCGCCCGGGGCCACCGTGCTGACCGACATCGCGGACGCCCTGGCCGGCCGCGGCCGCGGCCTGGCCGGCATGCAGCTCGGGCTCACGCCCACGGCCAAGCTCTAGGCTCCACTTCCATGACGGGCGTCAGGCCGCTGCTGTTCGGCGACATCGGCTTCGGCGAGCTGATCGTGATCGCGTTCGTCGCGGTCCTGGTCTTCGGCCCGGACAAGCTGCCCGTGCTCGCCAAGCAGGCCGGGCAGATGGCGCGCAAGGTCCGCGACTTCGCCACCTCCGCGCGCGACGAGCTGCGCAGCGAGCTCGGCGAGGAGTACGCCGACCTGGAGCTGCGCGACCTCGACCCCCGCACCATCGTCCGCAAGCACATCGTCGAGGCGATGGAGGCCGGCGACGAGGACGAGCCCGCGCGGCGCACCGGGCAGCGGCCGCTCGGCGCCGGCGAGGTGCCGCCGTACGACGCGGAGAGCACCTGAGCCGCTAGCCCCGGCTCTGCACCGCCGCGAGGGCGTCGAAGCCGACCAGCACGACCCGGTCGCCACCGGTGACGAGCTCCACGAAGTCGCCGCCCACCCGGCGCAGCGAGCCGTCGCGCGTGGAGCCGTCGCGCAGGTGAAGCACGCACCGCTGGCCGGAGTCGGCCAGGCGGCGCAGGGCCGAGCCCAGCCCGAGGCGGGCGACCGGCGACCAGGCCACCTCGGGCACCGACCGGTCGGCCGCCCCGTGCACGACACCGACGGCCGCGAGGACCACGATCCAGTCCTGCGCGGCCGCTGACACCAGGCACCACCCGTCCGCCACCCGCTCGAGCCGGCCGGCCACCGGGCCGACCCCGAGGACGTCCAGGGTGACGTCGCCATCGACCGACGCCATCAGCCGGCTGGCCAGGCTGACCTCGCGGTACTCCGCCCGGCTCCGGTCGGCGAGCTCCGGCTCCCGCTCCGCGTCGTACAGCGCCTCGGCCTGCCCTCGAGGTCGTCGAACAGCGCGAACAGGTCGTCCTCCCAGCCCATGCGCCGCACCCTAGGCCAGCACCGGCCTGTGGAGGAGCGCTTGACGCTCCTGTCAACCACGCGTTGACTGAGGCAAACAGAAGCAAACGCAAAGGTTGTCTCGGGATGTTCGACCTCACGCTCGCCAGCCGCGCCCGCTGCCTCCTGGTCTGGCTCGGGGCCACCGCCGCCACCGCGCTGACGATCGCCTGGGCGGCGCCGGACGTGCGAGCGGTGCCGGCCGCACCGACGTTCGACCGGCTCGTCGTGCGGGGTCGCCGCCGCCGCGCTCACGGCGTGCGCGGTCTGGGCCTGGGTGGTCACCGGGGTCGTCGTCGCGCAGGCGCTCGGGGGCGGCCTCCGCGCCGCCGCCCCGGGCGTGCCGCACTGGCTGCGAGCCCTCGTGCTCCTGGCCTGCGGCCTGGCCGTGGTCGGCGGCGGCGCCGCCCAGGCCGCGGACGGCGGTCACGGCGGCCGGTCGGACCCGCGGGAGGTGCTCGCCGGCCTGCCGCCCCCCGAACGCGTGCTCGGCGGCCTCCGCGCGGTCCCGGCGGGTCACGAGCCGCCGGACCGGGTGCACGTCGTCCGCCCCGGCGACACCCTGTGGGACGTCGCCGCCGCGGACCTGGGCGGGCGCGCCGACGCCGCTCGGATCAGCACCCACTGGCACCGCATCCACGAGCTGAACGTCGCCGTCATCGGCTCCGACCCCGACCTGATCCACCCCGGACAGCAGCTCCGGATGCCCACGCCGCCGTACCACCGATGAGAGGAGCCGTCATGTCCCCGCTCTCCGACGAGGTCGTCCCGATCCGCGTCCCGGTGCCGGTGGCGGTCACCCAGGGGACGCTGGCCCTGGACCTCGAGCCGCGCCTCGATCCACCCCCGGCCGCCGTGGTGCCGATCGGCCGGCATCGACGGCACAGCGTGGAGGAGTGGGCCCGCCGGTTCGTCCAGGCCGCCGTCGAGATCGTCGGCGGGGACCGGCCGGTGAGCCAGCTGCTGCGCTGGACCACCCGGACGCGTGTACGCCGACCTGGAGCGCCGGGCCCTGCTCGTCGCCCGGGCCGGCGGGCACCAGCCCGGTCAGGGCCGGGTGCAGCCGGTCAGCCCGCGGGTCCGCAGCGTGCACGCCTCGTTCGTGGCGCCCGACGTGGTCGAGGCCAGCGTGCACGCGACGTACGGCCCGCGATCCCGTGCGGTCGCCGCCCGCTTCGAGCTGCGCAAGAACCGCTGGGTGTGCACGGCGCTCGAGTTTGCCTGACCGCGGAGCGCTGCGAGTGCGAGCGGAGCGCCTCACGCGTCGACGGTGGTCGAGCAAGCCGCGCGACCGAGCTTGCGAAGTCGCGACCGGCGTGTCGAGACCTCGTGAGGTCAACGGCTAGTACCCGAGACCGCCAGTGGTCTCGACGACGCTCGCTGCGCTCCTGCTCGACCAGCGACGACCTAGCCGTTGGCGCGCGCGGTGAGGCCGGTGGGTCCGCCGGGCGCGCCGTGGCACTTCTTGTACTTCTTGCCCGAGCCGCAGGGGCACAGCGCGTTGCGGCCGACGTTCGGCGTAGGGGTCGTCGGCGCTCTTGGTGACCGTGCCGCCCCGGACCTCGACCTCGCCCTGCTCGGTCGGGGCCGAGTAGGAGAGGTTCTGCGGACTGCGAGGGCGCCTCGAGGCCCTTGGCCCGGATGTGCGGCGTCTCGACGGCCGGCTGCGGAGGGGACCTCCGCGGCGCATCGGCTCCTCGACCTCCTCCTCTTCCTCGGCCCTCTTCCTCGTCGTCCTCGACGGCGACCTCGAGGTTGAACAGGAAGCCGACGGCCTCCTCCTTGATGCCGTCCATCATCGCGGCGAACATGTCGAAGCCCTCGCGCTGGTACTCGACCAGCGGGTCGCGCTGGGAGTAGGCGCGCAGGTAGATGCCCTCGCGCAGGTAGTCCATCTCGTAGAGGTGCTCGCGCCACTTGCGGTCGAGCACCGAGAGCAGCACGCGGCGCTCGAGCTCGCGCATGACCTCCTCGCCGACCTCGGCCTCGCGGGCGTCGTACGCCGCGTGGGCGTCCTTCTTGCAGCGCCTCGATCAGCTCGTCGCGGTCGAGGTTGCCGCGGCCGCCGGCCTCCTTCTCGAGGGTCTCGTAGCGACAGCGAGACCGGCTAGATCTGGCTCGAGGTCGGTCCACAGCTGCTCGAGGTCCCACTCCTCGGAGAAGCCCTCGGTAGCGAGCCGGTGACGTAGCCGGCGACGACGTCGTCGATGAAGGTCCGGATCTGCTCCTCGAGGTCGGCGCCCTCGAGCACCTCGCGGCGCTCGGCGTAGATGACCTTGCGCTGGCGGTCCATCACGTCGTCGTACTTGAGGACGTTCTTGCGGGACTCGAAGTTCTGCGACTCGACCTGGCCCTGGGCGTTGGCGATCGCGCTGGTGACCCGCTTGTTCTCGATCGGGACGTCGTCGGGGATCTTGAGCACCTGGAGCACCCGGTCGACCCAGTCGGACTTGAACAGCCGCATCAGCTCGTCCTGCAGCGACAGGTAGAACCGGGACTCGCCCGGGTCGCCCTGACGGCCGGAACGACCGCGCAGCTGGTTGTCGATGCGGCGCGACTCGTGCCGCTCGGTGCCGACGACGTAGAGGCCGCCGAGCTCCTTGACCTCGTCGTGCTCGTTGGCGACCTGGGCCTTGATCTCGCTCGAGCATCGCCGGGCCAGGCGGCTTCGTACTCCTCGGCGTTCTCGACCGGGCTCGAGGCCCTGCTTGCGCAGCTCCTGCGTCGGCGAGGAACTCGACCGAGCCGCCGAGCATGATGTCGGTGCCTCGACCGGCCATGTTGGTGGCGACCGTGACCGCGCCCTTGTGGCCGGCCATGCGCGACGATCTTGGCCTCGTCGGCGTGCACCTTGGCGTTGAGGACGGTGTGCGGGACGCCGCGCTTCTTCAGCAGGCCGGACAGCAGCTCGGACTTCTCGACCGAGACGGTGCCGACCAGCATCGGCTGGCCCTTCTCGTGCCGCTCGGCGATGTCGTCGACGACGGCGTCGTACTTCGCCTCCTCGGTGCGGTAGACGAGGTCGGCCTGGTCGTCGCGGACCATCGGCTTGTTGGTCGGGATCGGGACCACGCCGAGGCTTGTAGATCTTGTCGAACTCGCGAGGCCTCGGTCATGGCCGTACCGGTCATGCCGGAGAGCTTCTCGTAGAGGCGGAAGTAGTTCTGCAGGGTGACCGTGGCGAGGGTCTGGTACTCCTCGCGGACCTGTGACGCCCTCCTTGGCCTCGATCGCCTGGTGCAGGCCGTCGTTGTAGCGGCGGCCCGGCGAGCATCCGGCCGGTGTGCTCGTCGACGATGAGCACCTCGCCGTCCATGACGACGTACTCCTTGTCGTTGCGGAACAGCTCCTTGGCCTTGATGGAGTTGTTGAGGAACGAGATGAGCGGGGTGTTGACCGACTCGTAGAGGTTCTCGATGCCGAGGTGGTCCTCGACCTTGGTGATGCCGGGCTCGAGCACCGAGATGGTGCGCTTCTTCTCGTCGACCTCGTAGTCCTCGTCGCGGACCAGGGTGCGGGCGATCTTGGCGAACTCGCCGTACCACTTGACCTCGTCCTGCGTCGGGCCGCTGATGATCAGCGGGGTCCGCGCCTCGTCGATCAGGATCGAGTCGACCTCGTCGACGATGGCGAAGTGGTGGCCGCGCTGGACGCAGTCCTCGATCGAGCTGGCCATGTTGTCGCGCAGGTAGTCGAAGCCGAGCTCGTTGTTGGTGCCGTAGGTGATGTCGCAGGCGTAGGCCTCGCGACGCTCGTCGGGCCGCATCTGCGGCAGGATCACGCCGGTCGTCAGGCCGAGGAAGTGGTGGATGCGGCCCATCCACTCGGCGTGGTACTTGGCCAGGTAGTCGTTGACGGTGACGATGTGGACGCCCTTGCCGGCGAGCGCGTTGAGGTACGCCGGCAGCGTGGCGACCAGGGTCTTGCCCTCACCGGTCTTCATCTCGGCGATGTTGCCGAGGTGCAGCGCCGCGCCGCCCATGATCTGGACGTCGTAGTGGCGCTGGCCGATGACCCGCTTGGCGGCCTCGCGCACGGTGGCGAACGCCTCGGGCATCAGGTCGTCGAGGGTCTCGCCGTTGGCGAGCCGCTCCTTGAACTCGTCGGTCATCCCCTGGAGCTCGGCGTCGCTCATCGCGACGAAGTCGTCCTCGATGGCGTTGACGGCCTTGGCGATGGCCTCGAGCTGGCGGAGGATCTTGCCCTCGCCGATGCGGAGGAGCTTGTCGAGGATGGCAGGCACGGCGGAGTGACTCCTTGCTGACTGAGGGGCGTCGGCCACTCTACCCAGCGGGGGGACGCGGTCCCTAACTGGTCGCGTCGGAGCGCCGGCGCCAGGTCGCCGCGCGGCTCGACCGTGATGTCGTCGAGCCCCAGCCACCCGCGAGCACCCGCAGCTCCTCCGCCAGCTCCGCGGCGGTCTCGGGGGCGCGTCCGGCTCGGCGTACGCCGCCTTGACCACGAGCCGTCCCGCCGGACGGTCGGCCTTGAGGTCGACCCGGGCGACGATCCGGTCGCCGAGGAGGAACGGCAGCACGTAGTAGCCGTGCACGCGCTTGTCGGCCGGGACGTAGATCTCGATCCGGTAGTGGAAGTCGAACAGCGCCTCGGTGCGCGCCCGCTCCCACACCACCGGGTCGAACGGGCTGAGCAGGGCGCGGGCGTCGACCCGCCGCGGCAGCCGGGCGTCGCGGTGGAGGTACGCCGGGCGCTTCCAGCCCTCGACCTTGACCGGGAGCAGCTCGCCCTCCTCGACGAGCTGCGCGATCGCGGGCGCGGCCCGCTTGGCGCCGCATCCGGTAGTAGTCGCGCGAGGCACTGGGCGGTGGCGACGCCGTGCGACCTGGCTGCGCGGCGGACCAGCTCGACAGCGCGTCCGCGACGGTTCGGCGTCGGCGCCTCGAGCACCGCGCGCGGCAGCACCCGCTCCGGCAGGTCGTAGACGCACCTCGAACTGGCCGTTGCGGCCGGCGATCGCGATCTGCCCGGACATGTAGAGGTAGTCGAGCATCTTGCGGGCGTCCGACCAGTTCCAGCCCCAGTTCTCCCGCGACCGCGGCGCTCCGTCGTCGAGGTCGCGCGCGGTGGCCTCGCCGCGGCTCGCGCACCTCGGCGAGCACCTCGGCCTCGAACCCTGGGTCGTCGTCAGCGGTGAGCCACTTGCCGCGCTCGGCCCGGTAGTGGTCCATCCGGTGCTGCATCACCGGCCACAGGTCGACCGGCATGAACGCCTGCACGTGCGCCCAGTACTCCACGATCCGGCGCGGCTTGCGCTCGGCGGCCCGGCGCAGCAGCTCGACGTCGTAGGGACCCATCCGCGAGAACAGCGGCATGTAGTGCGCGCGCTGGAGCACGTTGACCGAGTCGACCTGGAGCACGCCGGTGCGGGCCAGCGTGCGGTCGAAGGTGCGCATCGTGGGCGTGGCGTGCCGCGGGTCGAGGAACCCTGGGCGCCCAGCGCGATCCGGCGGGCCTGTGCCAGGGAGAGCGACTCCGTCAAGACGGGAAGTCGAGGAGCTTCTCCCGGACGGCGTACATCACCGCTTCCATCCGCGAGTGGAGCTGCAGCTTCTCCAGGATGTTGCGGACGTGGTTCTTGACGGTGTTCTCGCTGATGAACAGCCGTGCCGCGATCTCGCGGTTGTTGAGGCCCTGGGCCACCAGCCGCAGCACCTCGAGCTCGCGCTCGGTGAGCCGGAGCCCGGGCCCGGGCTCGTCTCGGGCTGCGACATCTGCTTGAACTCGTCGATCAGCTTGACCGCCATCGACGGGCTGATCAGCGACTGCCCGTCGGCGACCACGCGGACCGCCTGGGCGACCTCCTCGATCGAGGAGTCCTTGAGCAGGTAGCCGGAGGCGCCGCTCTTGACCGCCTCGTAGAGGTCGGCCTCCTCGTCGGAGACGGTGAGCATGATGATCTTCGCCGGAGGGCACGGCCTCCTTGATCGCCAGGCACGCCTCGATGCCCGAGCGCTTGGGCATGCGGACGTCGAGCAGCACCACGTCGGGCGCCGCGCTCTCGGCGAGCGCGGTGCCCTCGACGCCGTCGCCGGCCTCGCCGACGACCTCGATGCCGGGCTCGACGGCGAGCAGCATCGTCAGGCCGCGGCGGAACAGCTCCTGGTCGTCGACCACGAGCACGCGGACGGGCTCGCGGCGCGGTCGGGGCGGATGATTCGAGATCTGACACGCACTGCATCATGGCACGAACGGGCCAGAGCCTTCTGGTCAGGACGGATCTCCGCTGCCCGAGGTCCAGCGAGATCACGCCGTAGTCGTAGCCCGGCGGCGGTAGACGACCGCGGGTCGCTCGCTCTCCTTGTCGACGAACAGGTAGAAGTCGTGGCCGACCAGCTCCATCTCGTAGAGCGCCTGGTCGAGCGTCATCGGGCTGGCCGGGTGGGTCTTCTCGCGCACCACGAGCGGGCCGTCGCCGGTGACCGTGATCGGGCCGACCTGGCGCTCGGTGGTGGTCGTCGTCGTCCGCGGGCGTCGGGTCCGATCCGTCGACCGGCATCTCGGCGAGCGCCTGTCCGACCGACACCGGGGCGTGCCGGCCGCGGTGCACCCGGCGCCGGTCGGCGGCCCGGCGCATCTGCGCGGCCATCTTGTCCAGGGCGAGGTCGAGGGCCGCCATCTTGTCGGTCGGCGGCCGCCTCGGCCCGGATCACCGGTCCCTTGGAGAAGGCGGTCAGCTCCAGGTGAACCGCCTGGTCGTGCTGACGCGGGTTGGGTTCGCAGTCGACCTCGACGTGGACCCGGATGATCCGGTGATCGTGCTTCTCCAGCTTCGTCAGCTTCTCCTCGACGTGCTCCCGGAACCTGTCCGTGACCTCGCAGTGACGACCGGTGACCACAACTTCCATCTGAACCTCCCGTAACAACGTTTGGCTTTCGAGGTGCCGGCCGACGGTTCGTCAGACCGGCGCCTCCGGGGCGGTGGTGCGGCATGGAGCCCGTCCGGCCGACCTGGTCTTCGACCCCACATTCGCCTGCTGAGGCGCTCGCGGCTTGCGTGCCACTACTGACCTTCTCGCCTCGACGGCGGCATCTGGCCACCGGGGGACGGCAGGACTTACGACTAAGCCGCACCGTGATCCCGCGACCCGAGGGCCGCGGTTACGTGGACCGTTTCGCCTGCGACTGGCATCGGCTTGCCGGGCCGGATCGCTTCCTCCGGATCGGATGAAGCGCTCCCACTCGGCGCAACCACGGACCCGGACGGACTCCATGCACAGACGTTAGTCCGTGCCCGGTTGCGACGAAAGGCGTGCCCCGGAACTTTCCGTTCCGTGGGTACGTCGGCGGGTGGCCGCCACCACCGCGATCGCGACGACTCCCAGGCCGACCGCCTCGAGAGCGCGCTGCGCCTCGCGCGCGGTGGCAGCCGTCGTCAGCACGTCGTCGCACACCACGACGTGGGCCCGTGGCCGCCGGGTCGCCAGCCGCGCCAGGGCTCGGCCCGAGCACCGCATCGAGCCGTCGAGGTTCGCGCGGCGCTCCTCGGCGTCGAGGCCGGCCTGGTCCCGCACGCCCGGCCGCAGTCGCAGCAGTGACGCGGCCAGGGCGGGCCGATCCGCCGCACGCATGAAGGCAGCGGCCCGCAGGGTGATGACCTGGGTCGGGTCGTGGCCCCGGGAGCGGACGCTGGCGGCCCGCGATGGGACCGGCACCAGCACGACCGGTCCGGCCGGCTGGTCGGCGAGGGCCGCTGCGACTGCGCCGGCGAGGAGCCACCCGAGGGGGCCGGCCAGGTCGAGCACGCCGCGCTCCTTGTGGGCCAGCACCATGGCCCGCACCAGGCCGGCGTACTCCGCGGCCGCGAACGGTACGACGAGGCCGGACGGAGTCGGGGACGGCCATGCGGGCACCGCCGTCCCCGGCAGGGTGCCGGCGCAGCTCGCGGCACAGCACCCGACCGGGCCGCGCGCAGCCGACGCAACGACTGCCCAGCAGCAGGTCGCCGATCGTGTCGGGCAGCATCCGGTCAGCCCAGCAGGCTGTGCCGGCGCGGGACAACCGGCGCGGCGCCCCCTGTGGACCGCCGCCTACCCGACGTAGCCGATCGAGGTGACCCGTCCACCGGTGAACGACGTGAGGGCCAGCGAGTCCAGGTCGACGAGGCCCTCCGGAGTGACGGCGTACGGCGTGGTCGAGGAGTCGGGGGCGGCCGCGAGCGCCTCCACGTCCCCCCGGACCGAGGTCGTGAGCGCGTCGGCGGCCGACGGCGCACCGTCGACGGCGACCGTGCGCACCTCGAAGATCGACTGCTCCCGGGAGACCGGCCGGAGCACGATGACCGACGTCGGCGAGATCCAGGCGATGTCCGAGATCCGGGCGCGGTCCACGCCCTCGATCTGGATCCGGCGGCTCGGCGCGGCCTCGTCCACCCCGCCCTGGCCGTCGAACAGGATCCGCCCCGCCCGCAGCTGGTCGCCGCGGGCGCCGCGCACCACCGCGACGTACCTCGTGGCATCGCGTGAGACCAGGAACGCCCGGACGTGCTGGCCGCTCACGCCGGGCACGCGGAGGGTGTTGAACTCGCCCTCCGCCCGGTAGTCGATGCGTGCGCCGGTGGGCGTGTTGTCGACGAGCCACAGGCGGCCGGTGAAGTCCCACGCCGGCGGCAGCAGATCGGCGCCGCCGCTGAGGATCGTCCTGATCCTGGCCGCCGGGTCGTCCCGCAGCGGTGCGCGCAGGAGCGACGTCCCGTCATCGGACACGCCCACCGCGACCGAGGCGTCCAGGGTCACCGAGACCGAGCGCAGGCCATGGTCCGCCTCCTCGCCCAGGGGCCCCGCGGCCGGGGCGAGCGTGTCCGGCTCGCCGTAGACCAGCTGCCCGTTGCGCAGGCCGTACAGCAGCGAGTTGGCCGTGTCACCGGCCGGGTCGTACTGCTGCCCCTCGTTGACGCCGTACTCACTGTCCCCGCCGGGGAGCCGGACCTCCTCGCCGCCGATCGTGACCCGGAGGGAGCGTACGCCGGGGACCTGGCGCAGCGTCCAGCCGAGCTGGGCGAGCATCCGGTCGAGGTCGTCGGGATCCTGGGGTCCGGCGTTGCTGCCGCCGAGATTGACCTCGGCGACCCCCGCGTCGGAGACCGGCACCGACAGCCCGGCGTCGACCGTCGGCAGGTAGGTGCGGGAGATCCCCTCCAGGTTCTCGGTCGGCTCGAGGAGCCGGTTGGTGAGCGTGGTGGCCAGCTGGTCGCCACGGGGGACGAAGACCGGCTCGGGCACCAGGATCTGGCCGGTCCGGTCGAAGAAGTACAGCGACACCTGGATGAACCGCTCGGCGAACCAGTCGGCCCGCACGACCAGGGCATCGCGAGGGTTGGTGATGCGGTACTCGCCGTCCTCCAACGTCAGGTCGAAGTGGAGCTCCCGCTCGGACTCCGGGACCGCGCCCAGCCAGGCCCCGCTGGCGTCGAGGCGTTCCGCTCCCGACAGCTGCACCGTGGCCTCGTTGCCGGCCACCTCCGGCGACAGGGAGTCGGCGAAGGTGATCATCGCCTGACCCGGCTGCCATGCCGCGCGGGCCTCCTCGGAGAGGAACTGCTTGGCGACGCCGATCTGGATCGGCCAGCCGCCCATGGCGGCGAGGAAGCCGTCGACGATGTCGCCCGGCGGCGCCTGTGGCCGCGGGGGTACGGCGTCGATCGAGGACGCCTGTCGTTCCGAGGAGTCCGCGGAGGCATCGCTCTCGTGGATCGGACCCTCGTCCGGCATCCCGACACATCCCGAGACCAGGAGCGCGAGGGTGAGTGACGCGACCGCCACGAGGGCGCCGCGGCGCCTGGTCCGGGTCATCGGGGTGCCCCTTTCAGGCTTTGCGGCGGCGGCGCCATGCGTTCGTCGGCGTCCAGGGGCACCAGCGGCAGCGGGCTGTGCCGGAGCGGATCGCCGGAGTAGCGCGGCAGGGTGAGCCGGAACTGCGCTCCCTGTCCCGGCCGTCCCCAGGCCTGCAGCCAGCCGCCGTGCAGGTGGGTGTCCTCGAGCGAGATCGACAGCCCCAGGCCGGTGCCGCCGCTGGTGCGGGCCCGGGCCGGGTCGGCCCGCCAGAACCGGTTGAACACCATCGCGGACTCCCCCGGGCCCAGGCCCACGCCGTAGTCGCGGACCACGACGGCGGCCGCGTGCTCGTCGGAGTCCAACCGGACCACGACGCCGGGGTCCGCGCCCCCGGTCTCGGCGTGGTCGATCGCGTTGGTGACCAGGTTGCGCACGATCCGCTCGACCCGGCGCTGGTCCGCCTCGGCGAGGCACGCGTGGTCCGGGGCGCTCGACGCGGACCCGCACGCCGCGCTGGTCGGCGAGCGGCTGGGTCGCGTCGACGACCCGGTGCACGACGTCGACGAGGTTGACGTCGTCGGCGTCGAGCACGGCGGCGCCCGCGTCGAACCGGCTGATCTCGAGCAGGTCGACGAGCAGGGTCTCGAAGCGGTCCAGCTCCGTCTGCAGCAGCTCGGCCGCGCGAGCGGTGGCGGAGTCGAAGCCCTGGCGGGCGTCGTGCAGCACGTCGCCGGCCATCCGGACGGTCGTGAGCGGGGTGCGCAGCTCGTGGGAGACGTCGGAGACGAAGCGGCGCTGCAGCCGGCTCAGCTCCTCGAGCTGCCGGATCTGGCGCTGCAGGTTGCTGGCCATCTGGTTGAACGACGTGCGCGAGGCGAGCGAGGTCGTCCTCGCCCGAGACCCGCAGCCGCTCCTGCAGCCGGCCGGCGGCCAGCCGCTCGGCGACCCGCCGGGCCATCCGGATCGGGGTGACGACCTGCCGGGTGACCAGCCAGGTGATGCCGGCGACCAGGACCAGCAGGAGGCCGCCGGCGGTGACAAGCGCCCGGGTGACCAGGGCGAGGGTCTCCTCCTGCTCCTCCAGGGGGAACAGGAAGTAGAGCGTGTAGAGCTGCCCGTCGGCCGGCAGCTGCACCTGCGAGCCGACCACGATCCCCGGTCGCTCGGTGGTCTGCCCGTCCTCCTCGGTGAGGATCGTGGTGTAGGTCCACGCGGTGGTGGCGCCGATCTCGTCGAACCGCCGCGCCATGGACGCCGGGCACGCTCGCGGTGTCGAGCCCGGTCGTGTAGACGGCGCCGCTGTCGTCGAGGTCGAGGCCCTGGCCACTCGGACCGGTGAGCACCACGCTGAAGTCGCGGACCTCGCCGCGGGCGATGATCGGGTCGGCCAGGTCCTGCTGCTGGCGGGTCGCGTCGGCGTCGAGACCGGAGGCGGCGTCGAGCCGGACCTCGGCCTCACGCACCTCGCCCTTGGCCTCGGCGACGACCGCGTCGACCCGCTGGTCGAGCAGGCCGTCCCGGGTCTGCTGGAGCAGGAACCACCCGACCACGCTCACCACCACTGCGGACAGGATCAGGGTGCTGGCCACGACGCGCGCCTGGATGGACCGGCGCCAGAAGGTGAGGGCCCGTCGTACGCGCGGCGGTCAGGCCTCGCGTCGAGAACCGTGACATCGAAGCCTCATGCCGTGCCCGCCTTGTAGCCGACGCCGCGCACGGTCACCACGATCTCGGGGTTCTCCGGGTCGTGCTCGACCTTGGAGCGCAGCCGCTGCACGTGCACGTTGACCAGCCGGGTGTCGGCGGCGTGCCGGTAGCCCCAGACCTGCTCGAGCAGCACCTCGCGGGTGAACACCTGCCACGGCTTGCGGGCCAGGCAGACGCAGCAGGTCGAACTCGAGCGGGGTCAGGCTGATCGTGTCGTCGTCGCGGGTGACCGACGTGGCCGGCGACGTCGATGGTCAGGTCGCCGATCTTCAGGGTCTCGTGGGCGCTCGTGTCGAAGCGCCGGAGCCGGGCCCGGATCCGGGCGACCAGCTCCTTGGGCTTGAACGGCTTGACGACGTAGTCGTCGGCGCCGGACTCCAGGCCGACGACGACGTCGACGGTGTCGCTCTTGGCGGTCAGCATGACGATCGGCACGCCGGACTCGGCGCGGATCTCCTTGCAGACGTCGATGCCGTCCTTGCCGGGCAGCATCAGGTCGAGCAGCACCACGTCGGGCTTGTAGTCCCGGAACTCGTCGAGCGCCTCGTCACCCCGCGTGCACATCCGGCTGTCGAAGCCCTCCTGGCGCAGCACGATCGTCAGCATCTCGGCCAGGGCGGCGTCGTCGTCGACGACGAGCACGCGGCCCTTGGTGGCCAGGGAGCTCTGCGCGGGCTGCGTCATGTCGTCAATAGTGCCCCACGCCGTGGAACCGCTCGGGCAAACGCACGGCGTCGGGCCCTGTCAGGCGCCGAAGCCGCTCAGTAGCGGTACGTGGTCCGGCTTGTACGGGCCCTCGACGGACAGCCCGAGGTAGTCGGCCTGCTCGTCGGTGAGCTGGTGAGCTTCACGCCGAGCGCGTCGAGGTGCAGGCGGGCGACCTCCTCGTCGAGGTGCTTGGGCAGCACGTAGACGCCGACCGGGTAGTCCTCGGGCTTGGTGAACAGCTCGATCTGGGCCAGCACCTGGTTGGTGAACGAGTTCGACATCACGAAGCGACGGGTGGCCGGTGGCGTTGCCGAGGTTCATCAGCCGGCCCTCGGAGAGCACGATGATCGTCGTTGCCGGACGGGGAAGGTCCAGACGTCGACCTGCGGCTTGACGTTCTTGCGCTCGGCGACGCCCGGGCGTCTCGAGGCCGGCCATGTCGATCTCGTTGTCGAAGTGGCCGATGTTGCCCAGGATCGCCTGGTGCTTCATCCGCTCCATCTGCTCGACGGTGACGACGTCCTTGTTGCCGGTCGCGGTGATGATGATGTCGGCGATGTCGAGCACGTCGTCGAGGGTGGAGACCTGGTAGCCGTCCATGGCCGCCTGCAGCGCGCAGATCGGGTCGATCTCGGTGACGATGACCCGGGCGCCCTGGCCGCGCAGCGACTCCGCGCAGCCCTTGCCGACGTCGCCGTAGCCGCAGACCACGGCGACCTTGCCGCCGATCAGCACGTCGGTGGCCCGGTTGATGCCGTCGATCAGCGAGTGGCGGCAGCCGTACTTGTTGTCGAACTTGGACTTGGTGACCGAGTCGTTGACGTTGATGGCCGGGAAGAGCAGCGAGCCTTCCTTCATCATCTCGTAGAGCCGGTGCACACCGGTCGTGGTCTCCTCGGTGACGCCCTTGATCTCGCCGGCGATCTGGGTCCAGCGGTCCGTCGACTCGGACAGCGACTGCTGCAGGACCTCGAAGATGATCTTCTGCTCACCGCTGGTGGCGGTGGCGGGGTCGGGCGCCTGGCCCTTCTTCTCCGCCTCCACGCCGAGGTGGACCAGCAGCGTGGCGTCGCCGCCGTCGTCGAGGATCATGTTGGCGAACGTGTCGCCGGGCCAGCGCAGGATCTGCTGGGTGCACCACCAGTACTCCTCCAGCGTCTCGCCCTTCCAGGCGAAGACCGGCACCCCTGCGGGTTGTCGACGGTGCCCGTCGGGCCGACCGCGACCGCGGCCGCGGCGTGGTCCTGGGTCGAGAAGATGTTGCAGGAGGCCCAGCGGACCTCGGCGCCCAGCGCGGTCAGCGTCTCGATCAGCACGGCGGTCTGGATCGTCATGTGCAGCGAGCCGGCGATCCGGGCGCCGGCGAGCGGCTTGCTGTCGCCGTAGCGCTCGCGCATCGCCATCAGGCCGGGCATCTCGTGCTCGGCGAGGTTGATCTCGGTGCGGCCGAAGTCGGCCAGGGAGAGGTCGGCAACCTTGAAGTCCATGCGAATGCGCTCCTGATCGTGCGAGAGATCTTGCGGCGAGGTTAGAACGCGTTCAGCCCGAACGCAGAATCCTCGACACACCCACGGCGGCAACCCGTCTGGACCAGGAGAGGTGACGGGCTCAGTGCACCGCGGGCGGCGGCGGCTCCGGCCGCTCGGCCGGCGACGTAGTCGGCCCGGTAGATGTCGGGCTCGAGGTAGATGACCTGGGCGGTCGGCTCGGCCTCCCGGACGGCGCGCTCCGCGGCGTCGATCGACGCCGCGACCTCCTCGGCCGTGGCCCCCTGACGCACGGCGACCTTGGCGGCGACCAGCAGCTCCTCCGGGCCGAGGTGCAGCGTCTTCATGTGGATGACCCGGTCGAAGCCGTCCGGCGCGTCTGCAGCGCGGCCTGGATCCGGTCCTGGGCCTCGGGTGCGGCGGACTCGCCGAGCAGCAGGCTCTTGGTCTCGATGGCCAGGGTGATCGCGACGACGACGAGCAGGACGCCGATCATCGCGGTGCCGGCGACGTCCCAGTAGTGGTTCTCGGTGATGAGCGTGAGCGCGACGCCGACGAACGCGAAGACCAGGCCGAGCAGCGCCGCGAGGTCCTCGAGCAGGATCACCGGGAGCTCGGGCTGCTTGGCCCGCCGGATGAACGACCAGTACGACGCGTCGCCCCGGACCTTGTTGGTCTCGATGATCGCGGTGCGGAAGGAAAGCACTCCAGCACGATCGCGACCCCGAGCACGAACAGCGGCACCTAAGCTTCCACGCCGCTCTCGAGGTGGGCGTGACCCTCATGGATCTCGTGCCACTTGTGGTACGCCTCGTAGAGCGCGAACAGGCCGCCGACGCTGAACAGCACGATGGCCACGATGAAGGCGTAGATGTAGCGCTCGCGGCCGAAGCCGAACGGGTGCTCCTCGGTGTGCCTCGCGCTGGCGACCTGCTTGCCGCCGAGCAGCAGCAGGCCCTGGTTGCCGGCGTCGGCGACCGAGTGGATCGCCTCGGCCAGCATCGAGGAGATGCCGGTGAGGGAGAACGCGACGAACTTCGTGATCGCGATGCCGGTGTTCGCCAGGAGCGCGGCCACGACCGCCTTGGTGCCGCCGTCTGCTGCCATGCGCCGAAGGTTATCGAGTCGGCTCGTCGTGCCGCACGACCGGACCGCCGGGTTCGTCCTCGGTCGCGACCGCAGTGATCGCGACCGCGTGCCGCGCATGGCGCTCGGCGTACCCGAAGGGGTCGACGACGTCCTGGAGCCGGGAGGCCAGCGGCCGCCAGGCCAGGAACAGGGCCAGCAACAGCCCGCCGACGGTCGTCAGGGCGAGCGCGAGGTCGGGGCGCCCGACCGCCCAGCCCGGGAAGTCGGTGTATTCCACGCCCTTGATGACGAAGCCGTGGAACAGGTAGACGACCAGGGTGTAGGCGCCCATCCGCGCGAACCACCCGCCGGCGCGGGGCACGAGAGCGAGGAACGCGAACGCCCCCAGGGCTCCGATCGCGAGCACGGCCAGCCGGATCACGACGGCCTCGGGGTCGCTGACGTCCATCTCGTCGTAGCGGGAGCGGTAGTAGAGCCACTCGGTGGCCGCGATCCGGTCGGTGTAGCGGGTGAGCACCGCGATGCCGACGAAGACCACAACGGCGGCGACCTTGACCCACTGCGCGCGCAACGGCTCGAGGCGCTCGGGGGTGGCCTTCAGCCCGAGGACGAAGAACGGCAGCAGCCCGAACACCCGCGCCAGGTCGAGGGTGTCGCCCAGCCAGAGCCCGGCCAGCAGGCTCAGCACGATCGCCACCACGACCCCGCCCCACATCGGCCGGAAGATCGGCGTCATCAGCCGCCAGAAGAACAGCGCCGAGAGGTACCACAGCGGCCAGTGAGGGTCGGCGAAGAGGTCCTCGAGGTTCTCCCCGCCGACGTGCACCCGGAACAGCGCGAACGCGCACTCGAAGATCAGGTACGGCACGACCACCGTGCGGAACAGCTGCCAGAACCGCTGTGGCGTGTAGGCGAACCCGCGCGAGAGATAGCCGGTGACGAAGACGAACGCCGGGATGTGCCAGGCGTAGAGGAAGTCGTAGAAGTGGTTGTTCAGCGTCGTCTGCGGCAGGAGGGTCCAGGCGTGCCCGATGACGACCAGCGTCACCAGCGCCATCTTCGCGTTGTCCAGCCACGGGTCCCGGGTGGTGGGGGCCACGGCGCTAGTCCTCGACCAGGCCCAGGCGGAGGTACTCCGCGGCGTACGTGCCGCTGAGCAGCAGGGACGCGTAGCGCGCCACCTCGCTGGGCTCCTCGGCGGTCACCGTCTCGATGCGTACCGACTGCGCGCCGGCGGCCGCCTTGAGCCGACCGCGGTGCTCGCGGACGACCGCATCCTCCGCGCCGTCGTCGAGGATCACCAGCACCGGCCGCAGGTCCCCGCCACCCTCCGCGAACGGGTCGTCGAACACGTCGCGGGGCCGGGCCGCCTCGATGACCGGCAGGAGGTGCTCGGCGTCGCCGGCCAGCGCGGTCCGGCCGCTCGCCCGGCGGATCGACTCGGCCACCCGGCGCGCGGCCCGCGCGGCGAGCACGGACCCGCCCCAGACGAGAGGGTTGGCGTCGGCCAGCGAGATCGCCAGGACCTTGGCCGGGTTGACCGCGATGTCGCGGTGCGGCGAGCACGCGGTGGCGACGTCGTCGAGAGCGTTCGCCACCTCCTCCGGGTCGGCGCTGGGGCCGAGCGCGATCCGGTCGAGGAAGCGGAGCATCACCACGGCGGTGGCCAGCTGGTCACGGGTGGCGGTGGGCAGGATCGTGCTCCACCGGCCGGCGGCGTGCTCGGCGACGATGGAGCCCGGAGGACACGCGACCACGAGCTGGCAGCCACGGCGTACCGCCTCGGCCACGGCCGACGCGGTCCCGGTGTCGGCGCCGTCGGGGGCGAGCACGACCACCAGGTCGAGGCTGCCGGCCCACCCGGGGAGAGCGGGCGACGGCCACGCGACGAACGGCACGGGGCACCACGGCTCGAGCACCGCCCGCAGCAGCCGCGAGTCGGGGCCGGCGGCGATCACCGCGCGGGGCCGGGCGTCCTGGGCGCGGGCGACCGCCTCGTCGGTGGCCGCCACGGCCTCGCCGGCCTCGCGGCGGACGCGGGCACCGGACTCGGCGAGCGTGCGCAGGCGCAGGTCGGCCGACCCCAGGGCGCTCTCGTCGTCGAGGCGGGACTCGTCGAACCAGGTCATCGCACTAGGAGCCGGGCTTGCGCGCTTCGTCGACCAGCAGCACCGGGATGTTGTCGCGGACCGGGTAGGCCAGGCCGCAGCCCTGGCACACCAGCTCGGCGATCTCGCCGGACTCGACGAGGTCCAGGTCCGCCCGGCAGGCGGGGCAGACGATGATCTCCAGCAGCTGCGGGTCGAGCTCGACCTTGCTCATTCGGTTCACCGGTCCTTCCGGATCAGGGCGAGCACGTCGTCGCGGGTCGCCACCATGGTCGCCTCGTCCTTGCCCTCGACGTTGAGCCGGAGCAGCGGCTCGGTGTTGGACGGGCGCACGTTGAAGGTCCAGTCGGGATGGCTCACGCTGAGGCCGTCGAGCCGGTCGGTCGTGACGCCGTCGCGTCCGGCGTACGCCGACTCCAGCTCCTCGATCACCGCGGCCTGGTCGGCGACCTCGGAGTTGATCTCGCCGCTCAGCGGGTAGCGCTCGTAGTCGGCCAGCAGGGCGGAGAGCGAGCCGTCGGTCTCGGCGAGCGCCGCCAGGGTGTGCAGCGCGGCGAGCATGCCCGAGTCGGCGCGCCAGAAGTCGCGGAAGTAGAAGTGCCCGCTGTGCTCGCCGCCGAAGATCGCGTCGGTCTCGGCCATGGTCGCCTTGATGTAGGAATGGCCCACCCGGGTGCGCACCGGGGTGCCGCCGAGCTCGGTGACCATCTCGGGCACCGCCCGGCTGGTGATCAGGTTGTGGATCACCACCGAGCCCGGCTCCTTGGCCAGCTCGCGGGCCGCGATCAGGGCGGTCAGGGTCGACGGCGAGACGGCACGGCCGTTCTCGTCGACCACGAAGCACCGGTCGGCGTCGCCGTCGAAGGCCAGGCCCACGTCGGCGTCCTCGGCGACGACGGCCTTCTGGAGGTCGACCAGGTTCTCCGCCTCGATCGGGTTGGCCTCGTGGTTGGGGAACGTGCCGTCGAGCTCGAAGTACAGCGGCACCAGCTCGACGGTGTCGCCGAGCCGCCCGAAGACGGCGGGGGCGGTGTGTCCGGCCATCCCGTTGCCGGCGTCGACGACGACCTTCAGGCGGCGGCCCTGGACAGGGGCGAGCGAGAGCAGGTGGGCGGCGTAGGCGTCGAGGACGTCGTGCTCCTCGATCGACCCGCTCCCGTTGCTGGGCTCCGGGGCGTCGGCGAGCGCCCGGTCGCGGATCTCGGCCAGGCCGGACTCCAGCCCGATCGGCGAGGCGTTGGTGCGGCACATCTTGATGCCGTTGTACTGCGCGGGGTTGTGGCTCGCGGTGAACATCGCCCCCGGCATCTGGAGGTGGCCGGAGGCGAAGTAGAGCTGGTCGGTCGAGGCCAGCCCGATCATGGTCACGTCCGCGCCCGCGGAGGTCGCACCGTCGGCGAACGCGCCGGCCAGGCCGGGAGAGCTGGGCCGCATGTCGTGGCCGACGACGACCTTGTCGGCGCCGACCACCTCGACGTAGGCCCGGCCGGTCGCCCGGGCGAGGTTCTCGTCGAGCTGGTCCGGGACGGTCCCGCGCACGTCGTACGCCTTGAAGATCGCGTGCACGTTCGACGGGTCGAGGGTGTCGGCCATGCGAACGACCCTAGTGGGTGAGGCGAGGCCCGGTCTCAGTCGGTGGTGAGCACCCGCAGGTGCCCCCGGCGGGTCGACTCGCGGCCGGTCTCGGCCGCCGGGTCGACCCGGGGCGGCGGTGCCGGCCGGCCGGCCTCGCGCACCGCGTCGGCGAGCGCGAGCAGGTCGTCCTCGGAGGGCCCCGGGGCGGGGCGGTCGTTGGCCAGCCGCAGCACCTCCCACCCTCGCGGCGCCGAGAGGCGTTCGCTGTGGACCTCGCACAGGTCGTAGGCATGCGGCTCGGCGTACGTCGCCAGCGGGCCGAGCACGGCGGTCTGGTCGGCGTAGACATAGGTCAGCGTGGCGACGGCCGCTCGGCCGCAGGGAGTACGCGAACAGCGCCGGGCGAGACTCACGCGGCTGACGGTACCTCGCGCTCCGGCCACGCCCGTTTAGGCTCGCGGCCGTGGGCAGACGACGGACACGCGATCGACGGGGACGCGGGATGCGCGGTCCCGCGGTCCGGCCGCGCGACCCGGGCACGCCCGAGCTGCGGACCCGGCGAGAGCGCTTCGACGCGCTCGTCCTCGACGTCGTCACGGAGCTCGACGAACGCTGGCAGGAGCACCTCGGGCTGGTGGAGTACGCCGTCGAGGACGCGCCCCAGATCCCCGACGACTGGGACACCGACCGGGTGCCGCTGGCCTCGCTGGTCCGCGGCAGCGGTACGACGCCCACCCGGCTGGTGGTGTTCCGCCGCCCCATCGAGCACCGCTGCGCGACCCGCGCCGACCTGGAGCAGCTGGTGGTGACCGTGGTCGTCGAGCAGGTGGCCGAGCTGCTCGGCATCGACCCGGCGCAGGTCGATCCTCGCTACCCCGGCGCCGACGACGAGAGCTAGGCCTAGGGCAGCCCGGGGCGGACGTCGGCGATCAGCCCGCTGCGCTGCAGGGGCCGCAGCCGGAAGACAGCCGCGCCGTCGCCGGTGGCCAGCACCGTCCCGTCGACGGCGGTGCCGTTGGTGCTGACCCGCACCAGGACCGCCTCGTCCGGCAGCTCGAGCACGCCGCCGCGGCCGGCCGCGACCTCGAGCCGGTCCTCGGCCACGACCTCGCCGTCGGCGTCCCGGGAGACGACCGAGACGGCGCCGGCCCGGACGGCGCCGGCGACCAGCAGCTGCTTGTCGCCCGTCGGGACGATCACCGAGGTCTCCTCGACCGGTTCGGGTGGGACGGCGTGGGTCAGGTCGCCGTCGACGTAGTAACCGCGCGGAGGCAGTCACCGGGGCGCTGGACTCGACGAGCAGGCCCATCGCGTCGGCCGCGTTCTTCCCGCGCAACAGCGTGGCGACCGACACCCGGGCGACGCTCTGCGGTGGGATCACGATGTCGTCGGTGCCCACGGCGGCGAACACCGCGTCCTCGGTGACGACCTTGATGCTGGCGCGGGTCTCGGTCTCGGCAGGGTTGCCCAGGAGCAGCGTCCGGCGGCCGGTGCCGTCGGGCAGTCCGAGCAGCAGGTTGCTGGTGGCCGGGGCGGCCTGCGACGGCAGGTAGTCGGTGGCCGAGCCGCTGGAGCCGAGCTCGTCGTAGGTGTCCAGGACGGAGGCGGAGACCCGGCCCCTGGTGGTCGTGACGTGCAGCGCCAGGTCGTCGCGGCGCGGCACCTCCTGCGCGAGGTCGAGGTTGACGACGGACCGGCCGGGCACCGCGACCCCGCGCAGCGCGGGCGCGTCGACCGGCCCGCGACGGCCGTAGGCGAGCACGTCGACCACGGCCGGTCCGGGGTCGGGGTTGACCAGCTCGAGCACCGACGAGTGCTTGGCGCCCGCGCCGACGCCCGTGAACCACTCGTCGAAGGCCGGAGCCCGGCACTCGGGAGCGACCAGTGGCTCGCCGAAGCGGCCCGCCAGCAGGCCGGGCGCGAGATCGCCCTCGGTGGTGACCACCGCCGGCGCCTCGCCGGTACTGACTTCGGTGGGCCGTCGCGGAGCCAGCTCCGCGGACTCCTCCTGACGCCCCTGGCGGACGAGCGCCTCGCCGGACGCGTCCGTGTCACTGGCCACGACGATGCCGGGGTCCCCGGAGGGACAGATCACCGTCGCGCGGGTGAGCGCGGTCTTCTCGGGTGCGACGTCGTCCCCCTGGGTGTCGCCGGGGCGGACGAGCAGGACCGCCACCAGGGCGAGCAGGGGGAGGCCGACCGCGAGCAGCATGGTGACGTCGATGCGCGGACCGCTCTGGCGGGCGGCGCTGCGGCGTCCGGGCGTGGGTGTGCTCATTCGGACCGCCTCGCTCGCAGCGTCGGCAGGCAGAGCACCAGCACGGCGATCAACGCCAGTCCCTGCAGGACCAGGAGCCCGATCCGCAGCCAGGACCGGGGACCGTCGACGGCATCAGGGTCGAGGGGCCGGCTCACCTGCCAGGCGCGCGTCGCGCGGTCGTCGGCACTCGCCTGGACCAGCCCGCCGGTCGCGTCGAGAGCCGCGGCCACCGAGCCGTCGGCGGGCGCGGGCAGCACGACGTACTCGATCCCGCGGTCGGCCAGGGTCTCGACCACCTCGGGGGTGGGCCGGGACGTGAGGGTGCGGACGGTGGCGGTCGAACGCGTCGTCCTCGCCGGCGAGGCCGATGATCTCGTCCTCGCCGATGGTGACGCCGTCACCCCGGCGGACCGTGTAGGTCAGGCCGTTCTCGACGTCGCCGCGGACGACCAGGATGCCGTGCTCCGCTCCGGTCTCCGCGCTCTGCACCATGTACGCCGGGATGCCGGACGCCGCGTCGTCGGCGAGCGCCTCGTCGGTGCCGGAGATCCACCAGCCGAGGCCGACCAGCGGTACCGCGGCGGCCACGACCACGACCGCGATCACCGGACCCCGGAGCCGCGCCCCGACGCGGCGGAGATCGAGTCGCTGCCCGGCGATCACCGTCGCGGTGATGAAGCAGGCCTGCAGGGCGACCACCAGGAACATGACTCCGGCCTGGGTGTCGGTCGCGGTCAGCGAGAGGGTGATGTTGCCGAGCACCCCGGCGAGCACCGCGGCGACGGCGGCCGCCATCCAGCAGACCAGGACCGGGATCCGGGTCGCGGTCGGCACCAGCGCGGCCAGCGCGAGCACGGCGAGCACGATGCCCACCCACCAGGGCGCCCCCAGCCCGCCGATCCGGCCGGCCAGCAGGTCGAGGGTGTCGACCGACGGGGTCGGAAGCCTGCCGATGTCGAGGATCAGCGCCTGGGCGGCGCCGTTGAGCACCGCGGGTAGCCACCAGGGGGCGAGCAGCACCGGCACCACGCCGACCGCGGTCGCGGGTGGTCCCCACACCGAGCGGTCCGCGACGGCGCCCGGCAGGATCCGGGACGCGGCGGCGAGCACGACCAGACCGAGGGTCAGGCCGAAGAGCCACGCGACCGGGCTGAACGCCGAGACCAGGGCGAGCAGCAGCCCGGTCCGCCAGGCGGCGCGCCAGCGCCGATCGGGGTCCGGGTCGGCGAAGCCGAGCGCGGCGTGGGCCAGCCAGGGCAGCAGTGCCCCGGACACGACCGGTCCGAGCCGTCCGTCACCCCAGGCGCCCGCGGCGACCGGCACCAGGGAGTACGTCGCCGCGCCCCAGAGCAGCAGCCATCGTGACGCACCCTGGGGGCTCACCAGCCGCCCGACCACCCGGAGGAACCGCCAGGCGCCCCACAGCGCGAACGGCACGGCGAGCACGAGCAGCGCCGACACCGTCCAGGTGGTGCCGAGCAGCGAGGCGAGGAGCGCGAGCGGTGCGATGTACGGCGGCGCCGGGACGTCGGTGCCGAGCGCGAGCGGGTGCCAGGACTCGAGGTGCAGCCGCCACCAGTCGCCGGCGGAGTCGGGGGCCGGCGAGAGGCCGCCACCGGTCACGTCGCCGAACCCGGCCCGCGCCCCGATCAGGGCGAGCACCACGAAGATGGCGAGCACCACGGCGACCGGGTTGGTGAGGAACCTGGCCGCGAGGCCGGTGTCGACGTACTCCTCCTCGTCGTCGAGGGCAGTCTGCCGCCGGGCGGCCATCGACGAGGGGTCGCGCTCGGCGGCCGCGGCCCGGCGCCGCTCGGCCACGTCGGCCGCCTGGTTGGTGGCGGCGGCCGCCAGGTCGCTGACGAAGTCGAGGCCGTGCCGGTAGGGCACCCACCACGGCGACAGCAGCCGGCGTACGGCGTCGGGCTCGGCGGTCTGCAGGCCGCGGCGCTCCCGCCGGGCGGCGATGATCTCGCCGGGGCTGGAGTACAGGGACACGAGCGCGGCGAGGTCGTCGAGCGCCTCACCGACGGACCGGACCAGCAGGAACCCGATCATCCGCAGCACGGTGCCGAACGCCAGCCGGATCGCCTGCAGGGGCAGCGCCCACGGGCGGGAGTTGACCAACAGCGTGTAGAGCGCCGCCCGGCGCTCCTGGTAGTGGGTGTGCCGTCCGGTCAGCGGGGTACGGCGGATCCCGCGGTGGGCCGCCTCCGCGTGGAACACGACCGCCGCGGGCACCACCATCGTGGTGTGACCCGCCGCCGCCGCGCGCCAGCCGAAGTCGACGTCGTTGCCGAAGATCGCGAGCTGGTCGTCGAAGCCGCCCAGCTCCTCGAGCACCCGGCGGCGGACCAGCATCCCGGCGGTGTTGACCGCGAGCACGGCGCGCACCTCGTCGTGCTGGCCCTGGTCGTACTCGCCGCGCTCCAGGCCGGTCTCCCGACGGCCGGTGCCGGAGATCGTGATGCCGAGCTCCAGCAGCCGGCGCAGCGAGGGCCACTCGCGCAGCTTGGGGCCGAGGATGTCGACCTCCGGGTGCTGGTCCGCGACGGCGAGCAGCGCGGCCAGCGCGCCCGGCTCGGGGTTGGAGTCGTCGTGCAGCAGCCAGACCCACTCACAGTCGGGGGCCGTGGTCCGGAGGCGTTCGAGGCCGATCTCGACGGCGCCCGGGTAGCCGGTGGCCCCCGTGACCCGCTGGACGTCGCCGAAGGCCTGCTCGAGCAGGTCGGCGCTCTCGTCCTTGCTGCCGGTGTCGACCGCCACCCCTTGGATCAAGCGGGGCGGTCTGCGCCCGGATGCCCTCGATCACCGCGGGTAGCCACCGCGCGCCGTCGTGGCTGACCAGCAGCACGGCGACGCGAGAGGATCGGGGAAGGCATCGGGCACGATCCGCCACCCTAGCCATCGGCCCGAAACGCCCAGACAGCCCCCGAGGATGCGACTCCGATAGCGACCGCCTGGGTGGGGCAGGCCCGGGTCGCGGCCCAGCCGATGCTGCCCCTGCGGCTGTTCGGGGTCCGTGGCGTGGTCGTCGGCAACGTCATGCTGCTGTTGTTCGGAGCCATCGCCATCGCGATGTGGTACTTCACCTCGCTCTTCCTGCAGAAGTTTACGCCCGCAGCGGTGCTGTTCATGGTGGTCGCGCGATGGGCCCCGCCCTGCTGCCGCGAGTGGGGTGCGCCGCTGGTGCTCGCCGGCGCCGCCTTCTTCCTGGCAGGTTTCGGCTGGCTGTCGCAGGCCGATGCCGGCAGCGACTACGTCACCGGCCTGGCCCCACGTTGCTGATCGCGGTCGGGATAGGGCTGACGTTCCCCACGCTGATGGCCGCCGCGACGGCCGACGTACCGGCAGGTGACGCGGGGATCGTCGGCGGACTGGCGAACACGGCGAGCCAGGTCGGTGGGTCGATCGGCCTGGCGGTGCTCGCGACCGCCGCCGGCACGAGAGCCACCGGGAGCTCCCCGACCGCCCTCGCCGAGGGCTACGACCTGGTCTTCCTGGTGGCGGCCGGGCTCGGCCTCGCCCTGGCGGCCGTCAGCCTGCTGTTCCGCAGGCACCGCACGTGAGGAGTGCCAAAAAGCAAGGGGCCCCGGCCGACGGCCGGGGCACTCCTCGCCGAGTCCTGGTCTACGCCAGGTCAGACGGCGCGCTTCTTCAGCTTGCGGCGCTCCCTCTCGGAGAGACCGCCCCAGATGCCGAAGCGCTCGTCATTCATCAGTGCCGACTCCAGGCACTCGTCACGCACCTCACACGTCAGGCAGACCTTCTTCGCCTCCCGCGTGGACCCACCCTTCTCAGGAAAAAACGCCTCCGGGTCGGTCTGTGCGCACAGCGCACGGTCCTGCCAACCCACGTCCTCGGCGTCCGGCTCGATCAAGAAGAGCTCTCTCATCGCCCACCGCCCCTTTCGACCCCATTGTTCTCGACCCTGCTCCGTTACCCAGCCGATAACGAATGACACTGTGGGAATTACACGCCTGTCGTAACCCGAAAGTCAAGCGAAAGTCTGGTATGGCCCAGACCAGGGCCGCCGCTCGGGTCCCCCACCCGACCGGGCAGAGTACGCCGCATGGACAACCCCAGGACCAGGCTCACCGTGCTCTCCGGAGGAATGGGGGGCGCCAAGTTCTTGCAGGGCCTCCGGCACGCGCTCGCCGCCGACGGGCTGCCGGGGGTCTCTGCGGAGGCCGAGATCACCGTCATCGCCAACACCGCGGACGACCTGTGGATCCACGGGCTCAAGGTGTGCCCGGACCTGGACACCGTGATGTACACGCTCGGTGACGGCATCGACCTCGAGCGTGGCTGGGGGCGGCGCGAGGAGACCTGGAGCGTCAAGGAGGAGCTGGCGGCGTACGGCGTCGAGCCGACCTGGTTCGGGCTCGGGGACCGCGACATCGGCACCCACCTGGTGCGCACCCAGATGCTCGACGCCGGATACCGGCTCTCCGAGGTGACACAGGCGCTGTGTCGCCGCTGGGAGCCCGGGGTGCGGTTGCTGCCGATGACCGACGACCGGGTCGAGACGCACGTGGCGATCCCCGACCCCGAGTCCCCGAGCGGCCGCCGGGTCGTGCACTTCCAGGAGTACTGGGTGCGGCTGCGCGCCGAGGTGCCCGCCGAGGCGGTGGTGTTCGTCGGCCTCGACGAGTGCGAGCCCGCGCCGGGAGTGATCGACGCGATCACCGACGCCGACCTGGTGATCCTGCCGCCGTCGAACCCGGTCGTGTCCGTCGGCACCATCCTCGGCGTCCCTCGAGTGCGCGAGGCGCTGACCGCCACCAGGGCCCCGGTCGTGGGCCTGTCCCCCATCGTCGGCGGAACCCACGTGCGCGGGATGGCCGAGCAGATGCTGACCTCGATCGGCGTCGAGGTCAGCGCCGCCGCGGTCGGGCTCCACTACGGCGCCCGCTCTGACGGCGGGGTCCTCGACGGCTGGCTGGTCGACGAGCGCGACGCCGACGCCGTGGACCGGGTGCGCGCGGAGGGCATCGCGTGTGCCGCCGTACCGCTGATGATGACCGACCACGACGCGACCGCCGCGATGGCCGCGGCCGCCGTACGGCTGGTGTCCTGACGTGCCCGAGGTGTCGGCGTACGCACCCGACGGGGTGCCGGAGGTGGCCGCCGGTGACGACCTCGTGGCCCTGCTGCTGCCCCTCGTCGACCTCGCCGACGGCGAGATCGTGGCGGTCACCAGCAAGGTGGTCGCCAAGGCCGAGGGCCGGGTCGTCGCCGGCGACCGCGACGCGCTGCTGCCCGGCGAGACCGTGCGGGTGGTGGCCCGGCGCGGCCCGACCACGATCGTGCGGACCCGGCACGGGCTGACCCTGGCCGCGGGCGGGATCGACAACTCCAACGTGGCGCGCGGCTCCGTCGTGCTGCTCCCCGAGGATCCCGACGCGTCGGCTCGCCGGCTGCGCGCCGACATCGCGTCCGCGCAGCGGCCGCAACGTTGGCGTGGTGGTCACCGACACCGCCGGGCGGGCCTGGCGGGAGGGTCAGACCGACATCGCGGTCGGCGCGGCCGGCATCCACGTCGCCGAGGTGTACGCCGGCCGCCTCGACGCCCACGGCAACGAGCTGGCCGTCACCGCACCCGCGGTCGCGGACGAGCTCGCCGGTCTGGCCGAGCTGGCGCAGGGCAAGCTCGGGGGCCGCCCGTTCGCTGTCGTCCGGGGGCGGGCCGACCTCGTGCTGCCGGCCGGTGATGACGGGCCGGGCGCAGCGGCGCTGATCCGGGCGGAGGGCGCCGACCTGTTCGGCTACGGCGCCCGCGAGGCAGTGCTGCGCGCCGCCCGGGGCGAGCCCGGCGACGCCGCGCCGTTCGGAGCTCCCGTGCCGCTCGACGAGCTGCACCGGGCGCTCGCAGAGGCGGGGCTGCGGCTGGACGATCCCGGGCACCTGGCCGCCGTACGGATCGTGGCCTTCGCCCACGGCTGGCGCGCCGACGACCCCCCGGCGGACGGCGATATCGGGTTGCGCCCCCTTACTCCGTAGACTCTGCGCGACCCGTCCCCAGATTGAGGTATGCCGAGCCGTGGCCAAAGCCGCCAAGTCCGACCGCCAGAAGGTCATCGACGACATCAAGAAGAAGCAGAAGGGCGCCGAGAAGCGCCGCGGCCTGATGATCGTCGGCGTCTGCGTCGTGATCTCCCTGCTCATCGTCGGGGCCGCCGCCTACCGCCCGGTCAAGGACTGGTGGGAGCTGCGGCAGTTCAACGACGTCGACCTGGCCTCGATCGGCGCGCCGGCGTCCGTCTGCGGCGACATCGTGAAGAAGAGCGCCGAGGGCGAGAGCGACCACCGGACCACCGGGGAGCAGATCACCTACGAGGACGCGCCGCCGGCGTTCGGCCCGCACTGGAACGAGGCAGGCGTGGCGCCCGCCCCGATCGACAAGCGGTTCTACACCGACGACGACCGCCCCGAGCTGGAGTCGCTCGTGCACAACCTCGAGCACGGCTACACGATCCTCTGGTACGACGAGACGATCGCCGACGACCCCGACAAGCTGGTCCAGGTCGAGGGCATCGCCAAGAAGCTCGACGTGAGCGACAGCAACTTCCGGTTCAAGTTCATCGCCGCGCCCTGGACGTCCGACGACGTCAAGGAGAGCAAGGCGTTCCCGGAGGGTCAGCACATCGCCTTCTCGCACTGGGTGGGCGGCGACAACACGCAGGGCATCTGGCAGTACTGCTCGGAGCCCAGCGGCGAGGCGCTGGCGGAGTTCATGAAGGACTACCCCTACACCGACTCGCCTGAACCGAACGCGACCTAGCTACGGTCAGGTCGTCGCGTCCCCGCTCCTTGAGCGCGTCGACGACCTGCTTGACCTGCTGCGCCCGGGCCCGGGTGGTCACCAGCACGGCGTCCGGGGTGTCCACGACGACCACGTCGTCGAGGCCGACCACGGCGACCATCCGGCCGCCCGCCGGGACGACCAGGCCGGTCGCGTCGATCGCCTCGACGAGCTCGGCGTCGCCGAGGACGGTCGTGCCCTCGCCGCCCAGGAGCTTCGCGAGCGAGTCGAAGTCGCCGATGTCGTCCCAGCCGAAGCCCGCCGGGACGGTCACCACCCGTCCGGCGTCGGCGGCCGGCTCGGCGACCGCGTGGTCCAGCGCGATCTTGGGCAGGGTCGGCCAGACGTCGTCGAGCCTGGCCGGGTCGGCGGCGATGTCGCGCAGCGCCGCCGCGAAGCCCGGGTCCCCCGCACCCAGCAGGTCGAGCAGCACGCCGGGACGCACCACGAACATGCCCGCGTTCCAGCGATAGCTCCCGGTCGCGAGGTAGCCCGCGGCGACCTCCGCCGACGGCTTCTCCACGAACGCGTGCACGGCGTACGCCGCGGCGTTGCCCGCCAGCGGATCTCCCAGGTGGATGTAGCCGAACGCCGCCGAGGGATGGGTCGGCTCGATCCCGATCGTCACCAGCCAGTCGTCGCGGGCGGCGTCGACCGCGGTGCCCAGGCTCCGCCGGAACGCCTCCGCGTCGGCGATCACGTGGTCGGCCGCGAACGAGCCCATCACCGCGTCGGGGTCGCGGCGCTCCAGCATCGCGGCGGCCAGGCCGATCGCGGCCATCGAGTCCCGCGCGGACGGCTCGGCGATGATCGCCGCGTCGTCGAGCTCGGGCAGCTGCGCGGCGACCGTGTCGCGATGTGCTCGTCCGGTCACCACGAGGAACCTGTCCTCGACCACGGGGGCCAGTCGGTCGTAGGTGCCCTGCAGCAGCGACCGGCCGGAGCCGGTCAGGTCGCGCAGGAACTTCGGCGCGGACGACCGTGACAGCGGCCAGAGCCGGGTGCCGGCACCGCCCGCCGGGACGACGGCCCAGAAGTTGTCGATGCCAGGCATGGGCGGAAGGCTAGTGCGTGTGACCACGTTCGACGCCGTCCTCACCCGTGTCCTGAAGGACGACCCCGGCCGGCCGCTGGTGACGTTCTACGACGATGCGACCGGGGAGCGGATCGAGCTGTCCCGGATCACCTACGCGAACTGGGTGGCCAAGGCGGCGTCGCTCCTCGTCGACGAGCACGACCTCACCCGCGGCGACACGCTGCGGGTCGACCTGCCCGCGCACTGGCTGGGCCCGGTCTTCCTCGGCGCCGCCTGGACCGCCGGACTGGTGGTCTCGGACGCAGACGACCCGGACGCCGTGGTGTGCGGGCCCGACTCCGTGGTGGCGTGGGCGGGGCGGGCCGCGGAGCTTCCCGTGCTCGCCTGCGCGCTGCTGCCGCTCGGTGTCCGGTTCGCGGAACCGCTGCCCGAGGGCGTCCACGACGTCGGGGTCGAGGTGTGGTCGCAGCCGGACGCGTTCGCGCCGTACGACCCGCCGGCCGACACGGACCCGGCGTACGACCTCGGCGGCGAGCACCGCACGCACGCCGAGCTCTGGAGCGCGGCCGCCGCCGGTGATCTGGTCACCGACGGCGGCCGCCTCCTGTCGGTGGCGAACCCGACTTCCCCATCGGGTATCGCCACCTTCGCGGAGCCGCTCGCACGGGGCGGCTCCCTGGTCCTGGTCGCTCAGGCCGACCGGGAGCGGCTCGAGGCGACGTACGTCGCCGAGCACGCCACCGCTCGCTTCCCTGCCTGAGCGACCAGGGGTCGGGTGACCTCAGGTGGCCAGGTCGTAGATGCCCATCCCGGTGCCGAGCAGCACGGGCTTCGCGAAGCCATTGGTGGACCCTTGCAGCAGATAGAGCTGGCCGGTTCCCTTCTTGCGCACGATGAGGTCCGCATGGCCCGAGAGGCCCACGTCGCTGACGCCGATGGCCCAGTCGAACTGCCGGAGGTCGATCGCCATCTGGCGGCCGCCCATCAGGCCACCCGGGCCGTTGCCCTTGTAGAGGCTCATCTTCGCGCCCTTGCGGAGCAGGCTGTCGGGGGCGCCGTCGGGGTTCCAGAGCCCGATCGGGATCTGCCGGAAGGCGTCGATCGGCGCGTGCGCGACGTAGCTGGGCTTGAACCCGCCGACCCCCTTGCCGGGGTAGATCCGCATCGCTCCGCCGCGCGGCTGGCCCATCAGGTCCGGCCACCCGTCGCCGGTCATGTCGCCGACCGCGGCCAGCAGCCGGACCCCGGCGAAACCGGAGCCGACCCGCTTCGCCGGCGCGAACTCGCCGGTGCCGAGCCCGCGCTTCAGGTACAGCGCACCGTTGCTGGGGCTGCGGAAGATCATGTCGCTCTTCCCGTCGCGGTCCCAGTCGCCGGCGTTGAAGAAGACCGCGATGGTCTTCATGCTGAACCCGGTCCGGATCGGCTTCCCGATCTTGTACGTCGACCCGGAGGGCCGGATCGGGAGCACGAACGCCATGCCGTCGCTCTTGCGCCGCACGATGAGGTCGGGGTGGTCGGAGCCCGCGAGGTCGGACTCCAGCTGCCGGCCGCTCCATCCCTTCTGCAGCTGCGAGGCGAGCTGACGGATCTGCGGGATCTTGGCGTAGAGGTACTTGCCCGGGCACGCCGTGGAGGCGGCGTCGCGGTGCCCGTTGATCGCCTTGAAGTTCCGCTTGGTCACCCACTGCCTGGCGGAGGCGGCGTTGACCCCGTGCAGCGACAGCTTCCAGGCGAACAGCGCGCCGTACGCCTGGAGCATCGCGTTGGACGGCCGGCGCAGCTCGAAGTTGCCGATCGCCGACATCGCGAACGCGTTGTCGTTGTAGCCGAGGGTGTGCGCCCCGACCACCGGGCGGTCCACGCCGCCGTACCGGCCCTCCCAGATCCGGCCGAACCGGTCGACCAGGAAGTTGTAGCCGACGTCGCTCCAGCCGCGGGACCTGGTGTGGTACGCGTAGATGCTCCGCAGGATGCCGGGCACCTGCGCGCGGGTGTAGTCGTTGGCGTTCACGGTGTGGTGCACGAAGCCGGCATGCACCTCGAAGTAGTGCAGCGACCCCTTGTCCCGCATCCGCTCGTCGGCGCCCCACTGCGCCCGCGAGTAGATCTTCGGCTTCGGGGTGTACGTCGCGGCGGACAGCGCCAGCCCGTCGCCGCCCTCGGTTGTCACGGCGGCCGGCTCGACGTCGTCCTCACCGGCCAGCTCAGCGGTGTCGATCGCGGGCAGCTCGCGGGCGCTGCGGGGCGCCTGGCCCGGGTCGATCACGGCGAGCTTCATGTCGCTCGGGGCGGCGTCGTCGGTCGCCACTCGGACCTGGACCTGGTCGACGTCGCCGACCAGGAGCGGCTCGGTGCCGGGCCGTGAGTGCGCGGCCTCGGCGCTGCCCGGGTCGGGCCCGTGGTCGTCGTGGTACTCCACGTCCGTCCAGGCCGACCAGTCGGTGCCGTCGGAGGTGCGCGCCTGCACGGCGATGTCGTCATCGGCGACCGTGCGGCCGGGCTGCCAGGTGACGCCGACCGCGCCGTACCCGGTCACCGGCAGGGGGCGGCTGGTCACCTCGCTGGCACCGCTCGGCCGGATCACCGAGCGAGCCTTCAACCGACCCGGAGCGATCCGGGCGCCGGCCGGCGCGGTGAGCGAGTACTCCTGCACCTTGGCGTCCACCGCCTCGGTCGGCACCTTCGACGGCACGGTCGCCGCCCGGGCGTACGCCGCCATCGGCACCGCAGCAGCGGTTGCCCTACCGGACGACCGATCCGGGACGACGTCCAGCGAGATCACGCCGGCGGCGGGAGTAAGGAGGGCAAGGACGACGCCGAGTGCCAGAAGCTGCTGGCACACGGTGACGAAACGGGCCTGGGAAGGCTGCATGATTGGCTACTCCAGTGCGAGGGGAAGAGTCACACGGGTAGCAACTTTCACACGCGTCACAGGCGTGCGCTAGAGAATCTGAGTAACTACAAACGTGTAGTTTCCACTCGACGCGCCGACGGATCCAAAGTTTGTCAAGACCCGGTGGTCGAGCAGGCCGAGCGACCAGCGAGCGTCGTCGAGACCGCCTTATATATCCGCGCCCAGCTCCTCGTCGGCTACGAACTCTTCGTCCCGGTCCGGCTCGTTCTCGGCCTTGTCGTCGTCGTAGTGGAGGATCTTGATGCCCTCGTCGACGTCGCCGTCGAAGATCAGCCGGCCCTTCTCCAGGATCAGCACCCGGGTGCACATCTTGCGCACCGAGCCGGCGGCGTGGCTGACGTAGAAGAGGGTGCGCCCGCTGTCGCGGACCTCCTCCATCTTCTGCAGGCACTTGCGCTTGAACGGGCGGTCGCCGACCGCGAGCACCTCGTCGGCGAGGAAGATCTCGGAGTCGACGTGGATCGCGACCGAGAACCCGAGCCGGGCGCTCATGCCCGAGGAGTAGTGGCCGACCTCGGTCTGCAGGAACTTCGTGTCGATCTCGCTGAAGGCGACGATCTCGTCGTACTTCCGGTTGATCTCCTTCTCGGTCATGCCGAGGATCGCGGCGTTCAGCCGGATGTTCTCGTTGCCGCTGAGCTGCGGGTGGAAGCCGGCGCCGGTGGCGATCAGCCCGGCGATCCTGCCGCGGGTGCGGACGGTGCCGACGTCGGGGCGCATCACGCCGTTGATCATCTTCAGCAGCGTGGACTTGCCCGAGCCGTTGAGGCCCATCAGCCCGATCGACTCCCCCGCGCTCACGTTGAAGGAGACGTCGTCGACCGCGCTGAAGGTGTCGCTGATCTTGCGACCCTTGAGCATCGCCACCGTCACCTGCTTGAAGGTGCGGTGGTAGCGGAGGGTGAAGTCCTTGGTGACGTTCTCGACCCTGATCGACTCGGTCATCAGATGCGCTCCGGGATCTTGGACTCGAGTCGGCTGAAGACCATCTGCGCGAACACCAGGAAGACCAGGCAGGCAGGGATCATCACGAAGCCGAGGGCGAAGAGGTGTGGGGGCAGGTCGGTCCTGGCCAGCTCCTCCGGATGGGCGGTCGTCCCCACCCAGAAGGCCCGCTGGAAGAGCAGCACCGCCACCGCGATCGGGTTGAGCAGGTAGTAGTCCGCGAAGGCGCCGAAGCGCTCCTCGACCATGCTGTAGGGGTAGATCATCGGGACGCCGAACCGGACGAAGTTCGTCAGGATGTTGACGACGCTGGACCAGTCGCGGAAGAACACGTTCGCGGCGCTGAACAGCAGCGCGAGCGCGGTGCCGAGGATCATGATGATCAGCAGCGCCAGCACCACCGCCAGCATCCCGGCCGGGTCGGGGATCCAGCCGTAGAAGAGGCAGGCGATCACGAGGATCACCATCTGCGGACCCACGTGGTAGAGCGAGACCAGCATCGAGGCGACCGGGAACATCTCGTTCGGCATCGCCATCTTCCGGACGATCGCCTTGTTGCGCATGATCGAGCGGGTGCCGGCGTTGAACGTCTCGGTGAAGTAGTGGACCAGGATGATCCCGCAGAACATGTGGATCGCGAAGTTCGGCACGTCCTTGTGCAGGCCGATCAGGACGCCGATGACGAAGTAGTAGATCAAGAACTGCGAGAGCGGGTTGATGTAGGACCACATCAGCCCGAGGAACGAGCCTGAGTAGCGCGCGCTGATCTCGCGACGGACCAGCAGCCGCAGCAGGTAGCGGCGCCGGAACACCTCCAGCAGGCCGTTGCGCGGTGCCGGATCGACCCAGGGCAGCTCCTCGACCCGAGCGAGGTGGGTGTCAGTCATCCCCGGATCCTGTCCAGGGCCGGAACGTCTCGTCCCAGGCCTCCGGCGAGGTCACCTCCGCGAGCTGGGCGCGGTAGTCCGCGGCCAGCCGCGGCCACTCACGGCGCAGCCGGGTGTGGATCTCGATGGTCTTCTTCAGCAGGTCGCGGTACTTCTCCGGGTCCCGCTGGTAGAGCGCGGCCGAGGTGCCGTCGTTCATCGAGACGATCGCCGAGTCGTAGCGCGCCAGGCGGTACCACTTGGCGTCCATGGCGGTGATCTCCGCCTCGGGGAACTCGCGCGACATCCGGCGCGGCCGGCTCAGGTGGCGCAGCGGTGCGAGGCCCGCGGTCACCAGCTGGGACAGCCGGCTGGGGATCTCGATGCCCTCGGCCTTACCGCGCTTCGGCGGCTTCTCGCGGCGGATCGGCGGGAACGAGTCGGGGTCCTTCAGCAGGCGTGCGTCGGTGAAGCCCTTCACGAACTCGCGCACCTCGCCCAGCCGGGTCGGCAGCGCGGGATGCAAGGTGCTGCGGGCCGGCCAGGATGTCCTCGAGGGCCTGGTGCCGGAGCTCCACCGTGGAGTACTGCATCGCGACGAGGTGGGAGATCTGGTGGTTGAGGCTCTCCTGGACCATCCGGCCGCCGCGCGGGTACTGCGAGTGCAGCAGCGCGGCGACGAACCGGTTGCGCTGGTGGAAGTAGGCCTGCCAGTCGACCGCGTCGTTCTTGTCGGTCCACGGCACGTGCCAGACCGCGGCGCCCGGGAACGTCACGGTCGGGTAGCCGGCCTGCTTCGCGCGCAGGCCGTACTCCGCGTCGTCCCACTTGAGGAACAGCGGCAGGGAGAGCCCGATCTCGGCCATCACCGAACGCGGGATCAGGCACATGAACCAGCCGTTGAAGTCGACGTCGGCGCGCTTGTGCAGCCAGCGGGCGGAGCGCAGGTTGCGGGCGGCGAAGTCCCAGTCGCTGTAGCCGTCGAGCCGGGTCTGCCACCAGAACCGCCAGGGCTGCACGATCTCACCGAAGCTGTGCATCCGGGACCGCGAGAACAGGCTGAACATGTGGCCGCCGACGAGGGTGGGGCGGCGGGCGAGGTCGCCGAACGTGACGGCCCGGATCACGCCCTCCGGCTCGCACACGACGTCGTCGTCCATCATCATCGCGTAGGTCGCGGTGCCCTTGCGGACCGACTCGAGCTGGCCGCGGGCGTAGCCGCCGGAGCCACCGAGGTTGCCCTGCTCGATGATCCGCAGCTTGGCGCCGAGCGAGCCCTGGGCCTTGGCGAACTCCGGGGAGTCGACGACCTTCTGGGTGCCCTGCTCCATCACCATCACCTCGTCGAGGTACGGCGCCAGGTCGGCGTCCTCGCCGAGCTGGGTGAGCAGCTTCGCGCAGAAGTCGGGCCGGTTCATCGTGGTGATCGCGATGTCGACGGTGCCGTGCTCGGCCCGCTCCTCGGGTACGTCGGCGGTCCACTCGGCCGACTCGACGACCACGTCGTCGTCGCCGGCGACCACGTCGTACCAGTACCAGCCGCCGTCGACGAACGGCACCAACGAGAGCTCGAAGGTGAACGACCCGCGGTCCTCACTGCCGGTCTGGGCGGACTCGACCCGCTGCGAGCGGCCGTTGGCCATCGACTTGTAGACGATGACGGTCGCGCCGGCGCCGCGCACCGCGACGGTCAGGGTGACCTCGCTGACAACGGTCCAGCGACGCCAGTAGCTGGCGGGGAAGGCGTTGAAGTAGGTGCCGAACGACAGCCGTTCGCCGGACTTCACCCGCAGCGCGGTCCGCGACTCGATCTGGTCGGGGTGGATGGTGCGCCCGGTCGAGGTCGACTGCCGGATGGCGGCGTTGTTGAGGTCCTTGGCGGCCCGGTTGCCACCGACGTCGTAGCGGTCGGCGTCGAGGCGGACCTCCTCCGGGTCGACGTACAGCGGGAGTACGTCGAAGTCGTGGTCCAGCGGGAAGATCTGCCGCTGGAGCAACCGGGTCCGGGTGCGACCCCCGGTCTCGATGGTCGAAGTGGTCATTCGTCGACTCCTCCAGAGGTCAGCGGCGCACCATCGGCGAAGTGCGGCTTCAGCTTGTTCTCGAACATGGACAGGGCCGAGCCGATCGCCATGTGCATGTCGAGGTACTTGTACGTGCCAAGGCGGCCGCCGAAAAGCACCATCGGCTCCTTCTTCGCCAGGTCGCGGTAGCGGAGCAGCTTCTCGCGGTCCTCGGCCGTGTTGATCGGGTAGTAGGGCTCGTCGTCGACGTCCGCCGCGCGAGAGTACTCCCGGACGATCACGGTCCTGCCCTTGGCCTCGGCGTAGCTCACGCTCGGGGTGGAAGTGCTTGAACTCGTGGATGCGGGTGAACGGCACGTCGATGTCGTTGTAGTTCATCACCGACGGTGCCCTGGAAGTCGTCGACCGCCATCACCTCGGGCTCGAGGTCGACGGTCCGCCAGGAAAGCCGGCCCTCGGAGTTGCCGAAGTACTCGTCGACCGGGCCGGTGTAGACGATCGGCACCTTGCCCTTGAACTCGTCGGCCACGTCGAAGAAGTCGGTCTCGAGCCGGACCTCGATGTTGGGGTGGTCGGCCATCCGGGTCAGCCACGCGGTGTAGCCGTCGACCGGGAGGCCTTCGTACTTGTCGTTGAAGTAGCGGTTCTGGAACGTGTAGCGGACCGGGAGCCGGGTGATGATGTCCGCGCTCAGCTCCTTGGGATCGGTCTGCCACTGCTTGGCGGTGTAGCCCTTCACGAACGCTTCGTACAGCGGGCGGCCGATCAGGCTGATCGCCTTCTCCTCGAGGTTGTTCGCGTCGGCGGTGTGGATCTCCGAGCCTGCTCGGAGATCAGCGCCCGCGCCTCGTCGGGGGTGTGGCTCCTGCCGAAGAACTGGTTGATCAGGCCCAGGTTCATCGGAAATGAGTAGACCTGGCCCTGGTACTTCGCGAAGACTCGGTGCTGGTAGTTGGTGAAGCTCGTGAACCGGTTGACGTACGTCCCAGACCTTCTCGTTGGACGTGTGGAACAGGTGGGCGCCGTAGACGTGCACCTCGATACCGGTCTCGGGCTCCGGCTCGCTGTAGGCGTTGCCGCCGAGATGGTGTCGACGCTCCAGAACCAGCACATTCAGTCCGAGCTCGTCGGCACAGCGCTCGGCGATGGTGAGGCCGAAGAAACCGGAGCCGACGACGACGAGATCAGGAGTGGACACGATGGGTCAGTCTACGAGCCGGGAGCCCGACGGCCCCATTCCGCGTGCGGCGGGCATGGCGTGGATCACATCATCCGTCAAACGATCCACACCCCTTACTCTGGTGGGCGTGCGTGAATGGTGGTCCAGCTCTTCCTGGGTGCGGTACTTCGGATGGGCATGGGTTGCCGGCATCCTGATGCTGGTGGCGACGTTCTGGATCGCCGGCACCGAGAACCTGCCGATCCGCGACCCCGATGCGTTCATCCCGGGCTACTTCCGGATGCCTCTCATCGTGCTCGCCGCGATCCTCACCGACATCGTGCCGCGAGCGGTACGACGTTCCGGCGGGCGGCTGCGCGAGCTGCCCGTGACGTGGCGCGAGGTGGTGGCCGAGCGCTGGCCGCGCTCGCACTGGATGTTCGCCTCTGTCGGGCATGGCCGCCTGGTACCTCACCTACGCGACGTTCCGGAACCTCAAGAGCTTCGTGCCGTTCGTCAACCTCAACAACTACGACGACGAGCTGGCCTCGATCGACCGGGCGATCTTCTTCGGGCGCGACCCCGCCGACCTCCTGCACGACGTGCTCGGCACCGGGTTCACCGCCCAGGTGATGTCCGCGGTCTACCTGGTCTGGATCTTCCTGGTGCCGGTGAGCATCGCGATCGCGCTGGTGTGGACCCGGCACACCCGCGCCGGGTCCTGGTACGTCACCGCGGTTGCCTTCGACTGGATGCTCGGGGCGGTGATCTACCTCATGCTGCCGACCGTGGGGCCGATCTACTCCGACCCCAACGAGTTCACCGACCTGCCGCACACCTACGCGACCTGGCTCTCGGAGCAGCTGCTGGACGACCGGGTCGCCGTTCTCGCCGATCCCTGGGCCGCCGGCACCATGCAGACGATCGCCGCGTTCGCGTCGCTGCACGTGGGCATCATGATGACGATCTGCCTGGTCGCGGAGCTGGTCCGGCTGCCGCGCTGGGTCCGGATCGCCTCGTGGTGCTTCCTGGCGATGACCTGCATCTCCACCGTCTACCTCGGCTGGCACTTCTTCGTCGACGTGCTCGGCGGGATGGCGCTCGGCGCGTTCGCGGTCTGGCTCGGCGCGCATGGCCACCGGCAACCGGGTCGGCCTGCGACCGCGGCTCAAGGTCGAGGAGCCGGAGCTGGAGCCTGCCGCATCGCCCGCGAGTCTCTGAGCGCTCGCACCACGTTGCGCGCCTCGCTGCGCCCGCCCCGCAGCGGGCTCAGCAGCACCACTCCGAGGGTGATCAGCCAGGGCTTGGCTCGCACCGCCGCGTTCTCGCCGTACCTGCGATGCACGGCGAACAGGTTGCGGTACATGTAGTAGCCCTTCCAACCGGCGAGGTCGTGCTGCTGGTCGAAGTCGAGCTGGCGGACGAGCCGGGCGTCGCGGACGGCGAGGATCGTGAACCCGGCACGCCGGGCGCGGATCGCGTAGTCGCACGTCGTCGTAGAAGATGAAGAAGCTGTCGTCGGGCAGGCCGATCGCGTCGACCACCCGGCGGCGGATCATGAAGCCCTCGAACGCGACGTTCTCCAACGGCACCGTCTCCGGCATGCTCGCCCGGGTGGCGTACGTGCCGACGACGCTCGCGGTCTTCGGCTTGATGGCCCAGGGGCTGCTGCAGGTCGAACCGGATGGCGGCGTACTCCGCGAGGTTGCCGCGACTGTCCTCACGCACCGCCATCAGGCAGTCTTCGTCCATGGCCAGCAGCACGCCGAGGCAGTCGGGCGCCGGTATGACGTCGTCGTCCATCAGCCAGATCCGGTCGTAGCCCTGCTCGTGGGCGGCCTGCACACCCAGGTGGAACCCGCCCGCCCCGCCGAGGTTCTTCGTCGGTGCGGATCACCTGGACGGTCGGCGCCCTCGAGGACGGCGCGGGTGCGGTCGGTGCTGGCGTTGTCGACGACGATCACCGCGTCCGGTGCGGCGGTCCAGCGTGGTGAGCCCCTCGAGCATCCGCTCCAGCAGGTCGGCGCGGTTGTAGGTGACGACCACGATCGCCGCGCTCTCGGTGGTCACCGCAGGTACCTCTCGTGTCCGGTGAAGTCGCCGCGCAGCCCGTCGTACATCGCCCGGGCGCTCATCGGGATCCGGCGCGGCTGCGGCTTGGTGAACAGGTAGAACCAGACCGTCTTCGCCACGAACATCAGCACGTGCGGCCAGCCGCGGTACTCGCGCAGGTTGAGCGGGTTGTTGCGGGCCATGCAGTAGTGCTTGAGGTCGCTCGGCGTGTGGTTGTACGTCGTCCGGCCGAACATCATCGGCGTGCCGAGGTCGTCGGTGGCCGGGTGCAGGAAGTGCGCGTCGACCACGGTGGCGATCCGGGCGCCGGCGCGCTGGGCGCGCGAGAGGTACTCGCACGTCGTCGCCCCAGATGAAGAACTCGGCGCGCGGCAGCCCGATCCGCTCGACCAGCTCCTTGGTGACCAGCACGCCGTTGAACGGGATCACGACGTCGCGGATCAACCCGTCCTCGGCCGCGGCCTCGACGTCGGCCATCCGGTGCACCACGCCGGTGCCGCCGGGCAGGCGGATCGGGAAGCACAGCCGGTCGGGGTCCTGCTCGGCCAGCGACCAGCGGCCCCCAGAAGTCGAGGTCGGTCGCGGGTGAGCAGGGTGGCCAGGCAGTCCGGCTCCGGCAGCCCGTCGTCGTCCATCAGCCAGGCCAGGTCGGCGCCGCGCTCCATCGCCCAGGCGCAGGCCGTCGTGGAAGCCGCCGGCGCCGCCGCGGTTCTCCGGCAGCGTCCGATGCTCGACGCCTTCCGCGGTGAGCCACTCCCCCGTGCCGTCGCTGCTCGGCGTTGTCGACCACCAGGATCTCGGCGACGTCGGGGACCTCGCGGAGCCGGGCGACCAGGCGCTGCAGCAGGGGCAGGCGGTTGAAGGTCACCACCACTGCCACGATCGCGCACGGCGGACACCCTACGGGGAGGGGATGGGTAGGTTTCCGGGTGTGGACACCGACGCCGTTCTGACCCTGCTCCAGGACGTGGCGGACCAGGTGATCAACCCGCGGTTCCGGTCACTCGACGCCGGCGAGGTCCACGAGAAGCGGCCGGGCGACCTCGTCACCGCGGCCGATCACGAGGCCGAGGTGCTGATCACCGCCGCGCTCCTCGACGCCTACCCCGCGGCGGTGGTCCTGGGCGAGGAGGCCTACGCGCACGACCCGGCACTCCTCGGCCGGTTCTCGACCGCCGACCACGCCTTCACCGTCGACCCCGTCGACGGGACCAAGAACTTCGTCCACGGGTCCAAGGACCACGCCGTGATGGTCGCCGAGGTGCGCGCCGGCCAGGTCACCAGGTCCTGGATCTGGCACCCGCAGCACCAGACGGCGTACGTCGCCGAGCGCGGCGCCGGGGCGTTCCGGACCCGGACGGGCGGCGCCCCCGAGCGCCTCTCCCGCCCGGCCGCGCCCCTGGTGCCGCTCGAGTGGCGGACGGTCACCTCCCGCCGCTCCTGGGTCGGCCGCGAGCTCACCGGGCTGCGGCCGCTGGAGCTGACCTGGGTCTGCTGCGGGGTCGACTACGCGCGGCTGGTCGAGGGCTTCGCCGACGTGGTGCTCTACGGCCACGCCAACGCCTGGGACCACGCCCCCGGCGCCCTTCTGCTGACCGAGTCCGGCGGCCGGCACGGCACCATCGACGGCCGGCCCTACGACCCGCGCTCGACCGAGCGGCCTGGGCTGATCGCCGCCGCCGACGATCCGACGTACGACGCGATGGTGCCGCGCGCCGCCGAGCTACCGGGACGACGCTAGGCGTCAACAGGCAGAAGCGAGGTCGTCGGCCTGGTTGGCGACGTACCCCTCGGAGAGCGAGCCGAGCGAGCCTCCGGTGACGCTGTCCGCCTTGCGCTTGCCACCCTTGTCAGGGGCGCCGCCCTTGCCCTCGGCGCGGTCGATCGCCTCCTCGACCTTCTCCTGGATCAGGTCGATGTCGGGGTCGGCGGTGTTGATCAGCGGTGGCACCAGGGAGAGCGTCGCGACCTTCTGGTCGCGGGCCTTCATGGCCAGCGGGATGAACCGGTCCATCTCGGAGGCGGGCATGTTGGTCGAGAGGGTCTCCGTCGAGGCCTTCGCGAGATCCCCGAAGTTCCGGATCGCGTTCTGCGGGCTGACCTGCTCCAGCAGCGCGTTCAGGACGCACTTCTGCCGGGCCATCCGCGAGTAGTCGTCGGAGCCCTCGCGGGCCCGGGCGTACCAGAGCGCGTCGTGCCCGTTCAGCTTGCGCACGCCGGGCTGGATGTAGCCGGTCACGTCGGAGCCGAGGCCACCCACGGGGATCGGCTGGCGGACGTTGAGCGTGACGCCGCCGACCGCGTCGACGATGTCCTTGAACCCCTCGAGGTTCACCATCGCCCAGTAGTTGATCTTCAGGTCCGGTGATGCCCTCGATCGCCATGATCGTGGCGTCGATGCCGGGGTTCTTCGACTTCCCGAACAGCCCGGTGTTGTCTCCGGCCCAGGTGCTCACGCCGTTGAGGTAGCAGCCGTCGCAGTCGAACCCGTCGGGGAACTGCTCGTCCATCACCGAGCCCTCGGCGAACGGGAAGTTCGCCATGTTGCGCGGCAGTCCGATCAGCACGGTGCGGCCGGTGTCGGCGTCGATCGACGCGATGGTCATCGAGTCGGGGCGCAGCCCCCAGCGGCCGGCGCCGGAGTCGCCGCCGAGCAGCAGCACGTTGTAGCGACCGTCGTGCGGGTCGCTGACCTCACCGTCGCCGAACAGGGCGATCACCAGGTCGCGCTGCACGCCGACCAGGTGCGCGCCGAAGAGCATGGTGCCGACCACCGCGAAGCAGAGCAGGCCGTTGACGCCGACCGTGGCGCGGCGGTGGGCGAGCCCGTAGGACAGCGGCTGGCCGAGCCGCCAGGCGTCGACGAAGAGCGCCGCCCAGGCGACCGCACCCACCAGGAGCCCGATCCGCAGGAAGAGCAGCAGCGTCGCGTCGAAGGCCACCTGGAAGATCAGGCCGCGGTCCAGCAGCACGGCGACGAGGCTCACCAGCCCGACGGCGAGCAGCCCGACCCAGATCCGGAGCGCGATCAGCCCGACCCGGCGGTTGCCCGCCAGCAGCTGCGCGGAGCCGGGCGCGAACAGCGTCATCACCATCAGCGACATGGCACGGCGGAACCGCACATTTGCGGCGCGCTCGCTGACCGGCGACATCCAGGATCTCCTGCTTGGGGAAGGAAGCAGTGGTGACGCCCAGTATCACCAGTCACATGCGTCACAGGTCGGTACGACGCGCCGGGCCCGCCCGAGATTCGGCTTCGGGCCTCAGGCCCGGGCCTGCGACGGCCGATGCCCCACGAGGTCGTTCATGTCCCGCACGGTAGCGTCGTGCGCATGGCAGATGGGTCCGGGAAGCAGGACGAGCCCGAATTCAACTGGCTCTACGGGAAGAACCCAGGAGTCGACGACGAGGCAACGCAGGCGATCCAGCAGCAGTCCCGCCCCGACCAGACGAGGCAGATCCCCGTGCAGCAGCAGCCGCGCGTACCCGCCACCCCAGCGCGAACCGACCCGGCCCACACCCCCGCCGGTGGCGCCGCCTCCGGGCGCGCCGCCCCAGCGCTCGCGGCGGCGACAGCATGTTCCGCCGACCGAAGTTCTGGGTCCGCGCGGTGCTCGTGCTGCTGGTGCTGTGGATCGTCTACCTGATCGCGGTGCCGTTCTTCGCGTGGCAGAAGGTCGACAAGGTCGAGTTCGCACCCGACGGCGACCGGCCCGCCGACCAGCCCGGCACGACGTACCTGATGGTGGGCAGCGACTCCCGCGGCGACCTCTCCGAGGAGGAGCGCAAGGAGCTCGGCACCGGCAACGCCGCGGGGCAGCGCACCGACACGATCATGATCCTGCACACCGGCGACGGGCCGAACCTGCTGATGTCGATCCCGCGGGACTCGCGGGTCGCCATCCCCGGGCACGGCGACGACGAGAAGATCAACGCCGCGTTCGCGTACGGCGGTCCGAAGCTGCTGACCGAGACCATCGAGAACGAGACCGGCATCCGGATCGACCACTACGTCGAGATCGGCTTCGGCGGGTTCGTCGACCTGGTCGACGCGGTCGGCGGGATCGAGATCTGCCCGAAGCAGGCGATCAAGGACCCGCCAGGCCAACCTGAACATCAAGAAGGGCTGCCAGGAGGTCGACGGCGTCGAGGCGCTCGGCTACTCGCGGTCCCGGAAGACCTACGCGCAGGGCGACCTGCAGCGCGCCCAGGCCCAGCGCGAGGTGGTCTCCGCGATCGGGCGCGAGGTGGCGTCGCCGTGGACGGTGATCAACCCGATCCGCTACTGGAACCTCAACATGGCCGCCACGCAAGGCCGTCGCCGTCGGCGAGGGCATGGGCCCGATCCGTGCGGTGATGTGGGCCTCGGCGATGACCAACGTCGACGGCGAGGACGGGCTCACCTGCGGGGTGCCGATCGCGGACCTCTCGGTGCAGTGGGACGAGGAGAGGTCGGAGCAGATGTTCCAGGCGATCATCGAGGACGACACCGACAGCATCCCCAAGAGCCTCTGCACCAAGACCGGCATCCCGCGGCCGTGAGCTACGAGACCCTCGACTGGTCGGTCGACGGCGACGGGGTCGCGACACTGACCCTGAACCGCCCGGACGCGCTGAACGCGTTCGACCTGACGATGGCCCGCGAGCTCGAGCGGGTCTTCCTCACCGACGCGCGCGACGACGCGGTCCGGGCCGTCGTGGTCACCGGAGCCGGCCGGGCCTTCTGCGCGGGGATGGACCTCTCGGCCGAGGGCAACGTGTTCGGCCTCGACGAGAGCCTGCGGCCCACGCCCGAGGAGCTGCGTGCCCACCTGACCGAGCCGCCGTACCACGACGGCGTGCGCGACACCGGCGGTCGGGTGACGCTGGCGATCCACGCCCTGCCGAAGCCGGTGATCGCCGCGATCAACGGACCCGCCGTGGGCATCGGCGCCACCATGACCCTGGCCATGGACCTGCGGCTGGCCTCGACGAAGGCCCGGATCGGCTTCGTCTTCGGCAGGCTCGGCATCGTCCCCGAGGCGGCGTCGACGTGGTTCCTGCCGCGGATCGTCGGCATCCAGCAGGCCCTCGAGTGGGTCTACTCCGCGGAGGTCCTGGACGCCGACACGGCACTCGCCGGCCGGCTGCTCCGGAGCGTGCACGAGCCCGACGACCTGGTCCCGACGGCGCAGGAGCTCGCCCGGTCGTTCGTGGTCGGCCGGTCCGCCACCGCGCTCGGCCTCGCCAAGCAGATGCTCTACCGCAACGGCGCCGCCGCCGACCCGCTCGAGGCCCACCTGTCCGACTCGCTGGCGATGTTCTACACCTCGATCGGCGACGGCAAGGAGGGCGTGGCGGCCTTCCGGGAGAAGCGCGACCCGGAGTTCAAGGGCACGGCGTCGGACCTGCCCCGGATCTTCTAGGCGATCTCGCGGGACCGTCCGACGAAGATCGCGACGGTCTCGTCCCCGGCGCGCACGGTGACGTCGTAGACCCCGTCCCGGCCGTCGCGGGATCGCTCGACGGCGTCGGCGACGAGCTCGTCGCCGAGCCGGGTCGGCCGCCGGAACCGGATCTCGGCCGCGGCCGCAACCGTGGTGCGGCCGTAGGAGTTGCAGGCGAACGCGAACGCCGAGTCGGCGAGGGCGAACGTCAGCCCGCCATGCCCGATGCCGTGCCCGTTGACCATGTCCTCGCGCACCGACATCCGCAGCGTCGCTCGACCCGGCGCCGACCTCGACGATCTCCATCCCGAGCGCCTGGCTGGCCCGGTCGCCGGCCCACATGTCCGCGGCGGACCGCTCGGCGGTCTCCTGGGCGTTCATGGGCGTCAGGCTAGACGGGCTAGTTTCGAGGGATGAGCGACTGGCAGGAGCCCGAGTCCGTGCGCTTCATGCTCGACGACTGCACGACCTGGGCGATCGTCGGTCTGTCCGGCGACCCGACCCGTACGGCGTTCTCGATCGCCGCGCTGCTCCAGGGCCGTGGCAAGCGGATCGTCCCCATCCACCCCGACGCTCCCACGGTGCTCGACGAGCAGGGCTATCCCACGCTCGCGGACGTGCCGTTCCCGATCGACGTCGTGGACGTGTTCCGGCGCTCGGAGGCGGCCGGCGAGTTCGCCGACCAGGCGGTGGCGATCGGGGCCAAGGGGGTGTGGTTCCAGCTCGGCGTGATCGACGCGGCGGCCTTCGACCGGACGGTGGCCGCGGGCGTGCCGATGGTGATGGACACCTGTCCCGCGATCGAGTGGCGTCGCCGCCCGCTGGGCCGGTGAACCGGCCCGGGTCGGACCTGCGGGTGCCTCCCGGCCCCGGACTCCCGGACGGTCTGGTGATCCCCGCCGGCGAGCTCGTCGAGCGCTTCTCGCGATCCCCCGGCCCCGGCGGTCAGTCGGTCAACACCAGCGACACCAGGGTGGAGCTTCGCTTCGACGTGACCGGCTCTCCCGCGCTCAGCGAGCAGCAGCGGGAACGGGCCACGGCCCGGCTGTCGCGGCGGCTCGAGGACGGGCGGCTCGTCGTGGTGGCCTCCGAGCACCGCTCCCAGCACCGCAACCGGACCGCTGCTCGCGAACGCCTTGTCGAGCTGCTCAGGTCCGCGCTCGCTCCGCCCCCACCGACTCGACGCCCGACAAGGCCGACCCGAGGGTCGCAGCGTCGACGGCTCGACGCCAAGCGACAACGGGGCGAGACGAAGGCGCTGCGGAGACCCGTTCAGGACGAGTGACCGGGCGGCGCGGTCGGAACGACCAAGCGATCAGGGCGAGACCCACCAGCACGATGACGGCCGCGCCGGCCAGCTTGAGCGGGTCGGAGCCGTCGAGCATCGGCGGCGGGTCGCCGACTCGCTGGACGTCGGCGGCCTGGGCGAGGAGTCCCTTGAGCATGCTGACTGGGACGCATCAACGGCGGAGCAGGTTCCGGGCCACCCCGGCAGTCCCCTGCGACGCCTGGCGGACCAGCCACTCGAGCGGCCCGCTCCGGCGCAGCGCCACGAACACCGCGCCGATGACCAGCACCACCATGACGTGCGCCCGGAACGCCTGCTCGCCCGTGGTCGTCGGGCGGCCAGTCCGGGGTGTGCAGCAGCACGTGCAGGCTGTAGAGCGACAGCGTCATCGTTCCCGCGCCGAACGCGATCGCCAGCGCCCGCTCCCCCTCCCGGGACAGCAGCCGCGCCACCAGGAGGCAGGTCCCGATCACCGCCAGTGCGCTGCCGATCGTGGTGGCCAGGTCGAGCGGCGTGCCGCTGTGCGGGTCGGCGACGCGCAGCAGGTCCCACCCCGCCTCGGGCGGAACTGCCGCCGTGGAAGTCTGCGGCGTTCTCGGCCGGGGACAGGAGCTCGGCCAGCACCTGCGCACCGACCGCCAGCCCGAGCCCCCACAGCGCGAGTCGTACGTCGGTGCCGCGCCGCCGCAGGTCGAGGCGGCCGACGGCCATCCCGGCGAGGAGGTAGGCCAGCCACGGCAGCACCGGGTAGTAGCCCGTCACCGTGATCTCGGAGAGCAGTTGGCCGGGCTCCGCCAACCGGTCGAACGTCGGCAGCGCGAAGGTCCGCGGCGGCAACTCCGGTGCCAGGAGGTACGCCAGCACCGGCGCCAGCACCAGCCAGACGCCCGCGAGGCCGAACAGCGCTCGCGAGCGCAGACCCAGGAACGGCAGGCCGAGCAGGAACAGCACGCCGTAGTAGGTGAGGATCACCGCCAGCCCCGAGCTCGAGGTCACCCAGCAAGAGCCCCAGTGCCGCGATCAGCAATGCGCGCACCACCAGCCCGGTCGTGGTGGCCAGTCGCTCCCGACCGCGCACGGGCCGCGTACCGCCGGACATCAGCGCCAGGCTCACGCCGGCCAGCACCGCGAACAGCGCCGAGGCGCGACCACTCGCGAGCCAGTGCCACACCGGCCGGTCCTCGCCCGGGAACGGCGCCATCAGCGTGTGGGTCGCGATCATGCCGACCAGGGCCAGGCAGCGGGCGACGTCCAGGCCGACCAGGCGACCCGGCCGTCCGGCGGTGCGGTCGGTCAGAACCCGACCCGGCGCGCGGAGGTGGATCCGCGGACCGCCTCGCCCTTGGCCCGGGCCTTCTCGCGGAGCTCGGCCTGGAAGGTCACCATCCGGGCCCGCAGGTCGGGGTCGCTCGCGGCCAGGATGCGTACGGCGAGCAGCCCCGCGTTGCGGGCGTTGCCGATGGCCACGGTCGCGACCGGCACCCCGGCCGGCATCTGCACGATCGAGAGCAGCGAGTCCATCCCGTCGAGGTTCTTCAGCGGCACGGGCACGCCGATCACGGGCAGCGGCGTCACCGCGGCCAGCATGCCCGGCAGGTGAGCGGCTCCCCCGGCGCCGGCGACGATCACCTGCAGGCCGCGGTCGGCAGCACCCCTGCCGTACTCGAGCATCTCGTCGGGCATCCGGTGCGCCGACACCACGTCGGCCTCGTGGACGACGCCGAACTCCGTCAGCGCCTCGGCGGCGGCCTTCATCACCGGCCAGTCGGAGTCGGACCCCATCACGATGCCGACCCGGGCTCCGCCGTTCGCGCCGTCACTCACTGGTGTCTCCTAGGTCTCCGGCGAACCATGCCGCGGCATGGCGCGCGCGTTCGAGGCAGTCGTCCAGGTCGTCGCCGTAGGCGTTGACGTGGCCGACCTTGCGGCCGGGCCGCAGCTCCTTGCCGTAGAGGTGCACGCGCAGGTGCGGATCGCGGGCCAGCGCGTGCGGGTAGCCGTCGTAGAGCCTGCCCGGCGTCGTCGCCGGGACCGCCGAGGATGTTGACCATCACCGTCCACGGCGCCCGGGCGGCGGGCGACCCGAGGGGCAGGTCGAGCACCGCGCGCAGGTGGTTCTCGAACTGCGAGGTCACCGACCCGTCCTGCGTCCAGTGCCCGGTGTTGTGCGGTCGCATCGCCAGCTCGTTGACCAGGATCCGGCCGTCGGTGGTCTCGAACATCTCGACGGCGAGGATCCCGGTGACGTCGAGCTCGCCCGCGATCCGCAGCGCGACCTGCTGCGCCTCCGTGGCCAGCGCGGGATCGAGGTCCGGCGCCGGCGCGACCACCTCGTGGCAGATCCCGTCGCGCTGGGTCGAGGCGACGACGGGGTACGCCGCGGCCTGCCCGCTCGGCGACCGGGCCACCAGCGCCGACAGCTCGCGGCGGAAGTCGACGAGCTCCTCGGCGAGCAGCCCCACCCCGCGTTCCGACGCCGCCGTCAGCGGCTCCGCGCAGTCGCCGGCCGAGCGGACGAACCACACGCCCTTGCCGTCGTACCCGCCCCGGGTGATCTTCAGGACGCAGGGCAGCCCGAACTCCTCGATCGTCCTCCACCGTGGTCACGATCGCGTGCCGCGGGCACGGGGCGCCGAGCTCGGTCAACCGCGCGCGCATGACTCCCTTGTCCTGCGCGTGCACGAGCGCGCCGGGACCCGGACGGCACGGCACGCCGGCGGTCTCCAGCTCGTGCAGGTGCTCGGTCGGCACGTGCTCGTGGTCGAACGTCACGACCGCGCAGCCGTCGGTGACCTTCCGCAGCGTGTCGAGGTCGGTGTAGTCGCCGACCACGTGGTCGGGGATCACCTGCGCCGCGGAGACACCCTCGGCCTCGGCCAGCAGCCGCAGCGGCACGCCGAGCGCGATCGCGGGCTGCGCCATCATCCGGGCTAGCTGGCCGCCGCCGATCACGGCGACGACGGGCGCTGGAGGTGGCACGCGCCTCAGCGTAGTGGGCCGGGGTCTGCTACCCGAGGGCGCTGTCGATCACCGGCGCGTGGGTCTCGAAGCGCAGCCCCTTGCCCCGGATCGTGGTGATCAGGGTCGGGTGCCGGGTGTCGTCACCGAGCTTGCGGCGGACCCAGCCCAGGTGCACGTCGATGGTCTTCGAGGAGGTCCAGAACGTGGTGTTCCAGACGTCGCGCATCAGCTCGTCGCGGGTCACGATGTCGCCGGCCCTGGCGATCAGACACGCGACGAGGTCGAACTCCTTGCGCGACAGCACGATCTCGGAGCCGGCCCGCCAGGCGCGCCGCGTCTCCGGATCGAGTCGCACGTCCTGTACCTCGAACACATGCACAACCTAGAAACGCGCGGGCATCCTGCGCCGTCGAATCAGGGAATATGATCCGTATGGGCTATGGCTCCCCCAGGACGGTGAGGAGCCGTCTTGGTGGGATCGGCCTCGGATGCGCCCCGAATGCGCTCAGTGCCGGCGTACGGCGACCGGCTCGAGGATGCCGAAGCCGCGCATCGGCCGGGCCGGCAGCCGCCGGGTCTCGAACTGGTCCTCGGGCAGCAACCGCGCCGTCGCGGCGTCGATGATGATCCGGTTGCGCCGGGCCACCTGGGTCAGCCGGGCCGCCATGTTGACGGGTGGGCCGAACACGTCGCCCATCCGCATCACCACCGACCCGCTCGCCAGGCCGACCCGCACGTCGGGCATCCGCTTGTCGCGGCCGATCACGGAGATGATCCCCTCGGCGGTGTCGTAGGCCCGGATCGGGTCGTCGTTCACGAACAGCACGGAGTCGCCGATGCTCTTGATCACCCGGCCGCTGTTCTTGGCGACGACGTCGGCACACCTCGACTCGAAGAGCTCCACGAGGTCACCGATGCGCTCGCGCGTGATCTCGTTCGAGAGCGCGGTGAAGCTCACGATGTCGGCGAACCCGACGCTCAGCTGGGAGGTGCTGAGGTCCTCCTCGTTGGCGCCGAGCGCCTCGATCCGGGCCACCGCCGCAGCCAGGTGTCGCCGCCACGCGTAGATCAGCAGCTCCTCGAACGGCCCGCCGAACTCGTCCAGCAGGTCCCGGGCGGTCTCCAGGCGGGTGCCGCGTCGGAGCTCTCCAGCTCTTCCACGCGCGGTACCAGGGCGGCCACCTCCCAGTCGGCGAGCCGCGCCATCGTCTGGCCCACCGCCCGGGTCAGCGTGACCGCGAGGTCGAAGTCGATCAGCCCGCTGTTCACGCCGGCGACCACGGTCGACACAGCGGCGACGTCGGAGTGGTTGTAGGCGCGCTCCTCGCTCTGCTCGGGGAAGCCCAGGGCCCGCCACAGCCGACGCGCGTCCTCGAGGCTCAGGCCGGTGCGCGCGGCGACGTCGGCGGCGCTGAGCTCCGGCTCCTCGCCGAGGATCGCGCGGGCGACCGACTCCGGTTCGTCGGGCTCGCTCGGCTCGTTGTTCGGGCGAGCCCTAAACCCCTTCATCGGCTGAGGACGCACCGCCGTGCAGGGTGTGGAGCAGCTCGTTGAGGCGGCGCTGTGTCTCCTCCACTCGAGGAATGTCGGGGAGCAGCACCTGACCGTGGGTGCTGGCGTCACTGATCACCAGGGTCCCGCAGCCGAGCAGCCGGTCGATCAGGTGGAGCTCGTAGGCCACGTCGCTGATCCGGGTCAGCGGGATGTCGTGACCGGTGCGCGTGATGACGCCCTGACGGGTGATCAGTCGCCGGCTGGTGATCGTGTACGACGCGGTCAGCCACACCAGCACCGGCCGGACGACGAACCAGAGGACGCCGAGGACGACCAGGCCCCAGACGGCGAGCCGGGACGGGTTGTTGTCGACGTAGTTCATGAACGCCACGCCGATGGCCAGGAGCACGACCAGCGTGAGGATCGGCAACAGAATCACCTTGGGGTGCGTGCGAGTGCTGATGACAACGGACTCGCCCGGGTTCAGCAGCTTCTGCGAGATGGCCACGGACGGATCATGTCACCCGTCAGTCTCGAGCGCACGCACGTGGACCACGTCGCCGGCGCCGATCTCGTGGCGTCCGTCCGAGGCCTCCACGACCAGCCGCCCCGTCGCATCGACGGAGGCGGCCCGGCCCTCGAGCACGCTGCCGTCGGGCAGGTCGACCCGCACCTGCCGGCCGACCGTCACGCAGGCCGAGGCGTACGACGCCGCCAGCCGCTGCCCGGCGGGTTCGCCGCCGAGCTGCCAGTCGTCGTAGGTCTCGCGGATCGCGGCGACCACGTCGAGCAGCACGTCGGTGCGCTCGGGCGGGTCGGCCGGCCCGGTCTCGAGGGAGAGCGACGTGGCCGTCGGCACCGGCAGCTCCTCGGCGGTCATCCCGGTGTTCAGCCCCACGCCGACCACGGCGGCCGGACCGTCGGGCGTCTCGACCCGCTCGACCAGGATCCCCGCGACCTTCCGGTCGCCGATCAGTACGTCGTTGGGCCACTTCACACCGGCGTCGTACCCCCGGGCGTCGAGCGCGCTGGGCGACGGCGTACCCCGTCAGCAGCGGCAGCCACGGCCAGGAGCTGCTGGGCACCGTCGGCCGGAGCAGCATCGAGAACGTCAGCGCGGTGCCGGCCGGCGTCTCCCACGTGCGGTCGAGCCGACCCCGGCCGGCGGTCTGGTGCTCGGCCACGACGACGAGTCCGTCGGGGGCGCCCTGACGGGCACGATCTGCGACGATCGCGTTGGTCGAGGGTGCGGTGTCGAGCACCTCGACGGTCAGGGCCGGGACCGAGGCCGTGGCCTCCGCCAGTCGAACCCTGTCGAGAGGTGGGCGGGGGCCGGGCTGGGCGGTCACGGGCACTACCCTGTCGCAGCAGAAGCGAGGAGGCCACACCAGTGAGTGCAGAGGGCACCGAGGTTCCCGACGACATCGACATCCACACCACCGCGGGCAAGGTGGCGGACCTCGAGCGCAGGCTCGACGAGGCCGTGCACGCCGGGTCGGCGAAGGCGGTGGAGAAGCAGCACGCCAAGGGACGCAAGACCGCGCGCGAGCGGATCGAGATGCTGTTCGACGAGGGCTCGTTCGTGGAGCTCGACGAGCTGGCCCGGCACCGCTCCACGGCCTTCGGCCTCCAGGAGCGGCGTCCGTACGGCGACGGCGTGGTCACCGGCTACGGCACCATCGACGGCCGTCAGGTGTGCGTGTTCTCCCAGGACTTCACGATCTTCGGCGGCTCGCTGGGCGAGGTCTACGGCGAGAAGATCACCAAGGTGATGGACCTCGCCATCAAGACCGGCTGCCCGATCATCGGCATCAACGAGGGCGCCGGCGCGCGGATCCAGGAGGGCGTCGTCTCGCTCGGCCTCTACGGCGAGATCTTCCGCCGCAACGTGCACGCCTCGGGCGTGATCCCGCAGATCTCGATGATCATGGGCAACTGCGCGGGCGGCCACGTCTACTCCCCCGCGGTCACCGACTTCACGGTCATGGTCGACCAGACCTCGGCGATGTTCATCACCGGCCCCGACGTGATCAAGACGGTCACCGGCGAGGACGTCACGATGGAGGACCTCGGCGGCGCCCGCGCGCACAACACCAAGTCCGGCAACGCCCACTACATGGGCACGGACGAGGAGGACGCGATCGAGTACGTCAAGGCGCTGCTCTCCTACCTGCCGCAGAACAACCTCGACGAGCCGTTCGCTTTCGACGACGAGGCCGACCTGGAGCTCACCGACCTCGACCGGTCCCTCGACACCCTGATCCCGGACTCCCCGAACCAGCCCTACGACATGCACGACGTGATCACCGCGGTGCTGGACGACCAGGAGTTCCTCGAGGTGATGGAGCTCTTCGCGCCCAACATCGTCGTGGGCTACGGGCGGGTCGAGGGTCGACCGGTCGGCGTGGTCGCCAACCAGCCGATGCAGTTCGCGGGCACCCTCGACATCGACGCGTCCGAGAAGGCCGCCCGGTTCGTGCGGTTCTGCGACGCCTTCAACATCCCGGTGCTCACGTTCGTCGACGTCCCCGGCTTCCTGCCCGGCACCGACCAGGAGTGGAACGGCATCATCCGCCGCGGCGCCAAGCTGATCTACGCCTACGCCGAGGCCACCGTCCCGCTGGTCACCGTGGTCACCCGCAAGGCCTACGGCGGCGCCTACGACGTGATGGGCTCCAAGCACCTCGGCGCCGACATCAACGTCGCCTGGCCGACCGCGTCCGTCGCGGTGATGGGCGCGCAGGGCGCGGTCAACATCCTCTACCGCAAGGAGCTCGCCGCGGCCGCCGAGGAGGGCAAGGAGGAGGAGAAGCGCGCCCAGCTGGTCACCGAGTACGACGACCACCTGGCCAACCCCTACCTCGCCGCCGAGCGCGGCTACCTCGACGCGGTGATCCAGCCGCACGAGACGCGGGCCGAGGTCGTGCGCTCGCTGCGGCTGCTCCGCTCGAAGCGGGAGACGCTGCCGGCGAAGAAGCACGGAAACATCCCGCTGTGACCGAGGACCAGCCGACCGCCCCGCTGCTGCGGGTGGTCAACCCCGACGCCACCCCGGAGGAGATCGCCGCGCTGGTGGCGGTCTTCTCCTCGCTGGGTGGCGCCGAGAAGCCGCCGCCCCGCCGTACGCCGGAGTGGCAGGCCCACCACCGCAAGGTGCGGGTGACCCTGCCGCACGGTCCCGGCGGCTGGCGGAGCAGCGGACTTCCTCGCTAGGGCGGACTACGCCGCGAAGAACGCCCGCAGGTCGGCGACGACGTCCTCGGGCACCTCGAGCGCCGCGAAGTGCCCGCCGCGCTCGAACTCCGACCAGTGGTCGATGTTGGCGTTGTCGCGCTCGGCGAGGGCGCGGATGGTCTTGAAGTCGTCCTGGAAGACGGCCACCCCGATCCGTCCCTGGCTGACGACCGGCTCGGCGGAGTCGTGCTGCGCCTCGTAGTGGTAGCGCACGGCGGTGGCCGCGGTGTTGGTGAGCCAGTAGAGGCTGACCTGGGTCAGCACCTGGTCGCGGTCGACGAGGCTGGTGCCGTTGCCGAAGTTCTCGAACAGCTCGTTGTAGGCGAGCTGCCCGACCGGCGAGTCGGACAGGCCGGCGGCGACCGTCTGGGGGCGGGTGCCGTTCATGGAGTTGTAGCCGCCGACGCTCTGGAACCACTGGAGGTGGGCCAGCGCGGCGTACTCCTTCGGCCCGAAGTCGTCCATCTCCCCCGGCGCGCCGCTCGGGAACGAGAAGAGCTGGAGGACGTGGGCGCCGAGGAAGCCCTCGGGGTTCAGCACCGCGAGCTCGCGCGAGACGATCGCGCCGGCGTCGCTGCCGTGGGCGCCGTACGACTCGTAGCCGAGGCGCCGCATCAGCGTGTCCCAGGTGCGCGCGACCCGCGCCATCGTCCAGGCGCCGTCCGCGACCGGCGTGCTGAAGCCGAAGCCGGGGATCGGACGGGATCACCACGTGGAAGGCGTCCTCGGGCCGGCCGCCGTGGGCGACCGGGTCGGTGAGCGGGCCGATCAGGTCGAGGAACTCGGCGAACGATCCCGGGTAGGTGTGCGTGAGTACCACGGCGCGCGCCCCCGGCTCCGCCGACCGGACGTGGACGAAGTGGACGGTCTGCCCGTCGATCTCGGTGCGGAAGTTCGGGTAGGCGTTCATCCGGGCCTCCTGGGCGCGCCAGTCGAAGCCGGTGCGCCAGTGGTCGACCATCTCGCGCAGGTAGGACTCGGGCGTGCCGTACTCCCAGGAGTCCCCGGGCGCGGCGGGCGCGAAGCGGGTCCGCTCCAGGCGGGCCTGGAGGTCGTCGAGGTCGGCCTGCGGGATCTCGATGGTGAAGGGGCGGATCTCGGCGGAAGCGGTGGTGTTCATGACTGGTCTCCTGTCGGTGGAACCTGGTTGGTGCTCCGCACGCTAGAAGCCATTCAGGAACGGTTCGTTCCGTTATTCTTTCCTCGATGCCAACAACTTCCGCACGACTTCTCGCGCTGCTCGGGCTGCTGCAGTCACGACCCGACTGGGGTGGCCCCGAGCTCGCCGCCCGGCTCGGCGTCACCGACCGGACGGTGCGCAACGACATGACGCGGCTCCGCGACCTGGGCTACCCGGTGGACTCGGTCCGCGGCCGTGGTGGTCGCTACCGGCTCGGCGCCGGCGCGAAGCTGCCGCCGCTGCTGCTCGACGACGACGAGGCGGTCGCCGTCGCGGTCGGGCTGCAGGCCGCCTCCGGGATCGCGGGCGTCGAGGAGACGAGCACCCGCGCGCTCAGCAAGCTCGAGCACGTCCTCCCCGACCGGTTGCGGCGCAAGGTCGCGGCGCTGCGCTCGGCCAGCAGCGCCGGCCCCGCCAACACCGGGTCCGACGCCGAGGACCCAGCGGTCGACGCGGCCGTGCTCGGCGACCTCGCCGCCGCGATCCGCGACCACCAGGGCGTGCGCTGCTACTACCGCGACGAGCCGCTCGAGCTCCAGCCCTACCACCTCGTCTCCTGGCAGCGGCGCTGGTACCTCCTCGGACGCGACCAGGCGACCGGCACCTGGGCGCCCTACCGGGTCGACTGGATGCGGCTGCGCACGCCCGGCGGCCGGCCGTTCCGTCCCGAGCCGTTCCCCGGCGACCTGACCGAGTTCGTCGTCCGCGAGGTCGCCAGCGCCGGGTGGGCCGTGCACGCCCGGATCCTGGTCCACGCCCCGGCCGAGCGGGTGCTCGCGCGGATCAACCCCGCGGTCGGCACCGTCGAGCCGCTCGGCGAACGGCAGTCCGTGCTGGTGACCGGCGCCGACAGCATCGCGACGCTCGCGGTCTACATCGGCATGCTGGGCATGGACTTCACCGTGACGGAGCCCGCCGACCTGGTCGGCGAGCTCCGTACGGTGAGCGAGCGCTACGCCCGCGCCATCGGCTAGGCCTTCACCCTCCCCGGGGCGAACAGCGCGGCCACCGCGGCGATCGCGACCGCGGCCGCACCGGTGAGCAGGGCCGGGCCGATCGCGCCGTCGTACCCGGTGGGCGTGATCTCGCCGCCGTTGCCGAGGAACACGGCGACCAGCAGGGCGACGCCGAGGGCGACCCCGAACTCGCGGATCGTGGAGTTCGCCGAGCTGGCGGTGGCGAAGTCGGCGTCCGGCAGCCCGTCGAGGACGGCGGTGGCACTCGGCGCGAACGTCAGGCCCATGCCGATGCCGGCCATCGCCAGCGGCGGGACGAACGACGAGTAGCCGGCGGCCGACTCGGTGAGGACGGCGAACCACACCAGCGACGCGGTCTGCAGGACCAGCCCGACCACCAGCAGCGCGCGCAGCCCGGTGCGCGACGAGAGCGCGCCGGCCAGTGGTGCGACCAGCATCGGTGCCGCGGTCCACGGCAACGTGCGCACCCCGGCCTCGAAGGGCGAGTAGTGCTGCACGACCTGGAGGTACTGCGAGAGCAGGAACACCGTGCCGAACATCCCGATCGTGAACGTCAGGCCGATCACGTTGGCGGCGGAGAACCCGCGCGAGGAGAACAGCCGGAGCGGCAACACGGCGTAGTCACGCCCGCGGGCCCACACGACGTACGCCGGCAGCAGCAGTGCGGAGACGACGAGCGGGACGATCACGCCGGTGGAGGTCCAGCCGTCGTCGTTGCCGTGCACGATGCCCCAGATCCCCAGGAAAACCGCACCGCCGAGCAGCAGCGTGCCGATCGGGTCGAGGCGCTTCCAGGTGCCGCGCGACTCGCGGACCGCGATGACCAGGAGCGGGAGGGCGACGATGGCGACGGGCACGTTCAGCCAGAAGATCGCCTGCCAGCTGACCCCGTCGACCACGGCGCCGCCGATCACCGGACCGAGGGCGACCCCGAGGCCGGAGACGCCGCCCCAGATCCCGATCGCGACGGCCCGCTTGTTCGCGGGCACCGCCGAGGCGAGCAGGCTCAGGGAGAGCGGCATGATCGCGGCCGCCCCCAGGCCCTGGACCGCGCGAGCCGCGATCAGCGCCTCCGCGGAGGTGCTCAGCGCGGCCGCTATGGAGGCCAGCGTGAAGACGACGACGCCGCCGATCATCACCCGCCGGCGGCCCATCCGGTCGCCGAGAGTGGCGGCCGGCAGCATGAACGTCGCGAAGCTGAGCGTGTAGGCGTTCACGAACCAGGACAGCTCCCCGACCGAGGCGCCCAGGTCGGCGCGGACCACGGGCAGCGCGGTGGTCATCACCAGGTTGTCGAGGGTGGCCATGAACATCGGCAGAGAGGCGGCGACGATCGCCAGCCAGGCAGGTATGCGCCGGGGGGCGCGGGTCGGGGCGGGTTCTGCCGCCCGGATGGTTTCGACCGCGACGGTCATGGCAGGCTCCTTGTTGGCATTGAATGATTACTTACTGTCACGACCATAAGTAATCAACTGATAACATGTCAAGCATGAATGCCTCCCCCGCCTCCCGGATGCCCGCCGAGGAACGCCGTGAGCAGCTGCTCGACGCCGCCACCCGCGCCTTCGCGCAGGGCGGCTACCACGGCACCAGCACGGATGCGGTCGCCCGGGAAGCGGGCGTCTCCCAGCCCTATGTCGTGCGCACGTTCGGCACCAAGCTCGCGCTGTTCCTGCAGGTGTTCCAGCGGGCGACGGACCGGATCCGGCTGGCCTTCGAGGAGGTCCTGGACGAGCGGCCGTTCGACCCCGACAGCGAGGACGACGCCGCCCGGCTGGGGACGGCGTACACGAACCTGCTCACCGACCGCGACCTGCTGCAGATCATGATGCACGGCTTCTCGGCGGGCGGTGTCGACGAGATCGCCGAGCAGAGCCGGGCCTGCATGGCCGACATCTTCCGGACCGTGCGCCGCACCGGCTGGGACGCCGACATGTGCCGCGACTTCGTCGCGCACGGGATGCTGATCAACGTGCTGCTCTCGATGCATGCTCCAGAGCACATGGGCGAGACACCCGAGCTCGACGTGCTGGCCGAGTGCACCTTCGGCGACTCTCTCGAGCCGGTCGGCGACGCCGCGTCGTAGTGTCGACCGGGTGACCGACCTGGTGCTCGGACCGCTACTCCGCCACGTGGACGAGACCAGCGCGGCGATCTGGGTGGAGACCGCCGACCCGGCGCTCGTGAAGGTGTCCGCGGGCGGGCGCACAGCGTCGGCTCGCACCTTCGGGGTCCACGGGCATCACTACGCCCTGGTGTGCCTGGAGGGCCTGGAGAAGGGTTCGAAGTACCCCTACACCGTGGAGTGCGACGGCGAGAACGTGTGGCCCCTGTCCGACACGGTCTATCCCGACTCCGTGGTGCCGACGCTGGACCACGACAAGCCGCTGCGGCTCGCCTTCGGCTCCTGCCGTACGTCGGTGCCCCACGACGCGGCCGGCAACGCGTCCCACGGCGTCGACGCCCTGCGCGCCTACGCGCTCCGGATGGCCGGGATCACCGATGGCGCCGATCCGGACGACCCCGACCCGGGCGACGACGTGCGCTGGCCGGACCTGGTGCTGTTCCTGGGCGACCAGGTCTACGCAGACGAGACTCGCCGGAGATGTGGACGTTCATCGATGCCCGCCGCGACATCGACGAGCCACCCGGCACCGAGCTCCGCGACTACGAGGAGTACGCCCACCTCTACAAGCTGGCATGGACCAACCCGACCAACCGCTGGCTGCTGTCGACGGTGCCGACAGCGATGATCTTCGACGACCACGACATCCGCGACGACTGGAACACCTCACGTCTGTGGCAGGACGACATGCGGGCCACCTCGTGGTGGCACGACCGGATCGTGGGTGGCCTCGCGGCGTACTGGGTCTATCAGCACCTGGGCAACCTGACTCCGGAGGAGCGGGAGCGGGACGAGATCTGGAGGCTGGTCGCCGACCACGACGGGGACGAGGAGCTCGACCTCAGCGAGGAGCTCGACTCCCTGGCGGAGCGCGCCGACGAGGACCCCGCGGCCTACCGGTGGAGCTACGCGAGAGAGCTCGGCAGCCAGGCCAGGCTGGTGGTGGTCGACTCACGCGCCGCCCGCGTGCTCGAGCCCGAGACGCGGTTGCTGCTCGACGACGCCGAGCTGCGCTGGCTGGACGACCAGCTCCGCGGCGACGTCGACCACCTCCTCATCGGTACGTCGCTGCCGTTCCTGCTTGCGCCGGGCCTGCACTACGTCGAGGCGTTCAGCGAGGCGCTCGCGGGCGGCTCATGGGGAGACAGGTTCGCGGGCGTCGGCGAGCGGCTGCGCCGTGCGGTCGACCTCGAGCACTGGGCCGCGTTCCAGAAGAGCTTCGCCCAGGTGAGCGAGATGGTCCTCGCGGTGGCCCGCGGTGAACGTGGTCGCGCGCCCGAGACGGTGACGTTCCTGTCCGGGGACGTGCACCACTCGTACGTCTCCGAGGCCACGCCCTCCAAGCGCGCCGCCCGGGGCCGACGTCCGACAGCCAGCCGGATTCTCCAGGCGGTTTGCTCGCCGATCCGCAACCCGCTCTCCCCACGATGGCGGTTCGCGACCGCCGTCTCGGCGTACGGCGTCGCGAGACCGATCGGCCACCTCGCCGCCAGGTCCGCGAAGGTGCCGACGGCGCCGCTGCGTTGGAAGCTGGTGAAGGGTCCGTGGTTCGACAACAACCTGGCCACGCTCGAGATCACCGGTGGCGGTCTGCGGATGTGGTGGGCCAAAGGCCACGTGGAGGGCGACGCACACCACCGGCCCCGGCTGGTCACCGTGTCCGACGTGACGATCGAGAGCAGGCAGACACCGCATCGCTAGGGTCACCCGGGTGACTGCCGAACGCATCGTCGACGCCCGCAGCGAGGAGTACGTCGAGCGCTACTGCGCGCTGGACCCGCTCACCGCGACCTACATCGGAGTGGCCGGACACGACCACGAGCTCCCCGACCTGTCACCCTCCGGCTTCGAGGCTCGGGAGGAGCTGACCCGGTCGGCATACTCCGCCGTCGAGGCCTCGAATCCGGCCGACGAGCGTGAGCGGGTGGCGCGGGATGCCTTCCTCGAGCGGCTCGGCCTCGATCTCGAGCTCGTCGACGCCGGCTTCGCGCGCTCCCAGATGAACGTCATCGAGAGCCCGCTGCACGAGCTCCGCATGGTCTTCGACCTGATGCCCACAGATGGCGAGCAGGCCTGGAGCGACATCGAGTCCCGGCTCGCCGGGATCCCCGAGGCACTCGCGGGCTACCGGACCACGCTGACGGAGGAGGCGGCGGCCGGTCGGGTGGCGGCCCAGCGGCAGTACGTCGAGGTGGCCGAGCAGGTGCGCAACTGGACCGGCCAGCAGGGCCTCGGCGGCGACTTCTTCGCCGGCCTGGTCGCCGGCGCTCCGGACGACGCGCGCGGCCGGCTCACCGATGCCGCGGGCGGAGCCTCCGCGGCGTTCGCGGAGTTCGGCCGCTTCCTCGAGACCGATCTCGCACCTCTCGGCCGCGAGCGTGAGGCGGTCGGGCGCGAGCGGTACGCGCTGGAGTCGCGGCGCTTCCTGGGCGCCACGATCGACCTCGAGGAGACCTACGCCTGGGGCTGGGAGGAGCTGAAACGGCTCAGCGACGACATCGCCGCGACCGCGGACCGGATCCTCCCGGGCGCGACGGCGGTCGAGGCGGTCGCTCACCTCGACGCCGACCCGTCCACCAGGATCGTCGGCAAGGAGGCTTTCCGGGACTGGATGCAGGATCTAGCGGACCGCACCGTTGCCGAGCTCGAGGGCGTGCACTTCGACATCCCGGACGAGATCCGCCGGATCGAGTGCTGCCTCGCGCCCACCAACGACGGCGGCATCTACTACACCGGCCCGTCCGAGGACTTCGTCCGCCCCGGTCGCATGTGGTGGGCGGTCCCCGACGGGCAGACCCAGTTCAGTCCGTGGCGCGAGATGACCACGGTCTACCACGAGGGCGTGCCCGGGCATCACCTCCAGGTCGGCCAGACCGCCGTCCGCAAGGACCTGCTGAACCGGTGGCAGCGGCTGATGTGCTGGGTCAGCGGCCACGGCGAGGGCTGGGCCCTCTACGCCGAGCGGCTGATGGACGACCTGGGCTACCTGAGCTCCCCTGCCGACCGGCTCGGGATGCTGGACGGCCAGTCGCTCCGGGCGGCCCGCGTGATCATCGACATCGGGATGCACCTCGAGCTCACGATCCCGCCCGACAACCCGTTCGGCTTCCACCCCGGCGAGACCTGGACACCCCGGCTCGGCCGGGACTTCGTGGGTGCGCACAGCTGGACGGAGCCGGCCGTCCTCGACTTCGAGGTGAAGCGGTACCTCGGGTGGCCGGGCCAGGCGCCGTCGTACAAGGTCGGCGAGCGGATCTGGCTGGAGGCCCGCGACGAGGCCCGCGCCCGGGCCGGCGCGGCCTTCGACATCAAGGCCTTCCACCGCGCGGCGCTGGACCTGGGCCCCCTCGGTCTCGAGCCGTTGAAGACGGCCCTGGCGCGGTTGTGACCGTGGTCCTGGTCCTCGCCTCGGCCTCGCCCGCCCGACTGGCCACCTTGCGCAGCGCCGGCGTCGAGCCGGTGGTGATCGTCTCGGGCGTGGACGAGTCCCGGCTCGACGGGCTCCCGCCGGCCGAGCTGGCCCTCCAGCTCGCCGAGCTCAAGTGCGCCACAGTGGCCGAGCGCGACGACGTCCCGTCGGACGCGCTGGTGCTCGGCTGCGACTCGGTGCTGGAGCTCGACGGGGAGGCCCACGGCAAGCCGGCCGATGCCGAGGACGCCGTTCGCCGCTGGCGCCGGATGCGGGGTCGCTCGGGCGTTCTGCACTCGGGGCACTGCCTGCGCGACACCGCCGACGGCCGCACCGCCGCGGCCACCGCATCCACAGTCGTGCACTTCGCCGACCTCGACGACGACGAGATCGCGGCGTACGTCGCCACCGGCGAGCCGCTGCACGTCGCCGGCGCGTTCACGATCGACGGCCTCGGCGGCGCCTTCGTCTCCGGGATCGAGGGTGACCACCACACAGTCGTGGGCGTGAGCCTTCCGCTGCTGCGAGAGCTGACGGCCGAGCTCGGCCACCGGTGGACCGACCTCTGGGACGGGCCTAGCCGTTGAGCTCGGCCACGCAGTCGTCGACGGCGACAGCCTCGGCGGCCTCGCGGTTCACCGGGTAGTACCAGCTGACGACCACCCGGCCGTCGACCCAGCTCCGCTCGTCGTCGTCGTCATCGGACTGCAGGGTGATCGTCGTGAACGACTCGTCGGCGTCCGCCTCGGACTCGAAGATCCAGAGATTCACGCCCTGCTCCGTGCCTGACCCGCTGTCGAACTTGAGCAGCTCCGAGGGCAGCTCGGACGCCTCCACGCCGGTGTGCTCGGCCTCGACGCCGAAAGCGACTTGCTCTCGTTGACCGCGGCTTCGACGTCGGCGTCGCCGAGGCAGGACACCAGCGAGCTCGCGTCGCCCTCGAGCCCACTCTCCTTCGGCTCGTCGTCATCGCTGCAGCCGGCCAACGCCAGCGCGAGCACTGCGATCCCCGCGGCCCACCCACGCCCCATGCCGACCTCCTGCTGCTCGTCTACTCGACGGGCAACCCCAGCCCGCGGGCGATGAGCATACGTTGCACCTCGGAGGTTCCTTCGCCGATTTCGAGAACTTTGGCGTCGCGGTAGAAGCGGGTCACGGGGTACTCCTCCATGAAGCCGTAGCCGCCGAAGACCTGCGTCGCGATCCGGGTCGCGGTCACGGCCGACTCGGTGGCGTACAGCTTGGCCACCGCCGCGGCCTGCTTGAAGTCCTTGACCGGCGCGCCGGCATCCTTCATCGCCGCGGCCCGGTAGACCAGCAGGCGGCTCGCCTGGAGCATCACCTCGAGGTCCGCGATCTGGAAGGCGACGCCCTGCTTGCGCCCGATCGGGCCACCGAAGGTCTGCCGCTCGCCGGCGTACTGCACGCACTGCTCGACGCACGCCTGGATGCAGCCGACGGCGAGCGCCGCGATCGCCACCCGACCGTCGTCGAGCGTCGCCAGGAACTGTGCGTACCCGCGTCCCCGCTCGCCGAGCAGGCTGGTCTCCGGCACCCGGACGTCCTCGAACGTCAGCGGGTGAGTGTCGGACGCGTGCCAGCCGAGCTTGTCGTAGGCCTTCTCGGCGGTGAACCCGGGTGTGCCACTCGGGACGATGATCGCGGAGATCTCCGGCTTGCCGGACTCGCTGACTCCGGTGCGCGCGGTCACGGTCACACACGAGGTGATCTCCGACCCGGAGTTGGTGATGAACTGCTTGCCGCCGTTGACCACCCACTCGCCGTCGTGCAGCTCGGCCCGGGTCCTGGTGGCTCCTGCGTCGGAACCGGCGCCCGGCTCGGTCAGCCCGAACCCGGCCAGCCGCTCGCCGGCGACCAGGTCGGGCAGCCAGGTGTCCTTCTGCTCCTTCGTCCCGTAGGTCTGGATCGGGTTGATCCCCAGCCCCACGGCCGCCTCGAGGGTGATCCCGATCGACTGGTCGACCCGGCCCAGCTCCTCGATCGCCACGCACAGGCTGGTGAAGTCGCCGTCCTCCCCGGCCCCGCCGTACTCCTCGGGAGCGGTGAGCCCGAACAGCCCGAGCTTGCCCATCTTCTGCACCAGCTCGACCGGGAAGTGGTGGTCGCGGTCCCACTGCGCGGCGTACGGCGCGATCTCGGCGTCGGCGAACTCGCGGACGCTGCGGCGGAACTCTTCGTGCTCGCGGGACAGCTCGTAGCTCATGGCGCCATGCTAACCCGATTGGTTAGCGATCGTTAACCACGGGAGTGTCACCATGGGCCCGTGCTGACCGTGGGGCGATACGCGATGACCGGAGCGACCGGATTCCTGGGCGGCGTGCTCGCCCGCATGCTGATCGACGGGGGCCACGAGGTGGTCGCCCTGGTCCGCCGGCCGGACGCCGCGACCGACCTGCGCGACCTCGGGGTGACGCTGGTGCCGGGCGATCTCGACGACGACGCCGCGCTGGACCGGCTGCTCGACGGGGCCGACGGGTTCTTCCACGTGGCCGGGTGGTTCAAGTTCGGCCGCCGGGAGCGGGATGCGCTGTACGCCGTCAACGTCCAGGGCACGCGCAACGCCCTCGAGGCGGCGCTCCGGGCCGGCGTACGGACCGTCTACACGAGCACCATCGCTCTCAACTCCGACACCCACGGGCAGGTCGTCGACGAGTCGTACCGGTTCACCGGACGACACCTCACCGAGTACGACCGGACCAAGGGCGACGCCCACGACGTCGCGCTCGAGTACGCCGACCAGGGGCTGCCGGTCGTCATCGTGCAGCCGAGCGTGATCTATGGCCCGGGCGACACGAGCACGCTCGGCGAGGTCTCCCGTCGGGTGGCCCGCGGGAGGTTCACCCCCGGACCCAGCGGCGGCGGCGCCTGCTGGGTGCACGTCGACGACGTCGCCACCGGCCACCTGCTCGCGATGGAGAAGGGCGTGCCCGGCGAGAGCTACATCCTGGCCGGCGAGGTCGCGACGTTCGAGGAGGCGCTCACCGGTCTGGCCGAGCTGACCGGCGGCCGGAAGCCGCTGTTCCTGCCCAAGTGGCTGGTTCGGACGGCCGCGGGGATGAACGGCGTACTCGAGCGGGTTGTCCGCCTGCCGCAGGACCAGACCCGCGAGGCGATGCTGGCCTCGACGGCCACGTACTACGGCACGTCGGACAAGGCGAAGCGCGAGCTGGGCTGGACACCACGCAGTCTCAAGGAAGGCTTCGCGGAGACGTACCTGGCCTCCCGGTAGCCGCTCAGTCGCAGTTGTCGCACACGCCGGTCGCCGGCAGGGCCATGAAGCAGGACGGGCAGACCGCGACCGGCCGGTCGGTCTTGGCCACCCGGCGCTTCGGGGCGGGGGCGTCGCGGCGTGAGGTCGCGGACCTCGGGCGGCTGGCCCGTCGCGGCGCGGTGCCGGGCAGCTGGGCCGGCACTCCCCCGTCGGCGGGTGCCGAGCCGGCCCACCGGTAGCACTCGAGCCGCGCGCGGGCGGTCTCCAGGTCGTCGGAGGTGCCGACGACGAGCGAGGTGAGCGGCGGTTCGCCGGCGTGCTCGCAGAACAGATCGATCGGCGTGAGGACCTTGGGCAGCCACCGGTCGAGGGAGCGGGTGGTGCGGATCCCGGTCGTCGCCTGCAGCTCCTCGGCGAGCTCGGAGTCGCGGATCACGGCGTGGTAGGTCCCGGCGGTCCGCACCAGAACGTCGCGCGCCGTACGTGCCCAGGTCTCCAGGGCGATCGACTCGGAGGTGGGCGTCCCGTCGGGCTCGTGCCAGAACCCCTTGCGCTCCTGGGTGTAATGCGATGGCGCCACGCGCAGCAAGCATAGGCGCCGCTAGTTTCGCTCCGCCTCCCCGGGACGTGCCACCAGCCAGCCGAGCACGGCGAAGAGCACCATCCAGCCCACGATGCCGAGCCGTGCCGGCACGAACCCGGCGACGATCATCGGCGTCATGGGCACGAATACCCAGACGCCGATGACGAGCGGCACCCAGCGTCGCCAGGCCGTCCAACGTCCGGCGCGCGCGACCGCCACGCCTGCGACCACCAGCCCGAGACCGCAGAGGATGCTGTCGACGCCGTACGCAGCGTCGAGCGGGTCCGTCTCCGAGCTGGGATAGGTCGCATCCGCCTTCGTGATGGCCCACAGCTCCGTGACGGCCAGCATCAGCATGCCGGCGATCGCCGCCACCAGGCCCCCACGCGCCCATCGGCTGGTGCCTGCGGCGCCGGTGGCCCACAGACCGACGATCCCGGCCGACCAGGCCGAGGTGCTGCACGAAGAACCACACCTGGATCGCAGCGAACCCATCGGAGTCGAGCGGATAGCTGAACACGTCGTCGGGGACCGACGGCGAGACGAGGATCAGGTAGATGCCGGAGGCGGCGCCGAGGACACCGGCTCCGCAACAGATCCACCCGGCGAGACGAGTGCGGCTCGCGGACCTGGGACTGACGTTGATCACCGCGGTCATCGGCGCGTCCTTTCTGGTTCGCCCGAGACATATACTAAGGTTGACCTGATATTCAGGTATACCGAAAGGAATCCGGATTGTCCAGGCGTCAGGACACGAACACCGTCGCGATGCTGGGCCAGGCGTACAGCCTGCTGGGCTTCAAGATCGTCGACGGAGTCGTCGGGGCCGGCTTCCCCCAGAAGCCGTCGCACTCGGCCGTGTTCGCGCAGATCGGCCCGGAGGGATCGCGGCTGACCGAGCTCGCGCGGGGCGCCAACATGAGCCCGCAGGCGATGGGCGAGCTGGTCGACGAGCTCGAGGAGCTCGGGTACGTCGTACGACGTCCGGACCCGCGCGACAGGCGGGCGAAGCTGATCACGCTGACCGACCGGGGCCGCGAGTGCATCTCGGCGGGCATGGCCACCATCGAGGGGCTGGAGGAGCGGATCTCGTCGGTACTCGGCGAACGCGGCCACCGCCAGCTGCGGACGATGCTGACCAAGCTGCTCGACGCCGACTGACCCCGGTAGGGCGCGTTCCGGCGTCCGCGGATCCGAGCCAGGCGAGGTCACCGGAACAGTGGGCGATACTCTGCCGGGCGAGCCGACCAGAGCAGACCAGGAGTCCCCGTGCCCGACGTCAAGCCCCTGAAGAAGGTCCTCGTCGCCAACCGCGGCGAGATCGCGGTCCGGGTGATCCGGGCCTGCAAGGACGCCGGCATCGGCAGCGTGGCGGTCTACGCCGATCCTGACCGCGACGCGCTCTTCGTCCGGCTGGCCGACGAGGCCCACTCCCTGGATGGCGCGACTCCGGCGGACTCCTATCTCGACATCGGCAAGATCATCGCGGTCGCCGAGCGGTCCGGGGCCGACTCGGTTCACCCCGGTTACGGCTTCCTCGCCGAGAACGCCGAGTTCGCGCAGGCCGTGCTCGACGCGGGCCTGGTCTGGATCGGCCCGCCGCCCTCCGCCATCGAGAGCCTCGGTGACAAGGTCAGGGCCCGCCACATCGCCGAGAAGGTCGGCGCCCCGCTGGCCCCCGGCACCAAGGACCCGGTGGAGAACGCCGACGAGGTGGTCGCCTTCGCGGAGGAGAACGGCCTGCCGATCGCGATCAAGGCGGCGTTCGGCGGCGGCGGCCGCGGGCTCAAGGTGGCCCGCGAGATGAGCGAGGTCGCCGACGCGTTCGAGTCCGCGGTCCGCGAGGCGGTCAGCGCGTTCGGTCGCGGCGAGTGCTTCGTGGAGAAGTTCCTCGACAAGCCGCGGCACGTCGAGACCCAGTGCCTCGCCGACCAGCACGGAAACGTCGTCGTTGTCTCCACCCGCGACTGCTCGCTCCAGCGCCGCCACCAGAAGCTGGTCGAGGAGGCCCCCGCACCGTTCCTCACCGACGACCAGGTCTCCCGCCTCTACGAGTCGTCGAAGGCGATCATGCGCGAGGCGGGCTACGTCGGCGCCGGCACCTGCGAGTTCCTGGTCGGCCAGGACGGCACCATCTCCTTCCTCGAGGTCAACACCCGCCTCCAGGTCGAGCACTGCGTCTCGGAGGAGGTCACCGGCATCGACCTCGTGCGCGAGATGTTCCGGATCGCGGCCGGGGAAGAGCTGGGCTACGACGACCCCGAGATCCGCGGACACTCCATCGAGTTCCGCATCAATGCCGAGGACGGCGGGGCCAACTTCATGCCCGCCCCCGGCACCCTGTCCGCGTGGAGCCCGCCGCAGGGCCCCGGCATCCGCCTCGACGGCGGCTATGAGAACGGCGAGACCGTCCCCGGCTCGTTCGACTCCCTCATCGCGAAGCTGATCGTCACCGGGCGCGACCGCACCCAGGCCCTCGAACGCTCCCGCCGGGCGCTGGACGAGTTCGTCGTCGACGGGATGCCGACGGTGATCCCCTTCCACCGCGCGGTGGTCGACGACCCGGCGTACGTCGGCGACGGGGACAAGTTCACCGTCTACACGACCTGGATCGAGACCGACTTCGACAACAAGATCGAGCCCTACGGCGGCGACGTGGCCGAGGCCGACGAGCCCGGTGAGCGGCAGAAGGTCGTGGTCGAGGTCGGCGGCCGCCGGCTCGAGGTGGTCCTTCCCGCCGGCCTCGGCGGCATCGCCACCGGCGGTGGTGCGGCCGGCAGCAAGCCGAAGCGCAAGAGCGGCAAGAAGTCGGGCGCGGCCGCCAGCGGTGACGCCGTGACCAGCCCGATGCAGGGCACGATCGTGAAGGTCGTCGTCGACGAGGGCCAGGAGGTCGCGGAGGGCGACACCGTGGTCGTCATCGAGGCGATGAAGATGGAGCAGCCGCTGAAGGCCCACAAGGCCGGCACCGTCACCGAACTCCAGGCCGAGGTCGGCGCGACCGTGACCAACGGCGCCGTCATCTGCGAGCTCAAGGACTGATCCTCTGGGGGACCCCGGGTAGCGTCACCGCGTGAGCACCGAGCTGCGTGAGCCGCGCGAGCGGGTCAGCCCGCGGGCGCGTTGGATGTGGCTGGTGGGCTGCCTCACCGAGGGCCTCGTGATGCTGGCGATCCTGACCGCGGTGGCCCTGGCCTGGGACTCGCTCGCCGTCCGCTGGTGGCTGGTCGGGGGTGCCGGAGTGCTGGTGCTCGGCTACGCCGCGATCGTCCCGCGGTGGCGCTACGTCGTGCATCGCTGGGAGGTCTCGGACATCGCGGTCTACACCCAGACCGGTTGGTGGTCGCGCGAACGGCGGATCGCGCCGATGTCGCGGATCCAGACGGTCGACTACGCGGAGGGCGCCCTGTCGCGGCTGTTCGGGCTCGCCACGGTCACCGTGACCACGGCGTCGGCGGCCGGTGCGCTCCGGATCGAGGGGCTGGACCGCGCGCTGGCCCAGCGGCTGGTGGACGACCTGACCCTGAAGGCGGACGCCGTCGAGGGCGACGCCACGTGACGGAGCTGGCCCGGGACACGGAGTGGCAACGGCTGGACCAGCGGATGCTCCTGGTCCACCCGGTCCGCGAGGTGGTGCGCTTCCTGCCCGTGCTGATCGGCCTGTTCGTCGCCGGGTCCGCCTCCGGTGGTGACTGGCCGTGGCAGTACCTCGGGGTGCTGATCCCGATCACGCTCGGACTGCTCCGCTACCTGACCACCAGGTTCAGGATCGCCCAGGGCAGGGTGGAGCTGCGTCGAGGACTGCTGAACCGGCACGTGCTGTCCACACCGCTCGATCGGGTCCGGACCGTCGACGTGACCGCCCCGCTGATCCATCGCATCCTCGGCCTCGCCACGGTGCGGATCGGCACCGGCACCGCCTCCACGGACTCCGACGAGCGCCTGGACCTCGACGGCCTCCCGGCCGACCGGGCCCGTGAGCTGCGTGCCGAGCTGCTGCATGTGGCGCCGGTCGCGCAGGGCGACGCGGGGCCGGCGGAAGGTGTTGCGGCTCCCGTCGACGAACGGGTGGTGCTGCGGTTCGACCCCGGCTGGGCGCGGTACGCGCCGTTGACGAGCAGCGGCGCGGTGATCACCGCGGGCCTGTTCGGTGGTGCCGCCCAGCTGCTCAACGAGCTCGGTGCGTTCTCTCGACGTCGACACCAGGGACTGGTCGCTCGACATCCCGGTGTGGGTCGGCGTGGTGCTGGCAGCGGCCGTGCTCGTGGTCGGAGTGGCCATGCTCTCCGTGACGGGCTACCTGATGACCAACTGGAACTTCCGGCTCTCTCACGCGCCCGGGTCATGGCACCTGTCCCGCGGCCTGCTCACGACCCGCGAGACCAGCATCGACGACGTACGACTCGCAGGCGTGAGCATCGGGGAGCCGCTCGCGCTGCGGCTGGCCGGAGCGGCCCGGCTGTCGGCGATCGTCACCGGGCTCGGCTCCGGATCCGGCAGCTCGGTGCTCGTACCACCGGCACCCCGCGACGTGGTGGCGGGCGTCGCCGGCCGGGTGCTCGACACCGACGCTCCGGCGGCCTGCGAGCTGGTCGATCACGGGCCCGCGGCGGCCCGGCGGCGCTACAGCCGCGCCGCGGGACCGGCGCTCACCGCGCTCGCGCTCACCGCCGTCGTCGTACTCGCCGCCGGATGGTCGTGGTGGCTGCTCGCGGCGCCGGCCGCGCTCGTGGTGGCGGCCCTGGCGATCGCCGCCGACCGGGCCCGGTCGCTGGGCCACGCCCTGACCGACGGGTACGTCGTGGCGAGGTCCGGCAGCCTCGACCGGCGGCGCGAGGTGCTCGAGGTGGACCACGTGATCGGGTGGACGTTCCGGAGCAGCTGGTTCCAGCGCCGCACCGGGCTGACCACGCTGGTCGCGACCACGGCGGGCGGGCGCCAGTCGGTGACAGTGCTCGACGTGCCCGAGGTCCGGGCGGTCGAGCTGGCCAGTCTCGCGCTGCCCGAACTCACGAGTAGTTTCGAGCGCACCCACTAGCGTCCCTCCCATGTTCTCCAAGGTGCTCGTTGCCAACCGGGGCGAGATCGCAGTGCGGGCGTTCCGGGCGGCCTACGAGCTCGGTGCACGCACGGTGGCGGTGTTTCCGTTCGAGGACCGGTGGTCCGAGCATCGGCTGAAGGCCGACGAGGCCTACGAGATCGGCGAGCGCGGGCACCCGGTGCGGGCCTATCTGGACCCGGACGCGATCGTCGAGGTGGCAGTGCGCGCCGGCGCGGACGCGGTCTACCCGGGCTACGGGTTCCTCTCGGAGAACCCCGACCTCGCGGAGGCGTGCGCGAACGCGGGTATCACGTTCGTCGGTCCGACCGCGGAGGTGCTCACGCTGACCGGCAACAAGGCCCGGGCGGTGGCGGCGGCCCGGGCGGCCGGCGTACCGACCCTGGCGTCGGTGGCGCCGTCGACCGATGTCGATGCGCTGGTGGCGGCCGCGGCCGATCTGGAGGCGCCTCTGTTCGTCAAGGCGGTGGCCGGTGGCGGCGGGAGAGGAATGCGTCGCGTTGAGTTGGGCGGTTCGCCGCAAGCCGCCAATGACGACTTGAGGGAAGCAATAACTACGTGTATGCGGGAGGCGGAGGGGGCGTTCGGCGACCCGACGGTCTTCATCGAACAGGCGGTGACCGATCCGCGGCACATCGAGGTGCAGATCCTGGCCGATGCCGCCGGCGAGGTGATGCACCTGTTCGAGCGGGACTGCTCGGTCCAGCGACGCCACCAGAAGGTGGTGGAGATCGCCCCGGCGCCGCACCTGGACCCGAAGCTGCGGGAGCAGATCTGTGCCGACGCCGTGCGGTTCGCCCGCGAGATCGGCTACCGGAACGCCGGGACCGTGGAGTTCCTGGTCGACCCGCAGGGCCGGCACGTGTTCATCGAGATGAACCCTCGGATCCAGGTCGAGCACACGGTGACCGAGGAGGTCACCGACGTCGACCTGGTGCAGTCCCAGCTGCGGATCGCGTCCGGGGAGACGCTGGCCGATCTCGGGCTGTCGCAGGAGACCCTGACCCTGCGCGGCGCGGCGTTGCAGTGTCGAATCACCACCGAGGACCCTGCCAACGGGTTCCGCCCCGACACCGGCAAGATCACCACCTACCGGTCGCCCGGCGGGCACGGCGTGCGCCTCGACGGCGGTACGACGTACACCGGCGCGGAGGTCTCGGCGCACTTCGACTCGATGCTGACCAAGCTCACCTGCCGGGGCCGCACCCACGAGCTGGCGGTGGAGAAGGCGCGCCGGGCGGTCGCGGAGTTCCGGATCCGCGGCGTGACGACCAACATCGCCTTCCTCCAGGCCGTGCTCGACGACCCGGACTTCATCGCTGGGCGGGTGACCACGTCGTTCATCGAGACCCATCCGCAGCTGCTGCAGGCGCGCGGGCACGCCGACCGCGGCACCAAGCTGCTGCGCTACCTGGCCGACGTGACGGTCAACCAGCCGCACGGCACCGCCCCGGTCAGCGTGGATCCGGGCAGCAAGCTGCCCGAGGTGGACCTGTCGGTGCCGGCGCCGGACGGGACCCGGCAGCTGCTGCTCGAGGTCGGCCCGGAGGAGTTCGCGCGAAGGCTGCGCGCCCAGGACCGGGTGGCGGTCACGGACACCACGTTCCGCGACGCCCACCAGTCGCTGCTCGCGACCCGGGTCCGGACCCGCGACCTGCTGGCGGTGGCCGGCCATGTCTCTCGGCTCACCCCGGAGCTGTGGTCGGTCGAGTGCTGGGGCGGGGCGACGTACGACGTGGCGCTGCGGTTCCTGGGCGAGGACCCCTGGGAGCGGCTGGACGCGCTGCGCCAGGCGATGCCGAACGTGTGCCTGCAGATGCTGCTCCGCGGCCGCAACACGGTGGGCTACACGCCGTACCCCACCGAGGTGACCACGGCGTTCGTCCAGGAGGCCGCCGAGACCGGGATCGACGTGTTCCGGATCTTCGACGCCCTCAACGACGTCGAGCAGATGCGGCCGGCGATCGAGGCGGTGCGCGCCACCGGGACCGGGGTGGCCGAGGTGGCGCTGTGCTACACCGGCGACCTCTCCGACCCCGACGAGCGGCTCTACACGCTCGACTACTACCTGGCGCTGGCCGAGCGGATCGTCGAGGCCGGCGCCCACGTGCTGGCCATCAAGGACATGGCCGGCCTGCTGCGGGCGCCGGCGGCGCGGCGGCTGGTGACCGGGCTGCGCGAGCGGTTCGACCTGCCGGTGCACCTGCACACCCACGACACCCCCGGCGGCCAGCTCGGCACCCTGCTCGCCGCGATCGACGCCGGCGTGGACGCGGTCGACGCCGCCTGTGCCGCGATGGCCGGCAGCACCTCCCAGCCGCCGCTGTCCGCGCTGGTCTCGGCCACCGACCACTCCGACCGGGAGACCGGGCTGTCGCTGGCCGCGGTCAACTCCCTCGAGCCCTACTGGGAGGCCACCCGCCGGGTCTACGCGCCCTTCGAGTCCGGGCTGCCCTCCCCCACCGGCCGGGTCTACCGCCACGAGATCCCCGGCGGGCAGCTCTCCAACCTGCGCCAACAGGCCATCGCGCTCGGGCTCGGGGAGAAGTTCGAGCAGGTCGAGGACATGTACGCCGCGGCGAACGACATCCTCGGCAACATCGTGAAGGTCACCCCGTCCTCCAAGGTCGTCGGCGACCTCGCCCTGTCCCTGGTGGGGCTGGGCGCCGACCCGGCTGCGTTCGCGGCCGATCCCGGCAAGTTCGACATCCCGGACTCGGTGATCGGCTTCCTCAACGGCGAGCTCGGCGACCCGCCCGGGGGCTGGCCCGAGCCGTTCCGCAGCCGCGCCTTGGAGGGCCGCACCTGGCGGGCACCCGCCGAGGAGCTCGCCGAGGAGCACCGATCCGCACTGTCCGCGGGCTCACCGAGCCGTCGCCGTACCCTCAACGAGCTGTTGTTCCCCGGACCCACCAAGAACTTCACCGAGGCCCGAGAGACCTACGGCGACACCTCGGTGCTGCCGACCCTCGACTACCTCTACGGCCTGCGCCAGGGCGAGGAGCACGAGGTGCTCATCGACGAGGGCAAGACCCTGCTGCTCGGCCTGCAGGCGATCAGCGAACCCGACGAGCGCGGCTACCGCACCGTGATGGCCACCATCAACGGCCAGCTCCGCCCGATCCCGGTCCGCGACACCAGTGTCGCCGCGGACGTCGCCGCCGCCGAGAAGGCCGACTCCGCCCAGCCCGGTCAGGTCGCGGCTCCGTTCCAGGGCGTCGTCACCATCACGGTCGCCACCGGCGACACCGTCGCCGCCGGCGACACGGTCGCCACCATCGAGGCCATGAAGATGGAGGCCTCCATCACCGCCCCCGTCGACGGCACCGTCGAGCGACTCGCGATCAAGGGACCCCAGTCGGTCGAAGGTGGGGACCTGGTGCTGGTGCTGACATAGACGTGTCGGCCCCCGGGCGTTGCGCGCGGGCCGCTACGGTGGCCGGGTGTCGGTGATCGAGACCGCCGGGCTGAGCAAGCAGTACCCGCGGGTGACCGCGCTCGACCGGCTCGACGTGCAGGTGGACGAGGGCGTCACCGGCCTCGTCGGCGCCAACGGCGCCGGCAAGTCGACGCTGATCAAGATCCTGCTGGGTCTGGTCCCGGCCACCAGCGGGACCGCCCAGGTGCTGGGCCATGACGTCGCGACCGAGGGAGCACGCATCCGCGCGCTTGTTGGCTACATGCCCGAGCACGACTGTCTGCCGGCCGACGTGTCCGCGAGCGACCTGGTCGTGCACATGGGCCAGATGTCGGGGCTTCCCTACGCCGCAGCCCGCGAGCGCGCCGCGGACGTGCTGCGCCACGTCGGCCTCGCCGAGGAGCGATACCGGCCGATGGGGGGCTACTCCACCGGCATGAAGCAGCGGGCGAAGCTGGCGCAGGCACTGGTCCACGACCCACGACTGGTGCTCCTGGACGAGCCGACCAACGGGCTCGACCCGTCGTCGCGCGATGACATGCTGATGCTGGTGCGCCGCATCGGTACCGAGTTCGGGATCGCGGTCCTGGTCACCTCACACCTGCTCGGTGAGCTGGAGCGGGTGAGCGACAACGTCGTGATCCTCGACGGCGGCCGGCTGCTCCGATCCTCGGCGACCGCCGAGTTCCTGCACCGCACCGGCAGCCTCCTCGTCGAGGTGCAGGGCGGCTCCGACGCCGACCGGCTGCTCGGACAGGCGCTCGTCGATGCCGGGCTGGGCGCCCGGCCGGCCGACGGCCGCCTGATCGAGGTGGAGATCCGTGACGAGGCAACCCCCGACGTCGTCCGCGACCTCGCCGTCGAGCTCGGCCTCGGGCTGGTCCGGATGCAGGAACGGCACCACCGCATCGAGGACGTCTTCCGAGAGGGAGGTGCGGGGAGTGTCCCACCCGTCTGACGCGGCTGGACCGACCGGCTCTTCCGCCGTCATCCACGACCTCGGCTACCGGCCTTACACCGGGCCACGGCTCGGCGAGGGCGCCATCGCGCGGTCGCTCTACGTCACCGGACTGCGGCACACCTACGGGCTCGGGCGGTCGGCCCGGTCCAAGGTGCTGCCGATGCTCCTACTCGGCCTGATGCTGCTCCCGGCGCTCATCCTGGTCGGCGTACTGGTGCAGGCCCGCACCATCCTCGACCTCGACGAGCAACTGGTGGCGTACTCCACCTACCCGATCACCACGCAGCTGCTGATCTCGGTCTTCGTCGCCTCCCAGGCCCCCGCCCTGATCTCTCGTGACCTCCGGTTCGGCACGATCTCGCTCTACCTCGCCCGACCCCTCCGCCGCAGGACCTACGTGCTGGTGCGGCTGGCGTCGCTCACCGTGGCGACGTTCGTGCTGATCGGCGCTCCCCTGCTTCTGCTGTACGTCGGCGGGGTGCTCGCCGACCTGCCGCTCGGGCGCGAGACCGGTCGCTTCCTCGCCGCCCTGCTCGGCGCGTTGCTGCTGGCGGCGTGCCTCGCCGGGCTGGCCGCGGTCATCTCGGCACTGACGGTCCGCCGTGGGCTCGCCGTGGCCGCGGTGATCATCGTGCTGGTGATCAGCTACACCGTGGTGTCGACCATCCAGGGCATCGCGGAGGAGGTGGGCAGCGACACCGTCGGCGAGATCGCCGGGATCTTCTCGCCGTACACCCTGGTCAACGGCCTGCAGGTCTTCCTGTTCGACTCCCCGGAGGCGACGGTGACCCCGCCCAGCAGCGATGCGATGGGTGTCCTCTACCTGGCCGCCACGGTGCTCAGCATCGTCGGGTCGGGCATCGCGATGCTGGTCCGGTACCGCCGGGTGACGGCATGAGCTCTCTGCAGCTGGACCACGTGTCGCGGTGGTACCGCAACGTCGTCGCGGTCAACGACGTCTCGATGACGATCGATCCGGGAGTGACCGGTTTGCTCGGTCCCAACGGCGCGGGGAAGTCGACGCTGATCGCGCTGATGTCCGGCTTCCTGAAACCCTCCACCGGAACGGTCACGCTGGACGGCGAGCCACTGTGGCGCAACGAGTCGGTCTACCGGAAGATCGGACTGGTCCCGGAGCGGGAGGCGCTGTTCGACTACCTCACCGGACGGCAGTTCGTGGTCGCCAACGCGGAGCTGCACGGGCTGGCGTCGCCGGGTGCCGTGGCGGAGTGGTCGATCGGGCTGGTGGAGATGACCGATGCGCAGGACCGCCTGATCTCGACGTACTCCAAGGGCATGCGGCAGCGGATCAAGATGGCGTCCTCCCTCGTGCACGACCCGTCGGTCCTGCTGCTGGACGAGCCGTTCAACGGGATGGACCCGCGCCAGCGGATGCACCTGATGGAGCTGCTACGCCGGATGGGTGCCGAGGGGCGCACCGTGCTGTTCAGCTCGCACATCCTGGAGGAGGTCGAGCAGGTGGCGCGGCGGATCGAGGTCGTGGTGGCCGGGCGGCACGCGGCGTCCGGCGACTTCGGGGCGATCCGACGGCTGATGACCGACCGGCCCAACCGGTTCGTGCTGCGCACGTCCGACAACCGCGCCCTCGCCTCGGCGCTGCTCGCCGACGTGTCGGTCCGGGGCGTGCTGCTCCGGGCGGAGGGTGGGATCGAGGTCGAGGCGGCGGACTTCGGCCGGTTCACCGAGGTCCTCCCCCGGCTCGCTCAGGAGCACGGCATCCGGCTGCAAGAGGTCAGCCCCACCGACGAGTCGCTGGAGAGCGTCTTCGCCTACCTGGTGTCGTCATGATCTCGCCGACCATCGTCCGGCTCGGGATCCGGAGCATCTTCGGCAGGCGCCGCGGGCTCCTGCTCGTCGCGCTGCCAGTGGTTTTCATCGGGCTCGCGGCCCTGGTGCGCGGCCTGGTCGGCGCCGATCCGGATGCGGCCAGCGACACCTTGGAGGGGCTCGGCCTGGTCGTGATCGGGCCGCTCGTCGCGCTGCTGGCCACCACGGCCCTGCTCGCGCCGGAGATCGACGACGGGTCGATCTCCTACCTGTTGGCCAAGCCGATCTCCCGCCACACCATCGTGATCAGCAAGCTCGTCGTCGCGGCGTCTTGCACCTTCGTCTTCGCGGTCGTCCCGATGGTGTTCGCCGGCCTGGTCCTGCTCCCCGACGAACCCGCCCTCGCCGTGGGCTTCGCGGTCGGCTGCCTGGCCGGTGGCGCGGCGTACTGCGCGCTCTTCGCCCTGCTGTCGGTGATGACCCGTCACGCCGTGGTCATCGGCCTGATCTACCTGCTGATCTGGGAGGGACTGCTCGGCGGTCTTCTCGCCGGGGTCCGCTGGTTGAGCATCACCCGATGGGCGTCCGCCCTCGTCGAACCGCTCGCCGACGTCGAGCTCGTGACGCTCAGCACGGTGTACGCCGTCGTGGCCACGCTCACCGTGATCGGCGTAGGCACGTGGCTCACCGGGCGGCGACTACGCGCTTTCAACCTGACAGGGGACGAGTAGCCGTCGCGACTCCGGGCGCCGCGGCGGGATCCTTTCCGACGTGGAGCGCGACCTTGCGGCACGCGGCCATCCCCCAGGCGACCTCGATCGCCTCCTCGAGGGTGCGATAGCTGTCCTCGAGTAGGTTGCCCCCCTCGATGCCGACGCGCCACGCGCCGCTGAGATGGCAGATCTCGACGTCTCCGTGCGTCACCTGCACCCCTCCCAAGGCGGCTGCTCCCGAGGCCTTCCTATCAGGCTCTCCGTGCGAACGGCGTCCACTTCGACGAATCGGCCGAGCGTCTCGCGGTGCCAGGACAATTGAATTGGCGGCCCGGGAACCATTCCGGCCGTTCGGTGCGACAGTCGAAGTATGGAGCCACGTGAGGTCCCGGACGCGGAGCTGGTCGCAGCTCTGACGCAGGGTGATCTCGCGGCGCTGCGCCAGCTCTACGACCGACACGCCACCTGGCTGTCGGTGCGGCTGAGCCGCAGATGCAGTGACCCAGACATGGTGGCGGATGCGCTCCAGGACTGCTTCGTCGCGGTCTGGAAGCAGTCCGGCCGGTGGCGCGGCGAGGGCGAGGTGGCGGCCTGGCTGTGGGGGATCGCGATACGCCGCCTGATCTCGCGGCTGCGGACCGGCGAGCGTAGCCTCGCCCGGCTGACCGTGCGGCTCGCCGAGTCTCCCGAGCCGAGTGGGGCCTCCCGACGAGCCGAGCCCAGCGCGGAGGAGCGGGTGCTCCTCGGCATCGAGTACGGCGGTCTCGGGGACGCCCTCGGACGGCTGAGCCCCGAGATGCGCGCGGTCGTCGAGGCGACCGTGCTCGATGGCCTTACCAGCAAGGAGGCGGGTCGGTTGCTCGGCATCCCTCAGAACACGGTCAAGACGCGGCTGCACCGCGCGAAGGCCAAGCTGCGCCAGGACCTGGCAGGAGGCATTTCATGAGCACCGACAGCGACCTGCACTGGCACGCGGACGATGAGCTGCTCACCGCCTACGCCACCGGCCTGACGCGTCCTCCCGTGACCGCCTCCGTTGAGATGCACCTGTTGTCCTGCGGGCACTGCCGCGGCGTGCTGACCGCACTCGTCGACCCAGCTCCGTTGAGCAGGGTGTGGGATCGAGTGGCGGACGAGCTCCAGGCGCCACCCCGCACCCGGACCGAGAGGGTTGCCGGCCGGCTCGGGCTCTCCGACCGCGACGCCCTCCTGGTCGCTGCGGCACCGGCGCTCCGCGGTGCCTGGCTTCTCGCGCTGCTGCTCTGCCTGGTCTTCTCGATCCTCTCGGTGAGCCAGGGGGAGGCTCGGGCCAGCCTGATGTTCCTCTGCGTCGCGCCGCTGGTACCGGTCGGGGCGGTCGCCTTCGCCTACGGGCAACATGCCGACCCGAGCTGGGAGGTCACCCTGGCGTCGCCGTACTCGCCGCTGCGGCTGCTGCTCCTCCGCTCCATGTCAGTGGTTCTGGTGGCCCTGCCGCTGGCCCTTGTCGGCGCGGCGATCCTCCCCGGGCCGCCGTGGGTGGCGGGCGCTTGGCTATTGCCGGGTTTCGCCTGTGCCGTCCTCACCCTCGCCCTCTCCACCTGGATCCCCGGCCAACACGCCGCCGCCGCCACCTCCCTGGCGTGGGTCGGCACGGTCGCTTTCGTCGCAGGACCCGGACCGGGTCACGCCGTAGCGGTGCTCTCGGCACCGGTGCTGCCCCTCTACCTCGCCATCGCCCTGCTTGCTGCCGTCGCCTTCTGGCTGCGCAGCGACCAGCTCTCATTCCTCGAGAGGACCCCATGAACGCCACGATCTACCTCGACGACTTGACCCGTCGCTATGGCTCCACGACCGTGCTGGACGGGCTCGACCTCGAGCTTCCCCCGGCATCACCGGCCTGCTCGGTCCCAACGGCGCAGGCAAGACGACGCTGCTGCGGATCCTCGCCACCGTGCTCGCACCAAGCGCCGGTCGATCCAGATCCTCGGGCTCGATCCGGACGTGCCCGAGGAGCGCACCGGCATCCGTCGCGACTCGGCTACCTGCCGCAGGAGAGCGGCTACCCGCGCGGCTTCACCGCGTTCCGCTTCATCGACTACGTGGCCGCCCTGAAGGAATGGACCGAGCGCGAAGCCCGACACCGCGAGGTACGCCGGGTGCTCGGCCTCGTCGGTCTCGACGACCTGGCGGGCAAGCGGATGCGCACCCTCTCCGGAGGCCAGCGCCGCCGCGCTGCGCTCGCCCAGGCCCTCATCGGGTCACCGGAGCTCCTGGTCCTCGATGAGCCGACCACCGGCCTCGACCCCGAGCAGCGCGCGTCCCTGCGCGGCGTGCTCTCCGGTGCCGGGCACCGCGCCACGATGCTGCTGGCCACGCACCAAACCGAGGACGTAGCGGCCCTGTGCGAGCGGGTGATCGTGCTCGACGGCGGACGGGTGCTGTGGGACGGGCCGGTCACCGAACTGGTCGAAACCGCCAGCGGGAAGGTGTGGCTCGCTAGCGAGGAGGAGTCTGCGGCGCTGTCCTCGTGGCGGACCGGGACCGGCCGGCCCGCCATGTCGCCCTCGATCCTCCGGTCGGCGTCGAGACCACGGAACCGAGCCTCGAGGACGCCTATCTGCTGCTGCGGGCCGAGGCGGGGCGCGACGAGCGTGAGGTGTCGGCATGACCACCGTGGCTGTGTCCCCGCCACCGGAGCACGCGACCGACGAGAGCCGGGCACTCTGGACCGTCGCCCGATACGAGGCGCTGCGCCTGGTCCGACACCCGATCTTCCTCGTCGCTGCGCTGCTCTTCCTCTACGGCACTGCCACCACACCGTTCATCGACTACGCCAACGCGGCGTACGACGCCCCGGCGCACGGCGAGGAGTCGAACCTCGACTACCCGGTGTCGGCGGCGTTCCTGCTCGGACTGGGCGGACTGATCGCGATGAACCGGACGACCAACAGCTCCGGCCGTGCGGGTGAGGTGCTGGACGCTGCACCGATGTCGGAGCCGCGGCGCACCCTGGCCCTCTGCCTCGCCTGCCTGGTGCCGGCAGGACTTGCGCTGCTCGGCGCCGGCTACGTCTTCGTCTTCTGGATGACCGACCCCCCGGTGCACACCGAGAACTGGGGCGAGTTCAGCGACACCGAGCTGGGCGCGATCATGGCGTGTGGCGTGCTCGCCGCCCTCGGCGGCTCGCTGCTCGGGGTGCTGACCGCCCGCTGGTGGCGCTGGCCCACCGCGGCCGCAGTCACCACCCTTCTGCTGATCACGTGGTCCATCGCCGGCCTCTTCGAGGACACCAACGCCCTCCTGACGCTCAACCACCTGGCGGCACCGTTCACCCTAGTTTCGGCCAATGGTGACGATGGTCGTGGCACCTCGGCGGCAGCTGGCTGTGGCGGGTCCCCTATCTCGCCGGGCTGTGCGCGCTGGCCGCCATCGCCGCCTGTGCGCACGGCAGCGACGGTGAGCTGCGCCGCAGGCAGGTGCGCTGGGCGGTCGTCGTCGGCGTGCTCACCTTGACCGCACTGCTGATCGGCACGATCACCGGACCCAAGGGTTACTACAGCTGGGACGACAGGTGACCGTCGTCCGCGCGGAGCTCGGTGCGGTGCCGTGGGTCCGGTGGCCGTCAGTCTCGTGGCAGCCACGGCGGTGGCGTCACTCGACCTGACGATCTGGCCAGGTGGCCCGGGCTCGCAGCTGGTCTGGCTGGTCGCCGGCCTGCTCGGTGGAGCGGTGGCCGTCTGCCTCGACGACCCTGCTGCCACCCTCACCCGCGCGACGCCGACGCCGGGCCGGCGGCGGGCGATGATCCGGTTGCTGGTCGCGGTCGTGGCACTGACGGCGTGGAGCGGGTACGCCGCGCGGGTGGTCGACGCGACCTCGCTTTCGGGGGAGCCGGTTTCCTGGCTCGCTCTCGTCATCATCGGCACGGCACTGGTCCTCGCGGCCGCGGGACCGGCGGCGGCGCTCGGGCGAGCGGGGCCGGCGAGCCCGGATCGGTCGTCGACCTCGATGGCGATGGCCTGGGTCCTCGGCCTGATGGTCTACCCCCCTGCCCCGCGACATCGCGGCGTACGAAGTCTGCGGACGCTGAGGACCAACTGAGCCCGCGTTGTGGATGAGCCTGGGTGCCCTCGGGGCGGCCTCGCTGGCGTGCGGGAGGATGAAGCCGAGCCCGTGGCGGCGTACGTTCGGTCAGCGACGGACCCCGGGATGGTGTCGAGGTCTCGGCAGTAGCAGCGGGGCCCGGGTGGAGGCGGAGGGGCCTCGGGCAGCTGGACTTCACGTCCTGCGGTGGAACCTGACCTTGCCAGTAGGGAGTGTCGTGCATTGCTCCTGGTCAGGTCGGGTGGTGGGCTCGGGCGTGGTGTCTCGGCCAGAGCGATCAGCCCATCCTAAGCGCTCGTGTCCACCCGGCTCTGAAGGGCTGCTCGTCATCGATGGCATTGACGCATTCCCGGTCGCCGGTGGCAGCCCTCACGGTGCAACCACCCTGCTCCAGCACGAGGCAGTACAACTCGGGTTCGATGTGGAACCTCAGCTTCCGGCCCAGGTCGAGGACCTGGGACTGGGTGCCGAGAACAGCGAGATGATGCCCCGGCCCGGCAGGCGAGCCTCGGGCAGGGCCGGGGCTGATCCGGTGGCCGGTGTCCAGCTGGGCCACCTCGGCCACCATCAGGGTGTCCACGGTCATGGTGACCACCACGGTCGCGGAGACGCCGGCGGCGTGGGGGACATGTTCGGTCGGGGTGAGTCTCGATGTATTCGGCGAACGCCTCCCCCAGCCGGTGCGTCGACGGGCGTCCGGGTTCGGGGGCGGCGCCGTCGACTGCGGCGCGGTGCCTTCCGGTGCGGCCCTGGCAGAAGCAGGTGCGTTCCTCGGCGTCGCGCGCCATCCCCAGAGGAGATCGTGAACCGGCCGTGGCACCTGCCGTGCCCGTCGTCGACGATCCGGAGCATCGCCGCCGCCTCGGCCTCCCGGGCCTCGCGTTGAGGAGCTGGGCTTCATCAGCCTCACCAACCTCCCCGGCCTGACCTCCAGGATCCAGTTGCCGAGGATCCGCAGCTCAGCAGGACGTCGTGGTCGACGGCGTACCGAGCAAGCTCGCCTGCGCCTCCGCCGCGGATGCTGCCGATCCAGGTCAGTGGGCGGCGCCCTTCCACCGCGGTCACGGTCGCCTGGGCCTGGTCGACCAGCGGCCGACCCTCCGCGAGCGCCACCCGTGTCGGCTCGGACACCTCCGAGCCCAACGCCGTGGCGGACCGGGTCTTGCGGTGCGCCGGCGGCACGGTCTGCTTCGTGGCGTGCGCCCGGGGGTTCGCGGTACTGATGGCTGCCGAGGTCGGCTTCAACCTCCACGGTCTGTCCCTGGTGGGCGACCCGGAGCTGCAGCTCGGCGATCTGGGCCTCCAGCCGGGTCAGCTCGACCATCGCCTCCTTGGTCTCCGCCTGCGTTCATCGACCAGGCCCGGTGCGTCCCGGACAGATCTTTCGGATGTCGTCAATTGGGCCGCCGCGGACCGGATGCGGTGTCCCCGACCGTGGTGTCCCGCGGTGTTCGCCATGACCCTCTCCACCATCGAGCGCCGGACGTTGTTCGGACGCCGTGGCCGGGTATCTGAACAGTTCCTTCCACAACGTCGTGGCTTGTCGACGACAATAACCATGTCGACCGTCCGTTGAGCAGGATCTCCTGCCTTCCGGGGGTCTCGACGACGCTCGCTGGCGCTCGCTGCTCAACAACGTGAAGCAACGCTCGCTGCTCGACAGCGTGAAGCGACGCTCGCTGGCGTCGCTGCTCGACCACCGGAAGTCCGTCGGTGGGAGCGTCTCTTCACCGCGAACGTGACCCACTCCGACCGCAGCCGAGGTAAAGCGGGAGGTCTCGCGGCCGGAGAGGGTCGGCGTGACGTCACTGCCCGACCCAGCGCATCGAACTTCCACCCCGACCCGTCCACTCGCCGTTGCCGTCGCGCCGTACGACGACGATGCGGCGCAGGTTCCCGAGGCCGAGGGGACGCCGTTCTCGTTCCGCGTGTCGGTGACCTTCGTCGACCAGGTGTGGACTCGGTTGCCCGACCATCCCGTAGATCCAGGTACAGCTCGGCCACCAGGTACGGCACCGACGCCGCCGACATCCAGCCGCCGTTCGACAACAAGAACTGCGTGAAAGGCCCAGGATGCCGCCCTTGTCAGGTGCCGTCTTCTGGCGGCGAGTGGCATTGACCGCGCGGTTGGAGGCGGGGTCCTTGGAGGACTCCCGCGTCGACCTGGCAGGACGTGGTGTCGCAGATCTCGGTAGCGGGAGATAAGCGGGTGCGCCCGCTCGTAGGCCGCGTAGGTGCGCGCGGCCACCGCCTGCGCCTGGACGGCGGCGGGGCTCCAGGTTGCGCCGGGATCTCGCGCGGGACCACGCCCTTGACGTCAGTTCTGCAGGGTCGTCAGTTTCGCAGTGTCCCGACGTCTCGGCCGGGGCGACGGGTACGGCGCGCAGCTTGCCGCGGGTTTCGGCGCCTTCGTCCAGCCAGGTAGCCAGCGTCACCGGGTCACCGCCACCTCGAACTTGCAGCCCCACCCCTTCAGGTTCCGCCAGGTCCACCAGCCAGCAGCAACCTTGTAGGACACCAGAGTCAAGCCAGAAGGAGCCACCGCCACCGCCACTGCGACGCGCGCTTGTCAGGAAGGGCAGACGACGCGAACCAGCCGCGCTGTCACGCACGGTCAGGCCCGGCCCGGGTCGGCGCCGCCGGGTGTCATCTGGGACGTGAGAGCCGGAGGTGTTCGGCGCCGGACGCGTTCCCGCCTTCTGGTCTCCAGCTGGGGTTCCGGGGTGGTCAATCCCGACGATCTGGCGCTGGTTGAGACCCTCGCGGGCGGCGCCCTCGGCGCCCGTACTCGACATGCCGTGCCCGTGCCCGTAGCCGTGCCCACGGCATCGTGATCGACGCCTTGTCCCGGCACGCGACCACGAGTCGGCTCGGCGCTACGCCTCGGTCGGAGCCGCGGCCACCGCGACGGTCGCCGCGAGCGGCGTCGCCGGCACGAGCGCGAGTGACAAGGGCGGAACCAGGATGACATGAGCGGGGCATCCGGGGACGGGTGAGCCGTCGTGCGACGACAGGGAGCTGAAGTGGATCGGCCCCGCCGACGGCACTACGCGCTCGACGGGAGGTCACGATCGGGTTCGCGTGAATTACGGATGTGCAGTTCACCTTGGATCCGGACGCCATGACTCCCGTTGACTTGCTGCGTCTTGACTGCACGCGTGACCGTCGCCTTGGTGTCGCGGCAGGTCCGCAGGACACGGGTGCGACGGCGCGATACCCAGCTGCGGGACTGGCAGTGGCCGAAGTGGCTGCTGCCGCGCGCCGCTGCGGAGGTCACCATCGCGCTCCGGCGAGCGACGGGCGATCGTACGAAGAGACGCTCGACCGCGCTGTCCGCACGGGCAGCGTGTAACTTCTACCCCAGGAAGTGCAGCGTTCTGCTTGCTCTGCTCAGACTTGTCGGAGAACGCCAAGTCCCAGGTATCAACGGCAGAACTGCAGGTCAGACCCGGTGCAGACGTCGAGCGGCCTCGGCGACCGAGCCGCTCATCGAGGGGTAGACCGTGAACGCCTGAGCGAGCTGGTCGGCCGTCAGCGACTCGGCCACCGCGATCGACACCGGGTGGATCAGCTCGCTGGCACGCGGGGCGACGACGACGCCACCGACGACGATCCCGGTGCCGGCTCGGCAGAAGAGCTTCACGAAGCCGTCCCGGACGCCCTGCATCTTCGCCCGCGGGTTGCCTGACAGCGGCAGGGTCACGACCTCGGCCTGGATCTCCCCCGCGTCGACGGCCTGCTGGGACCAGCCGACCGTCGCGATCTCCGGGGCGGTGAACACGTTGGAGGAGACCAGCTTCTGGTCCAGCGGGCTTCACCGCGTCGCCCAGGAAGTGCCACATGGCGATCCGGCCCTGCATCGCCGCGACCGAGGCCAGCATCAGCACCCCGGTGCAGTCGCCGGCGGCGTACACGCCGCGCGCGGACGTGCGAGAGACCCGGTCGACGTTGACGAAGCCGCCGTCCTTGAGCGACCACGCCCGCCTCCTCGAGGCCGAGGTCGGCGGTGTTCGGCACCGAGCCGAGCGCCAGGATGCAGTGCGACCCCTGGACCGTGCGGCCGTCGGTCAGCGTCACCGTGACGACGTCGCCGTCCCGCGACACCGACTCCATCCGCGAGCGCGCCAGCACGGTCATCCCGCGACGCGTCAGCACCTCCTCCAGGACGGTCGCCGCGTCGGCGTCCTCGCCCGGCAGCACCCGCTCGCGCGAGGAGACCAGCGTGACCGGGATGCCGAGCGCCAGGTAGGCGCTGGCGAACTCGGCGCCGGTCACGCCCGAGCCGACGACGATCAGCTCCGACGGCACCTCGGTCAGGTCGTAGACCTGCTCCCAGGTGAGGATCCGCTCGCCATCCGGCACCGCCGTGGGCAGGGTGCGCGGTGCGGCGCCAGTGGCGACCAGCACCGCGTCGGCGGGGTACGACGTGTCGTCGACGACCACCCGGCCCGCGCCGTCGAGGCGGCCGCGGCCCCGGACGACCTGCACCCCCTCCTTCTCCAGCCGGCGGCGGTCGTCGCCCGACTGGTCGGCGGCGAGCGCCTTGACGCGGGCGTTGCCCGCGCCAGGTCGACCCGCAGGCCGGTTGCGGCGTCGCCCTCGGCGTCGTGGAACGCGACGCCGAGCTCGGCCGCATCGGCCATGTCGGTCATCAGCTCGGCGGTGGCGATCAGGGTCTTGCTGGGCACACAGTCGGTGAGCACCGCGGAGCCGCCGATGCCGTCGCTGTCCACGACCGTGACCTCGGCGCCGAGCTGGGCCGCCACCAAGGCGGACTCGTCGCCACCCGGGCCCCCGCCGATGATGACGACCTTGTCGGTGCTCATGTCGTCACAGATTGATCATGTGGCCGGCGATGCCCTCGACCGCTTCCTTCATCGCCTCGCTCAGCGTGGGGTGGGCGAAGACGTTACGGGCCACCTCGTCGGCGGTGAGGTCCCACTGCTGGGCCAGCGTCAGCGCCGGCAGCAGCTCGGTCACCTCGGGGCCGATCATGTGCCCGCCGACGATCTCGTTGTGCTCGGCGTCGGCGACGATCTTCACGAACCCGATGCCCTCGGCCATGCCGCGCGCCTTGCCGTTGGCCGAGAACGGGAACGTCGCCACCTTCACGTCGTACCCCTTCTCCTTCGCCTGCTCCTCGGAGTAGCCGAAAGAGGCGATCTGGGGCTGGCAGAACGTCGCCCGCGGGATCATGTCGAAGTTGATCTCCATGGTCTCGGCGCCCGCGATCGTCTCCGCCGCCACGACGCCCATCGCCTCGGCGGTGTGGGCCAGCATCAGCTTGCCGGTGCAGTCGCCGATCGCGTAGACGTTCTCGACGTTGGTGCGGCCACGTGCGTCGACGCCGATCGCGCCGCGGTCGGTGAGCTCCACACCCGCCGCGTCGAGGCCGAAGCCCTCGACGCGCGGCGCGAACCCGAACGCGGCGAGCAGCTTGTCGGCCTCGAGCACCTGCGCCTCGCCGCCGTCGGCGGGGCTGACCGTGACCTTCACCCCGCTCCCCGTGTCTTCCACCTGGTCCACCTTGGTGGAGAGCAGCACCTTCACGCCGAGCTTCTTGTACTGCTTCAGCAGCTCCTTGGAGACGTCCTTGTCCTCGGTCGGGACCATCCGGTCCAGGAACTCCACGATCGTGACGTCGACGCCGAAGTTCGCCATCACGTAGGCGAACTCGACTCCGATGGCACCGGACCCGCCGATGATGATCGAGCCGGGCAGCTGGTCGGTGAGGATCTGCTCCTCGTAGGTCACGACGTTGTCGCTGACGCTCATCCCGGGGAGCATCCGGACCACCGCGCCGGTCGCCAGGATCAGGTGGTCGAAGGTGTGGGACGAGGTCTCGCCGTCGGCGTTCTTCACGTCGATCCCGGTCGGACCGGTGAGGGTGCCCCACCCGTCGATCTCGGTGATCTTGTTCTTCTTCATCAGGTAGTGGACGCCCTTGGCGCTGGCGTCGGCGACCCCACGGCTGCGCTTGTGGGTGGCTGCGAAGTCCATCGTCGCATCGCCGGTGATCCCGAAGGTGTCCTTCTCCTTCGTGATGATGTGCGCGATCTCGGCGTTGCGCAGCAGCGCCTTCGACGGGATGCACCCGACGTTCAGGCAGACGCCGCCCCAGTACTTCTCCTCCACCACGGCGACGGACTTGCCGAGCTGTGCGGCGCGGATGGCGGCGACGTACCCACCGGGGCCGGCGCCGAGGACCAGAACATCGAAGTGACTCACGGCAGCCAGCCTAGGGGGTGGCCTGATGGATGCTGTCCGTCGCGAGCGGTGTCCAGGGCGTGCGATGGCAAGGCGCCGGCGCGCAGGCAGACTGGGCGTCTTTCCAGCGTCGGCAACGCCGCCAGCGTGCGTCCTGGGCAACGCGTAGCAGGACATGATCCGTCAGACACCCCCTAGACGTGTCGCGCGGCGCGACCACCGTCGGCCGATAGCCTTCGATCGTGACGCTGTACGCCGCCTACGGGACCAACCTGGATCCCGCGCGGATGGGCGAACGGTGCCCCCACTCGCCGCTGCAGACGACCGGCTGGCTGACCGGCTGGCGGCTGACGTTCGGCGGCGAGGAGCACGGCTGGGACGGAGCCCTCGCCACGATCGTGCAGGACCCCTTCGAACAGGTCTTCGTGGCGGTCTACGACGTGACGCGCGAGGACGTGAGCCTGCTGGACGGATGGGAGTCCGCCGACTCCGGGCTCTACCGCAAGACCAAGGTCCGGGTGTCCACGCTCGGCGGCGAGGTCGTCGCGTGGGCCTACGTCCTCGACGCCTACGAGGGTGGTCTCCCCTCCGCATCCCACCTCGGCGTCATCGCCGACGCCGCCGAGGCGGCGGACGCCCCCGCCGACTACGTAGCGGCGCTGCGCGCCCGGCCGTGTCGTTCCACCGGCCTGTGACCCTGGCTGCCACTAGGCTGCCCGCGTGACCGACGACACCTCGCCGTACGACCTGGCCACCGAGGCCGCGGCCGCCCTGGCGCGGCTCACCGGGGTGGAGAGTCACGACGTGGCGCTGGTCCTCGGCTCCGGCTGGCTGCCGGCGGTCGACGCGCTGGCCGAAGAGATGGGGTGGAGCGCCACAGCGGAGATCGCGACCACGAACCTGCCGGGGTTCTCCGCTGCCGCGGTGGCCGGGCACTCGGGCCGGATTCGCTCGATCAAGGCCGATGACCGCAACCTGCTGGTCTTCCTGAGCCGCACCCACTACTACGAGGGCAAGGGTGTCGCGGCCGTCGTCCACGGGGTCCGTACGGCCGCCGCCGCGGGCTGCCGGGCGATCGTGCTGACCAACGGCTGCGGCGGACTCAAGGACACCTGGAGCCCCGGCACACCCGTGCTGATCAGCGACCACATCAACCTCACCGGCCGATCCCCCATCGAGGGGGCGACGTTCATCGACCTCACCGACCTGTACTCCAGCAGGCTGCGCGCGATGTGTCGCGAGGTCGAACCGACCCTCGACGAGGGCGTCTACGTGCAGTTCCCGGGGCCCCACTACGAAACTCCCGCCGAGATCGCGATGGTCCGGGCGATCGGCGGTCATCTGGTCGGGATGAGCACCACCCTGGAGGCAATAGCCGCTCGGGAGGCGGGAATGGAGGTGCTGGGCATCAGCCTGGTCACCAACTTGGCAGCCGGCATCAGCGGCCAGCCGCTCAACCATGAAGAAGTCCTTGAGGCCGGGAGGGCCGCGGCCTCGCGCATGGGGGGATTGTTAGGTCGCATCGTGCCCAGAATCTGAGGACCCCATGACCGGCAACGCCGAGGAGACCAGGCACCGCCTGATCGAGGCCGCCACCCGCGGTTTCGCCGAACAGGGCGTGCACACCGCGTCACTGCTGGAGATCACCCGCCAGGCCGGCCAACGCAACCGCGGTGCGGTGCACTACCACTTCGGTTCTCGCGAGGGCATGCTCGTCGCCGTTCTCGATCAGCACGTCGATCTGCTGGCGGCCCGCGAGCGGGAGCTGCTCGCGGTCGCCCGGAAGCTGCCCGACGACGACCTGGCCTCGGTGGTGGCCGCGTTCGTCCGCCCGGCCGTCGAGCTCGGTGACCTGGGCTGGGAGGGCCGGAGCTACCTGGTCATCCTCTCGGAGCTCGTCGAGGACGACCCGGACTCGCTGCACCCCGACGTGGTCGCCGCGCTCACCCGGGCCGGGGGCTATGACGCCTTCGGTCTGCTGGAGGAGCGGATGCCGCCGATGAGCGACGAGCTGCGGCTGGAGAGGATGTCGCTCGTGACCACGTTCATCCTGCGGGCTGCCGCCGACCGGGCCCGGGCCGGCGACCGCCCGGCCCCGAGCCGGCACCAGCTCGACACCGAGTCCTTCATCCGCAACCTGATCTCGATGTCGGTCGGGATGCTGAGCCGCCCCCATCGACTCGTGACCGGGATGCGGGTCCTCGGTCACCGGCGCCGCCGGCAGCATCGGACGGGTGCTGGTGGTCGGCCTCGCCGACCGCGGGCACGAGGTGGTGGGGCTGGACCTGGTGCCGCCACCGGAGGGCGACGACCGGCCCTGGTACGTCGTCGACTGCACCGACCCCGACGCCGTCCGGGCGGTGCTGGCGGAGGAGCGGCTCGACGCGATCGTCCACCTCGCGGGCAACCCGGGCGAGGGCTCGCTGCCCGACTCCCTGACCTCGCATGTCGTGACGACAGCAGCGCTCCTCGACGCCGCGGTCGCGCACGACGTACGCCGGTTCGTCTACGCCTCGTCCAACCACGCGGTCGGGCGCACCCCGCGCACCGACCTCCTCACCGCCGAGGTCAGGCCTCGCCCGGACACGTTCTACGGCGTGGCCAAGGTCGCCGCCGAGGGACTGCTCAGCCTCTACACCGACCGCTACGGCATGGACACCCTCGCCTGCCGGATCGGCTCGTTCCGGCACGAGCCGGCGTCCGTGCGGCAGCTGTCCACGTGGCTCTCGCCCGACGACTGCGTGCGCATGGTCGACGCCTGCCTCACCACGCCGGCGCCCGGCTTCGCGGTGCTCTACGGCATCTCCGACAACACTCGCGCCTGGTGGGACCTCGAGCCCGGCCGGGCCCTCGGCTACCGGCCGGAGGACGACGCGGAGGAGTTCGCCGACCGGATCGCCGCGGCGGCCGACGACGCCTCCGACGGGGCGCACGTGGGCGGGCCGTTCACGGCTGAGTCGTACTACCGCCCGGCGCTGGAGCGGCCAGGCGGTCCCTGAGCCCCGCGATGCAGCCCAGCATCATCCGGTGGTGGTTCCAGCGGAGCAGCGGGCGCACGACGTACGACGCCACCGCGAGGGGTCCGCTGACCAGCACCTGCTGCTCGAAGTCCATCCGGGTGCCGCCGGGCTCCGGCGCGAGCTCCCACCGGACCGAGCCGTCGAGGTCGCCGGACACGTCCACCTCGAGGACGGAGCCCTCCCGGGAGACCGCGTGCAGCATCAGGTCGAGGGTGTACGGCAGCGCCGAACGGCAGAGCACCCAAGCGTCGTCGGGCCCCAGCTTCGCCACGGCCCGGATCTGCGGCCACCACTCCGGGTAGTGCTCGAGGTCGACGACGGTCTCGCGGACCGCCTCCAGCGGCGCGGCGACCGACCAGGTCCCCCGGAACTCGTACGCCACCGACGGTCGTCGCATGGCCCTGAGACTAGGTCTCAGGTGACCGGGTACCGGGTGGGCTGCCCATCCACGACCCAGGGAGGATCCCGTGAGCCAGGGCATGGAGAGCGAGAGCGGCACCGCCGATCTACCCGAGGAGACGATCGAGGAGATCGAGCGGGAGCGCGCCGAGCGGCTCGACCCGGACAACCGTCCCGAGGACACCGAGGTCGACAACACCGGACGCACCTTCGACTCCGGCGCCGGCAAGTTCACCGACAGCGACGACTACGACGAGAACGACCGGCCGTTCGTCACCGAGGAGGGCGTGGCCCCTCCTAAGCCCAGCGAGTAAATCCCAGGGCACTACCGTGCCTCCATGACTCCTGACGTCGACGTGCTGCTCGACCGGGCCCGGGGCTGGGCGGCAGTGGACCCGGACGAGGACACCCAGGCCGAGCTGGAGGCCCTGATCGAGAAGGTCGAGGCGGGCGGCGACGCCGCCGACCTGAGCGACCGGTTCGTCGGCACCCTCGAGTTCGGAACGGCCGGACTGCGCGGCGCGCTGGGTGCAGGACCCAACCGGATGAACCGGGTCGTCGTCACTCGGGCGGCGGCGGGTCTCGCCTCCTACCTCCGCGAGCAAGGGCAGTCCGGCGGCGTCGTCATCGGCTACGACGCCCGGCACAAGAGCGACGTCTTCGCGCGCGACACCGCCGAGGTGATGACCGGCGCGGGGTTCACCGCGCACGTGATGCCGCGCCCGCTGCCTACGCCGCTCCTGGCCTTCGCCATCCGCGAGCTCGGCTGCGTCGCCGGCGTGATGGTGACCGCGAGCCACAACCCGCCCCAGGACAACGGCTACAAGGTCTACCTCGGCGACGGCAGCCAGATCGTGCCTCCCGCCGATGGGGAGATCTCCCGGCACATAGCGGCGATCGGCAGGCTCGCCGACGTGCCCCGCGGAGCGCCCGGCACGGTGCTCGGCGAGGACATCGTGGACCGCTACCTCGACACCGTGGCCGACCTGGCCGCCGACGGGCCGCGCGACCTGCGCACCGTCTACACGCCTCTCCACGGCGTGGGCGGCACCTCGGTGCTCCAGGTGCTCGAGACCGCCGGCTTCGACGCTCCGCAGGTCGTCGAGCAGCAGGAGCAGCCGGACCCGGACTTCCCGACGGTCAGCTTCCCCAACCCCGAGGAGCCCGGCGCCATGGACCTGGCGATGGCGCTGGCCGACCGGACCGACGCCGACCTGGTGGTCGCCAACGACCCGGACGCCGATCGATGCGCCGCCGCCGTACCCGGCCTGCACGGGTGGCGGATGCTGCGCGGCGACGAGGTGGGCGCCCTGCTCGCCCACCACCTGCTCAGCTCCGGCCGCAAGGGCACGTACGCCGCCTCGATCGTCTCGTCCTCGCTGCTCGGCAAGCAGGCGGCGGCCGCGGGGCAGGCGTACGTCGAGACCCTCACCGGCTTCAAGTGGATCAGCCGGGTGCCGGACCTGGCCTTCGGCTACGAGGAGGCACTGGGCTACTGCGTCGACCCCGAGCACGTCCGGGACAAGGACGGCGTCTCGGCGCTGCTGATGCTGTGCGAGCTGGCCGCGCAGGCCAAGGCCGACGGCCGCGTCCTCACCGACCTCCTCGACGACATCGCGCTCGAGCACGGCCTGCACGCCACCGACCAGCTGTCGTTGCGGGTGAGCGACCTGTCGCTGATCTCGGGCGCCATGCAGCGGCTCCGCGACACCCCGCCCACGGCGCTCGGCGGGCTCGCCGTGCAGCAGGTCGAGGACCTGTCCGAGGGCAGCGCCGACCTCCCGCCCACCGACGGCCTGCGCTACCGGCTGGCCGACGGAGCGCGGGTGATCGTCCGACCCAGCGGGACCGAGCCGAAGATCAAGGCCTACCTGGAGGTCGTGCTCCCGGTGGACCCCGAGGACGGCGTCGGGGCTGCTCGGATCGCAGCCGCCGGCCGGCTGGACGCGCTGCGCAACGACGTCAAGGCGGCCATGGGGCTGTAGCCCGGGTGCCCAAGCCAGCGCTCGCGCTGGCTTTGCGTGTTCGAGGACGCAATCCGCTGGTCGAAGCCTGGGCGACATCCACCCCGGCTCAGTACGAGCCGTCGGCCAGCATCCGGTTCATCCGGGAGATCTCCACGAGCTGGTCGGACTCGATGTGCTGGGCCAGCTGGAAGACCTCGGACTCCTGGCCACCGCCCCCGGCCAGCAGCTGCCCGACCATGAGGACCGCACCCTGGTGGTGGCGGATCATGTAGCTCAGGAACAGCCGGTCGAAGCGTCGCCCCTGCGCCGCCTCGAGCTGGGCGAGCTCCTCCTCGGTGAGCATCCCCGGCATCAGCTCCGCCATGCGTGGTGGGCGTGCGCGTCCGGGAGGCTCTCGCCGCGCTCGGTGAGCCAGCCCTCGAGCTGCGCGATCTCGTCGGTCTGGGAGACCTCGATCCGCTCGGCGAGCTTCGGCACCTGCCCCGACGCCGTCCGCTCCTCGACCAACGCCGTCATCTCCAAGGCCTGCTGGTGGTGCGGGATCATGTTCTGCACGAACGCCACGTCGGCCTCCGTGTGCCCGGGCTGCTGCTCCAGCTCCTCGATCTCGCCGGGAGACAGCGTCCGGTTGCTCTCCCCAGGTGCGCCCAGCTGGACCACTGGCGCGTCCGAGTCGGCTGGCTCCGGTTCGGAGTCCGACGTGCACGCCGCCGAGCGCCAGCACCATGGCCGCTGCCAGGGCCGCCGCACGCGCAGCGCCGAGCAGTCGTCATGAACCATGGCCTCCCGGGTCGCATTCACCGCCGACACGAGCCGAAGAAGAGGTCTGGCGGGTCGCGCTTGCTGCAGCTACGTTGATCCTAATCCAGGTCAGCCCCGCACCTGCCGCGCAGGCATCTCGCGCGGTGGGGCCGACCCTTCGAGGAGGGTGAGAGCATGGCGCCCCAGCGCAACCGTGGCAGTCCGGAGGAACCGGTCGCTCGTCGCTCTCGGGGGGGTGTTGCTCCTGGTCGCGGTGCTGGCACCGGCGTCGCACGCCGAACGCCGACGCCAACGACCCACGCGTCGGCCTCGCGCCCGGCTACTTCCCCTGGACGGAGGCCAGCAGCAACATCGAGCTACCTCGACAACGACCCACGGGTGGCCGCCGTTCGACGCGCCGCCCGGCAACTTCGGCTTCGTCAACTCCGACCTCGCCTTCACCGGTGACACACGCGATCGTCGGCAGCTTCAACGGCTTCCAGGTCTACGACATCTCCGACCCGACCAACCCGACGCTGCGTTCGTCGTTCGTGTGCCCTGGCGGGCAGGGCGACCCGTCGGTGTACGGCGACCTGCTGTTCATGTCCGTGGAGGAGACCCGGGGACGGATCGACTGTGGCACACAGGGCTTCCCCGAACACGCCCGTCAGTGCCGACCGCTTCCGCGGCGTGCGGATCTTCGACATCAGCGACCTCGACAACCCCGTGCAGCTGCCCGGCGTGCAGACCTGCCGCGGCTCGCACACCCACACGATCGTCACCAGACACGCGACGACACAGACGAACATCTACATCTACAACTCCGGCACCTCGGGGGTCCGATCGGCCGCGGAGCTGGCGGGCTGCGAGAACGCCGCCCTCACCCAGGACCCGGTGACCACCGGCAACCCGACGCAGTGGCGGATCGACGTGATCAAGGTCCCGCTGGCAGCACCCGGAGGACGGCCGCGGTCGTCAGCCAGCCGCGGATCTTCACCGACCCGGCACTGGCGCCTTCAACGGCCTGCAGAACACCCTGCCTTGCGCTGCGCCACCGGCCACCCCGGACCCGCTGCTGCACCCGTCCAGCACGCCGGGACACCGTGCCGTACTCGCCGCTGCCGAACACCAACACCTGCCACGACATCACGTCGTTCCCGGCGCGTGAGCTGGTCGCCGGCGCCTGCCAGGGCAACGGGATCCTGCTCGAGCACCAAGGATCCCGACCAAGCCGAAGCGTCTGGACGCGGTCTCCGACCCGAACTTCTCGTACTGGCACTCGGCGACGCTTCAACAACGACGGCACCAAGGTGATGTTCACCGACGAGTGGGGTGGCGGTACTCGCCCGATGCCGCGTCACCGACCAGCCGGAGTGGGGCGCGGACGCGCTGTTCGACATCGTCGAAGAAGACCAGATGGAGTTCGGCAGCTACTTCAAGATGCCCGCGGTCCAGACCAGCCAGGAGAACTGCGTCGCGCACAACTCCTCGATCGTCCCCGTCCCGGGCCGCGACATCCTGGTCCAGGCGTGGTACCAGGGCGGCCTGTCGGTGATCGACTTCAGCGACACCGAGAACCCGGTCGAGATCGCGCTTCTTCGACCGCGGCCCGATCGACGTGCCCGAACCCCACCGGGCTCAACCTCGGCGGGCTCTGGTCGACGTACTGGTACAACGGCCAGGTCTACGGCACCGAGATCGCGCGCGGCTTCGACACGTTCGGGCTGGTGCCGAGTGAGTTCCTGTCCGAGGACGAGATCGCCGCCGCCTCCGAGGTGAAGCAGAAGCAGTTCAACGCCCAGCACCAGTTCCGGCTCACGTGGCACCGAGCTTCGCGGTGGTCGGCTCGTACTTCGACCAGGCGGTCCGGTCCGGAGCGCTGTCCGGCCGCACGCTCGACAAGGTCGAGGACGCCGTCGAGGACGCCGAGCGGCTCGCCGACAGGGGTAAGGACAAGGCGGCTGCCAAGGAGCTCAAGGACGGCGCCCGCCACCTCCGCGGTTGGGGCGACCAGGGCGAGCTCCGGCGGGCCATGCTCGACCTTGCGAAGAAGCTGCACTGACCGACCGTCCTAGACGACGATCGCGACCACCAGCGCCACGGCCCCGGCCACCAGCAGCACGATCTCCGGCCAGGCTCGGGTCTGGCGTACGCCGTCGGCGAGGGCGTGCTGCTCAGCGGACCCCTCCTCGATGCCCTCCTGCGCGCGGGCGTCCCGAGCCCGGTGCACGATCTGGGACTCCACGATGAGACCGAAGGAGTCCTCGGTGGGGTGGTGGTCCAGCGGTAGCGCGGCATCGCGCTTGATCTGGCGCGGGCTGCGGCTGACCGCGGGGCAGTCGTAGACGCGGTCTCCGGCCTCCACGGTGACGATCTGCTGGACCAGGACCTCACCCACCGCCGGCCAGGGGATGTGCACCGACCCCAGCATGTTGCGCAGCACCAGGTGCGTCTCGCCGAGCACCACCGCGGGCCGGATCTGGGCGACGTACGACACCAGCGCGATGAGCAGCATCACCACGATCAGCCAGTCCGCCCAGCCGGCACCGGGATAGAACGCCCCGAACCCCGCCAGGGCCAGCGTGAAGGCCACCGTGACGCCACCCGTGATGAGCCCACCGGGCGACCGGAAAGTCTGCTTTCGGCCGGCCACCACCGGACCTCCTCGACCATTGCCGCTTATCGACGTCACGACCCTATGCTGAGGAACATGTCAACCACGGCCACCACGGACCCACCGCACGGCGGGGGCGTCGGGTCGGACTTCTCGGACGTCACCCGGTCCGAGTCCTCCCTCCGACGGTTCCTGCACGGGCTCCCCGGGGTCGACCAGGTGGGGGCCGAGGCCCGCGCCGCCTCGCTCGGCACCCGCTCGATCAAGACCACCGCCAAGGAGTACGCCCTCGACCTGGCCATCCGGATGGTCGACCTGACGACGCTCGAGGGTCAGGACACGCCGGGCAAGGTGCGCGCGCTCGCCGCGAAGGCGATCCGGCCCGACCCCGCCGACCCCACCTGCCCGTCGACGGCGGCGGTGTGCGTCTACCCCGACATGGTGGCGACCGCCAAGCAGGTCCTCGGCGACAGCGGCGTCAACGTCGCCGCCGTGGCGACGGCCTTCCCCAGCGGCCGGGCCGCGCTCGACATCAAGCTCGCCGACACCCGCGACGCCGTCGAGGCCGGCGCCGACGAGATCGACATGGTGATCGACCGCGGAGCCTTCCTGGCCGGTCACTACCAGCAGGTCTTCGACGAGATCGTGGCCGTTCGCGAGGCGTGCCGCGACGCGCACTTGAAGGTGATCTTCGAGACCGGCGAGCTGCAGACCTACGACAACGTCCGCCGGGCCAGCTGGCTGGCGATGATGGCCGGGGCCCACTTCATCAAGACCTCCACGGGCAAGGTGCAGCCCGCGGCCACCCTCCCGGTCACCCTGGTGATGCTGGAGGCGGTCCGCGACTTCCGGGAGGCCACCGGCCAGATGGTCGGCGTGAAGCCCGCCGGCGGCATCCGCACCAGCAAGGACGCCATCAAGTACCTCGTGGTCGTCAACGAGATCACCGGCCCGGACTGGCTCGACCCCGACTGGTTCCGGTTCGGCGCTTCCACGCTGCTCAACGAGCTGTTGATGCAGCGCACCAAGATGAAGACCGGCCGCTACTCCGGTCCCGACTACTTCACGCTGGACTGATCATGACCGCATTCGAGTACGCCCCCGCCCCGGAGTCCCGCAGCATCGTCGACATCAAGCCGTCGTACGGGCTGTTCATCGGAGGGGAGTTCGTCGACGGGCACGGCAAGTCGTTCAAGACGATCAGCCCCGCCACCGAGGAGGTGCTCGCCGAGGTCGCGGAGGCCGACGAGTCCGACGTCGAGGCCGCGGTCAAGGCCGCCCGTCGCGCCTACTCGCGGGTCTGGTCCACGATGCCCGGCCGCGAGCGCGCCAAGTACCTCTACCGGATCGCCCGGATCATCCAGGAGCGCGGCCGCGAGATCGCCGTGCTGGAGTCCATCGACAACGGCAAGCCGATCAAGGAGTCGCGCGACGTCGACGTCCCGATCGCCGCCGCCCACTTCTTCTACTACGCCGGCTGGGCCGACAAGCTCGAGTACTCCGGCTACGGCTCCACCCCGCTCGGCGTCGCCGGGCAGGTCATCCCATGGAACTTCCCGCTGCTGATGCTGGCCTGGAAGATCGCCCCGGCCCTGGCCTGCGGCAACACCGTGGTCCTGAAGCCCGCCGAGACCACGCCGCTGACCGCGCTGCTGTTCGCCGAGATCTGCCAGCAGGCCGACCTGCCGCCGGGCGTGGTCAACATCATCACCGGCGCCGGCGCCACCGGACAGGCGCTGGTCGGGCACCCCGACGTCGACAAGGTCGCCTTCACCGGGTCCACCGACGTGGGCAAGGCGATCGCCCGCAGCGTCGCGGGCTCGAACAAGAAGGTCACCCTCGAGCTCGGCGGCAAGGCCGCGAACGTCGTCTTCGACGACGCCCCTCTCGACCAGGCGGTCGAGGGCATCGTCAACGGCATCTTCTTCAACCAGGGCCACGTCTGCTGCGCGGGCTCGCGGCTTCTCGTGCAGGAGTCCGTCGCCGACGAGCTCCTCGGCCGGCTCAAGCGGCGGATGTCCACCCTCCGGGTCGGCGACCCCCTCGACAAGAACACCGACATCGGCGCGATCAACTCCGCCGAGCAGCTCGCCAAGATCAAGGAGCTGTCCGACGTCGGGGAGGCCGAGGGCGCGGGTCGCTGGTCGCCACCGTGCGAGCTGCCGACCCACGGCTTCTGGTTCCCGCCGACGGTGTTCACCGGCGTCTCCCAGGCGCACCGCATCGCCCGCGAGGAGATCTTCGGACCGGTGCTCTCCGTGCTGACCTTCCGCACCCCCAGCGAGGCCGTCGAGAAGGCCAACAACACGCCGTACGGGCTCTCCGCCGGGGTGTGGACCGACAAGGGGTCGCGGATCCTCAAGATGGCGAACGCGCTGAAGGCCGGCGTGGTCTGGGCCAACACGTTCAACAAGTTCGACCCGACCAGCCCGTTCGGCGGCTACCAGGAGTCCGGCTACGGCCGCGAGGGCGGCCGGCAGGGCCTCGCCGCCTACCTGAAGGGTGGCGACCGATGAGCCGGGTGGACGTGCGCAAGACCTACAAGCTGTTCATCGGCGGCGACTTCCCGCGCTCCGAGTCCGGCCACTCCTACGTCGTCAACGACACCAAGGGACGGTTCGTCGCCAACGCCGCGCTGGCCTCGCGCAAGGACGCCCGCGACGCGGTCGTCGCGGCCCGCAAGGCGTACCCGGGCTGGTCGTCGCGGACCGCCTACAACCGCGCCCAGATCCTCTACCGGGTCGCCGAGATCATGGAGGACCGCCGGCCGCAGTTCGTCGCGGCGGTGCGCCAGTCCGAGGGGCTGACCGCGTCGCGAGCCGACAAGGTCGTCGACGAGTCCATCGACCGCCTGGTCTGGTACGCCGGGTGGGCCGACAAGATCACCCAGGTGGTCGGCAACGCCAACCCGGTCGCCGGCCCGTTCTTCAACCTCTCCACGCCCGAGCCGACCGGCGTCGTCGCCGTGCTGGCGCCACAGGAGTCGTCGCTGCCTCGGCCTGGTCAGCGTGGTCGCCCCGGCGGCGGTCACCGGCAACACCGTGGTCGTCGTGTCGTCGTACGACCGGCCGCTGCCGGCGGTGACGTTCGCCGAGGTGCTGGCGACGTCCGACGTGCCGGGCGGCGTGGTCAACGTCCTCACCGGATCGGCGCCGACCATCGCGCCGTGGCTGGCCGCGCACATGGACGTCAACGCCATCGACCTGGTCGGCATCGCGGGCGAGTCCGGCCTCGCCGAAGAGCTCGAGGTCGCGGCGGCCGACAACCTCAAGCGGGTCCGCCGCGCACCGGCAGCGGAGCCCGACTGGAGCGCGGACCCGGACCTCGCCACCATGACCGACTTCCTGGAGATCAAGACCGTCTGGCACCCGATCGGGGTCTGACCGGACCCTGTTTCCTACCCCGGCAGACCGAGCTCCAAACCCGGTCAGCGGTGCCGGAAAACCCTTACCGTTGTTGGGGTTTGACGCCACACCGGCTCGGGCACACGGTGGCACATGTCACTCGACGACACCGTCACCGCTCGGCTCACGGCCTTGCGCCGGACCGACCGGACCGGCTTCTGGGCCAGTGACCGACCGGCCAGCGGGCGAGACGCCTCGGGCGCCGTGACGGTCACCGTCGACCCGACCAACCGCGTCACCGGCGTCTCCCTCCGCGGCCGCTCCGAGCACCTCCGCGACCCCGAGCGGTTGGGCCGCGCCGTGGACGAAGCGGCCGGCGCCGCCCGGGCGGCTCGACTGCAGGCGAGCACGAGCGGGTTCGCCGATCGCGGCCCCGCTCGCGCCCGTCGTCCGGTCGCCCGGCCCCTGGGCATCGGGACGCCACGCGGTGGAGAACTTCCAGAAGACCGGCACCACCCCCAGCGGCCGGCTCCGCGGGACCAGCGCGCAGTACACCTACCGCGACCTCGACGGAGCCGCGGTCGGCCGCTCCGACAACGGATGCGTGACCGTCACCCTCGACCTCGCGAGCTCCCACGGCCGTCTGCAGATCGACGGCGGGTGGCTCACGAGCGCGCGCAGCGCACTCGTCGCTGCCGCCATCACCCAGGCCTACCGCAACGCCTACCGAAAGCAGGACCGATCATGACCGACCGTGGTTCCTTCGCCGTGCAGAGCCAGGCGCTCCGGGACGCCGCGACCCTGTGGTCCGGCTGCGCCGACGACATGGGCACCGTCCAGGACGACATCCTCCCCGGAGTGGGTGGTGGCGACTCGTTCGGCGTGCTCGCCGGGTCTTCCGGGGTCTCCGCCAACTACGACAACTGGAGCGCAGGCGATGCTCACCGCCGTGCAGACCGCCAAGAAGAACTTCGAGTACCTCGACGCCGCCCTCAACTCCGCGGCCAACGACTACGACGGTGTCGACAGCACCGTGGCCACCGACATGCGCACCCTGGACAGGATGATCGAGCCATGAGCGACCCGATGACCTTCGCCGACTTCCTCACCGACTTCAACGAGAAGTACCTCAAGTTCCAGCAGGACTTCATCGACGCCTGCGAGGACATCGTCGACATGCTGAACGACGCCGCCGGCTCGTTCGGCGAGTTCATCGACGACATCCTCCCGGGAGGCGGCGCGGTCGACCAGGCCATCGACAAGTGGAACGACGAGATCAACCCGTCGCTCGGCGAGGCCTTCACCGAGATCCAGACCAACGTCAACGACGCGGTCAACGACCTCGTGGGCAGCCCTCTCGACCTCCAGCGCTGGGCGGAGGCGTACGCCGGTGCGAAGGTCCGACATCTACAAGCAGCGGGCTTCGGGGAGACCGCGGCCGCCGTCGCAGGGCGCCTGGTCGGGCCCGGCGTTCGACAAGTACAAGGTGGTCGCCGACGAGCAGAACCTCGCGTTCGTGGCCCTCGCCAACGCCCTCACCGACGGCGGCAAGCTGACGAGTGCCGCCGCCAACAAGATCCTCACCCTGTGGCGCAAGCTGATCTACGAGTTCGCGTCGTTCGGCTCCGACATCCTCAGCATCCTGGCCAGCGCCACCGACGCGTCGAAGATCCTCTCCTTCGAGGTCCCGACGATCCTCGAGGCGTGCGCCAAGGTCTGGCAGAAGGTGGTCAACATCGTCGACCTGCTGATGGAGTTCATGATCTCGCAGGGCACCACCGACACGATCAACTGGATCGCGCTCGCCGAGGGCGCCACCGGGCTGCCGGGCAACCAGTGGCCGCCGATCTCGGAGACCGCGAGCGACACGCATCAACGACCCGGGCAACTGGAACGTCGCCTGAGCGGCCGCGGAGGCCGTCGGGCACAATGACGCGGTGCCCGCTCGCGTGATCGTCCTCGCCGGCCCGTCGGGGGCCGGCAAGTCACGCCTCGCGGAACGCATCGGCCTTCCGGTGCTGCGGCTCGACGACTTCTACCGGTCCGCCGGCGACCCGGCGCTGCCCCGGCTGACGTCCGGTGCCGAACGCGGGCCTGGTCGACTGGGACGACCCGGCGTCCTGGCTCGCCGACGACGCCCTGGCCGCGCGTGGCGGAGCTGTGCCGCGCCGGCATCGCGACGGTGCCGATCTACGACATCGCCCAGGACGGGCGCTGCGGGTCGCAGACGCTCGACCTCGGCGGCCAGGACCTGTTCGTCGCCGAGGGCATCTTCGCCCAGGAGATCGTGCCCGCCGTGCCGCGAGGCCGGCCTCGTGGCCGCGGCGTACTGCGTGCGACAGCATCCCGTCGTGACGTTCTGGCGACGGCTGACCCGCGACCTGCGCGAGCACCGCAAGCCGCCGCTGGTGCTGGTGCGCCGCGGCCTCGCGCTGCTGAAGGACCAGCGCCGGGTGGTCGATCACGCCGTCGAGCTGGGCTGCGAGCCGGTCAGCCCGGACGAGGCTCTGGCTCGCGGTACGCGCGCTGATCTCGGACGGAGTGCCGCGATGAACGGCGCGCGTCACCTCTTCGGGTCGAAGCTGCGCCAGCCCGACCAGCGCTCGTGCGGCCCGTCCTGTCTCGTGGTGGCGCGGATGGTGCTGGACCCCGCCTACAAGGACGGAGGCCCTGCCCCGCTTCGATGCCGAGGTCGCTGGAGACCCATCGCCGGGTCATCGGCAGCCGCCCGGCGGCCGGAGCGCTGCAGCTCCCGTGGCCGCGCGCGCTGGGCACCCCACCGTGGGCCGTGGCGCACGAGATGGAGCGGATGACCGGCGTGCGGTACTCGTGGCGGCTGGCGCGCTGGCGGCGCGAGAAGGCGTTCGAACGCATGCGTCGCCGGGCTGGAGACCGGACTCCCGGTGCCCGTGTACGTCGGCAGCGGCCTGTTGCCACGGCACGTCGTGCTGGCCCTCGACGAGGAGGAACCGGGTGCCGTCGAGATCTACAACCCCGCGCCGGGCGCACCTCGTGACGGTGGCCCGCAAGGCGTTCCTCGACTCCGCGCTCGGGCTCGGCAGCTGGGACGTCCCGTGGTTCACCGTGACGCCTCGGCCATGAGCTCGGCGTACCCCGGCTTCACGACGTTGTCGATGATCGCGAGCCGCTCGTCGAACGGCAGGAACGCCGACTTCATCGCGTTGATCGTGAACCACCGCAGGTCGGCGAGGCCGTAGCCGAACGCCTCGACCAGCTGGTGCATCTCGTGGGTCATCGAGGTCTGGCTCATCAGCCGGTTGTCGGTGTTGACGGTGACCCGGAAGCGCAGCCGGGTGAGCAGCCCGATCGGGTGCTCGGCGATCGAGGTCGGCGGCGCCGGTCTGGAGGTTGGACGTCGGGCACATCTCGAGCGGGATCCGCTTGTCGCGGACGTAGTTCGCAAGCAGGCCCAGCTCGACCGAGCCGTCGTCGGCCACGGTGATGTCGTCGGCGATCCGTACGCCGTGCCCGAGCCGGTCGGCGCCGCACCACTGGATCGCCTGCCAGATCGACGGCAGCCCGAACGCCTCACCGGCGTGGATGGTGAAGTGGGAGTTCTCCCGCTGGAGGTACTCGAAGGCGTCCAGGTGCCGGGTGGGCGGGTACCCCGCCTCGGCGCCGGCGATGTCGAACCCCGCGACCCCACGGTCACGCCAGGCGACAGCTAGCTCCGCGATCTCCATCGAGCGCGCCCGGTGCCGCATCGCGGTGAGCAGCTGGCGGACCACGATCCGGCCGCCGGCGGCGGCCGCGCCCTCGTCGAAGCCCTGCTGCACGGCCGCGACGACCTCGTCCAGGCTGAGGCCGGTGCTCACGTGCTGCTCCGGGGCGTAGCGGATCTCGGCGTACACCACGCCGTCGGCCGCCAGGTCCTCGACGCACTCGCGCGCCACCCGGGTCAGCGCCGGCGCGGTCTGCATCACCCCGACGGTGTGGTCGAACGTCTCCAGGTAGCGCTCGAGCGAGCCAGAGTCGGCCGCCTCGGCGAACCATCGCGCCAGGGACGGCTCGTCGGTCGCAGGCAGTGGATGGCCCACCTGGCCCGCGAGCTCGAGCACCGTCGCCGCGCGGACCCCGCCGTCGAGATGGTCGTGCAACAGCACCTTGGGTGCCTGCCGGATCGTCTCGCGGGTGGGGGCGGTAGGTTCCGTCGCGGTGGCGCTCATCGGGCCATCCAACCAAACAGCGGGACAGACGGGAGACCGGCATGCGCGTGTTCACCACCTTCGACGAGCTGGCCGAGGCGGTCGGCGACGAGCTCGGCACCAGCGAGTGGGTGGAGATCACCCAGGAGCGGGTCGACCAGTTCGCCGAGGCGACCGGTGACCACCAGTGGATCCACGTCGACGTCGAGAAGGCGGCGGCCGGGCCCTTCGGCGGCACCATCGCGCACGGCTACCTCACCCTCTCCCTGGTCCCGTGGCTCGGCTCCCAGGTCTTCGGCCTGGAGACGCCCGGCGCCAAGCTCAACTACGGCGTCAACAAGGTGCGCTTCCCGAACCCGGTGCGGGTCGGCAAGCGGATCCGGCTGCACGTGACCATGGGCGACGTCACCGAGATCCCGGCGGGCCGCCAGGTGACCCTCAGGCACAAGGTCGAGATCGAGGGCGAGGAGAAGCCCGCCTGCGTCGCGGAGACCGTCGCCCTGCTGCTGGCCTAGCCAGCCGAAGCGCGTGTGAGGAGTGAACCGCGTGGGGTGCGGCGCCGGGCTGTGAGGTTGTCCGGACTGGACCAGGTCTCCAAACCGGTCCGATCGTCTTCCCGCGATACCGAGGAGCTAAGGTGGTGAGGACGGCCTCATCAGCAGCCGGGCGGTTCGTCTTGGTAAGGCCCGCGCAGGATCGCTGAGCGAACGAGAGCCGACCGCTGATATCAGTACGCGATCGAGACGGCGACCTTGGCGCACGCAAGCAGCCGCCTGCGGCCTCCGGTTCGCCTATCAGGGCAGTTTTGTGGGTCGACCACGGCGGGCGCGTAGGCCAGCTGCTGCGGTGCCCTGAGGATATGGGAGAGAGAGTAGGGGAAGGTCTCTGTCGGCGATGTGCCGCAGCAGCTCGACTAGACGGGCGCCGTGGGCCCGCATCAGGTCGACAGTCCTCACGGGCCCGGACCAGGTCCCGGGCGGCCTCCTGCTCGACGCCAGGAACCACCACCGAGGTGATCTCACCCATCCTCAGCAGCCGCGCCAGGTGCATGGCGTCGCGGGCGTCGGCTGAACGGTCACCAGACGCTCTGGATCTTCGACGGCGCCGCGACCTCGCAGCGGATCCCCGCCTCGTCCAGGTACCGGTACAGCCCGAACCCGGTCGGGCCGGCCTCATAGGCCACCGCCACCGGACCCGGCCGCGCCCGCAGCCAGTCGGCGACGTGGTCATAGACGGCGTCAGCCGCTCCTGCAACAGCCCGCCCGTGACGTCATCAATCGCCGCAGCAACGATCGAGGTCGCGTGCACGTCGAGCCCAACACTCGTACGCTCGGTGACAAACCGGGGCCTCCCACAACTGTCGGATAGACGAGCAGGCAGCCCCGCTCGGCAACCCACGAATCTTGAGTGAGGCCCCGGCCCGCAACCACTAACCGGGAGGGTCACCTAGCCGACCTTGTCGATCACCAGCGGCGAGGGGTCGTACGACGTGCCCTCGTCCGCGATGTCGTAGCCGCCCTCCAGCGACGCCAGGGCCCGCTCGATCCGGTCCGCCTCGTCGGTGAGCAGCGTGAAGAGCGGGTCGCCCTCGCGCACCTGGTCGCCGGGACGCGCGTGCCAGACCACGCCGGCACCGGCCTGCACCGGGTCCTCCTTGCGCGCCCGACCGGCGCCCAGCCGCCAGGCGGCCATGCCGACCGCCATCGCGTCCAGGCGGGTGAGCACGCCGGTGGCCGGGGCCTTCACGACGTGCGACTCCGTGGCCTCGGGCAGGTCGGCGTCCGGGTCGCCGCCCTGGGCCCGGATCATCGCCTTCCAGGTGTCCATCGCCGACCCGTCGGCGAGCCTGTCGGCGGGGTCGACGTCGTCGCGTCCGGCGCCGGCCAGCATCTCCCGGGCCAGGGCCAGGGTCAGCTCGACCACGTCGGCCGGCCCACCGCCGGCCAGCACCTCGACCGACTCCGCCACCTCGATCGCGTTGCCGGCGGTGTTGCCCAGCGGGGTGCCCATGTCGGTCAGCAGCGCCACGGTGCGGACCCCGGCATCGGTACCGAGCGCCACCATCACCTCGGCCAGCTCTCGAGCGCTCTCGACGTCCTTCATGAACGCACCGCTGCCGACCTTGACGTCGAGCACCAGCGCACCGGTGCCCTCGGCGATCTTCTTGCTCATGATCGACGAGGCGATCAGCGGGATCGCCTCCACGGTGCCGGTCACGTCCCGCAAGGCGTAGAGCTTCTTGTCCGCCGGCGCCAGACCGTCGCCGGCCGCGCACACCACCGCGCCGACGTCCTCGAGCTGGGCGAGCATCGCCTCGTTGGAGAGGTCGGCGCGCCACCCGGGGATCGACTCCAGCTTGTCGAGGGTGCCACCGGTGTGGCCGAGCCCGCGCCCGGACAGCTGCGGCACCGCGACCCCGCAGGCGGCGACCAGCGGAGCGAGGGGCAGCGTGATCTTGTCGCCGACGCCGCCCGTGGAGTGCTTGTCGGCGGTCGGCCGGGACAGCGAGGAGAAGTCCATCCGCTCGCCCGACTCGATCATCGCGGCCGTCCACCGGGCGATCTCGGCCCGGTCCATCCCGTTGAGCAGGATCGCCATCGCCAGTGCGGACATCTGCTCGTCGGCGATGTCGCCGTCGGTGTAGGCCCGGATGGTCCAGTCGATCTGGCTGTCCGACAACCGGCCGCCGTCCCGCTTGGCCAGGATCACCTCGACCGCGTCATGTGCGCTCATGAAGCCCTCCCTCCGACGTGCACCCTACGAAACCCCCGGAGCACGAACGTCCCCCGGCTCTCCGGCTCGTCCACCAGCGAGAGGTCCGGGAACCTCTCCCACAGCGCCGCGAGCGACTCCGCCAGCTCCATCCGTGCCAGCGGTGCCCCGAGGCAGAAGTGGACGCCCACGCCGAACGCGACGTGCGGGTTGGGATCGCGGTCGACGAGCATCTCGTCCGGTCGCTCGAAGGCGGCGGGGTCGCGGTTGGCCGAGCCCAGCAGCACCGCGACCTTCTGGCCCTGCTGGACCGTGACGTCACCGACGTCGACCGGCTCGCGCGCGGTGCGCTCGAACAGCTGCAGCGCCGAGTCGAAGCGGAGCATCTCCTCCACGCACGCGGGTACGTCGGCGCCCGGCCGCAGCCCGTGCCGGAGCATCGCCACCAGCCCGTTGCCGAACACGTTGACGGAGGCCTCGTGGCCCGCGTTGAGGAGCAGTACGGCCGAGGCGACCACCTCGTCGTCGGTCAGCTCGCCGGCCGCCAGGTCGGAGACCAGGTCGTCGGCGGGCGTGCGGCGGCGCTCGGCCACCAGCTCGCGCACCAGCCCGTCGAACTCACTGGCTGCCGTCACAGCTGCGGCCACCACGTCCGCGGCGGGCGCCACTTCGTACATCCGCACGATCGCCTGCGACCAGCGCCGCAGGTCGTCGGCGTACGACGACGGCACGCCGAGCAGCTCGGCGATGACCAGGACCGGCAGCGGCTCGGCGTACCCGCCGATCACGTCGAAGTCGTCGGGGTCCAGCCGGTCCAGGAGCTCTGCCGCGAGCTCGCGCACCCGCGGCCGCAGCCGCTCGACGTGCCCGCGGTTGAACGCCGCCGCCACCGGCCGCCGCAGCCGGGTGTGCTCCGGGGGCTCGTTCTCCATCATCTGGTTGCGGTGCAGCAGGTTGAACGGCTCCAAGTAGTCAGCGGAGGCGGGCACGGTGCTGACTCTGTCCTGCCACAGCCGGCCGAGCCGGCGGTCCCGCTGGACCGCGCTCACCGTCGCGTGGTCGAAGACCAGCCAGCGCTGGGTCGGCTCGTGCCAGGCCACCGGGTGGGCCGCGCGCTCCTCCGCGAAGAACGGGTAGGGATCGGCGACGACCTCCGGTGCCGACAGGTCAAGGGAGGTCGTCGGGTCCGAAGGCATCAGGCAGCACCTCGTCCATCCGTCGCACGCCCGAGACCGTCATCAGTAGCAGGCCAGGCCCGCCGTTCTCGTAGAGCAGCTGGCGGCACCGGCCGCACGGCATGATCACCTCGCGGTCGCCGTTGACGCACACGAAGTGGGTCAGCCGTCCCCCGCCGGTGATGTGCAGCTGGGAGACCAGCCCGCACTCGGCGCACAACGCGACGCCGTACGCGGCGTTCTCGACGTTGCAGCCGGTCACGACCCGACCGTCGTCGACGGTCGCGGCCGCGCCGACCTTGAACCTCGAGTACGGCGCGTACGCGTGCTCCATGGCCGCCTCCGAGGCGGCCTTCAGCCCTTTCCAGTCGAAGTCCTCCGCCACGGCGCTACCCGGCACTGCCCTTGCGATAGATCTGGCCGTCGGCGGCCGGCATCCGCAGCCGCTGGGCGGCGAACGCGAGCACCAGCAGCGTGACGAGGTACGGCGTCATCCGGGTGAAGTCGCCGGGCACCTCGTCGATCGAGAAGTAGAGCACCGCGAACGCCAGACCGATCATCAGCAGCAGGACCGACGAGAAGCTCTCGTGTCGGCGGATGGCTATCAATCCCACTGCCGCCACGACAACCAGGCCCGTGAGCAATGCACCCTGGCCGTCGAAGCCGTCGCCGAGCGCGTCGCCGAAGACGTAGGCGAGCAGCAGCCCGACCACGACCGCGGCCAGGCCGACGATCAGTGCCACCCGGTTGCCCTTGCGCAGCTGCCACACCCCGAACGCCAGCGCGATCGCGGAGATCGCGAGCAGCAGCGCGTGCACGGAGGTGCCGCCCTGCCGCAGACCCAGCGTCTCGGTGTAGCCGAACAGACCCGACCCTGCGAGCGCGCCACCGGGTCGCCAGTTGCCGAAGATCATCGCGGCCAGGCCGATGTAGCCGCGGTTGCCGGTCTGTCCGTCGCGGTAGGAGCTCGAGGCGACCATGGCCAGGAAGCAGCCGCCGAGTCCGGCCAGCCCGCCGGAGATCAGCACCGCCACGAACTTGTAGCGAATCACGTTGATGCCGAGCGACTCCGCGGCCACCGGGCTCTCTCCGCAGGAGCGCAGCCGCAGTCCGAACGGGGTGCGCCACAGCAGGAACCAGGTGAGGAACACCAGCAGCAACGCGATGACCACCATGACCGACAGGTCGTTGACCAGCGCCCGCAGCAGCGCGGCGACCTCGGACACGAAGAAGATGTCCTGGTCCTCCACGTCCTCGAGGGAGTCGGCCAGCGGCTCGATGGTGAGCGCCGGCAGGTCCGGCAGCGGAGGCGACTGGGTCGGACCGCCACCCTTGAGCCCCGTGAACGTGATCGCGGCGAGGTACTGCGTCGCGCCCAGCGCGATGATGTTGATCGCCACGCCGGAGACGATGTGGTCGACGCCGAAGATCACCGTCGCGATCGCGTGCAGGAGGCCGCCGAGGGCCCCGAAGATGATGGCGCCGACGACGCCGACCCAGGCGCCGTACTCATAGGCCCACCAGGCCGCGCCGAACGTGCCGAGGATCATCATCCCCTCGAGGCCGATGTTGACGACGCCCGCGCGCTCCGACCACAGGCCGCCGAGGGCGGCGAGCAGGATCGGCGTCGTGGCGATCAGGGTCGCCCGGATCGTGCCGGACGAGGTCAGGTCGTTGGCGTCGGTGATCACCTCGAGCAGCGACAGCAGTGCCAGTACGGCGACGCAGTCCAACGGCCCACCACCACAACGGGATCCGCCGCTTGACCGGCGGTGGGGCCGCGATCGGCGCGATGCCGGTGTCGGGAACGCTCATCGTGCGGCCTCCTTCTCGTCGGCGGGCGGTGGCGTGCTCTCGGGCGTTCGGGCTCGCTCGAGTTCACGGGCGACCATCTGCTGCTCGATCCGGACGCCGAACCGACGGACCACCTCGTAGGCGATCACCACGGTCAGCAGGATGACTCCCTGCATGATCTTGACGATCTCCGGCGAGACGCCGGCGACGATCTGCAGCGGGTTGGTCTGCTCGTCGAGGAACGCGAACAGGAACGCGCCGAGCGCGACGCCGATCGGGTGGTTGCGGCCGATCAGGGCGACCGCGATGCCGGTGAAGCCGAGACCGGCGGGGAACGTCGAGCCGTAGGAGTGGTACTCGCCGAAGATGTAGGGCAGCCCGACCAGGCCGGCGAGCCCGCCGGAGATCAGCATCGCCGTGACGATCATCCGCTTGGTGTTGATGCCGCTGGCCACGGCGGCGGTCATCGACGAGCCGGTGGCCCGGAGGTCGAACCCGAACCGGGTCTTGTTGATCAGGAACCAGTAGGCCAGGCCCACGAACGCGGCGATGTAGATGAACCCGTAGATCTCCGTGGCGGCGCCCTCGCCGATCGAGATGTTCGGGATCCAGCTGCTCTCGGGAAGCGGTTTCGTGGTCACGATGAAGCTGCCCTCGGGCTGCGGGCCCTTGAACTGTCGCAGCATGAAGGCGGTGAGTCCCACGGCCACCGAGTTGAGCATGATCGTGGAGATCACCTCGCTGACCCCGCGGTAGGCGCGGAGGACCCCCGCGATCCCGGCGTACAGCGCACCGGCGACCATGCCGGCCAGGATCGCCAGCGCGGTGTTGAGGTAGCCCGAGACCCACGCCTCGCCGCCCACGACCGCGGCGACCAGGGCGGCCACCAGGAACTGTCCCTCCACACCGATGTTGAAGAGGTTCATCCGGAACCCGATCGCCACCGCGATGCCGGAGAGGTAGAAGATCGTGGTCTTGTCGATGATGTTGGACAGGTTGCGGCGCTCGGGCCACTGCAGGATCTGGTCCCAGACCGCGCCGACCGGGTCGCCGGCGGCGATCAGGATCAGGCTGATGATCCCGAACGAGATCAGCAGCGCGAGGAACGGGCGCGACCAGCCCCAGCCCCAGCCTCAACAGGCGGATGTTCATGCCTCGTCCCCCGCTCCGGTCATCGCCGAGCCGAGCTGCTGCGGCGTCACCTTCGTCGGGTCGAAGGTGCCGACCAGTCGGCCCCGGAGGATCACCTCGATCCGGTCGGAGAGGCCGATCAGCTCGTCGAGGTCCGCCGAGATCAGCAGCACGCCGAGGCCCTCGCGGCGGGCGTTCTTGATGTGCTGCCAGATCGCGCCCTGGGCGCCGACGTCGACGCCGCGGGTCGGGTGGGCGGCGATCAGCAGGATCGGGTCGCCGCTCATCTCGCGGCCCACGATGAGCTTCTGCTGGTTGCCGCCGGAGAGCGCCCGGGCCAGCACGTTGGGTCCGGGGGTGCGGACGTCGTACTGCTCGATGATCCGCTGGGTGTCCTTGCGGGCCGGACCGCGGAAGATCAGGCCGTACTTGGCCTGCGGCTCCCGGGTCTGGTGGCCGAGCACCCGGTTCTCCCACAGCGGGGCGTCCAGCAGCAGCCCGTGGCGGTGCCGGTCCTCGGGGATGTAGCCGATCCCGCTCTCGCGGCGGTGCAGGGTCGAGATGTTGGAGATGTCGACGTCGGCGAGGGAGACGGTGCCGATGGCCTCGGGGCGCATGCCCATGATCGACTCGACCAGCTCGGCCTGCCCGTTGCCCTCCACCCCGGCGATGCCGAGCACCTCACCGCGGTGGATGTCGAAGGAGATGTCCTCGAGCAGCGGTCGACCGTCGAGGCTGGGCAGGGCGAGGTCCTTGACCGAGAGCAGCACCGTCGTGGTGACCGTGGAGGCCTCGGTGCTGGGCGAGGGCAGCTCCGAGCCCACCATCAGCTCGGCGAGCTGGCGGGAGGTCACGTCCTTCGGCAGCACCGTCCGGACGGTGGTGCCACGGCGGATCACGGTGATCTCGTCGGCGACGGACAGCACCTCGTCGAGCTTGTGGGAGATGAAGATGACCGACAGGCCTTCGTTCTTGAGCTCGCGCAGGTTGTCGAAGAGCTCGTCGACCTCCTGCGGCACCAGCACCGCCGTGGGCTCGTCGAGGATGACGATCCGCGCCCCGCGGTAGAGGACCTTGAGGATCTCGACCCGCTGCCGGGCGCCGACGCCGAGCTCCTCCACCAGCCGGTCGGGCTTGATGTCCAGCCCGTAGGTGTCGGAGAGCTCCTTGATCCGGTCTCGCGCCCCACCGCCGATGCCGTGCATCCCCTCGGCGCCGAGCACGACGTTCTCGAGGACGGTCAGGTTGTCGGCGAGCATGAAGTGCTGGAACACCATCCCGACGCCCGCCTTGATGGCGTCGGACGGCGAGCTCAGCTTCATCTCCTCGCCGTTGATCTCGATGGTCCCGGAGTCGGGCGGCTGGACGCCGTAGAGGATCTTCATCAGCGTCGACTTGCCGGCACCGTTCTCGCCGACGATCGCGTGGATGGTGCCGCGCCGGACGTCGATGTTGACGTCGTCGTTGGCGATCACGCCGGGGAAGCGCTTGCCGATGCCGCGGAGGCGTACGGCGACGTCGCCCGGCGGGGCTTCGGGGGCCGCAGGGGCTGCTGTGCTCGTCACGACGTTGTGACCTCCTCAGTTGGCAACTGCATGGCGACCGCGAGACCCGTGGGCGGTACTGCGGTGAGGCTACAAGTGAAACGGGGTTCGCGGGCGCGCAACCTGCGCGCGCCCACGAACCCCGTCTATGGGTTCAGCGTCAGGGAGTGGTCGGAACCTCGATGTCCCCGTCGATGATCTGCTGCTTGTACTCATCGAGGTCGGCGGTGATGTCGTCGATGTGTCCACCGGTGGTGGAGTAGCCGACGCCGTCGACCGCCAGGTCGTAGCGGGTCACCCCGACAGGGGGCTCCCCGCCGTTGACCGCCTCGAGGTAGTTGAAGACCGCGACGTTCACGTTCTTCAGCATCGAGGTGAGGATCACGTCCGCGACCGCCGGGTCGGCGGTGACGGCCTGGTCGGAGTCGACACCGATCGCCCAGCCCTCGGCGGCCTGAGCGGCCTCGAAGACACCGCCACCGGAGCCACCAGCAGCGTGGTAGACCACGTCGGCGCCGGCGTCGAACATGCCCTCGGCCGCGGTCTGGCCCTTGGCCGGGTCAGCGAAGCCGGAGAAGTCCGGCGGCTGGGTGAGGTAGGTCGACTCGATCTCGATGTCGGGGTTCACGGCCTGGGCACCCGCGATGTAGCCGGCCTCGAACTTGTTGATGAGCGGGGTCTCCACGCCGCCGATGAAGCCGATGTGACCGGCCTCGGACTTCAGCGCGGCCGCGGCGCCGACCAGGAACGAGCCCTGCTCCTCGGCGAACACCAGGTTGGCGATGTTGTCGCCCACGGCGACCTCGTCGTCGATGATCGCGAAGTTGACGTCCGGGTACTCCGGCGCGACCTTGGCCACCGAAGGCGAGTAGGCGAAGCCGACCGCGATGATCGTGGTGTAGCCGTTGTCGGCGAACGTGCGGAGCCGCTCCTCGCGGGCCGCCTCGTCCTCGCCGTCCTCGGCCTCGGCCTCGTCGGACTCGACCCCGAACTCCTCGATCGCCTGGTCCAGACCAGCGGCCGCCGAGTCGTTGAACGACTGGTCGCCGCGGCCGCCGACGTCGTAGGCCATGCCGACCTTGACGTCGCTGGCGCCGCCGCCTCCGTTGTCTCCGCCGTCGCCGTTCGCCGTCGTCACCGTCGTCACCGCAGGCGGTGAGGGCGAGGATCATCGCGCTGAGCGCGGCTGCGAGCTTGTAACTGCGTCGCAAGACGCCTCCTTGGGTCACTCATGAGCGCTCGAGGCCGAGCGCACGATTGGGAGAACACTAGGACACGCCGGACCGCTGGCAAGGCATATCGGCAATCGTTACCGTCTCGATAGGGCGGCGGATCCGGTCAGGGCGTGGAGAGCGCTCCAACGACCGCCTCGGCCTGGACCCGGGCGCCGATCCCGATGGCGCGTTCGTCGACCCGGAAGTCGCCCTGGTGGAGGTCGTACGTCGCGCCTCCGGGCGTGCGCGTGCCGAGCCGGAACATCGCGCCCGGGACCTGCTCGAGCATCCACCCGAAGTCCTCGCCGCCGAGACTCTGCGGCACGCTGACCTGACCCTTCACCCCGAGCACCCGCAGCACCGCGGCGGCCAGCACCGCGTTGGAGGCCGGCTCGTTGACCACCGGCGGCACGCCCACCAGGTAGTCGACCGTGGGCGTCAGGCCGTAGGGGCGGACGATGTCGAGCACCGCCTCGCGGATGATCGGCTCGCACTGGGCCCAGGCCACGGCGTCGAGGATCCGCACGGTGCCCGCGGCCATGCCACCCTCGGGGATCACGTTGGGGGCCGCACCGGCTCGGAGGATGCCCCACACCACGCTCACCCCGGCCCGCGGGTCCATCCGGCGGCTGAGCACGGCCGGCAGCTCGCTGGTCACCTTCGCCAGCGCGAACGTCAGGTCGCCGGTGAGGTGCGGGCGCGAGGTGTGCCCGCCGGTGCCCTCGAGCCACACCTCGATGCGGTCGGCGGCGCTGGTCAGGGCGCCGGCCCGCAGGCCGATCTTGCCGACGTCGACGGCCGGGTCGCAGTGCAGCGCGAACACCCGCTCGACCCCCTCCAGCGCTCCCTGGGCGATCAGGTGCTTGGCGCCGCCGGGCATGACCTCCTCGGCCGGCTGGAACAGCAGGCGGACGGTGCCGGGGAGCTCGCCGCGCTCGTGCAGCTCGGCCAGCGCCAGCGCGGCGCCCACCAGGGCGGTGACATGGACGTCGTGGCCGCAGGCGTGGGCGACGTCGGGGACGGTGCTGCGCCAGGGGTCGTCGGTGCGGTCCGGGATCGGCAACGCGTCCATGTCGGCGCGGAGCGCGACCACCCGCTTGCCCTCGCCCAGCTCCGCGAAGAACCCGCTGCGCGGCATCCGGGTGACCCGCCAGCCGGCCTGCTCCACCCGGTGTGCCGCGAGCTCGCAGGTGCGCGACTCGGCCCAGGCGAGCTCCGGGTGTCGGTGGATGTCGCGGCGCAGCTCGACCAGCTCGTCGTCGTACTTGTCGACGACGGCACCGATCAGCTGGCTCGTGGACGTGGACATCGTGCCGAGCCTAGTCGGCGTCAGAGACAGGCCGTGGGCCCCGCCCGGAGTCGGACGGGGCCCACGGTGTGCCCATGAGGGCGTTGGTCAGCGCCGGATGCGGATCACCTTGCCGGCGGGCGGCTCGCCCTCCCCGGGAAGAGCCTGGACGGTGGCGTAGATGTCGCCGTTGGAGCGGATCGCCACGTCAGCGGGGAGCGGGGCCTGCAGCAGCCGTCCCGGCTCGCCACCGGGCATCGCCTGGGCGATCCGGCCCCGGAACAGCTCGGCGATGAACAGCTTGCCGCTCTCGCCGACCGCAAGGCCGGTGGCGCTGAGCAGGCCGGAGACGACCTTCTTGACCTTCCCGGTCTTCGGGTCGACCTTGTAGACCGAGGCGCGGGGGCCGAGGCTCGGGTCCTCGGGACCGCCCGGCAGCGTGGTGACGTACAGCTTGCCGTCGGGGCCGACCTCGACGTCGGTGGGCACCGCCTCGAGATGGATGGTCGACCCGAGCGTGCACTCCGGGCAGCTCGACCTCCTGGGCGGCGAGCGCCTCGATCACGGCCTCCGTGACCACGAGCGGCTGTGCCGGGCAGCACGGCCACCGTGGAGAGGCCACCCTTGGCGCCGTACTTGAGGATCGCGTTCATGGCCGCGTCGGCGATGTAGGTCGCGCCGCCGGACCTGGGCGGTGGCGTAGGGGTGGGACTCGACGATGCCCGGGTAGGCCTGGAGGAACGGAGGAACCTCGCAGCCGTCGGGAAGGCTGCGGAAACCGTAGGTGACGTCACCGTCGGGGTTGCGGTTCTCCTCGAACGTCCACAGGTCGGCGAGCTTCTTGGCCTTGCCCCTCTTGTTGAAGGTCATCAGCGCGGTGGCCGGCTCGCCCTGGCCCTCCTCCTCGGGCAGGAACGTCGTCGCGAAGCGCAGGCTGCCGCCGTCGACGGAGACGGCCCCGACCTCGGTGCCGGGCACCTTGGCCTGGTAGATCGTCTGAGGCTGCTTGCCGGGCCGCTTGATGTGCAGCGAGCCCGCGAAGTTCTGGCTGTAGAAGACGGTGCCGTTGTCGGTGACGTCGAGGCTCAGCGGGCTGAGCAGGTCCTTGACGACGGTGTTCGCCTTCGGTTTGGCCGCCGGGTCCTCGGCGCCTGCGGGCCCGCCGAGTGCGGTACCCGCGAGAGCGACGGCCGCCAGGGCGGCCACCAGATGCTTACGGTGCATGAATCCTCCAGGTGGAAGGGATGGTGTTGTCGTCCCGACACTCCCTGTCCCAACGTCCCGAGCACATGAGGAGGGAGTCCCGGACCACCGGGACGCGCCCGGGAACACTAAGCGGGTTCTCAGCCGCCTGTCCGGGAAATACCGGAGTCGTACCCCATCAGGATCCTGTCGGCCGCGACCGTGGCAGGCAGCTCACCGGAGAGCACCTGCTCGCGCACCTCGTCGCGGATCGCGCGTACGGCGGGCGAGTGCCGCAGCCGCTGCTCGAGCTCGTCGCGGACCAGCGCCCAGGTGAACTCGAGCTGCTGCTCGGCCCGCTTGGCGGCGAGGCCGTCGTCGCCGAGGTGCTCGCGGTGAGCGAGGACCCGCTGCCACAGCTCCTCGACGCCGACGTCGTTCAGCCCCGAGCAGGTGACCACCGGTGGCGCCCACTCCCTCTTGCCGCGCACCAGCCGGAGCGCCCCCGCCAGGTCGCGGGCGGCGGAGCGGGCCTCCTGCTCGCGGTCACCGTCCGCCTTGTTCACGGCGATCACGTCGGCGATCTCGAGGATGCCCTTCTTGATGCCCTGCAGCTGGTCGCCGGTCCGGGCCAGGGTCAGGAACAGGAACGTGTCGACCATGCCGGCGACGGTGACCTCGGACTGCCCCACACCGACGGTCTCGACCAGCACCACGTCGTAGCCCGCGGCCTCGATCACGGTCATCGCCTGCATGGTGGCCCGGGCCACCCCGCCCAGCGTGCCCGCCGATGGCGACGGCCGGATGAAGGCGTTCGGGTCGGCCGAGAGCCGGGCCATCCGGGTCTTGTCCCCCAGCACCGAGCCGCCGGTGCGGACCGAGCTCGGGTCGACGGCGAGCACGCCGACCCGGTGGCCGCCGGCGGTGAGCCGGGTGCCGAGCGTCTCGATGAACGTCGACTTGCCGACGCCGGGGACGCCGGAGATCCCGACCCGGACAGCGTCGCCCGCGTCCGGCGCCAGCTCGGTCAGCAGCGCCCGCGCCGCCTCGCGGTGCTCGGGCTTCGACGACTCGACCAGCGTGATCGCCTGGGACACCGACGCCCGCCGGCGGGCGCGGATGCCCTCGACGAGAGCGGCAGTGTCGGCCATCAGTGATCGAGCTGGTCCCGCAGCTTCGCGAGCAGGTCGAGCGCCGACTCGGCGATCACGGTGCCGGGCTGGAACACCGCGGCGGCGCCCATCTCCAGGAGCGTGGGTACGTCGTCGGGCGGGATCACCCCGCCGACGACGGTCATGATGTCGGGTCGGCCCTGCTCCTCGAGCGCCTTCCGGAGGGCGGGGAGCAGCGCGAGGTGGCCGGCGGCGAGCGAGCTCACGCCGACGATGTGCACGTCGGCGTCGACGGCCTGCTGGGCGACCTCCTCCGGCGTGGAGAACAGCGGCCCCACGTCGACGTCGAAGCCCATGTCGGCGAACGCCGAGACCACCACCTTCTGGCCGCGGTCGTGGCCGTCCTGGCCCATCTTGGCGACCAGGATGCGGGGACGGCGTCCCTCGGCCTCCTCGAAGGCGTCGGTGGCCTCGCGCACCTGACGGACGAGCGTGTCGCCCGCGGCGTCCGCTTCGTCCCTGAACACGCCGCTGATCGTACGGATCACCGCCTGGTGCCGGCCGTAGACCTTCTCCAGCGCATCCGAGATCTCCCCGACGGTGGCCTTGGCGCGGGCCGCGTCGACCGCCAGCGCCAGCAGGTTGCCGTCGAGGGAGCCCTTGCTCGCCCCTCGTTCCGCGGAGCTCGTCAGCGCCTCGAGGGTCCGGCGTACCTCCTCGTCGTCGCGCTCCGCACGCAGCCGCTCGAGCTTGGCGACCTGCTGGCGGTAGACGTCGTCGTTGTCGACCCTGAGCACCTCGAGCGGGTCCTCGGCGGCGAGCCGGAAGGTGTTCACGCCGATGACCTTCTGGGCGCCGGAGTCGATCCGCGCCTGGGTCCGGGCGGCCGCCTCCTCGATCCGCATCTTCGGGATGCCCTGCTCGATCGCCTCGGCCATGCCGCCCGCCGCCTCGGCCTCCTGGATGTGCGCCCAGGCCCGCTCGGCCAGGTCGTGGGTGAGCCGCTCGACGTAGTAGGACCCGGCCCACGGGTCGATGGTGCCGGTGGTGCCGCTCTCCTGCTGGAGCAGCAGCTGGGTGTTGCGGGCGATCCGGGCGGAGAAGTCGGTCGGCAGTGCGATCGCCTCGTCCAGCGCGTTGGTGTGCAGCGACTGGGTGTGCCCCTGGGTCGAGGCCATCGCCTCGATGCAGGTGCGGCCGACGTTGTTGAACACGTCCTGGGCGGTCAGCGACCAGCCGCTGGTCTGGCTGTGGGTGCGCAGGCTCAGGGACTTGGGGTTCTTCGGGTCGAAGTCACGCACCAGCCGCGCCCAGATGGCCCGGGCCGCGCGCATCTTGGCGACCTCCATGAAGAAGTTCATCCCGATCGCCCAGAAGAAGCTCAGCCGCGGCGCGAACCGGTCGATGTCGAGGCCGGCGTCCAGTCCGGCGCGGAGGTACTCGACGCCGTCCGCGAGGGTGTAGGCGAGCTCGAGGTCGGCGGTCGCCCCGGCCTCCTGGATGTGGTAGCCCGAGATCGAGATCGAGTTGAAGCGCGGCATCCGCTCGGCGGTGTAGCTGAAGATGTCGGAGATGATCCGCATGCTCGGCGCCGGTGGGTAGATGTAGGTGTTGCGGACCATGAACTCCTTGAGGATGTCGTTCTGGATGGTCCCCGCGAGCTGCTACGGCTTCACCCCCTGCTCCTCGGCCGCGGCGATGTAGAGCGCCAGCACCGGCAGCACCGCGCCGTTCATCGTCATCGACACCGACATCTCGTCGAGGGGGATGCCGTCGAACAGCGTGCGCGCGTCGTAGATGGAGTCGATCGCCACGCCGGCCATGCCGACGTCGCCGCGCACCCGCGGGTGGTCGGAGTCGTAGCCGCGGTGGGTGGCGAGGTCGAAGGCGACGCTCAGGCCCTTCTGCCCGGCCGCGAGGTTGCGGCGGTAGAACGCGTTGGACTCCTCGGCGGTCGAGAAGCCGGCGTACTGCCGGATCGTCCAGGGCTGGGTGGTGTACATCGTCGGGTAGGGGCCACGCAGGAACGGGCTCAGGCCCGGGAAGGTGTCCAGGGCGTCCAGGCCCTCGAGGTGCTCGGGGCCGTAGACCGGGAGGATCTCGATCCCCTCGGGGCTGTGCCAGGCCCCGTCGTCGACGATGGTTGAGGTGCGCGCTAGCGCCTGCCTCGAAACCACCATCGGACAGCGGCAGGCCGGAGAAGCTCTTCGGGACGCTCATGCCAGCTTCTCCCTCGTGCGGGTCAGGAAGTCGAGTGCGTCGATGCCCATCGCGCAGGAGTCGTCGACCTCGAGACCCTCGGGCTTGCCGGCCACGATCACGTGGGCGGCGCCGGCGTCGCGCAGCGCGGCGACCGCGTCGGCCCCCCACTCCGCGTACGTCGGGTCGCTGCCCGCGAGGCAGACGACCGGCTGGCCGTCGTACGCCGCCAGCAGGGCCTCGACGCCGTCGGTCGCGCCCGCGGTGTCGACCGCGATACCGCCGGCGGCGAGGAGGTTGGCGGCGAAGGTCGCGCGAGCGGTGTGGGACGCGACGCTGCCGAGGGTGGCCAGGAAGACCGGCTGGGTGGCCGGCTCGGTCGCGCAGCGCCTCGAAGCTGGCGCCGTAGCGACGCACCTCGGGGCCGCCGGCCGGCTCGCGCTCGGGGAGCGCCTCGGCCAGGTTCGGGAACTCGGTGAGTCCCGTGATCGGGCGCTTGCGCCGGGCGATCTCGGCCTCCCGCTTCGTCACCGTCTCCGCGATCTCGTCGTCGAGGTCGGCGCCGGCCTCGATCCGCCCGAAGACGTCCCACGCCGCGACGGCCAGGTCGTCGGTGAGCTTCTCGACGGCGTAGGAACCGCCGGCGGGGTCGGCCACGTGCGCCACGTGCGACTCGTCGATCAGCAGGTGAGAGGTGTTGCGGGCGATCCGGCGGCCGAACGCGTCGGGGCGCCCGAGCGGGCTGTCGAACGGGATCACGGTGACACTGTCGGCGCCCCCGACACCGGCTGCGAACGCGGCGACCGTGGTGCGCAGCATGTTCACCCAGGGGTCGTACTTGCTCATCATCGGACGACTCGTGACCGCGTGCTGCCGCATCTCGCCGGCACCGGTTGCCGAGCCTGTCGAGACACCGCTGAGCTCGAGGACCCGCGCCCAGAGCCGGCGCGCGGCGCGGAGCTTGGCGATGGTCGCGAACTGCTCGTCGGTGGCGGCGTACCGGAACTCCACCAGCGCGGCGGCCCGGTCGACGTCGAGCCCGGCGTCGGTGAGCGCGCGCAGGTACGTCGCCCCGGCCGCCATCGACCAGCCGAGCTCCTGGACGTCGGAGGCCCCGCGGTCGTGGACCTCGGTGGCGTCGACGACGAAGGCGCGGACACCGGCCTGCCAGGCCGCTGCCGGCCAGGTCGGCGGTGGCCTCGCTCGCCGGCACACCCAGGTTCGTCGCCGGGTGCAGCTCCCGGTCGCCGGCGTACGCGAGGAACGCCGCAGGGTCGATGCCGTCGAGGACCACCGGCGCGAGGTCGAGCAGGACGCCGTCGAGCACGACGTCGAGGTCGGTGTCGCCGCTCCCCTGCAGCCACAGGCTCGTCACGCCGCCCTCGAGGTCGACGAGCGCCTCCTCGTGGGCGAGCTTCGCGTCGTCGGCGCGGACGAGTGCGCGGACGTCCCAGTCGCCCTGGCGGGTCGGCCGGCCGCTGGTCGCCCGGTCCTCGAGCAGGTCGGGCGTGCCCAGCGGGGTGACCTCGATGCCGTCGAGCGTGGTCCGGGTGAGCTTCTGCCACACCAGCGCGTCGGGGTCGTCCTCCCCCAGCCGCTTGGCCTTGCGCAGCACCGCGGCGGCCGCGGCCTCCCAGTCCGCGACCGTGGCCGTGTCCTCGGGGGACGCGAGGTCGAGCGAACCCTGTGCGGGTTCGAGCTCGTCCGGCTCGTCCAGCCCGCCCTCGACTGTGGGGGCGGGGCCCTGTTCGGTCATGGTGCGCACCCTAGAAGCAGTCAGCAGCCGTCTCTAGCCGGTGTGACCATTCGGACGCGGGACGTGAGCAATTCCTCAGCGATGCCTGCCTCTACCGTGTCCGTCGTGAAAGTGAAGGATCCGGACGGTCAGACGTGGCGGGTCACCCGCCGTTGGGTGCCGTGGCGGCGACGTTCAGGGGCATCGCTCGATGGCGATCCCGAGCCCCCGACCGGGCTCGGCGACGACCCGATCAGCGCGATCATCGCGCCTGATCTTCCTGGTCATCCTGCTGCCCGTTCCTGATGCTCGCTCTGATCGCCGGGATCGAGCTGCTCTGTCCTCCTGCTGCTGCTGCCGTTCGCGCTTCTCGGGCGGGTGTTCTTCGGGAGGCACTGGACGATCGAGGCGCGCCGCGGCTTCACGATGGTTGGGACGGCCGGCGGGCGACTGGCAGGCGAGCGGCCTCGAGATCCGCGAGGTCGCCGAGGGCTGGAGCGGGGAGCGGGACCACCCGCCGCAGCGCGACGTCAGCGCGAGCTGACCGCCACCCGGACGCCGAGGGCCGACCAGGACGGTGCCGGCGATCGGCGTCCAGGCGACGGCGTACCTTCGAGCGCCGGAAGAACGCCCCGGCCCTGCCCACGCCGTACGCGAGGGTCAGGTAGAAGCCGGTCTCGATGACCACCTGCACCGCGGCCAGCCCGGCGGTGGTCGCGAACAGCGGACGATCGGCGGGCACGAACTGCGGGTAGAAGGCGATCATGAAGACCGCCGCCTTCGGGTTGGCCAGCTGCACGACGACGCCCTCACCGAACGTGCGCCACCAGGCCTTGCCGGACACCGCCGCTTCGGCCTCGGGCGCGTCACCGCTGCGCCAGGCGGAGCGCCACGCCTTGATGCCGAGGTAGAGCAGTACGGCGGCGCCCACGACCTTGAGCACGACGTACGCCGTCTCCGACACCGCGACGAGCGCGGCGAAGCCCGCTGCCGCGGCCAGCGCCCAGAGGTAGAGCCCGAACTCGAGGCCGAGCACCGTTGGCACCGCCGAGCGCCATCCGCCCAGCGCCGCGCGCCTGAAGATCAGCGCCATCGCCGGACCGGGCGAAGCGGAGATGAGCAGCACCGCCACCACGAAGGCGGGCATCAGCGCGATCAGGTCCACGACGAAATGCTCGCACGGCAGGACGCCGGGCTGCGACCGAGTTCAGGCACGTACCGGTGGTTCTGACGCACCTGGTACGTCAGAACCACCGGTACGTCGTCAGCTGCCGGCGTTCTGCGACCAGTCGGGGAGCTGCTGCAGCGACCAGCCGTTGCCGTCGGGGTCGGAGAAGTAGACGAACCGGCCCCAGGGCTGCTCGTCGACGTCGCTGACCTCGATGCCGCGGGACTTCAGCTCCGCCTGCGCCTCGTCGGCGTTGGCGACCACCATCTGCATGTTGTCGAGGGCGCCGGGCTCCATCTGCGTCACGCCGTTGCCGATCGCGATCGAGCACCCCGACCCGGGCGGCGTCAGCTGAACGAAGCGGATCTCGTCACTCACGGTGTGGTCGTGGTCGAGCACGAAGCCCGCCTGGACGTAGAAGTCCTTCGCCCGGTCGACATCGGTCACGGGCACGGCCACCAGCTCCAGTTTCATGTCCATGCGGACAGCCTAGGAACCGCAGCGGCCAGCACGTGTCCTCAATGGAGGCCGGATCTCAACGAAGGTTGACAGCCGACTCTTCACCACCTAATTTCCAGATTAGTTAATTAGCTATCATGGAAAGTGACACGGCCATGACGATCACCGTCGACGACGACCGGCTCAGCGAGACCTTCGCTGCACTGGCCAGCGCCACCCGGCGGGCGATCCTGGCCCGGCTCGCCGAGAGTCCGGCCAGCGTCAACGAGCTGGCCGAGCCGTTCGAGCTGTCCCTTCCTGCCGTCTCGAAGCACATCAAGGTGCTGGAGCGGGCGGGCCTGGTCAGCCGCGGCCGGCAGGCCCAGTTCCGCCCGTGCGCGATCGAGCCCGGACGTCTCGAGGAGGTCTCGACCTGGGCGGAGCAGTACCGACACGTGTGGGAGTCCCGCCTGGACCGGATGGACGCCTACCTCGCGACCCTGAAGCCCAACAGAACGGATGACGACGATGCCCGATGACCACGCGACCGGAACGGCCATGGTGCTGGAGCGCACCTTCGAGGCTCCTGCGGAGCTGGTCTGGCGGATGTGGACCGAACCCGACCACTTCCGCGCGTGGTACGGCCCGACGGGTATCGAGGTGTCAGAGGTGCGGATGGACGTGCGGGTGGGAGGTCGCCGCGACGTCGAGATGGTCGCGAGCGACGGCGCCATGCGCGTGAGCTTCACCGGCGAGTACCGCGAGGTCGTCGAGCACCGTCGGCTGGTCTACACCGAGGCGATGACCGACGCCGCCGGCAACGCACAGTCACCTGAGACTGAGGTCTCCGTCGACCTCGAGGACCTCGGCGGCCGCACCCGGCTGGTGCTCACCCACGCCGGGCTTCCTGCCGACTCGCCCGGGGCGACGGGGTGGACCATGGCCCTCGACAAGCTCGCGGCCCACCTGGGGGACGTCGCCCCCTAGGCCTCTTGCCGGCCGTCGTTGTCCTTGTTGCGCAGGCCGATCTTGTTGCCGAGCCAGACCAGCGGGTCGTACTTGCGGTCGGCGACCCGCTCCTTCATCGGGATGATCGCGTTGTCGGTGATCTTGATGCCCTCGGGGCAGACCTCGGTGCAGCACTTGGTGATGTTGCACATCCCGATGCCCGCGGCCTCCTGGGCGAGCTGGCGCCGGTCGTGGGTGTCGAGCGGGTGCATGTCGAGCTCGGCGTACCGCAGGAAGAAGCGCGGCCCGGCGAACGACTTCTTGTTGTCCTCGTGGTCACGGACGACGTGGCAGGTGTTCTGGCACAGGAAGCACTCGATGCACTTGCGGAACTCCTGGCCTCGCTCGACGTCGATCTGCGCCATCCGGCGCTTGCCGTCGGCGTCGCGCGGCCCGAGCTCGGCGTACGGCAGCTCCTTGGCCTTCTCGTAGTTGTAGGAGACGTCGGTGACGAGGTCGCGGATCACCGGGAACGTGCGCATCGGGGTGACCGTGATCGTCTGCGACGGCTCGAAGTCAGAGAGCCGGGTCATGCACAGCAGCCGCGGCTTGCCGTTGATCTCGGCGGAGCAGGAACCGCACTTGCCGGCCTTGCAGTTCCAGCGGATCGCGAGGTCGCCCGCCTGGGTGGCCTGGAGCCGGTGCAGCGCGTCGAGCACCACCTCGCCCTCGGACACCTCGACGGTGTAGTCGGCGAGCTCGCCCTTGTCCTGGTCGCCGCGCCAGACGCGCATCTTCAGGTCATAGCCCATGGCCGCTCAGCTCTCCTCGAAGTACTTCTTGAGCTCGTCCGGCATCACCGGCAGTGGCTTCTCGTCGAGCACCACCCCGTCGCCGCTGTCGTTGAGGGTGACGATGAGGTTCTTCTTGCCCCAGACGTCGTGATCGGTCTGCGGGAAGTCGTCGCGGGTGTGGCCGCCGCGCGACTCCTCACGGGCCAGCGCGGCCTTCGCGATCGCCTCCGAGACGATCAGCATGTTCCGCAGGTCGATCGAGAGGTGCCAGCCCGGGTTGTACTGCCGGTGGCCCTCGACCACCATCGCCTTCGCCCGCTCCTTGAAGGCCTCGATCTCCTTCAGGGACTGGTCGAGCTCCTCGCCGGTGCGGATGATCCCGACCAGGTCGTTCATCGACTGCTGGAGGTCCTGCTGGATCGTGTAGGGGTTCTCCCCGCCGTCGACCTCGAACGGTGCGAGCGCGCTGTGGGACGCCGCCTTGACGTCGTCCTCGGCGATGGCCGGCCGCGCGTCCCCGAGGCCGGAGGCGTACGCCGTGGCCGCCTCGCCGGCCAGCTTGCCGAAGACCAGCAGGTCGCCGAGCGAGTTGCCGCCGAGCCGGTTGGAGCCGTGCATGCCGCCCGAGCACTCGCCGACGGCGTACAGGCCGGTGACGGCGCTCTCCTGGGTGTCGGCGTCGACCTCGACCCCGCCCATCACGTAGTGACAGGTCGGGCCGATCTCCATCGGTTCCTGGGTGATGTCGACGTCGGCGAGCTCCTTGAACTGGTGGTACATCGACGGCAGCCGCTTGCGGATGAACTCCGGCGACCGACGCGACGCGATGTCGAGGAAGATGCCGCCGTGCGGTGAGCCGCGGCCGGCCTTGATCTCGGAGTTGATGGCCCGGGCCACCTCGTCACGCGGCAGCAGCTCGGGGGGCCGGCGGTTGTTCTTCTTGTCCTCGTACCACCGGTCCGCCTCCTCCTCGTTGTCGGCGGTCTCCGCCTTGAAGAACTCGGGGATGTAGTCGAACATGAACCGCTTGCCCTCGGAGTTCTTGAGGATGCCGCCGTCGCCGCGCACCGACTCCGTGACCAGCAGCCCCTTCACCGACGGTGGCCAGACCATGCCCGTCGGGTGGAACTGCACGAACTCCATGTTGATCAGCGCCGCGCCCGCGCGCAGGGCCAGCGCGTGGCCGTCGCCGGTGTACTCCCATGAGTTCGAGGTGACCTTGAACGACTTGCCGATGCCGCCGGTCGCCAGGATCACCGCGGGCGCCTCGAAGGTGACGAAGCGGCCGGTCTCGCGCCAGTAGCCGAAGGCACCGGAGATGCGATCGCCGTCCTTCATCAGGTCCGTGACCGTGCACTCCATGTAGACATCGATGCCGAGCTGGACGGTGCGCTGCTGGAGGGTGCGGATCATCTCCAGTCCGGTGCGGTCGCCCACGTGCGCGAGCCGGGCGTACCGGTGGCCGCCGAAGTCGCGCTGCGAGATCAGGCCGTCCTCGGTGCGGTCGAACAGCGCTCCCCAGTCCTCGAGCTCCTGGACCCGCTCCGGCGCCTCCTGCGCGTGCAGCTGCGCCATCCGCCAGTTGTTGAGCATCTTCCCGCCACGCATGGTGTCGCGGAAGTGCACCTCCCAGTTGTCCTCCGGCCAGCGGTTGCCCATGGCCGCCGCGATCCCGCCCTCGGCCATCACGGTGTGTGCCTTGCCGAGCAGCGACTTGCAGACCACGGCGGTGCGGGCGCCGGCCTCGTGCGCCGCGATCGCGGCCCGCAGGCCGGCGCCGCCGGCGCCGATGACGACCACGTCGTACTGGTGCCTCTCCATCCCGCCCGGCTCGGCATCACTCATCTCGTTGCCGGTCATCGGGTGCCGGGTGCTTTCGGTCGACATCAGAAGAACCTCACGTCCTCGATCGTTCCGTTGGCCAGCAGCATGATGTAGAGGTCGACCAGCGCCACGGAGAAGAGGGAGACCCACGCATACCTCGCGTGGTTGACGTTCAGCTTCGACACCCAGGTCCAGAGGCGGTAGCGGACCGGGTGCTTCGAGAAGTGCCGCAGGCGTCCGCCGGTGACGTGCCGGCACGAGTGGCAGGACAGCGTGTAGAGCCAGATGTAGGCGGCGTTGATCGCCATCAGCACGGTGCCCAGGCCCATGTGGCCCCACTCGTGGTCCTCGTTGCGGAACGCCAGCACCACGTCGTAGGTGAGGATGACGGCGACCGCGACCGCGGCGTACCAGAAGTAGCGGTGGACGTTCTGCAGGATCAGCGGGAACCGGGTCTCGCCGGAGTAGGACCCGTGCGGCTCGGCGACCGCGCAGGCCGGCGGGGAGAGCCAGAACGCGCGGTAGTAGGCCTTGCGGTAGTAGTAGCAGGTCATCCGGAAGCCGAGCGGGAAGATCAGGATGATCAGCGCCGCCGAGAGCGGCCACCCGGCGAACGGCTGGCCGAAGTCGGAGGAGCCCTCGACGCAGTCGCCGAGGCAGGGCGAGTAGAACGGCGAGAGGTACGGCGACGAGTAGTAGTCACTGCCCATGAACGCGCGGATCGTCGCGTAGACGACGAAGGCGGAGAAGACGACGAACGTCGTCAGCGGGGTCAGCCACCAGCGGTCGTCACGGAGGGTCTTCTCCTCGATCTGCGCCCTGGTCGGGCCGTGCACCCCAGTCGTCATTGACGCCCTTCCGTCGGTGAGCCGTGCTGAGTCTGCACACTCGCGGCCTGATGTGAAAGGGCCCACAGGCCGATGTGAAAGTGCCCACATTTCCTGCTGTTCATGTGCCTGCCACTCCGGCGCCGCGGTCGCGTCGACCGCCGGAGGCACGCTGGGTGCATGCGGATCGCGCTGGTGACCGAGACCTTCTACCCCGCCACCGACGGCACGACCACGACCCTCAAGGCGGTGGCCGACCGACTCGTCGACACCGGCCACCAGGTGATGGTCGTGGCCCCCGGACCCGGCATCGGGTCCTACCGCGGATGCCCCGGTCGTGCGGATCCGTCCGCTCGAGCCCGTCGGCGCCCAGGTGCGCGCCGCGCTCGACGGCTTCCGCCCCGACCTCGTGCACGTCACCTCCCCCGGTTCCCTGGGTCGCAAGGCCCTCAAGCACACCCGCCGGCAACGACATCCCGTCGGTCGTCGTCGAGCAGGGCCCGGCACTAGACGTGGCCGCCGACTACTGGCGCGCCAAGGTCGCCGACCGCGCCGACGCGGTGCTGGTGACGTCGTCGTGGATGGTCGACCGGATGGCCGAGTTCGGCGTGAGCGCGGGTCTCTGGCGCCCCGGGGTCGACACCGACGCCTACACCCCGGCGCTCCGCGACCAGTGGCTCTACGACGCCTGGTCCCGGGCCGGGTCGGCGGACGGTCCCCAGGTCGTCGTCGGGTACGTCGGCGGGCTGCACAAGCGCCACGGCGTACGCCGGCTGGCCGAGGTGGCCGCGATCCCGAGCGTCCGGCTGGTCGTCATCGGCGGCGGTCCGCAGCGCGACTGGCTCGAGGCCAAGGCGCCGGGCGCCAAGCTGGTGGGACCGTTGCAGACCGGCGACCTGACGATCGCACTGCCGAGCCTCGACGTACTGGTGCACCCCGGGGAGCACGAGACCTGCTGCCACGCGCTCCGGGAGGCGGCCGCCAGCGGGGTGCCCGTGGTGGCGCCGAGGTCGGGCGGCGCGCCCGACGTGGTCCGTCACCTCGAGAGCGGGCTGCTCTACGACCCGCGGGATCCCCGGGACCTGCACCGCGCGGTCACGGCCGTGGTCGCGGACCGGCACCGGTCGCTGCTCGGCAGGCGCGCCCGCGAGCTCGCCCAGCTGCGCACCTGGACCGACGCAGTCGACGAGCTGGTGACGGCGCACTACCCCGTCAGCGCCCCCACCTAGGAGCCTGCTGGACGTGAGGGAGGCCTCACCCGGAGGTATCTCACAGCGCCCATTCCCGGTGCCGGGTCGCGGGCAGCGGTAGCGTTCGTTCGTGGCTCAGGCAAGCACCCCCACCCGGCCCTCGTTGGTCAAGGGTTCGCGCGCTGCGCGATCGACCATCGCCCTGAAGATGCTGATGGCTGTCACCGGCATCATCTTCATCGGCTTCGTGCTGGTGCACATGTACGGCAACCTCAAGGCCTTCGCGGGTCACGACGCGTTCAACGAGTACGCCCATCACCTGCGCGAGATCGGCGTGCCGCTGCTCCCGTACGAAGGCTTCCTCTGGATCGTTCGCGCCGGTCCTGATCGTCGCGGTGGTCGTGCACATCGGCGTGCGCGCTCGTCCTGTGGCGGCGCGCCAAGGCGGCCCGCTCGGTGCCCTACGTCGTGAAGCGCAACAAGCACTCGACGTTCTCCTCCCACTGGATGCGCTGGGGCGGGATCGCGCTGCTGCTCTTCATCGTCTGGCACCTGCTGAACTTCACCGTCGTCAAGGTCAACCCGCAGGGCGGGGCCAAGGACGACCCCTACGACCTGCTGGTCGACACGTTCGACGTCTGGTGGATGACGCTGATCTACCTGGCAGCGATGCTCGCGCTGGCCCTGCACCTCAGACACGGCGTGTGGAGCGCCGCCCAGACCCTCGGCCTGACCAACAACGTCCGGGCCCGCCGCAACGCCAACGCGCTCGGCTACGGGTTCGCGATCCTGATCGCGGGTGGCTTCTCCCTGGTGCCGATCTTCGTCCTCGCCGGCGTCATCGAGAAGTGAGGTTGAGCTGACATGACCGACAAGCCCGACATGCCCGACACCACCACCCTCTTCGACCCGTCCCACACCACCTCCGCCGAAGAGGCCTACGACGACGCCGTCGGCTACTACGTCGACGGCGACCCGGTCGCCGACACCAAGGCGCCCTCCGGGCCGCTCGAGGAGCGGTGGGGCACCCGCCAGTTCGAGGCCCGGATCGCCAACCCCGCCAACCGGCGCCGGCTCTCGGTGATCGTGGTCGGCACCGGCCTCGCCGGCGCCTCGGCGGCCGCCACGCTCGGCGAGGCGGGGTACGTCGTGAAGTCGTTCTGCTACCAGGACTCGCCGCGCCGCGCCCACTCGATCGCGGCCCAGGGCGGCATCAACGCGGCCAAGAACTACAAGGGCGACGGCGACTCCATCCACCGGCTCTTCTACGACACGATCAAGGGCGGCGACTACCGCTCCCGCGAGTCCAACGTCTACCGGCTGGCCCAGGTCAGCGTGAACATCATCGACCAGTGCGTCGCCCAGGGCGTGCCGTTCGCGCGGGAGTACGGCGGCCTCCTCGACAACCGCTCCTTCGGCGGCGTCCAGGTGTCCCGCACCTTCTACGCCCGCGGACAGACCGGGCAGCAGCTGCTGATCGGCGCCTACCAGGCCCTGGAGCGCCAGGTGGCCGCGGGCACGGTCAAGTGCTACACCCGCCACGAGATGCTCGAGCTGATCGTCGTCGACGGCCGGGCCCGCGGGATCATCGTGCGCGACCTGGTCACCGGCGAGATCGAGACCTACTTCGCCGACGTCGTGGTGCTCGCCTCGGGCGGCTACGGCAACGTCTTCTTCCTGTCCACCAACGCGATGGGCAGCAACGTCACCGCGACCTGGCGCGCGCACCGCAAGGGCGCCTACATGGCGAACCCCTGCTACACCCAGATCCACCCCACCTGCATCCCGGTCTCGGGCACTCACCAGTCCAAGCTCACGCTGATGTCGGAGTCGCTGCGCAACGACGGCCGGATCTGGGTGCCGAAGAACAAGGCCGACTGCGACAAGGACCCGCGGGAGATCGCCGAGGAGGACCGCGACTACTACCTGGAGCGCATCTACCCGGCGTTCGGCAACCTGGTCCCCCGCGACATCGCCTCCCGGCAGGCGAAGAACATGTGCGACGAGGGCCGCGGCGTCGGACCCGCGGTCGACGGCGTACGCCGAGGTGTCTACCTCGACTTCGCCGAGGCCATCGAGCGGCTCGGCCGCGAGGCGATCGAGGACAAGTACGGCAACCTCTTCGACATGTACGCCCGGATCACGGGCGAGGACCCCTACACGGTGCCGATGCGCATCTACCCGGCAGTGCACTACGTGATGGGCGGCCTGTGGGTCGACTACGACCTGCAGTCGACGATCCCCGGCCTCTTCGTCACCGGCGAGGCGAACTTCTCCGACCACGGTGCCAACCGGCTCGGCGCCTCCGCGCTGATGCAGGGCCTGGCCGACGGCTACTTCGTGCTGCCGAACACGATCCGCGACTACCTCGCCGAGGGTCCGTTCGACAAGATCGCCGACGACGACCCCGCGGTCGTGGAGGCGCAGGAGTCGGTGAAGCAGCGGGTCGAGAAGCTGCTCTCCACCAACGGCACCCGCAGCGTCGACTCCTACCACCGCGAGCTCGGCAACATCATGTGGGAGTACTGCGGCATGGAGCGTACGGCGGAGGGCCTGCGCAAGGCGATCGACCTGATCCGGACGCTGCGCGACGACTTCTGGCGCAACGTCAAGGTCCTCGGCGCCGCCGAGACCATGAACCAGTCGCTCGAGCGGGCCGGCCGGGTGGCCGACTTCTTCGAGCTCGGCGAGCTGATGTGCATCGACGCGCTGAACCGGCGCGAGTCGTGCGGCGGCCACTTCCGCGCCGAGTCGCAGACCGAGGACGGCGAGGCGCTGCGGCACGACGACCAGTACGCCTACGTGGCGGCGTGGGAGTGGGCCGGTGAGGACGGCACCCCCGTCATGCACAAGGAGGACCTGGTCTACGAGTTCACCGAGATGAAGCAGAGGTCGTACAAGTGAGCGTTCGCGAAGCGAGAGAGCGCATCGGTCTGTACTTGTCCATTGCCACCGCGACCCAGCGGTCGAACTGCGAGCGAACCAAATGAAGGTGACGCTGAACATCTGGCGCCAGCCCGATGCCGCGACCAAGGGCTCGATGCACACCTACGAGCTCGACGAGGTCTCGGAGGACATGTCCTTCCTGGAGATGCTCGACGTCCTCAACGAGGAGCTGAACGCCAACGGCGAGGAGCCGATCGCGTTCGACTCCGACTGCCGCGAGGGCATCTGCGGCATGTGCGGCCTGATGATCAACGGCGAGGCGCACGGCCCCGAGGTGACCACGACCTGCCAGCTGCACATGCGCTCGTTCACCGACGGCGACACGATCACCATCGAGCCGTGGCGCGCCGACGCGTTCCCGGTGATCAAGGACCTGTGCGTCGACCGCGGCGCCTTCGACAGGATCATCCAGCAGGGCGGTTACATCTCGGTCAACACCGGCGCGGCACCCGACGCGCACGCCACGCCGGTGCCGAAGGACAAGGCCGACCGGGCCTTCGACGTGGCCACCTGCATCGGCTGCGGCGCCTGCGTGGCCGCCTGCCCCAACGGCTCCGCCTCGCTGTTCCTGGGCGCCAAGATCACCCACCTGGGCGAGCTCCCGCAGGGCCAGGCCGAGCGAGACTCCCGCGTGGTCAGCATGGTCGGGCAGCACGACCACGAGGGCTTCGGCGGCTGCACCAACATCGGTGAGTGCACGGCCGCCTGCCCCAAGGAGATCCCGCTCGACGTGATCTCCCGGCTCAACTGGGACCTGCACGCCGCGCTCCGGCACGGTCACTATCGAGGCCGCGCTGGCGCTCTTCACCTCAACCACACCGCTACGGTGGGCGGGCGATGAAGATCCTCGTCTCGGCCGACATGGAAGGTGCCACCGGCGTCACCTGGCCCGCTGACTGCGAGCCGGGCACCGAGCAGTGGCAGCGCTGCCGGGCGATGTTCACCTCCGACGTCAACGCCACCGTCGCCGGCTTCCTCGACGGAGGTGCCGACGAGGTCGTGATCAACGAGGCGCACTCGACGATGCGCAACCTGCTCCTCGAGGTGCTCGACGAGCGCGCCACGATGCTCACCGGTCGGCACAAGGACCTCACCATGGTCGAGGGCGTGCAGCACGGCGACGTGGACGGGATCGCGTTCGTCGGCTATCACACCGGCGCCGGCACCGAGGGCGTGCTCGCCCACACCTACCTGCCCAACTCGATCACCGGAGTCTGGGTCGACGAGCACCCCGCCAGCGAGGGCTACCTCAACGCCATCGTCTGCGCCGAGTACGGCGTCCCGGTGGTCCTGGTGACCGGCGACGACAAGGCCTGCGAGGACGCGAAGAGCTACGCCCCCGAGGCGCGGACGGTCGCGGTCAAGGACCACGTGTCCCGCTACGCCGCCGTGTGCCGCCCGCCGGCGCGCACCTACGCCGACATCCGCGAGGCGGCGCGCGAGGCCGTCTCCCTGGCGCAGCGCCACGACGTCCGGGCGGACGGCCCGTTCGTCGTCGAGGTCGAGGTCGACGCCACCCAGCTGGTCACGAACGCCTGCATGGTGCCGGGCGTGGACCGGGTCGCCGAGCGCCGGGTCCGCTACACCGCGCCCACCGGCTACGAGATGATCCGCACGTTCAAGGCCGTGACCACGCTGATCGCCAACGCGGTCGAGAAGGACTATGGCTGATCCCGCGCACGAGGTCGTCGAGCTGGCCTCGGACCTGATCAGGATCGACACCAGCAACCGCGGCGGCGGCGACTGCGCCGAGCGCCCGGCCGCCGAGTACGTCGCCGAGCGGCTCGGCGAGGTCGGCCTCGAGCCCCTGCTGCTCGAGTCGGCGCCGCACCGCGCCAACGTGGTGGTCCGGCTCCCGGGCGCCGACCCGGAGCGACCCGCGCTTCTCGTGCACGGGCACCTCGACGTCGTACCCGCCGAGCCGGCGGAGTGGTCGGTGCACCCCTTCTCGGGCGAGGTCCGCGACGGCTGGCTGTGGGGCCGCGGCGCCGTCGACATGAAGGGCATGGTCGCGATGATGGTGGCCCTGGCCCGCGCCTACGCCCGCGAGGGCCGCCGTCCGGCTCGCGACGTCGTGCTCGCGTTCACCGCGGATGAGGAGGACACCGCGGAGGCGGGGTCGGACTGGCTGGTCCGGCACCGGCCCGACCTGTTCGAGGGCTGCACCGAGGGGATCAGCGAGTCGGGCGCCTACACCTTCCACGCCGGCGGTGGCGTCCGGATCTACCCGGTCGGCGCCGGGGAGAAGGGCACGGCCTGGCTCGACGCTGACCGCCGCGGGCCGGGCGGGTCATGGGTCGCGCGTCAACCGCGACAACGCGGTCGGGGCGCTGGCCGGCGCGGTCGCAAGGATCTACGAGCACCAGTGGCCGGTGCGGCTCACGCCCACGGTCCGGGCCGCCCTGTCCGGGCTCGGTGCCGCCGTCGGCGAGGAGATCGATCCGGACCAGCCCGACTTCGACGTCGACGCCGCGCTCGAGCGGCTCGGCCCGGCCGCCGCAGCTGGTCGACGGCCACGGTGCGCAACAGCGCCAACCCGACCATGCTGGACGCCGGCTACAAGGTGAACGTCATCCCGGGCTCCGCCACGGCCCGGGTCGACGGGCGGGTCCTGCCCGGCAGCGAGAGCGAGTTCGCGTCGACGCTGGACGAGCTCACCGGCGACCGCGTGACGTGGGACTACCTGCATCGCGAGGTGCCGCTCGAGGCGTCACCCGACGGGCCCACCTTCGAGGCGATCCGGGCCGCGCTGCTGGCCGAGGACCCCGGCGCCCACGTCGTACCCGTGTGCCTCGCCGGCGGCACCGACGCCAAGCAGTTCTCCCGGCTCGGGATCACCGGATACGGCTTCGCGCCGCTGCGGCTCCCCGAGGGATTCGACTACTCGGCCGCGTTCCACGGCGTGGACGAGCGGGTGCCCGTCGACGGGCTGGAGTTCGGTGTCCGGGTGCTCGACCGGTTCCTGGGGTCCTGCTGATGACGCGAGCCGGCGTACGGCGCGTGGCCGTCCCCCATCGACGCCCGGATGGCCGCGGTGAACGACGGCCGGCCCGAGTGGCCGCACCTGACGCCTGACGCGCTCTGGTGGTGCGAGCCGCGTCCCGAGGAGGGCGGCCGGACCGCGCTGCTCCGCCGCGGGCCGGACGGCGAGGTCGAGACCGTGCTGCCCCCGCCCTGGAACCTCCGCTCACGGCTGCACGAGTACGGCGGCCGGCCCTGGCTGCTGACCCCCGACGGCACCGTCGTGTTCGTCCACCACGCCGACCAGCGGCTCTACGCGCTCACCGAGGGCGGGACGCCGGTCCCGCTCACCCCCGAGCCGGACCTCCCCGCCGGGTGGCGGTACGCCGAGCCGGTGGCGGCACCCGGAGGGCGTGAGGTCTGGTGCGTGCGCGAGCACCTCCACAGCGACGACGTCACCGACGTCACCCGGGCGCTGGTGGCGGTGCCGCTCGACGGCAGCGCGGCCGCCGACCCGGACGCCGTACGAACGCTCGTCACCGACCGGCACTTCCTGGCCTGCCCGCAGGTCTCGCCGGACGGGTCGAGGCTCGCCTGGATCGGCTGGGAGCACCCGGACATGCCGTGGGACGCCACCGAGCTGCGGATCGCCGAGATCGGGAGCGACGGCTCCCTCGGGCCGCCGCGCACCCTCGCGGGCGGCCCCGGGGAGTCGGTCATCCAGTGCTTCTGGCTGGATGCCACGACCCTGGCGATCGTCAGCGACCCCGATGGCTGGTGGAACCTGCGTCGGGTCGACGTGGCCACCGGACGGGTCGACGACCTCTGCGCTCGGCAGGAGGAGTTCGGCGGGCCGCTGTGGAAGACCGGCGCCCGCTGGTCGCTGCCGCTGGACGACGGGCGGATCCTGGCCCTGCACGGATTCGGCCGGCTGCGAGCCTCCGTCCTCGACCCGGCGTCGGGCGAGCTGTCCGAGATCGAGACCCCGCACGAGGAGTGGGCCGCCCATCTGAGCGCCTCGGGAGACCGGATCGTGGGCGTGGCCGGCAGCCCGGAGCGGACCTGGGAGCTGGTCGAGGTCGACCTGGCGACCGGCGCATGGACAGCGCTGCCCCGGGCCGCGGCACCGCGGCTCCCGGTGGAGTTCCTGTCCGAGCCGCAGCGGCGCACGTTCACCGGGGTGGGCGGTCGCGAGGTCCACGCCGTCGTGCACCCCCCGCGCCATCCCGACCACGCCCAGTCGACGCGGGCCGCCCGCCGCCGTACCTGGTGTTCGTCCACGGCGGCCCGACCAGCCGCTACCCACCGGTGGTGGACCCGGAGATCGCCTTCTTCACCAGCCGCGGGCTCGGGGTGGTCGACGTCGACTACGGCGGCACCACCGGCTACGGGCGTGCCTACCGCGAGCGACTGCGCGAGGGCTGGGGCGTCGTCGACGTCGAGGACTCCGTGGCGGTAGCGCTCGGACTGGTCGCCGAGGGCAGTGCCGACCCGGAGCGGCTGGCGATCCGCGGCGGTAGCGCCGGCGGCTTCACGTCCGCGTGCGCCCTGGTTGCCGGCGACGTCTTCGCCTGCGCCACGATCCGCTACCCGATCCTGGACCTGACCGGCTGGCGGACCGGCGAGACGCACGACTTCGAGTCCCGCTACCTCGAGGGCCTGGTCGGCCCGTGGCCGGAGGCCAAGGCCCGCTACGAGCGAGCGGTCCCCGGTCAACCGCACCGACCGGATCGGCCGGCCGTTCCTGCTGATGCAGGGGCTCGACGACGTCATCTGCCCACCGGTGCAGAGCGAACGCCTCCTGGAGCGGATCGCCGGGCGCGGGATCCCGCACGCCTACCTGACGTTCGAGGGCGAGTCCCACGGCTTCCGCAAGGAGGAGACCCTGATCGCGTCGATGGAGGCCGAGCTGTCGTTCTACGGCCAGATCTTCGGGTTCGAGCCGCCCGGGATCCCACGGGTGGAGCTGACCACATGAGCGCCGTACCGCTGACCCGGCCGCCTCGGCTCCGCCCCGGCGACCGCGTCGCCGTGGTCACTCCGGCCGGCCCGGGCCCGAAGGATCTGCTCGAGCGCGGTTGCGCGCTGCTGCGCGACTGGGGTCTCGAGGTGACCGTCGGCCCGCACGTGCTCGACAAACGTGATGACCTGCCCTACCTCGCCGGGGCGGACGCCGACCGCGCCGCCGACCTCCAGGCCGCGTGGCTGGACCCTGACGTGGACGGCGTGATCTGCTCCCGGGGCGGGTACGGCGCCCAGCGGATGATCGACCTGCTCGACTGGCCGGCGATGCGGGAGGCGCCACCCAAGGTCTTCGTCGGCTACAGCGACATCACCGCCCTGCACGAGGCGTTCGCCACCCAGCTCGGCGTGGTCACCGTGCACGGCCCGTTGACCGGCTTCCCATCGTTCTCGGACGGCGGCGACAGCGCCGAAGGGCTCCGCTCCCTGCTCTTCGAGCCCGAGACCCAGCTGACCCTGACATCGCGCCACCGCCGAGACCCTGGTGCCCGGCACCGCCACCGGGGTGACGATGGGCGGCAACGTCAGCCTGCTCGCCGCGGACGTGGGCACCCCCACCGCCCGCCCGAGCGCCGCCGGCGGGATCGTCGTGCTCGAGGAGCTCGAGGAGGACAACTACCGCCTCGACCGGATGCTCACCCAGCTGCTCCGCGCCGGCTGGTTCGACGACGTCGCCGGCATCGCACTGGGGTCCTGGGTGGACTGCAGGGACGACGTCCGCGCGCTGATGCTGGACCGGCTCGGCCCGCTCGGGGTGCCGATCGTGTGGGAGCTCGGCTTCGGCCACTGCTCGCCGACGCTGACCGTCCCCCTCGGCGTCGCCGCCACCCTGGACGCCGATGCCGGCACGCTGACCCTCGACGAGCCGGCTCTTTCCTAGGTCTCGGCCCCGACCCTCAGCGCGTAGTGGCAGGCGACCTGGGACTCGTCCTCGGCGCCGAGGATCTGCAGGTCGACGGTGCGGCACCGGTCGGCCACGCCCGCGGCTTCGGCCGCGCCCGACGCGAGCACCGGGCAGCGGGCGTGGAACCGGCACCCGCCGGGGATCTTGGCGGGGTCCGGGCGGCTCGCCCGCCAGCACCGTCGGCGCCGTGGCCCCGCCGGTCACGTCGGGCACCACCGAGAGCAGCGCCTGGGTGTAGGGGTGCTCAGGCGCCGACAGGATCTTCTCCACTGGTCCGGTCTCCACGATCCGGCCGAGGTACATCACCGCCACCCGGTCGGCGATGTTCCAGGCCAGCCCCAGGTCGTGGGTCACGACCAGGCAGCCCGAGGCCCAGGTCCTGGCGTAGCCGCAGCAGCAGGGCCAGGATCTCGCCGCGGACCGACGCGTCGAGCGACGCGACCGGCTCGTCGGCGATCAGCATCGTCGGGTGCAGCACCATCGCGCCGGCGATCACCACTCGCTGGCGCTGGCCGCCGGAGAGCTCGTGCGGGTAGCGCAGGAAGAACCGGCTCCGGTGGCCGCAGGCCGGCCCGGGAAAGGGCTTCGGCGACGGCGGTCTGCTCGTCGGCGACACCACCGTGGATCCGCAGGCCCTCGGCCACGGCGTCGTAGACCGTGTGCCGCGGGTTGAGCGAGCCGCTGGGGTCCTGCAGGACGAGCTGGACCTGACGGCGGTACGCCGACAGCGCCTTGCTCGAGTAGACGAGTGGCTGCCCGTCGTAGGAGACGGTGCCCTCGGTCGGCCGCTCCAGCCCGAGGAGGGTCCGCGCGAGCGTGGTCTTGCCGCAGCCCGACTCGCCGACCAGCGCGACGATCTCCCCCGGGCGCACCTGCAGGTCGACGCCGTCGACCGCCCTCGCCGGGTCGCGCCCCCCGCGGCCGGCGAACTCGACCCGCACTCCTTCGGCCCGCAGCCCCTCGCCGGTCACCGGGCAGCCCCCGCCGCCAGGGCCGCACCCTGGTCGGGCAGCACCAGGACGCAGGCGGCCTGCGAGTCGGCGGCAGGCCACAGCTCGGGGTCCACCTGTGGACAGGCGTCCAGCGCCGAGGGGCAACGCGGGTGGAAGCTGCAGCCCGACGGAAGGTCCGCTGGGTCCGGCGGATCGCCGGCGAGACCGCGGGGCTGAAGTCGTGACGTGGGGTCGCCGATCCGCGGGAACGCCTCGGAGAGCGCCGCGCTGTAGGGGTGGCTCGCCGACTCGAAGACCTGCCGGGCCGGTCCCTCCTCGACCACGCGGCCGGCGTACATCACCGCGAGCCGGTCGCAGGTGTCGGCGAGCACGGCGAGGTCGTGGCTGATGATCATCAGGCTGATGTCGTGGTCCCGGACCAGCTGCTCGATCAGCCGCAGGATCTGGGCCTGGACCATGACGTCCAGCGCCGTGGTCGGCTCGTCGGCGATGATCAGCCGCGGGTTGCACGCCAGCGCCATCGCGATCATCACCCGCTGTCGCTGCCCTCCCGAGAGCTCGTGCGGATAGGCGCTGGCCCGATCCGCCGGCAGACCCCACCTGCGTGAGCAGCTCAGTCACCCGCCTCTCGGCCTCGGCCGGGGTCACGTCCTCGTGCAGCAGGATCGGCTCCGCGATCTGCGCCCCGATCCGGTGCACGGCGTTCAGGGAGTGCATCGCGCCCTGGAAGATGATCGACGCGCCCGCCCACCGCACGGCACGCAGCCGGCCCCACTTCATGGTCAGCACGTCCTCGCCGTCGAAGAGGATCCGCCCGGTGACGGTGGCGGAGGCGGGCAGCAGGCGCAGCAGGGCGAGCGCAACCGTGGACTTGCCGCAGCCGGACTCCCCCGCGACGCCGAGCTTCTGGCCGGCGCGGCAGGTCCAGCGACACCCCGCGTACGGCGGGCAACGAGCCGCCGGCGGTGCGGTAGGTCACCGCCAGGTCGTCGATCTCGAGCAGGCTCATCGTCACAGCCGTTCGCGGAGTCGGGGGTTGTAGACCTGCTCGAGCGCGCGACCCACCATCGTGAAGGCCAGGGCCACCAGGGCGATGGCGATCCCAGGTGGCACGATCCACCACCAGAGTCCGGCACTGGTCGCGCCCGCGTCGCGTGCCTCCTGGAGCGTCGATCCCCAGGAGATGCGGGACGGGTCGCCCAGGCCGAGGAACGAGAGCGTGGACTCGGCGATGATCGTGGCCGCGACCAGCAGCGTGGTGCGGGCCAGCACGATCGGCATCACGTTGGGCAGCACGTGACGCGACATCACGTGCCAGTGACCGCCGCCGAGCGCCTTCGCCCGTTCGATGAACGGGACGCGACTCGACCGCCAGGGTCTGCGCGCGGACCAGCCGTGCCGTGATCGGCCACGCGGTGACCCCGATCGCGATGATGATCGTGCCGAGTCCCCGGCCCATCACCACTACGAGCGAGACCGCGAGCACCAGGGTCGGCAGCACCAGCACCCAGTCGGTGAAGCGCATCAGCGCCCCCTCCACCCAGCCCCGATAGTGGCCGGCCGCGATGCCGATGACGGTGCCCAGGAAGACCGACATGAACGTCGCGAGGAAGCCGACCGTCAGCGAGACCCGCGAACCCTGCCAGATCAGGTCCAGGACCGACCGGCCGAACTTGTCCGTGCCCAGCGGGTAGTCCCAGCTGGGCGAGGCGACGAACGGGCCCGGGGCATGGGTGACGCTGAGCTCGGTCTCGCTGATGAACAGCGGTGCGGTCAGCGCGAGGAGGCAGGCGCCGACGAGCACGACCAGACCCACCACGCCCAGCGCGGTTGCGCCGGAACTCCCGCCAGACCCGGGTGGCGGTGTGCCACCGACGTATCCACGCCATCCGACGCCGGCTCCCGACCTCGGCCGGGCTCATCGGCGCACCCTCGGGTCGAGCAGCGGGTAGACCAGGTCGGCCAGCAGGTTCATCACGATCACCGCGGCCGAGAAGAAGATGAACAACCCCTGGACCAGCGGCAGGTCGGGCACCTTGAGCGCCTCGTAGAACATGTTGCCGAGCCCGGGCCAGGAGAACACCGACTCGACCAGGATCGTGCCCGCGACGATGCCGCCGAGGTCGATCGCGATCAGGGTCACCGCAGGCAGCAGCGCGTTCGGTACGGCGTGCCTGCGGCGCACCACGGCGTCGCGGAGGCCCTTGGCGCGGGCCGTCACCAGGTAGTCGCTGCCCATCTCGTCGAGCAGCGAGGACCTGATCACCAGCAGGTACTGGGCATAGACCGACCGCCACCAGGGTGACCACCGGGAGCACCAGGTGCGCCGCGACGTTGGGGATCAGCGCCCACCCGGTCACGTCGCGGATCTCGCATCCCGCCGGCCGGGAAGATGCCGGGGATCGGCCCGGCGCCGGCCGCGAACACGATGATCAGCATCAGCCCGAGCCAGAACGTCGGCACCGACCAGAAGGTCAGCGCGACGCCGGTGTTGACCCGGTCGCTGACGCTGCCGTGCCGCCAGCCGGTCCGGATCCCCAGCCACAGGCCGAGCACCGCGGAGATCACCGTCGCGGTGCCGACCAGCAGGATGGTCGGACCCAGCTTCTCCCCGATCAGCCCGGCGACCGACTCGGATCCTCGGTACTCGTAGGACGTGCCGAGGTCGAGCTGCGCCAGCTGCCCGACGTAGTCGAGGAACTGCCGCCACAACGGCTGGTCCAGGCCGAACTTCTCGCGGAGCGCCTCGAGCTGGGCCAGGCTCACCGTCTGGTCCGAGGTCATCGTGCGGACCGGGTCGCCGGGCAGCACCCGGAACAGGAAGAACCCGATGAACGCGACCGCCAGCAGGGACAGTGCTGCGCCGAGCAACCGCCCGCCGACGTACCGGGCCTGCTTGCTGACTCTCAGCGCTGCCTACTCTCGGTCTTCCGCGGTGGCGGAGCGACGCCGCATCACCAGGAAGCCGCCGATCAGCCCCACGACCACGACTCCGGCGCCGACGCCCAGCACGACGGCACCCACCGAGTCGTCGTCGCCGCCACCGCCGCCCCCGGAGGCCGGCTCGGCCGACCACCAGCCCCAGTAGCCGTCCTGGCCGTCGATGTTGCCGTTCTCTGCGGGCTGCGTCATCGGGCTGTCCTCCTCGACGACGTCGGTCCGGTAGGCCTCCAGCATGTCGGGGTAGCCGAAGATGACCACGACGCCGTCCTCGTAGAGGACCTTCTGCATCTCCTGGACGATCTCGGCCCGCGCCTCCGGGTCGACCTCGGCCCGTTGCTGGGCGTAGAGCTGGTCGTAGGTCGCGTTGCAGTTGTAGGAGTCGGACTGGTACGACGCGCCGGGCTCGGCCGGCCGGACGCCACAGGTCTGGATGCTGAAGATGTAGTCGGGGTCGGGGTTGACCGTCCAGCCGGTGAAGAGGAGGTCGAACTCGCCGGAGTCGAGGATCCCGCCGATGTCATCACTCGGGGTCGTCTCGACCTCGATGCCGATCTCGGCCAGCCACTCCTCCATGAAGGTCGCGATCTGGCGGTATTCCGGGTCGTCGGCGTGCACGAACTGCCGGAGGCTCAGGCGGACTCCGTCCGGTGAGACCCGGATGCCGTCGTCGCCCTCCTCGTAGCCGGCCTCGTCGAGGATCCGGTTCGCCTCGTCGGGGTCGTAGCCGATCACCTCGGAGTCGTCGGGCTCCCAGTGGTAGTCGCCGTACCGGGAGGGGATGTAGCTGCCGTTGGGCTCGAAGTTCCCGCTGTAGACGCGCTCCTCGATGGCCGAGCGGTCGATCGCGTGCAGGATCGCGGTGCGCACCTGCGGGTCCTTCAGCGCCGGGTTGCCGTCACCGATCGGCTCGCCGTTCTTGGCCTCGGCGCCGGGGTTCATGGTCAGGCCCGCGAAGCGCTTGCCCACGGCGTGGTTGACGTGGATGTCGTCCTCGCTCTCCAGCGCCTGGGCCTGGAGTGCGGTGAGGCCGCTGACGAACGAGACCTCGCCCTTGCGCAGCGCCTCGACCACGGCGTCCTGGTCCTTGTAGAAGCGGAAGATCAGGCGGTCGAAGCCGGGCGCCCCGCGCCAGTAGTCCTCGTTGGCCTCGAGGGTGATCGACTCGTTGCGCTTGTAGTCGGTGAGGATCCACGGCCCGTTGCCGACGATCGGGTAGCTCTCCTCGTTGCTGAAGTCGGCGATGTTCCCGACGCTCTCCCACACGTGCTGCGGCACGATCGGGATGTCGATCGCGAGCATCGAGGCGGACGGTTCCTTCAGCTTGATCTCGACGGTGTGCTCGTCGGTCGCGGTGACCGACTCGAAGTTCTCGACGTAGCTGCCGTTGGCCATGGCACCGGTGTCGTCGGCCATGATCGTGTTGTAGGTGTAGGCGACGTCCTCGGCCGTGACCGGCTCACCGTCGGAGAACGTCGAGTCGTCGCGGATCGTGTAGGTCCACGTGAGACCGTCGTCCGTGTGCTCCCAGGACTCCGCGAGGCCCTCGGTGGGCGTCGCGTCCTCCGCGCTGTACATCGTGAGGTAGTCGTACATCAGCCGATGGATCTGGGTCGGCAGGCGGTAGATCGACGTGAACGGGTTGAGCGAGTCGACCGTTGGGTCGACCACCGCCACCGTCAAGGTGGTCGGCTCCTCGTCCGCATGGGCGCGCGGGGTCGCCGGGGTCGCGACCATCAAGAGCGCTACCCCCAGTGCGACCGCGAAGGCGAGGAACCGCCGTGGCACCTGGAAAACAGACCAAACCCGAGAGCTGTGCACCGTGGAGAACCTTTCGCCGAGACCCGAGACTCTGGAAACTTAATCACCCATCGGTGGCATGTAAAGGTAAGTTTTTGACGAGATCGATCCGCTCGCCCACTGCAGGCGTGAGCGGGACAGTGGCCACGCCCTGCTCGCGGACCGCCTCGTGGAACCTCATCGGCGGGGTCAGGAACAGGCGCCGGTGGTTGCTGGGCCGGAGCCGGCGCAGCCCGATCGGCCAGTAGGTGCCGTAGTGAACGGCGAGGGTCCAGCGGGCGCCGACCCGGCCGACCGCGGTCACCGCCTCCTCGGGGTCGAGGTGGTCGTCGCCGAGGGTCGGCCCCCAGCCGCCGATCGGTGCCAGCGCGACGTCGACCGGACGGATCCGGGTGATGTCGGGACGGAGTCCGGTGTCCCCCGGGAACCACGCCGATCCGGCCTCGCCTGCGAACCGGAAGCCGAGGGCGGGCGCGGAACGCCGGTGGGCGACGGAGCGGCGCCCGTCGTGGTGCGCGGGCAGCACCTCCACGTCGACACCGGCGACCGCGAGGGCGTCGCCGGGGCGGGCCTCGATCACGTTCAGCCGGGACAGCCCCCGGACCAGCCGTGGCGCGCCGTGCGGGACCACGATCGGCGTGCCCGGCGCGAACCGCCGCAGCGACTTCAGGTCCAGGTGGTCGTAGTGCAGATGCGAGACCAGCACCAGGTCAGCCACGGCCGCGCGGTCATCCGGCCGGTCGACCTCACGATGGAGGGCGAAGAGGATCGCGCTGAACAAGGGGTCCGTCGCCACCCGCACCGAGCCGAGCTCGACGGTCGCAGACGAGTGCCCCCACCAGGTCACCGCGATCTGAGACACGCTCCGATTCTAGGGAGCGCCGCCCCTCGGCTCAGGTGGTTTTCTTCCGTACGACGGCGACCAGCCCGAGCATCGCTGCCGCGCCCCCCACGAACGGACCGACCCAGCGGCCCCGCGACGGCGAACCGCCGGCCGCGGCCCCGGCGACCGTCAGCCCGGTCAGCGCCGGCGTCTGCGGGCCCTGCACCCTCCCGGCGTCCTCCTCCCGCTGCGCGCGGGCCTCCGGCGAGGTGTGCGCCCAGGCGGCGGCGTACAGAAACACGCGTGAGGTGTAGCTGATCCACACGACGAGGATCAGCGCGATCCCGAACGCCTGGAACGCCGGCGTGCCCTTGGTCAGCGAGAGCAGCAGCCCCGACAGCTGCTTGAGGATCTCGAAGCCGACCGCCCCCAGCAGCGCGCCGTGCAGCAAGGACCGCTTCGGCGTGTGCGGGTGCGCGAGCAACCAGAACATCACCAGGAACAGCACCGTGCTCGCCAGCAGGCCGACCACGATGGCCAGCACCCACAAGAGGGGCTGGAGCGCCGTGCCCAGCCCGACCCGGTCGAGGATCTCCTCCGACAACCTGCCGACGAGTCCGGAGATGCCCACACTCAGCATCAGCACCAGCCCCACCGACACCAGGGTCACCAGGTCACGCAGCTTGCCGATCACGAAGCTGGGCTGCTCGAAGGTCGGCAGCTCGAACACCACCAGGAGCGCATCACGAATGCTGGACAGCCAGCCCAGTCCGGCGTACAGCAGGCCCAGGAGGCCGAAGCCCACGGCCGCCCCCGCGGCGTTCTCGAGCGTGGTCAGGGAGATCTGGCCCTCACCGTCGCCGATCATGCCGGGGAACACCTGGTCGATCGCGTCGACGAGGGCATCGCTGGCATCGGGGTAGGCGCCCGAGATCAGCCCGACCGCGGCGAACGCAAGGGCCAGGATCGGGAAGAACGACAAGAACCCGAAGTAGGTCACAGCGCCGGCCTGCTGGCTCCCCTTCACGTTCCCGTAGTGGTCCTGGGTGCGGAGGAGGTGGTCGAGGAACGGCCTACGTCCCCGGAGCGCCTCGAGTCGTTCCTTGGGACTGGCCATCGGGCCTCACCTACCGGGATCGGAAGCGGACTGCAGCGGGAAGTCCCTTGTCGGTTGCCAACCTTGCTCACTGTCATGCACGTACAGGTGGAACTCGTCGACCTCGAACTCGCACTCGAACCCCGCCAGCTCGGCGAACGCCTGGTCGAGCCGGCCGTCGTCGAGGTGGTGCGCGACCGTCACGTGCGGGTGGTAGGGATACTCCAGATCCACCTCGAGCGGCCCCCGACGTACGACGTCGGCGAGGTGCTCGCACTGGGAGATGCCCTCGGCCAGGGTCACGAAGACCACCGGGGAGACCGGCCGGAACGTGCCGGTGCCGCGCAGGTGCACCGAGAACGCGCTGACCTCCCCGGCGGCCCACGCGAGGTGCTCCTCGATGACGGCGAGGTCGTCACCGACCTCGGTGGGCGGGACCAGGGTGATGTGGGTCGGGATCGTCGCCGCCATCCTGTCGCCGACGGACTTCCGGTAGTCCTGGAGCTGGCTGGCCCAGGGCTCCGGGATCGCGACCGCCACGCCGATGGTCGGCATCAGGAACGACCGGCCGGCGCCACGAAGCCGACCCGCTGGTAGACGTCACGCAGGGTCGCCGCGGCAACGGCTCCCGCGGTCTCGGTGCCCTGGCGCAGTACGTCGGTCAGGTACGTCTGGTCGGCGAGCAGCTCCAGAGTGCGCTCACGGAACGGGGTCACGAACGCCACGACGCACTCCGCGAGGTCCTTCTTCAGGTCGCCGTACCCGCGGCCGGCGTACTGCGCCTCGAGGTCGTCGACCGAGGTTGCGGTCAGCGCGGAGTAGATCGTGAGCAGGTTGGAGATGCCCGGCTTGCCCTCGACGTCGAAGTGGATCTCGGACCCCGAGTCGGTCACGGCGGAGCGCACCTTCTTCGCGCTGATCGCCGGGTCGTCGAGCATCTCGATGATCCCGCCGACGCCCGAGGACGACTTGGACATCTTGGCCGTCGGCTGCTGCAGGTCACCGATCTTCGCGGTGGACTTGAGGATGTACGGCTCCGGCAGCCGGAAGGTCTTCTTGTAGCGGTGGTTGAACCGCTGGGCCAGGTCGCGGGTGAGCTCGAGGTGCTGGCGCTGGTCCTCGCCCACCGGCACGTAGTGCGGCCGGTAGAGCAGGATGTCGGCGGCCTGGAGGATCGGGTAGGTGAACAGGCCCACCGAGGCCGCGCCCTCCCCTCCCTTGGCGGACTTGTCCTTGAACTGCGTCATCCGGCGGGCCTCACCGAAACCGGTCAGGCACTGGAGCACCCAGCTCAGCTGCGAGTGCTCCGGGATCTGGCTCTGCACGAAGATCGCCGAGCGGTCGGGGTCGATGCCCATCGCCAGGAGCTGGGCCGCCGCCCGCAGGGTGCGCTCCCTCAGCAGCTTCGGGTCCTGCTCCACCGTGATCGCGTGCTGGTCGGCGATGAAGAAGAACGGCTGGTGGTCACGCTGCAGGTCCACCCACTGCCGCAGGGCGCCGAGGTAGTTGCCGAAGTGGAACGAGTCGGCCGTGGGCTGGATCCCGGACAGCACGCGCGGTCGGGCGGTGCCGGACGCGGCCTCCGAGGCCTCCACCTCCGGGGCGGTGGCGGGTGCGGACATGCCGGGCATTCTGTCAGGGCACCGGGCGGATCGTGACGCGCACCCGGTCGGCGTCTCTCAGATCACTCGCTGGCCGTGACCACGCGATCCTGGCGCCGGTGCGCGAGGACCGAGACCACCAGGACCGCCAGACCGGCCAGCGAGAGGGCCACACCCACCAGAGCGGGGGCCCGGTAGCCGTGACCGGTGGCGATGACCGCGCCACCGAGCAAGGCGCCCAGGGCGTTGGCGACGTTGAGGCTGGCATGGTTCATGGCCGCGCCCAGGGTCTGGGCCTCGCCGGCCACGTCCATGAGCCGTAGCTGGAGGTTCACCACAAGCACGGAGCCGAGGAACGTGATGACGAACGCGACCGGCAGCAACCAGTAGCCGTGCGGCGCCACTGCCCAGAACACGAGCAGGGCCAGGGCCATGCCGAGCGAGGAACCCAGGAGGGACCGAAGGATCGACCAGTCGGCGAGCTCGCCGGCCACGAACGTGCCGACCACCATGCCGACACCGAACATCAGCAGGAACAACGGGACCGCTGCCGTCTCCCAGCCCGCCGACCTCGGTCACGGTCGGGGCGATGTAGGAGAACACCGCGAACATGCCGCCGAAGCCGATCGCGCCGGCGAGCAGGGTCAGCCACACCTGGAGATGCGTGAAGGCGCGCAGCTCCCGGCAGCCCGGTCGCGTCGCGGTCGCCCGGGCAGGACGGTACGAAGGCCAGCACCAGGGCGACCGTCACGATCGAGAGACCGGCCACGGCCCAGTAGGCCGAGCGCCATCCGAGGTGCTGACCCATCCAGGTGGCGGCGGGCACGCCGACGACGTTCGCGACCGAGAGCCCGATCATCACCATCGCCACGGCGCGGCCCTTGCGACCCGGCGGGGCGAGGCTCGCCGCTACCAGCGAAGCGACGCCGAAGTAGGCACCGTGCGGAAGCCCGTCGAGGAACCGGGACACCATCAGCATCTCGAAGCTGGTCGCCACGGCGCTCAGCGCGTTGAACACCCCGTACGCCGCCATCAGCGCAACCAGCAGCGCGCGCCGCGGCCAGCGGGCTCCGAAGAAGGCGAGGACCGGTGCGCCCACCACGACGCCGAGCGCGTAGGCGGAGATCAGGTGGCCGGCGGCCGGGATGGACACGTCGACGCCCGCGGCGATCTCGCGGATCAGGCCCATGGTCACGAACTCGGTGGTGCCGATGGTGAACCCGCCCATGGCGAGGGCCAGCACGGCGAGCCTGAAGTGCGCGGTACGCACAGACGGAACGGTGGAGGTGTTACCGGGAGCGGTCGTCGTCATCTGGATCGAGACTTCGCTTCCTACCGGGACCGACCTCCCGGCTCGAGGTGGCGCACGGCGACCGCGGCACCCCCAGTCTGCACCGAGCGGCGTACGGAAGGCGATTCCACGCGTGCTCTTGGTGACCGGTGTCACGGTGGGCTGCATGGCTGTTGACGACGTGGTGGCGACGCGGATCGCTACGTCGAGGTGATGACCGGGTTCGGGCTCCCCGAGGAGCAGGTGCGCGCGGGGGTTCAGGCGTTCCGGGCGCTGGCGGACGCCGGCGACGGGGAGGTGACCGACACGGTGCAGAGGATCACCGGCAGGTCACCGGTCCCGTTCCGCCGGTACGCCGAGAGCGCGGCCGGCCGGGGCGCCTGGGCCGGCTGAGATCGTCACCGGATGACGCTCTCCAGGATCATCCTCGCGAGCCACCGCTCATAGCGCTTGGCGGACCAGCCGTAGTCGCCCATCAGCATGTCGGCGACCTGAGGGCTGTAGAGCACGTAGAGGGTGGCGGCGGCTTCCTCGCCCTTCTTGCCTGGTCCGTCCGGGCCGGCGATCATCCTGGCTGCCGCCACCATCTCCTCGCGTCGAGCGGCTTTGACCGCCTCCATCATCGCCGCGAGCTCGGGATCTGATGCGGCCGCCTCAGCCGCGACCCGCAGGACGGGCGCGACGCGTTCGGTGATCGACCGGCTCATGGCGGCGTCGAGCTCGGCCCGCCGACGGGCGTCGGGCTCGGCGGCGACCGCCTGCGCCTCGGGGCGCTCCGTGATCGGAACGGGCTCGTCGTCGCCGGTGATCGCGCTCTCGATCAGCTGCCGCAGCAGCTCGCGCTTGTTGCCGAACACGGCGTACACCGTCTGAACGGCGACGACGGCACGCTCGGCGATCGCCTGGATCGTCGTGGCGGCGTAGCCGCTCGCGACGAAGAGCTCGTGGGCGGCATCGAGGATCGACCGGCGCGTGGCCCGGGCCTGTGCCTCGCGCTTGGCTGACGAGTACGACCTCTTGACAGACATATCGAGAGAGTAGCAGTCTAATGAATAGAGTTAGACTCTAAAGAAAAGGTGACAGAGCGATGGCATACGTGACGCTGATGGAGTTCGACGTCGATCTCGATACCCACATCAAGATCGGTGAGGCAGTGGGAGATGCGCCGGTGAAGGGGCTGATCCTCCACGGCGGAGGCCCGAGCGAACGCGGGGTGCACAGCCTCGACGTGTGGGAGGACAAGGAGGACTCGGAGCGCTTCTTCGCCGAGCGGATGATGCCGGCACTCCAGGAGCTGGGTATCGAGGGCGGGCCGCCGCTCAGCGTCAGGAGTTCGACATGCCGTACGTGTTGAGCGGATAGGGGCCACCCGTGAACTAACCCAAAAGGGGTGATTCGCCGCGGTGCTCGCGCGCCTAGTTTGGATGGGTTGGGTGGAATCTACCCTCCCGACGGGCGAAGGGCAGGGACATGACGATCGACCGTGGCGACGCTGAACGGCTCAGAGGCGAAGATCAGCGACGAGAGCCTCGACGAGCTCCGGATGACGATCAGGGGCGACGTGCTCACTCCCGGTGATCCGGGATATGCCGACGTGCGGCCGCCGTACAACGCGATGCATCCGGGGAAGCCCGCGACTCGTCGTGTGCGCTACCGGCACGGCCGACGTGATCGGCGCGGTCAACTTCGCCCGCGAGAACGGACTCCTCATGGCCGTCCGCGGTGGCGGTCACTCGATCGCAGGGCTCTCGAGCGTCGACGGCGGCCTGCTCCTCGACCTCGCCCTGATGAACGGCGTCGAGTGCGACCCGGAGGCTCGGACCGTGCGCGCGCAGGGTGGTGCACTGATCGGCGACCTGGACCACGAGACCCAGGCCCACGGTCTCGTCGCCCCATCCGGCATCGTCTCGGACACCGGCCTGGCCGGGCTGACGCTCGGCGGTGGAGAGGGATGGGTTGCGCCGCAAGCACGGGCTCTCGGTCGACAACCTGCTGTCCGCCCAGGTGGTGTGCGCCGACGGCCAGGTGCGGACGGCGTCGGCGGACTCGAACCCCGACCTGTTCTGGGCCATCCGCGGGGGTGGCGGCAACTTCGGCGTGGTCACCTCGTTCACGTTCCAGTGCCACCCGGTGGGCCCGATGGTGGCGTTCGCCGGCGTGTTCCATCCGGTCTCGGACGCGGAGAACGTGTACCGGAAGTTCCGCGACTGGGCCAGCACGGCGCCCGACGAGATCTCGGCGATGATCGGATGCACGACCCTTCCGACGAGCGAGCACATTCCTCCGGAGGTCCAGAACACGCCGTTCATCGTCACCGGCGCCGTCTACTCAGGTGATCCCGAGGAGGGCATGAAGGTCATCCAGCCCCTCCGCGACATCGGGACCCCGCTCGCCGACATCTCGGGTCCCCTCCCCTTCGTCGGTGTCCAGGCGGCCTTCGACGAGTTCTTCGCGCGCGGAACGCTGCGCAGCTACTGGAAGTCCACGTTCGTCGACGAGCTCACCGACCCGATCCTCGACATCATCGTGGACAAGGCCCGGAGCCGTCCTCATGACCGGGTCTTCGTGGTCACGTTCTTCATGGGCGGTGCCATCAACCGCGTGGCGGTGGAGGACACGCCGTACAGCGAGCGATCGGCCAACTGGATGGTCTCCATCGACGGCAACTGGACCGACGCCGCCGACGACGACAAGGTCATCTCCTGGGTGCGCGGCGCGTGGAGCGAGGTGCACGAGCACGGAACCGGCTCGACGTACCTGAACTTCACGGGCGTCGAGGACGAAGCAGTCACCGTGGGCGTCGAGAGCGCCTTCGACAAGGCGAACCTGCAGCGCCTCGAGGAGATCAAGACGAAGTACGACCCGGACAACCTCTTCCGGCTGAACAACAACATCCCGCCGGCGTCGTAGGTCTGATCGAGTTTCGACCTAGTACCAGCCGAGCTCGCGGAGCGCCGACTCCCCGAGCCCGACCGCATGGCCGACCTCGTGACCCAGGACCTTCATCACCTTTTCCGGCACGTCCTCCGGCCGGCGACAGACCGCGAGGATCGGGATCCGGTAGAGGGTGATGGTCGGCGGCAGCGTGCCGGGGATCCGGCCACCTCGCGTGGTCCACGGATTGCCGCGGAAGACGCCGAGCAAGAGCTGCCCGTTCTTCCGGTCGGCCGCCGGCTGCTCGTCCTCGACCAGGACCGCGATCTCCCGCATCATCGGGACGAGGAACTCCGGGAGGGAGTCGAGCGCGTCCACGACCATCGCCTCGAACTCCTCGGGCGGGACGGACTCTGGACCCATTGCCCCTCCGACGTCGACGCATCCGGACACGTCCAGCGTAGGTCGGCGCTGCGCGAGCTCCTGAGTCCGACAAGGAGATTCTCCGGCATCAGGCGCCGGAGAGTCTCAGCGCATTGTGGCTACACCGCCGGCCGCAGTCGAGCTGCCTACGCTGGTCGTGTGGCCTGCGTAGCGGCGTCGCCTTAGGCGCTCCTGAACTCGTCGGCCGCCGCCTGGATGCGTCCGACGTAGCAGTTCCACCAGTCAGCGTTGCCGATGTCCTCGTGGTCCTGCCCGCCGCGGCCGTCGATGGTCTCGCGGATGATGTCGGCGTGACCTGCGTGCTGTGCCGTCTCGGCGACACAGCGGGCCAGCAGGTGTCCGAAGGTCGTCGATCGCCGCTCCTCGGACCACCAGGAGACCGTGGCCGGCGAGTCGAGCGGCAGTTCTGCGATCGCAGCGTCACTGTGCGCCCAGGCGGCGCGATAGAGGTCGACGAGGTAGTCGCGGGACTGGTCGGCCGTGGCCCACATGTCCGCAGAGTCCCAGACTGATCCGTCGTCGACCCAGGGGAGCCGGAACGGCGCAGGGCGGCCAAGACAGTCGCCCAGGTACGACGCTTCGATGCCGGCGAGGTGCTTGACCAGTCCGAGCAGGTTGGTGCCGCTGGGCATCACCGGCCGTCGGGCGTCGTACTCGCTGACCTGCTCGAGCGAGCGCAGCAGCGCTTCACGTGACTGCTGGAGGTAGACCTGCAGGTCGGCTGCGATGGCGTCCATGGGCGCCGATGCTAGGGGCCACAACCCACGCCGACACTCAGGCCTCGGCCGCGGCCAGCGCATCCCCGAGTGCTGTGCGCCAGTAGAGAACCTCGCGACCCGAGCGGCGGCGGGCAACCAGGCCCGCGCCGAGCAGGACCTTGAGGTGCCCGCCGACCGACCCGAGGGCGAGGCCCGTGCGGGCCACCAGACCGGTGGTGCTGGTGGGGGTCGACAGCGCCTCGAGGATCCGGGCGCGGTTGCCGCCCAGGAGTGCCGCCAGACCGGCCTCGGCGCCGGAATCGATATCGGCGAGCACGCCGGTGACCGGGTAGTGGATGGCGTACCGGGTGGGCAGGTGCCAGCCGACCGAGGTGCTGTGGCCGTGGTGCGGGGATGAAGTAGAGCTCCTCGGCCTGGGTCAGGTCGCGGGGCGGGTTCGGGTAGCGGTTGATCAGCAGCCGGCCCTCACCCAGCCACTCGATCTCACGGCGCAGGTCGCCCAGGACGCCCGACCAGCCGTGCTGCGCGAGCCGCGTGGTGCGGGAGACGATGTCGGCGCGCAGCACCCGCTCGCGCCGCGGCCAGTCCGCGGCCACGATGTGGTCCCACACCCACTCGATCAGCCCGACGACATGCTCGGTCAGGCCGGGACGGCCGATCAGCGCGGGCAGTGGCCCGGGCGACGACTCACGCAGGTCGGCCCGCAGCCGACGGTCCCCCAGCTCGGCGACCAGTGCGAGCTCCTCCGCGAACGACATCGGGCCACCCCGCGGCGGCATCCCGTAGAAGTCAGCGACCCAACCGGGCCGGGCGCTCGCCGCCTGGACGGCGGCGCGAACCGGGTGCTCGCGCAGCATCTCGCGGTACGCAGGCCCGACCGTGGCCGCGAGAACCCGCTCACTCGGATCGCGGGGCTGCTGGAGCGCTCCCAGCACGGCGTTCACATCGGCCAGCGGCGACACCACGAACCGGGCGTTCGCCAGCAGGTCGGCCGACATCAGCCAGACGCCCATGTTTCACCTCCAGCCGAAACATTAGCGATCGGTCCAGGAAGACCGCAGGCTGACCGCGATGCACACCTACCGCGCTCTCTTCGCCGTCGCTGAGTTCCGGGTCCTGTTCGTGGCGCAGTGCCTGAACATGGTCGCCGGCGCCACCGCGGGCCTTGCCCTCGGCACGATCACGTTCGCCGAGACCGGATCCGCCGTCCTCACCGGGCTGAGCATGTTCGGCGGACCGTTCATCGCCCTGCTGTCCTCGACGTTCCTGCTCAGCGTCACCGACGTGATGCGGCCGCGGCGGGCGCTGACCCTCGTGGCCGGTCGCCGTCTGCCTGGTCGAGCTGGTCCAGGCGATTCCGGGGTTGCCGTGCCCGCGCGATTCGCCCTGCTCGCGCTCACCTGGCTGGTCCTCTCGATGTCCGCCGGAGCCGGCGTGGCCCTGGTCGCCGACCTGCTGCCGCAGCGAGGCGTTCGTGCTCGGCCGGTCGACGCTGAACATCGCGGTCGGCTCGATGCAGATCGTCGGCTACGGGCTCGGCGGCCTGCTGCTCCTGTGGCTGTCGACGAGCGGCCTCTTCCTCACCGCCGCGGCGTGCTCGGGCCTGGCCGCGCTGCTGATCCGGACCGGGCTGGCCGACCATCCCGCCGCGCGCCACCGGCCCGGTCGTGCGGCGTACCCGCGAGGTGAACCGACTCCTCCTCGGCTCCCGGATGCTGCGGCCGATCTACCTGTCCTCGTGGATCCCCAACGGGTTGATCGTGGGCTGCGAGGCGCTCTTCATCCCGTACGCCGGCGAGCGGGCCGGGTACCTGCTCGCGGCGACCGCAGCGGGGATGCTGACCGGCGACATCGTGGTCGGCCGCTTCCTCAGCGCGCAGCACCCGCGAACGGCTCGTCGACCCGCTGCGGTTCCTGCTCGCGGCGCCGTTCCTGGCCTTCTTCCTGGTGCCGTCGTGCCGGTCGCGATGGCGCTCGGGGCCCTCGCCGCGTTCGGGTACGCCGCCAGCCTGCCCCTCCAGGAGCGGCTGGTCGCGCACACCCCCGCCGACAGCCGCGGCCAGGCGCTCGGCCTGCGCGGCACCGGGCTACAGGCCGGACAGGCGGTCGGCGCCCTGCTCGCCGGCCTGGTGGCCGACCTGATGGGCGTCGGGCCGACGGCCGCGGCGCACGCGATGGGCGTGATGGCCGTCGCCTCGATCCTGGTCAGCCTCGCCCTGGTGCCGGGCCTGCGTCGTTCGGCTCCGTCGTCAGCCGAGCCGGACCCGGCGGGCGATCCCGGGGTAGTCCTCGACCAGCCCGTCGGCGCCGAAGACCAGGGACGCGCGGTAGTCGAACCGGGGTGAGGCGTACTCGAAGGCGAAGCCGTCGGCGGCCGCCACCCGGCGATAGGTCTGGTCGAGACGCTCGACGGCCAGCGTGTTGGTGCGGACGTAGACCGCCGGCGCGGCGGCTTCCTCCCCGACGCCGAGACCCAGGCGGTGCACGGGCGCGGTGTTGGTGAGCGCGGAGCCCTCGAGGTCGATGTCCAGGCACCCGTCGAGCGCCGGGTCGTGGACGCCGTCGACCAGCCACCGCCCCGGGCCGTCCGACTCGAGTGCGAGCCGGCCGCCGTCGGCGCTCCTGATCGAACCCCTACGGGCGTGCCAGTCCGCGCCGATCTCGAGGTCGTAGCGGAAGCTCCATGGCACGCCGTCCTCGACCCCGACCGAAGTACCGGAGACCCGGATGCCGTCGGAGCCGGGCGTGAGATGCGCGACCTCGAAGCCCTCGTGCGCCTCGAGCAGCCGCCAGGCCGCGACCGCGGGCAGCGGCGCGAAGTCGGCCACGGTCAGGTGGCGATGAACAGGATCTGCTCCCGGTCGTACTCCAGGCCCGGGTGCGCCTCGGCGAGGTGTGCCTGGGTCTTCTCGACCAGGTCGTCCTCGTCGGTGCCGACGATGCTGGTGCCGCAGGGGCAGGTCAGTCGGGTCTTCATGAGCTCCATCCTGCCCCCGCGCTGGTCGCCGGGCCGATCAAGCAGCGCGGCGAGCGCCTCGTTGAACGTCGTCGAGGGCCGCATCACCGCGCTCGCCTTCGCGTCGTCGGGCCGGTAGTAGCCGCCGATGTCGGCCGGGGAGCCCTGGACGCCGATCAGCTCGTCGGCGATCTTCTGCTCGTTCTCCCGCAGCGTCGCGGCCAGCCGGCCGAACGTGGCCGCGAGGTCGGCGTCGTCGGTCTGGGCGGCCAGCTCCTCCGCCCAGTAGAGCGCGAGGTAGAAGTGCGAGCCGCGGTTGTCGATCGACCCGACCTTCCGGGCCGGCGACTTGTTCTCGTCGAGGAACGTCGCGGTGGCCCGGTCCAGCGCCGCGGCCAACACCCGGGACTGCGGGGTGTCCGTCGCGGCGGCGTACTTGTCGAGGCTCTCGGCCAGCGCGAGGAACTCGCCCAGGCTGTCCCAGCGCAGGTAGTTCTCCTTCACCAGCTGCTGGACGTGCTTCGGCGCCGAGCCGCCCGCGCCGGTCTCGAACAGGCCGCCGCCGTTGATCAGCGGCACCACCGACAGCATCTTGGCCGAGGTGCCGAGCTCGAGGATCGGGAACAGGTCGGTGTTGTAGTCGCGGAGCACGTTGCCGGTGACCGAGATGGTGTTCTCGCCCTTGCGGATCCGCTCGACCGAGACCTTGATCGCCTCGACCGGCGCCAGGATCGAGATGTCCAGCCCGTCGGTGTCGTGGTCGTTCAGGTACTCGTTGACCTTCGCGATCAGGTTGCGGTCGTGGGCCCGGCTCTCGTCGAGCCAGAAGATCGCCGGATCGCCGGTGGCCCGCGCCCGGGTGACCGCCAGCTTGACCCAGTCGCGGACCGGCACGTCCTTGGTCTGGCAGGCCCGCCAGATGTCGCCCGGCTCGACGTCGTGCTCGATCAGGGTGCGGCCGGAGCCGTCGACGACGCGCATGGTGCCCTTGGCTCCGACCTCGAAGGTCTTGTCGTGGGAGCCGTACTCCTCCGCAGCCTGCGCCATCAGCCCCACGTTGGGCACCGAGCCCATCGTGGCCGGGTCGTAGGCGCCGTGCTCGCGGCAGTCGTCGATGACGACCTGGTAGATGCCGGCGTACGACGAGTCCGGGATCACCGCGAGGGCGTCGGCCTCCTGGCCGTCCGGGCCCCACATGTGGCCGGACGTGCGGATCATCGCCGGCATCGAGGCGTCGACGATCACGTCGGACGGCACGTGCAGGTTGGTGATGCCCTTGTCGGAGTCGACCATCGCCAGGCGCGGGCCGTCGGCGATGCCCTTCTCGAACGCCGCCCGGATCTCCGCGCCGTTCTCGAGCTGGTCGAGGCCGGCGAGGATTCCGCCGAGCCCGTTGCTGGGGTTGAGGCCGGCGGCGGCGAGCTGCTCGCCGTACTCGGCGAAGACCTGGGGGAAGAACGCCTGCACCACGTGGCCGAAGACGATCGGGTCGGAGACCTTCATCATGGTCGCCTTCAGGTGCACCGAGAACAGCACGTCGTCGGCCTTGGCCCGCTCGATCTGCTCGGCGAGGAACTTCGCCAGCGACGCCACCCGCATCACCGTGGCGTCGACGATCTCGCCGGCCAGCACCGGGACCTCCTTGAGCACCTCCGTCTCGCCGGTCTCCTTGACCAGCTCGATGCGCAGCGTGTCGTCGGCCTCGACGACCACCGACTGCTCGTTGGAGCGGAAGTCGTCGGCGCCCATGGTCGCCACGTTGGTCTTGGAGTCGGGGCTCCATGCGCCCATCGAGTGCGGGTGCTTGCGCGCGTAGCCCTTCACCGACTCCGGCGCCCGGCGGTCGGAGTTGCCCTCGCGCAGGACCGGGTTGACGGCCGAGCCCTTGACCTTGTCGTAGCGCGCGCGCACGTCCTTGTCGTCGTCGGACTTCGGGTCGTCGGGATAGTCGGGCAGGTCGTAGCCCTGCTCCTTGAGCTCCTTGATCGCGGCCTTCAGCTGCGGGATCGAGGCCGAGACGTTGGGGAGCTTGATGATGTTGGCCTGGGGCTGCTTGGCCAGCTCGCCCAGCTCCGCCAGCGCGTCGTCGATCCGCTGCTCCTCGGTCAGCCGCTCCGGGAACTGCGCGATGATCCGCCCGGCCAGGGAGATGTCGCGGGTCTCGAACCGCACCCCCGCCTTGGCGGCGTACGCCGACACGATCGGCAGGAAGGAGTACGTCGCCAGCAGCGGCGCCTCGTCGGTGTGGGTGTAGATGATCGCGTGCTGGTCGGCAGTCTGGTTGGCCATGGGGCGGGGACTCCTGGGTTGCGGATCCGATCGAAAAGTTCCTTGACGTCAAGATAACTGACGTCGTCCGCGACCGCGAACTCGGCCAGCCTCGCACCGACGTGGTGGGGCGGCAACGCCGCCTCGAACCACTAGAGTGGTTGACCGCGCCCGTGTTGTTCGGGGTTCCCACATCGAGGAGTTCACGGTCATGGCAGATGTAGTCGCGCCACCTACCCAGGTGCAGAAGCTCGCAGCAGAGGCGATCGGCTCGTTCGTCCTGGTGCTGGTCGGGTGCGGTGTGGCCGTCATGACCGACGGCGACCTGGTGGCCACCGGGTTGGCCTTCGGCCTGACGATCACCTACATGGTCTACGCGCTCGGACGCTTCTCCGGAGGCCACTTCAACCCGGCCGTCTCGCTCGGAGCGGCCATCGGCGGCCGGATCTCGTGGCGCGAGGCAGGGCCCTACATCGGCGTGCAGTTCGTGGGCTGCATCCTCGGCGCGCTGGTGCTGATGGTCCTGGCCCTGGGCATCGACGGCTTCGAGGCCTTCGACTCCAACTTCCCGCTCGGCACCAACGGCTACAGCGAGGGTCCCTACGACTACGCCGTGTGGGCCGCGCTGCTGGTCGAGCTCGTGATGACGGCGCTGTTCGTGTTCGTGATCCTGTCGGTGACCGACGCCCGCAACGAGCACCCGGCGCTGGCTCCGCTGGCGATCGGCGTCACGCTCGCGATGATCCACTTCATGCTGATCCCGCTGACCGGCACGTCGGTCAACCCGGCCCGTTCGCTCGGCCCCGCTCTGTTCAGCGGCGTCGACTGGATCACCCAGGTGTGGCCCTTCTTGATCGCACCCTTCATCGGCGGGGGCCTCGCCGGTCTCGCCTACCCGGCCCTGTTCGGTCACGCCGCCGAGCCGGTGGCCGGCTCCGGTCTCAACTTCGGCGGCCGCCGGGCCGCTGCGGTGCCGGGCTACGGCGCTCCCGACCAGTACCAGCAGCAGTGGAACGAGCCGGTCGCGGGCGACCAGCAGGCCTCGGCCGGGGTGCCTGGCTACGGCGCGCCCGACCAGTACCAGCAACAGTGGAACCAGCCCGTCGAGGGCGACCAGGCTCCGGATGCGGGCGCCCATGCTGCACCGGAACCGCAGGCCGAGCAGCCGATCATCCAGGACGGCTGGCAGTGGGACCCGCAGGCCCAGCAGTGGATCCCCGCCCAGCAGCCGCCGCCCCAGCAGGGCTGGCCGCCGGAGGGCGGCTCCGAGGCGACCCAGGTGCGGCCGCCTGACGCCTAACCGTCCGCTTCGCTCAGCAGCTAGGGCTCGTCGTACGCGACGAGCCCTAGCTGCATCTCGGGCGCACCCTCGACCGTGTCTCAGGGACACCAGTCCGACACCCTCGGCGTAGTAGGCGTGCTCGACCACCCCGGTCAGCGGCGAGGTGACGGCGACCGTGAGCAGGTCGTCGTACGTGCCCGACGGGACGCGTGCGCCTGCCGTCGAGCCCGAGCACCTCCGCGCGCCGGTCGACCCCCGCGGCCTCCGCCTGGCGGTAGCCGTCGCCCACCCGCGGGTCGGCCGCCATCACCAGCCCCGCCTCGGGCGTCGTCCTGCCCGGCCAGCCACTCCCCCTCCCGGCCGAACCACCAGACGTTGCCGGCATCGTCCTGGGCGTAGAAGTCGGTGACGACCGTGCGCGCCCCCTTCTCGGGCGTCGTCTCGGCGCGTACGGCGGTGGTCGCGACGCCCTCGACGTCGGGACCTTCCAGGGTGGTCACGGTGGTCGTTCCCTGCCGGGACGCCGGTGACGGCGTACTCCCAGGTGGCGCCCACCGGGAGCGGCAGCCACGGGTTGTCGACGCCGGTCACGAAGTCGTCGGGATCGACCGACGGGGTGGGGATCACCAGGCCGTCCACACCCGGCCGGCGGGCTCGGGTCGGAGGCGCTGCCGCACCCCGCGAGGACGAGGGCAGCGAGCACGGTCAGGACCGCGTGACGGCGGCCTCTCGTCCCCATGACCCCATCGTCGCAGGGCGTCGCGGCGCTGCTAGCGTCGGGCGAGCCCACTGACCGCACGACGAGGAGTCCCCGTGAGCGCAAGCCCGTTGAAGGTGGCCGTCACCGGCGCAGCCGGCCAGATCGGCTACAGCCTGTTGTTCCGCCTCGCGAGCGGGTCACTGACCGGCGACCGCCCGATCGAGCTGCGCCTGCTGGAGATCACCCCGGCCCTCAAGGCGCTCGAGGGCGTCGTCATGGAGCTCGACGACTGCGCGTTCCCGGGGCTGGCCGGCGTCGAGATCGGCGACGACGCCGAGAAGATCTTCGACGGCGTGAACCTGGCGCTCCTCGTCGGCGCCCGTCCCCGCGGGCCGGGCATGGAGCGCGGCGACCTGCTCTCCGCGAACGGCGCCATCTTCACCGCGCAGGGCAAGGCGCTGAACGCGGTCGCGGCCGACGACGTACGCATCGGGGTGACCGGCAACCCGGCCAACACCAACGCGCTGATCGCGATGAACAACGCCCCCGACATCCCCGACGACCGCTTCTCGGCGCTCACCCGACTCGACCACAACCGGGCGATCTCGCAGCTGGCCGCCAAGACCGGTGCCGCGGTGACCGACATCAAGAAGATGACGATCTGGGGCAACCACTCCGCGACGCAGTACCCCGACGTCTTCCACGCCGAGATCGGCGGCCGCAACGCCGCCGAGGTCGTCGGCGACCAGGACTGGGTCGAGAACACCTTCATCCCGACCGTCGCCAAGCGCGGCGCCGCCATCATCGACGCCCGCGGCTCCTCCTCCGCCGCCTCCGCCGCCTCGGCGACGATCGACGCCGCCCACGACTGGCTCTACGGCTCCGCCGACGGCGACTGGGTCTCGATGGCGGTCCCCTCCGACGGTTCGTACGGCGTACCCGAGGGTCTGGTCTCCTCGTTCCCGGTGACCACGAAGGACGGCGCGTGGGAGATCGTCCAGGGTCTCGACATCGACGACTTCTCCCGCGGCCGGATCGACGCGTCCGTGACTGAGCTCGACGAAGAGCGGCAGGCGGTCACCGAGCTCGGCCTGATCTGAGGCGTAGCGCGAGCGAGCGTCTCGATCAGCGCGGCTGCTGACGTACCAGCGGGTTGGTCCGGGATGCTTCCGGACAGGAAGAACAGCGCGCCGCCGACGACGACCAGCAGCCCCACGTCGACCACCCGGCTGCGGACGGCGAGCATGCCGGCGTCCCGTTGCGGGAGGATCAGGCGGAGCAGGGCGGCGGCGAGCAGCGCTCCGGCGACCACGCGCACGCCGAGCCGCCAGTCGTGGGACCGGTAGACGATGCCGATGCCGAACGCCGTGGCGATCAGGATCGCCGATGTAGAAGGCGCCGCCGATCGTGGACGGGTAGCGGCGCTCGACCTGCTCCTCGGACTCCTCGGACGGCTCGATCGATTCGGGGGTGGCTCCGGCTCGCTCACGGGTGGTCTCGGGTCGACGCCTCGGCCATCGCCACGATGTTCGACAGCAGCATCGCCCGGGTCATCGGGCCGACCCCGCCGGGGTTGGGCGAGACCCAGCCGGCGGTCTCCCACACCTCGGGCGCGACGTCGCCGGCGAGCTTGCCGTCGACCCGGCTCGACACCGACGTCGAGCACCGCGGCCCCGGGTCGGACCATGTCGCCGGTGATGATGCCGGGTACGCCGGCGGCCGCGACGACGATGTCGGCCCGCCGCACGTGCGCGGCGAGGTCGACGGTGCCGGTGTGGCAGAGCGTGACGGTGGCGTTCTCGGAGCGCCGGGTGAGCAGCAGCCCGAGCGGGCGGCCGACGGTCACGCCGCGGCCGACCACGACCACCTCGGCGCCGGCGATCTCCACGCCGTGCCGGCGGAGCAGCTCGACGATGCCGGCGGGCGTGCAGGGCAGCGGCGCCTCGGTGCCGAGCACCAGCCAGCCGAGGTTGGTCGGGTGCAGCCCGTCGGCGTCCTTGGCCGGGTCGATCAGGCCGAGCACGCGGTTCTCGTCGCGGCCCCGCGGCAGCGGCAGCTGCACGATGTAGCCGGTGCAGGCGGGGTCGGCGTTCAGCCCGGCGACCGCGGCCTCGATCTCCTCCTGCGTGGCGACCTCGGGCAGGTCGACCCGGATCGACTCGATGCCGACCTCGGCGCAGTCCTTGTGCTTGCCGTTGACGTACCACCGCGATCCCGGGTCGTCGCCGACCAGCACCGTGCCCAGGCCGGGCACGATCCCGCGCTCGCGGAGGGCGGCCACCCGCGCCTTGAGCTCGTCCTTGATCGCGGCGGCGGTGGCGGTGCCGTCCAGCTTCTCTGCAGTCATCGCGGCCATCCTGTCAGGGCGCCTCAGTGGGCGAAGTGCCGGGTGCCGGTGAAGTACATGGTCACCCCGGCGGCCTCCGCAGCCTCGACCGTCAGCTCGTCGCGGACCGACCCGCCCGGCTGCACGATCGCGCGGACGCCGGCGTCGATCAGGATCTGCGGGCCGTCCTCGAACGGGAAGAACGCGTCGGAGGCGGCCACCGAGCCCGTCGCCCGGTCCCCCGCCCGCGTCGACCGCGAGCCGGCACGAGTCGACCCGGTTGACCTGGCCCATGCCGACGCCGACCGAGGCGCCGTCGCGGGCGAGCAGGATCGCGTTGGACTTCACGTGCCGGCAGGCCTTCCACGCGAACGCCAGGTCGGCGAGCACCTCGTCCGAGGCCGCCTCCCCGGTCGCGAGCGTCCAGGTGGCCGGGTCGTCGCCGGGCGCGTCGACCCGGTCGCGGTGCTGCATCAGCAGCCCGCCGCTGATCGGCCGGATCTCGGCGCCGGCCGGCGGCGTCGGCGGGCAGACCAGGATCCGGATGTTCTTCTTGCGCGGCAGCACCTCGACCGCGCCCTCGTCGTACGCCGGGCGCCACGATCACCTCGGTGAAGACCTCGGCGACCTGCTCGGCCATCGCGACCGAGACCGGGCGGTTGGCCGCGATGACGCCGCCGAACGCCGAGACCGGGTCGCACTCGTGCGCCCGGCGGTGCGCCTCGGCGACGTCGGCGCCGACGGCGATGCCGCACGGGTTGGCGTGCTTGATGATCGCCACGGCGGGCTCGTCGAAGTCGTACGCCGCCCGCCGGGCGGCGTCGGTGTCGACGTAGTTGTTGTAGGACATCTCCTTGCCGTGCAGCTGCTCGGCCGCGGCCAGGCCCGGGCCGCAGCCGCTGCGGTAGAGCGCCGCCGGCTGGTGCGGGTTCTCGCCGTAGCGCAGCACCGCCGCCTTGTCCCAGGTCGCGCCGACCCACGCCGGGAACCCGCTGCCCTCGGAGGTGTCGGTGAGCACGCTGCCCATCCAGGACGCCACGGCGACGTCGTACGTCGCGGTGTGCACGAACGCCTCGGCGGCGAGCCGCTTGCCGCTCGGCGAGCGTGAACCCGCCGGCGGCCACCGCGGCGAGCACGTCGGCGTAGCGGTCCGGCGAGGTCACGATCGCGACCGACGGGTGGTTCTTGGCCGCCGCGCGGACCATCGACGGGCCGCCGATGTCGATCTGCTCGACGCACTCGTCGGGCTCGGCGCCGGAGGCGACGGTCTCGGGTGAACGGGTAGAGGTTGGAGACGACCAGGTCGAACGGCTCCACCTCGAGGTCGGCGAGCTGCTGGACGTGGCTCTCGAGGCGCCGGTCGGCGAGGATCCCGGCGTGCACCTGCGGGTGCAGGGTCTTGACCCGGCCGTCGAGGCACTCGGGGAAGCCGGTGAGGTCCTCGACCTTCGTGACCGGGATGCCCAGCCCCTCGATCAGCGCAGCGGAGCCGCCGGTCGAGACCAGGACGACGCCCGCGTCGTGCAGGCCGCGGACCAGGTCCTCGAGGCCGGACTTGTCGTAGACCGAGACCAGGGCCGCCTGATCGGGATCTGATCGGTCGCATCATGTCCGAACCGGACCTTTCTGTCGGTGATGGTGAAGCCGTCGCGGACCATCCGGCCGACCGCGTCGACCAGCATCGCCCGCTCGGCGACCTTGATCCGCTCGTGCAGCGACTCGACCGTGTCGTCGTCGGCCACGGGTACGGCGACCTGGGCGACGATCGGGCCGGTGTCGACGCCCTCGTCGACCACGAAGAGGGTGGCCCCGGTGACCTTGACGCCGTAGGCGAGCGCGTCCGCCGGGCCGTGCATGCCGGGGAAGGACGGCGACAGCGCCGGGTGGGTGTTGACGATCCGGCCGCCGAACCGGGCGTGGAAGCCCTCGCCGACCAGCTTCATGAAGCCGGCCAGCACCACGAGGTCGGGGTCGTGCTCGGCGACCGCCCGCGCCATCGTGTCGTCCCACGCCGCCCGGTCGTCGTGGTCCTTCACCCGGTGCACGAACGTGGGGACGCCGGACCGCTCGGCCCGGGCCAGCCCCTCGATGCCGTCGCGGTCGGCGCCGACGGCGACGACCGCGGCGCCGTACGCCGGATCGACGGCAGGCATCGAGCAGCGCCTGCAGGTTGGTGCCGCCACCGGACACGAGCACCACGAGACGCGCGGGTGACGATGCGGCGGGCACGGCCCGCAGTCTAGGCGGGCCCGCGCTCCGAACGACGGGCGGTCCGTCGCGCCCAGAACGTCATCGCGAGCCCGCCCAGCAGCCCGCCGATGCCGAACGCGGTGATCGCGTGCACGAGCGCGTCGAACGCCAGCGGGCCGACCTCGCGCAACCGCCCGGCCCGACCGCACCACCGGCCACCGCGGCGAACAGCCCGAACCCGATCCCGGCGAGCACGCCGCCGGCGCACCCGCGCAGCGCGCCCTCCTCCCAGCGGGTCGTGGGGTGCCGGCGCTGGGCCCAGGCGGAGCCGACGAATCCGATCAGCACCGGCAGACGCGACCAGCCACGGCGTCCAGCCGGGCGTGGCGCCGTCGTCGGGGAGCGCGGCGAGCATCGGGAACATCGGCAGCGGGCCGAGGGCGACCGCGTTGGGCGTGACCAGGGTGCCGGCGCCGACCGTGAAGCCGGGGCCGAGGAGGTAGGCGCCGGACCAGGCGACGGCGTTGGGCACCACGCTCAGGCTGAGCACGGTGACCAGGGCGGCGTCGCCGGCGTCGGCGTGCAGCTGGGACATCACGTTCGCGGCGGTGCCGAAGTCGACGACGAGCGCGACCACGAAGGTGAGGGCGGCAACGGCGAGCCACAGCTGCAGGATCCGTCGGCAGCCGTGGCCGGCGGCGCGGACCACGGGCGGCAGGTCCGCCGCCCAGATCGCCGCACGCCCCGAGCCGAGGGCGAGCGCCGGTCCCCCGACGCCCAGGCAGAGCAGCATCGACCAGAGCACCACCCGCGGGGCGCTGGGGTCGGTGGCCGGAGTGGCGGCCAGGGTCACGGTGACGACCGCGGTGACGACGTACCCCGCGGTGAAGAGGGCGAGCGCGACCGGCACCGTCCAGTCGCGCTCCCCGTCGGCGACGGCGTCGGCGTCGGGCCCGTGCCCGGAGATCGAGTCGCCCACCCGCTGGCCGAGCCGCCAGATCGCCCACGCCGCGAGCAGGGTGATGCCGAGCGGCACCGCGGTGACCGTCACGCCCTCGATCCGGACCCCGGAGCCGTGTCCCGTCAGCCAGCCGAGCGCGCCGATCCGCAGCGCGCCGCTCGGCGCGCCGTGGGCGCCGGCGTCGGTGAGGAACCAGCCGACGACCGCCGACACCGAGGCAGACGACGAGGGTGCTCGCGGCCGCGGCGACGCCACCGAGCACGGCGAGCAGCGCGAGCGGTCGTCGGGTGGCCAGGTCCCGCTCGACGTCGGCGGCGGTGCGCTTCGTGGACGAGGGCAGCAGCGAGGTCATGACGTCGCAAATCATGTCCCGCGGCCCGGGCCGTTCGGCGGTCCCACGCCGCAGTCGACGGTTGGGAGGCGCGCCCACCCCTCCCGTACCGTGGCTTGGTCATGAGGAATCCCGATGCGTTCGACGAGTTCTACAAGGAGACTCGCGGGCGACTGCTGCTGCAGACGTACGCCCTCACTGGCGACCTCGGAGCATCCCGGGCCGCCGTGCGCGACGCGTTCGTGCTCGCCTGGCACCACTGGCGCAAGGTCTCGCGGCTCGACAACCCGGAGAACGCGGTCCGCCCGAACGCGTGGCGGCACGCGCAGCGCCGGCACACCGCCCGGCTGTGGCACCGCGACAAGGGCCTCGACCCCGAGGTCAAGGAGATCCTCGACATCCTCGGCCGGCTCACGATGCGCCAGCGCAAGGCGCTGCTGCTGACCCAGCTGGCCAACGTCTCGATCGCGCAGATGGCCCGCGAGATCGGGCTGCCGCTGGAGGAGGCGGAGCGGGAGCTGCAGGACGCCGTCGCCGAGTTCACCCGGATCCGCGAGGTTCCGACGGTGGGCATCCGCGCCGCCTTCGAGCCCCTCGAGCGGGCGACCGTGGACAGCCGCTTCCCGCGGCCGACGATCATCCGGCGGGCGGGCGCCGCGCGCCGGCGTACTCACACCACCGTGGGCGCGATCGCCGCGGTGGCGGTGTTCCTGGTCAGCGGCGCGCTGGTGACCGACGCGGCCGGCGTACGACCCAGCCTGGACCGCGCGGCCGCCGGGATCGACAGCTCCGACACCGAGGAGCCGGCACCCGAGGTGCAGCTCCCGGACACCACGATGGTGACCGCCACCCAGCTCAACTCGATCTTCGACCACCGCTCCTGGACCGAGGGGCGGACCGACGCCAACGGCGAGGGCTCGACCGACGTGCTGCCCTGCCAGCGCGAGCCGTACGCCGACCCGGCCGGTGCCGAGGCGCTGGTGCGCACCTACTCCGGCACCGGCGCCGGGCCCGGGTTCCTCGGCGGTGCAGATGACCGAGGCCTCGACGACGCCGAAGGCCGCCCGGCGCACCTATCGACACCCTGATCGACTGGTTCGCCGGCTGCACCGACTCCCGGGTCCAGCTGATCGCGACCCGCACCGTCGAGCAGGTCGGCGACGAGGCGCTCCAGTTCGTGCTGCGCTCCTGGGACCGCCCGGTCACCACCATGGTGGTGGGTGTCGCCCGCACCGGGCTGTACAACACGACCACCGTCGACAGCATCGAGACCGACACGCGACCGGACGTCGACGCCTCGGCCGTGATGCAGGCCACGGCCGTCGATGGTCTGTGCGACCTCGACGGCGCCGGCGGCTGCGCCACGGATCGACCCCGGCTGGAGTTCACCACGCCGCTCCCGGTCGGTGACGCGCCGGCCATGCTGAGCGAGGTCGACCTCCCGCCGGTGTCCGGGGTCGAGCTGCCGTGGGCGGGCACCGAGCCCGAGCGCGCCTCGGACAACATGGCGGCGACCCGGTGCGACGACGCGGCGTTCAACGCGGAGTTCCAGGGGGCGAAGTTCGCGCACGCCTTCACCCGTACGTTCGTCATCCCCGACGCCAAGCTGCCGGACGAGTTCGGGCTGACCGAGACGGTGGGGGCGCTGCCGGCCAAGCAGGCAGCCGCCTTCGTCGAGGAGGTGCGCAGCCAGCTGGGCAGCTGTGCCCGACGCGACCTGGGCACCGAGGTCACGCTGGGGCCGCGGAGCAACGACGACGACCGGGCGCTCACCATCTGGCACCTGACGACCGAGCTGTCCGACAAGGACTCGCTGACCTACTCGATGGCGATCATGCGCAACGGCACGTCCGTGGGACAGCTCAGCTTCGTGGAGGCGCCCGACGTGACCATGGCACCGGGGGACTTCGAGGCCCTCGCGTACCGCGCCCTCGACCGGCTCGGCGAGCTGCCGTCGCCGCGCCGGTAGGGCTGACGGCAACCTCCCGGAAGTCGTCGCGCCCGTCATGCAACCGCCGAGCGGGCCCAGGCGTAACAACCTCGACAGACCCGCATAGTCTCGAGGAAGGTCGACCGGGTGGATGAGCGTGAGTTCGACGAGTTCTACACCGCGTCGTTCCGACGGCTGACCGGTCAGGTCTACGCCATGATCGGCAACCTCGACGAGGCCCAGGAGTGCGTCCAGGAGGCGTTCGTGCGGGCCTGGGCGCACCGACGCAAGCTGGAGAAGGCCGACTATCCCGAGGCCTGGGTGCGCACCACGGCGTACCGGCTGGCGGTGAGCCGCTGGCGGCGTACGACGCGGGGCCGGCGCCCCGCCGACCGCGCGGTCGCGCTGCCCACCGAGACGCCGGCCGTCGACGAGACCCATGTCGCGCTCGTGGCGGCGCTGAAACAGCTGCCCGAGGCGCAGCGCCAGGCCCTGGTCCTGCACCACATCGCCGACCTGCCCGTCCACGCGATCGCCCGCGAGGTCGGCGTGCCCGAGGGAACCATCAAGGCCCGGCTGAGCCGCGGAAGAACCGCCCTCGCCGCCCTGCTGACCGACGAACCCACCGACCTCGAGGGAGGAGTGAGCCATGCCTGACCCCATCGAGGAGCTGAGCAACTTCGAACCGGGAGTGCCCGTGAACCCGATGCCCGCTGCCGAGGTCCGGCGCCGCGGCGACCGCCTCCGCCGGCGGAACACCGCTCTCGTCGTTGGCGGCGCCGCGCTGGCCGTGGCGCTGGTCGCCGTCCCGATCGCCGTCTTCGCCGGTGGCGATGACGGAGGGACGCCGGCGCCGGCCAACCCGGCACTCACCTCCGACGTGCTGCTCACCGCCGACGAGGTGCCGGCCCGTGACCGGCTCACGGCGTGGGAGGAGACCGAGCCGGAGGGTCAGACACTGGCCTGCGCGCCCGCCGCGCCCGCCGCCCTGGACGCGCCGTCGTCGGTAGCGCCGCGACTTCCGCGCCGACATCGCCGACGCCCCCGCCGACGAGATCCCGTCGTCCGTCGTCCGCACGGAGGTGCTGCAGTTCGACGACGCGGCGACGGCCAAGGAGGAGTACAACCAGGCCCAGGGTTGGATCGTCGGCTGCCCCGGCGGCAAGGACCTGGCCCGCAAGGGCGTCAGCGTCACCACCGTCGAGATCGAGGACGGCCAGGGCGAGTGGCGGCAGCACGACTTCTACGCGCCCGACATCTGCACCGAGTGCGACGCGATCCGGTTCGACCGGATGGGCGTCGCCCAGTTCGACGATCGGGTGGTCCTGGTCTCGCTGGCCGAGGTCGGCGGGCCGCTGGAGCCCGAGGGCCTCGACGCCAGCATGGACGAGCTCTTCCAGGCCGCGGTCACCAAGGCCGGCGGCGAGATCACCGGCGCTGCGGGTGAGGGGACCGGTGGTCCGGCGCCGCTCGACTTCCAGCTCGAAATCGGACTGCCCGCAGACGGCGAGGAGTCCGAGGTCGACCGGTCCCGGGCCCGGACGTCGAAGGGATCGTCCTGCCGGAGAGCTACTGCGGGGCTGACGCCTGGCCGCCCGACGCGCCGGTCGGCCGACTGGCGGTCAAGGTCTCCGGACCGGAGTTCGGACTGTGGCGGGAGCTGGTCACCTTCGAGTCCGCAGATGAGGCAGTGGCGGTCGTCGACGACCTGCGAGCCGCCGTCGAGGAGTGCCCGACGGTGACGGGCGACGACCCGGCGAGCGACATCTCCTTCGTGGCTCACGACGTCGATTCGGGCTACGACGACGCCACGTTCTCCTACACCTACGCCGAGGGCCTCGGCGGCGTGGTCTACCAGTTCGTCCGGGTCGGCCACGCGGTCCTGGGCACCGCGCAGTACGGCGAGTGGTCGCCCGACACCGCAGCCACCGGGGCCGAGGAGCTCAACGGCGAGAACACCCAGCTCACGCCGCTGATGTGCGAGTACGCCGACGAAGGCTGCGTCAGAGCGCTCTTCAGGATCTCCCGCATCAGGTCGGCGGTCTCCGAGGGGGTCTTGCCGACCTTCACGCCGACGGCCTCGAGGGCTTCCTTCTTGGCGGCCGCGGTGCCGGAGGAGCCGGACACGATGGCGCCGGCGTGGCCCATGGTCTTGCCCTCGGGGGCGGTGAAGCCGGCGACGTACCCGACGACGGGCTTGGTGACGTGGTCCTTGATGTAGGCCGCGGCCCGCTCCTCGGCGTCGCCGCCGATCTCGCCGATCATCACGATCGCCTTGGTCTCCGGGTCGGCCTCGAACGCCTCGAGCGCGTCGATGTGGGTCGTCCCGATGACCGGGTCGCCGCCGATGCCGATCGCGGTGGTGAAGCCGAAGTCCCGCAGCTCGTACATCATCTGGTAGGTCAGCGTGCCCGACTTCGACACCAGGCCGATCGGGCCCTTGCCGGCGATGGTGTGCGGCGTGATGCCGGCCAGCGACTCCTCGGGAGTGATGATGCCGGGGCAGTTCGGGCCGATCATCCGGGTCGACTTGCCGTCGAGGTAGGCGAAGACCTCGGCGCTGTCCTGCACGGGCACGCCCTCGGTGATCACGACCAGCAGGCCGATGCCGGCGTCGATCGCCTCGATGCAGGCGTCCTTGGTGAACGCCGGCGGCACGAACACGACGGAGACGTCGGCACCGGTCTCGGCCATCGCCTCCTTGACCGAGCCGTAGACCGGCAGGTCCTTGCCGCCGAGCTCGACCGACGTACCGGCCTTGCGGGCGTTGACGCCACCGACGATGTTGGATCCGGCCTCGACCATGAGGGTGGTGTGCTTGGAGCCCATGCCACCGGTCATGCCCTGGACGATGATCTTGGAGTCGCGGTTCAGGTAGATAGACACTGCTTCGTTCTCCTCGGATCTCAGGCGTTCGCCAGCTCGGCGGCCTTGTCGGCCGCGCCGTCCATCGTGTCGACCATCGTCACCAGCGGGTGGTTCGCCTCCGACAGGATGCGCCGCCCCTCCTCGACGTTGTTGCCGTCGAGGCGTACGACGATCGGCTTGGTGGCCTCGTCGCCGAGGATGTCCAGTGCGCCGACGATGCCGTTCGCGACCTCGTCGCAGGCCGTGATGCCGCCGAAGACGTTCACGAACACCGACTTCACCTGGTCGTCGTGCAGGATCACGTCGAGACCGTCGGCCATCACCTGCGCGTTGGCGCCGCCACCGATGTCGAGGAAGTTGGCCGGCTCCACGCCGCCGTGCTTCTCGCCGGCGTAGGCGACCACGTCGAGGGTCGACATGACCAGGCCCGCGCCGTTGCCGATGATGCCCACGGCACCGTCGAGCTTGACGTAGTTGAGCCCCTTGTCCTTGGCCTTCGCCTCGAGCGGGTCGGCCTCCTCGCGGATCTCGAAGCCGGCGTGCTCCTCGTGCCGGAAGTCGGCGTTGTCGTCGAGCGAGACCTTGCCGTCGAGCGCCTCGAGCACGTCGCCCTCGAGCCGGGCCAGCGGGTTGACCTCGACCAGCGTGGCGTCCTCGCCGACGAACACGTCCCAGAGCCGCAGCACCATGGTGACGGCCTGGTCGGTGAGCGCCTCGGGGAACTTCGCGTCCGCGACGATCTCGCGCGCCTTGGCCTCGTCGACACCCGTGCCCGGGTCGATCGGGATCTTCCGGACCGCGTCGGGGTTGGTCTTCGCGACCTCCTCGATCTCCACGCCGCCCTCGACGGACGCGATGCAGAGGTACTGGCGGTTGGCCCGGTCGAGCAGGAAGGAGAAGTAGTACTCCTCCTCGATGCTCGCCGCCGGGGCGATCAGCACCCGGTTGACGGTCAGGCCCTTGATCTCCATGCCCAGGATCGCCTCGGCGTGCTGCTCCGCCTCGTCGGGCGTCTTGGCGAGCTTGACCCCGCCGGCCTTGCCGCGGCCACCGGCCTTCACCTGCGCCTTGACCACCACGACGCCGAGCTCCTCGGCGGCCGCCCGGGCCTCAGCGGGGGTGTGGGCGACGATGCCCAGGGTGACCGGGACATCGTGCTTGGCGAAGAGCTCCTTCGCCTGGTACTCCATCAGATCCACTGATCCATGTCCTCACCTATGAGGGCAGCCCGAGACGGCTGCGCTTCAGCGTTGGGGTGTCTCCCGCACCCTAGACCCGACCATCGGGTACGACGAGCCGGGGTTGACGAGACGAGACGCAGGTCTCAGACGCCTTGGCTGCCCGCCTCCGCGAAGTGACTCGCGACCCAGTCCGGTGATCTCGGTGGTCGCCGCGCCGGGCGTGAACACCTTGGCCACGCCGAGCTCCTCCAACACGGGCACGTCCTCGTCGGGGATGATCCCGCCGCCGAAGACGACGATGTCCGAGGCGTCCCGTTCGGCGAGCAGCTCGATCAGCTTCTTGAACAGCGTCATGTGCGCCCCGGAGAGCACCGAGAGACCGATCAGGTCGGCGTCCTCCTGGATCGCCGTCTCCACGATCTGCTCCGGCGTCTGGTGCAGCCCGGTGTAGATCACCTCGTGACCGGCGTCACGCAGCGCCCGCGCGACGATCTTCGCCCCGCGGTCGTGCCCGTCGAGACCGGGCTTCCCGACGACGATCCGGATCGGACTCATGTCGGCAGCGTAGTGCCCCTGTGGAACGCGACCACGCGCGGCTCGTTACCCCAATATGGTCATGCCGATGCTGGACACGCGTGATCAATCCGTTATGGTCATGGATCGATTCAGTTCATTAGACATTCATCCACTTCTGGGACAGCGGAGAGCCAACGCCTGATGGGGAACCACCGAGCGGATCGTCGCGGCCCAAAACGCCGACCTTCGAACCCTCAGAAGGACGCCAAGTACGCCGGCCGCAGGGTCGCCGGGCGGACTTCCGCACCGGCCTCCGTCGACACTTCTCTCCGCATCGCTGGCGTCGAGCCCGTCGAGCCGGTCGTCGAGACCGCTGCTCCGGTCGAGCCGCTGCTGATGAGCGAGAGCACCCTGGCCGCCCATGAGGCCGAGACCACCGCGTCCATCCCGGCGGTCGGCCCGGCCCCCGGCAAGCGCAAGGCGGTCAGGCACGCAGGATCCCGCGGGCCACTGTTCAAGGCCCTGCCGTCCGTGCCGGTGCTGCTCGGCGTCGCCTCGCTGGCCGTGGCGGTCGGCGGAGTGGTGACCTCCACCACCCCCGACCTGGCCGGGCACGAGTCCAGGCTCAACGCCGCCAGCGCGATGAGCGGCGAGGCCGGCGTCGGGTCGGTCAACCTGATGGAGCGCAGCCCCCAGGTCAGCCGCGACTCGCGACGCGACGCGCTCGAGGACGCCTCCGACGCCAAGCTGGTCAAGGCGGCCGAGCAGGTCGCGGAGCAGCGCGACGCCGCGCTCGGCCAGCTCGCCCAGCTCGCCGAGCGCCAGGCCGACAAGATCGCGGAGAACCGCTGGGTGCTGCCGATCGAGCCGGCCATCATCACCGCCCGGTTCGGTGAGTACGGCCTGTGGTCGAGCTACCACACCGGCCTGGACTTCAACGGCAACGAGGGCGACCCGATCAAGGCGATCGCCAACGGCGTCGTCACGTTCGTCGGCTACGACGGCTCCTACGGCAACAAGACCGTCGTCACGCTCGAGGACGGCACCGAGATCTGGTACTGCCACCAGTCGGCCTACAACGTCAGCGAGGGCGACACCGTCCGCGGCGGCGAGGTGATCGGCGCGGTCGGCTCCACCGGCCACGTGACCGGCTCCCACCTGCACGTCGAGGTCCGCCCCGGCGGCGGCGACCCGGTCGACCCGTACGCCGCGTTCGTGGTCCACGGCGTCACGCCGTAGTCACCTCTCCTGGGCGGGTCCTGAACCCCCAGTCCGGGCCACCCATCCGGTAGCTGACGCCGCTCCCCTGCCACACGTCCCGGACTCGGGACGCCCGCATCCAATCTCCCGGCAGGACCGGGACCGCAGCCTCAGGTGCCGGGACAGCCCGGCGGCGGATGGTCCCTCGCAGTGGTGGAAGTGCCACCACCGCGAGGGAGGCGGGATCGATGAGGATGGCGACGGCGGTGGCGGCGAGCGCGACATGCCTGCTCGTGGGGGCATGTGGCGGAGTGCAGGAAGACGTGGCCCAGCAGCCAGGCGCAGCGACGGCGTCCTCACCCGCGCCCGGCTCGCCGACCGCAGGCCCGCGAGCACGCGACACGGCGCGCCCGCTCCGAGCCCAAGGGCCGGTGAGGACGAGAGCAGTCCGACGACCGCGCCCCTCGGCACGGAAGCCTGGCGGATACGCCGGCCGGCCGAGGGAAGGATCGAGGCCTACACCACGGTCAGCAGCGGCACTCCCGGGACGCAGGTGGGGCTCAAGGTGTCGACGTCGGCTGCGTCGTACCGCGTGACGGCCTACCGGATCGGTGCGTACCGGGGCGGCTGGGGCACGGCGGTGTGGCAGTCGCGCCCGCGGCGCGGCGTCCTGCAGCGCGACGCGATCCTGGAGCCCGCCGAGACCCGGACAGTGGTCGCTCCGTGGCGCCGCTCCCTCACGATCGACACCACGGGCTGGACGCCCGGCTACTACGTGTTGAAGCTGCGGACCGGCTCCGGGTTCGACGCGCTCGTGCCGTACGTCGTGTCGTCCGAGTCGGCGGAGGGCACGGTCGCACTGGTCGCGCCGATCACGACCTGGCAGGCCTACAACGCCTGGGGTGGCTACAGCCTCTACGAAGGCCCCGCCGGCGACCGCAGGAGCTGGGCGGTCAGCTTCGACCGCCCCTACAACGGCGCGACCGGTGCCAACGACTACCGCACCGCCGCGCTGCCGGTGGTGCGTCCGTGCCGAGGGGCTCGGCATCCCCCTGTCCTACTTCACCAACGTCGACCTCCACGAGCAACCCGGTGTGCTCGCCGGCGCGCACGGCTACGTGTCCCTGGGCCACGACGAGTACTGGACGCCCACGATGCGTCGCGCCGTGACCGACGCGCGCGACGCCGGCACCAACCTCGCCTTCCTCGGCGCGAACACGATGTACTGGCGGATCCGGCTCACCGAACGCGCCACCGGACCGGCCCGGGTGGTCGTGGGCTACCGGGACGACGCGCACCTCGACCCGCTGCGGGAGAAGCGCCCCGACGAGGCGACCTCCCGCTTCCGCGACGCTCCCGCGCCGCGGCCGGAGCACGAGCTGATCGGCATGCAGTACGAGTGCTACCCCGTCGACGTCGACTACGTCGTGGTCTCGCCGCGGTGGTGGGGCTTCGCCGGTACCGGCTTCGGGTACGGCGACCGCGCGCCGGGCCTCGTCGGTCCGGAGGCGGACCGGGTCTACCCGGACCGGCAGCTGCCGCGGCCGCTGCAGGTGCTCAGCCACACGCCGTACGACTGCCGGGGAGCGACCACGTCCGCGCAGTCGGTCTACTACACGACCGTTCGGGATCGGGGGTCTTCACGGCAGGCACCCTGCGCTGGGGCTGCGCCATGATCGACGCGTGCGAGCGCCCGCTGGGCGATCGGACCCGCCGGTTCGTGCGGAAGGTGACCGGCAATGTCCTGCGCGAGTTCGCGACCGGGCCGGTCGGTCGGAAGCACCCGGCACGGGAGAACCTCGACGACTTCGACCTGCCGGTCCTCAACTCGGTGTCCGCGAGTTGAGTCACCCATTGGCCTGATGGGCAATCATGGCGGGCATGACGCGAGCGCGGGGGGCACACGGCGGCACGCGGCGCCGGCGTGCCACCGTCCTCCTCGTCGCCTCGGCGCTGCTGTCCTCGTGCTCGGGCGACGAGCCACCCGAACCCAGCCCCCCGTCGGGCCAGATGGCGCTGAGCGTCCAGACGGTGCGCGGTGCCGGCTCGCTCGACGAGAAGGCCCAGGCCGACGCGGAGACGGAGGTGGGCGACGTGCTCTCCCACTACGTCGTCGAAGGGTTCCTGGGCGACTACCCGCGCGAGCAATTCGTGGGGGCGTTCGACGCGTTCACCGGAGGGGCCGCGGTGAGCGCCGCCCGTGACATCGACCTGCTCACCGCGAATCGCTATCGCCAGGCCTCGTCCGTCGGGTCGACCCGGCTCGACGCCCGCCTCTCCTTCATCGTCGACGGCCAGGACGTGGTCGGGGCGTCGGCTGCGGTGCGCCTCGAGTTCGAGGCCGAGCAGCCGACGGGGAGGTGACCCCGTTCACGCTCACCGGTCGCCTCCTGCTCGAGGAGGACCAGGGCACCTGGTCGATCTTCGGGTACGACGTCGCGCGCGACGACGCTGAGCCGGTCGACGCGGAGGCTCGTCATGACCGCCCGCCGACGCTGGCGGTTCGCGGCCAAGCTGGCGCTCGTGCTCGTGCTGGCCGGGTTGACGGTGCCGAATGCCACCGTGCGCCCAGCGACGTTCAGCCTCACCGAGGTGGAGACGGCCAAGGACGTCGACTTCAGCGACGGCGTGGTGTGGATCCTCGCCCTGGGCTCCGATGCCCGTCCCGGGCAGGACGTGCTGGAGGGCAACTCCGACGCCATCCAGCTGGTGGGTCTCGACCTGGCCTCCGGGCGAGCCGCCGGGATCGGGATCCCGAGGGACTCGTGGCTCGACGATCCCCGGGCATGGGCTGGACCGGATCAACCAGGCCATGTCGCTGGGCGGTCAGGACCTCACGGCGGAGGTCGTCGCGGACCTCGTCGGCATCCAGCCGAACTACGTGTTCGTGGCCGGGTTCGACGGCTTCACGGAGATGGTCGACAGCATCGGCGGGGTCGTCGTGCAGTCGGACCGCGCGTTCCGGGACGACGAGTTCGACCTCGACGTACGGAAGGGAGCCAACGAGTTCAACGGCACCGAGGCCCTGGACTACACGCGCACCAGGCAGCTGCCCGCCAGCGACTTCGCCCGATCCGCCAACCAGCAGGGGACGATGCTCGGGATCCTCGACGGTCTGCGGGCGCACGAGGACGAGGAGGGGTTCATGGAGCGTGGGGCGCTGGCGGCACTGTCCGGCCTCGACACCGACCTCGGGCCGACCGAGCTCTACCGCCTGGCCCAGGCGATCACCCTGATCCGCCCGGACCGCGTCGAGACCTGCGTGCTGACCGGCGACACCGGGACGACCTCGGGAGGTGCGCAGGTGGTGTTCCTCGACGAGGCGCGGGTACGCCAGATCGGAGCGGACGTCCGCGAGGACCTGAGGTTCGACGACGGGTGCTGAGGGCCTCACTCGAGCCCGGCTTCGCGGGCCATGATGATCGCCTGCGCGCGGTGGGCGACCTGAAGCTTGGCGAAAATGTTGCTGGCGTGGTTGCGCACCGTTTTCACGGACAGCCCCAGCTCGCGGGCGATCTCGGCGTTCTCCAGCCCGTCGGCGATCAGCCCCAGGATCACCCGCTCCCGCTCGGTGAGCTGCGGGAACACGTCCGAGCTCGGTCGGGTCCGCGCGCCGCGGAAGAAGGTCATCATCCGGTCCGCGATCCCCGGCCCGAAGATGACCTCACCGGCTCCGACCGCCTCGATCGCACGCACGATCTCGCCGCGCCGGGCGCCCTTGAGGAGATAGCCGCGGGCGCCCGCGCGCACGGCTGCGAACACGGATTCCTCGTCCTCCATCATCGTCAGCACGAGCACGCTGATGTGGGGCGAGGACTGCACGATCCGCGCCGTGGCCTCGACTCCGTTGAGCCGGGGCATGTGCAGGTCCATCAGGATCACGTCGGGCTGCAGCTCGAGGGCAAGGTCCACCGCCTCGCGACCGTCGGCCACGCTGCCGACCACCTCGACGGACTCGGTCGCCGCCAGCATGGCCTCGAGTCCCTCGCGGAACTTCTCGTGGTCGTCGACCACGAGGACGCGCAACGGCTCCATCACACCACTCCCGGATCTCGGGCCGCCGACACTGCCAGCGGCAGCATCGCCTCGACCAGCGTGCCGGTGCCGGCCGTCGATGTCACTGTGCAGGTGCCCCCGAGCTCCTCCGCGCGTTCCCGCATCGACGACAGCCCGACGCCCGGTGCCGCCGCCGGGGCCAGGCCGACCCCGGTGTCCTGGACCCGGACGTGCAAGCTTCGGCATCCAGCTGCAGGGTCACCGTGCAGGACTCGGCGGCGCTGTGGCGGGCGGCGTTGTTCACCGCCTCGACCACGATCCGGTACGCCGCGACCTCCACCGCCGCGGGCAGCGGCCCGATCTCGTCGTCGGCTGCCGACGGACCAGGTCATCCCGGTACTGCCGCGATGGGAACGGACCGCCAGGTTGTGCTCGTCGGCTCGCTGCCTCAGGGCCGACACCAGGCCGAGCTGGTCCAGGGCCGGCGGTCGCAGGCCGTCGACGAGCCGGCGTACCTCGGCGATCTCCTCACGGGCCTGGTCGGAGAGCTGGTCCAACAGCTCCGCCGCGCGCTCCGGATCCTCGGCAAGGAGGTCGCGGGCAGCGTCCAGCCGCATCGCCAGCGTGGCGAGGGAGGGGCCGAGGCCGTCATGGAGGTCGCGGCGGACCCGGCGCCGTTCCTCCTCGCGCGCGGTGATGAGGTGCTGGCGGGACAGCTGCAGGTCCCGGTTGATCGACACCGCCTGGACGAGGGCACCCACCTGGCTGCCGACGTCCTCGAGAAGCCGCCGGTCGGCGGCGCCGAACGGGTCCCTGGCCGGGTCCACCTCGAGCTGCAGCCGACCCACGAGCGTCCCGCCCACCACGAGCTCGACCACGCTCGCGGACCCGCGCGGCTCGCCGATCGAGGTCTCGATCGCATCCTCGCCCTCGCCGTACACCTCGATGGCGGCCCAGGACAGCTGGAGCCGCCTGGCCAGGAGCGCCAGCGTCTCGTGCAGGGCGTCGGTGGGCGCGGTGAGGGGGTCGAGTCGGCGGAGCTCGGCGACGACCTGGTGCGCGGACGCGCGTTCGCCGTAGACGAGTCGACGGATCCATCGGTTGAGCGCGACGGCCAGCGGCAACAGGAGCAGGGCCACCACGCCGCCCGCCACCATCGCCTCGAAGGACGTGTCGGACGCGAGGTTCACCGCCCCCGCGACGGCGACGAAGACGCCGCCGACCAGTGCCGCCACCATGGCCTGGACCAGGGTGCGGCGCACGGTGGGCTCGATCTCATCGAGCCGGTAGCGCAGCATCGCGACGACCAAGCAGGTCAGGACCGCCGGTGCCAGCAGCAGCGCCAGCACCTCCCACGGGCACGACGGGATCGTCGGTGATCCGGCGTGGAACGTCGATGAGCAGGAGCCGCACCGTGAGGCCACCCACCAGCGCCAGCAGCACCAGCCGGGCGGCGAGTCGATCGTCTCGGGTGGGTGCCCTCAGGTAGCCGCGCAGCAGGAACGCCAGCGCCACCGGCACCGTGGCCGCGAGCGCGGGCCCGGCGACGGTGATCAGGCCCTGGAGGCGGGCCGCGGGAGGCTCCAGCCACTGGGCGACGAGCAGCGCCCACGCGGCGTAGCCCGCCAGGGGCACGGCGTACGCAAGGGGGGCGGACCATCGCGCGGAATCCCGACGGCTCCGGCAGGAACACCAGCGCCGTGAGCAGGAGGGTGCCGATCCCGACCGCGCACACCACCTCGCCGACCAGGTGCGGCCAGATGCCACGCGAACCGGCGAGGTCGATCGCACCGAGGCCGAAGGGCCACGACGTCGAGCAGCGCCGTCACCAGCGACGCGGCGAGGAGAAACGCCCCGGCGGCCGGCAGGCGTGGCCGGCGCCAGTAGGCCAGGGATGCCGCGGACAGCAGCATCGCGAACAGGACGAGAGTCACGATGTTGTGGTACGCCGCGTCGGCGGCCGGGTAGCGGATGAGTGGCACCGCGATGACCCGGCGCTGATCCAGCTCCGCCCCCGGCCGGATCACTTCGTAGCGGACCACGTCGCCGACGTCGCGCGAGCTCGGCGGACGTCCGTCCACCCACTCGCCGATCGGTACGTCGTCGATGCGGCTGATGACGTCGCCCTCGCGCAGCGGAGTGTCGCCGTAGGTGCGCACCACCGTGATCGACTCGCCCCAGCGGTCTGCGCCGAGCATCGCCCCGGACGGAGAGATCATCGTCCCGTCCGAGGGCCCGGACAGCAGCGCCACCGCGATCCAGGCGATCGGGATCGCCCAGGCCGCGGCCACCACGAGCAGCCTGCGTGTGCGCGCCATCGTCTGTCCATGGTGGCGTGGATCGGGCGTGCGCGGATAGGGAACGCGCTACCGCGTCTGACTCGGGCGCGGCTAGAGCTTCTCGACGGGGGCGTACCTGAGCAGCAACCGCTTCACGCCCTCGGACCCGAAGTCGATCGAGGCGACGGCCTTGTCGGCCGCGCCCTCGACGGCGACCACCGTGCCCATGCCGAAGGAGTCGTGGACGACCCGGTCGCCGGGCTCGAGCGAGGGGATCTCGCGGGCCGGCTTGGCCTTGGCGGCGGCATCGGCGCGAGCGGCGGCCGAGGAGAAGTTGCGGCGCCCGGCTGCGGTCGGCGAGCCCAGCCGGGCCGACGAGCCGCTGGCCAGGTCGGGGCGGCCCCACGAGGTCTGGGCCGCCTCGGTGCGGCGCCAGTCGACGAGGTCGACGGGGAGCTCGTCGAGGAACCGGGAGCCGGGATTGTGCGACGGCGCACCCCACGCCGACCGCACCACCGCGCGGGAGATGTAGAGGCGCTCCCGCGCCCGGGTGATGCCGACGTACGCGAGCCGACGCTCCTCCTCGAGCTCGGGCTGGTCGCCGAGCGAGCGCGAGTGCGGGAAGACGCCGTCCTCGAGCCCGGTGAGGAACACCACCGGGAACTCCAGCCCCTTCGCGGTGTGCAGCGTCATCAGGGTGACGACGCCCTTGGTCCTCCGCGTCGGGCTCGTCGGGGATCTGGTCGGTGTCGGCGACCAGCGCCACCCGCTCCAGGAAGTCACCGAGGCCCGGGGCGACGATGCCGGCGTCGACGTCGGCCGGGTCGGCCGAGGGCCCGGCCACGGGGTCGTCGGAGAACTCGCGGGCGACCGCGACCAGCTCGCCGAGGTTCTCGACCCGGGTGGCGTCCTGCGGGTCCTCGGAGGCCTCGAGCTGCTCGAGGTAGCCGGAGCGGGCCAGCACCGACTCGAGGATCACGTCGGCGCGCTCGCCGGCGTCGACCATCGACTGCAGCTCCTCGACCATGGCGACGAAGCCGCGGATGTTGGCGAGGCTCCGGGTGGCCAGCCCGGGTGCCTCCTCGGCGCGGCGCAGCGCCTCCCAGAACGTGACGCGCTCGCGGTCGGACGAGCTCCTGCACGCAGGCGACCGCGCGGTCGCCGATGCCCCGCTTGGGCACGTTGAGGATCCGGCGCAGCGAGACCTGGTCGTCGGGGTTGACCAGCATCCGCAGGTAGGCCAGCGCGTCGCGCACCTCACGGCGTTCGTAGAAGCGCACCCCGCCGACCACCTTGTAGGGCTGGCCGGTGCGGATGAACACCTCCTCGAACACTCGTGACTGGGCGTTGGTGCGGTAGAAGACGGCGACGTCACCGGGCTTGGCGCCCTCGTCGGTGAGCTGGTCGATCTCCTCGGAGACGAACCGCGCCTCGTCGTGCTCGTCGTCGGCGACGTAGCCGACGATTCGCTCGCCGTCACCGGCGTCGGACCACAGCCGCTTCGGCTTGCGGCCCTGGTTGTGGCCGATCACGGAGTTGGCGGCGTTGAGGATGGTCTGGGTGGAGCGGTAGTTCTGCTCGAGCAGGATCGTGGTGGCGTCGGGGAAGTCCTGCTCGAAGTCGAGGATGTTGCGGATGTTGGCGCCGCGGAACGCGTAGATCGACTGGTCGGCGTCGCCCACCACCATCAGCTCGGCGGGCTCCACCCGCTCCTCCTCGGCGAGCTCGGGGTCGTCGGCGCAGAGCTGGTGGATCAGGGCGTACTGCGCGTGGTTGGTGTCTTGGTACTCGTCGACGAGCACGTGCCGGAAGCGACGCCGGTAGACCTCCCGCACCTCGGGGAACGCCTGGAAGAGGTGCACGGTGGCCATGATCAGGTCGTCGAAGTCGAGGGCGTTGGCCTCGCGCAGCCGCCGCTGGTAGGTGGTGTACGCCGCGGAGTAGGTCTCCTCGATCCCGTTGCGCGCGTCGGCCGCGACCTCCTCGGGGTCACGCAGCTCGTTCTTGTGGTTGCTGACCCAGTGCAGCACCGGGCCGGGCTGGTAGCGCCGGGGGTCGAGGTCGAGGTCGCGGATGACCAGGGTCATCAGCCGCTTCTGGTCCTGGGCGTCGTAGATCGAGAAGTTGGACTTGAAGCCGACCTTGTCGATCTCCTTGCGCAGGATCCGCACGCACGCCGAGTGGAACGTGCTCACCCACATCACCCGCGCCCGCCGGCCGACCAGCGCCTCGACCCGCTCCTTCATCTCGGCCGCGGCCTTGTTGGTGAACGTGATCGCCAGGATCGAGCCGGGATGAGCCTTGCGCTCGGAGATCAGCCAGGCGATCCGCCGGGTCAGCACCCGCGTCTTGCCCGAGCCCGCACCGGCCACCACGAGCAGCGGCGCCCCGGCGTGCCGGACCGCCGCCCGCTGCGGCTCGTTGAGTCCCTCGAGCAGCTCGTCGGCGCTCGGGCCGCGACGAGTGGTCCGCGGCTCCTCGGCGGGAGTCTGGTCGAAGCCCGGAAGGTCGAGCCCAGGCTGGGGCAACGGCGTACTCATGCTGTTCGCAACCCTACGTGGGGACGCGGACAGCGGCGGCGGCGCGCGCATGTAACACGCTGTTGACCGATCTCCCACGCCGTTGCAGCGGCCGGGTAGATGGGTGGACGGCGTGTTACAAGCGCCGATTGCCACGCCACGTTCAGACGGTCGTCCACAGGCACGATGAGCGCGGTGGCGGACGACGGTCGATAGCGGCAACCGTGTCGCCATGAATCCCACGGTCCTCGGCATCATGGCCGCCCAGCACGGCCTGGTGACGCGCGAGCAGGCAGTCGCGGCGGGGATGGCCCCGGAGCGCATCGACCGGTTGGTGCGGCACGGCGACCTCGTTGCGGTACGGCGCGGCGTCTACGCCGAGTCGGCGTTCGTCGCCTCCCTCACGACGTACCGCGACCAGCGCCTCCTCGTCGACCGTGCCGCTTGTCTGCGCATCGGTCGCCCGCACGAGAGGAGCCACGACTCTGCTGCCCACGAGCTCGACCTGGCCATCCTCCGACCGCACACGCCGATGACGCATGTCACCCGGCCGGGCGTTGTCGGCTCCCACCTCCGGCACGGAGTGAAGCACCATCTGGCGCCGTACGTCGCAGAGCGGGTGGTACGGGTCGGCGGGGTCGGAGTGCTGGGGCCGGCCCGGACGGCGGTCGACATCGCCCGAGAGCACGGCCTTCGAGCAGGGGTGGTGGCCATCGACTCGGCGCGACGCAGCGGAACGAGCCTGGCCGAGCTCGACGCCGAGGTCGCGCTGATGAAGTCCTGGCCGCACGTCACCGTCGTGCGCGAGGCGGTCGAGCTCTCGGACCCGGATTCGGACTCGGTCGGGGAGACCCTCACCCGGGAGGTCGTGACCGAGCTGGGCTTCGGCCGTCCGCAGACCCAGTTCGGGCTGAGCGCCGGCGGTCGCACGGCGTGGTGCGACCTGCGGCTCGGCCGGCACGTGTTCGAGTTCGACGGGAAGGTGAAGTACCAGCGGGTGGACGAAGGTGGCTTCGCGATCGCGTCGGCCGAGGAGGTGGTCTGGCGGGAGAAGCAACGTCAGGACTGGGTGTGCGGCTTCAAGCTCGGCATGTCGCGGGTGGTGTGGGACGACCTCTTCGGCGTCGCGCGCGAGGTCGCTCTCCAGCGGCTCCGCCGCGAGTACCTCGACACCTGTCGACTGTTCGGGGAGTCGATCGACGACCTGACGCCGTACCTGGCACGTGGGCCGCGCCCCAGGCCGCGGCGCCGCGCCGCCTAGCCCGGCCGGCCTCCCTGACAGTCGGTCACGGGTTGGTGCTTGTAACACGCTGTTGACCGATCTCCCACGCCGTTGCAGCGGCCAGATAGAGCGGTGGACGGCGTGTTACAAGCGGAGCCGCCCGAGTAGCGCCGCTCAGGCGTGCACGGAGGACCAGAACACCGCGACGCAGACGTTCGCGATCGACAGCAGCAACAGGCCGACCCACAGGCCGTTCGGGATCCGCTCCTTGCGGGAGTTGGCCATGACCAGGATCAGCAGCAGCAGGCCGATCAGGCCCTTCACCGCGATCTTGGTGTTGTTGACCTCCACGTCGTCGGCCTGGAGCACGCCGACCAGGGCGATGCCGGCCACGAACGCCGTGCCGACGCCGTCGCGCATGGCCGAGTTGACGACCCGTTCGGGGCGGCCGGCCTGGACGATCAGGCCGCCGATGAGGGCGGAGAAACCGAGGATGTGGATCACCAGCAGGATCTGGCGCAGCAAGTCCATGGGCCCGAACAGTAGACCAGTGCTATCTGCCGGTCGCCGAGAAGTGCTGGTAGTCCTTGAGCGTGCGCCAGTCGCCGCCCCAGAACCAGCCGATCCGGGCGAACTCGCGCACCACGAGAGAGTCCGGGCCGAACATGCCGGGCCGCTGCCAGTCGCGGCGCAGGTAGCTGGAGGCGAGCTCGGGGAGCACGACGTCGCCGCGCTGGTAGGGGTTCATGAACGGGTTCACGTCGATCGCCAGGCCGTAGGCGTGCGCGGACCACGACGTGGCGCCGACCGTCGGCCGGCACACCATCGCGGCGGTGTTGTTGCCGTCGCCGGTCGGGTGGGCGTCGAGGTCTCGCGTGGTCGGGATCCGCATCTCCTCGATCGGGAAGTCGGCGGCGTACAGCGCGCGGAACACCGACACGATGTCGTCGGCCTCCGACGCCGCCACGATCAGCTCGCCGGTGTGCGGGTCACCGTCGAAGCCGCGGAACGAGACCGTCAGGTAGCGCAGCCCGTCGAGGGGCACCGGGCACGCCGGGGTCCATGTCGAACGTGCAGCGATCCGCGGCGCGACCGGTCCGACGGTGCCGCGGAACCTGCCGTCCGGCGGCGGTGGCAGCACGTCCCGGGTCGGGTAGCGCCGCTCCCGCAGGGACGGCGGCGTCGGGCAGGATCTCGCCCAGACCGTCCGGGCGCAGCCGCAGCGGGTGGGCGCCCAGCTCCCACGAGGAGTACGACGGCGGCGCGGCGTCCTCGCTGGGCGACGGCGGCGGCGGGCTGGACGAGGGAGCGGACGACGTCGGCGTCCGCCCGGCTGCAGGCGTCTCGGTCGTCCCCGACTCGCCGGAGCACCCGGCGACGAGCGCCGCCAGCAGCACCACCAACAGCAGCCGACGCACTCCTCGAGCGTAGTCAGCGGTCGGGAGTGAGGTAGCGCTCGATCAGGAAGAGCACCACCCCTACCGCGATGAGGGCCGCGCACCAGAGCAGTGCGGCCGGGTCGTCGTAGACCGACCAGCCCAGGATCGCCGCGTTGCCCAGAAGCCCGACGATCAGCAGGAACGTGTTGGCCCGGAACGTCTCCTCGGTCTCGTCCCGCCCGCGCAGCTTCAGCGCGGACACGATCACCAGCATGTAGATGAAGAGCAGGAAGAGCACGGTGACCAGGGCCAGCCGCTCCACGAGGTTCACCGCCGCGCCGGCCTCGGTGATCAACGTGCCGGCGACCAGCAGGCCGCCCACGACCGCGGCACTGAAGAGCAGCCCGACCCACGGGCTGCGACGGCGCGAGTGGATCTTCGCGAAGACGTCCGGTACGACGTCCTCGTTGGCCATGCCGTAGAGGATCCGGGGCTGGGTGACGATCGCGACCAGGGTGGTGTTGGTGATCGCGATCATCGCGATCACCACGAACAGGTCGGACATGAGGCCGGTGTCGAGCGGCAGGATCCCCTTCTCGACCACCTCGAGCAGCGCCGCGTCGGATCCGGCGAGGGTCTCGGTGTCGACGGTGAGCGCCGCGGAAACCGAGACCAACACGTAGATGGCGCCGGCCACGATCATGCCGCCGATCAGGGAGCGCGGGAAGGACCGACAAGGGTCGATGGTCTCCTCGGCGACGTTCGCGGTGTTCTCGAAGCCGGTCATCGCGAAGAACGACAGGGCGACACCCGCGAGGATCGCGAGTGCGGGGCTGCCGTCGGTGCTGAACTCGGTCAGGACGCCGAAGTCGGCGTTGCCCTCGGCGATGTACCAGACGCCGATGAACATCACGATCGCCAGCCCGAGGATCTCTACGAACGCCATCACCATGTTGACGACGACCGACTCGCTGATGCCGATGAAGTTCACGATCGACAGGGCCAGGACGAACAGCAGGGTGACGAGCAGCGCCGGTGGCCCGGCCCACAGCTCGGCGAAGTAGGCAGCGAACCCACTCGCCAGCGACCCCGCCGCCGCGAAGCTGGCGGAGAGGAACGACACCGTGACCAGGAACGTGAGCGCCTTGCTGCCGAACGCCTTGTTGACGTAGAGCGAGGCGCCGGCCGCCTTCGGGTACTTCGTCACCAGCTCGGCGTACGCCGTACCGGTGATCGCCGCGACCGAGATGCCGACCGCGAACGCGATCCAGAACGCGCCACCGACGGCGGCAGCAACGAGTCCGATCAGGACGTAGATGCCCGAGCCGAGAACGTCGCCGAGTGTGTAGAAGAAGAGCTGCCGGCCGGTGATGGATCTCTTGAGACCACCCTCGTCCAGTTCGTCGGGAGCACGGACGTCGGTTGCGGCCATAGGCCGCAGTACCCGACGGTGCCGGGCCGGAAAGGCGGTCAGAGCAGGCGGCGGTCCGAGGCCCAGCGGGTGAGCTCGTGGCGAGAGGAGAGCTGCAGCTTGCGCAGCACCGACGACATGTGGGTCTCGACGGTCTTGATCGAGATGAACAGCTCCTTCGCGACCTCCTTGTAGGCGTAGCCGCGGGCGATCAGCCGCATCACCTCCCGCTCGCGCTCGGTGAGCCGGTCGAGGTCCTCGTCCACCGCCGCGACCTCGATCGTGCCGGCGAACGCGTCCAGGACGAACCCGGCCAGGCGGGGCGAGAAGACGGCGTCGCCGTCGGAGACCCGGCGGATCGCCGACACCAGCTCGGGGCCGGTGATCGTCTTGGTGACGTAGCCGCGCGCGCCGCCGCGGATGGTCCCGATCACGTCCTCCGCGGCGTCGCTCACCGACAAAGCCAGGAACAAAGGTGCCCGAGACGTGGGGCGCCCGGGGACGAAGCAACCGTCTCATGACCTCGACGCCGCCGCCGCCCGGCAGGTGCACGTCGAGGAGTACGACGTCGGGCTGGTGCTCGGCCACCGCCGCCACCGCCTCGTCGACGTCGGCGGCCTCGGCGAGCACGTGCACCACGCCCGACCCCGCCGCCTCGAGCTCGGCGCGGACCCCGCGGCGGAACATCCCGTGATCGTCGACGACCACCACTCCGATCATTCGCGACTCCCGTCCCTGGGCTGTCGTCATTCGTCGTCGCCTTCCTGGTCTGCGGGCCGGGGCAGGTGCAGGTGCACCTCCGTGCCCTCGCCGACGGTGGACCGGATCTCGCCGGTGCCGCCGTGCCGCTGCATGCGGTCGATGATGCTGTGCCGGACGCCGTACCGGTCCTCGGGGGTGACGGCCGGGTCGAAGCCGCGGCCGCGGTCGCGCACGAACACGTCCACCGCATCGTCGGTGATCTCGGCGTAGACGTCGACCCTGGGTACGCCGGCGTGCTTGGCCGCGTTGGTGACCGCCTCGCGGGTCGCCGCGACCACCGGCCGCAGCGCCTCGACGTAGTCGCGGTCCCCGACGGTGACCACGTCGACGGTGACGCCGTGGGCGTCCTCGACCTCAGCGGACGCCCCGCGCAGCGCGCTGGCCACGCTGCGGTCGTCGGTGGACTCCCCGACGTACAGCCAGGCGCGCAGGTCACGCTCCTGGGCGCGCGCGAGCCGGGCGACCGTGGCGGAGTCGCCCGAGTTCTTCTGGATCAGCGCGAGGGTCTGCAGGACGGAGTCGTGCAGGTGGGCGGCCACGTCGGCGCGTTCCTGGGTGCGGACCCGCTCCGCGCGCTCGTCGGTCAGCTCGGTCGCGAGCCGGAAGATCCACGGGCCGACGACGATGCCGATGCCGACCACGCCGACCAGGGCCGCGAACGTGACGTCCAGTGCGACCGACACGGAGCCGCTGCGCAGCGCGAACAGCAACAGGGCCAGGATGATCAGGCCGACGCCGGCGGCCAGTCGGGCGTACGACGCCCACCCACCGTCGCCCAGGATCACCCGCGTCGGGTTGATCCGGCCGGAGGTGTCGAGCCAGCGCTCGCGCTGCGCCTCGTCGGCCTGTCGCCAGAGCAGAGCGATGCCGGCCAGCCCGATCGCGATCGGCCAGATCAGCGCACCGCGGCCGAACAACGCCTCCATCGTGAAGACGAGGCCGATGCCCAGCGCCGCGAGCGCGACGATCGGGCCGATGTCGGTCAGCCGGCGGATCCGGCCGGGCCGACGACCGCCCCGCGTGGCGCTCTCGAGGCCGGGCGCGGCGGTCTCGAACTGGTCGCCCGCCGGCAGCAGCAGCCAGAGCCCGGCGTAGAACGCGATGCCCATGCCGCCCAGCGCCGCGGTCACGACGAAACCGACCCGGATCCAGAGCACCGGGAGGCCCAGGTGGCGGGCGAGCCCGGACGCCACGCCGCCGATGATCGGCTCGCGGAGGTCACGGGTGGCCCGGCGCGGCTCGTAGGCGGCCTGGGCGGAGGGGTTGCTCATCTTGCCTCAATCGTCACACAGGCACAGGTGCGCAACCATGAGGACAAACCCCGGTCCGCCCCTGAGGCACGACGTGCCGGAGGGCGCCCAGAACCAGGGTGCTCCCCGATGGTGCGGGGCCCCGCAACGCCGCAGTCTGGATGACATGACACAGAACCCTCCCGAGGCTCCGGCCGAGCACCCGTCGGACTCCGGCGGGCATGCCGGTCCGGACGACGGGCCCCGCGTGACCCGCGACGAGATCCGCGACCTCGGCCGGCTGCGCCGCAGCCGTGACGACCGCAAGATCGCCGGCGTCGCGGGCGGACTGGCCCGGCACCTCGACGTCGACCCGATCATCCTGCGCGTGGCCCTGGTGGTCCTCATCTTCTTCGGCGGCGCCGGCCTGCTGATCTACGGCGCCGGCTGGCTGCTGGTGCCCGAGGAGGGCACCAACGACGCGAAGCTGCGGCTCGACGACCGCAGCCGGGGGGTGGCCCTGATCATCGTCGGGGCGATCGCGGCGCTGGCCGTCATCGGTGACTCGATGGGCGACTGGGGCTTCCCGTGGCCGCTGGCCGTGCTGGGCCTGATCGCGCTGGTCATCGTCAGCGTCCGCGGTGACTCGCGGCCGCGTCCGCCCGGCCCCGCCGCACCCGACTCCGGGCGTGACCTATCCGGGCGCGGGACAGCCGAGCGCGCCGACGTCGTACATCCCGCCGCCGCGGAACCCCAAGAAGCGCGGCCCGATCCTGTTCTGGTTCACCATGGCACTCACGGCTCTGGCCGTCGGCGTCCTCGGGATCGTCGACCTCGCCGGGGCCTCGGTCACCGACTCGGCCTACCCCGCGCTGGCCCTCGGGCTGATCGGCGCGATGCTCGTGGTCGGGGCGTTCTACGGCCGGGCCGGTGGTCTGATCGCGGTCGGGCTGATCGCCGCCCTGGGCACCGCGGGCGCCACCGCGGCCCACGAGGTCGACGCCGGCAAGATCGACGAGTCGCCAACGCTGGCAGCGGACGTCGATGACACCTACGAGCTGTTCGCCGGCAAGATCGACCTCGACCTGAGCGACGTGCGGGACATCGAGAACCTCGACGGCCGGCACATCGATGTCGAGGCCGTGTTCGGCCAGATCGTGGTCACCGTGCCCGACGGCGTCGACGTCGCGGTCGACGCCAGTGTCGACGGCGGCGAGACCCGGCTGTTCGGGGAGAACGAGAGCAGCTCCAACAGTGCCCGGCACAGTGCCCGGACCGTCGGCGCCCCCATCCTGACCATCGACGCCGAGCTCGTGTTCGGAGAGATCACCGTGGACACCGAAGAGAGGATCGACCGATGACCGACACCACCGTCACCGAGACTGCCCAGCGCGAGAGCGGTCGGCACCCGGTCAACGTCGGCCATCTCGTGATGGGAGTGGCGCTGCTCGGCCTGGTCGCCATCTGGGCCCTGATCGTCGGCGACGTCGTCGAGGGTGACGACGTCCGCTGGCTGCTGCCCGCCCCGTGGGTGCTCGCCGGTGCCGCTGGCCTCATCGCCCTGGCCGTGACCGGCCACCGCGGCCGCGAGACCCGACAGGTCGGCTGGGTCGCGCCTCCCGAGCAGACCGAGCCCCAGCCAGAGACCGAGCCCGAGACCCAGGCCGACCCGATCGAGCAGGCCGACCCGGCCGAGCCCACCGAACCCCCCAGCGAGGAGAACCGATGAACACCGAACAGAGCCGCAAGCGGCTGGTCCGCAACACCCACGACAAGGTCCTCGGCGGCGTCTGCGCCGGCGTGGCCGACTACCTCGGCGTCGACGTCACCCTGGTCCGGGTGCTCACCGTCCTCGGTGCGATCTTCGGACTCGGCACCCTCGTGGTCGCGTACGTCGTGGCCTGGGCAGTGATGCCCACCGCGTAGGACCCCGGGCAGAATCGGCCCGTGACCCTTCCCGAGATCGGCACCCTGAAGTCCCTGCCCCCGCTCGAGAATCCCCACCTCCTCGCGCCGCCGGTCGCGGCCGCTCTCGCGGCCTGGCCGGCGGCCGCCGAGGTCGCGGTGGTGGAGATCGACCCGGAGCAGGCCGACACGGCAGCGATGAGCGCGGCCTACGACCTGCCCATGGACACCGGCGCCAACTGCGTGGTGATCGCCGGGAGCCGGGCCGGGGAGGAGCGGGTCGCCGCCTGCGTGGTGCGCGCCGACACCCGCGCCGACGTCAACAACCGGGTACGCCGGCTGCTCGACGTACGCAAGGCGTCGTTCCTCTCCATGGACCGGGCCGTGGCGGAGTCCGGGATGGAGTACGGCGGCATCACCCCGCTCGGCCTCCCGAGCGAGTGGCGGGTCATGGTCGACCCGCGCTGCCTCGACATCGACGTCGCGATCATCGGCTCGGGCGTGCGGAGGTCGAAGATCGTGCTTCCCGGCCGGCTGCTGGGCGAGCTGCCCGGCGCCGAGGTCGTGGATGAACTGGCGGTCTGAGGGGAACCGGGCACCGTGAACGACCGGGACGAGCGGCGGACGGGACGAGACCGCCCAGGAGCGTGCGGACCGCAAGTGGGGCGACCTGCTCCAGGAGCTCCGGGTCATGCAGACCGGCGTCCAGCTCCTTGCCGGCTTCCTGCTCACGCTCCCCTTCCAGCAGAAGTTCGGGGACCTCGACGAGTTCCAGCGCGACTTCTACCTGGTGCTGGTGGTGCTGGCCGGGGTGACGACCGCGCTGGTGCTGGCACCGGTGGCCGCGCACCGCACGCTGTCCGGCCGGCAGGTGAAGGAGCGGCTGGTCAGCACCGCAGGCAAGATCGCGAGCCTCGCCCTCGGCGCCGTCTCCCTTCTCGTCGTGTGCATCACCACGTTCATCTTCGACGTGGTCGTCGATCGCACCTGGGCCGTGGTCGTCGGCGGCGCCATGGCCCTCGTCCTGATCGCACTGCTGGTCCTGCTGCCGCGACGCCTGATCACCAAGGATCTCGTCTAGCGCGGCCGGATAATCGGTCGAAGTCACACCCGCCTCCTCCGTAACGTGGCCGGGTGCGGCAGCTCCCTCTCGACCATCCGGGCACCGCGGACCACCGGTCCGCGGTGCGCTTCCTGTGGTGGATGGCCAAGGGTCAGTGGCGCACCCTGCTCGCCGGGATGTTCTTCGGCATCGTCTGGATGAGCAGCCAGGCGGTGATGCCGTTCGTGATCGGGCGGGCGATCGACCGCGGCGTGGCCGCCAAGGACACCCACGCGCTGCTCCAGTACGCCGGCCTGCTGTTCGCCATCGGCCTGGTCCAGGCGGCCAGCGGAATCATCCGGCACCGGTTCGCCGTCACGAACTGGCTGACCGCTGCCTACCGCACCGTCCAGCTCGTCGGCCGGCACACGGTGCACCTCGGCGCCACGCTGCCGCGCAAGGTCTCGACCGGCGAGGTGGTCGCCATCGGCACCAGCGACATCTCCCACCTCGGCCAGGTCATGGACGTCACCGCGCGGTTCGCCGGCGCCATCGTGTCGTTCCTGCTGGTCTCGGTGATCCTGCTCCACACGTCGATGACGCTGGGTCTCGTCGTGCTGATCGGCGTACCGGTCGCTGATGCTGTTCGTCGGGCCGCTGCTCGCGCCGCTGCAACGCCGCAGCGCCCGCCAGCGCGAGCTGACGGGCGACCTCTCCAACACCGCCAACGACATCGTGGGCGGGCTGCGAGTGCTGCGCGGGATCGGCGGCGAGCAGGTCTTCCACGACCGCTACCGCCGCGAGTCGCAGACCACCCGGCGGGCCGGCGTCGAGGTGGCCAAGCTGCAGTCGGTGCTCGACGCGCTCCAGGTGTTCCTCCCCGGCGTCTTCGTGGTGGTCGTGGTCTGGATCGGCGCACGGTACGCCGTGTCCGGCCGCGATCACTGCGGGCGAGCTGGTCGCGTTCTACGGCTACGCCGCGTTCCTGATGATCCCGCTGCGCACCGCCACCGAGTACGCCAACAAGTTCATCCGCGCCCGGGTCGTCCGCCTCCCGCGTGTGCCGGGTGCTGGCGCTCACCCCCGACGTCACCGACCCCGCGGTGCCGGCCGACCCGCCGCCGCCCGGCGCCCCGCTGGCCGACGCCCGGTCGGGGCTGGCGGTGCGACCCGGTGCCGTCACGGCGATCGTGAGCGACGACCCGGACGAGTCCGCGCGTCTCGCCGACCGGCTCGGCGGGTGCGCGCCCGACATGGACGACGACGTGACCCTGGGCGGCGTACCCCTCACCGCGCTGGCGCGTCCCGAGGTACGCCGGCGCATCGTCGTCTCCGACACCGGCGCCACCCTGTTCTCGGGACGGCTCGGCGACCGGCTCGACGTCACCGGCACCGGCGATCTCGGCCCGCGCGCTGGACACCGCGTCGGCCGACGACATCCTCGACGCGCTGCCCGAGGGTCTCGACGCGGTCGTCACCGAGCGCGGGCGCAGCTTCTCGGGCGGTCAGCGGCAGCGGCTCGTGCTGGTGCGGGCGCTCACCGCGGATCCGGAGATCCTGATCCTGGTCGAGCCGACGTCGGCGGTCGACGCCCACACCGAGGCCCGGATCGCGGCCCGCCTGCGGCAGCATCGCGCCGGTCGGACCACCGTGGTCACCTCGACCAGCCCGCTCATGCTGGACGCCGTCGACGAGGTCGTGCTGCTGATCGACGGCCGGGTCGTCGCGACCGGCAGCCACGGCGACCTGCTCGGCGAGAACGCCGCCTACCGCGCCGTGGTGACCCGGGAGACCGAGCTCCAGCCCTCGGAGGTCGTGGGATGAACACCCCGATGAGCGCCACCACACTCCCCATCGCCGACGCCGGCGCGATGCGCGGCTACGTGCGCACCCTGGCCCGCCGGCACCCTCGCCTGCTCGGTGGCGCGGTGCTGCTCCACGTCCTGGCCGCGCTCGCGGCGCTGGCCGCGCCCCGGCTGCTGGGCGGCCTGGTCGAGGCCGTCGAGAACGGCACGACGACCGCCCACGTCGACCGCATCATCGCGCTGCTCGCCGGGTTCCTGGTGCTCCAGTCCGTGCTCACCCGCTACGCCCGCTACGTCAGCCAGGTGCTCGGCGAGAAGGTGCTGGCCGAGCTGCGAGAGGACTTCGTGGGCAACGCCCTCGCCCTGCCGGTCGGCGTGGTCGAGTCCGCCGGCTCCGGCGACCTGCTCACCCGCACCAGCCGCGACGTGGAGCAGCTCGGCTGGTCGGTGCGCTGGGCGCTGCCGGAGTGGACGATCGCCGTGATCACCGCAGTCCTCACGTTCGCGGCGGCGCTGAGCGTCGGCTGGTGGGTCGCCCTCCCCTGCGCGCTGGGCGTCCCGGCGCTGGTGATCGGGCTGCGGTGGTACCTCGCGCGCGCCAAGGACGGCTACCTGCGCGAGAGTGCGTCGTACTCCACCATCAACGCGACGCTCACCGAGACCGTCGAAGGTGCCCGCTCCGTCGAGGCGCTCGGCCTGGGCGAGGAGCGGATCACGACCATCGACCGCGACATCAAGGGCTCCTACGACGCCGAGCGCTACACGCTCTACCTGCGCACCGTGTTCTTCCCGAGCATGGAGATCAGCTACCTGGTGCCGACCGTGTGCACGCTCCTGTTCGGCGGCTACCTCTACACCCAGGGCCAGGTCTCGCTCGGCGACGTCACCGCGGCGACGCTCTACGTGCAGATGCTGATCGACCCCGTCGACCGGATCGTCTCGATCCTCGACGAGCTGCAGATGGGTGCGGCTTCTCTCTCGCGGCTGCTGGGTGTCGCGTACGTGCCCGACGACCGCGAGGTCAGCGGCCGGCAGCCGCGCGGCGAGCAGATCGACGCCGACGACGTGCGGTTCGCGTACGTCGAGGGCCGCGACGTCCTGCACGGCGTCGACCTGTCCGTCGGGGTCGGGGAGCGGATCGCGATGGTCGGTCCCTCGGGCGCCGGGAAGTCCACGCTCGGCCGGCTGCTCGCCGGCATCCATCCGCCGCGCACGGGCGCCGTCACGGTCGGCGGCGTCGGCCTGGTCGAGCTACCCCTCGGCGACCTTCGCGGTCACGTCGCGCTGGTGACCCAGGAGCACCACGTCTTCGTCGGAACGCTCCGCGAGAACCTCGCGCTCGCGGCCCCGCCGAACGCTACCGACGCCGACATCCTCGCCGCCCTCGACGCGGTCGACGCGCTGGAGTGGGTCGGGGCGCTGCCCGACGGCCTCGAGACGGTGGTCGGCTCGGGCGGCCGCGCCCTGTCGGCCGCCCAGGCCCAGCAGGTCGCACTCGCCCGCCTGGTGCTCGCCGACCCGCACACACTGGTGCTCGACGAGGCGACCTCGCTGATCGACCCGCGGGCCGCGCGGCACCTGGAGCGCTCGCTCGCGGCCGTCCTCGAGGGCCGGACGGTCATCGCGATCGCGCACCGGCTGTTCTCCGCCCATGACGCCGACCGGGTGGCGGTCGTCGAGGACGGCGTGATCTCGGAGTTCGGCTCGCACGACGACCTGGTGGCGGCCGGCGGCCCGTACGCCGCCCTCTGGGACAGCTGGAACGGTCGCCACTGACGCCGACCCGTCCTCAACTTGGTGACGGGTCAGCGCTCAGACGCCGGAGATCCGCACGCCGGAGTGGGTCTTGTACTTCTTGTTGACCGAGATGAGTACGGCGGTCAGCGGCTCGAGCTGGCGGGCCAGCCGGAGCCGGCCGGCGTCGATGCCGTCGCGACCGGTCACGCAGCGGCCGAGCTCGATGACGACCTGCTTGGCCTCGGCGTCGTCCCCGCAGACCAGCACGTCCTCCTCATCGAGGTAGCGGTCCTCACCCCACAGCGTCACCGCCGAGACGTGGTGGAAGGCGCCGACCACCCGCGCATCGGGCGCGATCCGCTGGGCCGACTCGGCGGCCGAGCCCTCGCCGCCGTCGACGACCCTTCCGTAGGGACCGGCCTTGTCGAAGGCCAGCGGGTTCACGCACGAGACGACGACCTTGCCCGCCAGCGGCAGCGTGGCGACCAGCTCGTCGTGACCGTCGTAAGGCACCGCGAGCAGCACCACGTCGGCGTCCGCACACGCGTCGGCGTTGGCCGCGCCCGACACCGCGCCGGCCCCGACCATCCCGGCCAGCCGCTCGGTCACCTCCGCCGCCACCGGCACCGCCTTCTCCGCCGCCCGGGAGCCGAGGACCACGGTGTGACCGTGCCGGGCGAACCGGTAGCCGAGCCCCTTCCCCTGCGGGCCGGTGCCACCGATCACGGCGATGCGGTACGTGGTCTCGATCGGGGTCACGGTCGTGGCGCTCCTGGTCGGCGAAAGGGTAGGTCACACTCACTTGCGATGGTGACAGCGATCTTGTCACAGTGACCGATCACCATCGCCGACCCTGACAGGGGATGAAACGTGAAGCTCTCGATGCCGCTCGTCTACGCCGGCAACCCGCGGGAGACCGCCGATCAGGTCGCCGGGCTCGAGAAGGCCGGGCTGGACACGATCTGGGTCGCGGAGCCCTACGGCTTCGACGCGCCCACCCTGATGGGCTACCTGGCGGCGAAGACCGAGACCGTCGAGATCGGCGCCGCCATCCTCAACGTCTACTCCCGCACCCCCGGCGCGCTGCTGCAGACCGCCGCGGGCCTCGACAACGTCTCCGGCGGCCGCGCGGTGATCGGCCTCGGCGCTTCCGGGCCGCAGGTGATCGAGGGCTTCCACGGCGTGCCGTACGAGCGGCCGCTGGCACGCACCCGCGAGGTCATCGAGATCATCCGGATGGGCATGCGCCGCGAGGCGCTGACCAGCGACGGCATCTTCAAGCTCCCCCTCCCCGCCGACCAGGGCCTCGGCCTCGGGAAGCCGCTCAAGCTGCTGAACAGGCCCGAGCGCCCCGTCGTACCGCTGTGGGTGGCGGCGCTGGGCGACAAGAACGTCGCGATGACCGCCGAGATCGCCGACGGCTGGCTGCCCTGGCTGTTCCACCCCGAGAAGGCCAAGGACGTCTGGGGCGACGCCCTCGCCAAGGGCACCGCCAAGCGCTCCCCCGACCTGGCCCCGCTCGAGGTCAACGCGGGTGGGCTGGTCGCCATCGGCGAGGACGTGAAGGGCATGCTCGACCTGATGCGCCCGGTCTACGCCCTCTACGTCGGCGGGATGGGCGCCCGTGGCAAGAACTTCTACAACGACCTCGCCTGCCAGTACGGCTACGAGAAGGAGGCCAAGGAGATCCAGGACCTCTACCTCGACGGCAAGAAGCGCGACGCGGAGGCGCTGGTGCCGATGGAGTGGCTGGAGGCCGGCAACATGGTCGGCCCGGAGTCGTACGTGAAGGAGCGGATCGCGGCCTTCCGCGAGGCCGGCGTCACCAACCTCTCCGTCGCGCCCGCGTCCGAGGACCCCGCGGCCACCGTCGCGCAGGTGAAGGAGTGGGTCAGCTAGCCCCGCGACGCACCGAAGTACCCCAACCTGGGGGATGGCTAGTCACACCTCCGGGTTGCAAGATAGGGGTCCTGGCGGGCCGCGGGGCCGATGACTGGCGGGTCTAGACCACTACCCAATTTGCGGTATGACCTCGCCATTCGCCACACAATCTCCCGTCTTAGCCCTTACGTTCGCCAAATGCTGGGGGACAGCCCAGCGGACATGCGTCGAGGCATCGGGTCGGGGGACCCTCGCTCACGAGGACTATCGCGCATGGTCCGCGACGCTTCGACGACCCGTCCCGGTGTTCCGTTCAGTCGGCACCGGCGATGGTGGTGGTTGCTACTCCTCAGCCTGCTGATTCTGCTGCCGCACCTGCTCAGCTTCGCGATGGTGTCCGCGGGCGACTGGCCCGTCGGGACCTCGGTCGCCATGCTGCGGCTGACCGCCACGGGGCTCGCGTTGGCCGGCGCCGGTCTGCTCTGCATCCACTGGTGGATCTCGGGCAACCGGGCGTCGGCCTGGATGGGCGCGGCCATCCTCTCCCTGGCCATCACCCAGATCCCGGCCGCGCTCCTGGAGCTCGACAGTGCGACCGCGACCACGATCGGGACGCCGTACACGGTGCTCGACACGCTGCTGGCACTCCCGTTCGTCGCCCTGCTGGCCTGCGGCATGGGCCACCGACCCATCAACCACCGGATCACGCCGATCTTGCTCGGGGTGATCTCCGGCAGCACCTTCGCCGCCGTGCGGGTCGCCTACACCGGCTTCGACCTCGAGGCGCGGCTCCACCTCTCCGAGCTGTCCTTCCCCATCGAGATGATCGCGGCGGCGGTGCTGGGCGCTGTCGTGGTCGCCATTCTCATGCGGCTCGACGAGCTGCCGACGTGGGCCCGCAACGAGACCATCGCGGCGGCGATCGCGATCACGTACGGCTGGGTGGCTCGGGTCGAGACGTGGGGTGAGTCCGGGGCGTGGCAGATCGCGGCCAGCGCCTTCCTCCTGGCCGGCTTCGTGATCCTGGCGAGCACCTCGGTCGAGCTGCTGCGGGTGGCGATCCGCGAGAACGAGAAGCGGATCCGGGTGCTCTCCGACCGCGCCGAGGCAGCCGAGGAGACACTGCGGACCGACGAGGAGACCCTGCACGAGCTGCGCGGCGCGATCGCCGGGATCGGCTCGGCATCGCGGATCCTCACCGGCATGAGCGCCACGCTCGACTCGGCGCAGCAGCACCGGCTCACCGACCTGATGTCACTCGAGATGGACCGGCTGGAGCGGCTGCTGTCCGGGACCCGCCACGGCCCGGAGGTCGTGGCGCTCGACCCGCTGATCGCGAGCCTCGTCTCGGCCTACCGCTACGTCGGCATGCCGATCCACTCCTTCGCCTCGGGTGCCAGCGCCTGGGCCGTGGCCAGCGACCTGACCGACGTGTTGCACGTGCTGCTCAACAACGCCGCTCGGCACGCACCCGGATCATCCACGATGGTCTGGGTCCGGCCGAGGAACAACCGGGTGCACCTGCACGTCAGCGACGACGGCCCCGGCATTCCGGCGCCGATCCGCGATCGGGTGTTCGACCGCGGCGTACGCGCCGACGGGTCACCCGGCCAGGGCCTCGGCCTGTACATCGCCCGGCGGGTGCTCGACCAGAACGGCGGGCATCTCCAGCTGAGGGACGACCCGCGCCACGGCACGACGTTCGTGGTCGACCTTCCGGTGAAGCAACCGGCCTAGTCAGGCCCGCACGTCAGTCGCGTGCGAGCGACCTCGTGATCACCGCGTTCGCGGCCTGCTGGAAACCGCTCACCACGGCCTCCAGGGTGAGCCGGCGCAGCCGCGGGAGCGTCTGGCGCAGCCGCTCCGCCTCCTCCGGGTCCTCACCGTGCTCGCGGAACGGCTGCAGCATCGAGGTGTGCAGGATGCCCGTGAGCTCCTCGACCAGGGACTCCATGTGCCGGCGGATCGCCTCGCCGGCGGCGTTGAGGCTCTCCTCCGGTACGTCGAGGTCGAGCAGGCCGAGGCCGACGTCGAGGTGCGGCAGCGCGACGTACGACTTGCCCTTCCGCTCCACCGAGCCGAGCACCACGAGCAGCCGCAGGTCGTCGGCGGACAGCCGGCGTCCGGCCTTCTCCTCGAGCTGGCGGCGGGTGAGCTCCACCGGCGGCTGCGGGGTCCACGAGGTGAGCATCGCCCGCTGCAGGGCGAGCTGCTCGACCGTTGCGTCCTCCGGGATCGTGCGCACGAAGCCCTCGATGGCCTGCAGCGTGAAGCCGTGCTGCTGGAGCGCCCGAACCAGCTCGAGCCGGGCCCGGTGCACGTCGTCGTAGTAGGCGACCCGGCCGCGCTTGATCGGCGGCGGCATCAGCCCGAGGCTCGCGTAGTAGCGCGTGTTGCGGACCGTCATCCCCACCGCGACGGAGAGCTCGTCGATGGTGAGCAGGCCCTCGGGGGCGTCGTCCGGGAGGGCGGTCATGCGGCCGGATTCTACACTTGAATTGTGACAGTATCGCTGTAACAGTGGGTCCGGAACCCGACATCGCGACGCGGAGGAACGAATGCCCGAGAGGCCGTCGATCTACGAGCAGGAGCACGAGGACTTCCGCGCCACCGTGCGCGCCTTCATGGAGAAGGAGGTCGTCCCCCACCACGACCAGTGGGAGAAGGACGGGCAGGTCAGCCGGGACGTATGGCTGCGCGCGGGCGAGCAGGGGCTGCTCTGCTTCGACGTCGACGAGGAGTACGGCGGCGCCGGGGTCAAGGACTTCCGCTACAACGCCATCGTGGCCGAGGAGATCACCCGGGTCGGTGCCGGCGGCCTCGGCTTCCCGGTGCACACCGACGTGATCGTCCCTTACATCAGCAGCCTGGCCACGCCGGAGCAGAAGCAGCGCTGGCTCCCAGGTCTGGTCTCCGGCGAGCTGATCTCGGCGATCGCGATGACCGAGCCGGGTGCCGGCAGCGACCTGCAGGGGATCCGGACCAGCGCGGTCGACAAGGGCGACCACTACGTGCTCAACGGCTCCAAGACGTTCATCAGCAACGGGATCATCTCCGACCTGGTCATCGTCGTGGCCCGCACCGACCCCGACGCGGGGCACCAGGGCATCAGCCTGCTGGTCGTCGAGCGCGGGATGCCGGGCTTCGAGCGGGGCCGCAACCTGGAGAAGCTCGGCCTCAAGGCTCAGGACACCGCGGAGCTGTTCTTCGACAACGTCGCGGTGCCGAAGGAGAACCTGCTCGGCGAGGAGGGCTCCGGCTTCATCTCGCTGATGGTCAACCTGCCCCAGGAGCGGCTCTCGATCGCCGCGATCGCGGTAGCGGCGATCGAGCACGTGCTGGACCTGTCGCTCGCCTACGCCAAGGAGCGCGAGGCGTTCGGGAAGCCGATCGGCAAGTTCCAGCACAACCGCTTCGTGCTCGCCGAGATGGCCACCGAGGCCCACATCGCCCGGGTGTTCGTCAACGACTGCATCCTCAAGCTCAACGCCGGCGAGGTCGACGCGAGCCTCGCCTCGATGGCGAAGTGGTGGACCACCGAGCTGCAGAAGAAGGTCGTCGACCAGGGCCTGCAGCTGCACGGCGGCTACGGCTACATGACCGAGTACCCCATCGCCAAGGCCTACGCCGACAGCCGGATCCAGACGATCTACGGCGGCACCACCGAGATCCAGAAAGAGATCATCGGGCGCAGCCTCGGACTCTGAACACACGCCTTGTGGCCGCGAGTGAACGTGGTCACACTGCTCCCAACCCATCGGCCCAGCCCCGAGGAGTCACCACGATGACCGATGTCGCCGCCGACCGCGCCCGCATCGAGCAGGAGGTCGGGGGCCGCACGCTCATCGACGTCCTCGCCGACACCGTTGCCGAGCACGCCGACGGACCGGCGTACTCCGACAAGCATCATGTCCCCGACGGCGAGTCCTGGCGCACGTTCACCTGGACCGACGTGCGGGAGCGCGGTCTCGACGTGGCCGCCGGGCTGATCGGCCTCGGCGCCCAGGTCGGTGACACGGTCGCGATCATGGCGACCAACCGGATCGAGCACTACGTCGCCGACGTCGGCGCCGTGCACGCGGCCGCCACGCCGATGTCGATCTACAACACGCTCTCGCAGGAGCAGGTCGCGTACGTCGCCGGCGAGTCCACCCCGGTGGTCGCCGTGCTCGAGAACGCCGACCACCTGGCGCGCTGGGACCGGGCCATCGCGGAGGGATACGTCAAGCACGTCGTCCTGATCGACGCCTCGGCAGCGCCGGAGGGAGACGACCGGTTCCTCAGCTGGGACGACCTGGTCGCCGCCGGTGCGGAGCGGCGTGCGGCGCAGCCCGACGAGCTGGAGCAGCGGCACACCGCACTCGACCCCGATGCGCCGGCGACGATCCTCTACACGTCCGGCACCACCGGCAACCCCAAGGGCGTGGTGCTCACCCACCACAACGTCCTCTACGAGTCGGTGAGCACCCTGGAGGCCGCCGGCCTCGACGGCGTGCAGCGGATGGTGAGCTACCTGCCGCTGGCCCACATCGCCGAGCGGGTGCTGGGGCTCTACGGCCCGCTGATGACCGGCACCCACGCGCACGCGATCGGCGATCCGGCGGAGCTGCTCGCCGCGCTGGGCGAGGTGCACCCGACCGGCTTCTTCGGCGTCCCGCGGGTCTGGGAGAAGATCAAGACCGGCATCTCGGCCAAGCTCGCCGCCGACGACAACCCCGACAACGTCAAGATGGTGCAGGACGCGATGGCGGCCGGGCTGGCCTGGGTCGAGGCCCAGGAGGTCGGCGGCACCATGACGCCGGAGATCGAGGAGGCCTACCGCCAGGCGGACGAGGCGATCCTCGGCTTCCTCAAGCTGCTGCTCGGGCTCGACCAGGTCACCTGGGCCGGGTCGGCGGCGGCACCGATGCCGATCGAGGTCGCCCGTTTCATGGCCGGCCTGGGGCTGAAGGTCTACGACGTCTACGGCATGACCGAGACCTGCGGCGCGGTCACCGCCAACGGGCCCGCCGGCTTCAAGCTCGGCACGGTCGGGCGTCCCACCCCGGGCGTGGAGGTCAAGCTCGGCGACGACGGCGAGGTGCTGGTGCGTGGCCCGGTGATCACCCCCGGCTACCACAAGCAGGAGGAGGCCACCCGCGCGCTGATCGACGAGGACGGCTGGGTGCACACCGGTGACATCGGCACCCTCGACGACGACGGCTTCTTCGCGATCATCGACCGCAAGAAGGAGCTGATCATCACCTCCGCGGGCAAGAACATCGCGCCGTCCAACATCGAGAGCTACCTCAAGGAGTCCCCGATCGTCGGCCACGCGATGGCGATCGGCGACAACCGGCCGTACGTCGTCGCCGTACTCACCCTCGACGGCGAGATCGCCCCGCTGGTCGCCCAGAAGCTGGGCGTCGAGTTCACCGACCTGGCCGACCTGGCCCAGAAGCCGGAGATCCTCGCGATGGCGCAGCAGGCCGTCGACGCCGCCAACGAGCGGCTCTCCCGCCCCGAGCAGGTCAAGGCGTTCGAGCTGCTGCCGGTCGAGTGGACCGCCGAGTCCGAGGAGCTCACGCCCACCCTGAAGCTCAAGCGGCGGGTCGTGAACCAGAAGTACTCCGACGTGGTGGACCGCCTTTACGGCTGAACGTGTGCAACTGGTCTAGACCAGTTGGGTTGTCACTTTTGGTGAACCTGCGTCGTCATCGATGAGAAAGGTCGGTGCCGCAGGTCTCCTCAGGGAAATCCCGGATGCGGACTGTCCCCGCCCCCTGAAAGGGTTACCCCCATGCATGCTCACATCGCCGGCAAGCTCACCGGCCGGATCACCAAGTGGATCGTCCTCGCCGTCTGGTTGGTCCTGATGGCCACCGTCGGTGCGCTCAGCTCGAAGCTGATCGACGTCCAGAACAACGAGGCCTCGTCCTGGCTGCCCGAGTCGGCCGAGTCGACGGAAGTCCTCGAGGAGCTCTCGGACACGGTCGACCCCAACGACATCCCCACCCTGGTCGTCTACAACAAGGAGTCGGGGCTGACCGACGAGGACCTGGCCGCCATGGACGAGCAGGCCCAGGAGATGGCGAAGATCGACGGCGTCACCGACCAGGGTGCGCTGTCCCCCAACGTCGCTGCCGCGGCCCAGGAGCAAGGGCAACCCGGTCCCCAGCTGCTCTCCGAGGACGGGCAGGTCGCCTACATCTACCTCGTCTTCAACTTCGGCGAGAACGGCTGGAACGACATCCCCGACGCCGTCGACGAGATCCGCGACATCGCGGACATCGACGGCGTGACCGTGCACATGGCCGGGTTCGGTGGCCAGGCCGCCGACTCCGCCGAGGCGTTCGAGGGGATCGACACCAACCTGATCATGATCACGCTTGCTGGTGGTCATAGTGATCCTGCTGTTCACCTACCGCAGCCCGATCCTCTGGCTGCTGCCGATCATCTCGGCGGTCGTCGCCTACTCGGTGTCCGGCGGCGTCGTCTACCTGCTCGCCAAGTACGCCGACCTGACGGTCAACGGGCAGAGCCAGGCGATCATGGGCATCCTGGTGATCGGCGCGGGCACCGACTACGCGCTGCTGCTCACGGCGCGATATCGAGAAGAGCTCCGTCGCCATGAGGACCGGCACGAGGCGATGGCCTTCGCGCTGCACCGCGCGGCGCCGGCGATCCTCGCCAGTGCGGCCACGGTGGCCGCCGGCATGCTGTGCCTGATCGTCGCCGACCTCAACTCCACCGCCGGCCTGGGGCCGGTGAACGCGGTCGCCGTCGCCATCACCTACCTCGTGATGGTGACGCTCCTCCCGGCCCTGCTGGTGATCTTCGGCCGCTGGATCTTCTGGCCCAAGCGCCCCGCCTTCGGCACGCCCGAGCCGACGAGCACCGGGTTCTGGGCGAAGGTCGGCAACGCCATCCAGCCGCGTCCCCGCAAGGTGTGGATGGTCACCACCGGCATCCTGCTGCTCTGCTGCCTCGGCCTGTTCAAGCTCGACCCGTCCGGGCTGTCGACGGAGGAGCAGTACACCAAGGAGTTCGACTCCATCAAGGGGCAGACGCTGCTCATCGACCACGGTCTCGAGGACAACTCCAACACCGTGCAGATCGTCACCAACACCGACGCGCTTCCCGAGGTCGAGGAGGCGATCGGAGAGGTCGACGGCCTGGGCGAGCCCACGCCGGCGCAGGACATCGGCAATGGTCGGTCCTACTTCGAGGCCACGATCGGGGCGGACGTCTCATCGACCGCTGCGTTCGACATCGTCGAGAACACCCGAGATGTGGTCCACGACGTCGACGGCGCCGATGCCTTGGTCGGCGGCGGCTCGGCGTTCTGGCTCGATACGAAGACCGCCTCCGAGCGCGACAACAAGGTGATCATCCCGGTGGTCCTCGTCGTGGTGTTCCTGATCCTGATGCTGCTGTTGCGGGCGCTGATCTCGCCGCTGCTGCTGATGGCCACGGTGGTGCTGTCCTTCGGCGCCGCGCTGGGCATCTCGACGCTGCTGTTCACCGAGGTGTTCACCCGGCTCAGCCTGTTCGAGGTCAACGAGGGCTTCGCGCATACCGATGCGGGCTTCCCGCTGTTCGCGTTCGTCTTCCTGGTGGCACTCGGGATCGACTACAACATCTTCCTGATGACCCGAGTGCGCGAGGAAGCGGTCAACCACGGCACCCGACGAGGCTCGCTGATCGCGCTGTCGTCGACGGGCGGCGTGATCACCTCGGCCGGCGTGGTGCTGGCGGCCACCTTCCTGGTGCTCGGCTCGCTGCCGCTGGTGTTCCTGGCGCAGCTGGGTGTGGCCGTCGCTCTGGGCGTGCTGCTCGACACCTTGATCGTGCGCTCGGTGCTGGTCACCGCGCTCAACCTCGACGTCGGGGACAAGATCTGGTGGCCGAGCAAGCTGGCCAACCGGAGCGATGACACCCCGCCGCCGCCGGCTCCGGAGGAGGAGAAGGTGCTGGTCTAGAGCCAGTCTGTCGCGTGGGCCGGGGCGTCGCCCCGGCCCACGTGCGTTTCCGCTGCCGATCCGCGTGGATAGCATCCTGGCGACGGGCCGACCGGCGGCCCTGCGCGAGGAAGGTCGATCGGGATGTCCGGGCAGAACCCGCCACCGACCTGGCCGCGCGGTGGGCCGACCGGCCCTCCCCCGTCAGGCCCGCCTCCCTCGGGCCCGCCTCCCTCGGGTCCACCCCCCGCTGGTCCCCCACCGGGCAAGGGCTGGCCCCAGGCGCAGTCGGGACCGCCGCCACCGCCGTTCGGAGGACCGCCGTACCTCGGCGGGCCGCCACCGGGCCCGCCGCCGGCCCCCCGACGCCGCCGCTGGCCGGTCATCCTGGCCGGCGTGCTCGCGGTGCTGCTGGTGTCCGGTCTCTCCGTCACCGCGTGGGCATACTTCACCGGACGCTTCGGGATCGGCCCACTGAGCGCCAAGGACAAGGCGGCGGTGAGCGCGATCGCCGACGGCGTCGAGGCCCCGGAGTGGGCGGACGCCGACGCCCGCGAGTGCGCGGCCGACGAGCTCGTGCACGAGACCCGGTCCGCGGAGCTCGAGAAGCGCGGCCTGATCGACGCCGACGGCGACGATTGGACCTACACGGGCGAATGGCGGTACCCCGACGCGACGACGTACGTCGAGGCGCTGCTGGACTGCTCCGACGACTGGGCCGAGCAAGTCGGGGACGAGTGGGAGCTCGAGAGCACCGACTGCCTGGCCGACATCGGTGTCTCGACGATGGCCGGGTACTTCGTCGCGGAGACGCTCACGCTCTCCGAGGGTCAGGAGGACGCGGACGAGGGCCGCGCCGACGCGGTGAGTGCCCTCGACGAGTGCTACGTGGCGGACCCGCCCGAACCCAGCGCGAAGGCCAGGTCGGCGTACCGGGCGGTGGTCTTCGCGTTCGACGACCTCGGTCCGGAGGCGGGCACTGCCACGCTCGAGGTCCGGGACGACGGCGCCTGGAAGCCCGTCGACGGCCGCACGCATGCCGTCGACACCGACGCCGGTGGCCGCAAGGGGTGCGTCGATGCCCGGGTCGAGGCGACGTTCCCGTGGGGCACGACGAGCGCCACCGACAAGCGCTTCTGTGGCCGGTCGAAGCCGGCCCGGATCTGGTGGGTGCGGGCCAAGAAGTGCACGTACACCGCGGGATGCACCACCTGGGACCTGCGCTACGAGGGGTTCGCGTCCTTCGACTCCGAGAACGTGCGGCTGTTCGAGAACGGCGGCAACTGCAACTCCGAGAGCGGACAGTGCGAGCACACGTTCCTCACCAGCGCGACCGGACGCGGTGTGGCCGTCAGCTGGTCGGTCTACCCGGGGTACTCCGAGCGCTTCGAGGCGCGTATCCGCAAGATGACCGCCCAGCCCGAGCTAGTGCCCCGCGTCCAAGGTCCTTGCGCGCTTCGCGCGCCCATGGCACGCACCTCGCTGCGTTGGCGTCGCTCGACGTGCGCCCAGCATGCCAGCGCTCCGCCGCCTTGCCATGCACACACCCTGAACACGCCAACCACATAACGACCTCGGACCCGGGCACCGGCCACAGCGTTAGCCTGATCAAGTGACTGAGGCGGCGACTCCCCAGCAGGTGCGGCGGGCGCTGGCTCGGGTGGAGCGTGGGGCTGCGCTGGATGTGAGCGAGGCGGCTGCGTTGTTGGCGGCGACCGGAGACGATCTTGATCGGTTGGCGGCCGCGGCTGGTCGGGTTCGCGACGCAGGTCTGGTGGCGGCGGGCCGGACCGGGGTGGTGACGTACTCGCCGAAGGTGTTCATCCCGGTGACCCGGTTGTGTCGGGACCGGTGTCACTACTGCACGTTCGTGGAGACGCCTGGGCAGGCGGCCCGTGAGGGTCGCCAGCCGTACCTGTCGCCGGACGAGATCGTGGCGGTGGCCCGGGACGGCGCGGCGTTGGGGTGTCTGGAGGCGTTGTTCACGCTCGGCGACCGCCCCGAGGAGCGGTGGCCGGAGGCGCGGGCGTGGCTGGACGAGCGGGGCTATGACTCCACGCTGGCCTATGTGCGGGCGATGGCGGTGCGGGTGCTGGAGGAGACCGGCCTGTTGCCGCACCTGAACCCCGGGGTGATGTCGTGGGAGGAGCTGAACCGGCTCAAGCCGGTGTCCCCGTCGATGGGGATGATGCTGGAGACCACCTCCCGCCGCCTGTTCGAGACCAAGGGTTTGGCGCACCACGGGTCGCCGGACAAGGACCCCGACGTGCGGATGCGGGTGTTGGAGGACGCGGGCCGGCTCTCGGTGCCGTTCACCACCGGGCTGCTGGTCGGCATCGGCGAGACCCTGACCGAGCGGGCGGAGACGATCTTCGCGCTGCGCCGGGTCGCTCGCGCCTACGGGGCGGTGCAGGAGGTGATCGTTCAGAACTTCCGGGCCAAGCCGGACACCGCGATGCGGCACATCGACGACCTGGGCCTGGAGGAGTACCGCGCCGCGATCGCGGTCACCCGGATCGTGCTCGGACCGAAGGCGCGGGTGCAGGCCCCGCCCAACCTGGTCGACCTCGACGAGTGCCGAGCGCTGCTGGCCGCGGGCGTCGACGACTGGGGTGGGGTGTCCCCGCTGACCCCGGACCACGTCAACCCCGAACGCCCCTGGCCCTCCCTGGACCGGCTCCGACAGGTGACCGCGGAGGGCGGGTTCGAGCTCCGGGCCCGGTTGACCGTGCACCCGGAGTACGTCGTGGCCGGGGAGCCGTGGCTGGACCCGCGGATCTCGGCGCACGTCGCCGCGCTCGCCGGCACCGACGGGCTCGCCAAGCCCGGCGTGCGCCCGGTCGGCCTGCCCTGGCAGGAGCCGGACGGCGGCTTCGCATCCGTCGGCCGCGTCGACCTGCACGCCGCCGTCGACTCCGAGGGCCGCACCGAGGACCGTCGTTCCGACTTCGCCGACGTCTACGGCGACTGGGACGCCGTCAAGGACGCGGCGTCCAGCCACCGGCACGCCGGCCGTGCTGCACGCCCAAGGCGCGGACGCGCTGCGTGCGGCCGAGGCCGATCCCGGCAACCTGTCCGATGAGCACGCGCTGACCCTGATGACCGCCGAGGGAGACCTGCTGGACCAGGTGTGCCGGCTCGCCGACGACCTCCGCAAGCAGGCGGTCGGCGACGAGGTCACCTACGTGGTGAACCGGAACATCAACTTCACCAACGTCTGCTACGTCGGCTGCCGGTTCTGCGCCTTCGCGCAGCGGCGTACCGACGCCGACGCCTACACCCTCTCCCTGGACCAGGTCGCCGACCGGGCGCAGGAGGCCTGGGACCTCGGTGCGACCGAGGTGTGCATGCAGGGCGGGATCGACCCCGAGCTCCCGGCCACCGGCTACTTCGACCTCGCTGCGGCGGTCAAGCAGCGGGTCCCGGACATGCACGTGCACGCCTTCAGCCCGATGGAGGTCGTCAACGGCACCGCCCGCACCGGCCTGTCGATCGAGGACTTCCTGATCAAGGCCCGCGAGTCCGGCCTCGGGTCACTGCCCGGCACCGCCGCGGAGATCCTCGACGACGACGTCCGCTGGGTGCTGACCAAGGGCAAGCTCCCGGCCCGCACCTGGATCGAGGTCGTCACCACCGCACACCGGCTCGGGATCCCGACCACCTCCACGATGATGTACGGCCACGTCGACAACCCCCGCCACTGGGTCGGCCACCTCCGCGTGCTGGCAAACATCCAGGACGAGACCGGCGGGTTCACCGAGTTCGTGCCGCTGCCGTTCGTGCACACCTCCGCCCCGATCTACCTCGCCGGCGTCGCCCGCCCCGGCCCCACCCTGCGGGACAACCTCGCCGTGCACGCGATGGCCCGGATCCTGCTGCACGGCCGGATCACCAACATCCAGACCTCCTGGGTCAAGCTCGGCGTCGACGGCACCCGGGCGATGCTCAACGCCGGCGCCAACGACGTCGGCGGCACCCTGATGGAGGAGACCATCTCCCGGATGGCCGGCTCCGAGCACGGCTCCGCCAAGACCGTCGCCGAGCTCACCGAGATCGGCGCGGGGATCGGCCGCCCGGTTCGTGAGCGGACCACGACGTACGGGGTACCGGAACGGGCATGACCAACGACGCCAACGAGACCGAGAGCTACGGCGACTACAGCGTCGACGACGAGGACCAGCTGCAGCCCGAGGACACCCTCGAGGGCACCGGTGACCCGCTCGACGAGGGCATCACCACGGCCGACGACTACTCCGCCGGCCAGCGGTTCGGCAAGACCCCGGCCGAGGAGGAGCGCGGCGAGACCTTCGCCCAGCGCCTGCGCCAGGAGGAACCCGAGTACGGCGACCCGGTCGTCGACGACTCGAACCGCCCCGCCGAGGAGGCCGCCATGCACGAGGTCGAAGACCAGACCTGACCGCGGGCACTAACGTGGCGGGATGGCAGCCATCACCGTTTCCGGCCCGCCGGTCGAGCGCGCCGAGGAGATCCTGACCGACGACGCCCTCGCGTTCGTCGCCGACCTGCATCACCGTTTCGGCGGCCGCCGCGACGAGCTGCTGGCGGCCCGCCGCGAGCGACGGGACCGGATCGCCGAGTCCGGCCGGCTCGACTTCCTGCCCGAGACGGCGGAGGTGCGCGCGGGCGACTGGCGGGTGGCCGAGACGCCCGTCGACCTCCGCGACCGGCGGGTCGAGATCACCGGCCCGACCGAGCGCAAGATGACGATCAACGCGCTCAACTCCGGCGCGAAGGTGTGGCTGGCGGACCTCGAGGACGCCAACACCCCGCACTGGGTGAACGTCGTGGGCGGCCAGGTCAACCTCGCGGACGCCGTACGCCGGACCATCGAGCTCACCTCGGCCGAGGGCAAGGAGTACCGGCTCGCCGACCCCGACCGGATCCCGGTGATCGTGCCGCGGCCGCGCGGCTGGCACTTCGACGAGGAGCACCTGACCGTCGACGGGGCGCCGGTGGTCGCGGCCCTGGTCGACTTCGGGCTCTACTTCTTCCACAACGCCCGCGAGCTGCTCGCCCGCGGTAGCGGTCCCTACTTCTACCTCCCGAAGATGGAGAGCCACCTGGAGGCGCGGCTCTGGAACGACGTGTTCACGCACGCGCAGCAGGCGCTCGGGCTGCCGCACGGGACGATCCGCGCCACCGTGCTGATCGAGACGATCACCGCGGCGTTCGAGATGGACGAGATCCTCTACGAGCTGCGCGACCACATGGCCGGCCTGAACGCCGGCCGTTGGGACTACCTGTTCAGCATCATCAAGAACTTCCGGGACGCCGGTCCGGAGTTCACCCTCCCCGACCGCAACGCGGTGACCATGACCGCGCCGATGATGCGCGCCTACAGCGACCTGCTCGTCCAGACCTGCCACCGGCGCGGCGCGTTCGCGATCGGCGGGATGGCGGCGTTCATCCCCAGCCGCCGCGACCCCGAGGTCAACGAGCGCGCCTTCGCCAAGGTGCGCGAGGACAAGACCCGGGAGGCGAACGCCGGGTTCGACGGCTCCTGGGTGGCGCACCCCGACCTGGTTCCGGTCTGCCGCGAGATCTTCGACGGCGTGCTGGGCGACGACGCCAACCAGGTCGGCCGGCCGCGCGACCCGGTGGAGGTCACGGCCGATGATCTGCTCGCGGTCGCTGCGACTCCCGGCGACCGCACCGAGGCCGGTCTGCGCGGCAACATCCGGATCGGCATCCGCTACCTGGAGGCCTGGCTCTCCGGCAACGGCGCCGCGGCGATCGACAACCTGATGGAGGACGCCGCCACGGCCGAGATATCGCGCTCACAGGTCTGGCAGTGGGTGTTCAACGCCGCGACCCTCGACACCGGCGAGACCGTGACCCGCGAGCTGGTCGAGAGCCTGGTCGAGGAGGAGTACGCCGCCCTGGAGGCGGCCGCCGACGACACCGAGCACCTCGCCGAGGCGCGCCGCCTGTTCGTGGAGACCGCGCTGGACACCGACTACCCGGACTTCCTCACGTTGCCGGCGTACCGCTCCGTGCTGGTCTCCGAGCGTGCCTAGGGGTGCATCCACGCGCCCTTGAGGATCTTGTCGACGGCGTTGCGCGGGCCGTGGATGCCCAGGCCGACGATGTCCAGGTCGGCGCGCGGCACCGCCGCCACCGCGGCCCGGTTGTCGTCGTCGTTGCCCGTGCGGAACAGGTCGGTGGTGAACACCGAGATCTCGAGGTCTCTGCGCAGGCAGCGCTCGTGGGCCGCGGTCAGGACTTCCTTGCTCCCCTCGAGCACCAGCACCGGCTGGCCGAACATCGAGAGGTACGTCGTGCCGTCGGCGTCGGCGTACGGCTCACCGATGATCTGCGGGTACCTCGCGGCGATACCGCTGGTGAGGAACGCCGTGACGTTCAGGCGCTGCCAGGTCTCCAGGTCGTCGCGAAGAAGGATCGCGACCTTCGTGTCGAATCGCATGCCTCCACTGTCGGGGCGCAGATGCCGCCCGGTCTTGTACGTTCCTGACATGCGCCCGCAGCCCACGATCCGGGCCTGGCGGCCGGAGGTCGCCGGAGTCGCGGAGGTGCTGCACGCCCATTTCCCCCAGCACGCCTATCCCTCGCACACCCACGACACCTGGACGCTGCTGGTGGTCGACACCGGGACGGTGCGGTTCGACCTCGACCGCCACGAGCACGGAGCCGTGCGCAGCCTGGTGACCTTGCTGCCACCGCACGTGCCGCACGACGGCCGGTCGGTCGAGGCGGCGGGGTTCCGCAAGCGCGTGGTCTACCTGGAGCGGGACGCCCTCGACCCCCGTCTGACCGGCGCCGCCGTCGACCATCCCGGCTGGGCCGACGGGTCGCTTCGCGATGAGATCAACCGGCTGCACGAGGCGCTGGCGCACCCCGGCGACACCTTCGAGGCCGAGAGCCGGCTGACCCTGGTGCGCGACCGGCTCGGGCGTCATCTGGCCCACGCCGAGATCGGGTCGACTGACAGCCACGACTCCCCCGTGGCTCGTGGGCTGCGTGACCTGCTCGACACCCGGGTGGTCGACGGCATCACCCTCGACGCGGCGGCGGGCACGCTGGGGGTCACCGCGACCCACCTGGTGCGCGCGTTCGGCGCGGAGTACGGCATCGCGCCGCACCGCTACCTCACCGGCCGTCGGCTGGACCGGGCCCGGCGAATGCTGCTGTCAGGTGTGAGCGCCGCGGACGCAGCCGTGGCGGTGGGGTTCCACGACCAGGCGCACCTGACCCGCCACTTCCGGCGGCTGCTGGGGACCACGCCGGCGGCCTACGCGCGCAGCGCGACCTGACCCATCAGCCGGGCGCGGGACGGACGAACCCGCCGGAGACCAGCTGCCAGCCGCCGATCCAGACGTCCGCCACGTCGGCATCGCCCGCCAGGGCGAAGATCTTGCCCAGCGCCTCCTCGGCGCTCTCGGTGTGCCGGAGCCCGACGTTGAGGGCGGTGCCGCCGGGTGGGCGCAGGCACACGGCGTCGAACTGCTTGCCGACGCTGAGGTCGCCCACCTGGTCCCCGAGCCCCAGGGCGATGGCGCCGGCCCGGGTCGCCAGGTAGAGCAGCTGGGTCGGGGTGAGCGGGTGGCCCTCGGTGTCGAGCAGCCGCTGCATGAAGTAGGCCTGCAGCCCCTCCTTGAAGACCGAGAACCCCGTGCCCGCGCCCACGTCCGAGCCGAGCGCGACCGGCACCCCTGCACTCAGGTGCCGACGCAGCGGGAACAGCCCGCTGCCGAGGGCGGAGTTGCTCGACGGGCAGTGCGCGACCGCCGTCCCGCGGTCGGCGAGGACGGCGAGCTCCGGATCGGTGGGATGAACGTTGTGCGCGAGCACCGCTCGGGTCTTCAGCAGGCCGTGCCGGTCGTAGGTGTCGACGTAGTCGGTGCAGGCGGGGAACAGGTCGGCGACGACGGCGACCTCGGCGCGGTTCTCGTTGACGTGGGAGGTGAACATCGCGCCCGGCGTCGCGTCGAGCACCGACGAGCAGGCGTCGAGGATCGGCTCGCTCGCCGAGAGGGAGAAGCGCGGCGTGACGGCGTAGCGGTTGCGTCCGACGCCGTGCCACCTGCCGGCGAGCCCGACCGCCTCGTCGTACGCACGTTGCGGCGTGGTGAGCAGGTCGTCGGGCAGCGACCGGTCGCTGACCACGAGGCCGCTGGTGACCCGCAGCCCGAGCCTTGCCGCCTCGGTGAACAGCGCGTCGACCGCCCCCGCGAAGTGGGAGCCGAACACCAGTGCGCTGGTGGTGCCGGCCGAGATCAGGCCGCTGCAGAACTCTGCCGCGACCGCGCGCGCGTAGTCGGGGGAGGCGAGCCGGCACTCCTCGGGCAACGCACACTTGTCGAGCCACTCCAGCAGCGGCATGCCGAGCGCCCCGATCGCCCGGACCTGCGGGAAGTGCACGTGCGTGTCGACCAGGCCCGGGATCAGTACGCCGTCGCGCAGGTCGACCACGGCATGCTCGGCGTGGTCGGGGAGGATCTCGGCGAACTCCCCGCGCGCGACGATGACGTCGTCGACCACGACCAGCCCTAGGTCGTCGCTGCTGCGCAGCTCTCCGCCGGAGAAGGGGTCGTCCGGGGTGTCGAAGGCCCGGGCCCGGTAGATCGTCACCGCACCGCGGCGCGCTCGGCGGCGAAAGCCTCGACGAGCTCGGCCGCGACGGTCACCGCGATCGCCGCCGGATCCTTGCTGCCACCCGGCCGCCCGATCGGGCTCTGGATCCGGTCCACCGCGGCCTCGCTGTGCCCCTCGACGAGCAGGCCCCGACGGAACCGCTGCCACTTCGCCGCCGACCCGATCAGCCCGATCGGACCCAGGTGCTCACAGCGCAACGCGGCGTCACAGATCGCGAAGTCCTCGGCGTGGTCGTGGGTGAGCACGAAGACGTGGGTGCCCTCGGGCACCTGGCCGAGCACCAGCTCGGGCACCGGCGCGTGGTGGGCGTGGACCGACGCCGCCCCGTCATCGAGGGGCGCCAGCCGTTCCGCCGACACCTGATCGGCGCGCGAGTCGACGAGGTGCAGCTCGACGTCGTGCCGGGCCAGGATCCTGGCCATCTCGAGACCGACGTGACCCATCCCGAAAACCGCCACCGACGGCACCACCGGCAGCGGCTCGAGCAGCAGCGTGACCTCGCCGCCGCAGCACTGCCGGCCGTGCTCGGTGCGCGCCTTGTCGCTGAGCGACATGGTCATCGTCTCCGGGACGGACCCGGGCGCGTCGAGCATCTGCCGGGCCTTCGCGATCGCGGTCTCCTCGAGGTTGCCGCCGCCCACGCTCCCCCACGTGTCGTCGGCCGCGACGACCAGCTTGGCTCCGGCGTCGCGGGGCGCGTGGCCGCGCACCTGGGTCACGGTGACCAGGACCCCGGGTCGTCGTTCGCTGCGGAGCCGCTGCACGGCGTTCAGCCAGGTCGTCATTGGTCCACCGGTGAGCGCGCGGCAACCGCCTCGGAGCGCGGGTGCAGGAGCGGGGCGTCCGCCTCCGGCTGGTCGGGTACGACGCCGGGCGCGCCGGCGACCAGGTGCGCCGCGCCATCGGGTCGGCGGGCCTCCTCGACCGCCCAGTAGACGGCCTCGGGGGTGGCGGGCGAGGCCAGGTCGACGCTGGTGCCCGGCGGCCCGAACGCGGCGGCCGCCTGGCGCAGCGCCTCGCGTACCGAGAGCGCCAGCATCAGCGGCGGCTCGCCGACCGCCTTGGAGCCGTAGACCGCGCCGTCCTCGTGCGCCCGCTCGAGCAGCGCGACGTTCAGCTCCGCGGGCATCTCCCCGATGCTCGGCAGCTTGTAGGTGCTGGCGGCCTGGGTCGCCAGCCGACCGCGGTGCGGACCGTCGGAGGTGTCCCAGCGCAGGTCCTCGAGTGTCAGCCAACCCGCGCCCTGCACGAAGCCGCCCTCGATCTGGCCGAGGTCGACCAGCGGGGAGAGCGAGTCGCCGACGTCGTGCACGATGTCGACCCGCCGCGTCGTGTAGCCGCCCGTGAACCCGTCGACCTCCACCTCGGTGGCCGCGACGCCGTACGCGAAGTACTTGAAGGGCTCCCCGCGCATCGTGGTGGAGTCCCAGTGCAGCCCCTCCGTGCGGTAGAAGCCGGCCGCCCACAGCTGCACCCGGCTGAAGTAGGCCTCCCGGACCAGCTCCTCCCAGGGCAGCCCGCGGCCCGCGTCGACCGCGTTCAGCCGCTCCATGATCTGCTCGCAGGCGTGCTTCACCGCGCCGCCGTTGAGGTCGGCGCCGGAGCTCGCCGCGGTGGCGGAGGTGTTGGGCACCTTGTCGGTGCGGGTCGGTGCCAGCCGGACCTTCTCCAACGGGATGTGCAGAGCGGTCGCCGCGACCTGCAGCATCTTGGTGTGCAGCCCCTGGCCCATCTCGGTGCCGCCGTGGTTGACCAGCACCGAGCCGTCCTTGTAGACGTGCACCAGCGCGCCGGCCTGGTTGAAGGCGGTGAAGTTGAACGAGATCCCGAACTTCACCGGCGTGACCGCCAGCCCTCGCTTGACGTGCTGGTGGGCGGCGTTGAACTCGGCGATCTCCGCGGTCCGCCGCGCGACCTCGGCAGTGTCGACCACCTGGTCCCACGCGTTCGCAGCGCGGTGCGCGTGCCGTACCGGCTGCCCGTACGGCGTGGCCTGGCCGTCGGCGTAGAGGTTGCGCCGGCGCAGGTCGCCGGGGTCGATCCCGAGCAGCGGGGCGCACCGGCCGAGGATGTCCTCGATCACCAGCATCCCCTGCGGGCCGCCGAACCCGCGGAACGCGGTCTGCGAGGTCTTGTGGGTCTGCGCGATCCGGCCGTTCACCCGGACGTGGGGGATCCAGTAGGCGTTGTCGACGTGGCACAGCGCGCGGGCCAGCACCGGCTCGGACAGGTCGAGGCTCCAGCCGCCGTCGGAGGTGAGCGTGGCGTCGAGCGCCTGCAGCCGGCCGTCGGCGTCGAAGCCCGCCCGCCACTGTGCGTGGAAGCCGTGCCGCTTGCCGGTCAGCGTGATGTCCTGGGTGCGGTTGAGTCGCAGCCGGACCGGGCGGCCGGTGAGCGTCGCGCCGAGCGCGGCCACCGCGGCGTACCCGTGCGGCTGCATCTCCTTGCCGCCGAACCCGCCACCCATCCGCAGGCACTGCACGGTGACGTCGTGGTTGTGACGACCGAGCACGTGGGCGACGATCTCCTGGGTCTCGGTCGGGTGCTGGGTGCTGCTCTGCACGAACACCTGGTCGGACTCGTCGACGTGCACCAGGCAGCAGTGGGTCTCGAGGTAGAAGTGCTCCTGCCCGGCCATCTCGGTCTCGCCGCTGAACACGTGGGCGGAGCCGCCGAGCGCCGCCTCGACGTCGCCCCTTGCCACCTGGGGCCGGCCGCCCTGGAAGCTGCCGGCCGCGATCGCCTCGCGCACCTCGACCAGTGCCGGCAGCGGCTCGTAGTCCGCCTCCACCGCAGCGGCACCGAGCCGGGCTGCCTCGAGCGTCTCGCCGATCACCCAGCAGACGGCGTGGCCGTGGTACATCACCTCGGTCGGGAACAGCGGCTCGTCGCCCTTCACGCCGGCGTCGTTGACTCCCGGCACGTCGGCGGCGGTCAGCACCCGCACCACTCCCGCGACGTCGTACGCCGCTTCGACCCGCAGGTCGGTCACCCGCGCATGCGCGTGGGGCGCCTGCACCGGCCACGCGTGCAGGCAGTCCTTGGTCCGGCCCACGAGGTCATCGGTGTAGAGGGCGGCGCCGGTGACGTGCAGCGCGGCGCTCTCGTGCGGGATCTCCGCGCCGACGACGGCGTCGGGGGGCCGCTCCGACAGAGTGCTCATCGGTGCACCTCCCACAGCTTCAGCAGCGCGGTCCCGAGCATCGCGGAGCGGTACGCCGCGCTGGCCCGGTGGTCGTCCATCGGGGTGCCCTCGCCGCGCATCACCACGGCCGCCTCACGCACCGTGTCCTGGGACCAGGGCCGCCCCTCGAGCGCCGCCTCGGTGGCCAGCGCCCGCACCGGGGTCGCGGCCACGCCGCCGAGCCCGATCCGCGCCGACTTCACGCTGCCCTCGGCGAGCTCGACCGCGAACCCGATGGCCACGCTGGAGATGTCGTCGTAGCGGCGCTTGGCGATCTTGTGGAACGCGGTGATCCCGGCCGTGGGCATCGGGATCCGCACCGCGCGGATCAGCTCGTCGGTCCGGCGCACCGTCTCGCGGTAGCCGGTGAAGTAGTCGGCGATCGGCACCTCGCGGTCGCCCTCGGCGGACGCCAGCACCACCCCCGCCTCCAGCGCCATCAGCGCCGGCGCCAGGTCGCCGATCGGCGACGCGGTCGCCAGGTTGCCGCCGATCGTGGCGCCGTTGCGGATCAAGCGGGACGCGAACAGGTCGAAGACCTCGTCGAGCATCGGGACCCGACCCTCCAGCGCCGACTCCACCTCCGAGAGCGTCAGCGCCGCACCGATCTCGATGTCGTGCTCGCTCACCCCGTAGGTCCTCAGCTCCGGGAGCCGGTCCACCGCCACGACGTACGCCGGGCGCTCACCGCGCAGGTTGACCTCCACGCCCCAGTCGGTGCCGCCGGCAAGCACGGTCGCGTCGGGGTGGTCGCGCAACAGCGCGAACGCCTCCGCGAGGTCGGCCGGGCGGGCGAACCCGTCGACCCGGGTCGGCACCGGGGACGGGGCTGATCGAGCCACCCGGTCGGCCAGCGGGTCGTCGGCGGGCGGGGCGCCGAGTGCCTCGGCAGCGTCGCGGATCGGCCGGTAGCCGGTGCACCGGCACAGGTTGCCGGCGATCGCGTGCATGTCGAATCCGTTGGTCGAGCCCGTCGAGACCCGCCCCGGCCGGTAGTACTCCGCCGCCATGCTGCACACGAAGCCCGGGGTGCAGTAGCCGCACTGGGAGCCGCCGCGGACGGCCATCTCGTGCTGCACCGGGTGCAGGTCGTCGGGCGTGCCGAGACCCTCGGCGGTCACCACCTCCTGCCCGTCCAGCGCCAGGGCCGGCACCAGGCAGGCGTTGACCGCGGTCCACCGCGAGCGGTCGCCGTCGGGACGGGCGACGAGCACCGAGCAGGCGCCACACTCACCCTCGGCGCAGCCCTCCTTGGCCCCGGTGAGGCCGATCTCGCGCAGCCAGTCGAGCGCGTTCACCCACGCCGGGACCCCGTCCAACGCACGGGGCTCACCGTTGACGGTGATCGACGGATCGACCATCCCACGAGTTTACGTATCTCAGCTGCGCAGATAGGCGAGCACAGCGGAGACCCTGCGGTCGGAGGCCGGGTCGAGCGGAAGCTTGGCGAAGATGTTGCCCACGTGCTTGCGCACCGCCGCCTCGCTCACGACCAGCGCGGCCGCGATCGCGCCGTTGGTGCGCCCCTCGGCCATCAGGGCCAGCACCTCGCGCTCGCGCTCGGTCAGCCGCGCCAGCGGGCCGTCGTCGCGGCGCCGGCCGAGCAGCTGCCGGACGACCTGCGGGTCCACGACGGTCTCGCCGGCGGCGACCCGGTCCAGGCTGTCGAGGAACTCTCGCACGTGGCCCACTCGGTCCTTGAGCAGGTAGCCGACGCCGCCGTCGGGGGCGGCGTCGAGCAGCTCGGGAACGTAGGCCTCGGCGACATACGCCGACAGCACCATCACCGCGACCTGCGGGTGCTCGACCCGGATCCGGATCGCGGCGCGCAGGCCCTCGTCGGTGTGAGTGGGAGGCATCCGGATGTCGGTGACCACGACGTCGGGCACCGCGTGCGCGGTGTGGGCCAGGAGCGCGTCCGCGTCGGGCACGGCCGCGACCACCTCGTGGCCTGCGCGCTCGAGGATCCCGACCAGACCCTCGCGCAACAGCGCGGCGTCCTCGGCGAGGACGATCCTCAGTCCTGGCACGGGACCTCCATCCGCACCTCGGTCGGACCACCCGGCGGGCTGGTGACGGCCAGCACACCGCCCAGCGCCTCGAGCCGGAGCAGCAGCCCGGCCAGCCCTGTGCCAGTCGGCGGCGTCCGCGCCCCCGACCCCGTCGTCGACAACGGTGAGCACCAGCGAACCGTTCTGTTGCCACGCGTGCACCTGGGCCTGCCGGGCGTCGGAGTGCCGGGCGACGTTGGTCAGCGCCTCGCTGGCCACGAAGTACGCCGCCGCCTCGATGGGCGCGGGCAGTCGCTCCTCGAGGCGGATGTCGACGGAGACCGGCACGGGGGCGCGGTCGGCGATCTCGTGGACCGCGGCGGCGAGTCCGTGGTCGGCCAGCACGCGCGGGTGGATGCCGCGCACCGTTCCGCGCAGGTCGTCGAGCGCAGCCTCCGCCTGCTCGTGCGCCTGACGCACCAGCTCCAGCCCCTGCCCCTCGGCGACATCGAGCTCGGCACGGCCGAGCGTCATCGTCAGGGCGACCAGGCGCTGCTGGACGCCGTCGTGCAAGTCTCGCTCGATCCGCCTGCGCTCGGTCTCGAACGCGTCGACCAGCTCGACCCGCGAGCGGCGCAGATCGGCGACCGCTGCGGCCAGCTGCTCCTCGCGCGGGTCGAGCAGCATCCGGGCCAGGCCGGCCTGCGCCGAGGCGACGAGGGTGACCAGGTAGGCCGCGGCCACCACCGTCGCCACTCCCACGGCCACACCGAGGACCGACTCGCCCAGCGTGTCGATCCGCCAGCCGAGGAGCTCCATCGGGTCGGCCGCGTCGTAGAGGAGCGGCGAGATCAGCAGCACCACCGGCGTGGTCACGGCGAACAGCAGCACCACGAAGTCGACCCACCACAGGATCAGGGAGAGCAGCACCGCGTAACCGGTCTCCGGCCACGACACCGGCAGCCGGCGGCCGGCCCGCAGCCGCTCGCGGAACGACAGGTCGGACGGCGCCCCCTGCCGGACCAGCCCGAGCCTTCGGCGTTCCAGCACCCCGACCGCGGCGGCGATCACCGGCAGCCCGGCGAGCACGACCGCACCGACGACGACCACCAGGGTCGCCACGCCGACCACCAGGCCGAGGGCGAGCACGACCAGCGTGGCCAGCCCGACGGGGACCGTGGTCAGCAGGTACGCCAACGACCGCCACGGCCATGCCGAACCGAGGAACCGCCACGGCGACCCGCGGACAGCGGTCCACGCGTCGGGCGGCCTGCTCATGACTCGACCCTAGGGCGGAATCCGGCTCCGCGCGGTAGTGCACGCGCTACCCCCGATGTCGCGCCAGGGCCAGGGACCGGAGGCTCGATCTCGCCTGGGATGGAGGCATGACCTCCACCGTCGCCGTCGCACTCGACGGCATCACCCGCACCTACCGTTCCCGAGCCGGCGACGTGCACGCGCTGCGCGGCGTCACCCACACCTTCCCGCAGGGCAGCTTCACCGCTGTGATGGGCCCGTCGGGGTCCGGCAAGTCCACGCTGCTCCAGATCGCCGCCGGGCTCGACCGACCGACACGGGGTGAGGTGCTGGTCGGCGGCACGTCGCTCAGCCGGCTCGGCGAGACCGCATTGACCCACTTGCGTCGGACCTCGATGGGCTTCGTGTTCCAGGCCTACAACCTGCTGGACGCGCTGACCGCTTACGACAACGTCGCGCTGCCGGCGCGGCTGGCCGGCGAGCACGTGGACCGGCAGGCCGTGCTGGGCGCACTCCGCGCGGTCGATCTCGAGGACAAGGTACGGCGCCGCCCGCCAGAACTGTCCGGCGGCCAGCAGCAGCGCGTCGCGATCGCCCGAGCGCTGCACGCCCACCCGGCGGTGCTGTTCGCCGACGAGCCCACCGGCGCCCTCGACCGCAGCTCGGGCCGCCAGGTGCTGGAGCTGCTGCGTCGGGTGTCGGACGAGCAGGGCCAGACCGTGGTGATGGTGACCCACGACCCGCTCGCCGCGTCGTACGCGCACGGGGTGCTGTTCCTCGCCGACGGTCAGATCGTGGGCCGGCTGCAGCACGGGGATGCCGCCGGCATCGCCGCCGCGATGAGCGAGCTCGAGCGATGATGCTGAGCATCAGCCGCCAGACGGTGCGGCAGACCTGGCGGCCGTACGCCGGAGCGTTCGTCGCGCTGGCCTGCGGGGTGGTGCTGATCTCCGTTGCGGCGACCCTGATCGGGGCAGTGGAGATGACCTCACGGCGCGCCGGTATCACCGCCGACGAGAAGCTGCAGCTGGACGACCTCGCCGCGATGTTCGGCATGATGTCCGGGGTCGCGCTGTTCATGGCCATGTTCGTGGTGGCGAGCACTTTCGGGTTCGTGGTGGCCGCCCGACGCCGCGAGCTCGGCATGCTGCGCCTGATCGGAGCCACCCCGCGACAGGTGCGCCGGATGGTCCTCGGCGAAGCGGGCGTCGTCGCCCTGCTCGCCGCGGTTGCGGGGGCGCTGCTCGGCAGTGCTCTCGCGCCGGCGCTTCCCGTGCTGCTACGAGCACGCGGGCTCACCGACCTCCAGCTGGACCTGCCGCCCCTGTGGATCGCGTGGACGGTGGCGGTGCCGTGCGCCGCCGGGGTCGCGCTGATCGGGAGCTGGCGAGCGTCCAAGCGCGCATCGAGGGTGTCGCCCGTGGCGGCCCTCCAGGAAGCGGCGCTCGAGCGGAACCGTCCGGGCTTCTGGCAGATCCTGACCGGCATCGTGTGCCTGGCCGCGGTCGTCGCGCTGTTCGTTGTCCGCGACGAGATGAACCCGCTGTTCGCGCTGGTCTGCGCCATCCTGCTGCCGCAGGTGGCCGTTGTCGGCCTGGTCTGCTTCGGCAGGGTGCTGTTCCCCCTGCTGGCGGGTTGGCTGGCCGCACCGTTCGCCCACCGCGACGTCACCGCGCACCTCGCCCGGGAACACCTGCGCGCGTCGGCACGGGTGCCCGCCGCGCTCGCGGCGCCGATCCTGGCGATCTCGGCGATCGCCGGGTCGATGATCCTGGCGCTGAGCTTCACGGCGGACTGGACCGCCGGGTTGGACCGCGCCCAGCTGAGGACTCCGCTGGTGGTGGAGACCGGCGGCGACCCGGCGGTCGTCGAGATCCTCGCCCCGGGACCGCAGTACGACGTCGTCGACCCGCGCCGGACCGCCGACGTACGGATGGATGGGACCACCGAGACCGTCGAAGTGGTCGACTTGCCCGCCATGGAACGGGCGCGGGGGTTGCGCGCGGTCCGCGGCGACCTCGGCGACCTCGGTCCCCACGCGGTGGCCGTGACCGAGACCTACGCGTTCGACCAGGCCGTCGGGGTCGGCGACCGGGTCCAGATGGAGATCGACGGTGACCGCGTCCGACCGAGCGTGGTGGCCGTGGTCCCGGACGCGCCCGACCTGTACGCCGAGCTCCTCGTGTCGGCGGCCATGGTCGCGGAGCGGGCGCGCGACGCCGTACCCGAGCTGGTGTTCGTGGATCCTGCGGACGGCATCGACGTGCGGGCGTTGCTCGCGGACACGGACGCGAGAGTGCTGACCGCGGACAGCTGGATCGACGAGGTGGAGGAGCAAACCCGCGCCGGCAACAACCTCGGGCTCTGGGTGCTGCTCGGCCCGGCCGGGCTCTACGCCGGCATCGCCATCGTCAACGCAGTGCTGATCGGCGCCTCCCAACGGCGGACCCAGCTGCGGACGATCGGGCTGCTCGGCGCGACTGACACCCAGCGGCGGCGGATGGCGCTGTGGGAGGCCGGCCTGGTCGGGGTGGCCGCGCTCCTCGCCGGGGCAGTGGTGACCGGGTACGTCGGCTGGCTGGTGGCGTCCGCGATCGAGCGGGACCTCGGTGCGGTGCCGATGACCGTGCCCTGGCTCCCGCTGCTCGGCGTGCTGCTCGTGTGTCTGGGTCTGGCCCTGCTGGCCGCCCTCGTGGGCTCGCGGCGACCGCGGGGCCTAGTCCTTGACGACCCGGAACTGCCCGCCGCAGTCGGCGGCCGGAAGGTTCACCCGGTTGCCCGGCACCTGCACCCGCCAGACGTAGTAGCCCTGCTTGCGGAGGGTGAATCGAGGCAACCCGTAGGAGCCGGCACCGGTCACGCGGGTGGAACCGGTGCGGGTGGTGCGGGAGCCGCACCCTGCGTTGTCGGAGTGCGCGAACGGGCCGTGGAGGGTGACCGTCGCTCTGCGCGGCCACGCCTCGGCCGAGGCGATCAGCCGGAACTGGCCCTTGCTCTTGGCGCCGGCGACCAGCCGTTTGTCACCTGTCGTCACCACGACCCTGGGTCGTGCCTTCACGTAGATGAGGTCGGTCGCCCCAGCAGCCGCTTCTTCCCCGCGATCGCCACGCGTGAGGCCGCCGGCCGACGAGGCTTCATCAACCGCAGCCGGGTCTCGGGCACCTTCGACACCGCGACCCGGATCGACGTCACGCCGGCACTCGGCATGGGGTAGGTCATGCCGATCCGGCCGTCCGCCCGGGTGAGGTCGCCCTTCAGGGTGCCGTCAGGGGTTTGTACTCGCACCGGGACGAAGGGCAGTGGGCGGCCGTTGCGGGCCACGACGACGCGGATCGCGAGCCGGACCGGGTCGCCGATGACGGCGGTGCCCTTCTGCCGCACCTGGATCCGGTAGGGACCGGTACGACGCTGGGAGTCGTCGATCATGGTCCGAGCCAGGCTGCGCACCAGCGCCGACTCCTCGCTCTGCTGGATCCGGCGCCTCCCCAGGTCACCCGACAGCGTCCAGCGGTGCCCGGCCAGCAGGTGGAGGACGGCGGCGTCGACTGCGGCCGACTGAGCGGGGAGCCGCACCCTGCCGTACTTGGCCAGGATCCAGGCGGCCCGGGCCGTCGTACGAGTGTTGGCGGAGGACCGCGGACTCTTCCCCTGCACCTTTTTCACCCATCGGCCCGGTGCGTACGTCGTGGAGCGGCCCGAGGCCGCCGGGTCGATGCGGTAGAGCACGGGGCCGTGGCGACCCCAGCGGCGGGCACCGATCCACTCGCCCGCCGCCTTGCCGGTGCGGGCGATGGGGTAGCCGGACCACTGCAACACCGGTCGAGGGGTCGGGTCCTGGCGCGCGCCGGTCTGGTCGGAGACCGACGTCACGCTTCCGGTCGACGGCCCGGTGCCCGCGACGAGCGCCGCCACCATTGCCAGGCCGACGAACGCCGGTCCGGCGGCCCTTGCCGCCCTCATCGGGCGTTCGGGTCGTCGGGGTCGATGGGCTGGGTGGGGCCGGGCAGCGAGCTGCCGTCGTTGCCCCCGCCGCCGCCGTTGTTGTTGTTGCTGGGCGGCGGAGTGTTGTTGTTGTCGGGTGTGGACGGCGCCTGCGGCTCCGGTGTCGTGCCGACGGTGACCACCTCGGGGCTCGACCGGCGGCTCGATCACGAAGCTGCCCCTCAGCGGGCGCTCGCCCGGGGCCTGCACCGTGTAGCGGTAGGCACCCGCCTCGAGGTCATCGACGTCAAGGGTCCGCGTGGTCGCCTTCGCCGTCTGGAGCGCCCATTGCCAGGCCCCGCCCTCGCCGGACAGCGCCGCGGCCCGCACGGTCACCCGAGCGGCACGGCCGGTCGTGAGCCGGAGCTGGAAACCACCGGTGGCAGGGTTGACGACGACGTCCCTGATGCCCGGCAGGCGCTCGAGCTTGTTGCCCTTGATGACGGCCCGGTCGGCCGGCGCCACAGGGTCGTCGATCGATGGCTCCGTGAGCGCCGGCGGCTCCTCGGCGGTCGGCGCCGGCGCCGTGCCGTCGCTCGTTGCGAGCTCCATGACGATCCCGCCCGCCAGGACCACCGCGATGGCGGCGTAGGCCAGGCCGACGGCGAGTCTGGTCCGCCGGACGCGCAGGGCCGCCCCATGAGGGCGCCGCGCGTGCCTCCTGATCGGGGCGGACCGCGAGCCCGCCGGCGCGACGAGGCTCGTCACCGGGAAGGTGTCCTCGACGTCCGTCACGGATCCGTCGGGGTGGATGACCAGTCGCTTCTCGTCCGTGCCACAGCGCAGGACCGCGCGAACCGGTCGGCCCAGAGGCTGGGCCACCAGCCGCGCCGCGGCGTGCACGCCGAGGTGCATCGCTACCGTCGTGTCGGGGCCGCCCGCGGAACCGCGGTCGACCACCACTCCATCGACGGTAACGGCGTCGCCGGACACCTCGATCTCGATGATCGGGTCCGGGGGCACCGCTGACTCGTCCACCTCAACCACCCCCGAGCAGGGCGCTGCCAGCCGAGCAGCACGCAACGGTCGACGGACACGAGACGCTCCTTCCCAGACGTGGAACCGGCCCAACATAGCCTCGATCCAAGATCGATAAAATGGCCGATCGGTCAGAAATCACCCACCCACCCGGGTCAGATTGGCCAGGTCAGCGACCGCAGCGGTCCACACGCTCCCACGGCCAGTCGGTGGCGAGCCAGCGTGCGACGGCGTCGGCGAGTGGTATGTCGAGGCCCGATCTGTCGGCCCGCACCCAGGACTGCACGGTGACGTCCCACTCCTCGGAGGTGGAGGGATACAGGTAGACGCAACCGATGACGTCGTTGTCGCCTGGGTCGAGGACGGTGAAGGTGAAACCGGCGCCCTGCGTGAAGTCGTCGGCGTGGCGGCGAAGGTCGCTGAGGTTCTCCTCGAGCGTCATGCCGCTGGGTGGTGGCCAGTTGCCGTCGGGATAGCCGGGAGTGGAGCGTATGTGCTCGATGCTCGACATCCAGGCGGCATGGTCTGCCTGATTGTGCTGCGGCCCCAGCGGTTCGAGGTGGAACTGCTCGGTGGCGAGCGAGGTCGGCGGATCGAAGCCGACCGGCACAAACTCATCCGCGGTCATGACCGGGACCGTACTGCGCCGGCCAGTCCTCCTGCACTCGAGTTCTACTCGTGCCGGCATCCGCCGTACATACTAGTTGTTACAGTGGTCGCATGAGCTCACGTGATCAGTTGACGGGTGCCATGGCGGAGCTGCTCTGGGAGCGCGGTTATGCCGCGACGAGCCCGCGTGACGTGATGGCGCGCGCCGGAGTCGGCCAGGGCAGCATGTACCACCACTTCAGCGGGAAGCACGAGCTGGCCGTCGAGGCGTTGGCGGCGGTCACCGGGGACGCAACGGGCGAGTCCTCGCTGCTGGAGGGAGAAGGTTCGCCGCTGGAGCGGATGAAGCGATACCTCTCGTTGTCGCGGCCGGGGACGCGGGGATGCCGGGTGGGCCGGATGACCCAGGACCCGCAGGTGGTCACGGATGCGGAACTCATCACGATCGTCGCGGACGCCTTCGACACGATGCTGGGTCGCTGGGAGCAGACGATCGCCGCGGCGATCGCAGCCGGAGAGCTCCCGGCGAGCATCCTCCCCGCCGACCTCGCCCGGACACTGGCCGCGGTCATCCAGGGCGGCTACGTGCTTGCCCGCGCGAAGGGCGAGCAGGCGCCGATGGACGCCGCGATCCGCGGAGCCGTCGCCCTGCTCGACGCCGCTCACAGCGCCGTCGACGCCGATCACTGACCAACCCGAGAAGGAGACACCCCCGTGACCGTTCGGATCGGAATCAACGGCTTCGGCCGCATCGGCCGCAGCTACTTGCGCGCCGCCATGCGCAACGACGCGGATGTCGAGGTCGTGGCGATCAACGACATTGCCGATGCCGCGACGCTCGCCTCGCTACTGGAATGGGATTCGCTGGCCGGGCACTTGGACGGCGTGCAGGTAGACGGGGACGCGATTCTCGTTGCCGGGGCGCGCATCCGCGTCACCTCGGAGCGCGAGCCGGCGCGCATCCCCTGGGGCGACGAGCGCGTCGATGTCGTCATCGAATCGACCGGCCTGTTCACGGACTCGGCCAGCGCCCGCCAGCACCTGACCGCGGGAGCGCGCAAGGTCATCATCTCGGCACCCGCCGACGGCGATGTCCCCGCACTCGTGCTCGGGGTCAACGACGATGCCGTCGACGTGACGGGAGACGTGTTCTCGAACGGCTCCTGCACCACCAACTGCCTCGCCCCGATGGCGAAGGTGCTGCACGAGGCGTTCGGCATCGAGTCCGGGCTCATGACGACGATCCACGCCTACACCAGCGACCAGCGCCTCCACGACGCCCCGCACGGCGACCTTCGGCGCGCACGCGCGGCCGCTCTGTCCACGATCCCGACCTCCTCCGGTGCCGCGCGCACGATCGGGCGCATCATCCCCGAGCTCGACGGGAAGCTCACCGGCCTCGCGCTGCGCGTTCCCGTGCCCGTCGGGTCGATCACCGACCTCACCGTCAAACTCTCGCGGGCGGCGACCGTCGACGAGGTCAACACGGCGTTCCGCAACGCGGCAGCGGCTCCTGGGCTCTCGCCCTACCTTGCCTACTCGGAGGCGCCCCTCGTTTCCGCCGACATCGTCGGCAACCCCCACTCGGCGATCTTCGACGCACCCCTCACGCAGCTCGTCGGCGACCAGGTCAAGGTCTTCGCTTGGTACGACAACGAGTGGGGCTTCGCGAACCGGCTCGTGGACCTCTCTCAGCGCATTGGCTCGTAGGAGCCTGAACGATGGCCGACCTCATCGACCGTGGCCAGGGAACTGGGCTACCGTGCACCCTGGGGCGGGAGGGAGTGGACGACGGTGCTGTCGGATATCGAGATCGCGAACGCCGCAACGCTGCGCCCGATCAGTGAGATCGCCACCGAGACTCTCGGCATCGCGGAGCAGCACCTTGTGCCGTATGGCCACTTCAAGGCGAAGATCGACCCGGTCTACCTGGCGTCCCTCGCCGACCGGCCGCTCGGCCGACTCGTTCTCGTGACCGCGCTGTCCCCGACTCCACCTGGGGAGGGCAAGACGACGACGACCGTCGGTCTCACCGATGCGCTGCACGGGTTGGGCATACGTACCGTCGCCTGCCTGCGTGAGCCGTCGATGGGTCCGGTCTTCGGCATGAAGGGTGGCGCGGCCGGTGGTGGCTACAGCCAAGTGGTGCCGATGACCGACATCAACCTGCACTTCACCGGTGACTTCGCGGCGATCGCCGCGGCGAACAATCTGCTGGCGACGTTGATCGACAACCACGTGCACCACGGCAACGAGCTCGACATCGACGTGCGGAGTGTGACCTGGAAGCGCGTGCTTGACATGAACGATCGCGCGCTTCGCGAGGTGGTCGTCGGTTTGGGCGGTCACGTGAACGGCTTTCCCCGACAGGACGGCTTCGACATCGTGGTCGCATCTGAGCTGATGGCGATCTTCTGTCTCACCGAGTCGTGGTCCGACCTGAAGCGCCGCATCGGGGACATCGTCATCGGCTACTCGCGGGCGACGAAGCCGGTGACTGCCGGCGACCTCGGCGCTGCGGGCGCGATGGCGGCCGTGCTGCGTGACGCGCTAGCACCGAACCTCGTGCAGACGCTCGAGGGTGCGCCGGCGTTCGTGCACGGCGGTCCGTTTGCGAACATCGCCCACGGCTGCAGCTCGCTCATGGCCACGCGTGCAGGCCTGCGGCTGGCCGACCTCGTGGTCACCGAGGCTGGGTTCGGGGCGGACCTCGGTGCTGAAAAGTTCGTGGACATCAAGTGCCGCAAGTCCGGCCTGCGGCCCGATGTAGCGGTCGTCGTGGCAACGGTGAGAGCCCTGAAGTACCACGGCGGGGTGGAGCTCGCCGACCTGGGCGATGAGGACCTCGGCGCCATCGAGGCAGGGATGGTGAACCTGCGCCGGCACCTGGACAACCTCCGCGAGGTGTATGGCATCCCGTGCCTCGTCGCGCTCAACCGATTCCCGACCGACACGGATGTCGAGGTGGCGAAGGTCGTCGAGCTGGTGGAGGCTGCTGGCGTCAGCGCGTTTCCGGCGACTCATTTCGCCGACGGCGGGGCAGGAGCACAGGATCTCGCGAAGGGCGTGCTCCAGGCGCTCGACGAGCCGTCGCCGTACTCGTTCTCGTTCACCTACGCCGACGAGTTGTCCCTCATCGCGAAGGTCGAGGCCATCGCGACCCGGGTGTACGGCGCTCGCCTGGTGACGTGGGACGCCAAGGCCCGACGGCGGCTGCTGCGTTTCGAGCGGGACGGGTACGGCGCGCTGCCGGTGTGCGTGGCGAAGACGCAGTACTCGTTCTCAACGGATCCGACCTTGCGGGGCGCCCCTACGGGCCACGAGCTCCACGTCCGCGAGGTCCGGTTGTCGGCGGGAGCAGGCTTCGTCGTCGTGGTGTGCGGCGACATGATGACCATGCCCGGACTGCCCAAGGACCCGTCCGCGTCCCGGATCGACCTGGCGGACGACGGGACGATCCTCGGCCTGTCCTGAGACGCGGGTCGGTGCCGAGCTGAGGCTCACCGCTAGTTCAGGCAGAACTCGTTCCCGTACGGGTCGCGCATGACAATCCAGGATTCATCGGCCTCATCGTGGTGAGCGACTACCGTTGCGCCCAGTTCTACGAGCCGCGCCTGCTCCGCGTCGCGGTCATCGGCGAGCAGATCAAGGTGAACCCGGTTCTTTCCACGCTTCGGTTCTGGGACCTGGATGAACAGCAGGCGTGGGGCTCCTTCGCCTGGCAGCAGGACTCGCGCTGCAGTTCCCCAATCGCCGTCGATGCTCGCGGCGAGGGCGATTGACCACCAACGGGCGACCTCGCCGGGCTCCACGTCACAGTCGACGGTGACGTTCATGAGGGAAAGAGTCATGCCGGTCAGTGTCCAACAAGGGCACGGAAAACGACCGCATGGCGGCAGTCCTTGCGTTCAGTGGGCGCCACTGTCGCATCCGCTCATCGCCACGATCGTGCTCGGCAGCCTCGTGTCACTCACGTCGCGAGGCGTCAGCGTCGAGCACCCGCTGGATCAACTGCGTGGTTGAGATGCCTTCGGTGCGCTGCACGTAGACGAGTTTCCCGGTTGCCGCGGCAAGCCCGTAGACCGAACTCTGCCCCCTCAGGCGACAAGTCGTCACCATGCACCACGGTGGTGATCGCGTGTTCGTCCAAGAAATCTTCGGTCACTCGGAAGGGGGCGCCCTCAATCACCTCGTCGACGTACCTGCACGCCTCGATCACGGCGACGCGCTCGGCAAGGGTCATGACGGGACGTCGCTTGTACGAGGCAGCGGTGTCGTCGGACAGCACACCAACGACCAGCCAGTCACCATGGCGGCGCGCCTCTCGGAGGAGCGAGACGTGGCCCGCATGAAACAGGTCTCCCACCATGTCGACGTAGACCCGGGAGGTGGCGGCCGCAGTCACGTCTGGGTTCTCCACAACAAGGCTCCTGCTCCTTTGTCCGGATAGGCCGCTGACGCTCACTGTTGTACCGGAACGTACTTCCCACACAGTTCGGCGCCCATTCGGTGGCAGACTGAGCAGTCTCGGAGCCCGGGGAGCCCCGCGATCAGGCAAGGCACAGCTGGGGCTTCAGCCCCAGAAAGTCGGCGTACTCCGCCGCCGCCCGCTCCACGTCACGCAGCATGCTCGGGTTCCACGACGAGTGGGGAACGACGTGGAACACGACCGCCTGGGGGGTGAATGACCGCTTCATCGACGCCACGAGCTGGCCGTCGTGCAGCACCATCCCGATCGAAGCTTCGCGGCCGCGCGGCACCGCGCCGGCGGCGTCGATCACCATCCGTGAGTCCTGGAAGCCTCGATACATCTCGTCGAGGATCTGCAGCAGGTGTGCTCGCGGCTCGGCCGGGCCGACGGGCGGCTCCTCGTCCGGCAGGTGCCAATACGTGCGCCCTTCGCGCTCGAACGTCGCGAGTGTGTCGGCCACCGACGCCAGGCCGTTCTTCGCGTCGTTGGGGCTCAGCGTCGCCCAGTAGGCGAGGTCGCGGACCGTGGCCGGTCCGTGGCCGGCGACGTACCGGATCGCGAGCTGGGCCAGCGCCTCGTCTCGGTCGAGCCGGCGTGCCGACGGGACCCGTTCCTCGAACAGCGCGTAGGTGTGCGTGGAGCCCTGCGGAGCGCCGCTGCAGATCAGCTGCTGCTGCTCGAGGTCCCCGAGCACGTGCATGAGTGCCATCCCGCTCAACTCGTGCCCAAATCCGGCAAGCCTTGCCGCCACTTCGCGTCGGCTCAGGTGCCGACCGCCGCGCAGCCCGTCGATGACCAGGCCGGACAGTCGCTCGACTCGGGCCTGATCGAGGCCGTGGCGCCCCTCGAGCTGGTTGGCGAACGCGCCACGGACCCGCGGCCCGGTGAGGTCGAGCAGCCACGCCAGGTCGTCAGGGACGGCGTAGTGCCAGGTCGGCCGGATGACGTGGGTGCGGAGCACCCGGCCGTCGGCGAGCGCTGCGCCGAGATCGGCGGCGTCTGGCGCGGCGGTGCGTGATGCGACCGCCCAGGCCGACTGGGCCTGGTTCTCCGCCTGGACGCACAGCATCGCCCGCACGACCGACTCCGCGTCGGGACGACGCTCCCCGACCAGGCACTGGCTCCGCAGCCGCCACCGGGCGATGTCGACGTCAGACCTGCTCATTGCCACGACCGTATCCGGAGCCACCGTCAGTGCGGGGTGACCTCGGAGCCGGGCTCGACCAACGGCAGATCCGGATGGAGCGCTTGCGGGCGGCGCAGTGTCGTTGGCCGAGATTCGTGTTCAGGTGCGTTGATTCTGAGTTGCTGCCCAGGTGGAGAGCAGCGTGAACTTGTCGGCGGACTCGGATACCTTCTTCGGCGGTGTAGGTGGCGATGGACAGGCCGGGTTCGCCCGGCATCTCGAACACGTCGAAGGTGACCTCGATCTCGCCGACCTCTGGGTGGCGGTAGACCTTGGGGCCGGTGCGGTGCTCGTGGACGTCCGGTCGGCCCAGTCCCTGCGGAACTGCGGGCTGCGCATCGAGAGCTCGCCGACCAGGGCGGTGAGGTCGCTGTTGAGCGGGTCGCGGCCGGCCTCGAGCGCAGCATCGCGGCGGTCAGGCTGCACGCCAGCGGCCAGTCGACGTAGAAGTCCCGGGCGCGGGAGTCGAGGAAGATGAACCGGGCCAGGTTCGGCCGGTCGGCCTCGAAGTGCGGCGAGAACAGCGCACGTCCCATGAGGTTCGACGCGACGAGGTCCTGCTGGGCGTTGTAGACGACGGCCGGGCACGGCCAGGTTGTCCAGGACCCGCTGCACCGAGGTGCGCACGAGCGGTCCAGCCGCGCGTGCTGTCGTCGCTGGCCCGGCTGGCCGTGGTCGGCGCGGGCGAGGTCAAACAGGTGCTCGCGTTCGACGTCGTTGAGTTGCAGCGCCCGGGCGATCGCGTTGAGCACGCTCTCGGAGGCTCCGCGGAGGTTGCCGCGTTCGAGCTGGGTGTAGTAGTCGAGGCTCACCCCGGCGAGCATCGGCGACTTCCTCGCGGCGCAGCCCGGGCACGCGGCGTTCGCCGCCGAAGTCAGGCAGGCCGGCCTGCGCGGGTGTGACGTGCGCGCGGCGGGAGATCAGGAACTCCCGGATGTCGTCCTTGCTGCTCACGGCCTCCACGTAGGTCCGCTGCCGGCATGGTGCGAGGTCCCGTGGGACCTCCCGCCGCACTGGTGGGGTCAGGCGCCGGGTCTCGCGTCAGAGGGTCAGCAGCACCTTGGTGGCGCGGCGCTCGTCCATCGCCTTGTAGCCCTCGGCGGCCTGCTCCAGCGGGAGGGTGAGGTCGAAGACCTTGCCGGGTCGATCTTGCGGTCCCAGATGAGCTGGATCGAGGTCGGGCAGGAACCGGCGCACCGGGGCGGGGCCGCCGAGGGTGTGGATGCCGGCGAAGAACAGCTCGATGCCGGGGATCTTCACGTCGTAGTTGACGCCGACGTAGCCCAGGTGCCCGCCGCCGCGGGTGGCGCCGACGGCCTGCATGAACGACTCCTGGGTGCCGACGGCCTCGACGACCGAGTGCGCGCCGAGCCCGTTGGTGAGCTCCTTGATCTTCGCCACGCCCTCGTCGCCGCGCTCCTCGACGATGTCGGTGGCGCCGTAGAAGCGGGCGAGCTCCTGCCGCTCGGGGTGGCGGGACATCGCGATGATCCGCTCCGCGCCGAGCTGCTTGGCGGCGAGGACGGCCATCAGGCCGACCGCGCCGTCGCCGACGACCGCGACGGTCTTGCCCGGGCCGGCCTCGGCGGCGACCGCGGCGAACCAGCCGGTGCCGAGCACGTCGGAGGCGGCCAGCAGCGACGGGATCAGGTCCGCGTCCGGCTGCCCCGGCGTGGCGACGAGGGTGCCGTCGGCGTGCGGGATGCGGGCCTTCTCGGCCTGGGTGCCGATCGTCTGCGCGACGAACTCGGCGTGCACGCACTTGGACTGGAAGCCGGCCTGGCAGATCTCGCAGGTGTTGTCGGAGATGACGAACGACCCGACGACGAAGTCGCCCGGCCTTCATGGTCTTCACCTCCTCGCCGATCTCCTCGACCACGCCGACGTACTCGTGTCCCATCAGCGTGTGGTCGGCGGCTTCGACGCCGCGGTACGGCCACAGGTCCGACCCGCAGATGCAGGTCGCGGTCAGCCGGATGATCGCGTCGGTGGGCTCGATGATCTTCGGGTCCTCGCGCTCCTCCACCCGGACATCGCCGGCGGTGTGCATCACGACTCCACGCATGTGTTTCTTCCTCGCTTCTGTAGCTACAGGTTTCGGTCTCTCGCGGCCACCGACTCTCAGGGCCGTGCAGCCCGCTGACATCGACCGTAGGCAGCGCGGACGAAGGACCGGGAGGCTCTCCCAGAACCCCCCAGGGCGCTACTCGCTGGAGAGAGTTGGCTGCATCAGCAAGCGAGCCTGCACGACCGGACATCGGATCCGGTAAACCACGGGCGAGCAACGCTGGGGCGCCAGGCCGCCCTCAGTCAGCGCCGAGCCGCAGCCGTGGATGCCGGTGGACGTCCTTGTAGAGCAGGTAGCGGAAGCGACCGGGGCCGCCGGCGTAGCAGGCCTGCGGGCAGAACGCGCGCAGCCACATGAAGTCGCCCGCCTGCACCTCGACCCAGTCCTGGTTGAGGAGGTACATGCCCTTGCCCTCGAGCACGTAGAGCCCGTGCTCCATCACGTGGGTCTCCGGGAACGGGATGGCACCCCCGGGCTCGAAGGTGACGATGTTGACCTGCATGTCGTGACGTACGTCGTCGATGTCCACGAACCGCTGGGTGCTCCAGGCGCCGTCGGTGTCCGGCATCGGGGCCAGTGCCACCTCGGTCTCGTTGGTGACGAACGCCTCGGGCACCTCGATGCCGTCGACGCGCTCGTAGGCCTTGCGGATCCAGTGGAACGTCGCCGTCCCGTCGCCGCCGTTGACCGCGCTCCAGTCGGTGCCGGGCGGGAGGAACGCGTAGCCGCCGGGACCGAGCACGTGGGCGATGCCGCCGATGGTCAGCCGCAGCGTGCCGTCGACCACGAGCAGCACCGCCTCGGCGTCCGGGTCCGGCTCGGGGCGGTCCGAGCCGCCGTCGGCGCCCACCTCCACGACGTACCAGCTGAACGTCTCGGCGAACCCCGAGAGCGGTCGGGCGAGCACCCAGCCGCGGGTGTCGCGCCAGTGCGGCCAGCGACTCGCCACGATGTCGCGCATGGTGCCCCGGGGCAGCACGGCGTAGGCCTCGGTGAAGACCGCGCGGTCGGTGGTCAGCTCGTGCTGCCCGGGGTGCCCGCCGCGTGGAACGTAGTAGCTCATGCCTCGCCCCTTCTCAGCAGCCGTCCTCGCGGCGGTCCGTCCGGATCCACCGGCGACCCGCGCAGCCAGGTCCGCCGGACCGTGCCGGAGAGCGTACGCCCGGCGTACGCCGACACGGGGTTCTTGTGCCACAGCCGGGCGGGGTCGACCTCGAACGTCTCGTCAGGTGCGAACGCGCACAGGTCGGCGTCGGCGCCGGGCTCGATCCGGCCCTTGCGGTCGAGGCCGACCAGCCGTGCCGGGCCGTCGGCCATCCAGCCGACCACGGTGGCCAGGTCGTGGCCGCGCCGCCGGGCCTCGGTCCACACCGCCGGCAGACCCACCTGGAGCGAGGCGATGCCGCCCCAGGCCTGGCCGAAGTCGCCGGTGTCGAAGCGCTTGAGCTCGGGCACACACGGCGAGTGGTCGCTGACCACTGCGTCGATGGTCCCGTCGGCCAGCGCCTCCCAGAGCAGGTCGCGGTTGGCGGCGTCGCGGATCGGCGGGCAGCACTTGAACTCGGTGTGCCCGTCCTCCACCTCCTCGGCGGTGAGCGTGAGGTAGTGCGGGCAGGTCTCGACCGTGAGGCGTACGCCGGCGGCTCGGGCGGTCCGGATCGCCGGCAGCGCGGCGGCGGCCGAGAGGTGGACGACGTGCGCCCGTGCGCCGGTGAGCGCCGCGGACGCGATCAGCCGCTCCACGGCGGTGCGCTCTGCGCTCGGGGGACGGGAGGCGACGAAGCCGGCGTAGTCACGGCCGTCGGCGTCGGTGACCTCGGCGGCGTCCTCGGCGTGTGCGATCAGCAGCGCGCCCAGCCGCGCGGTCTCCTCCATCGCGGCCGCCAGGCCCGCGGCATTGAGCTCGGGGAACTCGTCGACGCCGCTGGGCAGCAGGAAGCACTTGAATCCGAAGACCCCGGCCGCGTGCAGCGGCTCCAGGTCGGCAACGTTGCCGGGCACGGCGCCGCCCCAGAACCCGACGTCGACATGGGCCTGGCCCTCCGCGGCAGCCCGCTTGGCCTCCAGCCCGGCGAGGGTCGTGGTAGGCGGGATGCTGTTCAGGGGCATGTCCACGATGGTGGTCACCCCGCCGGCGGCCGCGGCCTTCGTGGCGCTCGCGAAGCCCTCCCACTCGGTGCGGCCGGGTTCGTTGACGTGGACGTGGGTGTCGACCAGGCCGGGCAGCAGCACCTCGTCGTCGGCGAGCTCCACCACCTCGACGCCAGCCGCGTCGGCGGTCACGTCCTCGACCGCGGCGATCACGCCGTCGCGGACCCGCACGCTCGCCGCGACCTCACGTCCGTCGACCACCGCGCGCCGGGCGCGGATCAGCAGCTCAGGAGCCACGGTAGGTGGAGTAGCCGAACGGGCTCAGCAGCAGCGGCACGTGGTAGTGGTCGTCGGTACCGACCCGGAAGCCCACGACGACCTCCGGGTAGAACGCCTCAGCCCCCAGGTAGCCCCCGGTCGCGAATCGGAGGACGTAGGCACCCGGAACGAGTCGGCCGCCGAGAGACCCCACCCGGCCGTCGTCATCGGTCGTGCCCGCGTCGATGTGGGCGCCCTCGCTGGTCTCCAGCGCAACCCGGATCCCGGCGGCCGGCCGGCCGAGCGCGGTGTCGAGGACGTGCGTGCTCAGCGTCGCCATCTCACTCCCCCACCGTCTGACCCAGCCGCAGCAGCGCGATCTCTCGCAGCTGCTGCACCGTCTCGTCCCGCTCGACCGCCTCGTCGTTGCCCAGCCGCCGCTCCAGCTCGGCCAGGATCTGCGGCCCGGTCCGGCCCGAGGCCCGGATCAGGAAGACCCGGTCGAACCGCTCCTCGTAGGCCACGTTGCCCGCTGCGATCCTGGTGGCGATGTCGTGGTCGGCGGGGTCCACGCCGGCCTGCTCGCGCGCGGAGTACGCCGCGTCGTGGCCCGCGCCCGCCCGCTCGCCGATCCGGGGGTGCCGGGCCAGCGCCGCCTCCAGCTCGTCGTCGTCGAGGTCGGCGGCCCGCTCGGCCGTCTCCCGCAGCGCAGCGACGTCGGCGTAGGGCCGGCCGGCGAGCACGGTGTCGACCCAGCGCGGCACGTCGAGGCAGGCGGTCAGCCGTTGTCGGGCCTCCGCCTCCGGCAGCGCGTTGAACGCCTCCAGGGTCATTCGGGATCCCTCGTCACCGTGGCCTCGATCAGCCCGTAGGGCCGGTCCGCCGCGATGAAGACCTCACCCGGGTTGTCGAGCCCGAACGGCGCCAGGTCGACCAGGAAGTGGTGCTTGTTGGGCGCCGCGAACGACACCTCCTCGATCGTGGGCACCCGCTCCAGGAGCAGGCGGCCCATCGCGAACAGGGTCTCCTGCAGGGCGTGGCTGTAGGTGCCGGCGTACGCCTCCAGCAGGATCGCCCTGGCGGTGCGGTGCTCCTCGTCCCACTCGACGCCCTCGACCTCGGCGGGCGTGCCGTGGACGTGCCGCCAGCGGGCGGTGAGTGAGGTCGCCAGGATGCGGTCGTCGGCGTCGGGCAGGGTGGTGTACTCGTCGCGCAGGAACCCCTTGAACTCCGAGTCGGTGGACTTGAGCACCACCAGGTCGGCGAGGCCGGAGTCGATCCGCAGGCCGTCGGTGGTCACGTCGACCTCGACCGTGCGCACCTCGCCACCGCGCCGCACGAACGTGTGGTCGTGCTCGTACTGCCCGACCGTGACCCGGTCCCAGGGGTACTCCTCCACCCGCACCAGCACCCCGGTCGCGGCCGGCGTGGCCTCCAGCAGCCGCCCGCCGAGCGCCACGGCGTACTCCTCCGGCGATCGGACGCCGAACTTCTTGGCGAACGCGAACGCGGTGTTCTTCTGGGTGTCGGTGGGAAGCACCGGCTGCCTGGTCACCGGTGATGTGCGCGTCGGCGAAGTCGCCGCGGATCGCGGTGGAGACGTTGAGGTCGCGGATCTCGTGCCGCTCGGTGTCGCGGTGGATCCGGACCACGCGCGACTCCGCCTTGCCGTACTGGTTCGCGCCGAGGACGATGCCCAACTCAGCCTCCGTTCCGTCCGGCGTGCTTGCGGATGTTGGCGAGGTCGAGGCCGGTGGCCGAGCGCAGCTCGCCGCTGGTGACCGCGCCGCACTCGTGGCCGCGCAGCAGGAACCCGGCGAGCGCTCGCGCGGTCGCGGGCTCGTCGATGACCCCGGAGCTCTGGCGGGCGAGGTAGTCGCGCAGCCGGCGCCCGGCCTCGCGGTAGCCATCGCGGTAGAACGAGAACGTCGCTGCGAAGCGGGTGGGCAGCTGCGCCGGGTGCAGGTCCCAGCCCTGGTAGAACCCGCGCTCCAGCGACCTGGTGACCAGATGGTGATGGAGCTCCCAGGCCCATCGGATCGCCGCGGTGTCGCCGACCGGGATCCGGTTCGTGGAGCCGTCCGCGAGGCGTACGCCGGTGCCCGCAGCGGCCACCTGCATCACCGCCTTCGCGTGGTCGGCCGCGGGGTGGTCGAGGCTCTGCTGGGCCGCGGCGATGCCGCACGACGCGGAGTAGTCGTAGGTGCCGTAGTGCAGGCCGGTGAGCCGGCCCGCCGCCGCGTGGATCATCCGGGCGATCAGGGCGGTGCCGTCGGGCCCGAGGACCGCCTGCGGGGTCTCGACCTGGATCTCGAAACGCAGCGTGTCGGGAGCCGGCTCGAGGCGGTCCGCGACCAGCATCATCGCCTCGACCTGGGCCACCGAGGTCACCTTCGGCAGGGTGACGACGAAGCCGTCGGGGATCTGCCCGAGCGCCTCCAGGAACGTCGCCAGGGTGCGGATGCCGCGCGACCTGGTGTCGCGCTCGAGGCTCTTGAACCGGATGCCGTGGAACGGGCTCGCCACGCCCTCGACCAACGCCTGCCGGAGCGCCGCGGCGGCGGACCGGGCGGCGGCGTCCTCCTCGTCGTCGGGGCGGACGCCGTACCCGTCCTCGAAGTCGATGCGCAGGTCCTCGACGGGTTCGTCGTCGAGCTTGCGGAGCACCCGTTCGAAGAGCTCCTCGTTGCCGCCGATCACTTCCAGGAAGTCGGCGGCCCCGCTGATCACGCTGGCCTGGGCGGCGCGGCCGTACTCATGGACGGTATGCGCCTTGAACTGGTCGGCCGGAACATAGACCGTGTGCACCGGCTGGCGACCCTCACGATCCCCCGGGTAGCCCTCGCCGAGCGCGGCGTCGGCCTCGGCCAGGTGCTGGTCGAGGTCGGCGATCAGGCCGGCGATGTCCATTCTGGAACCTTAGGGTAGGCCTGGATCACTAGTGTGCGACGGTGCGCTACTCCATCAGCTCCGCGTTCCAGCCGGTCGAGCACCTGATCCCGATCGCGCAGAAGGCGGACGAGCTCGGCTACCACGCGATCTCGGTGCCCGACCACGTGGTCGACCTCGAGGAGCTCTCGACGCCGTACCCCTACACCCGGGACGGGTCGCGCCGGTGGGACCTGGAGACGTCGTGGCCGGACCCGTGGGTGCTGATCGGGGCGCTCGCGGCGGTGACAACACGGGTGCGGTTCTTCACCAGCGTCTACGTGCCCGCGCTGCGCAGCCCGTTCCAGGTCGCCAAGTCGGTCGGTACGGCGGCCGTGCTGTCCGGCGACCGGGTCTCGCTGGGCATCGGCATCGGGTGGTGCCGCGAGGAGTTCGAGCTGCTCGACCAGACGTTCGGCAACCGGGGACGCCGTACCGACGAGGCCCTGGAGCTGCTGCGCGCCCTGTGGGAGCCGGGATGGACCGAGTTCGAGGGCGACTTCTACGAGGCGCCGCGGCTGACCATGAACCCCACCCCCGGCGAGCGGATCCCGATCTACGTCGGCGGACTGTCGGACATCGCCTTCGCGCGCGCCGCGCGGCACGACGGCTGGGTCGGCGACCTCTACACGATCGAGGAGGCCGCTGGCCACGCCGCGCGCCTGACCGAGCTCCGCGCCGAGCTGGGCGCGAACGGTGACTTCGCGGTGATCACCGCGCTCACCGACGCGTTCCTGCCCGAGCACTTCGCGGAGGCCGAGGAGCGCGGTATCACCGACGTCTGGACCGCACCGTGGGCCTACTACCACGGCATGGACGCGACGCTGGATCAGAAGATCGAGGGGATGGAGAGGTTCGCGAACGACGTCATGCGAGACTGGCGCGGGCCCTGATTCTCCAGGATGTCGCACCCGTAGATGTGAACGTCGATCCGGGTCCTGCGCACCGTCGTACTCCACGACGCCCTCGCTGAGCGGGTCCCCGGAGCTGGCGCCGCAGAAGAACCGGTCGTAGTCGCCGTCGTTGGTGCGCCTAGATGGTGTCGTAGCCCTCCTCGCCGAAGACCCGGTCCATGCCGTCGCCCGGGATAGATGATGTCGTTGCCCTCGTCGCCGGTGATCCCGGGCGCCGTTCGGCATGCTGCAGGTGACGCTCGGGCCGAAGCCGGGGCAGGACTCGTCTCCATCGCCGCCGTCGAGGATAGTCGCGCGCCGGAACCACCGTCGAGCTGGTCCGGCCCGGCCTCGCCGTAGACAACGTCGTCGCCGTCCGCGCCGGACACGTGGTCGGAACCGTCGCCGCCCCACACCTTGTCGTTGCCGGTCAGCCCCTGGACGTAGTCGTTGCCGGCGTCGCCCCAGCCGCGGTCGTTCTCGGTGCCGAGGTTGAGGTAGTCGTTTCCGTCGCCGCCGTGGCTCTGGTCGTTGCCGCCGCCGCCGCTGACCCGGTCGTTGCCGTCGCCGCCGTTCACGGTGTCGTTGCCCGGCACCGCCGTTGAGGGCCGGGTCGTTGTCGGCGCCACCGTCCATCACGTCGTCGCCGGAGCCGCCGCTGACCTTGTCATCCCCGCTGCCGCCGATGCCGATGTCGTCGCCCGCGTTGAGCACCAGGTCGTCGTTGCCGCTTTCGCCCTGGACCCGGTCGTTGCCGCCACCGCCGCTCGCCCGGTCCGGCCCGCCGCGTCCCTTGACCTTGTCGTTGCCGGCCATGGCGTTGATCTTGTCCGCCTTGTTGGTGCCGACCAGGTGTTGTTCTTGGAGTTGCCGTTGATCGTGCGGGCGTCTGCGGGCCCGACCACCAGCGTCAGCGCCACTGCCGTCGCACAAGCCATGAGCAGGCGGACCTGCCGCCGATTCCCGAAAATCATTCGCTTCTCTCCCTGGTCCGGTCCTCCCGCGCGGACGAGTCTGGCACCGCGCGGACGAAAGTTCGGCCGAACGACCAATCCGATGCGCTATCGCCCGTTTCCCCGGAGAGCGCGGAGGTCTCGTGGTCCGCGCCGCGACGACGGCGGTACCCACGAACCCGGCCGCGTAGACGACGTACCAGCCGGACATCGCGATCCAGCCCGGGCCGAGGTCGAGCTCGACGTGGTCGCCGTGCGGGACCAGCAAGACGATGTGCGACCAGAACACGAGCAGGGTCGGGATCAGCAGGGCCGCGCGCCTCGTACCACGCGAGCGCGAGCAGCGGCAGGCACCAGACCCAGTGGTGGCTCCACGAGATCGGCGACACCAGGAGACCGGTGAACGCCGCGACGAGCAGGCCCCACCCGTCGCCCGCGCGGCGGTAGCAGTACGCCGCCGCCGCCAGCCCGACGACGGCGACCACGGCGGTGGCGACGAGCGCGAGCGCACCCGTGTCCAGGGTGTGGGTGGCCCTGACGATCCAGCCGCGCACGGACTGGTTGAGCGAGTTCTCGAGCCGGCCCACGCGGCTGGGGTCGAATACGTGGTGCGTCCAGAAGCCCCACGTCGAGGAGGGCGCGAGCGCGGCCGAGACCACGAGCGTCGCGAGCAGGGTGGCGACCGCTCCGAGCGCCGCCCGGAAGCGCCTCGTGACCAGCAGGTAGACGATGAAGATCCCCGGGGTCACCTTCAGCGCGGCCGCGAGCCCGATCCCGACCCCGCGCCAGCGCGAGTCCTCCGGCAGGGAGAAGTCCCAGAGCACCAGGCAGAGGAGGAGCAGGTTGATCTGCCCGAAGCTGTTGCTGGCCATGACCGGCTCGCACCACAGCGCGACGGCGGCCAGCAGCGGGACGGCCACGCCCAGATCGACGCGTGCCGTGATCCTGCGGAGGGACAGGTACGACGCGGCCAGCAGGAGCGCGAGGTTGACCACCAGCGACAAGAGGCCCACGGCCGCGTCCGGAACGAGCAGGAGCGGGGTGAACGCCGCCGCCGCGAACGGCGGGTAGGTGGCCAGTCCGTAGACCCCCGGGAGCGGGCCGTAGAGGTCCCTCCCGTCACTCAGCGCCTGGGCCTCCGCCCGGTAGACCGAGACGTCCGCGAAGCCCGCCGGGTGCCACACCAGCACCAGGCACAGGTAGAGCGCCGTCGAGACGCCGAGCACCAGACCATGCACGCCGTTGACGGGTCACGCTCGGACGCTAGAAATCGCAGGCGGCGGCTGCCTCCACCTCAGGTGTCGATCGGCTGGCCCCGAGGACAATTCACGTCGAACCAGCCACTGTCATGGGACGTCAGGGCCGGCAGTCCCGCACCGTCTCCGCGTGGCACACGTCCTGACCGGGGCCTCCGTCTGCCACGTCGACGCCCTTCTGGCCGAGGATGCGGTCGTCGCCCCATGAGCCCTCGGCTTCGTCGGCACCGTCGCCGGCGAGGATCAGGTCTTCGCCCGCCGCACCGTTGAGGGTGTCCCGGTGGGCCGCTCCGAGCAGATCATCCGGACCAGGACCACCGATCAGGCGATCCTGCGAAGGTCCGCCGACCAAGCGGTCCGCGCCGTCACCACCCAGCAGGAAGCTCGCGAGTCGGCCGCCGACACACGCGGTCCCGCCCCGGTCCGCCAGCCAGCAGGTCGAAGTTCGGGCCGCCGAACAGCTCGTCGTTGCCTGGCCCGCCGAAGGTCTCGAGAAAGAAGTGCGGATCGTCGCTCAGCGGTTCGTCGCGATGGATTTCGTCGTCGCCCTCGCCCCCGTAGGCGGAGCGGAAGAGCAGCTCGCCGCTGGGGTGCCCGCGCATCGAGATGTCGTCATCCCCCGGTCCGCCCCGCAGGTCTCCATGTCCACAGATCAGGTCGTTCCCGCCGCGCCCGTAAACCGCCGCGTCGGCGCGCACCACGATCACGTCCGGACCCGGTGTCCCCCATCACCTCGGCTCCTTCGCGCAGGTCGACGATGGTGGCGGCTTCACCGAAGCAAGTGGCGGGCTGAGCGGACCCCGCCGAGCGCAGCCGGCGCAGGTACGGCCAGGAACACCCTCCAGGAGGCAGACAGCTCCCAGTAGCGCGATCAGCCCCGTACGCAGGCGCGTGGTGCGAAAATCCGTATGTCCTGTCCGCTTGGACATGTTTCCTCCTCGGTTCGGCGAGGACGTCCACCGGAGGGGCGGCGAGGCGTCTGACAGTGAGACTCGACGGAGGCCACGTTAGTTGTCGAGGCCGGCCTGCGAATGCTTCTCGGACGCAGCCCAGTCGTCTACTCCCACTCGATGGTGCCGGGCGGCTTCGAGGTGATGTCGACGGTGACCCGGTTGATCTCGCGGACCTCGTTGGTGATCCGGGTGGAGATCCGCTCGAGGACGTCGTAGGGCAGGCGTGCCCAGTCGGCGGTCATCGCGTCCTCGGACGTGACCGGACGGAGTACGACGGGGTGGCCGTAGGTGCGACCGTCGCCCTGGACGCCGACGGAGCGGACGTCGGCGAGCAGCACCACGGGGAACTGCCAGATGTCGCGGTCCAGGCCGGCGCGGGTGAGCTCCTCGCGGGCGATCGCGTCGGCCTCGCGGAGGATGTCGAGCCGCTCGCGGGTGACCTCGCCGATGATCCGGATGCCCAGCCCGGGGCCGGGGAACGGCTGCCGCCAGACGATCTCCGAGGGCAGGCCGAGCTGCTCGCCGACCAGCCGCACCTCGTCCTTGAACAGGGTGCGCAGCGGCTCCACCAGCTCGAACTCCAGGTCGTCGGGCAGGCCGCCGACGTTGTGGTGGGACTTGATGTTGGAGGTGCCGGCGCCGCCGCCGGACTCCACGACGTCGGGGTAGAGCGTGCCCTGCACCAGGAAGGCGACCTTGTCGCCGTCGCTGCCGCCCACGGCGTCGGCGAGCACCTCGGCCTCCGCGGCCTCGAAGACCCGGATGAACTCGCGGCCGATGATCTTGCGCTTCTCCTCCGGGTCGGAGACGCCCACGAGGGCGTCCAGGAACTGCTTCTCCGCCTCGACCACCTTCAGGTCGACGCCGGTGGCGGCCACGAAGTCACGCTCGACCTGCTCGGTCTCGTCCTTGCGCATCAGCCCGTGGTCGACGTAGACGCAGGTGAGCCGGTCGCCGATCGCCCGCTGCACCAGCGCCGCGGCCACCGCGGAGTCGACGCCTCCGGACAGGCCGCAGATCGCCTGCCCGCGGTCGCCGATCTGGGTCCGGATCGCCTCGATCTGCTCCTCGACGATGTTGACCATCGTCCAGGTGGGGTGGCAGCCGGCGATCTGGTGCAGGAAGTGCTCGAGCACCTTCTGGCCGTGCTGGGTGTGCATCACCTCGGGGTGCCACTGCACTCCGGCCATCCGCCGGTCCAGCGACTCGAAGGCCGCGACCGGGGTCACGTCGGTGCCGGCGAGCACCCGGAACCCCTCCGGGGCGGCGGTCACCGAGTCGCCGTGGGACATCCACACGGTGTGCTCGGCCGGGAGCTCGGCGAGCAGGGTGCCGGCGTCGGACACGGTCACGGAGGTCCGGCCGTACTCCCGCGCACCGGTGTGCGCGACCTCGCCGCCCAGGCCCTGGGCCATCAGCTGGAAGCCGTAGCACATCCCGAACACGGGTACGCCGGCGTCGAAGAGCGCGGGATCGAGGCCGGGCGCGCCCTCGGCGTAGACCGATGAGGGCCCGCCGGAGAGGATCACGGCCTTCGGCTTCCGGGCCAGGATCTCGGCCACCGGCATCGAGTGCGGCACGATCTCGGAGTAGACCCGCGCCTCGCGGACCCGCCGGGCGATCAGCTGGGCGTACTGGGCGCCGAAGTCGACAACGAGGACCAGGTCGTGCTCGGCGGCGGGCTGCATGGGCGACAGCCTAGTCTGTGGGCGTGCCGCCTCGCGTCGGCTCACCGGGTTTCGAGACGGCCGTCGGCACGTCCGTCGCTGGCGCTCCGGTGCGAGCCGAGCGCTACTCGACCTCGCGGCCTGCGGTCTCCGGCTTCGCAGCGCTCAGCCGGAGGGCGCGTGAAAAATGCACCAGGGCCCGGCCGGGGAGGGAGGGTGGCCGGGCCCTGTCGTCCACGTAACCGTCGGACCGAAGTCTGATGCCACCTGGACATGAACCCGAACACTTCGGGAGGGAGCATGAACATGCCGGGTTCGCAGGTGAAACGAGGCTCAGGGCCGACGAGTTACGCCGTTCGTGGTGCCTTTTTTCTGGTCTAGCCCGATTGTAGGACAAATCCTTAGCTGACACCCACGATCGGCAGTCTCAGGGCGGCCGGAGCCGCCTCCGGAACCGCCGGGGACCCGGGTGCGACCGGGCTCAGCCGCTGGTAGGCCGCCCCGAGCTCCGGGCGGGGATCGGGCTCGCCCTTGTTGGGCCAGAACGCCATCGCCCGCTCCGCCTGGGCGGTGATCGTCAGCGAGGGGTTCACGCCCAGGTTGGCCGAGATCGTCGATCCGTCCACGACGTGGAGACCCGGGTAGCCGTACATCCGCTGGTAGGGGTCCACGACGCCGGTCTCGGGCGAGTCACCGATCGTGCAGCCGCCGATGAAGTGGGCGGTCAGCGGGGCGTTGAACGGCTCGCCGACGTTGCCGCCCGGGGTCCCGCCCATCACGTCGGCCATCCGGCGTACCGCCTCGTAGGCGACCGGGATGTACGTCGGGTTCGGCTCGCCGTGTCCCTGCTTCGACGACATCCGCCACCCGAACGGCGTCTTCTTGCCGATGGTGGTGATGGAGTTGTCCAGCGTCTGCATGACCAGCGCGATCACGGTCCGCTCCGACCAGTGCTTCATGTCGTAGAGGTCGATCACGTTGCGGCGCTGGGACCACATCTCCCGCAGCCAGGTGCGCCACCGCGGCTCGGTGCCGGTCTCGTCGGCCAGCACCGTCTGCATCAGCGACATGAAGTTGCTGCCCCGGCCGTAGCGGACCGGCTCGATGTGGGTGTGCTCGTCGGGGTGCCACGACGAGGTGATCGCGACCCCCTCGGTGTAGTCGGTGCTCAGGTCCGGGCGCGAGCGCCCCGAGGATCGCCTCGGAGTTGGTCCGGGTCAGCACGCCGAGCCGGTCGGAGATCCGGGGCAGGTCGCCCTCCCCCTTGAGCTGGTGCAGCAGCTTCTGGGTGCCGAGGGCGGCGGCCGAGAACACCACCTGCTCGGCGGTGAACGTCTTGACCGCCGTACGCCGCGAGAGCTTGGCCTTGGTCCACCGGGTGTCGATCCGGTAGCCGCCGCCGTCGAGCGGCACCACCTTGGTCACCGTCGTCAGCGGGTGCACCACTGCTCCGGCCTGCTCGGCCAGGTAGAGGTAGTTCTTGACCAGGGTGTTCTTGGCGTTGTGCCGGCAGCCGGTCATGCACTCGCCGCAGTTGCGGCACGGGTTGCGGTCCGGCCCGGCGCCCCCGAAGTAGGGGTCGGCAACCTCGTCGGCAGGCGACTGGCCGGGACCGCCGAAGAAGACGCCGACCGGCGTGGGGTGGAAGGTGTCGCCGACGCCCATGTCGGTGGCGACCTTCTCCATCACCTCGTCGGAGGGGGTGCGGTGGGGGTACTCCACCACGCCGAGCATCCGCTTCGCCTGGTCGTAGTAGGGCGCCAGCTCGTCCTTCCAGTCGGTGATGTGCGACCACGAGGGGTCGCGGTAGAAGGCGTCCAGCGGCTCGTAGAGCGTGTTGGCGTAGACCAGGGAACCGCCGCCGACGCCGGCGCCGGCGACGATCAGGCAGTCCTTGACCATGTCGATGCGCTGGATGCCGTAGCAGCCCGCGGCGGGGGCGAAGAGGTACTTCTTCACCTCGAACGACGTGTTCGGGAGGTCGTCGTCCTCGAACCGGGCGCCGGCCTCGAGGACGCCGACCCGGTAGCCCTTCTCGGTGAGCCGCAGCGCGGTGACCGACCCGCCGAACCCGGACCCGATGACCAGGACGTCGTAGTCGAACTCGGTCATCAGGCCCGTCCGAGCTTCTTCATCAGCTTCAGGTTGGCGTTCATCACCTTGGCGTAGGTCTCGTCGGACATCCCGAGCATCGGCGCGAACCGGATCAGCCGCTGGGTGCCGACCGACTGCGACTCGGTGTAGCGGTGGATGCCCTCGCTGCCCTGGCGGCGGCCCATGCCGGACTCGCGCATGCCGCCCATCGGGGAGTCGATGCTGGCGAAGGTGGCGCCGAAGGCCTCGTTGATGTTGACCGTGCCGCACTTGATCAGCCGGGCGACGGCCCGCGCCCGGGCGCCGTCCTGGCTGTAGATCGAGGCGTTGAGGCCGTACTCGCCGTCGTTGGCGCGGGCGATGGCGTCCGCCTCGTCGTGGAACCGGTAGAGCGAGATGACCGGGCCGAACGTCTCGTTGCCGAAGCAGGTCATGTCGGGCGTGACGCCCTCGAGGATGGTCGGCTCGTAGAAGTAGGGCCCGAGGTCGGGCCGGGCCTTGCCGCCGGTGAGCACCCGGGCACCCTTGGCGACCGCGTCGTCGACGTGGGCGACCACGGTGTCGAGCTGGTCCTGGGAGATCAGGGTGCCCATGTCGTTGCCCCAGTCGAGCGTCGCGCCGAGGGTCATCGCCTGGGTGCGGGCGACGAACCGCTCCACGAACCGGTCGTAGACCTGGTCGGCGACGAACATCCGCTCCATCGAGACGCACAGCTGCCCGGCGTTCGAGAAGGACGCCCGGACGGCGCCCTCCGCGGCCTTCTCCAGATCGGCGTCGCGCAGCACCAGGAGCGGGTTCTTGCCGCCGAGCTCCAGGGAGCAGCCGATCAGCCGCTCTGCGCACTGGGCTGGCGATCAGCCGGCCGGTGGCGGTGGAGCCGGTGAAGCAGATGTAGTCGGAGCGCTGGATCATCGGGCCGCCGAGCTCGCGGCCCGGGCCGGCGACGACCTGCCAGAGGTCCTTCGGGAAGCCGGCCTCGTCGAGCAGCCGGGCGCCGAGCAGCGCCGAGAGCATCGATCTGCGCGTCGGGCTTGGCGACCACGGCGTTGCCGGCGAGCAGCGCGGGCAGCCCGTCACAGAGCGCCATCGTGAACGGGTAGTTCCAGGGCGAGATGATCCCCACGACGCCCTTGGGCACCCGGTTGACCTCGACCCGCGTGAGCCCGGGTACGACGCCGATCTTGCGCTGGGTGTCGAGGTGCTGATGGGCGGTGCGCGCGTAGTAGCGCGCGGTCAGCGCGATGTGCAGCGGCTCGTCGAACGCGTGCTTGCGCGCCTTGCCGGACTCCCAGCAGATCAGGTCGATGATCTCGTCCTGCCGCTCCAGCACCAGGTCGTGCAGCCGGAGCAGGATCTCCGAGCGCTCCTCCAGCGAGGTGCGCGCCCACGCGGCCTGGGCCCGCCGCGCCCGCGCGAACGCCTCCTTGACGTCGTCCTCGCTCGACTGCGGGATGTTCGCCAGCGGGCCGCCGTTCAGCGGGCTCTCGACCTGCACGGTGCGTCCGGAGGTCGCGGTGAGCCGGTCGGTGAGCGCCGCGACGTACTCGGGCTCGAGGCCGTACGACGCGCGCGGGTCGTGCTCGGGGTCGTGCGGTCCCTCCACCAGCGGGCCGCCGGCGGGAGTGGGGTTCTGGGAGCTCATGCGTTCGAGCGTAGGTGGTGACCGTCACGTTGCCTACCGTTTGGTAACCGGATGTGGCGGTTTACACAATCCCTTGCTATGTCAAGCGATCTCGGGACCAGAATCAGCGTTGTTTCGCGTGAGCTTGTGACGGGTCAGCGTGGTGGGCGAGGAGGCGGGCCTCGGCGTCGGCGTCCATGCCGGTGCCCGCGCGGCCGGTGGCGGGGGCCGGTGTGCCCTCGCGCTGCAGCCAGGCCCAGGTGTCGGCGACGGTCTCGGGCATCGGCCGGCACGCCAGCCCGGCGTCGTACGCCGCCGACACGTCGCAGTCGTGCAGCCCCGCGAGCTCGCCGGTCGGCGGCAGCCAGATCGGCAGCTCGGTCCAGGGCTGCGACCTCGGCGGCCGCGACCGTCTCCGGGGTGACCCACACCAGCTCGGCGGCGCTCCCGGTCACTCGGCGGCACTCCTCGAGCAGCGCCCCGGTCGTGGTGTGCCCGGGCCGGCTGACGGTGTTGAACGGGCCGGAGACGCCCGCGGCTCGCGGCGTCCAGCACCCAGCGGGCGATGTCGCGGGCGTCGACGTACTGCAGCGGGCGGTCGAAGGGTCCGGGACACGGCACCCGGCCACCGGCCGCGATCCGGTTCAGCCAGAACGGCAGCCGGCCGACGTTCTCGTAGGGGCCGAGCACCAGCCCGGCTCGGACGTGCAGCGACGGGCCGTCGAACTCCTCCAGGACGGCGAGCTCGCCGCCGCGCTTGGCCGCCGCGTAGTCGGAGCCGTCGTCGCTCGCCGGGTCGCCGTCGACTACGGGCGCGGACTCGTCGGCACCGAGTGCCAGCGGCCACGAGTAGACCGAGCGGGACGAGACGTACGTGTAGTGGCCGACCCGTCCCGCGAGCAGCCGCGCCGAGGTCTGTACGGCGACCGGCGCGTGCGACCAGGTGTCGACGACGGCATCCCACGTGTCCTCCCCGAGCGCCTCGGCCACGGCGGCCGGGTCCAGCCGGTCGGCGTGCCGCGCCTCCGCGCCCTCCGCCGGCGGTCCACTCCGGCCCGTCGTCAGGGTCGTGACCTTGTCGCCTCTGGCCAGCGCCTCCTCGACGAACGCGCGGCCGACGTGATGGGTGCCTCCGAGAACGAGCAGTCGCATGCCGGACATCGTGGGTCACCCAGCACGGCGACACCAGGGTTTCCGCCCCCGGCAGAAAACTGCGACCTATGGAGCGGCCACCAGGTCATGTCCGGCAAGCGCCGCACCCACGGGCCGAGCGGGTCGTTCGAGGTCGAGCGCAAGACCGCGAACCGCTCCGGCAAGGACCACTTCGTCGCCCGCGCCCAGCGTGGCAAGAACGGCCAGGTCTGCGTCGGCCGGGTCAGTATCTGACCGCTTCCCCTGCGGAAAGCAGCCCCATCGGCCGATCGGCCACTGTGTGTAGTCCGATCGGGCGATTCGCGGCGGAACCCGAGATACGCGACGGCCGCACACCTAACGTCACGTGGGGGCACTCTCGGCGGAGGGACTCGGGAACCACGGTCGAGGGGGCCGATCAGACCACCCCACGAGAGAGATCCCGCCATGACCATGACCCGCCCGCCGGGCACCCAGGCGAAGCCTGAGCGGCCCCGGTCCTCCCGGCGCGCATGGGTCATCGCCGCAGGGACCGCCGTCCTCGCCCTTGCCCTCGGCACCGTCTTCGGGATCCGTGCCGCCGACGCCACGAGCAGTCCGGAGTTTCAGCACAGGGCGACAAGCTGGCGACCGCCGAGTCGAAGCTCGCGTTCGCTGAGGCCGCACTCGAGGATGCACAGGAGTCACAGGCCGACGCCGAGGACAGCGCCACCGACGCCCAGGATCAGCTCGCGGCCTTCGAGGGACGTCTGGACGAACGCAAGGCGGCCCTGAAGAAGCGCGAGGGCGCCTTGAAGAAGCGTGAGGCCGCCCTTGATGACCGGGCGGCCCACCTCAAGGAGAAGTCGGCGGACCTCAGCGAGCGCGAGGACGAGGTCACCGCGGCGGAGGCACTGCTCGCGGAGACCACTGTGCCGGGTGACGGGACCTTCGAGGTGGGAGTGGACATCGAGGGCGGTCTCTACCGGAGCGCGGGCAAGCAGGGCTGCCACTACACCGTGTACGGCGACGCCAAGGGCGACGACACCCTGCTCGACAAGACCACCGCAGGCTCGACGTCCGTGTCCCTTCGTGCCGGCACCTGGTTCGTGACCCGGGGTTGCGCGGAGTGGACCCGGCAGTAAGTCCCCGCGCTCAGCCTTCCGGCAGCGGCGTGTAGATGGACTTGACCTCGGTGTAGTGCGACAGGCCCTCCGGGCCCGAACTCGCGACCGATGCCGGAGGCCTTGTAGCCGCCGAACGGCGCGGCGAAGTCCATCGTGTAGGTGTTCACGCCGTAGGTGCCGGTGCGCACCCGGCGGGCGACGTCGACACCGGCGTCCAGGTCGGCGGTCCACACCGTCCCGGCCAGGCCGTAGTCCGAGTCGTTGGCGATGCGTACGGCGTCGTCGACGTCGTCGTACGGGATCACCGACAGCACCGGCCCGAAGATCTCCTCCTGCGCGATGCGCATCCGGTTGTCGACGTCGGCGAAGACCGTCGGACGCACGTACCAGCCGCGGTCCAGGCCCTCGGGCATCCCGTTGCCACCGACCACGACCCGGGCGCCCTCCTCCTGGCCGAGCGCGATGTACTTCTCCACCCGCTCCTGCTGGCGCTGCGCGACCATCGGGCCGATCTCGGTCTCGGGGTCGGTGGGATCGCCGACCTTCATCGACGACACGGTCTCGGCGAGCGCGTCGACCACCGCGTCGTAGTTGCTCCGGCTGGCCAGGATCCGGGTCTGGGCCACGCAGGCCTGGCCGGAGTTCATCAGGGCCACGAACCTCAGGCCCTCCATCGTCGCGGCCAGGTCGGCGTCGTCGAGCACGATCGCGGCCGACTTGCCGCCGAGCTCGAGGCTGACCCGCTTCAGCTGCTCGCCGCACACCGCCCCGATCGCCCGCCCCGCGGCCGTCGAGCCGGTGAAGGCCACCTTGTCCACGCCGGGGTGGGCGACCAGGTGGGCGCCCTCCTCGCGGCCGGCGGCCACGATGTTCACGACGCCGGGAGGTACGCCGGCCTCCTGGAGCAGCTCGGCCAGCAGGTAGGGATCGAGCGGCGTCTCCGGCGCCGGCTTGACCACGACCGTGCAGCCCGCGAGCAGCGCCGGGACCAGCTTGGACATGATCGTGAACTGCGGGACGTTCCACGGCGGGATCGCGGCCACCACCCCCACCGGCTCACGCCGGACGATCACGTCGGCGCCGAGCGCCCCGGGACGGTGTTCCTCCCACGGGAACTCGCGGGCCACCGCGAGGAACGCCTCGATCTGCATCCACGGCGCCGGCGACTGCGCCAGGTTGGAGAACGCCGTCGGCGCGCCCATCTCGGTCGTGATCAGGTCGGCCATCTCGCCCATCCGGGCGGCGTACAGCCCGGAGAAGGCCTCCACGACGGCGATCCGGTCCCTCGGCGACGTGCGCGGCCACGGTCCCTCGTCGAAGGCCAGACGCGCTGCGGCGACCGCGGCATCGATGTCGGCCGTGGTGCCCTCCGGCACCGTGGCGACCACCTCCTCGCTGTGCGGGGAGATCACCTCCAGCAGCCCGCCGGAGGCGGGTGCGGTCCACTCGCCGCCGATGAAGAGGGCGTCGCGGTCGAGGTTCATGGTGTGTCCTTTCCGATCAGAGTCACGGCGCTAGGTCGAAGAAGTCGGTGAAGCCGCTGGGGTCGTGCCGGCCGAGGGCACCGTGCTCGAAGAGCCCCCAGCCCTCGGCGCCGTCGCACACCGCGCGGCCCACGTGGTCGATGACGCCGAACATCACCCGACCGGCGACGTCCGGGTCGTTCAGGTCGTAGGTCACCCGCTCGGCGAAGCCGGGACCCTTCCACACGCCGTGCCCCCAGTCGGGGTCGCCGCCGTAGCCGCCACCGACGTGGATCGGCACCGCCAGCTTCGACTCCACCTCGAGCAGCACCGGCTTCCCCTCGGGGGTGGTGCACTCGATGGTCGCGCCGGTCGGCACCCGGGTGCCCGAGGCGTAGGCGATGTCGACCCGCGGCCACCCGAGCTGCTCGACCCGGCCGTCGGCCCAGATCCGGGTGCAGTCGTTGAGGGTGCGGAACCCGTCGGGGTCCTCCTGGATGATCAGCACCACGGCGTACTCGTCGAAGCGCATCGGCACGTAGAGCCACCACATGCCCTCGAACGGCGGGTCGGCGGGTGCGCCCGCCGGCACCGCCTCGCCGGAGGGACGGATGCCCCACGAGCGGTCACGGGTGCCGACCCAGGTGTCCGGGCTGACCGCGATCTCCTCGCCGTCGACGACCAACGTGCCGCTCCAGGTGCCGACCTGCGCGAACCGCTGCGCGTCGAGGGTGACCCGGCTGCCGGCGCGCATCACGTGTCGCTGCTCCTGCAGCACGTCGAAGGACCCGTCCCACGTCAGGTCGCACGAGATGCCCTCGGTGTCCTCGAGGACCAGCCGCAGCCGGCGCAACGGTTCGACCACCTCGAGCCGGTAGCCGCCCACGTGCTGGTGCAGCCGGTCGTCGTCGATCGCGTCGGAGAGATGGACCGCGGTCTGGGTGTCGCCGCGGCGGACCAGGAAGAACGCGTCCTTCACGCCGAGGTTCGGGTAGTACCCGAGACCGCTGATCACGAAGATGTCGCCGGTGCGGTCGTGGGCGTTGAGGTAGCAGCGGTCGTAGAAGTTGCGGTCGCTGGGACCGGCCCACCCCACCGGCAGCGGCAGCTGGTGGATCGGGTACTCGTCGAGCGGGCCGACCACTACGCGCCCGCCTCGTCGAGGAGCTGCTCGAACAACGGCCGGTGGTGCATCAGCGACTCCACGTCGTCGGGTGCCTCGATCTCGCCGAACCGGACCTGCCGGGCGCCGGTGCGCAGGAAGACGATCGCCCACTGCACCGCGTCGTAGAGCTGGAACCAGCCCAGGTCGCCGACCTCGACGCCGGTGATCTCGGCGTACGTCGACCGCACGTCGTCCTCGCGCAGGAAGTCGGGCATGCCCGGCAGCCCCAGGGAACCGGCGATGGTCTCGAAGACGCGGTGCGCGAACACCAGCCAGGCGAGGTCCATCTCGCGGGGGCCGACCGTCGCCATCTCCCAGTCGAGGACGCCGACCGGCTCGAACTCGCGGTAGAGGACGTTGCCGATCCGGGCGTCGCCCCAGCACAGCACCGTGTCGGTGCCGGTCGGGACGTTGCCCTCGAGCCACGCGAGGCCGCGCTCGATGAGTGGGGAGCGCCCGCCGTCGGCGACCGCGTAGTCGTACCAGGCCCGGGTCCGGGCCAGGTTGCGGCGCACCGGCGAGTCGCCGGCGGCGTCTGCCGTCCAGGAACGCGAACGTCGACGCGGCGTCGGCGATGCCGTGCAGCCCGGCGATCGCCGCCACCGTGTTGTCCTGCAGCCGGCGCTGCTGCTCGGCGCCCGCGTCGAACAGCCAGTTGTCGCCGAAGTTGTAGGGAAGCACGTCGGGCGGCACCGCTCCGTCGACCCGGTCCATCAGGAAGAACGGCGTGCCGAGCACGTCGCCGGTCGCCTCCATCCAACGGACCCGCGGCACCGGCACCTCGCTCCGCTCGCCGGCGAGCCGCATCGCGTCGAACTGGTCCTGGAGCCGGTACGACGGGAAGACCGGCACGTCCTCGGCCGCGGGGGCGACCCGGGCCACGAACTCGCCCTCGCGTCGCTCGCCCTTCTCGGTCCACGAGGCGTCGAGCACGAGGGTCTCCGACGACATGCCGTTGGCCGCGATCCCGGTGTGCAGCTTGACGGTGGGCTCCGCGCCGTCCGGCAGGTGGGAGGCCAGCCACTCGGCGAGCCGTTTCGGCACGTTGGCCGAGTCGCGGCTGGACCGTTGCATCGAGAAGTCTGCCGGGGGCCCTTGGGTCACCTCAGCAGACTGGTGGAACGTGTTCTAATTTGTCAACGACCCTTTTCCGGAACCTGAGCACGGCGTACCCGAGACCCAGCGCCGCCAGCCCACCCGCGATCAGCCCGGGCCTCGCGCGGAGCCGCCGGTAGTCCTCGGTGATCACCGGCCAGACCGTCTCGTCGATGAGCCGCCCGGCGTCCTCGGGCGTCGCCTTCAGGTCGGCGACCGGGATCGGCTCGCCGAACGAGACCTGCACCCGACGCGGCAGCGGCCAGCGCCGCTTCTCCGTGCCGGTGATCGCGGTCGGCACGATCGGGGCACTCCCCTCGATGGCCAGCCGCGCCGCACCCTTCCTCGGCGTGCCCAGGGCCTCCGGGTCCGCCACCCGGGTGCCCTCGGGGAACAGTGCCAGGGCGTCACCTCGGCGCAGGATCGCGAGCGCGGTCTCGATCGCCTCGGCGTCGGAGGCGCCGCGGCGTACCGGGAAACCCGCCGAGGGCGAGCAGCAGGCGTCCGGCGCGGCCCTCGAACAGCTCCGACTTGCCCATGAAGAAGATCCGGCGCGGCAGCACCGCGGAGAGGAAGAACGCGTCCCAGAAGCTCTTGTGGTTGGGCGCGATCACCACCGCGCCCTCCTTCGGGACGTGCTCGCGTCCGGTGACCCGCATCGTGAACACCAGCCGGAGCACCGGCATCAGCAGCAGCCGCACCAGCCAGTAGGCGAACCGGCCGGGGCCGGCCCGGGCGACGTCGTGCGCCTTCGCGTTGTCGAGCCTGGCCATCAGATGATGTCCGCGACCTTGACCCGGGCCTCGTCGGCCTCCTGGTCGGTCAGCTTGAGCTGGCTCTGCCGCTCGGCCTCGACCCGGCGGAGGTAGTGGTCGATCTCGTCATCGAGGCGCCGCTCGTCCCAGCCGAGCTCGTCGGCCATCAGCCGGGCGGCGAGGGGCGCCGCGGCCACGCCGCGATCGAAGGTCTCGATCGAGATCCGGGTGCGCCGGGTGAGCACGTCGTCGAGATGGCGGGCGCCCTCGTGGGTCACCGCGTAGACGATCTCGGCGGTCAGGTAGTCCTCGGCTCCCGACAGCGGCCGGGCCAGCTCCGGCCGCTCCGCGACCAGCGCGAGCAGGTCGTCGACGAGGCCGCCGTACCTACCGAGCAGGTGGTCGATGCGGGCCACGTGCAGGCCCGACCGCCGGGACAGCAACACCCGCTGGTTGGTGCGGGTCTCGAAGCCGTCGGCGCCCAGCAGTCGGACCTGGTCGGTGATCGAGTCACGGATCGTCAGGTTGCCGGTCGTGGTCAGGGAGTGCGCCGCCGCGTCGACGGCGTCCTTGGCCATCACGCGGTACGTCGTGAGCTTGCCGCCGGCGATCATCACGAGGCCCGGCACCGGCGTGACCACGGTGTGCTCGCGGGAGATGCGGGACGTGGGCTCGGACTCGCCGGTGAGCAGCGGCCGGAGGCCGGCGTACACGCCCTCCACGTCGTCGTGGTCGAGCGGCTCGCGGAGCAGCTTGTTGACGTGCTCGAGCACGTAGTCGATGTCGGTTCGGCTGGCCGCGGGGTGCGCCTTGTCGAGGTCCCAGGCGGTGTCGGTGGTGCCGATGATCCAGTGTCGGCCCCACGGGATCACGAACAGCACCGAGCTCTCCGTGCGGGCGATGAAGCCGGCCTCGGACCGGATCCGGTCGCGCGGCACGACGAGGTGGATGCCCTTGCTGGCCTGCACGTGGAGCGCGCCGCGGCCCCCGACCATCTCCTGGATCTCGTCGGTCCACACTCCGGCCGCGTTGATCACGACCCGGGCCTGCACCTCGAAGTCGCGCTGGGACTCCAGGTCGCGGGCGCGGACGCCGATGACCCGCTCGCCCTCCCGCAGGAAACCGACGACCTTGGTCCGGGTCGCCACGTGCGCACCGTGGCCGGCGGCGGTGCGGGCGACCGTCATCACCAGCCTCGCGTCGTCGACCTGACAGTCGTAGTACCGGATCGCGCCGGCGATCGCGTCCGACTTGAAGTCGGGGGCGATCCGGGCCACCTGCCGCTTGAACAGGTGCCGGTGCCGCGGCAGGCCCATGTCGTACTTGCCCAGCATCGCCAGCGCGTCGTAGAGCGCCAGCCCCGCGCCGACGTAGGGGCGCTCCCACCCGCGACGGGTCAGCGGGTAGAGGAACGGCACCGGCCGGACCAGGTGCGGGGCCAGCCGCGTCAGCAGCAGCCCGCGCTCCTCCAGGGCCTCGCGCACCAAGCCGAAGTCCAGCATCTCGAGGTAGCGCAGCCCTCCGTGGATGAGCTTGCTGCTGCGACTGCTGGTGCCGCTGGCCAGGTCGCGCTGCTCCAGCAGACCGGTGTTCAGGCCCCGGGTCACGGCGTCCAGCGCGGTGCCGACGCCCACCACTCCCCCGCCGACGACCAGGACGTCGAGCTCACCGTCGGCGGTCATCGCGGCGATGGCGGCGTCGCGGCCGGCCGGTCCCAGTGCCGACGAGATCCGTGCAGTGGGCTGGCTCATGTGGGGATTCTTCCAGGCGCCGACGCAACCTTTGCGGCCCCCTGAGAGTCTTCCCGACGTGAGGACTCCGCGGCGACCCGTTCTGGCCGCCGTCGTCTTCCTCGCTGCGACGACGCTCGCGGCGCTCGGCGCCCCCTCCGACCAGCCCACGACGATCCGGACGATCGCCCCCCAGGCCGCTACGACGCCGCCGGTGCCGTCCGTCCCGGCGCCCCGGCCCGAGCCCGCAACGGCACGGCGTACCGCCACCGTGGTGATGGGCGGGGACCTGCTCTGGCACAACACGGTCTGGCAGAGCGCGGCCGAGGACGCGGCTCGGACCGGGGCGCCCAGGCCCTACGACTTCGACCCGATGTTCGCCGCGCTGCGGCCGCTGATCAGCGGGGCCGACGTGGCCATCTGCCACGAGGAGGTGCCGTTCGCCGGCCCGGGCGATCCGCTGCAGAACTTCCCGGTGTTCGCCGCGCCGCCCCAGATCGCGCCCTGGATCGCGCGGATGGGCTTCGACGCGTGCACCACCGCCTCCAACCACGCGGTCGACCAGGGCTTCGAGGGACTGGCCCGCACCGCCGGGCTGCTCGAGTCCAACGGCGTCCGCCACGTCGGCACCTTCCGGACGGCTCGCGAGCGGCAGCAGCCGGTGATCCTGACCACCGACGACGGGGTGCGGATCGGCCTGGTGGCCGGCACCTACGGGCTGAACGGCTTCCCGCTCCCGGAGGGCCGTCCGTGGTCGGTGTCGATGTGGGACGCCCGCAACCTGCTCGACCAGGCCGAGCGCGCGCGGCAGGCGGGCGCCGACATCGTGGTGGTCCACCTGCACGGCGGCGACGAGTACTCCCACCTCCCGAACGCCGACCAGGTAGCGCTGGCCCGCCGACTGACCGCGTCCCCGGCCGTCGACCTGGTGCTCGGCGACCACGCGCACGTCGTCCAGCCGATCACCCGCGTCAACGGCAAGTGGGTGGTCTACGGGATGGGGAACATGATCGCCCAGCAGGACCTCACCCAGCCGCGTACCTACGAGGGCATCTCGGTGCGGTTCGAGTTCCGCGAGGGGCGCGACGGCCGGTTCCGGGTGAGCGAAGCGGCGTACGTGCCGACGTACTGGTCGGCGTACTCGCCGGGCAACCCGATCCGGATCCACCGGGTCGTCGCCGGGCTCGCGAGCGGCCGCGGCGACGTCGCCCGGCTACGGGAGGCGCGGGCGGAGATCCGCGAGGCCGTCGGCGGGCTGGGCTGGCCGCGAGGGCTCCGCGAACGCTGATCCGGCCCCGAACCGGGCTACTGTTGGGCTCCTCGGCCACCTGCTCCTCGGCCTCGGCGGACGGCGCCGGCTCCTCGGCGTCGGTCGCCACTTCCTCGGCTTCGATCGCAGGCTCCTCGTGCCTCCGGCGCCGCTTCCTCGGCATCCGGCACCGGGGCCTCGTCGGGCAGCGGGTCGACCGCGAAGCCGGCCGCCGAGCCGGTGAGGGTGGCGAGCATCTGCCGCACGTTGGTGAGCTGCGCGTTGATGCTGTCCCGTCGCTGCGTGGCTGCGGCGAGCTCGCGCTCGGACTCGGTGCGAACCCGGTCGGCGGCCGTCCGCGCCTCGCGGATCAGGTTGGCGGCCCGCTCCTCGGCCTCGAGGACGACCCGACGGGCCTCCGCCTCGGCGCCCTCCTGCTCACGCTGGGCGGCCAGGCGGGTCTCCTCGACCCGCTGGATCATGTCGTCGAGCTGGGACTGGGTGGCGGCCTGCTGCTGCTGGAACTCGGCCGTGGTCCGGTCGCGGCGCTCGGCCAGCGTGGTCTCGAAGTCCGCGGCGGCCTTGGCGGCGTTGGCCCGCTGCTGCTCGAAGACGGCCTCGCCCTCCTGTCGCAGGGCCGCGGCGTCGCGCTCGGCCGCGTCTCGCTCCTCGTCGGCGGCCCGCTTGGCGTCGGCGACGACCTGGGCGGCCTCGGAGTCGGCATCGCGGCGCCGCTGGTCGGCGTACTGGTCGGCCTCGTCGCGGACACGGAGACGGAGGCCTGTTCGGCGAGCTTGCGGGAGTCCTCGGCCTCGGCGTGGGCCCGCTCGCGCAGCTCCCTGGCCTCCTCGTCGGCGAGCGCCAGGATCTGGCCGATGCGCTGGCCGAGGTGGTCGTAGCCGGGCGGCTCGGCGGACCCGGCCTCCGCGGCCGAGGCGCTGGCCTGCTGCCACCGGGTCTCGAACTCGGCGGCCGACGCCTCGGCATCGGTGGCACGCTGCTGCAGCCCGGAGATCGCCCGGTCGACATCTGCGGGGTCATAGCCCCGCATCACCAGGCGGAACTGGGGGTCGGGCTGGTTCATGTCTGCTCCTCGGTTCGTTGCTTGGACTCGGAAACGGCCAGTGCCTCGATCACTCCGGACAGCTGGGTCAACTCGGTGGCGATGTCGTCGCGGCGCCGACGAATGCTCTCGACCTCGGCGCGCGCGTCGGCGAGTACCTCTCGCGCCTGGTTGCGGAGACGGTCGGCCTCGGCCTGAGCCTCGGTGACGAGGCGCGCGGCCTCCTCACGACTCCGGCGCACCTCCTCCGCCGCTTCGCTGCGCATGGTGACGACCTCGTCGGCGACCAACCCGCGCAGGTTCTGGGCCTGGGCCTCGGACTCGGCGCTGCGACGGTCGGCGCGCTCGTTGATGCGGGCGGCGGCCGCCTCCGCCTCCTCGAGCAGCACGCGCGCCTGGTCGTCCGCCTGGGCCCGGCGCGCGGCTGCATCGCGTTCGGCTTCGGCGACCAGGGCAGCGGCGGCGTCGTTCAGCTCGGTGGCGCGGCGATCGGCCTCGGCCACATTCGCGCGCAGCCGGTCGCTCAACCTCGCGATCACGCTCTCGACCCGGCGCCTGATCCCGCGCAGGTGGGCGAGGGCGTCGGCGTGGCCGGCCTCCCGGATCGCCTGGGCCTCCGCAGCGGCGGCAGCGATCACCGACTCGACGGTGCTCTTGGCCCACGCCGTCTCCTCGGCGGCCCGGGACAGCTCGGCCTCGGCCTCCTCGCGGGCCTGGGAGAGCAGCCGGTCGGCCTCCTCGCGCGCCCGGCGTACGACGTCATCGGCCTCGGCCAACCGCGACTCGGACTTGCTTCTCGGCGTCCGCCCGCAGCCGCTCCGCCTCCTGCTCGGCGGCCTCCATCAGCGCATCGGCGTCGGCCGTCGCCTTCGAGAGCTGGTCGCGGACGTCGTGCGCCACCTGGGAGAGCGCGTCCTCGGCGCGTCGGCGGGCGTCCGCATCGCGCTCCTCCACCTCGACGCGGGAGCTCTCGAGCAGCTCCGCTGCCGTGGTCTCGGCCTGTCGCCGGGTCGCGTCGGCCGCCTGCTGGGCGGTGGCACGCTCATGGTCGGCGGCGATCCGGACCCCGGCCGCCTCGCTCCGTGCCTCCTCGAGCACACGGTCGCGCTCGGTCTCGGCCGAACGCAGCAGCAGACTGGCCTGCTCGCTCGCATCGGCGACGATCGCCTGGGCCTCGCTCGAGGCGTCGGTGAGCCGCCGGGCCGCGTCGCCCCGGTCGCGGTCGGCGGCGGCCAGCGCCTCTTCGTGGTGCTGCTGCGCCTCGGCGCGGAGCCGCCGCGCCTCGGCGGTCGCGCTCTCCGCCTCCTCCTCGGCCTCACGGCGGAGCTGTTCGGCGATGTCCTGGGCACGCTGAAGGAGCACGGCGGCAGCGCCCTCGGGGCTCTGCGCACCGCTGTCGGCCCGCTCCTCCCGAGCGGGCTTGCTCCGGCTCCATAACTCGCATCCTCTCAGGCGACCGTCCGGTAACGAAGCCCGAGCCTGGGGTACCTCCCAGCACTACTCGACGACGACCTCGACCCGCTGGAACTCCTTGAGCTCCGTGTAGCCGGTCGTGGCCATCGACCGCTTGAGCGCGCCGATGAGGTTCATCGTGCCGTCCGCCACTCTAGAGGGACCGAACAGGATCTCCTCCAGCGTGCCCACCTGCTCGAACTCCACCCGCTGCCCGCGGGGCAGGTCGGCGTGGTGGGCCTCGGCGCCCCAGTGGAACCCGCGGCCGGGGGCGTCGGTGGCGCGAGCGAACGGCGAGCCGACCATCACGGCGTCGGCGCCGCACGCGATCGCCTTGGCGATGTCGCCGGACTTGCCGATCGAGCCGTCGGCGATCACGTGCACGTAGCGGCCGCCCGACTCGTCGAGGTAGTCGCGGCGGGCCGCGGCGACGTCGGCCACCGCCGAGGCCATCGGTACGGCGACTCCCAGCACGGTGCGGGTCGTGTGCGCGGCGCCGCCGCCGAACCCGACCAGTACGCCGGCAGCGCCGGTGCGCATCAGGTGCAGCGCGGCCTGGTGGGTGGCGCAGCCGCCGACGATCACCGGCACGTCGAGCTCGTAGATGAACTCCTTGAGGTTGAGCGGCTCCGCCTGGCTCGAGACGTGCTCGGCGCTGACCGTCGTACCCCTGATCACGAACATGTCGACGCCGGCGTCGACGACGACCTTGGCGTACTCCTTGGTGCGCTGCGGCGAGAGCGATCCGGCCACGGTCACGCCGGCGTCCCGGATCTCGTGCAGGCGCTCGGCGATCAGCTCGGGCTTGATCGACTCCTGGTAGATCTGCTGCAGCCGCCGGGTGGCCTCGGTGCCACGCAGCTCGGCCACCTCCTCGAGCAGCGACCAGCGGGTCCTCGTAGCGGGTCCAGAGCCCCTCGAGGTTGAGCACCCCGAGGCCGCCGTGGTGGCCGAGCGCGATCGCGGTCTCCGGCGACATCACCGAGTCCATCGGCGCGGCCAGGACCGGGAGCCGGAACCGGTAGGCGTCGATCTGCCAGTCGGTGCTGACCTCCTCCGGGTCGCGGGTACGCCGCGAGGGCACGATCGCGATGTCGTCGAAGGAGTAGGCGCGACGCCCGCGCTTGGCGCGGCCGATCTCGATCTCGGTCACAGCGCGAACCCTATCCGGGCGCGACCGGCGGCGGCTCCGCGGAGAGCGCCGCGTGCAGCAGCGACCGCGCCGACCAGCGCATCAGCTCGGCGGCCTCGTCGCGCGACAGCCCGGCCACGTCGGTCAGCCAGACCAGCGCCTCGATGCCGGTTGCGCTGCGGATGGCCAGCACCAGCCGGTGGATCTCCTGCTCGGACATCCGGTCGCGCAGCGGCTCCAGCGCCTCCCCGATCCAGCGGATGCCGCGGCCCTGCCGGAGCGGAAGGGCGCTGCGCGCCTCCTCGTCGACGTCCGGGTCGAGCGAGACCCGCAGCATCGTCCGCTGCTGGGGCTCCGCTGTCGAGCAGCTGGTCGACGAAGAGGGCGATCACGGCGTCCAACCGGTCCGCCGGATCCGACGGTGGATCCTCGCCGAGCAACGTGGTCTGGCCGACCTCGGGGTGCGCGGCCACCAGCAGCGCGGTGCGGTTGGGGAAGTAGCGGTAGGCCGTCGTCCGGGAGACCGCGGCGTGCTGCGCCGCCTCCTCCACGGTCGGGGTGCGTCCCTCCGCCACCAGGCCACGAGCGGCCTCGACGAGCGCGGTGCGGGTCCGGCGCTGGGTGTTGGACAGGCCTTCGTTCGGGGTCCGTTGCTATTGACACAGCCAGAATGGTACGTCAGTCTCATTTTGGTACGGCGATCCCACGCCGTCACTCTCCAAAGGAAACGCCATGACCGATCACCACTGCTCCCCGTCCGCTGGCCCGCAACCGGGACCAGCTCGAACGCCGCTGGTTCTTCGGCGGCGGCATCCACGTGATGCACGCGCGCGCCGCCGACACCGGAGGCGCCTTCTTCCTGTCCGAGGTCGAGATGGAGCAGGGCAAGGTCACCCCGCTGCACACCCACCCCGCCGACGAGTCGCTCTACGTCCTCGAGGGCGAGCTGCTGATCCACATCGACGGCGAGGAGTTCACGCTCGGCACCGGCGGCTTCACCTCGCCCCTGCCGGTGTGCCGCATGCCTTCAAGGTCGTGTCCGCCGGCGCCCGGGTCCTCGGCCTCCAGACCCCCGGCACCTGCGAGGCGTTCTACCTGGGCGCCAGCGAGCCGATGGCACCAGGCGCAGACGACGGGCGTCGTCGACTTCGACAAGATCACCGAGTCCGGCCGGGTCAACGGCGGGTTCGAACTGGTGGGACCGCCGCCGTTCTGAGCCCGACCTAGACTTCGGCAGACCATGATCGACCTGCCGGAGCACCTCGAGCCCCTGCTGTCCGGGCACCCGCACCTCGACGTGCTCGGCAGCGAAGACCCCTGGCCGATCCCGGACGGCTGGCTGGAGGAGCTCCAGCAGAAGCTCCGCGAGCTGGCCACCGACCCACGGGTGCAGACCGAGCTCACCTACGGCGACTACAAGCCGGGCACGCCGTTCGTCGTCCCGATGACGTGGAACAACGCGACGTACCTGCCCAGCGCCGTTCCGGTGTGGGCGGGCACCGAGGTGCACCTCGGCGACACCCTGATCCACCCGTGGCTGAACGCGCCGTACGGCTCCGACGGGCGCAAGATCACCTACTACTCGAACACCGACTACAAGTGGTACCTCTACCTGGTCTGGCGGCTGCTCGACGCCGAGCCGGTGACCCGGGTGGGCGCACTCGAGCTGACCCAGCAGTGCATCGCGCTGTTCGACGACGTGCCGCACCACCAGCCGCGCGGCCGGACCCTGACCGCGCTGCTGCAGCGGGTGCTCGACGAGCCGGACCTCCGCCGGGTGCACGAGACCGGCACCTGGGACGACATCCTCGACCTGTGGAAGGGTCTCGCCACCGACGCGGAGGCCGAGCTGGCGCCGGAGGTGCGCGGGTGGAACGCGCAGCTGGCGTGGTCGCTGTCCGGGCTGGACGCCGTGCACTCCCACCTGTCCGCCGTGGTGAGCCGGGGCGAGAGCGCGGACCAGGTGATCGCCGCGATGGCGCTCTACAACGGCGTCGACGAGCTGCCCGCCGCGCTGGCGGCGGCCGCCGGGGGTGAGCGCTTCGTCCGGATCAACGACGAGCTCGATCGGCGCCGCGAGGGGTTCGACGCGGCCGACTGGCTCGGTGACAACCGAGGCTGGCTGGCCCGCGGGATGGTGACCGGCGAGATCGACGCCGTACGCCTGTGGGTGGCGATGGCCACCCAGGTCTCGTACCTGACCGCCACCCTCCCCGACTTCGTCGACACCACCACCTGCCCCGACCGGAACGGCTACATCAGCGACCTGCACAGCATCTTCCAGGCGCCCACGACGGTCTCGAACCCGCTCGCCGCCCGGCTCGCCGAACGGGCGGCCAAGCGTCGGGAGGCCGAGCGCAGCGCGCGCGAGGAGCCGGTGACCGGCGAGCGGCTGACGCTCGCGGCGGACGGCGACGAGGCGGCAGAGCTGCCGATCCCCGAGGTCGAGATCGGCGACCCGATGGCGGAGCTCGACGAGCTGATCGGGCTCGCGCCGGTCAAGGAGCAGGTCCGCCGCCTGGTGGCCGAGCTCAAGGCCGAGAAGATCCGGGCCGAGGCGGGCATGCCGGTCTCCGACCGGTCCCGGCACATGGTGTTCCTCGGCAACCCCGGTACGGCGAAGACCACCGTTGCTCGCCTGCTCGCCCGCATCTACGCCCAGCTCGAGGTGCTCTCCAACGGGCACCTGGTGGAGGTCACCCGCGGCGACCTGGTCGGCGAGTACATCGGCCAGACCGCACCACGCACCACGGCCAAGTTCAACCAGGCCACCGGCGGCGTGCTGTTCATCGACGAGGCCTACTCCCTGATCCCGCCCGACTCGGGCCGCGACTTCGGGCACGAGGCGGTGGCCACGCTGCTGAAGCTGATGGAGGACCACCGCGACGAGGTGGTGGTGATCGTGGCCGGCTACCCGCGGGAGATGCAGCGGTTCCTCGAGTCCAACACCGGGCTGGCGTCACGGTTCCCCAAGACGCTGACCTTCGCCGACTACGACGCCGACGAGCTGGCCGCGATCTTCCACCTGATCGCGGAGCAGGCGGGCTTCACCGTCGCCCCGGACGTCGCCGCCGGGTTGCGCGCTCTGGTGCCCTCACCGCGGCCGGTCGGCTTCGGCAACGGCCGGTTCGTGCGCAACGTGTTCGAGGAGGCGGTCTCCCGGCAGGCGATGCGGATCGTGGACGGCAGCGCCACCACACCCGAGGAGGTGCGGACGCTGCTCCGGTCCGACCTTCCCGACCAGCCGCCTCCCGACCGCCCCGGCTCGAGCACCGGGCTGTACCTGTGACGCTTCAGCCCGAGTAGTTCGGCGCCTCGACCGTCATCTGTACGTCGTGCGGGTGGCTCTCCTTGAGCGAGGCCGAGGTGATCCGCACGAAGCGGCCCTTCTCCTGCAGCGCGGGGATGGTCTCCGCGCCGACGTAGAACATCGACTGGTTGAGCCCGCCGATCAGCTGGTGGGCGACGGCGGCGAGCGGACCGCGGTAGGCGACCTGGCCCTCGATGCCCTCGGGGACGATCTTGTCGTCGCTGGTGACCTCGGCCTGGAAGTAGCGGTCCTTCGAGTACGACTTCTTGCCGCGGCTCGACATGGCGCCGAGCGAGCCCATGCCGCGGTAGGACTTGAACTGCTTGCCGTTGACGAAGATCGTCTCGCCGGGCGACTCCTCGCAGCCCGCGAGCAGCGAGCCGATCATCACCGTGTCGGCGCCCGCGACGATCGCCTTGGCGATGTCACCCGACTGCTGCAGGCCACCGTCGGCGATCACCGGCACCCCGGCCGGCCTGCACGCGAGGGACGCCTCGTAGACCGCTGTGACCTGGGGGACGCCGCAGCCGGTGACCACGCGCGTCGTACAGATGGATCCCGGACCGAAGCCGACCTTCACCGCGTCGGCGCCCGCGTCGACGAACGCCTGGGCGCCCTCGCGGGTGGCGACGTTGCCGCCGATGACCTGCACGTGCTTGGTCGCGGGGTCGCTCTTGAGCCGGCGCACCATGTCGAGCAGCAGCGTGACGTGGCCGTGGGCGGTGTCGGCGACCAGGACGTCGACGCCGGCGTCGACCAGGGTGGTGGCCCGCTGCCAGGCGTCACCGAAGTAGCCGACGGCGGCACCCACCATCAGGCGGCCGTGGCCGTCGTTGGACGTCAGCGGGAACTGCTCGGACTTCACGAAGTCCTTGACCGTGATCAGGCCGCCGAGGTGGCCCTGCTCGTCGACCAGTGGCAGCCGCTCGCGCTTGTGCTTGCGCAGCAGTGCGGTGGCGTCCTCACGAGTGATGCCGACCGGTCCGGTGATCAGCGGCAGCTGGGTCATCACCTCGTCGACCTTGGTGGTGGCCCACTCGGCGACCGGCGTGAACCGGAGGTCGCGGTTGGTCACGATGCCGATCAGCCGGTTGTCGGTGTCGACGACGGGGAAGCCGGAGACGCGGTACTCGCCGGCCAGCTGGTCCAGCTGCTCCAGCGTCGCGTCCGGCCCGATCGTCACCGGGTTGGAGATGATCCCGGTCTGGGTCCGCTTCACCAGGTCGACCTGGTAGGCCTGGTCCTGGATGGACAGGTTGCGGTGCAGCACACCGAGGCCGCCCTGGCGGGCCATCGCGATCGCCATCCGCGACTCGGTGACGGTGTCCATGGCCGCGCTGACCAGCGGCACCTTCAGCGTGATCTCCCGGGTCAGCCGCGTGCTCGTGTCGATCTCGTCCGGCGTCAGGTCGGAGTGACCCGGCAGCAGCAGGACGTCGTCGAAGGTGAGGCCGAGGGCGGCGAACTTCTCGGGGAGCTCCACCACCTCAGTCTAGGCGGTGCGACGTGCGTCGCCGGGAGCGCATGCGCAGAACCTTGACGCCCGCGTGACAGGCTGTCCCCGTGCGATGGCGGGCGGTGGTCGACACCCGCTGGACCGTGCCGTTCGCCGCCGCGCTCGCGTTCCTGCTCCGGCTCCCCGGGCTGACCCGGCCGATCCGGCCCGACGAGGCCGGCTGGTTCCTGGTCGCCAGGACGTGGGACCCCGCCCCCGACAGCGTGTACGGCGAGCACTTCGTCGACCGGCCGCCGAGCCTGATCGGGTTGGTCGACCTGGCCGACCACCTCGGCGGACCGGCGACCCTGCGCCTGATGGGCGCGCTGGCGGCCGCCGCGATCGTCCTGCTGGCCGCCCGGATCGGCACCGTGGTCGCGGACCAGGAGGCCGGGCGCTGGAGCGCCGTGGTGACCGCGGCGCTGACCACCAGCCCGCTGATCGACCCGGTGGCCGCGAAGGGTGAGCTGCTCGCCCTCCCCTTCGTGGGGCTGGCGCTGTGGTGGGCGCTGCTCGCCGTACGCTCCACGGCGGCCGGGCGGGCGGCCGGCCTCGCCTTCGGGGCCGGACTGGCCGGCGCGGCGGCGCTCGGACTGAAGCAGAGCCTCGCCGGCGGCCTGGTCTTCGCGGTGGTGCTGTTCCTCGCCTCGTGGGTCTGGGGACCCACCGGCGGACGCCGTGTCGGAGCCCTGCTGGCGAGCCTGCTCGCGGGGGCCGCGGTGCCGGTGCTGGCGACCGTGGCCTGGGCTGAGGCCGCCGGGGTGCGGCTCTCGGAGCTCTGGTACACGATCTACGGCTTCCGCTCCGAGGCGGCGCAGGTGATCGCCGAGAGCACGAGCACCAAGCCGGCCGAGCGGATCGTGCTGCTGCTGGCCATCGCGATCGGCGCCGGGGTGGTCGCGATCGTGGGCGGGTTCGTCGTGCACTTCCGGCAGCACTGGACCGCCGACCGTCCGGTCACGGTGGCGACCGGGGCGGTGCTGACCGTGGAGCTCGCCGGCCTCGTCGCGGGCGGCAGCTACTGGCGCGACTACCTCTTCCCGCTCGTGCCGCCGATCGCCCTGTGCGTCGCCCTGCTCGTCTCCCGGGGCGGTCGGCCGGCCCGCCGGATGCGGGCCGTCGCGTTGTTGTCGCTGGCCTCGGCCGCGATCTCGCTGGTGGTGTGGTTCGTCCTCGAGGTGACCGGGGTGATCGGCTACACCGAGGTGGCGGCCGGCGAGGCGATCAAGGAGGCGTCCGAGCCGGGCGACTCACTCGTGGTGTTCGGGGGCCGGGCCGACGTGCAGTACTCCAGCGAGCTCCCCTCGCCGTACCCCCATCTCTGGAGCCTGCCGATGCGCACGCTCGATCCGGAGTACGCCGACCTGGTCGCCCTGCTGGACGGACCGGACGCGCCGACCTGGTTCGTCACCTGGGTGTCGATCTCCTCGTGGGACGCACCGGGCGCCGACGACCTGCGCGCCGCTCTGGAGGCGAACTACGAGCGGCACGGCACCGGCTGCGACGACAACGCGGTCTACCTGCTGAAGGGCGAGGACCGCCCCGCCATCACGCCCGACTGCTGACCCGGACGCATGCCCTGTTGGTGTCATTGACCGGGTTCAGGCACCGCCGTTAGATGGTCGGGGGCGGAAAGAAAGGGAGGGCATCGTGTCCAAGTACATGATCAAGGCGTCGTACTCGACGGAGGGCATCAAGGGCCTCCTCTCGGGGGGTGGTAGCGCCCGCCAAGCGGCCATCGAGAAGCTCATATCCGGAGTCGGCGGGTCGCTCGAGTCGTGCTACTTCGCGTTCGGGACCGACGACATCTACATCGTCGCCGACGTCCCCAGCCAGGCTGCCGCGGTCGCGATCGCGGGCACCGTCAGCGCCTCCGGCGCAGTCAGCAAGTACGAGACCGTCGTACTGCTGACCCCGGCCGAGGTGGACGAGGCCCAGAACATCGCCGTCGACTACGCGCCGCCCGGCACCTGAGCCGTCCGACGCCGGGCCAGCGTCAGGTGGACGTGCAGGCCGTTCGGGGTGAGCCGGATCCGGCCGCGCATCCCCGTGGCGGCGAGCAGCGCCGCCGCGCCGCCCTCGTCGGCCGACGCGACCAGGACCAGCTCCTCGGCGCCGGCGTCCGACGCGAGCGCGCACAGTCGTCGTAGCAGCTGACTGCCGATGCCCATCCGCCGCCAGGCCGGGGCCACCTCGAGCGTCCCCTCTGCGGGCCGCGCCGGGAAGAGCTGGGTGAACTCCGCAGATCCGATCACGCCGACGCCGACCCGGGCCCGTACGCCGGTGGTGGTCTCGTCGTACGCCACCACGGCGTCCTTGGTCGGCAGCGGGGTGGCGGGCGCGCCGATCGCCGCGGCGATGTCGCCCAGGGCCGCGGCTCGCACCTGCTCGGTCGGCGAGAGGCTCACCCGCGGGCCCAGCAGCCCGGTCAGCTCGGCCTGGACGCGTGACGGGTCGTCGATCAGACGTCGTACCGCCGCCAGCCACTGGGTGGGCTGGTCCTGGAGCTCGTGCTCGGAGCAGACGGTCACGGTGACCTCCGAGCCGCCCTTCGACTCGACCAGCTCGATCAGCCGGCTCGGAGACACGGCATCGGGCACCTCGACGACCAGGTCATCGGTGACCGTGCCCAGATCGGGGTAGATCTGCAGGGCGAGGATGTTGACCTCGGTCATCGGCGAGGCACCCGGCCAGGGTGGCCAGCGCGCCAGGAGTGTCCGGCAGCCGGGTGCGGATCCTGAAGAACATGCCGCCAGGCTGCCTCGCCCGTGTTCCAGAACGAGGTCAGGCGTGTAAAAGCGCTGACCCGTCACCAAGTTGGTGACGGGTCAGCGGTGAGTGCACGGGTCAGTGACCGTGGCCGTGCCCGTGACCGGCGGCCTCGGGCTCCTCCTCCTCGGGCTTGTCGACGACCAGCGTCTCGGTCGTCAGCAGCATGCCGGCGATCGAGGTGGCGTTGACCAGCGCGGAGCGGGTCACCTTGACCGGGTCGAGCACGCCCTGGGCGACCAGGTCGCCGTACTCCTCGGTGGCGGCGTTGTAGCCGTTGCCGAGGCCGAGCTCGCGGACCTTGCTGGTGACGACGTAGCCGTTGACCCCGCCGTTCTCGGCGATCCAGCGCAGCGGCTCGTCGGCGGCCTTGCGCACGATCCCTACGCCGACAGCCTCGTCACCGGTCAGACCGAGGTCCTTGTCGAGCACCGCGATCGCGTGGATCAGCGCCGAGCCACCGCCGGGGACGATGCCCTCCTCGATGGCCGCACGGGTCGCGGAGACGGCGTCCTCGATGCGGTGCTTCTTCTCCTTGAGCTCCACCTCGGTGGCGGCGCCGACCTTGATCACGCACACGCCTCCGGCGAGCTTCGCGAGCCGCTCCTGGAGCTTCTCGCGGTCCCAGTCGGAGTCGGTGGACTCGATCTCGGCCTTGATCTGGTTGACCCGGCCCTCGACCTCGGCGGCGTCACCGCCACCGTCGACGATCGTGGTGTTGTCCTTGGTGATCACCACGCGCCGGGCCTGGCCGAGCACGTCGAGACCGACCTGGTCGAGCTTGAGCCCGACCTCCGGCGCCACGACCTGGCCGCCGGTGAGGGTCGCGATGTCCTGCATCATCGCCTTGCGCCGGTCACCGAAGGCGGGGCTCTTCACCGCGACGGCGTTGAACGTGCCGCGGATCTTGTTGACCACCAGCGTCGAGAGCGCCTCGCCCTCGATGTCCTCGGCGAGGATGAACAGCGGCTTGCCGGCTGCGATGACCTTCTCGAGCAGCGGCAGCAGGTCGGCGATCGCCGAGATCTTGCCCTGGTGCAGAAGGATGTAGGGGTCCTCGAGGACCGCCTCCATCCGCTCCGGGTCGGTCACGAAGTACTGCGAGATGTAGCCCTTGTCGAACTGCATCCCCTCGGTGAACTCGAGCTCGGTGCCCATGGTGTTGGACTCCTCGACCGTGATCACGCCGTCCTTGCCGACCTTGTCGAAGGCCTCGGCGAGCAGGTCGCCGATGTGGCTGTCGCGGCTGGAGATCGTGGCCACCGAGGCCATGTCCTCGCGGGTCTCGACGTCGCGGGCCGCCTCGAGCAGCGCGTTGCTGACGGCCTCGGCCGCCGCGTCCATGCCGCGCTTGAGGCCCATCGGGTTGACCCCGGCCGCCACGGCGCGAAGACCGCCGTGGACCATCGCCTGGGCCAGCACGGTCGCGGTGGTGGTGCCGTCACCCGCGATGTCGTTGGTCTTGGTGGCGACTTCCTTGGTCAGCTGGGCGCCGAGGTTCTCGAACGGGTCGTCGAGCTCGATCTCGCGCGCGACGGTGACACCGTCGTTGGTGATGGTGGGCGCGCCCCACTTCTTGTCGAGGACGACGTAGCGGCCCTTGGGGCCGAGCGTCACCTTGACGGTGTTGGCGAGCGCGTCGACGCCGCGCTCGAGCGCGCGGCGGGCGTTCTCGTCGAACTCCAGGATCTTGGGCATTCGTATCTCCTCTACCGAGATCTAACGAAGTCGGGTCGTGTGCCTGAGCACGGCTTCTGGACCGCTACTCAGGCACACGACCCGGTGAAGCGAAATCAGGAAACGATCGCGAGCACGTCGCGGGCCGAGAGGATCAGGAACTCGTCCCCGGCGTACTTGACCTCGGTGCCGCCGTACTTGCTGTAGATGACCTTGTCGCCCACGGAAACGTCCATGGGGACCCGGCCGTCGCCGTCCTCGTTGAAGCGTCCCGGGCCGACCGCCACGACCTCGCCCTCCTGGGGCTTCTCCTTGGCGGTGTCGGGGATGACCAGGCCGGACGCCGTGGTCTCCTCGGCGTCGAGCGGCTTGACGACGATGCGGTCCTCGAGAGGCTTGATGTTGACCGACACGTTGCCGACCTCCACTTTCTCCACTTGTTGTGACTGCGTCCGGAGGACTGTCGCCCCCCTACGTTGGGGCTTGCTGGGGGTACGCCGTCGCGGGGGTCGCACTCCGTCGCAAGCACTGGCACCCTCAGGGCGAGAGTGCCAGTTCTGAAACTAGCACTCACCGGAAGGGAGTGCCAGAAGGGGGGTCCGGACTGGTTCGGCTGACAGGATGCCGGGGTGGACCTCGAGGCGTTCCGATGGCTGCTGACCGACGACGGCCAGGACCTGCTCGCCCGCGCCGGCGCCCTCGAGGGCGGCGAGCTGCACGCGCAGGCCGAGCTGCGCCGCCGGGCGAGCGCGGAGCAGGTGGCGGCGGCGCTCACGCAGGTCGACCTGCGCCGGCGGGCCGAGCCGAAGTTCGGCGCCTCCGCCGCGCGGATGTACTTCACGCCCGACGGGCTCGAGCAGGCCACCAGGGCCGCGGTGGCCGAGCACCGGGCCGCGCGCCTGAAGGCTTTCGACGCCAAGACCCTGATCGACCTCGGCTGCGGCATCGGCGGCGACCTGCTCGCCGCCTCCGCCGCCGGGCTGACCTGCGCCGGCGTCGACCTCGACCCGGTGCGGGTCGCCGTCGCGGAGGCCAACCTGCAGGCGCTCGGACTGCCCGGCGCGGTCGCGGTGGCCGACGCCACCCGCGTCGACACCAGCCCCTTCGACGTCGCGTACGCCGACCCGGCCCGCCGGTCCGGGAGCGGCCGGACCTTCCGGGCCGACGAGTGGGAGCCACCCTGGTCGTTCGTCGAGCGACTGCTGGCCAGGGACGCGTGCGTCAAGGTGGCCCCCGGCATCCCGCACACACTGGTGCCTCCCGGCGTCGAGGCCGAGTGGGTCAGCGACGGCGGCGAGGTGAAGGAGGCGGCCCTGTGGTCGGGGCGGCTGGCCTCCACCGCGCGGCGGGCGACGGTGATCGCCGCCGGCGGACTGGCCACGCTGACCGACGACGACGACCCGGGGGCCGAGGTGCGCGCCGTCGGCGAGTTCCTCTACGAGCCCGACGGCGCGGTCGTGCGGGCCGGTCTGGTCACGGCGGTCGCGCACGGCGTCGAGGGCGGGCTGGTGGACCGGCACATCGCCTACGTCACCTCGGACCGGTCCTTCCGCACCCCGTTCGCCCGCGGCTACCAGGTCCTCGAGGAGCTGCCGTTCCGCGAGAAGCAGCTGCGCGCCGCGCTTCGCGAGCGCGGGGTCGGCCGGCTGACCATCAAGAAGCGCGGCGTCGACGTCGTACCCGAACAGCTGCGGAAGCGCCTGGACCTGGCCGGCGAGGCCGAGGCGACGATCGTGCTGACCCGGGTCTCCGGGCACGGTACGGCGCTGCTGGTCCGGCCCTTCTGAACACCGAAACCCACTTGCTTGTGCCTGCGGTCACAAGGATACGGTTTGGGGCATGTTCGCCGCTCTCGGTCGCTTCGTCTCCCGTCGTCCCTGGTACGTCATCGGCGCGTGGGTTCTCCTCGCCGTCGTCGTCGTCGCGCTCGCGCCCGTCGCTGCAGACCACGACCGACGAGTCCGAGTTCCTGCCCGACCACTACGAGTCGATCAAGGCCGCCCAGGTGCAGGCGGACGAGTTCGCCGACAGCACCACCCCGGCGGCGATCCTGGTGTTCCAGCGCGAAGACGGCGGAGAGCTCACCGAAGAGGACCAGCAGGAGGTCGGCCGGATCGCGGAGGAGCTCGGCCCCGAGCTGGGCAAGGAGACGTTCGTCCAGCAGGTGGTCACGACGGACCCCGAGGGCCAGCCGAACGTGTCGGAGGACGGCACGGTCGCGGTCGGCGTCATCGGCCTCGCCGAGGGGTCCACCGGGTTCGACACCCAGGCGATCGACGACGGTCGCGACCTGCGCGACGACCTCGAGCCGCTCGTCGAGGGCACCGGGCTGACCGTGCAGGCCACCGGGTCGGTCCCGCAGAGCGTGGACCAGGAGGACTCCAGCGCGCAGACCCTGGCCATCGTCGGCATCGCCACCATCGTGCTGATCGTGGTGCTCCTCGCGCTGATCTTCCGCAGCGTGATCATCTGCCTGATGCCGATCCTCGTGGTCTTCCTGGTCTCGTCGGTCGCCACCGGCTTCATCGCCTGGGCCAACGACATCTTCGACCTCCAGGCGGACTCCTCGATCCAGGTGATCCTGCTCGTCGTGCTCTACGGCATCGGCACCGACTACATCCTGTTCCTCCTGTTCCGGCACCGCGAGCGGCTGCGGCAGGGCGCCGACGTGCGCGACTCCGTGGTCCACGCCATGGAGCGCGCCGGGGAGGCGATCGCCTCCGCAGGTGGCGCGGTGATCGTGGCGTTCCTGGCGCTGATCCTGAGCTCGCTGAGCATCTTCCGCGCGATCGGCCCCGCGCTCGCCATCGCGGTGGCCGTCACCCTGCTCGCCGTCCTGACCCTGGTGCCCGCCGTGATCACGCTGCTGGGCCGGAAGCTCTTCTGGCCGTCGAAGAAGTGGATGCAGGAGCGCGAGGGACACACGTTCGAGCGGGTCGGCGACTCCCTGGGCCGGCGGCCCGGTGTCTTCGCCGCGGCCACCGGCCTGATCCTCGCCGGCCTCGCCGTCTTTGCGTTCGGCTTCAACGCGAGCTTCGACTTCAACTCCAGCCTTCCCGAGGACGAGGAGTCGACGAAGGCGCTGGAGACCTTCCAGGAGCACTTCGCCGCGGGCGCGGCCGAGCCGACACCGATCATGCTCACCTCGACCGACGACAGCCCGATCGACGAGTCCGACCTCACCGCCTTCCAGCAGGACCTCGAGGGCACCGAGGGGGTGAGCAGGGTCTTCCCCGGCCGGCTGTCCGAGGACGGCACCGCCGCCGAGGTCTCGATCATCCTCGACCACGACCCGGTCTCCGACGCCGCGGTCGCCGACGTCAAGGGCCCGATCCGGGACGCCGCTCACGATGCGGCGCCCGAGGGCACCGAGGCATACGTCGGCGGCACCGCCTCGGTGTTCGCCGACCTCCAGGAAGCGATGGCCCGCGACTACTCCGTGGTGTTCCCGGTGGCGGCGCTGATCATCATGCTGATCCTGGCCCTGATGCTGCGCAGCCTGGTCGCGCCCATCTACCTGATGGCGGCGGTCGGCCTCGGCTTCGCCGCGACCCTGGGTGCGACGGTCATCGTCTTCCAGCACATCCAGGGTGAGCCCGGCCTGATCTTCATCCTGCCGATCTACATCTACCTGTTCGTGACGGCCATCGGCACGGACTACAACATCCTGATGATCGCGCGACTACGCGAGGAGGCCCGCGAGGGGAAGGACCCGCACGCCGCCGCCGCCGAGGCCGTCAAGCACGCCGGGCCGACCATCGCCGCCGCCGGCGTGATCCTGGCGGGCACCTTCGCCACCTTCATGCTGGGCGGCAACGTCTTCTTCGAGTCGATGGGCTTCGCCCTGTCGTTCGGCATCCTCATCGCGGCGTTCGTGATGGCGATGCTCTTCACGCCGGCGCTGACCGCGCTGATCGGGCACGCCGCCTGGTGGCCGGGACACGGCGACGAGAAGCGCGAGCCGGCTCCGGAGGAGGAGTACGCCGCCGAGCTGCGGTGACCTCGCGCCGGTCAGGCGGGCTCGAGGGTGAGGTCCTGCGTCAGCCGCAGCCGCCTGGTCGGCGCGTCCTTCGCGTAGCCCTCGGCCAGCCGCAGGTCTCGCACGATCGTGACCACGCCGGGGTCCCCGGACACCTGGAAGACCAGCTCGCCCTCGGCCCCGCCGTACTCGACGGCCGAGGGGGTCAGCTCGCCGTCCTCCGCCTCCGCGCCGTCCAGGAGCACCCGCTGCGCGGTGCCGCCGGGAACGACCCGGAGATCGATCCCACCTCCGGCGGAGACTCGTTCCAGGCTCACGAGACCCAAGCTGACCCGGACCTCGGCCCAGGCCTCGTCGGCGTCATCGACCCACCCCAGTCCGGGGCGGTACGGCGTGAGCGTGACCAGGCCGACCTCGCAGCTCACGAACGTGGGCGTGAGCCCCGATCCCGGGGCGGCGCGCTGCCCGCACCGGTCGGCGGTGGCGAAGCTGGCCCTCTCGTACAGGCCCGCGGCCGCTCCCGCCTCGATCTCGCCGGACTCCACGTCGACGGTCTGGGTCTGGCCGTCGTACGTCACCTCGACGGCTGAGGTCCCCGGGGTCCGCATCACCCTCGACCGCCACCACCAGGTCGCGAGACAGGATCGCGCCCTCGGTCTCGTCACCCTCGCCCCGCTTCTCGGCGCCGAGGTCGTAGCGCTCGCCGCCGGCGACCACGGTGAGCTCGAACGGCTGTGCCGCGTCCACGGGAACGGTGCCAGTGCCGGGAGCCAGCCTCCAGGACACCGGGACCAGGCTGTCCCCGCGCGCCGCCTGGACGTCGTCGGTGCCCGAGCTGCCGTCGACGTACGGCCCGGGCAGCGACGATGTCCGCGGCCCCACCACGAGCTCGAGCCGCCCCGTCGGCAGCATCACTTCGTACGTCGTGCCGTAGGCCGGTGCCTCGAGCAGCTGGACCCGACCGGTCTCCAGGGTCGGCCCGAACGGGGCGGCCCGCCAGGCCACCAGGACACCGACCAGGACCGCGAGCAGCGTCGCGGCCCCGACGAGACGAACGACGCGGGTGCTGGTCACCTCAGGCTCCTTCCAGCGGGACGCGCCAGTCGACATGGATCCGCGGTGCCTGCGGGACGCCGGGCTCGTCGGCCTCTCCCACGAGGCTCTGTCGGACCTGCAGGACCGGCGTCGGTTCGTCCGCGGCGACGTCGAAGATGGCCTGGTCCGGGTCATAGGGCAGCTGCAGCGCCAGCGGGCCACCGAGCGCGCTGAGCTCGTTGACCTCGGCGACCGCGAGCGGCTCACGACCGTCGAGGCGGTAGCTCATCGCGGGATCCCGGACCAGATAGACAACTCCGCCTCGACTGCGCGCGAACCCCGGCTCGTATGACTCCACCTGGACCACGAGGAACTCCCGGCCGGGCTCGGCCCAGCCCAGCCCGTCGACGTACGGCACCCGCATCTGGTGGATCACCTGGCACTTCGGCTCGTTGTAGGACTCGGCGGGAGAGAATCCCGAGGACCAGCGCGGCTCCCCGCACCGCTGTGCCGGCTGCTGCTGCTCGTCGACGGCGGGGATCTCCGCCAACGCGTCGTGGGGACCCGGCTCGCTGGAACCGTCATCGAGGTCGACCACCCAGGTCTCGCCGTCGTACTCGACCTCGAGCGACCAGTGCTCAGGGGAGCCCTCGACCGCGAGAAACCGCTGGAGCACACCCGTCGTCGGGTGCGGCGGCGTCGAGGTGGAACCCACCCGGGACATGGGTCAGCGGGTAGCGGTGGTCCCCGTCCGTCAGCACCAGGTCGGCCCGGCCGACCACTCCCGGCGCGTCGACGTAGAGCGGGATCAGGTTGTCGTTGTCGATGTTGACCTGCACCTGGACGAACCCGCCGCCGTCGGGTGCCTGGAGGTTGGGCTCGGCACCGAGGGCGTCGGGGAGCTCGTCGCGCGGCTGCCCGACGGTGACCTCTGCCCGCACCCACGGGAGCACGACGTCGGCGCCGATGCCGAGCTCGTCCTGCAGGAAGGCAGGGTCGAAGAGCTGGCCGGCCTCGGCGTGGGGCCGGGTGTCCGCCCGGGCCCAGGCGACACCACCGACGACGACCAGGGCGATGGCGACGACCCCGGGGACGAGCCATCGGAGGCGTCGCGCGCGCGGGGTGAGGTCACCCGACAGGTATGCCCGCTCGGGCCTGCGGGAAAACCTCAGCCCGAGCCGAGCGCCTCCCGTTCGGCGCCGATCGTGGTGTCGTCGCCGTGGCCGGTGTGGACCACGGTGTCGTCGGGCAGCGCGAACAGCACGGACCGGATCGACGCCACGATCTGGTCGGCGTCGCTGAACGACCGGCCGGTGGCGCCCGGGCCACCCTGGAAGAGGGTGTCGCCGGTGAACACGCAGCCGAGGTCGGGCGCGTGGAAGCACACGGCGCCCGGCGCGTGACCGGGGGTGTGCAGCGCGACGAGCGTGGTGCCGGCCACCTCGATCTGCTGCCCGTCGGCCAGGTCGACGTCCCACAGGTAGTCGGTGTGGGTGAGCTCCCAGAGCGGCCGGTCGGCCGGGTGCAGCAGGATCGGCGCGACCACCCGCTCCCGGAGGGCCGGCGCCACCCGCACGTGGTCGTCGTGGGCGTGCGTGCACAGGATCGCCCGCACCTTGCGCTCCCCGACCACGGCCAGGATCGCCTCGACGTCGTGCGGCGCGTCGATCACCACGCACTCGGCGTCGTCGCCGACCACCCACACGTTGTTGTCGACGTCGAACGTCTCCCCGTCGAGGCTGAACGTGCCGCTGACCACCCCGTGGTCGACCCGGGCCGGCATCAGAGGATGACCACGGACCGGAGGACGTCGCCGCCGTGCATCCGGTCGAACGCCGCCTCCACGTCCCCGAGGCCGATCTCCTCGGTGACGAACGCGTCGAGGTCGAGCCGTCCCTGCCGGTAGAGGTCGACCAGCATCGGGAAGTCGCGGGTGGGCAGGCAGTCGCCGTACCAGCTCGACTTCAGCGCACCGCCCCGCCCGAACACGTCGAGCAGCGGGATGTCGGGGATCCGCATGTCGGGGGTCGGTACGCCGACCAGCACCACCGTGCCGGCCAGGTCGCGCGCGTAGAACGCCTGCTCCCAGGTCTCGGGCCGACCGACCGCGTCGATCACCACGTCGGCGCCGAAGCCACCGGTCAGCTCCTGGATCGCGGCGACCGGGTCGGCGGCCGACGAGTCGACCGTGTGCGTCGCGCCCATCCGCGTTGCCGCCGCGAGCTTCTTGGCGTCGATGTCGACCGCGATGATCGGGCTCGCTCCGGCGAGCGCGGACCCGGCGATCGCGGCCACGCCCACCCCGCCGCAGCCGATCACGGCGACCGACTTGCCGCGGCTCACCGCGCCGGTGTTGATCGCCGCGCCGAGACCGGCCATCACGCCGCAGCCCAGGAGCCCGACCGCGGCCGCCCGGGCCTCGGCATCGACCTTCGTGCACTGCCCGGCGGCGACCAGGGTCTTCTCGGCGAACGCCCCGATGCCGAGGGCGGGCGAGAGCTCGGTGCCGTCCTCGAGCGTCATCTTCTGGGTGGCGTTGAACGTCGCGAAGCAGTACCACGGCTCGCCGCGGTTGCAGGCCCGGCAGTCCCCGCAGACCGCCCGCCAGTTGAGTACGACGAAGTCGCCCGGGGCCAGCCCGGAGACGTCCGGACCGACCGCCTCGACCACCCCGGCCGCCTCGTGCCCGAGCAGGAACGGGAACTCGTCGTTGATCCCGCCCTCCCGGTAGTGCAGGTCGGTGTGGCAGACGCCGCACGCCTGCACCTTGACCAGGGCCTCCCCCGGCCCCGGGTCGGGCACGTTGATCGTGGTCAGCTCGACCGGCTGTCCCTTGGCCTTCGCGACCACTGCCTTCACCTGCTGCACTGCTGCTCCCTCCGTTGCGGAAAAATGCGCTGCGCCCCATGCAACAGCATGGGGCGCGCGCGTGGCAGGGACTCAGTCGTCGTCGGGACCGTCTTCTGCGCCGTCCTCGGCCTCGTCGCCGTTCTCGTTCTCGTTCTCGTCGTCGGCGTCCTGGCTGATCACCTTGAAGTTCTTGTCCAGGTGCACGTCGACCTGGGAGCCGTCCGGCTTGGTCACCTCGACCTCGTAGGCGCCCTCCTCGTCGCCGACCTCGGTCTCGGTGACCTTGCCGCTGCCGACCGCGTCCAGCGCGGCCTGGCTGGCCCGCTCGAGGTCGTCGCCCTTCAGCTCGTCGGAGCCGGAGCCGGACGCGCTGCTGCCCCAGGCGACGCCGCCGACGCTCAGCACGGCGGCCGCGACGGCGGTCGGGATGATGACGCGCTTGCTGCGCAGCTTCTGGGTGTTCATCGGAGTTCCTTCTCTCGCTCTCTGGTGTACTCTGGTCCGACCCTGCCGCAAGGTCCCTGAACCTCACCTGAACGCACCTGAACGTCGCGTCAGGGAGCAGCCGGGAGCGAGACCGAGAACCGCACCCCGCCCAGAGCCGAAGCGGTGGCGGTGGCCTCACCGCCGTGGGCGCGGACGATCTCTCGCACGATCGCCAGTCCGAGGCCGCTGCCACCGGCATCGCGGCTGCGGGCCTCGTCGAGCCGGACGAACCGCTCGAAGACCCGCTCCCGCTGGTCCTCCGGGATGCCGGCGCCGTCGTCGTCCACGGTGAGCACCACCCGGGACCCGTCCCGGTGCACGGCCACCTCGACCCGCCCCTGCGCGTGCCGGGCGGCGTTGTCCAGCAGGTTGCGCACCACCTGGCCGAGCGCGAGCTCGTCTCCCAGCACCCGACCGTGCAGCCGACCCGCGAGGTGTCGACGATCAGCCCGTTGCGCAGCCGGGCCGCCTCGGTGCGGGCCAGGTCGTCGAGGTCGACCTCCCGGCGCCGGTCACCCGTCCGACCCTCGTCGGTGCGGGTGAGCAACAGCATCTGGTCGACCAGCCGCTGCATCCGCACCGTCTCCTCGAACACCGTGTCGGCGAGCTCGCCCTCCGGCAGCGCTCCGGGATGCGTCCGCGCGACCTCGGCGCGTCTGGCGGAGGCTCGCCAGCGGCGAGCGCAGCTCGTGCGAAGAGTCCGAGACGAACCGCTGCTGCCGTCGCCGCGACGCCTTCGAGCCGCGCCAGCATCGCGTTCATGGTGGTGGCCAGGCGGTGGATCTCGTCGCGCGACTCCGGGCACCGGCACCCGCCGGTCCAGCCGCTCGTCGCCGATCGTCTCGACCTCCTGCCGGATCCGCTCCACCGGCGACAGGGCCCGGGTGACCACGGCCCAGGTGGTGCCGCCGACGACCAGCAGGAGCAGCGGGTACGCCGACCAGCAGCAACGGCACCAGGGCCGCCGTGGACTCGTCCACGTCCTCGAGCGAGGCCGCGACCCGGACGACGTACTCCTCACCGCCGCTGTCGGCGTCCTCGGAGACGGTCAGGTAGCCCTCGTCGGGCAGGTCCTGGGCACCCAGCACCACCGCTTCCGGACTCGTCGGTGACCTGGACGACGACGTCCTCGTCATCCTCGTCGTCGTCCTCGCCCAGGCTGCTCGGGCAGGCCGTCGGCCTCGATCTGGTCGGCGAGCGCCGAGGCCCGGTCCTCGGCCGACGACTCGATACCGTCGCGGAGCGCGTCGCGCTGGAGCCCGACCAGCACCACCGCGCCGATCCCCAGCGCGATCGCGACCACGACAACCGCTCCGACCGTCGTCCGCAGCCGGACCGAGCCCCTACCCACCGTTGCTCGCCAGTCGGTAGCCGGCGCCGCGCAGCGTCTCGATCGCCTCGCGTTCGAACGGCCGGTCGATCTTGTTGCGCAGGTGCCGCACGTAGACCTCGACGATGTTCGGGTCGCCGTCGAAGTCGACGTCCCACACCGCGTCCAGGATCTGCTGCTTGGACACCACGTCACCGGGGTGCCGCATCAGGAACGCCAGCAGGGAATGCTCCTTCGCTGTCAACGCCAGCTCCTCGTCACCGCGCCAGACCCGGCGAGCGGCCGGGTCGAGCCGGAGGTCGCCGGCCTCGAGCACGGTGGGTCGCTCTCGGGCACCCCGTCGGGCCACGGCCCGGAGCCGGGCCACCAGGACCGGGAACGAGAACGGCTTGGTCAGGTAGTCGTCGGCCCCGGTGTCGAGCCCCTCGACCTGGTCCCACTCCCCGTCCTTGGCGGTGAGCATCAGGATCGGCGTCCAGTCCTGCTCCTCGCGCAGCGTCTGGCAGACCTTGTAGCCGTTGATCCCGGGCAGCATCAGGTCGAGGAGGATCGCGTCGTAGGTGTTCTCGCGGGCCAGCCACAACCCGTCGGTGCCGTCGTGGGCGACGTCGACGGCGAAGCCCTCCGCCTCCAGCCCGGTGCGCAGCGACCGGGCGAGACGCACCTCGTCGTCGACCACGAGCACCCGCATCCGTCGATTGTCCCGCGACTCCGCTGAATCCTTCCTGAAGGACGACGCGCTGCGGCACAATCCGGAGCACCAGGAGACGCGGAGGCAGTCATGGGCTGGTTCGACGGATTCAAGCGGATCAAGGACCCGGTGCGCGGGTCGGCACAGATCGTGACGATGACGCAGGCGCCCGACCACGCGAGCTCGGCGAACTGCCGGATGCAGCTCGTGGTCAGCGTGCCCGGGCACGCGTCGTTCGCCATCGACGACGAGTACCTCATCAAGGTCAAGAAGTGGCCGAGCCCCGGCCAGACCCTCCCGATCGAGGCCTCGCAGTCGGACCCGACCAAGTTCAAGATCCTGTGGGACGAGATCCAGTCCTGGGACGTCCGGGGAGCCGCCCAGGCGCAGCAGCTCGCCGCGGCGATGAACCAGCAGCCGCCCCCTGTCCCGCCCGAGGGTCAGCCGCCCACGGGGCAGGCCACAGGCCCGACGGTGATGATCAACGGTCGGCCGGCGACCCCCGAGGAGCTCAAGCAGTACGAGGTGATGACCGGCATGGACCTCGACGGTGACGGCAAGATCGCCGGCGGTGCCGCCGCCCCCGGCGGTGGCCTGCAGGGCATGATCGCGGGCGCGATGGCCGCCGCCCAGCAGGGGATGCCTGCCGGCCCCGATCAGCCCGGGAAGGCCGACGACCGGGTGGCCGCGCTCGAGCGGCTCGCCGCGCTGAAGGCCAGCGGCGCGCTCACCGACGCCGAGTTCGAGGCCGAGAAGCAGCGCATCCTCGACTCCTAGCCGGGCGCGTCAGTCCACTCCCGGCCGTCTGTCGGGCCAGGATTACAACCATTCCCGTCCTCTTCGCGTCTTAGTCGCAGGAACGACAAGACCACGGCGGGAACGGATGACGACGATGCAGCTGTTGGCTGGGTCCAGACCAAGGACAGGGGCCGGTGTGGGCCGACGCGCGGACCGCGACGCCGAGTTCACGGAGTACCTCAGTGCTCGTCAGCCCAGCCTGCTGCGCACCGCCTACCTGCTGACGGGTGACCGGCACCAGGCCGAGGACATCCTGCAGACCTCGCTCGCGAAGCTCTACCTGGCCTGGCACAAGGTCAACGACCGCAGCTCCGTCGACGCCTACGTACGGCGGATCATGGTCAACGAGAACAACTCGCTGTGGCGCCGGGGCTGGAAGAAGCGGGAGTACGCCGCGGAGCAGCTGCCCGAGGGCGACCCGCACCACGACAGCTACGACGAGGGGCTCGGCGCCGCGCTCTGGGACGTCGTACAGACCCTGCCGCCGAAGGCCCGCGCCGTGGTCGTGCTGCGCTACTACGAGCAGCTGTCCGAGTCCGAGACCGCCGACGTTCTCGGCATCTCGGTCGGCACCGTCAAGTCCCAGTGCAGCCGCGCACTCGCCGCGCTCCGCGAGCGGGTGCCCGCCGAGCTGCACCCCAGCCACCGGGAGGAGGAGCGATGAACCACCACACCGACCCCTGGGAGACCGAGATGAGTCGCGAGTTCGACCAGCGCGTCCGCGATCTCCACGAGGCGCCGCTGACCCTCGACCAGGTGAAGGGCAAGGCCGGCCGGATCCGGCGTACCCGCGGGTCGCCGTCGCCGGCGGCGTCCTGGCCGCCGCGGCCGTGATCGTCCCGATCGTGGTCTTCGCCGGAGGCAACCTGACCAACGACAGCGGTCCGGAGCCGGCCCCGAAGCCCAACCCCACCGCCATCGACCCGTCCGGCACCGGCTTCGACTACATCGAGGGGCGGACCCTGCACCGCGTGGACGGCACCACCCTCGACCTGCCCGACGACTGTATCGGGAAGGAGCCGTGATGGGCGACCTGTTCGCCGGCGTCCGCTACGACGACGAGGGACGACCGTTCCTGGACGTGGTGGACGAGACCGGCGAGGTCGTCGAGACCCACGAGACAGCGAGCGGCATCGCCGCCACCGACGACGGCTCCACGATCGCGTACGTCGACCCGGACGGCGTCCTGTGGACGCAGTCGGACACTGAGCCGGATCAGCATCCACGACGGCCTGCCAGCGGACGTGTACACCCACCGCGGTGCTGTGCGGCCAGGAGGACCTGGATTGCGCCGTCTGGGTCAACCACGGCGACGGAACCACGCCCCCAGAGAACATCTCCTCGCACTTCCGGCTCACCGAGGTGCCGGACGCGCTGAGCGTCGGCGACGCCACCGAGTCCCGGCTGGTGGCGGTGATGAACGAGTCCCGACGACGAGGGCTCCTGCGGCGGCGTCTACGACCTGACCAGCACGTCGTACGTGTGGGAGGGCTGCGAGTCGTACCTGTACGACTTCTCCCCCGACGACGCCCATCTCACCGGCACCCACGCCTATCTGGACGGCCCCGGCCCCGGCTACATCACGATCCTCGACGCCGCGAGCGGCGACGAGGTGGCCCGCCTCGACCCCAAGGAGGGCTACATCGGCCGGGCGGTGTGGCAGGACTCCGGCCACGTGATCGTGACCGTATTCGAGAACCAGAGATGGAGCGTTTATCGACTCGGGGTCGACGGGTCGAAGGAGCAGGTGCTCGGCCCCAAGCGCGGTGACGAGTTCAACCCGGCGTACATCCTGCTCGGCGGCTCCTGAACGATCAGCCCAGCTCGACGGTGGCCAGCACCGAGTCGACCATCTCCTGCCACCCGGTCTTCGGCCCGCGCCACAGGACGAACTCCACCGAGACGATCTCGCCGTCGTGGATGAGTCCGAACTCCTCCGAGTAGTCGCCGCCCACCTCGCCGGCCACGTGGAACGCCGGTTGGCCGGCCATCGTGGTCGGCGGTAGCACGGAGTCCGGGGGGTAGCCACCGGTCTTGACCGTGCTTCGCGCCAAGCGGTCGAGGCTGGCGTCCGGGTTGAGTGCCGGGAAGCTGCTCAGGTTGATCAGCGCGGTGCCGTCGTCGGCAGCCCCGACGACCAGGAAGCTGGCGTCGTCGTTGTCGACGGCCCAGCCCTCGGGCATCCGCAGCGAGACGTCCTTGACCTTCAGCGCCGGGCCGGTGGCCGGGGCAACGGTCGTCGGCTCGTCGGTCGGGCTGGACTCGTCCGTCGGCGAGCTGACGTCAGAGGAGGTGGGTGACGCGGGCGGACCCTCGCCCTCCGGATCGTCGTCGTCGCTGCAGCCGGTCGCCAGCAGGGCCAGGCACGCAACCGCGCAGGCCATCGATCTCCCCGAGAACACACCACGACCATAGCGAGCCCGATTTCGCCGGTGTCGACAGGTTTGGTGGGTGGCGGCGTGGGTATCAGCCTCGACAGCAGCCCGCCGTACTGAGAAGGAGCTCACAGGTCATGTTCCCCGTGTCGATCACCGCGATCGAGCATCAGCTCCAGGAGCTCGACGTCGAGGAGTCCACGATCAAGGAGATCGTCGACATCCTCGAGGAGAGCGCAGGCGACCTCAAGTCGGGCGAGCTCGGCACCCTGAACGCCGCTCACCTCGGCGGTTCGTCGGCCGGCGCGGTGCTGGGACACCACACGTCGGTCGCCCACCGGCACGTCGTCAAGGCGATGGAGCAGCTGGTGCTCGGCCTGCACGGCTACCAGGCCAACGTGCAGAAGTTCCACAAGGACATCGACTTCGTCGACGAGGACAGCGGCGCCTCCAGCGTCCGGACCACCGGCAGGGTCAACGGCGTCGTGCCGACCATGCCGCAGTCGGACGGGTGCGCGGTTCCGAACGACTTCAACACCAATGACCAGTGCGCGATCCCGGGAGAGAACTGATGGCACAGGGACCCAGCGAAGGCCGCTTCCGCACCAGCCTCGACGGAGCCTCGTGGGAGTCGGTCCACGACGGCGCCAAGGAGTGGGCCCGCTGTGCCGAGCTCCTGACGGTCGTCTCCCGGTCGCTGGACGTGGCGGCCAGCAAGGACAAGAAGATCGGCGGCCGGACCGGCCCGGCGATGGGCAACGCCTTCCGGAAGACGTCGGAGTCCGTCAACGAGCGGGCCGCTCTCCTTCGTGAGGGCAAGGCGGCCCTCGAGTCGGCGGCCGAGGTGCTCCACAAGGCCGGGAAGGCTCGCGACTCGATGGACCAGCAGCACCCGGCGGGGTCCAACCCGGGCCCCTGGAGCCGCCCGGTCGGACCGCTGACCGAGGAGGACCTCGACGCGCAGCGGAAGCACCAGGCCAAGGTCAACGAGTACCAGGAGAACTACGCCGCGCGGGAGCGGATCTCCCAGCAGTGGACCCAGAACATCGAGAACGTCTTCGCGGACTCGACCGAGGTGATGAAGAAGATCCACGGCGAGCCCGACCCGGAGCCGCCCAAGGGGACCGACGAGGGCAAGCCCGGCTCGATCAACCCGACCAGGGGCACCCCCCAGGGACCGGGAGAGGACGACCACACGCGCGACCCCGACGACACCGACAACGACCCGCGCGACCCTGACGACACCGACAACGACCCGCGCGACCCCGACGACACCGACAACGACCCGCGCGACCCCGACGACAACGGCGGTGGCGACGACGACAACGGCGGTGGCGACGACTCCGAGGACAACCCGCCGATCTACACCGACGACGACACCAACGGCGGCGGACCCAGCACCGGCACCCTCGGTGGGCTGGCCGTCGGAGCGCGGCGGCGGTGCGCTGGCTCTCGGCGGGCTGCGCAGCGGCGGGCTGCTGCCCGGCGCGATCAGCTCGAACGGCGCACGTCCGATCGGCAGCTCCGGCCGGATCGGCACCAGCGGCGCGCTGAGCCGCGGCGGTGCGCTCGCCCCCGGCAGCCCCGTCACCAAGGGCGGCGCCGCCGCCGGGCGCGGTGCGGCGGACGTGGAGGCGTCGGGCGCGGCGCCGGCGCCGGCACCGGCAGCCCGGTCGGCCGAGGTGGCCGCGGAGGCCCTGGTGGACGTGGTGCCGGTCGCGGCGGCCGCCCAGGTGCGGGTGGCATCGGAACCGGTCGCGGCAAGGGCAAGAAGGACGACGAGAAGAAGCAGGCGCCCCGCGACCTGTTCGACGACGGCGAGGACTGGATCGACGACGAGGGCGCCGCGCCCGACGTCATCAGCTGATCAGACCAGCACCTCGGTGACGGGGAGGCTCGAGTCGGCGGGCAGGTCCAGCGCCGAGGCGGGGCGTCCCCGGGTGACCATCTCGGAGCCGAGGGCGGCGACCATGGCGCCGTTGTCGGTGCACAGCCCCGGCCGGGGCACCCGCACCCGCACTCCGAGGCCGGCCGGCGCGCTCCTCGGCCATCGCCCGGAGCCGCGAGTTCGCCGCGACGCCGCCCCCGATCAGCAGGTCGTCGATGCCCTCGGCCGCGGCGGCGTCCAGCGCCTTGCGGACCAGTACGTCGCACACGGCTTCCTGGAAGCTCGCGGCCACGTCGGCGACCGGCACCGCCTCTCCGGTGCGCTCGCGGGCCTCGACCCAGCGGGCAACCGCGGTCTTGAGCCCGGAGAACGAGAAGTCGAAGCGGTGCCGCTCGAGGTCGCGGCGACTGGTCAGGCCACGGGGGAAGTCGACGTAGACACTGTCGCCGTCGCGGGCGGCCCGGTCGATGTGGGGTCCGCCCGGGAACGGCAGGCCGAGCAGCCGGGCCACCTTGTCGAACGCCTCACCCGCCGCGTCGTCGATCGTCGCGCCGAGCGGGTCGACGTCGCCGGTGACGTCGGAGACGCGCAGCAGGCTGGAGTGACCACCGCTCACCAGCAGCGCAAGGCACGGCTCGGGCAGCTCGCCGTGCTCGAGCTGGTCGACGGCGACGTGGGCGGCGAGGTGGTTGACGCCGTACAGCGGCTTCCCGAGACCGAGCGCGAGCGCCTTCGCCGCCGCGACGCCCACGAGCAGGGCGCCGGCGAGTCCCGGGCCGCTGGTGACCGCGATCGCGTCGACCTCGTGAAGGGCCACCCCGGCGGTCTCGCAGGCCCGCTCGAGGGTAGGCACCATCGCCTCGAGGTGGGCCCGGCTGGCCACCTCGGGCACCACCCCGCCGAACCGGGCGTGCTCGTCGACGCTGCTGGCGATGGCGTCCGCGAGCAGCGTGTGGCCGCGGACGATGCCCACGCCGGTCTCGTCGCACGACGTCTCGATGCCCAGCACCAGTGGCCCGTCGCTCATCCGCAGCCTCCGGCGAGAGGTCGGCGCAGCACGATCGCGGTGCTGCCGTCGCGGTAGTAGCGGGGGCGCCGGTCGACCTCGACGAAGCCGCCGGCGGCGTAGAAGGCCAGCGCATCGGCGTTGGTCTCGCGCACCTCCAGCAGCAGCCGGTCCGCGTGCCCTTCCGCGGCCCGATCGGCCACCGCCTCCAGCAGCGCCGTGGCGTGCCCGCGGCGCCGGGACGCCGGCAGCACGGCGATCCGCTGCAGCTCCGCGATGTCGGCCACGATGCTCGCCGCGGCGTACGCCGTGACCTCGCCGTCGTCCTCGACGACCAGGTAGTGCACCGTCGGCACGTCGCCGCAGACCCCGCTCTCGACCAGCGCTCGCGACCACGCGTCGGGGCCGAGGCACTCGGCCTCGAGGCGGTAGATGGCGTCGGCGTCGGCGGCCGTGGCGTCCCTGATCATGAGACCCGCTTCGGAGCGTGGGCGGCCTCGGCGTCGGGGCGGCGCAGGTAGAGCGGCTCGGGGTCGCGCAGCTCGGCCAGCTCCTCGGCGACGGCGCGGGCCAGCCAGCCGGCGCTGGGGCGGCGTGGCCCGACGCCCTGCGGGAAGGCGTCGGGGTAGAGGCTCGGCCCCTCCCCCACGACGACGCCGTCGGTCGCGAGTGCGGCGGGCTTGTCGACGGCCGGGCCGGTGAGCCGACGGCCGTCGAGGTCGTACGTCGCGAAGTAGACCTCCTTGCGCCGCGCGTCGGTCGCGACCGCGAACTCGGAGTCGACCACCCCGGTGGCTGCGGCCTCGGCGGCCAGCACGTCAAGGGAGCAGACTCCGTAGACCGGCAGCTCCAGCACGAAGGCGAGGGTGCGGGCGGTGACCAGGCCGACCCGCAGCCCGGTGAACGGGCCCGGACCGACGCCGACGCCGATCGCGGTGAGGTCCTGCCGCACCAGCCCCGCCGCCGCCGAGGGCGGTCTCGATCAGCGGCGCGAGCTGCTCGCCGTGCTTCATCTCTCGTTCGGAGGTGTGCTCGGTGACGACATCGGTGCCGTCGTGCACCGCGACGGTGACCGTCGGCGAGGAGGTGTCGAATGCGAGCAGCACGGGCCGAGGCTACCTACCGGCCGCTCATACCTCGCCGAGAGCCACCCGGGCCAGGTGCGCGTCGATCGGGGACAGGTCGACGAACTCCTGGACGACGTCCCACCAGGCGAGGCGGTCGGCTCGCTCGTTGGCCTCGAACGTGGTGACCTCCTCGAGCTCGGCGCGATAGATGGCGAGGAACTCGATCCGCCGCTCGTGGCCGAGCTGGATCGTGGCGACGCCGACGAACTCGGCCCGGCCCGGCTCGGAGCCGGTCTCCTCGCGGAACTCGCGTACGGCGGTGTCGCGCGCCCGCTCCCCTTCGCCGATCACACCGCCCGGCAGCTCCCACTCCTCGCGCCACGCGTTGTGGGCCAGCAGCACCCGCCCGTCGTGCTCGGCCACCACCAGCGCCTGGCGCAGTGGGATCGCGGGGTCGAGCGTGTCGAGGTCGGCCTCGTCGCAGCGACGGAAGTCGAGCAGGAGGTTCTCGTTGACCTTCTCCGCAAGCGGCGGACGGTGGCTGTCGGGGACCTCCATCTCGTACCACCGCGGCCCGATCGGCGTCATCAGCACCCGCCGCGGGTCCAGGTCGGCGTGCTCGTCGGGGTGGGCCAGGGCCCGGATGATCCGGATCTCCAGGCGCGACTCGGCCAGCCCCTCGGCGATCCCCTCGCCCCACTCGACCACGGTGACGGCCTCGTCGAGGGAGGTGTCGAGATCGAGGTCGTCGAGCTCCTCGATGCCGCCGAGGCGGTAGGCATCGACGTGGACCAGCGGCGGACCGGCGGCCGTCGTGGGGTGCTCGCGGGCGATCACGAACGTCGGCGAGGTGACGTCGCCGCGCACCGCGAGCCCCGCGCCGATTCCCTGCGTGAACGTTGTCTTGCCGGCCCCCAGCTCACCGCTGAGCACCACCAGGTCGCCGGCCCGGAGCTGGTCGGCGAGGGACTCGCCGAGCGCGCGCATCGCCTCGGCGTCCGGGACGTCGTACAGGAAGGTGCGGAGGGGCCGGCGCAGCTCGACGAACGGGGAGTAGCGCCGGATCTCCCGGAACCCGCGGCGCTCCCAGAAGCTGATGGTCGCGGGCAGCTCCTCACGGGCCACCACGGTCAGGTCGTCGAAGCCGGCCGACGCGTCCACCGCCGCGTCGATCAGCCGGGCCGCGATGCCGTGGCCCTGCGCGGTCGGGCTGACGCCGAACCGGCGGAGGTACATGGTGCTGCCGATCGGGTCGAGGACCAGGGTGCCGACCGGGTTGCCGTCGAGGAGCGCCAGCAGCCCGCCCCGCTTGGAGAGCAGGTCGGCGAGCTCGTCGACGTCGTCGGTCAGCGCCGCTGGGGGCGGGTCGAGCAGCGGTCGCACCTCGAAGGCGGCGCGCACCACGTCCCTGACCGTCGCGGCCGACTCCGGGCCGACCGTACGGATCTCGAGGGTCACCGGGCGGCGGCCCGCGAGGTGGCGGCGGTGATCAGCTGGTCGAGCTCGGCGTTGACCTGGTCGTGCCGCTCCAGGATCACCATGTGGCCCGCGCCCTCGCACTCCAGCAGCCGGGAGCCGGGGATCCGCTCGTGCAGCTTGCGGGAGTGCCCGATCGAGGTGAGCCGGTCGGAGGTACCGCAGATGATCGAGGTGGGCACGCGACCGAGTGCCTCCAGGCAGTCGAACTTGTCCAGGTCGCCGAAGCTCGGGAAGAAGTCGGCGACCACGTCGAACGGCGTCGCCGACAGCATCTCGTCGACGAACTCGAGCAGCTCCGGTGGCACCTCGTCACCGAACGCGAACCGGTCCGTGGCGACCGCCGCGATGGCGGCGCCGGCCTTGCGTGCGACGTCGACGGCACGGTGGCCGCGCCGGAGCGTGGAGACGGCCCGGCGGGTGACCCGGCCCGGTCAGGCGGGTCGGCAGCATCGGCAGCAGGATCCGGCTGGGGTCCAGGCCACCGGCCGTGGTCGAGATCAGGCCCACGCCGATGACCCGATCGCCGATCAGCTCGGGGAACTGCTCGGCGAGAGCCACGATCGACATGCCGCCCATGGAATGACCGATCAGCACCACCGGGCTGTCGGGCGCCACGTGGTCGATGACCTGCTTCAGGTCGCGGCCGAGCTGGTCGATCGTGGCGTGCGCGCGGTCGGAGCGGCCGGAGCGGCCGTGTGAGCGCTGGTCGTAGTAGACCGAGCGGACCAGGCCGCGGTAGGCGGCGCGCTGGAAGTGCCAGCAGTCGAGGTTGAGGCAGAACCCGTGGACGAAGACCACGGTGACGTCGGGCGCCGCGGTGCCCCAGCGGCGCTTGGGCGACCGGTCCGGTGGGTGTACGTCGTCGACCTCGACGTGGAGGGCGACGCCGTCGTCGGCCACGACGGTGAGTGGCTTGGACCGCAGCGACCCGAACGGGATGGTCTCCCCTGCGCGGCGGCTGATCGCGCGCTGCTGGCGGGCGATGCCGACGGCCGTCCCGGCGGCGCTCAGCCCGATGGCGGCGCCGATGGAGCCGAGGATCCAGCCCCGCGCGCTCATTCGGTGGCCTCGGAGTCGACGTGCGTGCGGGTCATCCGTCCTCCGATGCGGGTGACGATCTCGTAGTTGATGGTGCCGCAGGCCTCGGCCCAGTCCTGGGCGGTGGGCCGGCCCTCGACCGGCGCGCCGAACAGCACCACCTCGGACCCGGCGGCGGGCAGGTCGCCGCCGAGGTCGACCACGAACTGGTCCATGCAGACCCGGCCGCGGATCGGTCGGCGCTTGCCACCGACGGCGACGTCCGCGGCGTTGCTCGCGTGGCGCGGGACGCCGTCGCCGTACCCGACCGGGACCAGACCGACGCTGGTCGCGTGCTCGGCGGTCCAGGTGTGGCCGTAGGAGACCGCTTCGCCCGCATCGATCTGCTTCACCATCGCGAGCCGGGTGCGCACGGTCATCGCCGGCACCAGGCCGAGATCCGGCGTGTGGCCCGGAGCCGGGTCCAGGCCGTAGATCGCGATGCCGCAGCGGACCGCGTCGAAGCGGGCGCCCGGGCGGAGCAGGGCGGCCGCCGAGTTGCCCAGGTGCCGGACCTCGGGCTCGCAGCCCCTCGGCGTCGGCCATCGCCAGCGCCTCGCGGAACCTGGCCTCCTGGAGGTCGTTGGCGGGGTGGTCCGGCTCGTCGCTGCAGGCGAAGTGCGACCAGACCCCGGTGACCCGCCAGCTGCCCGCCTCCTCGCCGGCCCGGGCCCGCCGGAAGACCTCGGCCCAGCTCGAGGCAGGGGCGCCGCCGCGGGAGAGCCCGGTGTCCACCTTGATCTGCAGGCGGGCGGGGATGCCGGTGGCCGCCGCGGCGGCGGCGATCTCGTCGAGCTCCGCCACGGAGTACGCCGTGACGTCGACGTCGCGGGCGAGCGCCTCGGCGTACTCCTCACCGGGGACGGCGAGCCAGCACAGCAGCCGGCCCTCGTCGCCGGCCTCCCGGAGGGCGACCGCCTCGTCGAGCGTCGCCACGCCGATCCACTCCGCGCCGGCCTCGCGCGCGGCCCGCGCCGACTCGAGCATCCCGTGGCCGTAGCCGTCGGCCTTGACGACCGCGATCATCTGCACCCCGGTCGTCTCGCGGATCAGCCGGACGTTGTGCCTGATCGCGGCGACGTCGACCACGATCTCGGCACGATCGTTCGAGGTCATGGGTGCCGATTCTTCCATCACGGGTCGGAGAGGGTGGCGGCCACCGCCGCCGGGATGGCCTTCGCCACATCGCCGGCGGTCAGCGGGCCGCCGTGGGCGGCGAGGGTGGCCGCGGCTCCGTGCACCCAGGAGCCGACCGAGGCGGCGTCGAAGTCGGAGAGACCGGTCGCGAGGAGCGCGCCGATCAGACCACCCAGCACGTCGCCCGCGCCGGCGGTGGCCAGCCAGGGTGTGCCGGTCGTGGTGACCCGCACCCGGCCGTCGGGAGCGGCGATCAGGGTGTGCCGGCCCTTGAGCAGGACCACGGCGGCGTACTTCTCGGCCGCGTCGCGGGCATGCCGGAGCGGCTGGGACTCCACCAGATCGCGGTCGGTGCCGAGCATCCGGGCCAGCTCGCCGGCGTGCGGCGTGAGTACGAGAGGTACGTCGCGCGCCCGCTCCGCGTGGATCAGCGCGTCGGCGTCCACCACCAGCGGGACCCCGTCGGCCAGCGCAGCGTCGAGGGCCGCCTCGGCACCCTCACCGCTGCCCGATCCGACCACCCAGGCCTGGACCTTGCCGGCGCCGACGACCTCGGGGTGCGTCTCGCGCACCCGGGTCGCGACCTCGTCGTCGCCGACGTAGCGGACCATCCCGGCGAGCCCGCAGCCGGCTCCGGCCACGCTGAGCAGAGCGGCGCCGGGGTACTCGTTCGAGCCGGCGCGGACCCCGACGACGCCGCGCGTGTACTTCTGCGCATCGGAAGCGGGTCGCGGCAGCAGCGCCGCGACATCGGCGGGCTGCAGCGACTCCACCGCGGCGGGCGGCAGGTCGAGGCCGATGTCGACCAGGTGCACGACGCCCGCGGCCGACGCGGCGGGGTCGACCAGGTGCGCGACCTTGTGGGTGCCGAACGTGACGGTGACCGCCGCCGTGACGTGCGGGCCGTCCAGCTCGCCGGTGTCGACGTCGACGCCCGACGGCGTGTCCACGGCCACCACGGGGACGCCCTCGAGCGCCTCCAGGGCGTGCTGGGCCTCGGGGCGGAGCCCGGGTCGGCCGCCGATGCCGACGATGCCGTCGACGACCAGGTCCGGCCGGCGGCCGACCCGATCGACCCGCCGACCTCCGGCCCGACGGAGCGCCGCCAGACCGGCCTCGTGAGCGCGCTCGGTCAGCAGCCACGCCTCGACGGCGACCCCGCGCCGGGCCAGCACGGCTCCGGCGTACAGCGCGTCGCCGCCGTTGTCGCCCGAACCCACCAGCAGCAGCACCCGCCGGCCGTACGCCGTGCCGAGCAGGTCGAGCACGGCGTACGCGAGCCCGTGAGCCGCGCGCTGCATCAGCGCGCCCTCGGGGAGCCGCGCCATCAGCGCGGCCTCGGCCTCCCGGACCTGCTCGACCGTGTGTGCGTACCTCACCCCCACCACGCTAGCGAGACTCCCGGTCATCCCAGCGAGCGCAGCGCCACGGTGACCAACACCGCGACGACGCACACCACGACCAACGGGACCCGGAGCACCAGGAGCACCGTGGCGACACCCACCCCGACGGTGTCGGCGCCCAGCGACAGATGTTGGCCGTCGGCGAAGACCGAAGTGGCCACCAACGCCGCCAGCAGCGCGGGGGCCATCAGAGCGATGACGCCCGTGCACCAGGCCGGAAGCTCGCGGCCGCCGACGAACACCGGACCGATCGCCTTGGTGGCGGCCGTGATCAGCACCAGCGCGCCGATGAGCAGCCAGACCTGTCCCTCGCTGAGGCGTCATGGTGCCACCGGGTCCTCGGCGGGGCCACGGCCGAGGCCGAGCAGGGCGGCGGTGCCCGCGGCCAGGACGGGGATCCCAGCGGGAGTGAACGGCACCAGGGCCAGCGCGATGCCCGCACCCAGCAGAGCCGCCACGAGGCGGCCCGCGGCCGGCGCAGCTCGGCCAGCAGGATCGCCACGAAGAAGGTCGGGAACAGCACATCGAGACCGAAGCCGATCGGGATCGCCGATGAGGTCGCCAGCGAGCGCGCCGGTCACGGTGCCCGCGAGCCACGAGGCGTACTGCGGGATGGTGGTACCGATCGAGCAGCGACCGATCGAAGGTGCCGTCGCCGCGGTTGGCCAGTGCCCACGAGGCGTCGACGACGGCTTGACCTTCGGCCGCGCGCCGCAACGGCCCTCCGGGCAGCGAGGGCGCGAGCGCGATGCCCATGGCCAGGAACCGCGAGTGCATCAGAGTGGCCGCGGTCAGCGCCGCGCCGATACCGCCGCCCCGGTGACGATCGCGAGCGCGGTGAACTGCGCCGACCCGGCAAATACCAGCGCCGACGTGACGATGGCCTGTAGGATCGTGAAGCCCGCCTGCACGGCGAGGACGCCGAAGGAGAGCGAGAGCACGAACCCGACCGCCGCGAAGGGGATGCCCAGCCTCAGGCCGAGGCGGAACGACTCGGCTGCTCAGCTCAGGACTCCAGCACCACGACGGCGGAGGCGATGCCGGCGTCGTGGGAGAGGGAGAGGTGGAGGTGGCGGACGCCGAGCTCGTCGGCGCGGGCCTGCACGGTGCCGCGGATCGTCAGGACGGGACGGCCGGAGTCCTCGGTGAGCACCTCGGCGTCGTGCCAGGCCATCCCGTGCGGGGCGCCGAGCGCCTTGGCGAGCGCCTCCTTGGCGGCGAACCGGGCCGCCAGCGAGGCCGGTGGCCGGGACGCCTCGTCGGGCGTGAACAGCCGCTCGCGGAGGCTCGGGGTGCGCTCGAGGGAGACCTCGAACCGGTCGATGTCGACCACGTCGATGCCGACGCCGATCACGGGCATGGGTCGGACCGCCTACTCGACCGTCACGGACTTGGCGAGGTTGCGCGGCTGGTCGACGTCGTGGCCCATCGCGCTGGCGAGCTCGCAGGCGAACAGCTGCAGCGGCACGACCGCGACCAGCGGCTGGAGCAGGACCGGCACCTGCGGCAGCCGGATCAGCTCGTCGGCGTACGGCTCGATCGCGGCGTCACCCTCCTCGGCCAGGCAGATGGTCCGCGCGCCCCGGGCCCGCACCTCCTGGATGCCGCTGATCATCTTCTGGTGCAGCTGCTCCCGCCCCCGAGGAGGTACGACGCACCACACCGGCAGCCCCTCCTCGACCAGCGCGATCGGGCCGTGCTTGAGCTCACCCGCGGCGAAGCCCTCCGCGTGGATGTAGGCGAGCTCCTTCAGCTTGAGCGCTCCCTCCAGCGCCACCGGGTAGCCGGCGTGCCGGCCGAGGAACAGCACCGACCTGGTCTCCCGGGAGTCGTGGGCCAGCGCGTAGATCGACTCGGCGCTGCCCAGGACCGTCTCGATGTGCGCGGGCATCTCCTCGAGCTGACCCATCACCTCGTTGATCTCGTCGCCGAAGCGGGTGCCCTTGACCTGGGCGACGTACAGCGCGAGCAGGTAGCAGGCGACCAGCTGGGTGAGGAACCCCTTGGTGGAGGCGACGCCGATCTCGGGGCCGGCGTGGGTGTAGATCACCGCGTCGGACTCCCGCGGGATCGTGGAGCCGTTGCTGTTGCAGATCGCCAGCACCTTCGAGCGCTGGGTGCGGGCGTGCCGGATCGCCTGCAGGGTGTCGGCGGTCTCGCCGGACTGGCTGATCGCGACGACCAGCGTGGAGTAGTCGAGGATCGGGTCGCGGTAGCGGAACTCGGAGGAGAGCTCGACCTCGACCGGGATCCGGGTCCAGTGCTCGACGGCGTACTTCGCGACCATGCCGGCGTAGAACGACGTGCCGCACGCGATGATGATGATCTTGTCGATGTCGCGGATCTCGTCGTCGGAGAGCCGCATCTCGTCCAGCTGCAGCAGGCCCTGCGAGCTGCGGCGGCCGAGCAGCGAGTCGGCGACCGCGCGCGGCTGCTCGAAGATCTCCTTGCGCATGAACCAGTCGTGGCCGTCCTTCTCGGCCGCAGAGAGGTCCCAGTCGACGTGGTAGCGGCGGCCCTCGGCCGGTGTGCCGTCGAAGCCGGTGACCTCGACCCCCTCCCGGGTGATCGTGACGACCTGGTCCTGGCCCAGCTCGAGCGCCTCCCGGGTGTGCTCGATGAACGCCGCGACGTCGGAGCCGACGAAGTTCTCGCCCTCCCCGATGCCGACCACGAGCGGTGAGTTGCGGCGGGCCGCCACCACCCGGCTCGGGTCCTGCCCGTCGACGGCGACCAGCGTGAACGCCCCCTCGAGCTGGGTGCAGACCCGCTGCATCGCGGTGGTGAGGTCGACGCCCGACTCCACCTGGAGCTCGAGCAGCTGCGAGGCCACCTCGGTGTCGGTCTCGGAGACCATCACGTGGTCGTCGGCCTCGATCCGGGCCCGGAGCGCCGCGAAGTTCTCGATGATCCCGTTGTGCACCAGCGCGATCCGGCCGGAGCCGCCGCTGTGCGGGTGGGCGTTGATGTCGTTGGGTGCCCCGTGGGTGGCCCAGCGGGTGTGTCCGATGCCGGTGTGAGAGGCGGGCAGCGGCCGATCGGCGATCGCCTTCTCGAGGTTCGCGAGCTTGCCCGCGCGCTTGGAGGTGACCACGGTGCCGCCCTCGACGACGGCGATCCCCGCGGAGTCGTAGCCGCGGTACTCGAGCCTGCGCAGTCCGTCGATCACGACGTCCTGGGCCTGCTTCGGCCCGACGTACCCGACGATCCCGCACATAGCGTTCAGACTGTAGTCGGAGCGGACCGGGCCGATCGGCAGGCGGGGCGGCTGCAAGAATCACCAACCATGTCCGGTGGGAACGGCTCCGATGAGCGCGAGGTCTCTCCGTACATCGAGCTCGACCGGGACGCGTGGGCGGCGCTGGCCCCGCGCCAGGAGGACCCGCTCAGCCCGGAGGAGATCCTGCGGCTCCGAGGCCTCGGCGACGCCCTCGACCTCGACGAGGTGCAGCAGGTCTACCTCCCCCTCTCCCGCCTGCTCAGCCTGTACGTCGGCGCGGCCGGGGAGCTGCACCGCGAGCAGGAGGCCTTCCTGCACCGGCGTACTCCCCCGCGCACGCCGTTCGTGATCGGCCTGGCCGGCTCGGTCGCGGTGGGCAAGTCCACCACCGCGCGGGTGCTGCAGCAGATGCTGGCGCACTGGCCCGAGCACCCCAACGTCGCGCTGATCACGACCGACGGCTTCCTCTACCCCAACGCCGAGCTCGAGCGCCGCGGGCTGCTCGAGCGGAAGGGCTTCCCGGAGTCCTACGACCGGAAGGCGCTGCTGCGGTTCGTGGTCGACATCAAGTCGGGTCGCGACGAGGTCGAGGCTCCGACGTACTCCCACCTCGTCTACGACGTGGTCTCGGACGAGAAGGTCGTGGTGAAGAGCCCCGACATCGTGATCATCGAGGGGCTCAACGTCCTCCAGCCGGCGCGGGTCCGCGAGGACGGCCGCACCGGGCTGGCGGTCAGCGACTTCTTCGACTTCTCCGTGTACGTCGACGCCGGGACCGGCCACATCCGGGACTGGTACATCTCCCGCTTCCTGCGGCTGCGGGAGACCGCCTTCCGCGACCCGGACTCCTACTTCGCCAAGTACGCCGACCTCACCCACGAGGAGGCGATCGCGGAGGCCGAGCGGATCTGGGACACCATCAACGGCCCCAACCTCGCGCAGAACGTGCTGCCCACCCGGTCCCGGGCCACGCTCGTGCTGCGCAAGGACAAGGACCACTCGGTGCGGTACGTGCGGCTCCGCAAGCTCTGAGTCCGGACCGGTCAAGAACCCGCACGGACCTCGGCAAGGTCGAAGACCTCTTCCTGACCGTCGATCCGCACCGTGAGGGTGCCAGCCTCGCTCCACACCCTGAGGCCACCGGGCAGGTACCGGCCATCGTCATCCTCGTGCGGCCCGAGCATGCCCTTGCCGACCGCGCTGGTTGCGATGCTGCCCGATCGCGTGGCCTGCTGGTTGTTGTCCACCAGCGTCGTGACGAGGAACTGCTGGTCGGGGCGGAACCCCCAGATTGCCAGGTTGAAGTAGCCGCACGAGAGGCCGCTATAGGCGGGGTCGGAGAACTCGCACGGGGCCCCCGGGAGGTAGGTCAGGGCCATCCGGCGCGGCTTCGCCCGCGCGCAGAGTTCTCGCGCCGGACCGGCCGTTCGGCCGCCCTCACCGGTGGCCATCAACCGGAGGTTGGCGCACGCCCGCTCTCCACCCTGGCGCGTGCTGACCACGAACTCCGGCTCCGTCGCCTGCCAGCCGCCCAGGTTCCGCTCAACCTCGTACTCCACGCCGTCAGGCGAGTCGGGCACGCCCACCTCGAACCGCACGCCAAGGTCCTCCGGCGTGCTCCTCGCGTCCACGCGTCCGGGGTCGGGTGGCGGGACAAGAGAGGGATCCGACTCCACCGGTGAGTCGGCGGCGGGCGGGTCCTCGGACCCGTCACCATCCGGAACGAGCCACCACGCAAGACCGGCGACCATCAACACGCCGACCACGGCGACCAGCACGGGCCAGCCACGGCGTCGCCGCGACTCCGGCTCTGCCAGCGGCTCGACCGGCGTCGACATCACCGTCGTGACTGCGCCGGATCCGCGCTCCCCGGCAGGCTGATCAGTGGACTCCGGAGCCTTCGCGAAACGGCTGGCCAGCGCGCCCAGCTCGGTGGCGAGTGCGTCGGCCGAGGGGAACCGATCCTCTGGTGCCTTCGCCATGCAGGTGGCGATGACGCGATCCAGCTCGCGAGCGTGCGGGATCTCGGGCGGCAGCTTCGGGATCGGGTCGTTGAGGTGGGACTGGGCCGCCTGGTACTCGGTCCCGTAGTACGGCGGGTTCCCGGTGACCAGCGCGTACAGGAGGCAACCCATCGAGTAGATGTCGCTCGAGGCGGTCGCGGGCGACCCGACGTGTCGTTCCGGCGCCATGTACAGCGGGCTGCCGATCACCGCCCCTGGCGCTGTGAGGGAAAGGTCGGCTGCCACAGCAATGCCGAAGTCCGCGAGCACTGGGCGCAGTTCATCTCCTCGGCGCCACAGCAGCGTGTTGGCCGGCTTCACGTCACGATGGACGATCCCGTGTGCGTGGGCGTCGGCGAGTCCCTCGGCGAGCTGGGCGAGCAGCCGGACTGCCTCCTCCGGCGGCATCGGGCCGTGCTGGGACAACCAGTTCTCGAGGTCACCGTCGGCCAGGTAGTCGGTGACCAGGAAGAACTTGTCGCCATGCCTGCCGTAGTCGTAGACCACCACGATGTGGGGTGAACGCAGCCGGGCCAGGATGGCGGCCTCACGCTCGAAGCGGCGGACAAACTCGTCACCGGCGAGCTCCTGCCGGATCATCTTCACAGCGACCGAACGGTCCAACACTGTGTCGCGGCCTCGGTAGACCACGCCCATGCCGCCGCTGCCGACGATCTCCTCGAGCACATAGCGCCCGTTGATCGTTCCGAACGGGCTCGCTGTGCCCGGCGCATCAGTGTTCACGGGCGGCTACTTGATTCGATAGCCGCAGCCGCCCACGCGGCTGCGAGCGAACTCGACGGGCGGCGGGAGGATCGGGCGGTACGCGTCCGGTTGGGGCTGGCTGACCACTGGTTGCGGCTCGGGTTGCGGCGCCGGAGGCGGCCGGAACACTTCCATGAACAGCGCCTTGTTCGACATTGCGGTCGAGAGCCCGCCGCGGCCGCGCACCTGCACAGCGAGTGCGTACCGGCCGGGCTTGTTCGGAGCCTTGACCGACAGCGTGAAGCGTCCCTTGGGGCTCGTCTTCGCGGTGTCGGACGGACGCTGCGGGAAGATCCCCGCGCCCCTTCTGACGTGCAGGGCGACGCTGCGAGCGCCGCCTGGCTTGACGTCGCCGGTGAGCACGATCCGACGACCGACCGGCACTCGTCGCGTGACCTTCAGCAGGCTGACCTTGGGCACGGCCGCGATCCGGTAGCGGCCGGTGCTCCGGGCGCGAAGGGCGTCGGACCCGAGAGTGCTGATCGCCAGCTGGCCGGTCTGCTTGACCCGGAACTTGAGCCGGGCCTTGCCCTTGGCGGCGTTGTGCTCCTCGAGCACCCTTCCGTCGAAGGTGTTTCCGGGGCGCCACGACACCTGCCATCGCACGTTGTGGCTGAACCGCACAGTCTGCACGTGTGGATTGGGGTAGCCCTTGGCTGAGGTCAGGCAGGTGTAGCGGGACGGCAACGTGACGAACTCGATGGTCGGTTGTGGGGCCTCGAAGTCGTAGAGGTCATCCCGCCCGTCACCGGTCCGGTACACCCGCAGGTCGTCGACGAGCACCCGTTCCCCGTTGCATCCGAACGCGTAGCCGACCTGGTCGGGCGGGGCCCCCGTCTGCCGCACGGGCGACCGCTCGTCGACCAGCTGGCGAATCGTGGCCTCGACGCCGGACTCGACCACCTGGCCGTTCGACAGCTTCTGCCAGGTGAACGAGAGGGGCGTGGCGTCCAGGATCCGCCACGCCGGCTGGCCTGCGATACCGGCCGGACCGATGTCGGACGAGCCCACCCGGGCGACACCGACCCAGCCGACCGTGGCGGACTCGTTGCGCACCACCCGAACGACACCCCGCAGCTGGCCGGAGACCACGTTCAGTCCCACGTCGGTTCCCTGGAGCCGGCCGAGGTCCCCGGCGTCCACCGACACTCCGCGCGCGGTGCCGGCCGAGCTCGGCCACCAGCCGACCGCGTGGTCGTTGGCGTCCTGGTCCCGCCACCGGGTGACCAGGCTCCAGTCAGAGTCGGTGTCGACGCCGCAGGCCGTCGCGTCGGTGACGTCGAGCAGCCGCACCGGCCCGAGGGTGGCCGGGGAGTCGGCGAGGAACACGCCGCTGGGCAGTGGGACGACCCCCGCGTTGCCACCGCCGCGACGCCGTACCGCCCAGCGTCCGGACGGATCGCGGGACTTCACTCGGACCGTCAGCTCGGCCTCGATCGGCTTGTTCGTTCGCGTCCGCACCACACACGCGGTGACGCCTTGAGGGATGGAGCGCGCCGCGTCCCCATTGCAGTTCGGGAGCTTCTCGTAGCGTCACGTTCGCCCGGCGCTGGAAGACGTCGAACTCCCCCTTGCGCGGTAGCGCCTTGATCGTGCGGTCGAAGGCGAAGTCGAGGTTCGTGGTGGCACCCTGAGCGAGGCCGGCGACGTCGAGCTCGACGGGAGGTTGAAGGTCTGCAGCCGTCTCCACGGCACTGGTCTTCGCGATCGACACCTCCGCACCGTCGGGGTCCTCCGCCGCACCGGGCAGCTGGACCAGCGCGACCTGCGGCTCGGCGGCGGTCGTCCGCAGGGCACAGACGTTCGCCTCCGGACACGATCCCGTGCCGAGGCTGCCGTCGGGGTCGACACTCGCGATGATCTCCTGGGCGTAGGGGGCGTTGAACGAGCCGGACAGCACGTCGACCTCCCCATTGCCCGTGTAGATGGCGTTGACCGCGCTCACTCCCGTGCCGCCGCTCTTGCGGACAAGTCCGTCGTTCACGAACTCGGCGAGCGGCTCTTGGGGCGGATCGAACCGCCCCTCGAAAACGTTGCCATCGCCGAGGAAATCGAACACTCCGGACTCACCGATCTCGATCCGGGTGCCGTGGTCGGCCGCGACATACGTCGTGCCGCCGACCTGCACGAGTCCGTCGACCTCGACCACGTACCGGTCGAACAGGTTCACGCCACCGCGCACATCGTCCGCAAGTGTCTTGTCGATGAGCAAGGTGCCCGTCGCCTCGACCACCAGCCGTCCGGGAGACAGCGAGCTCGGCGCCTCGGGGTTGGTCACCCGTACCGGGTCGGTCGTCAGGGTGCTCACGTGCGACGTGCGACGCCAGTTCATCGTGCCGGCCATCTCGATCCGACCGGGGCCTCCGAGACTGCCGGCTGTGAGCGTCAACGTCGCTCCGGCGCGGACATGCGTTGGGCGGGTCTGATGGTCGCCGTACACGAAGACCTTGCCGCCCTCGAGAATGTCGAGCTGCCCGCCGGATGCGATGTCAAGGGCCTGCACGCGCCCCTCGATGCCCGCACCGATCGACACCCGGGCTCCGGCCGGAATGCACACGTAGCCGGTGGCTGCATCGAGGTTGCCTGGGGACATTTCGCACCCTCCCAGTTGGCCGGCTCCTCCCAGGCGCCGCTGCTCACAGTGGGCTTCCATCGGAAGGTCTCGAGACCCGGGGTGCCATCCAGCCCGCACCACTCGTCCACGCCCTGAGCCGGCGTGGACGCGACCGCCACCAGCACTGGCGTCAGGAGCGCCACGGCCAGGAATCCGCGCAAGGTGACTTTCCTCGGCATTCGCACCCTCGGATCGATCGGTCCCGAGTGACGGCTGAGCGCCCTCGGACTAGCGCCGAGCCTCCGGCACGGAGGGCGGAATCCGCCTCAGCGGGCGGGTCATTCACCCAATTCGGGTGACCGCCACGAGCTACCGGGTCAGAGCGTGAGCTGCGCCCGCACCACGCCGGCCAGCCGCCCGGCCACGTCGGCGGCGAGCTCCTCGGTGGCGGCCTCGACCATCACCCGCACGATCGGCTCGGTGCCGGAGGGGCGCAGCAGCACCCGGCCGCCGTCGCCGAGCGCGGCCTCCTCCTCGGCCACGGCGGCGGCGAGCACGGGGTCGTCGTCGGCGCGGGACTTGTCGACGTCACTGACGTTGACCAGGACCTGGGGCAGGCGAGTCATCACCGCGGCGAGGTCCTTCAGGCTCCGCCCGGTGGTGGCCATCCGCTCCAGGACGTGCAGGGCGGTGAGGATCCCGTCGCCGGTGGTGGCGTGGTCGCTCATGATCACGTGGCCGGACTGCTCGCCACCCAGGTTGTAGCCCGCCACCCGCATCGCCTCGAGCACGTAGCGGTCGCCCACCTTGGTCTGCCGGACCCCGATCCCTGAGGCCCGCATCGCCTGGACGAACCCCAGGTTGCTCATCACGGTCGCGACCACGGTGTCCTTGACGAGCTTGCCGGACTCCTTCATGGCGATCGCGAGGATCGCGAGGATCTGGTCGCCGTCGACGACGTTGCCCTCGTGGTCGACCGCGAGGCAGCGGTCGGCGTCCCCGTCGAGCGCGAAGCCGACGTCGGCCTCGTCCTTGAGCACCGCTGCGCGCAGCGAGTCGAGGTGCGTGGAGCCGCAGCCGTCGTTGATGTTCAGCCCGTCGGGCTGGGCGTGGATGGCGGTCACGAACGCGCCGGCGTCCTGGACCGCCTGCGGCCCGGCGTCGGACGCGGCGCCGGAGGCGCAGTCGAGCACCACCCGCAGCCCGGCCAGCGGGCGCTCGGTGGTGCGCACCAGGTGGGCGGCGTACTCCTCGACCGCGGTCTCGTAGGCGTCGACCCGGCCGACGGCGCCGCCGACGGGCCACCGCCAGTCCTGGCCCAGATGTTGCTCGATCTCGATCTCGAGGGCGTCGCTCAGCTTGTGCCCGCCGCGGGCCAGGAACTTGATGCCGTTGTCGGGCATCGGGTTGTGGGAGGCGGAGAGCACCACGCCGAGGTCGGCGCCCAGCGCCTCGGTGAGGTAGGCGACCCCGGGAGTCGGGAGCACGCCGAGCAGGAGTACGTCGACCCCTGCGGACGCGAGTCCGGCCACGACCGCGGCCTCGAGGAACTGCCCGGAGATCCGGGTGTCGCGACCGACCACCGCGAGCGGCCGGTGCCCCTCGAACTCACCGTGCTCGGCGAGCACGCGGGCGGCGGAAACGGAAAGGTCCAGGGCCAGCGGCGCGGTGAGATCACCGTTCGCCAGACCCCGGACCCCGTCCGTGCCGAAGAGCCGTGCCACAGGCGACGACCCTTCCGATCAGCGCTTGGAGAACTGCGGCGCCTTGCGGGCCTTCTTCAGACCGGCCTTCTTGCGCTCGATCACCCGGGCGTCGCGGGTGAGCAGCCCGGCCTTCTTCAGGGTCGGGCGGTTGGCCTCGAGGTCGATCGCGTTCAGGCAGCGGGCCACGCCGAGGCGCAGCGCACCGGCCTGGCCGGTGATGCCGCCGCCGTGGATCCGGGCGATGACGTCGAAGCGGCCCTCGAGCTGCAGGGCAGTGAAGGGCTCGTTGACGACCTGCTGGTGCAGCTTGTTGGGGAAGTAGGAGTCGAGGGCGCGGCCGTTGACCGTCCACTGGCCGGTGCCGGGGACGATCCGCACCCGGGCGACGGCTTCCTTGCGACGGCCGGTGGCCGCGGCGGGCGCGATGGTCGCGGCGCGCGCCGGCGCGTCGGCGGAGGGGTCGCTCTCGGAGCTGTAGGCGACGCCCTGCTCGTCGGCCACGTAGGTCTCCTCGACCTCGCCCGTCTCGGAGGCGGTCTCAGGCACGGTGTTTCCTTCGCTGGTTGGGTTCGTCATCAGAGGCTCACTGGCGCAATCACTGGGAGATCTGGGTGATCTCGTGCGGGACGGCCTTCTGGGCCGCGTGCGGGTGGTCGGGGCCGGCGTAGACCTTCAGCTTCGTCAGCTGGGCCCGGCCGAGCTTGTTCTTGGGCAGCATGCCCCAGACCGCCTTCTCGATCGCCCGGCGCGGGTCCTTCTCGAGGAGCTCGCCGATCGGGGTGGCCGAGAGGCCGCCGGGGTAGCCGGAGTGGCGGTAGGACATCTTGGTGGTCCGCTTGGAGCCGGTCAGGGCGACCTTCTCGGCGTTCACGACGATGACGAAGTCACCGGTGTCCATGTGCGGCGCGAAGATCGGCTTGTGCTTGCCGCGCAGGAGCGTCGCGGCCTCGACCGCCAGGCGACCCAGGGTGATGTCCTGGGCGTCGATGACGTGCCACTCACGCTGGATGTCAGCGGGCTTCGGGCTGTACGTACGCACGGTGATAGCGCCTTACTTCGTCGGTGTGGTCTTGCGGGGCGGCCGCGTGCGAGGCTCCGAAGGGTCCTCCGGGCAGACGCTTGCCGCGACCGAAGGAGTCTAGGCGGGGCGGCTCGGGCAGGTCAAAACGATGGACACCGCGTTCCCACGCTCCGGGGCCTCGGACTAAGTTGGAACGCGTGACTGACTCTCTCACCGTCCGCGACAACCGCACCGGACAGGAGTACGACGTCCCGATCACCGACGGCACCATCAAGGCCGCCGATCTCGGGCAGATCAAGTCCGACGAGGAGGGTCCCGGCCTCGCGGTCTACGATCCCGGCTTCGTCAACACCGCCTCCTGTCGAAGTGCCGTGACCTTCATCGACGGCGAGGAGGGGATCCTCGAGTACCGCGGCTACCCGATCGAGCAGCTGGCGGAGAAGTCCAACTTCCTCGAGGTCGCCTACTTGCTGGTCCACGGCAGCCTGCCGACCAAGGCGGAGTACGACTCGTGGGTCCACGAGATCACCTACCACACGTTCGTCCACGAGAACGTGAAGACGTTCATGGAGGGGTTCCGCTACGACGCCCACCCGATGGGGATGCTGATGGCGTCGGTCGGGGCGCTCTCGACGTTCTATCCCGACGCGGGCAACATCCGCGACGCCGACAACCGGCACATGCAGATCGTCCGGCTGATCGCCAAGATGCCGACCCTGGGCGCCTGGTCGTTCCGGCACGCGCAGGGCAAGCCGTTCGTCTACCCCGACAACGAGCTCGGCTACACCGCCAACTTCCTCTCGATGCTGTTCCGGATGAGCGAGCAGAAGTTCGAGGCCGACGAGCGCCTCGTGAAGGCCCTCGACGTGCTGTTCATCCTGCACGCCGACCACGAGCAGAACTGCTCGACCAACGCGGTCCGCTCCGTGGGCTCCTCCCAGGTCGACCCCTACTCCGCGGTCGGCGCCGGCATCGCGGCGCTCTACGGCCCGCTGCACGGCGGCGCCAACGAGGCGGTGCTGCGGATGCTGCGGAGGATCGGGTCCAAGGACCGGATCCCGGACTTCATCGAGGGCGTCAAGGAGGGCAACGAACGGCTGATGGGCTTCGGCCACCGGGTCTACAAGAACTACGACCCCCGGGCCACGATCATCAAGAAGGCCTGCGACGACGTCTTCGAGGTCACCGGGGTCAACCCGCTGCTCGAGATCGCCCAGGAGCTGGAGCGGATCGCGCTGGAGGACGAGTACTTCGTCAGCCGCAAGCTCTACCCCAACGTCGACTTCTACTCCGGCCTGATCTACGAGGCATTCCAGTTCCCGCCGGAGATGTTCACCGTGCTGTTCGCGATCGGCCGTACGCCGGGCTGGCTGGCCCAGTGGCTGGAGCTGGTGCAGGACAAGGAGCAGAAGATCGCCCGGCCCAAGCAGATCTACACCGGCGACCGCGGGCTCGACTTCACCCCTGCCTCGGAGCGTTGGAGCAGCTGACCGCTCGTCGCTCCGTCTCTCGCTGTATCTGAAGCGGGTTTTCAGGGTTGTCACAGACTGCACCGCAAGGCTGGGTGCCATGAGCGTCCAGCCCCCGTTCCCGCCCCCGTCCGCCCAGCCGCCGCACCCCTTCGGAAGCACCGAGCAGCTGCCCGTCGCGCCTCCACCGCGCCGGCGGCCCAGCCGCGGAGCCTTCGCGGCCTCGGTGCTCACCGCGGCGCTGGTCGTGGGCGGGGCAGCGGGGGTCGGCGGGGCCGCCGCCTTCACCGCCTTCGACAACGACGGCGGCGGCTCCTCGTCCGACGACGGCGGCTCGCCCACCGCCTCGCAGGTCCTGGACACGCCCGACTCCCCCGCCGCGGACGGTCGGTCGAGCAGGTGGCCGACAGCCGTGCTGCCGTCCGTGGTGAAGCTGGACGTCGAGGGCAACGAGGGCGCCGGATCCGGATCGGGCATCATCCTCGACTCCGACGGCCTGATCCTCACCAACAACCACGTGGCCGAGATCGCCGGTGACGGCGGCAAGGTCACCGTGTCGTTCCACGACGGCAGCAAGGCCTCGGCCGAGGTGGTCGGCACCGACCCGCTCACCGACACCGCGCTGGTGCAGGCCCAGGACGTCTCAGGGCTCACCCCGGCGACGATCGGCAAGTCCGCCAACCTCGGCGTGGGCGAGAACGTCGTGGCGATCGGGTCGCCGTACGGCCTCGACGCGACCGTCACCAGCGGCATCGTCAGCGCCCTCGACCGTCCGGTGGCGGTGGGCGCCGACGCGGAGGGCAACTCCACGACGTACCCGGCGATCCAGACCGACGCCGCGATCAACCCCGGCAACAGCGGTGGGCCGCTGGTCGACATGAAGGGCCGCGTCGTGGGCATCAACGCCTCGATCCGCACCGTCCCGGGTGGTGACGAGGGCTCGATCGGCCTCGGGTTCGCGATCCCGATCGACGAGGTGCTGCCGATCATCGACCAGATGAAGAACGGCGAGACGCCCACCCACGCGCGGCTCGGCATCACCGTGAGCGACGTCGCCGAACGCGCAGGGCGCGGAGGTCGTCGACGGCGCCGAGATCCAGGAGATCACCAACGGGTCGGCGGCCGAGGACGCGGGCCTGCAGAAGGGCGACGTGATCACGAAGATCGACGACCACCTGGTCAGCGGCTCCGACTCGCTGGTCGCGACGGTGCGCTCCTACCGGCCCGGCGACAAGGTCGAGGTGACCTACGAGCGGGACGGCGACTCCGGCACGGCGACGCTGACCCTGGGCACGGACGCCGACACCAGCGGGTCGTGAGTCAGCGGGCCCGCTGGACCCGGCCCTCGTCCCACACCGGACCGTCGGACTCGTAGACGTCGCCGTCGGCGCCGTAGACGAGGAACCGGTCGAAGCCGCGCGCGAACCAGCGGTCGTGGGTCACCGCGAGCACGGTGCCCTCGAACGCCTCGAGCCCGTCCTCGAGGGCCTCGGCCGACTGGACGTCGAGGTTGTCGGTGGGCTCGTCGAGCAGCAGCAGGGTCGCCCCGGACAGCTCGAGCATCAGGATCTGGAAGCGGGCCTGCTGGCCGCCGCTGAGGCTCTCGAACTTCTGCTCGGAGGCGTGCGCGAGCTCGTAGCGGTCCAGCACCCGGGCGGCCTGCTCGCGGCCCATGCCGTCGCGATGCTGGTCGCCCCGGTGCAGGATCTCCAGCAGCGTGCGGCCGATCAGCTCGGGGTGCTCGTGGGTCTGCACGAACCAGCCCGGCCGGACCCGGGCGCCGAGCTTGGCCTTGCCGTTGTGGATGACCGGCTCGATGGCGGTGTCGTCGACGGGGCGGTGCTCGACGTCGGGGTCGCTGCCGCCGATGGCGAGCAGCCGGAGGAAGTGGGACTTCCCGGAGCCGTTCGAGCCGAGGACGGCCACCCGCTCGCCGTACCAGACCTCGAGGTCGAACGGCTTCATCAGGCCGGACAGCTCGAGGTTCTCGCAGACCACGGCGCGCTTGCCGGTGCGGCCGCCCTTGAGCCGCATCTTCACCTGCTGCTCGCGCGGCTGCTCGGTCGGCGGGCCGGCCTCCTCGAACTTGCGCAGCCGGGTCTGCGCGGCCGGTACTGCGAGGCCATGCCGTCGTTGTACTCCGCCTTGATCCTGCAGCCGGAGCACCAGCGCCTTGATCTTCGCGTGCTCCTCGTCCCACCGGCGCCGCTGCTCCTCGAAGCGCAGGAAGCGGTCCTTGCGCGCCTCGTGGTACGACGCGAAGTCGCCCGGGTGGGTCCACACCAGGTTGCCGGCCGCGCCGAGCTCGACGGTGACCACGCGGGTGGCGGTGTTGGCCAGCAGCTCGCGGTCGTGGCTGATGAACAGGATCGTCTTGTCGGACTCCTTGATCCGGCCCTCGAGCCAGACCTTGCCCGGCACGTCGAGGAAGTTGTCCGGCTCGTCGAGCAGCAGCACCTCGTCCGGGCCCGGCCAGCAGGTACTCCAGCACCAGCCGCTTCTGCTCGCCGCCGGACAGCGTGCGCAGCTCGCGGTACTTGGCGCGGTCGTAGGGCACGCCGAGGCCCTTGACGGTGCAGACGTCCCAGGTGACCTCGAGCTCGTAGCCGCCCGCCTCGGCGTACTCGGCCAGCGCGTGGGCGTAGGCGAGCTGGTTCTTCTCGTCGTCGGTCTCCATCAGCGCCCGCTCGCACCGGTCGACCTCTTCCGCGGCGGTGCGGATCCGGGGCGGGCTCACCGAGAGCAGCAGGTCGGCGACGGTCGGCTCGGCGCCGAGCCCGGTGCCGACCATCTGGCGCATCACCCCGAGCCCGCCGGAGCGGGTGACCGCTCCCGCGTGCGGCACGAGCTCGCCGGTGATGATCTTCAGCAGCGTGGTCTTGCCGGCGCCGTTCGCGCCGACCAGCGCGACCTTGGCGCCCTCACCCACCCGGAACGACACGTCGTCGAGCAGCACCCGGCCGTCGGGCAGCTCGAAGCGCACTCCGGCGACGTCCACGTGTCCCACAGGCGTCGATTGTCCGGGACGCCACGCCGGGCCGCATCCCGTTTGTGGGTTACTCCGCGCGCAGGCTGCCGCCGACCAGGTCGGCGAGCGCCTGGGTGGGGGCGACGACCTGGATGACCCCGATGGGCTTCCCGGTCTCGTCCCCGGTGATGGCCACTCCCGCCCAGCTGCCCTCGGGGTACTGGGATCCGTGCCGCTCCCGGATGAAGTCATCCCTCTCGCCGCTGCTGAACCGGATGCCGTAGCCGGTGCTCGGCTCGCAGGCGATCATCGGGACGATCGTCTCGGGGGTCTCCACCCAGCCGTCGACCGTCTCGTCCAGGCACCAGGCGGACAGGCCCCCGCGCTGCCACGAGGCGGGGACGTCGACGGAGAGTCCCTCGTATGACTCGGTGCGCCAGCCGGCACTGAGATCCGGCGCCTCCTGGCCTTCCAACCGCGCGGAGGCGAGGATGCGGCGGGCTCGATCCGGGTCGCTGACCGTGGCGTAGATCGCCCAGTCGCCGGCGTAGACGTAGCCGCCCCAGCCGCCCTCTTCCTCCTCGAGGACGCCAGGCCCGTGCTTGGGGTCGAAGTTGGCCGAGGCGTAGAAGCCCAGCCCCTCGTGGTCGAAGGTGCACGCGTCCGCATCGGCGGGCCCGAAGCGGGCGAAGCCGAACTCGCACTTCGAGGTGTCCAGCTCGTGCCACCCGCCCGGGATGTCGAGCAGGACCCCCTCGTGCTCGACCGTGTGCCAACCCTGCGGCTCATCGGTGGTGATCGGTGGCGACCCGGTCCGGTGTGTCGTCGCCGCCGAGCGCCAGTACGCCGACGGGTACGACGAGCGCGGCGACGACCACCCCGATGCCGACGGCCACGCGGGTCCGCCGTCGGGTGCGCGAGCGGCGGCGGGCGCCTGCGGCCAGGCCGTCGACGTCCGGCGCCTGCTCGGCGCCGCCGTTGAGTGCCTCGGTGAGGCGGGTCTCGAAGTCGTTCATGGGGTCTCCTCCCCGAGCTCGGCGCGCAGGGCGGCCAGGCCGCGTGAGACGCGGGACCGCACGGAGCCCTCGCGCACACCGGTGAGGGCGGCGATCTCGGCGTACTCGAGCTGTTCGTAGTAGCGCAGCACCACGGCGGTGCGCTGGGCCTCGGGCAACGCCTGACAGGCGAGCCAGATCCGGCGCCGGTCGTCGGAGGCCATGCCTCCGTCCGGGCCGGCCACGACCGCGTCGGTGCGTACCTCCGCCGTCGGCGACTCCCGCCTCCGGAACTTCCGCCACCAGGACGTGTGTGCGTTGACGACCATCCGACGCACGTAGGCGTCGACGTCGGCCATCGGCCGGAGATGCGCGGTCCAACGGGGCAGGGCGCGGGACAGCGCGTCCTGGACGACGTCCTCGGCGTCGGCGCGGTTGCCGGTCAGCGTGTAGGCGAGGCGCAGCAGGGCGGGGCCTCGCGCCGCCACCCAGCTGTCGAAGTCGGGAGGGTCCGCCACCCCACTCCTCTCACCCGTCGCGAGCACTGCCTCCATGCATCATCAACGCCGCTGGCGCCGATCGTGTTGCAATCACGCCGCCGAGTCGGGCTCGATGATCTGGGCGAGGACCCGCCGCACGAAGCCCGGCGAGTGCATCACCTGCTCCCAGGTGAAGCGCAGGACGCGCCATCCGGCGACGGTCAGCAAGGTGAAGCGCACGCAGTCGCGCGAATGTGTCTGCTGGTCGGCGTGCCAGCCCCAGGACTCGGCCTCGATAGCGATCCGGCGCTGCTCGTCGACGAGGTCAGGGTGATAGGTCAGCCCGCTGGTCGGCACGGGGACCTGCGGTACGACGGTCAGCCCGGGGAACTCGAGCACGATGGCGCGGAGCACCGACTCGAACGGATTGGCCGCTCGCCCGTCGGCCTCCCTCGCCACCCGTCGGGCCTGGGTGGCGCCGCGGCCCCGCAGGGCTGAAGTCGCCCGGAGTAGCTCGGCCTCGGAGATGTCGCCGGCACGGAGTGCGGAGTCCGCGACCGCGAGCGCCTCGTCGAACGGCAGCCGCCGGGCGCAGTCGACGACGGTGCGGCGCTTGGCCGTCAGGCCGTCGACGACGTCGTCCTCCGCGAGGTCGGCGTAGACGATTTCGGTTGTCGCCCGGGCGGCTGCAGCCACCTTGCGGTTGCGCGGCACCGTCACCCAAGCGCTCTCGGGCGGCCACTTCACCTCCCATCCCCAATGCTGCGCCGCGCTCAGGTGGGACGCCACACCGGCGAGGCGAGCTGCAGTTCGACGATGCCGATGCACATCGGCAAGCACGTATCGCGCTCGCCCGGCCCGCGCGATCTCCCTGTTGTCCAGGGCGGTGCGCAGCTTGCGGCGAGACGACAGTCGGACGATCTCGGAAGCGCACCCCACGCCGCCCAGCTGCCGCAGCGCCTCCACCGCCTCCACACGGTCATCCTGGCGCGCGCTCCGTGGCGCGCGCAGTCCCGCTATCCACAGGCCGCTCGAACGTGCAAGAGGCCGCACGGCGTTGCACGGATCAAGCGTGAAGCGACCTTGGGGGCTGGCCATTGCACGTCGCTGGGTACGCCCTACAGACCGCTCCGCGACCCGCCTCGCCGCGACCTGCAGCACCTCCCACGCCGTGCTGAACGGCGGCGCGTAGGAGAGGTCCATCCAGGCGAGGTCGTCGACGCTGCCACCGGCCCAGAGCACCGCGGCGGCGGCGTCGATCCGCTTGCCGGCGCCGTGGCCGCCGACGACCTGGACGCCGAGCAGCCGCCGGGTGACCCGGTCGGCCATCACCCAGAGCGCGATCGGCTCCGCCTCGGGGAGGTAGCCGCTGGTGGTGGTGCCCTCGGTGACCACCGTGACCGGGTCGAACGCGGCCGCCTCGGCGTCCTCCCGCGAGAGGCCGGTGCGCGCGATCTCGAGGTACTGAGCCCGCCACCAGCGAACCGGGTGATCGCGGTCTCGAGAATGCCGTCGAAGGTGAGGCGGCCGCCCGCGAGGTTCTCGCCCAGCGCCCGGCCCAGCTTGTTGGCGTGGGTGCCGAGCGGGCGGTACTCGCGGTCGCCGGTGAGCCGGCGGATGGAGTCGCAGCAGTCGCCGGCCGCCCACACCCGCTCGGTCACCCGACCGCGGGGATCGGGACTCAACGCGCCCTGGGGCCCCAGTGGGATGCCGCTGCCGGTGAGGAAGCCCGTCGACGGCAGCACGCCGAGCGCGAGGACCACGAGGTCGCACGCGGCGCGACCCGCCCGTCCAGTGGACGCCGACGACCTCACCGTCGTCCACGTCGAACCCGGTGACCTCCGCGTCCAGCACCACCTCGATACCGGCATCGGACAGGGCCAGCGCGACCCGCTCGGACATCTCCGGCTCCAGCGAGCTCATCACCCGCGACCGGGTCACCACGGTCACCCCGAAGCCTCGGCGCAGCGCCGCCTCGGCGACCTCGATGCCGACGTACCCGGCGCCCACGATCACCACGTGCGCGCCCGGCTCGGCGGCCTCGAACCGCTCGAGCCACGCCGCACCGTCGTCCAGCGTGTGCACCGCGCCGACCCGGTCGTACGGCGTGCCGTCGGCGTGGAGTGCCCACGCCGGAACGATCGGGTACGCGCCGCTGGCCACCACCAGCTGGTCGAACTCGACGGTCTCTCCCGCTGTCGTCGTGACCTGACGACCTGCCAGGTCGACACCGGTGACCGGGGTCCCGAGCCGCAGGTCGATCCCCGCGGCGCGGTGCTCCTCGGCGGTCCGGGCCACCAGCGCGTCGCCGGAGTCGACGTCGCCGGCCATCCAGTACGGGATCCCACAGGCGGAGTACGACGTGTGCATGCCCTTGTCGAGCACGGTGATCGCCAGCTCCCGGCCGCGCGCCGCGGCCGTGCGCAGCGCCTGGTGAGCGGCCGACATGCCGGCGGCGTCGGCCCCGATGATCACGATGCGCTCAGCAGTCACGGGGTCAGCCTGTCAGGCCCGCGGCTCGGCAGGTCAGTCGTGCCCGCGCGCAAGCAGGGCGAGCCCGAGCAACATCTTGTCGCGGGGGTCGGTGAGAGACCTGCCGGTGAGCTGCTCGATCTGCTTCATCCGGTAGATCACCGTGTTGCGGTGGCAGAAGAGCTCCTCGGCTGCGTGCGTCGGCGACCCGTCGTGACGCAACAGTGCGCCGAGCGTGTCCACCAGCGTGGTGGCCTGCGCCTCCGGCTGGGCCAGGAGCGGTCCGAGCGTCTGCGCCATGAGCAGCGGCGTGACCTGCGGGCTGCCCGCCAGCAGCACCTCGGCCAGCCGCTCGGTGACCGACACCGCCTTCGACTTGCCCCGGGTCAGGGTCTCCGCGGCCCGGGTCGCGAGCTGGAACGCCGTCGCGAATCCGGCGATCCCGTCGGGGCTGGCTGCGACGCCCATCCGGCCGGCGGCGTGCGCGGCGAACAGGTCGACCAGCCCGTCCTCGTCGGGAAGGTCGCCCGACAGCAGACCGAAGTAGACCCCCGATCGAACGTGCCAACGGGCAGCAATGCCCAGCCGGTCCAACCGGTCCTCTGCCGGCCCGAGCACCTCACCCGGCGCGTCGTGGTCGAGCACGACCACGCAGGCCACGGCGTCCTCCGGGTCGATGTCCAGCGCCGATCGCGCCTCGGCCGCGAACTCGGGGTCGGCCCCGCGGCCCTCGAGAAGGGCGTCCAGCAGAGTCTGCTGACGCTGCAGGTCCTGCCGCTGCATCCGCGCGGCCTCGCGGCGGTAGGAGTCGATCACGACGGCGTTCTGCAGTCGAGGTTCGCCCAGACGGTCTTGCCGGCGCGGAGCAGGATGCGGTCGTTGATGGGCGCCCCGGCCTGCTTGCCGGGCGAGCGGCCGATCAGCGCCTCCCAGAGGATCCGCGCTCCCAGCATGTAGGCGTTGAGCACCAGCTCGAGGGGCACCCCCTGGCGGGCTCGACGGCGCCCGGTCTCGCGCCACAGCTCCACCGCTGAGTCGGCATCGGTGGTGTCGAGCTCGCGTTGGCCGGACAGGATCTGCAGCCCCCGGCGGATGTGCTGACGGGTGCTGGAGCGGACGTCCGCCCGCAGCTCGGGACCGATCCGCTCGTAGAGCTCGGCGTCCCGCTCGAAAAGCGTGAGCGTGATGCTGTCCGCGATCGTGTCGGCCTGGTCGAGCAGCAGGCTCCAGGCCCGTCGGAGCTCGTCACCGAGGTGAGCCTCCTGAGGGCACATGGACAGCACGTTCGCACTCTGTGCACAATCTGCGCCAGCCCCTCCGCGCGATCGAGGCGCAGGATCCAAGCGAATCTGTGCGCAGCGCCTAATGCGTCGGCTGTGCAACCCCACCAGGGTGGGGCAGGTCACATCGCCCAATTCGGTGGGGAGGTCGGATGGAGGCCCGGCCGGTGACCACGTCGACGCCAGAGCTCGAGCTCCAGGACGTCACGGTCACCTTCGGCGGACTGACCGCCCTGTCCGAGGTCGGGCTCGCCGTCGCACCCGGCCAGGTGCACGGCGTGATCGGGCCGAACGGCGCCGGCAAGACCACCGTCTTCAACGTCGCCTGCGGATTCGTCCGGCCCGACCGCGGACGCGTGGTCCGCCGGGGCACCGCCCTGGACCGGCTGCGCCCGCACGACCTCGCCGGCCTGGGCATCGCGCGCACCCTTCAGAGCCTCGGGCTCTTCGACCGGGTGACGGTGCTGGAGAACGTGATGACCGGGGCCGACCGGCGGGCGCGGACCGGGTTCCTCGGCAGCCTTCTCGCGCTCCCCCGCGCGTCGCGGGACGAGCGGGCAGTGCGTGAGCACGCGATGACCGTCCTCGACGGGCTCGGCATCGCGGACGTCGCCGACCGCTACCCGCCGAGCCTTCCGTACCCGATCAGGAAGCGGGTGGCGCTCGCCCGGGCCCTGGCCGCCGATCCCGAGCTGCTGCTGCTCGACGAGCCCGCGAGTGGGCTCTCGGCGGCGGAGATCGACGAGCTGGGTGACACCGTCCGGGAGCTTGCCACCCGGATGTCGATCCTGCTCGTCGAGCACCACGTGGACCTGGTGATGCGGGTCTGCGACGAGATCACGGTGCTCGACTTCGGCAAGGTGATCGCCCGGGGCGCGCCCGAGCAGGTGCGCGACGACCCCGCCGTACTCGCGGCGTACCTCGGCGAGAGCGTCGAGTGACGATGCTCGCGGTCAGCGACCTGGGTGCCGGCTACGGTCCGATCACCGCCCTGGAGCAGGTGTCGTTCGCCGCGCCACGTGGCCGGATCACCGCCGTCCTGGGCGCGAACGGCGCCGGCAAGACAACGCTGCTGCGCAGCATCTCGGGGCTGCACCCCTGCCGCACCGGCACCGTCGAGCTCGACGGCCGACGCATCGAGCGGCTGCCGGCCGAACGGATGCCGGGGCTCGGGCTCTCCCACGTTCCCGAGGGTCGCGGCGTGATCACCGAGCTCACGGTCGAGGAGAACCTGCGGCTCGGGGCCCTGGCGCGGGGCCGGGTCCGCCCGGCCGACCTGGACCGCGTCTACTCGCTCTTCCCCGCGGTTGCCGACCGCCGCCACGCCCCGGGCCACACCCTCTCGGGCGGTGAGCGCCAGATGCTGGTGATCGGCCGCGCCCTGATGGCGTCCCCGGAGCTCCTGCTCCTCGACGAGCCCTCGTTGGGCCTGGCGCCGCGGATCGTCGCGCGGATCTTCGAGCTGCTGCGCCGGACTGACCCGCGACGACGGCCTCACCATCCTGCTCGTCGAGCAGAACGCCCGCAGCGCGCTCTCGGTCGCCGACCGCGGAGTGGTGCTCAACCTCGGTCGGGTGGTGGCGGACGAGGACGCCGCCGCGCTGGCCGAGGACGACCAGCTCCGCCACGCCTACCTCGGCTTCTGACGAGAGGAGATCCATGCAGTTCGTGAACACCGCACTCGGCGGCCTCACCCTGGGCATGGTCTACGCAGCCTTCGCCCTGGCCCTGGTGATGATCTGGCGCTCGACCCGCATCGTGAACTTCGCGCAGGCGCCGATGGCGATGCTGACCACGTTCATCGCGCTGTCGCTGATCGAGGCCGGCCACTCCTGGTGGCTCGGCTTCGCCGCTGCACTGCTCAGCGGCCTGGTGCTCGGCGCCGTCCTGGAGCGGGTGGTCGTCCGGCCGGTCGAGGGCAAGTCCGAGATCAACGCCGTGATCCTGACCCTGGGGCTGTTCGTCGTGCTGCACGCGGTGGCCGCCGTCATCTTCGGCAACCGCTTCAGGTCCTTCCCGGCTCCCTTCGGCATCCGTGGGTTCGAGGTGGGCGATCGCACCATCGGCCTCACCGGCTTCGGGGTGTTCACGATCCTCGTGGTGCTGCTCATGATGGGGCTGCTGGTCGCCCTGTTCAGGTTCACCGACCTCGGGCTGCGGATGCGGGCCTCTGCGTTCAACCAGGAGGTGGCCCGGCATGCTCGGCGTACGCGTCGGCCACATGCTCACCCTCGGCTGGGCCCTTGCCTCGCTGGTCGGCTCGTTGTCCGGCCTGCTGATCGCCGGCGGCAACCTGGTGCACCCGGGCTACATGGACTCGGTGGTCGTCTTCGGGTTCGTCGCAGCCGTGCTCGGGGGGTTGGACAGCCCGATCGGAGCCGTCATCGGCGGTCTCCTGCTCGGGCTGTCCCTCAGCTTCGTCAGCGGGTACATCGGCTCGCAGCTCGTTCCCCTGGCGGCGCTCGGCATCCTGATGGTGGTGCTGATCCTGCGCCCGAGCGGCCTGATGGGCCAGCCCGAGGCCCGGAGGGTCTGATGAGGGACCGGGTGCGCCGCTGGGCCGACCTCACGCTCGCCAGGCACCTGGCCGTGGCGGCGCTGGGCCTGGTCGTGGTGACGGTCGTGCTCACCGCGGTCAGCGACTTCCGGGCCCTGCAGCTCACCGAGATGGCCTACCTCGGCACGGCCGCTGCCGGACTGACGGTGCTGACCGGGCTGAACGGCCAGATCTCGCTCGGGCACGGCGCCCTGATGGCCTTCGGCGCCTACACCACCGCGTTGCTGCTTCCCGACCGGGAAGCGTCGACACCCCTGGTCGTCGTCGTGCTCGCCGCGGTGCTCGTGACGGTGGCCGCGGGCACCCTGATCGGCCTCGCCGCGGCCCGGCTGCACGGGCCCTACCTCGCCGGGGCGACGCTGGCCCTGGCCGTCGCGGTACCCGGGATCGCTCTCCACTTCAAGACCGAGCTGGGTGGGGAGCAGGGACTCCCGGTGGTGCTTCCGGAGATCCCGACCTGGGCGCTCGACGCCGGCTACTTCCTGACGGGACAGGACCCGACCCGCACCAAGTTCGTGGCGTACGTCGCGTGGCTCACGCTGATCATCACCTTCGTGCTCCTCGCCAACCTCTCGCGGAGCCGGGTCGGGCGCCGGTGGCGCGCCGTACGCGACGACGAGGTCGCCGCCCAGCTCGCCGGCATCGATCTCGGTCGGGCTCGCGTGTCGGCGTTCGTGGTGAGCGCGGCGGCGGCCGGAGCGGCCGGGGCGATGCTCGCGCTCGCCGTCCGACTCACCGCGCCGGGGAGCTTCACGCTGGTGATCAGCCTGACCCTGCTCACCGCGGTGGTGCTCGGCGGACTCGGCAGCCTCACCGGAGCGCTCCTGGGCGCGGGGTTGCTGACGTTCCTCCCCCAGGTCGTGACCGACGTCGGCACCGACGCCGGGCTCACCGACATCCAGGCGGCCGAGCTGGCCCCACTCGTCTACGGCGTGGTGATGGTCCTGGTCGTGCTGCTCGCCCCTCAGGGCTTCGTCGGATCACTGCGCCTCCTGCGCGCGCGCAGCCGACACCGGCCCCCGTCTCCACCACCCCGCCAGGAGACACCTCCTCGCGCGGGTGTCGTCTCCACCAACACGAAGGGAACAACACGATGAAACGGATGCACCGGATATCCGTGCCGCTGGCCGGGATGCTGGCGACGACCCTGGTCCTGGCCGCCTGCGGTGCCGGCGGTCGCGACGATGACGACGACGGGGGTGGAGGCTCGACGGTGGGCGTCACGGACGACACCATCACCGTCGGGGCCCACTTCCCGCTGACGGGCGTCGCCGCCCCGGGCTACAGCGAGATCCCCACGGGGGCGCAGGCGTACTTCGACTACGTCAACGCGGCCGGCGGGGTCCACGGCCGGGAGATCGAGTACCTCGTCCGGGATGACGGCTACAACCCCACCAACACCAGCAAGGTCACCAACGAGCTGGTGCTGAAGGACGAGATCTTCGCGATGGTCGGCGGCCTCGGCACGCCTACCCACAGCGCCGTCGTGGACTTCCTCAACGAGGAAGGCGTCCCCGACATGTTCGTCTCCTCCGGCTCCCTGCAGTGGGGCGACGACGTCGAGAACCGCCCGTTCACGTTCGGCTGGCAACCCGACTACGAGATCGAGGGCAAGATCATCGGTCAGTACGTCGCCGAGAACATGCCGGACGCGAAGGTCGGCCTGTTCCTGCAGGACGACGACTTCGGCGCGGACGCGGAGAAGGGCGTGCGGCAGTACCTCGAGAACCAGATCGTCGAGGTGCAGCGCTACACCTCCGGCAACACCGACGTCGCTCCGCAGGTCACCGCCCTGCAGGCGTCGGGGGCCGACCTGGTGCTGGCGTTCACCACGCCGTCGTACACCGCCCTCAGCCGGCTGGTCTCCCTGCGACTCGGGTACGAGCCGCAGTGGTACGTCAGCAACGTCGGCTCCGACCCGCAGCTGGTGGGCGGGCTGCTCACCGAGTTCTCGGAAGGAGAGGTCGAGGGCTCGACCAACTCACTCGACGGCATCCTGACCTCCGAGTACATACCGGGAGTGGACGCTCCGGACGACCCCTGGGTCCAGCTGTGGCAGAAGGTGTGGGACGAGCACGGCACGGAAGGCGAGCTCACCAACTACCGCATCTACGGGATGTCTCACGCCTATGCGTTCGTGCAGGCGCTTCAGGCAGCGGGCGAGGACCTGACGCGCGAAGGACTGGTGGATGCCGTGGAGGAGGTCGGGCAGGACCTCGAAGGCCCGCAGCTGGCGCCCTACCGCTACACGGCCGACAGCCATCTCGGTATCTCGGGGCTGCAGATCGTGGAGATCAAGAAGGGAGCGGGTGAACCTCTCACGCCGGTGCTGACCACCGACATCGGGGACGCCGAGATCGCTGAGGACACCTCCGAGCAGGCCGACGACGCCCCGCCGGAGAGCGGCATCCCGGAGTAGGCGGACGCTCAGGGGCTGGGGACGCGACTCACGATCGTCGCGTCTCCAGCACCCGGAACCCCTTCGCGCTGGCCACCCGCTCGGTGGGGTAGCCCTGGTCCACCAGCCACCTGTGCAGCGAGTCGGCCCCGAGGTTCTTGCCGACGACCAACATCGCGCGGCCCCCCGGCACCAGCCGGGGCAACCAGGAGAGGAGCAGTGCGTGCAGCGCCGGCTTGCCGATCCGGATCGGCGGGTTGGACCAGATCTCGTCGTACGTCGCATCGTCCGGCACCTCGTCCGGCAGGCAGGCGGTGAACCGCGACCCGAGGCCCAGGTCGGCCGCGTTCTCGCGGGCCAGCAGGAGCGCCCGCTCATTGACGTCGACGCCGGTGACCACGGTCTCGGGCGACGTCGCGGCGATGGCCAGCCCGATCACGCCGTACCCACAGCCCAGGTCGAGGACCCGGCCGGACTCCGGCGGCTCGGTCTCGCGGAACAGCACTGCGGTCGCGTGGTCGAGGTGTCCCCGGCTGAAGACGCCCGCGCCACTGGTCAGCGTGAGGCTCCGGCCCCACACCTCGGCGCTGACCGGCTCCCGCCGGAACGGGACGGACGGGTCGGCGGAGAAGTAGTGCTCACTCGTCACTGTTCGTCCCTGCGCGTCTTCGTCGTCTGCGCCCGGGCGGCGAGCTCGTCGTCGGCGGGGTAGCCGACCTCCTCCAGCGTGAGGCCGTGGGCGTGCACCACGGTGACGGCGGAGTCGCGGGCGCCGGCCTCGAGGATCTCCGCGGCCCACTCCGGCGGCCTCCGGCCCTCCCCGATGGCGAGCAGGCACCCCACCAGCGACCGCACCATGCTGTGGCAGAACGCGTCCGCCCGCACCGTCGCCACCGCCACGCCCCCGGCGTCGCGCGACCAGCCGAGCTCCTGCAGGGTGCGGATCGTGGTGGCGCCCTCGCGCTGCTTGCAGAACGACGCGAAGTCGCGCAGTCCGAGCAGCGCGTGGGACGCCTGGTTCATCGCGTCCAGGTCGAGCGGTCGTGGCCAGGTCAGCACCTGCCGCCGCATCAGCGGGTCCACTGCGGCCGGGGTGTCGGCCACTCGGTAGGCGTAGCGGCGCCAGAGCGCGGAGAAGCGGGCGTCGAATCCCTCCGCCGCCTCGACGACCCGGCGTACCCGCACGTCCTGAGGAAGGATGCCGTTCAGCCGGCGTAACAGCTGGTCCGGCGGCTCCTCGGCATCGCAGTGCACGACCTGGCCCCGCGCGTGTACTCCGGAATCGGTGCGCCCGGCACAGACGACGTCGACCGACGGCACCCGCAGGACCGTTGTCAGAGCGGTGCTCAGCTCACCCTCGACGGTCCGCAGCGCCGGCTGCGCCGCCCATCCGTGGAAGGCGGTCCCGTCATAGGCGAGGTCGATCCGCAGTCGCACGCTCGCCAGTGTTTCACCCGGCACGGATACTGATGCCGTGCAACCCGCGATCATCCTGGTCTCGCAGAACCATGCCGACTTCCTGGCCGACGAGTTCGGCCGCTACCGCCGCGACTACGACATCCACGCCGTCGGGTCGGCGAGCGCAGCCGCCGACCTCGCCCACGAGATCCACGCGAACGGCGGTCAGGTCGCGCTGTTCGTGTCCGAGTCAGTGCTGCCCGACTCCGACGTACACATGGCGTTCCACCTGTGGCGGCAGGTCGTGCCCACGGCCCGCCGGCTGGTGGTCGCGCACTGGGAGCGCTTCCTCGCCGACGCCGACCGGCTGCGCCCGGGCCTCGCCAAGGGCAAGTACGACGCTTTCTTGCTGATGCCGCGCGGGGTGCGGGACGAGGAGTTCCACACCGCGGTCTGCGAGCTGCTCTCCGACTGGGGCTCGACCGTGGCCGCACCCGAGGTCGAGACGGTGCGCATCGTGTCCGACCGGGTCGACGCGCTCACCGTCTCCATCCGCGACTTCCTCGACCGGATGGGCATGCCCAACCGCGTGCACACGCCGGAGTCCGAGGTCGGTGGGGAGATTCTCGCGATGTACGACGGCGAGCCGACGTACCCACTGGTGCACAACGCACGCGGGGAGGTGTTCGCCCCATCCACGGTCCGCGACGTCGCTGCCGCCATCTACGGACGGCCTCAGGACGTGGATGTCGAGACCGTGGTCGACCTGTGCATCGTCGGCGCCGGGCCGGCCGGCCTCGCCGCCGCCGTGTACGGCGCATCCGAGGGCCTGTCGACGGTGTGCGTGGAGGTCGAGGCGATCGGCGGCCAGGCAGGCACCAGCTCGATGATCCGCAACTACCTGGGCTTCCCGCGCGGCATCTCCGGCATGCGGCTGGCCCAGCGCGCCCGCAACCAGGCGATCCGGTTCGGCACCCGGTTCTTCACCGGCTGGGAGGTCTCCGACGTGACGCCCGGCGACGGCGAGCGTCCCCACGTCGTCCACACCGACGGTGGCGACGTCCGAGCCCGGGCCGTGGTCGTCGCCACCGGCGTCGCCTACCGCAAGCTCCGGGTGCCCGGCGTCGACGCGCTCACCGGCCAGGGCGTCTTCTACGGCAGCGCGATGACCGCCGCCCGCGAGATGGAGGGGTACGACGTCGTGGTCGTCGGTGGCGGCAACTCCGCCGGCCAGGCCGCCATCCACCTGTCCCGCTTCGCCAAGTCGGTGACGATCATGGTGCGCCGGGCCAGCCTCGAAGAGACCATGTCGCGCTACCTGATCGACGAGATCGCCTACAACCCGCGGATCGCCATCCACACCGGCGCCGAGATCGCCGACGGCGGCGGTGACGGGCGGCTCGAGTGGCTCGACGTCCGCGACACCACGTCCGGCGAGGTCACCAGGCGCAACGCCGAGGGCCTGTTCCTGCTGCTCGGCGCCGAACCGCACTGCGACTGGCTTCCGGACGAGGTCACCCTCGACGAGCGCGGCTTCGTGCTCACCGGCCGCGACGTACCCAAGGACCGGTGGGCCGACGGCCTGCCGCCCGAGAACCTCGCCACCACCGTCCCGGGCATCTTCGCCGTCGGCGACATCCGCTCCGGCTCGATGAAGCGGGTCGCCGCGGCGAGCGGCGAGGGCGCGTCGGTCGTGCCGCTCGTGCACGCCTACCTGGAGCCCGCTGCTCAGTGATGGTGGCTTGAGACCGACCCGGCTTCCTCCCCGGGCTCCACCACCACGAACTGCCCCATCATCCCGGCGTCCTCGTGCCGGAGCAGGTGGCAGTGGTACATGTACGGCGTGTCGGGGTCGGCGTAGTCGGTGAACCGCACCAGCAGGTCCGCCTCGCTGCCCTCGGGCAGGAACACGGTGTCCTTCCAGCCGGCCAGCTCCGGCGGAGGCGGGTCGCCGTCGAGGGACTCGATGACGAACTGCACGTCGTGGACGTGGAAGTTGTGCGTGCTGCCGTCGGTGTTGCGCACCCGCCACCGCTCGGTGGTGTCCAGCTCGACGGTCGCGTCGATCCGGTCCATGTCCATGTCGTCGCCGTTGATCGAGGTGCCGCTGAGGTCGAACTCGCGGGTCTCGACCACGTCGTCCGGATCGAGGTCGGGTACGTCGGCGAGCCGGGCGGGCACCTCGGGCGAGGGGGCCAGCCGGTCGGCGGCGCGGAGCTGCAGGATGTCGAGCCGGTCGTCGGCGCCGGTGAACCTGTTGCCGGCGTCCTGCTGGTCGCTGCGCAGCACCGTGGTCTCGCCCGGCTCGAAGGTCACCACGATCTCGGCGCGCTCGCCGGGCGACAGCAGCAGGTGGTCGAGGCGCACCGGCGCCGGCAGCAACCCGCCATCGCCGGCGATCACGTCGTACTCCCGGTCGTCGGAGAAGTGGAAGTTGTAGACCCGCGCGTTGGAGGCGTTCAACAGGCGCAGCCGGACCCGCTCGGTGGTCACGTCCAGGTAGGGGCCGGGCGTGCCGTTGACCACCACCGTGTCGCCGAGGATGCCGTTGTTCTCGAACAGCCCTGGGGTGGTGTCGAGCTCGATGCCGTCGAACTCCTTGTCCTGCACGATGACGGGGATGTCGTCGACGCCGTACTTCCGCGGCAGCGGCAGCTCCCTCTCCTCACGGTCGTCGAGGATGAACATCCCCGCCACCCCGAGGTAGACCTGCTCGGCGGTCTCCTCGTGGGGGTGCGGGTGGTACCAGAGGGTGGCCGCGGGCTGGTCGATCCGCCAGGTGGGCGACCAGGTGTCCTCGTCGGCGATCATCTGGTGCGGGCCGCCGTCCATCTCCGCCGGCAGGTGCATGCCGTGCCAGTGCAGCGTGCTCTCCTCGCCCAGCTGGTTGGTGACGTTGACCAGCACCTCCTCGCCGCGCTTCGCCCGCAGCGTCGGCCCGAGGTAGGAGCCGTTGACGCCCCAGGTCACGGTCTCCTCGTCACGGCCCAGATCGGTGTGGCCCTTCTGCAGGTTGAGGTCGAAGACCCGCCGCCCCTCGTCGTCGATCTCCGACTCCGCCAGCGGAGGGATCGCCAGCTCCCGGTCGAAGTCGACCTCGCCGACGGTGTCGACGCGGGCGGTGAGGTAGGAGTAGCCGATCCAGGCCCCGAACGTGACTGCCGCCAGCACGAAGACGCCCACCACGACCAGCGTCCACTTCACCCATGTGCGCACCCGTTGATCCTGACGGCCCATATGTAGACAGGCAAGGTATTTGGGTCGATTCCGGGGTCGGGTCAGGGAGATCCCCCAGTACTGTCGCCGGTCATGGACGTGACGCCCCCTGACCCGTCGCTGCCCGAACCGCCGTTCGAGCAGCTGCGGGCGCAGCTCGCCTCGCGGGTCGCCTCCGGGGAGCTGCCGGCCGGCACGAAGCTGCCCACGGTGCGAGCGCTCGCCGCCGACGTCGGACTGGCCGTCAACACGGTGGCCCGGGTCTACCGCGAGCTCGAGGCCGACGGCGTGGTCGTGACCGAGGGTCGCCGCGGCACCTTCGTCGCGTCCGCGACCACTCCCCGTGACGCGTCCCGCGCCGCGGAGGAGTACGCCGCCACGGCCCGCCGGCACGGCCTCACGCTCGCCGAGGCGCAGCGGCTCGTCGAACGATCGTGGGGGCGCTGAGCACTAGGGTCACCGCCATGGCCATGCAGACCTCACCCGAGTCGCCGGCGCCGGTCCGGTCGATCGCGAACGCGATCTCGGGCTGGGTCGACCGCCTGGGCGCCGTCTGGGTCGAGGGACAGGTCGCCCAGGTGAGCCGGCGGCCAGGGCTGCAGACGGTGTTCATGACCCTGCGCGACTCGGTGGCCGACATCTCGGTGCCGGTGACCTGCAGCCGCACGCTCTTCGACGGCCTCAACCCACCGCTGGTCGAGGGCGCCAGCGTCGTCGTGCACGCCAAGCCGTCCTACTACGCCAACCGCGGCACGCTCTCCCTGCACGCCCGCGAGATCCGGATGGTCGGCCTCGGCGAGCTGCTCGCCCAGCTCGAGCGGCGCCGACAGCTGCTGGCCGCCGAGGGGCTCTTCGACGCCGCGCTGAAGCGGCCCCTCCCGTTCCTGCCCACCCGCGTCGGCCTGGTCACCGCACCCCGGTCGGCAGCCGAGCGCGACGTCCTCGACAACGCGACCCGGCGCTGGCCCGGGGTGACGTTCGAGGTCGTGCACGCCACGATGCAGGGCCAGCGCGCCGCGGCGGAAGTTATCTCCGCCCTGGAGCGACTCGACCACCACGCCGACGTCGACGTGATCGTGATCGCCCGGGGTGGCGGCTCGGTCGAGGACCTGCTGCCGTTCTCCGACGAGGGGCTGATCCGGGCGGTTGCCAAGGCCCGGACGCCGGTGGTGTCGGCGATCGGCCACGAGCCCGACAGCCCGCTGCTCGACCTGGTCGCCGACGTCCGCGCCTCCACGCCCACCGATGCCGCCAAGCTGATCGTGCCCGACGTCTCCCAGGAGCTGGCCGCGGTCGACCAGGCCCGGCAGCGGATCCGGCACTCCCTCGACCGCTGGCTCGAGCGGGAGCGGGCCGGCCTCGACGCGTTGCGCTCGCGACCGGTGCTCGCCGACCCGCGGTCACTGGTCGACGCCCGGCTCGAGGAGCTCGACGGCTTCCGCGACCGCTGCCGCCGCACTCTCCGGCACGCCCTCGACCGCGCCGCCGACGACATCGACCACCAGCGCGCCCGGGCCCGGGCGCTGTCGCCGCTCGCCACGCTCGAGCGGGGCTACGCCGTGCTCCAGGACGCCGACGGGCACGTGGTCACGACCGTCGACGGCGCCGCGGTCGGCGCCGACGTCAGCGTGCGGGTCGCCGACGGCCGGATCCACGCCACCACCACCCGCACCGAACGTCTCGAGGAGAGCGCCGATGACTGAGGAGAAGCCGTCCTACGAGGAGGCCCGCGAGGAGCTGGTCGAGGTGGTCCGACGGCTCGAGGCCGGCGGCATCACGCTCGAGGAGTCCCTCGCGCTGTGGGAGCGCGGCGAGCGGCTGGCCACCATCTGCCAGGAGTGGCTCGACGGCGCGCGGAAGCGGCTCGACGAGGTCATCGAGCAAGCGGAGCAGTCGTGAGCGACTCGACCACCGCGCGCAGGTCCTCCTCGGGCGCGGAGCCGTACACCAGCACCGAGTGGTCCCCGACCTCGGCGGCGTAGGCAAGGTCGCCGCCGGGGTCGGCGTACCCGTCCCATTGCTGGGCGACCGACCCCTCGACGGTCAGCGGGTCGGCGTCCTCGACGTCCTCGTCGTCGACCCGCTCCGCGAGCAGGTCGTCGATCGGCTCAGCCGACCAGACCAGGCCCACGAACTGCTCGTCGTCGGTGAGCATGGCCAGGTCGAAGCCCGGCGGGTCGTCGCGCAGCACCTCCGCGCGGGTCGCGATCCAGCCCTCGGGCAGGTCGGCCGGGTACACCGGCTCGATGTCGCGTCCTGGGCCTGGCCCACGATCTCGAGGTAGTCGACGTCCTCCGGCTTCACGTCGGGCTCGTCGCTGACCAGCGCCCGGAACCCCACGAAGCCGACGACCGCGACCACGGTGATCAGCATGGCCCCCAGCAGCCCGTTCCCCGAGCGCTGGTAGCGGCCCGGACGCTGCGACTCGCTCACGCCGATCATCCTCACAGCAGCGCCTCGCAGGACCCCACCAGGGTCGGTCGGAGTCTCATCTGCGGCACATCCATGCAGCGCGAGTTCCGCAGGTGCGGCACAATAGACCCGTGACCAGCTATCGGATTGCGGAAGCCGCCGAACTCCTCGGCGTCAGCGACGACACGGTACGCCGCTGGGTCGAGTCCGGCCGGGTCAACGCCGAGCAGGTCGAGGGCCGGACGACGATCCCGGGTGCCGACCTGGCCGCGCTCGCGGAGTCGCTGGCCGACCATCCGGACCGCGAACGCACGCGGGCATCGGCGGTCAGCGCCCGCAACCGCCTCGACGGGATCGTCACCAAGGTCATCGTCGACAAGGTGATGGCCCAGGTCGACGTGATCTGCGGCCCCTACCGGATGGTCTCGCTGATGAGCGCCGAGGCCGCCCACGAGCTCGCCCTCGAACCCGGGGTCCGGGTCACCGTCTCCGTCAAGTCCACCAACGTCGTCCTGGAGCGCCCATGATCAAGAAGTCCCTTGCCGCCGCTCCTCGCCCTCGGGCTCCTGGTCCCGCTCGCCGCGTGCGGCGACGACGGTACGGCGACGACGGTGGCGGCGGGAGCAGCGAGCTCACGGTGCTCGGCGCCGCGTCGCTGACCGACGTCTTCGAGGCGCTGGGCGCGACGTTCGAGGCCGACAACGACGCCGACGTCACGTTCTCGTTCGGGTCCAGCACCGACCTCGCCGAGCAGGTCGCCGACGGCGCGCCGGGTGACGTGCTGGCCACCGCCGACGAGACCTCGATGACGGTCGCCGAGGACGCCGGCGTGACCGGCGACGTCGAGACGTTCGCCACCAACGTGCTGGTGATCGTCACCCCGCCCGACAACCCCGCCGGCATCGAGTCGCTCGACGACCTCGCCGACGCCACCTGGGTGCGGTGCGCCGACGAGGTGCCGTGCGGCCGCGTCGCCCTCGGCGTACTGGAGGACAACGGGGTCACGGCCGAGCCGGCCAGCCTCGAGGAGGACGTCCGGGCGACGCTCGACAAGGTGGTCTCCGGCGAGGCCGACGCCGGGCTCGTCTACGCCACCGACGCCGTCGCCGCCGGCGACGGCGTCAACACGATCGAGATCCCCGGCGCGGAGAGCCAGCTGACGTCGTACTTCATGACCACGCTGGAGCAGTCGGAGGACAGCGACCTGGCCCAGGAGTGGGTCGACCTGGTGCTGTCCGACGAGGGTCGGCAGGCGCTCGAGGAAGCCGGGTTCGGATCGCCGTGAGCCGCGACCCGCTCGGCCGGGCGCCGATCCTGATCCTGGTACCGGCCGCGCTGGCGGTCGTGGTCCTGCTCCTGCCGCTGGTGGTGATGGTCGGCTCCACCGACCTGCCCGGCCTGCTCGACCAGCTGCGCACCGAGACGGCCCGCGAGGCCCTCTGGCTCTCGGTCAGCACCTCCACGGTCGCCATGCTGATCGCGCTCGTGCTCGGGCTGCCGCTGGCCTGGGTGCTGGCGCGGATGCGGTTCCGCGGCCGGAGCCTGCTCCGTGCGCTTGATCGTCGTGCCGATGGTGCTGCCGCCCGTGGTGGCGGGCATCGCCCTGCGTACGGCGTTCGGCCGCAGCGGCGCCATCGGCGAGCCGCTGCTCGACGCGACCGGCTTCGCGTTCCCCTACACGACCTGGGGCGTCGTGCTGGCGCACGTCTTCGTCGCGATGCCGTTCGTGGTGATCAGCATCGAGGGCGCGCTGCGCTCCGCGGGCAGTGAGTACGACGCGGCGGCGGCCACGCTCGGCGCGTCACGGTGGACGACGTTCCGCCGGGTGACGGTGCCGCTCGCGCTGCCCGGGATCGCCGCCGGGATGGTGCTGGGCTGGGCCCGGTCGCTCGGCGAGTTCGGGGCGACGATCACGTTCAACGGCAACTACCCGGGCACCACCCAGACGATGCCGACGCTGATCTACGTCACCCGCCAGGCCGACACCGACGCCGCGCTGGCGCTCAGCCTGGTGATGCTGCTGGTGTCGGTCGGCGTCCTGTTCGCGCTGCGCGAGCGCTGGCTGGGGGTGGGCACGACATGAGCGGCCTGGAGGTCGACGTCACGGTGCCCGGCCGGGTCACGGTGGCCGCTCACCGCCGAGCCCGGCGAGGTGCTCGCCGTGATCGGCCCGAACGGCGCCGGCAAGACCTCGCTGCTGGGCGCGGTCGCCGGCCTGGTCCCCGCCGAGGGCACGGTCCGGCTGAACGGCAGGGACCTGCTGGCCCGCTGCCGGTGCGCGAGCGCGGGGTCGGCGTGGTCTTCCAGGACAAGGTGCTGTTCCCTCACCTCTCCGCCCTGGAGAACGTCGCGTTCGGGCTCCGCTCGAGCGGCGTCCCGCGCACCGAGGCCCGCGCCGTCGCTCTGCAGTGGCTGGACCGGTTGGGGATCGGGGAGCTCGCGGGCCGTCGCCCCAGGGAGCTCTCGGGCGGCCAGGCCCAGCGGGTCGCGATCGCCCGGGCGCTCGCGCAGCGTCCGGAGGTGCTGCTTCTCGACGAGCCGTTCGCCGGCCTGGACGTCGGCGTGGCTGCCGGCCTGCGGATCGAGCTGACCCGACACCTGGCGTCGTACGACGGCATCACGCTGCTCGTCACCCACGACGCCATCGACGCCCTCACCCTCGCCGACCGGGTGCTGGTGATCGACGACGGAGCCGTGGCCCAGGTCGGCACCCCCGCCGAGGTCTCGGCACGGCCCTCGGACCGAGCACGTGGCCCGACTGGTGGGTCTGAACGTGATCCGGCAGGGCGACGTCTTCCGCTGCTTCGCGCCGGGTGCGGTCACGGTCGTCGCTGGCCCGGCCCGAGGGGTCGGCCCGCAACCTCTGGCGCGGCACGGTGCTCAGCGCCGCCCCGCACGGCGACGCGATCCGGCTGCTGGTGGCCGCCGGACCGGAGCTGATCGCCGACGTGACCCCCGCGGCGACCCGCGAGCTCGGCCTCGAGCCCGGACGCGAGGTGTGGCTGTCGGTGAAGGAGACGGCTGTCGACATCTACTCGTTGGCACCGGAGGAGCCGGATAAAGTGCGCCCATGACCGACTCCGCCAGCCCGACACCGCAGTCGCCGGACCGCAACCTCGCGCTGGAGCTGGTCCGGGTGACCGAGGCGGCCGCGATGGCCGCCGGACGCTGGGTGGGTCGTGGCGACAAGAACGGCGCCGACGGGGTCGCGGTCAACGCGATGCGGGTGATGATCTCCACGATCGGCATGGACGGCACCGTCGTGATCGGCGAGGGCGAGAAGGACAACGCCCCGATGCTCTACAACGGCGAGCGGGTGGGCGACGGCACCGGACCGGAGTGCGACGTCGCCGTCGACCCGATCGACGGCACCACCCTCACCGCGAAGGGGATGACCAACGCCGTGTCGGTGCTCGCGGTCGCCCCGCGCGGCACGATGTACGACCCCTCGGCGGTCTTCTACATGGAGAAGCTCGTCACCGGCCCCGAGGCCGCCGACGTCGTGGACATCCGGCTGCCGGTCGCCGACAACATCAACCTGGTCGCCAAGGCCAAGGGGTCCAGCCCCGAGGACGTGACCGTCGTGCTCCTGGACCGGCCGCGCCACGAGGACCTCGCCGCCGAGATCCGGGCCACCGGGGCGCGGATCAAGTTCATCACCGACGGCGACGTCGCGGGCGCGATCATGGCGGCCCGCCCCGACACCGGCATCGACCTGCTGCTGGGCGTCGGCGGCACCCCCGAGGGCATCATCGCGGCCTGCGCGATGAAGTGCCTCGGCGGCGTGATCCAGGGCCGGCTCTGGCCCACCGACGACGAGGAGCGGCAGCGCGCCATCGACGCCGGCCACGACCTGGACGCCGTACTCACCACCGACGAGCTGGTCACCGGCGACGACTGCTTCTTCGTCGCCACCGGCATCACCGACGGCGAGCTGCTGCGCGGCGTGCGCTACCGGTCCGGTGGCGCCACCACCCACTCACTCGTGATGCGGTCGCGCAGCGGCACGGTCCGCAGCATCATGTCCGAGCACCGGCTGCAGAAGCTACGCGCCTACGCCGCCATCGACTTCGAGCAGTGAGGCCGCGAGCAGTCGACGCGTCAGGCGCTCGCGTCGACGGCGGCGCAGCGCTCGCCGTCGGCGCTGCGACCGACTGCCGCAGCGAGTCGACGTGCGCCGACGACCTGGTCGATCACCCGCGGGTCCACGGCCATGCCGACGTGTGACGCGGTGACCTCGACCGGGATCGCCGCGGGGTCGATGCAGGCCCGCCAGTCGCAGATGCCGTCGCGCTTGCTGTAGATCGCGGTGAAGGCGACGTCGTCGGGCACCGGCTCCCGGCTCTCGTCCCAGCTCTGCCGGGCACAGGCGCCGGCCACGCACTCCTCCGACATCAGACCGGGTACGCCGGCGCGGCTGAGCCGCACCAGCACGTCGACGCCGAACGACAGCGCCGCGTGGTGTGCCCCGGGCGCCAGCATCGGGCTGCCCATCGTGACGATGCCCGACACCAGGTCCGGTCGGCGTACGGCGAGGCCGCGGGCCAGCATCCCGCCGAGGCTGTGGCCGACGATCTGCACCCGGGTACCGCGCCGCAGCACGATCGACTCGAGGCGCGACTCGAGCTGGGCCGCGGCGTTGAGGGTGCAGCCGACGTTGGCGTGGATGTGCGAGCGGTAGGTGCGGAAGCCGCGCTGGCGCAGCGTCCGGGCCATGAAGGCCAGCGTGGCGTCGCCGGCCATGAACCCAGGCACCAGGATCACCGGGTCGGACGTGCGGACCGTCCGCCGGCCGGAGTACGGCGTGGCCCTCCGCGCGCGCCGAGCCTCGCGGGTGGCCAGTGCGTAGCGACCTGCCTCCGCCACGCACGCTCGCCTCCTGCAGCACCGCCCGCGCCCGCGGCTTCGCGAAGCCGTCCGGGAGCAGGAACGGAGCGAGCGTGCCGTCTGCCACAAGCCTGACGGTAGGGCCAACGGAATGCCCGGGCACGCATTTCGGGGCAGTTCGTGCCCACCGCGCACGCGTGCGGTTGACTGACGCCATGTCATCGAGTGCCCGCAACAGGGCGAAACATGCGCCCGTGCAGGTGTCCGAGGAGCTGTTCGCACCGGTGAGCGCCGGCATCGAGCTCTGCTACCAGACCTTCGGCGACCCCGACGACGAGCCGCTGCGTGCTGGTGATGGGTCTGGGCGGGCCGATGACCTGGTGGGACTCCGACCTGTGCGAGATGCTCGCCCGCGCCGGCTTCTACGTCGTCCGCTTCGACAACCGCGACATCGGCCGCTCGAGCAAGGCGCAGGGCCGGGTCACCCGCGCCACCCTGGCGCGCGCGTTCGTCGGCGGGCGGGTGCGGGCGCCGTACACGCTCGACGACATGGCCGCCGACACGTTCGGCCTGATGGACCACCTCGGCCTCGAGTCCGCCCACCTGGTCGGGGTGTCGATGGGCGGCATGATCGCGCAGACGATGACGATCGCGCACCCGGACCGCGTCCGCTCGCTCACCTGCATCATGTCCACCACCGGCAAGCGCACGGTCGGCTGGCAGCACCCGAGCCTGCTGCCGACGCTGCTGACCCCGCGCAACTCCCGTGACGACTACATCGCCGGCAGCGCGCAGGTGTGGAGGATCATCTCCTCGCCGGCCTACCCCCTGGACGAGGTGAAGGGGCGCGAGCGGGCCGCCGACACCTACGACCGGGGCGTTCCCCGGAGCGGGGTGATGCGCCAGATGATGGCGATCCTCAAGCAGCCCAACCGCAGCGCCCGGCTGCACAGCCTGCACGTCCCCGCGCTCGTGATCCACGGACTGGCCGACAAGATGGTGCACGTCTCGGGCGGTCGGGCGACGGCCGCCGCGATCCCTGGAGCGGAGCTTCTCCTGATCGACGGGATGGGCCACGACCTCCCGCCGGCGCTCTTCGAGACCTACGTCGCCGCCATCCGACGGGTCGCCGATCGGGCCGCTTAGCACCCCTCTTCGCCTTCCGTCTAGTGGGCTAGACAAAAGCCCTGCGCGATGGGCAAGTGTGTGATCCAGACCACGACGGGAGGATCCATGGTGAACCGCTCGGATGGAGCACCGCGGGAAATGAGTGGGAGGCGTCGAGGGATGCGGCGGGGGCTCGGACTGGGCGTCGTCGGCATCCTGGCAGCCACACTTCTGAGCGCCTGCGGCGACGAGGGGAAACCCACCCTCAACTGGTACATCAACCCCGACGGTGTCGACACCTTCATCGCCCGGGCCGACGAGTGCAGCACCGACGACTACGACATCGAGATCCAGATGCTGCCCACCAGCGCCACCGACCAGCGGGTCCAGCTGGCCCGGCGGCTGGCGGCGGAGGACTCCTCGACCGACCTGATGAACCTGGACCCGGTGTTCGTGGCCGAGTTCGCCAACGCGGGCTGGCTGGCCGAGGTCACCGACGACAACACCGAGGACGACCTCGCCTCCACGATCGCCGAGAGCGCCGAGGGCGAGGGCGAGTACCTCACCGGCGCGGCCAACACGGTGACCTGGGAGGACGGCGTCTACGCGATCCCGCTCTGGGCCAACACCCAGGTGCTCTGGTACCGCAAGTCGCTCGCCGAGGCCGCCGGGCTGGACATCGGCCCGGACCAGCCGGTGACCTGGGAGCAGGTGATCCAGGCGGCAGCCGACAACGACGGCACCGTGGGCGTCCAGGCCAACCGCTACGAGGCCTACGTCGTGTGGATCAACGCGCTCATCCAGGGCGCCGGCGGCGACATCGTGTCGAACACCGAGGCCGGCACCGACGCCCAGGTGGACATCGACTCCGACGCCGGCCGCACCGCCGCCGAGATCATCCAGATGCTGGCCGACTCCCCGGCCGCGCAGCCTGACCTCTCGGTCTCCAACGAGGGCACCAGCCTGGGCCGGATGTTCCCGCGAGGGTGGCCCCGGGGAGTTCATGGTCAACTGGACCTTCGTCTACAAGAACTACGAGGGCCTGATCGGCGCGCCCGGCGGACCGGTGGACGAGGAGGAGTTCGAGGACCTCGGCTACGCGCGCTACCCGCAGACCGTCGAGGGCGAGGACTCGAAGCCGCCCGATCGGCGGGATCGACATCGGCGTCGGCGCCTACAGCGAGCATCCCGAGTTCGCGATGGAGGCGGCCCAGTGCATCACCTCGACGCAGGCCCAGGTCGACCTGGCGCTCAACGACGGGCTGATGCCGTCGACGAACACCGCGTACGACGAGGTCTCGGCCAGCGGGGACTTCCCCGAGGACCTGATCGAGCTCTACCGCACCAGCGTCGACGAGGGCGGCCCGCGGCCGAAGAGCGCGTTCTACGGGCTGATCTCCGGCGCCGTCCAGGCCCGCTGGCACTCGCCGAACTCGGTCGATCCTGACTCCACGCCGCAGGAATCGTCCGAATACCTGCAAGACGTGCTCGAAGGAAAGGCGCTGCTGTGACGACGACGACGGCACCTGCCCCGGACAGGCCGCCAAGGCCGTGACCAGCGACCGGATCCCGGGCCGAGAACCGGCTCGGCCAGAAGCTGGTCGCGCCGGCGATCATCCTGATGCTGCTGGTCACGGCGTTCCCGATGCTGCGGGCGATCTGGCTGTCGGTCTACAACTACTCGCTCACCGCTCCGGACGACCGGGACTTCGTCGGGCTGTCGAACTACGTGACCGCGCTCACCGACCCGCTGTTCTGGCAGACCACCGGCATCACGGTCTTCTACATGGTGGTCACGGTCGCGGTCGAGCTGGTGATCGGCTTCGCGTTCGCCATGGTCATGCACCGGCTCATCTTCGGTCGCGGCGTCGTGCGGACCTCGATCCTGATCCCCTACGGGATCATCACCGTGGTGTCCGGCTTCGCCTGGCAGTTCGCGTTCTCGTACCAGAACGGGTTCGTCAACGAGTGGCTCCCGTTCGTCGGCGACGAGCTTCAACTGGTTCGGCGAGACCGGCTCCGCGGTGATCGCGATCTGCATCTCGGAGATCTGGAAGACCACACCGTTCATGTCCCTGCTCCTGCTGGCCGGACTGGCCCAGGTCTCGGAGGACATGATCGAGGCGGCGAAGGTCGACGGCGCCACCTGGTGGCAACGGCTGTGGAAGGTGATCATCCCGAACATGCGGGCGGCGATCATGGTCGCCGTGCTGTTCCGGGCGCTGGACGCCTACCGGATCTTCGACAACATCTTCGTGATGACCAACGGCGCGGAGAACACCGAGTCGATCAGCTTCCTCACCTACCGGCAGACGATCGAGCAGTTCCAGCTCGGCATGGGGTCGGCGCTCTCGGTACTGCTGTTCCTTTCCGTGCTGCTGATCGCCTTCCTCATCATGAAGGTCTTCCGGGTCGATCTGGCCCAGGCCAGGCAGGAGTCCTGACATGAGGTACAAGGTCGGAATGACGATCGGGGTCCTGCTGATCATGGTCTGGTGCCTGCTCCCGGTCGCCTGGATCATCTCGCTGTCCTTCAAGTCCCAGGAGTCGATCACGGTCGGCAACCCGGGTTTCCTGCCGTCCGAAGGCACCGGAGCCGGGTGGAGCAACTACGACACGGTCCTCACCGACGAGAGCTACCACTTCTTCGTGCGCGCGATCATCAACTCGATCGGGATCAGCCTGATCGCCACCTTGCTCTCGGTGATCATCGCGACCCTGGCGGCGTACGCGATCGCACGGCTGGAGTTCCGGGGCAAGCGACTCGTCCTGTCGATGGCGCTGGTGATCGCGATGTTCCCGGTCGTGGCGCTGGTCGGACCGCTCTTCGACATGTGGCGCACGTTCGGGATCTACGACACCTGGATCGGGCTGATCATCCCGTACATGTCGTTCACGCTGCCGCTGGCGATCTGGACGCTGTCCGCGTTCTTCCGCGAGATCCCGTGGGAGATGGAGCAGGCGGCCCAGGTCGACGGGGCCACGTCCTGGCAGGCGTTCCGGCGGGTGATCGTCCCGCTGGCGGCACCGGGGGTGTTCACCGCCGCGATCCTGACGTTCTTCTTCGCGTGGAACGACTTCGTGTTCGGCATCTCGCTCACCTCGACCGAGGCGGCCCGGCCGATACCGGCGTCGCTCGCGTTCTTCGTCGGGACCGGACCCGTTCACCCGGCCGGCGTCGCTGCTCTCCGCGGCCGCGGTGGTCGCCACGATCCCGATCATCATCATCGTCCTGCTTTTCCAGCGCAAGATCGTCGTCCGGGCTGACCTCCGGCGCAGTGAAGGGTTGATAACTGATGGCTTCCATCGACATGCGAAACATCGTCAAGAAGTACGGCGACGGCTTCCCGGCCGTGAACGACATCAGCATCGACGTGGCGGACGGCGAGTTCATGATCCTGGTCGGCCCGTCCGGCTGCGGGAAGTCCACGCTGCTCCGGATGATCGTGGGCCTGGAGGACATCACCGCGGGCGACATGATGATCGGCGACAAGAAGGTCAACGACCTGGCGCCCCGGGACCGCAACCTCGCCATGGTGTTCCAGAACTACGCGCTCTACCCGCACCTCACCGTCTACGAGAACATCGCGTTCCCGCTGCGGCTCGCCAAGGAGGACCAGAGCACGGTCGACAAGAAGGTGCGTGAGGCCTCCAAGACCCTCGAGCTCGACGAGCACCTCGACCGCAAGCCCGGCAACCTGTCCGGTGGCCAGCGGCAGCGCGTCGCGATGGGGCGGGCGATCGTCCGGCAGGCCGACGCGTTCCTCTTCGACGAGCCGCTGTCCAACCTCGACGCCAAGCTGCGCGGCCAGATGCGCACCGAGATCGCGCGGCTGCAGAAGCGGCTGGGCATCACCACGGTCTACGTCACCCACGACCAGACCGAGGCGATGACGCTCGGCGACCGGGTCGCCGTCCTCAAGCGCGGCATCCTCCAGCAGCTGGCCACCCCTCGCGAGCTCTACGAACAGCCCGCCAACCTGTTCGTCGCCGGGTTCATCGGCTCGCCGCCGATGAACTTCCTGCCGGCGACGGTCGAGGGCACCACCGTGAAGCTGCCGTTCGGCTCGGTCGAGATCCCCGCGGAGAAGGCCCGCAAGGCCGAGGGCAAGGGGCTGCTGATCGCCGGCATCCGTCCGGAGCACTTCGAGGACGCCGCGATCATGGACTCCAGCAAGACGGCGGGCCACACGTTCCGCGCGAACGTCGACGTCGTGGAGTGGCTGGGCAACGAGAGCTACGCCTACATCCCGTTCGAGGCACCGCCGGAGGTGCAGGAGCAGCTCACCCAGCTCGAGAAGGACCTGGACGGCGAGTCGATGCGCACCCAGCTGGTCATCTCGCTCGACGGGGCGAGCCGGGTCGCCGAGGGCGACGAGGCGGAGATCTTCGTCAACTCCGAGCACATGCACCTGTTCGACCCCTCGACGGGCGAGAACCTCACCCTCGACACCAGCGCTGCGGGGCAGGTCCCCGGAGGCGACACCATGGCCCAGGCCGAGGAGGTCGCGCAGGTGCAGGACCAGAGCGCGGCCTCGGAGCCGGCGGAGGAGCCGCAGGCCTGAACCTCAGCGAGGCAGCCGCTTGCGGCGCTCCTCGCCCGGCATCTTCCGGCGCTTGACGGTCACTCCGGCCATCAGGGCGACGCCCTTGACCCGCACCGTGGGTGAGTCGGGGCCGATCTGCGCCTCCACCTTGTCGCGAGCCTGGTCGAACGCGCCCATGATGCCGACGCCCTCCACGATCACGTTGGTGTGCGCGTTGACGATCACGTCGATCCCGGCCCAGATCGCGTTGGCGTAGATCACCGTCTCGCGCTCGGTGAACACCGCCTGGCGCAGGTCGATGTCGATGCCCGCCCACATCGCGAACGCCGTGTGCTTGGCGCCCACCTCCCAGACGCCCTTCCGGGTGGAGGCGCCCATGATCGCGATGCTCGAGTCGATCCGGCGGGGCCGGTGCGGTCGAGCCGTCCGACCGAGCCAGCGACTGCTGCGCGTCGGCCACTGCGGGCAGGTGGGACCCGGGCAGGTCGGCGAGGATCGGCACCAGGTCGGCGTAGACCTTGGCGGCGTAGGCCGCCTCCAGCCGCTCGTCGAGCTCCTCCAGGTCCAGCCGCCCCTCGCCCGCGGCCTCGCGCAGGACCTCGGCCACCCGGTGCCGGTCGGCGTCGGAGATCCGGAGCTGCTCGGGGTCGGTCACCGGGCCAGGGTAGTCAGGTTCGTGGCCGCCACCGGCGGTGCCCGGTCGTCGGCTCTCCGCTGCGGATCAGCTCGAGCCGGGGTCGAGGCCCGTCGCTCCGGCCGGTCTGCGGCTTGCGGCGGCCGGCCCGCCAGGGAAGCGGCCACGGCGCCCCCGGGCCGTCGTAGTCCTGCTCGACGGCGGCATGCAGCGTCCACGACGGGTCGTACAGATGGGCGCGGCCGATGGCGCAGAGGTCGGCCCGGCCGGCCATCAGGATCGAGTTCACGTCGTCGTACGACGAGATCACGCCGACGGCGATGGTCGGCACGCCGAGTCGGTTCCGGATCGCGTCGGCGTACGGCGTCTGGTAGGACCGGCCGAACGCCGGCCGCTCGCGCGAGGTCACCTGGCCCGTGGACACGTCGATGGCCTCCGCGCCGGCGTCGACGAACGCCCGCGCGACGGTCAGCGCGTCGTCGAGGGTCTGACCGTCGTCGACCCAGTCGGTGGCCGAGATCCGCACCGTCATCGGCCGGTCCGCCGGCCACACCTCACGGAGGGCGCCGAACACCTCGAGCGGGTACCGCAGCCGCCCGGTGACGTCGCCACCGTAGGCGTCGGTGCGCCGGTTGGTGACGGGAGAGAGGAACGCCGAGAGCAGGTAGCCGTGGGCGCAGTGCAGCTCCAGGAGGTCGAAGCCCGCCTCGGCGCCTCGACGGGCGGACTCGACGAACTGGTCGCGGATGGTGTCCATCTCGGACCGGGTGAGCTCGCGCGGCACCTGGTTGACACCCGCGCGGTAGGGCACCGGCGAGGGAGCGACGACCTCCCAGTTGCCCTCGTCCAGCGGCTCGTCGATGCCCTCCCACATCAGCTTGGTCGAGCCCTTGCCGCCCGAGTGGCCGAGCTGCAGCCCGATCCTCGCGGAGGTGTTGGTGTGCACGAAGTCGGTGACCCGTCGGAACGAGTCCTGCTGCTCGTCGTCCCAGAGACCCGCGCAGCCCGGCGTGATCCGCCCCTCCGGCGACACGCACACCATCTCGGTCATCACCAGCCCCGCCCCGCCGAGCGCCTTGCCGCCCAGGTGCACGAGGTGGAAGTCCGAGGCCAGGCCGTCGACCGCGACGTACATGTCCATCGGCGAGACGACCACCCGGTTGACCAGGTCGAGGGACCCGATCCGGACCGGCTGGAACATCGGCGGGCAGACCTCCGGCGAGCCCACGCTCGCGGCGTACCACTCGTCGCAGCGGGCCACGAACTCCGGGTCGCGCAGCCGCAGGTTGTCGTAGGTGACCCGACGGCTGCGGGTCATGATGTTGAAAGCGAACTGCAACGGCTCCTGGTGGAGGTACTGGCCGAGGTTCTCGAACCACTCCAGGCTCGCCTGGGCGGCACGCTGGGTGGACAGCACGACGGCCCGGCGTTCGGTGTCGTACGTCGTCAGCGCGGCGGCGAGCGTCGGCTCCTCGTGCACGCACGCGGCCAGCGCGAGCGCGTCCTCCATCGCCAGCTTGGTGCCCGAGCCGATCGAGAAGTGCGCGGTGTGGGCGGCGTCGCCCAGGAGCACCACGTTGTCACGCACCCAGCGCTCGTTGCGGACCGTGGTGAAGCTGATCCACCGCGAGTTGTTGGCGTGCACCTCGTGCCCGTCAAGGACGTCGGCGAACAGCTCCCGGATCAGCTCGATCGACTTCTCGTCGGACTCCCCCGGCGCCCACGCCCGGTCCGCGAAGGCGGCGAACCCGGCTCGCTCCCACACCGCCGAGGTCATCTCGACGATGAACGTGCTGCCGCCGGCGTCGTAGGGGTAGCCGTGGATCTGCATGACGCCGTACGGCGTCTGCGCGATGTAGAACTTGAACGCGTCGAAGACCTTGTCGGTGCCGAGCCAGATGTACTTGCAGTCGCGCTCGTCGAGTGTCGGACCGAAGGTGTCGGCGTACCGGGTGCGCACCGCGGAGCCGAGCCCGTCGGCGGCCACCACCAGGTCGTGGCTGGCCGCGAGCTCGTCGACGTCCGGGGCCTCCGTGCGGAAGTGGATCGTCACCCCGAGCTCGCGGCAGCGCTCCTGCAGGATCTCCAGCAGGCGCCGCCGCGACATGGCCGCGAACCCGTGGCCGCCGCTGGTGACGACCTCGCCCTTGAAGTGGACGTCGATGTCGTCCCAGATCGCGAACTCGGCGGTCATCAGGGCGTAGATCGCCGGGTCGGCGTGCTCGATGCCGCCGAGCGTCTCGTCGCTGAACACCACCCCGAAGCCGAACGTGTCGTCCGCGGCGTTCCGCTCCCACACGGTGATCTCGTGGTCGGTGCCGGTCTGCTGGGCGAGCTGCTGGCAGAGCGCGCTGAAGTAGAGCCCGCCCGGCCCTCCCCCGATCACCGCGATCCGCATCCAGTCAACATATTGCGTTCTTGACGGAAGTTGTCAAGGCGCAATACGGTCGCCGGATGAGGGGGCTCACCCGGGAGCAGCAGGAGTACGTCGCCCGGATCCGCTCCGTCGCGTCCGACCACCTCCTCGCCGTGCCGCCCGTCCACGGCGCCGTCAACCGGCCGCTCCTCGAGGCGCTCGGCGACCACGGCTTGTTGCGCGGGCTGTTCGGAGGCCTGGCCGACGAGCCGCCGCGAGACGCCGCCGCCCTCCAGCTCTGCCTGCTGCGCGAGACCCTGGCCACCGTCTCCACCGAGGCCGAGACCGCGCTCGCGCTGCAGGGCCTGGGCAGCTATCCGATCCTGCAGGCCGGCCCGCCCGAGCAGGTCGAGCGCTGGCTCCCCGGCGTGGTGGCCGGCACGACCGTCGCGGCGTTCGCGCTGTCCGAGCCCGACGCTGGCTCCGACGCGGCGGCGTTGTCGCTGCGGGCGACCCCCGACGGGGACGGGTGGCGGCTGCACGGTGAGAAGACCTGGATCTCCAACGCCCCGGACGCCGACGTCTACACGGTCTTCGCCCGCACCACCGAGGGCGCCGGGGCGCGCGGGGTCACCTCGTTCGTGGTGGCCGGAGACGCCGACGGCCTCTCCGGGGAACGCCTGGAGATGGTCGCTCCCCACGCGATCGGCCGGCTGGTCTTCGACGGAGTGCGGGTCGGGGCGGGTGACGTGCTCGGCGAGGTCGACCGCGGCTTCGCGGTGGCGATGCGCACGCTCGACCTGTTCCGGCCCAGCGTCGGTGCGTTCGCGGTCGGCATGGCCCAGGCGGCGCTCGACGCGGCGCTGGAGTGGGCGACGACCCGCGAGGTCTACGGCGACCTGCTGATCCGCCAGCAGTCGGTCGAGCACACGCTGGCGGAGATGGCCACGCGCATCGAGGCTTCGCGGCTGCTCGTGCGGGCCGCGGCGACGGCGTACGACGAGGGCGCGCCGGCTGCGGAGATCACCCAGGCCGCGGCGATGGCGAAGCTGTTCGCGACCGAGAGCGCGCAGTGGGTGGTCGACCAGGCGGTGCAGCTGCACGGCGCGCGCGGGCTGCAGCAGGGGCACCTGCTCGAGCGGCTCTATCGTGAGGTCCGGGCGCCGCGCATCTACGAGGGCGCGTCCGAGGTGCAGCGCACGATCATCGGCCGCAGCCTGGTGCGGCAGCGAGAGGCGGGCAGGAAGTGACGCGTTACCGGGGCAGCGTCCCGATCACCGAGGACTGGCAGCACTTCCGCTTCGCGGTCGCCGACGGGGTCGCCACGGTGACGCTGGACCGGCCCGAGAAGATGAACCCGCTCACCTTCGAGTCCTACGCCGACCTTCGCGACCTGCTGCACGAGCTCCCGCACCGCGGCGACACCGACGTGCTGGTGATCCGCGGCTCCGGCAAGGGCTTCTGCGCGGGCGGCGACGTCAACGAGATCATCGGCGAGCTGATCAAGATGGACCCGCGCGACCTGATCGGCTTCACCCGGATGACCGGCGACGTGATCAAGGCGATGCGCGAGTGCCCGATCCCGATCATCGCCGGCATCCAGGGCATCGCGGCCGGCGCCGGGTCGGTGATCGCGATCGCGAGCGACTTCCGGGTGTGCTCGACCTCGGCCCGGTTCGCGTTCCTGTTCACCAAGGTCGGGCTGTCCGGCGGCGACATGGGGGCGGCGTACCTGCTCCCCCGCCTGGTCGGCGCCGGCCGGGCCACCGAGCTGCTGATGCTCGGCGACACCATCGACGCCGAGACCGCAGACCGCTACGGCCTGGTGTCGCAGCTGGTCGGCGACGACGAGCTGGACGACGCGGTCGCGGCGCTGGCCAGGCGGCTGGCCGACGGGCCGACGCTCGCCTACGCGCAGACCAAGTCGCTGATCACCCGCGAGCTGGACATGCCGATCGGGTCCGCGATGGAGCTCGACGCGATGACCCAGGCGCTGCTGATGACCACCTCCGACCATGCCGAGTTCCACGCCGCGTTCAACGAGAAGCGGCCGCCCGACTGGACCGGCCGGTGAGCCCGACCGGCCGCGTCGCGCTGGTCACCGGCGCGGGCAAGGGCATCGGCGCCGCCTGCGCCATGGCGTTGTCAGCGGCCGGCCATCGGGTCGCCCTGGTCGCTCGGTCCGGCGACGACCTGGCCGCCGTCGCCGACGCGCTGCCCGGCGAGGCGATGGTGCTGCCGACCGACGTGACGGATGCCGCCGCGCTGGAAGCGGCGTTCGCGAAGGTCGAGACGGAGTGGGGACCGGTCGAGGTGCTCGTCGTCAATGCAGGGGCCGCGATGTCCGCGCACCGTGGTGAAGACCTCCGACGAGGACTGGCAGCGGATGCTCGACCTCAACCTCACCGCGCCCTTCCGGTGCCTGCGTCGCGCCCTCCCGTCGATGACCGGAGCGGGCTGGGGCCGGGTCGTGGTCGTCGCATCGATCGCGGGCAAGACCGGTGGCGCCCGGATCGCGGCGTACACCGCCAGCAAGCACGGCGTGCTCGGCCTGGTGCGCACGGCGGCCGCCGAGGTCGCGCCCACGGGTGTCACCGTCAACGCGGTCTGCCCGGGCTACGTCGACACCCCGATGACCGACGAGTCGGTCGCGAACATCGCTGCCGGCACCGGCCGCACCCCCGACGATGCGCGCTCGATCCTCGCCCACATGCAGCCGATCGGCCGTCTGGTCACGGCCGAGGAGGTCGCGTCGGCGGTGATGCTGTGCGTCGAGAACGGCGCGATCAACGGCCAGGGCCTCAACGTCGACGGCGGCGCGGTGCAGTCGTGAAGCGGATCAACCCGGACACCCTCGCCACGCCCTCCGGCTTCTCCCACGCCGTGGTCGCCACCGGCACCACCGTCTTCCTCGCCGGCCAGACCGGCATGGACCGCGACGGACGGATCGTCCCCGGGGGTGTGGTCGCTCAGTTCGAGCAGGCCCTCGGCAACCTGCTCGCCGCGCTCGCCGAGGCCGGCGGATCACCCGCGCAGCTCACATCGCTGACGATCTACATCGTCGACATGGACGACTACCGCGCCCACGCCCGCGAGATCGGCTCCGTGTGGAAGCGGTTGGTCGGCGGCGACTACCCCGCGATGGCCGGCATCGGTGTCTCCCGGCTCTGGGACGCAGAGGCGCTGGTCGAGGTGCAGGGCTTCGCGGTGATCGAGCAACGGATGATCGAGACCGGAACCGCGTCGGGGACCGCGAGGCTGCAGCTCGCCGCTGCCGGTCGACGTCTGCGACGGTGCGGTTCGCCCTCGTGCCGGTCGACGCCCTCGACGGCTAGGTCGCGGGTGGTAGCGACGCCCTCGGACCACCCGCGGTCGGGGTGTGGACCACCCGACGCCGGCCGGCGCGGCCCTCGAGCTGCGCGAGCCGGGCCACGCTCGCGCTGCGTCGCGAGACCGAGGTCGCGCCGGCCGATCGCCGACGCGACCGAGGTAGGCCGGGTCGGCGCCGCAGGTCGACCGATGCCGGGACCGCGTGCGAGGCCGGCTGCGCCGAGGCCGCGAGCGGGACGACGGCTGGCGCCGCGGTCGGTAGTCGGAGCGGAACGCGGTACCTGGAGCCGGCCGACCAGGAGGTGCCCGGCTCGGCGACGGGCGAGTGGCTCGGCGACGCGTTCCTGGTCTTCCGATGGACGATGGCGGGCGATGTCGGAAAGGCCACCAGCGAGATGGTCCTGGTTCTCGGTCGCAGCGACGCACACGACGCCTACACGGCCCTGTACCACGACGAACGAGGTATCTGCCGGGTCTTCGCCATGACATTCGACGGCGCGGAGTGGATCCTGAGTCGCGAGGACCCCGACATGTTCCAGCGGTTCGTCGCTGACGTCGGGCCGGACCGGATCGCCGGTCGCTGGGAGGCGTCGGAGGATCACGGATCGACCTGGCGCAAGGACTTCGACCTCGTGTTCGAGCGGGCGTAGCGGCGTTGCCCTGGACGGCGTACGCCGAGACGCCTAACGTCGCGTCATGACGAAGCCGCAGTTCAACGCGAAGACGTTGGTTATGATCGCCATCGCGCTCGTTCTCGCCGGCGCTGCGGTGTCGTGGTTGAACCGGAGGACCTGACCGACCACGACGTCAGCGATCCGGGAGTGACCCTCTAGCCCGTCCGCGGGTCATGCGTGCACGATCCCGTGCGCGTGCTTGTGCGCGTCGTCGCGCAACTGTCCATCGAGGCGCGCGAAGATCTCGCCCGCCTCGATCCCCGGCCAGTCGCGCGGCAGGTGTTCGAGCGGGAGACCGGGGTCGAGGTAGGGGAGCCGGCGCCACGAGGTGAGCATCGGGACGTACGCCGCGAACGCCTCGGCGGGCGACGGCGCGGAGCGCCGCCGGGCCGCCGGGCCGCCACTCGGCGCAGAACTCGTCGTACAGAGCCGGTCAGCGCGTCGACGTCCCACCACTCGCGCATCCGCGCCGACACGTCGCCGGCGCCGAGGTAGTCGCCGCGGAAGAACTCGGTGTACGACGTCAGGCCGGTCCGGTCCAGGGCCCGGAGGGTCTCGTCGTACAGCGTGGCCGGCGCGACCCAGACGCCGGGTGCGGCGGTGCCGAAGCCGAGGCCGGCCAGCAGCGACCGCAGCGCGTGCCGGCGATCACGCTCGGCCTCGGGCACCGAGAAGACCAGGACCAGCCAGCCGTCCGCCGCCGTGGCACGGGGCCGGGACCAGATGCGGTGGTCGCCCTCCCGCAGCAGCTCCAGCGTCGAGGGCGCGAGCGCGTAGCCGGCCCGGCCCTCCCGCTGTGCGGCCTCGAGCATGCCGCGCCGCTTCAGCCGGGACACCGACGACCGCACCGCTGCCGAGTCGGCGCCGAGGTCGGCCATCAGCGCGATCAGGGACGCGACCGACAGCCAGTCGCCCTCCTCGCGGGCGTAGAGGCCGTACAGCGACAGGATCAGCTGCCGCGGCGCGATCTCCACGATGTCTACGTGTCCTGCCGCAGCCGGTACCGCTGCAGCTTGCCGGTCGCCGTCCGCGGTAGCGCGTCCATGAACTCGACGACCCGCGGGTACTTGTACGGCGCGATCTGCGCCTTGGCGAAGTCCTGCAGCTGGTGCGCCTTCTCGGCGGCGTCGCCGGAGAGCGTGTCGGTCAGGACCACGAACGCCTTGACCAACGCGCCCCGGGCCTCGTCCGGCACCCCGATCACCGCGCACTCGGCGACCTCGGGGTGCTTGAGCAGCGCCTCCTCCACCTCGGGTGCGGCGATGTTGTACCCCGAGGAGATGATCATGTCGTCGCTGCGCGCCTGGTAGCAGAAGTAGCCGGCCTCGTCCCGGGTGAACGTGTCGCCGGTGATGTTCCAGCCGCCCACGACGTAGTCGCGCTGCCGGGGGTCGTCGAGGTAGCGGCACCCGGTCGGGCCCTTCACCGCGAGCCGGCCGGGCTCGCCGGGCGGCACCTCGTCGCCGTGCGCGTCGAGCACCGTCGCGTGATAGCCCGGGCACCGCCTGCCCCGTGGACCCCGGCACGATGTCGTCGCCCGCCGACGACACGAAGATGTGCAGCATCTCGGTCGCGCCGATGCCGTCGATGATCCGGACGCCGGTCGCATCGAGGAACGCCTGCCAGGTCGCCGCCGGGAGGTGCTCCCCCGCCGAGACCGCGGCCCGCAGCGACGGCAGCTTCGCGCCGGCCGCGAGCATCGCCTTGTACGCCGTCGGCGCGGTGAAGCAGGTCGTGACCCCGAAGTCGTCGATGATCGCGGCCAGCTCCACCGGCGTCGCCTTCTCGACCAGCACCGTCGAAGCCCCCGCGTGCAGCGGGAACAGCAGCACGCCGCCCAGGCCGAACGTGAAGGCGTACGGCGGGGTGCCGGTGAACACGTCGTCGGAGGAGGGGCGCAGCACGTGGCGGGAGAAGGTGTCGCAGATCGCCAGCACGTCGCGGTGGAAGTGCATCGTCGCCTTCGGGCGCCCGGTGGTGCCGGACGTGAACGCCAGCAGGGCGACGTCGTCGGAGGAGGTGGCGACGTCCTCGTGGGTGCCGGGCTTGTCGGCGACGAGCGCGTCCAGACCGCCCTCGCCGCCGAACTCCACGACCCGCACGCCGATGTCAGAGAGCCCCTCGGTGGCCTCGACGAACCGGGCGTCGACCAGCGCCAGGTCGAGGTGGGCGATCTCGTGGATCGTGTCCAGCTCGCCCGGCGCGCAGCAGCGGCATCGTCGGTGACCGCGACCGCGCCGGCCTTGAGCACGCCGAACCAGCACGCGGTCAGCCAGGGGTTGTTGGGGCCGCGCAGCAGCACCCGGTTGCCGGGCACGACGCCGAGGTCGTCGACCAGCGCGTGGGCGATCCGGTTGGCGGCGGCCAGCAGGTCGGCGTACGACCAGGTGTCGGCACCCGGGGCATGGAGGCACGGTCGGTCGGCGCCGTGCTCGGCGATGACGTCGTCGAGCAGGGCGGTCGCGCAGTTCAGCCGGTCGGGGTAGCGCACCTCGGGGAGCTCGAAGGTCAGCTCCGGCCACTGGTCGAACGGTGGGAGGTGGTCGCGGCAGAACGTGTCGACATGGGCGGATGGAAGCAGCTCCATCCCGGCAACGTATGTCTCGCTTTCAACGACCGTCAAGAGTGCGGCATACGCGTTCGGTCGCTCAGGCCGCGGACCCGTCTTCGAGCCGCTCCAGGAGTCGGTGCACCGCTACCGCCGCGGCCCGGCCGGCCCGGTTGGCGCCGATCGTGCTCGCCGAGGGCCCGTAGCCGACGAGCTGCACCCGCGGATCCGCGACGGCGGTGGTGCCGTCGAGCTGGATGCCGCCGTGCCGGCTGCGCAGGTGAAGCGGGCCGAGGTGCGCCACCGCGGGTCGGAAGCCGGTCGCCCAGAGGATCACGTCGACCGGCTCGAACGTGCCGTCCGGCCAGCGCACGCCGTCGGGCTCGATCCGCTCGAACATCGGCCGGCGGTCGTAGGCGCCGAGCCGCTCGGCCTCCCGCTCCTGCTCGCGCAGCGCCAGCCCGGTCACGCTGACCACGCTGGCCGGCGGCAGCCCGCGGCGTACCCGCTCCTCGACCAGGGCGACGGCGGCCCGGCCGGCCTCCGGGTCGAAGTCGCCGGTCCGCCAGACCGGCGGACGGCGGGTCACCCAGAGGGTGTCGGTGACCAGGCGCGATCTCACCGAGGAGCTGCACGGCCGAGGCGCCGCCACCGACGACCAGCACCCGCTTCCCGCGGAACGCCGCGGCGCCGGGGTAGTCGACGCGTGCAGCTGCTCGCCACGGAACGTCGCCATGCCCGGGTAGTGCGGGATGAACGGCGAGGTCCAGGTGCCGGTGGCGTTCACCAGCGTCCGGGTGCGCCAGGTGCGGCCGCCGGCGTGCACCGACGAGCAGGTCGCCCTCGCTGGTGACGCTGTCGACGCGCACCGGCCGCTGCACCGGAAGGTCGTGCGCGGTCTCGTAGTCGGCGAACCACGCCGGGGACGACCAGGTTGGCGCGGCCGCGCCGCCTGCCGGGGGCCCTCGAGTCGGGCAGGTCGGCGACGCCGTGCACGTCGACCATGGTCAGCGAGTCCCAGCGGTGCTGCCAGGCGCCGCCGGGGCGTCGTTGGCGTCGAGCACGACGTGCTCGACGCCCAGCCGACGGAGGTGGTACGACGTGGAGAGCCCCGCCTGGCCGGCCCCGATCACGATCGAGTCGTAGATCTCCACACCCGGACAACGCCGCCGCCCCGCGGGCTATGCCCGGCCTGCTCCCACTCACTCTCACCCGTCACGACGTGGCGGCCCGGCACTGTGCCGGCAGACAGCCGTCCCACCGCTCGATCCGGCGCATCAGGTCGCGAACCCAGCGCTCGTCGTGGTCCTCGGCGAACACGTTGCGGTCCTCCCACGGCACGTCGTAGCGGTAGAGCTCGTAGGCGTAGTCGGTGCCGGTCCAGGACAGGTCGAGGTCGAACCGCGCCAGCAGACCGCGTTCGCTGCGCACCGCGATGAACGACGGGATGATGTCGATGGTGCCGCCGGAGCCCTGGTCGAGGTCGACCTCCCCGGGCTGGGACTGGGCGTAGGTGTGCTCGAAGAAGGCGTACCTGGCACCTCGGGCGCCGCACCCGGGACAGGCTGTCCGCGAAGCTCTGTCCGGCCCGGTAGTGCGGCGATCGCAGGCCGGCGAGATCCTCGAACGTCGGGGCGAGGTCGATGTTGTTGACGAACTGCCGGCGCTGCCCCGGGACCACGTCGGGCCCGACGACGATCAGCGGCACCCGGCTGTCGGAGTCGTACGGCGTGCCCTTGCCGCCGTTGAGCTGGTGCTGGCCGAGGTGGAACCCGTTGTCGGCGGTCAGAACGATGTAGGCGTCGTCCCCGGCGGCCGTGCGGACCCGACTGATCAGCCGGTCGATCGACTGCACCATCCGCGCGCGGTCGCGGTAGCGGGTGAGCGCCTGGGTCGTCCGTGAGCGAGACCTCGTTGGTCCGCCACGGCGGCGCGGGGCTCGTGGTGCCGTCGTCGTGGAGGTAGGTGGGGGCGTTGTCCTCGCGCGGGTCGCCGTACCCGACGAGGTCGTCGAGAGTGAGGTCGCCGCACGCCTTCCGCCCGCAGTTCCCGCCGGTCGGGTCGCCCGCGGGTGCCCGGTCGGCGAAGGCGGACGGGAACTGCGGGCTGTTGGGGTACGCCGCGTTCAGCTGGCTGTGCGGTCCGTACGTCGCGACCTCGAGGAAGTACGGCGTCCTGGTCGTCCCGGTGCTCCTCGATGAAGCCGACCGCCAGGTCGGACGGCGACGTTGGTGGCGTAGTGCCGGTCCCGCTCCTCGACCGGGGCGCTGAGCGGCGGCTTCGGATGGGAGCGGAGCTGCAGCTCCCCGTCGGCGTCGCGGTAGACGCTCTGGTAGCCCCAGCCGTTGTAGCCGCCACCCATGATCATCATCGGCTCCGTCCACCCGGGCACCTCCGGCGGCGGCCGTAGCTCCCCGTCGACGTTCTTTGGCTCGTAGCGGTTGAGGAACTTCCCGACGAACCCGGTCGTGTAGCCGCTGTTCTCGAGCGCCACGTTGAAGCTTCGCTCGGCGTTGCCGTACTGCGCGAACGCCTCGTAGCCACCGATCGGGTTGTCGAGGTCGTTCGGCGTGTTGGTCAGCACGCCGGTCTGGTGCGGGGTCTGCCCGGTGAAGATCGAGGCCCGGGAGGGGCAGCACAGGGAGTCGATGACGAAGGCGTTCTCGAACGACGCCCCCTCGCGTGCGAGCCGCTTTGCCTCCGGCATCGTCTCGAGCAGCTCGAGGGAGAAGTCGTCCATCAGGATCAGGACCATGTCCGGCCGGTGCTGCTTGGCGGCGGCACTCTGTGCCGTGGGGGTCGTCGAGGCCGCCGGCACACCGACGACCAGGGCGAGGACCGTAGCGACGGCGGTCAGCACGAGGGTGGGGCCCGAGACGCGCTTCATTCAGTTATCTCCTTTTAGTTAATGAACTTAGGAGAGATTCATACCAGAAGCAGTCTCGTGCCGCCGCGCCGACTCTCCGGGACGTCTCTCTTCACATTCCGGACGGACAGGAGGAACCTAGAACGGAAGGCTGGAGCTCTCGACCCAGGAGGTCTCGTGACGTCGACCACCACCACGTTCGAGCCTCGGCGGGCGCCCTGCGGGCAGACGCGCGACGGTGAGGAGTTCTGCACCGAGGACCAACAGGGCCTGGTCGACCAGCGATGTGCAGTACACGTGTGGATGCCAGGCCCACCGGGAGGAGTTCCACGACGGGAGCGTCCACCACATGATCGTCGACCATCACGGGAAAGTCCTCGTGGACGAGGAGCTACGGGGTGAGTGACGAGGCGATCGTCGCCACCCACGACGTGCTCCTGGTGGGTGGCGGAGGTGCCGGGCTGCGCGCCGCCATCGCCGTGGCGGAGGCGAACCCGAGCCTCGACGTGGCCGTGGTGTCCAAGGTCTACCCGATGCGCAGCCACACGGTCTCCGCCGAGGGCGGCGCGGCCGGGGTCATCGCCGACGACGACACCATCGACGAGCACATCTACGACACCATCTCGGGCAGCGACTGGCTCGGCGACCAGGACGCCATCGAGGCGTTCGTCCACGAAGCGCCGCGCGAGCTCCTCCAGCTCGAGCACTGGGGCTGCCCGTGGAGCCGCCAGCCCGACGGCCATGTCGCGGTCCGGCCGTTCGGCGGCATGAAGAAGAAGCGCACCTGGTTCGCCGCCGACAAGACCGGCTTCCACATGCTGCACACGCTGTTCCAGACCTCCCTCAAGTACGGCGACGTCGCGCGGTACGACGAGTGGTTCGTCACCCGGCTGCTCGTCGACGACGGCCGGGTGCACGGCGTGGTGGCGGTCGAGCTCCGCACCGGCCGGATCCGGGCGATCACCGCCAAGTCCGTCATCCTGGCCACGGGCGGCTGCGGCAAGGTCTTCCCCTTCACCACGAACGCCAACATCAACACCGGCGACGGCATGGCGCTGGCCTACCGCGCGGGCGCGCCGCTGAAGGACATGGAGTTCGTCCAGTACCACCCCACCGGCCTGCCGTTCACCGGGATCCTGATCACCGAGGCCACCCGCGCCGAGGGCGCGTGGCTGGTCAACAAGGACGGCTACCGCTACCTCCAGGACTACGACCTGGGGAAGCCCACGCCGACCCCGGAGCTGCGCAGCATGGAGCTCGGCCCCCGCGACCGCCTCTCGCAGGCGTTCGTGCACGAGGACGAGAAGGGGCGCACCATCGACTCGCCCTGGGGCTCGGTCGTCCACCTCGACCTCCGCCACCTCGGTGCGGAGCTGATCGACAGCAAGCTCCCGTTCGTCCGCGAGCTGTGCCTGAAGTACGAGCGGATCGACCCGGTGACCGACCTGATCCCGGTCCGGCCGGTCGTCCACTACATGATGGGCGGCGTCCACACCGACATCGACGGCGCCACCCCGCTGTCCGGTCTGTACGCCGCGGGCGAGACCGCCTGCGTCAGCATCAACGGCGCCAACCGGCTGGGCTCCAACTCGCTGCCCGAGTGCCTCGTCTTCGGCGCCCGGGCGGGTCGAGCGGCCGCCGAGTACGCCGCGAGCGCACCCGCGCGCGCCGGCCGTCATCGCCGCCCAGATCGCCGACGAGGTACGCCGGATCGAGGGACCTGATGGGCACCATGCCCGAGGGTGACGACTCGGTCGCGGCGATCCGCACCGAGATGCAGGAGACGATGGAGGAGTCCGCCGGGATCTACCGCACCGGCCCGGCCATGGCGAAGGGCGTCGACACGCTCCTCGGCCTCCAGGAGCGGCTGCCGAAGGTCGGCATCCGCGACACCAGCCGCACCTGGAACACCGAGCTCATGACCGCCCTCGAGGCCGCCAACATGCTCGACATCGCCGAGTGCATCCTCGCGGCGGGTCTGCGGCGCGAGGAGTCGCGCGGCGCCCACCAGCGCACCGACTTCCCCGACCGCGACGACGAGCGGTACCTGGTCCACCAGCTGGTGCGCCGCGACGACGACGGAGCCCCCCAGGTCGAACAGCTGCCGGTGACCATCACCCGGTGGCCTCCCGGGGAACGGGTCTACGGAAGGTGAGGCATGACTGACTCCATCACGCTTCGGGTGACGCGCTATCGCCCCGACAAGGACCGGGAGCCGGCCTGGCAGGACTACGACGTCCCCCTGCGCGAGGAGTGGACCGTCCTCGACGCGCTCAACCACCTCAAGGACGAGGTGGACACGACGCTCACGTACCGGTGGTCGTGCCGGATGGGCATCTGCGGCAGCTGCGGCATGAACGTCAACGGCGAGCCCCGGCTGTCCTGCGCGACGTTCCTCACCGACTACGGCTCGGGGCCGGTGCGGGTCGAGCCGCTCGCCAACTTCCCGGTCGTGCGCGACCTGGTCGTCGACATCACCGACTTCATGGAGAAGCTCCCCAAGATGAAGCCGTGGATCATGCGCGACGAGGAGATGTCCGTCGACGACGGCGAGTACCTCCAGACGCCCGAGGAGCTCGAGGCCTACAGGCAGTTCAGCATGTGCATCAACTGCATGCTCTGCTACGCCGCCTGCCCGGTCTACGGCCTCGACCCCCACTTCGTCGGACCCGCCGCGATCGCGCTGGCCGAGCGCTACGACCTCGACTCCCGCGACCAGGGCGAGCGCGAGCGGCTCGACGTACTCATCGAGCACGAAGGCGTGTGGGGCTGCACGTTCGTCGGCGAGTGCACGCAGGCCTGCCCCAAGGACGTGGACCCGGCCGGCGCCATCCAGCGCTACAAGCTCAAGGCCGCCCAGGAGTCGGTCAAGGCGTTCCTGCTGCCCAGGGCGATGCGGCGATGACGCCAGCGCGCGGGCGACGACCTGCTCTACCGGCGGCCCATCTCGATCTGGTGGTGGACCAAGAAGCGCACCTACTTCATGTTCGTGATGCGCGAGCTGAGCAGCATCTTCATCGCCTGGTTCGTCGTCTACCTGACGCTGTTCGTCCGCGCCGTCGGGCACGGGCGAGGCGGCGTACGACGACTTCCTCGACACGGCCTCGTCTCCGTGGCTGGTCGCGATCAACCTGGTCGCCTTCGCGTTCGTGGTCCTGCACACGATCACCTGGTTCATGCTCACCCCGCAGGCGATGGTGGTGAGCGTGCGCGGCCGCCGGGTGCCGGCCGCGGCGATCCTCGGCGGCCAGTACGTCGGGCTGGCCGTGGTGTCCGCGTTCATCTTCTGGCTGGTGACGAGATGACGAAGCGGCGCATCGAGCCACTGGTGTGGCTGACGTTCAGCGGCGGCGGGGTGATCGCGGCCACCATCCTCGCCGGTCCTGGCGTTCCTCTTCGCGTTGGCCTTCCCGCTGGGCTGGATCGACCCGCCGGACTACGACCACCTGGCCGCCATCGTCGGCAACCCGCTCACGTTCCTGGTCCTGCTGGGCCTGTTCGTGCCGATGCTGGTGCACGCGGCCCACCGGTTCCGCTACACGCTCTACGACGGCCTGCAGGTCAAGCACAAGATCCTGGTGGCGATGCTCTGCTACGGCGGCGCCGCCGTGATCGCGGTCCTGGCCTTCTACCAGCTGGCCAAGGCACTCGAGCTCCTGCGGCAGTGACCGGCGTACCCTCTGGCGCGTGAGCGCCGCACAGTCCGAGCCCGAGTTCCGCTACTCCGACCTGCTGCCGATCGGTCCCGACGAGACGCCGTACCGGCTGGTCACGAGCGAAGGCGTATCGACGTTCGAGGCCGACGGGCAGACCTTCCTCCGGGTCGAGCCGGAGGCGATCCAGCGGCTCACCGCCGAGGCGATGCACGACATCTCGCACTATCTCCGGCCGGCGCACCTCGCCCAGCTGCGCCGGATCATCGACGACCCCGAGGCGTCGGGCAACGACCGGTTCGTGGCCCTCGACCTGCTGAAGAACGTCAACATCTCCGCCGGCGGGGTGCTGCCGATGTGCCAGGACACCGGCACCGCGATCGTGATGGGCAAGAAGTCGGAGGGCGTGCTCACCGGCGCCGACGACGGTGAGGCGATCAGCCGAGGCGTCTACGACGCCTACACGAAGCTCAACCTGCGCTACTCCCAGCTCGCGCCGCTGACGACGTTCGAGGAGAAGAACACCGGCACCAACCTGCCCGCGCAGGTCGAGCTCTACTCGACGCCGCAGACGGGCGGGAAGCCGGAGTACAAGTTCCTCTTCATGGCCAAGGGCGGCGGCTCGGCCAACAAGTCGTTCCTCTACCAGGAGACCAAGGCGGTGCTGAACCCCACGCGCCTGCTGGAGTTCCTGGACGAGAAGATCCGCTCGCTCGGCACCGCGGCGTGCCCGCCGTACCACCTGGCCGTGGTGATCGGCGGCACCAGCGCCGAGTTCGCGCTGAAGACCGCCAAGTACGCCTCGGCGCACTACCTCGACCACCTGCCCACCGAGGGCAGCATGTCGGCCCACGGCTTCCGCGACGTGGCGCTGGAGGAGGAGGTCTTCAAGCTGACCCAGTCGTTCGGTATCGGTGCGCAGTTCGGCGGGAAGTACTTCTGCCACGACGTCCGGGTGGTGCGGCTCCCCCGGCACGGCGCCTCCTGCCCGGTGGCGCTCGCGGTGTCCTGCTCGGCCGACCGGCAGGCGCTGGGCAAGATCACCGCCGAGGGCGTGTTCCTCGAGCAGCTCGAGACCGACCCGGCGCACTACATGCCCGACGCCGGCGTCGCCGAGGACATCTCGGGCGGCGAGGTCGTGTCGGTCGACCTCAACCGGCCGATGGCCGAGATCCTGGCCGAGCTGAGCCAGCACCCCGTGAAGACCCGGCTCTCCCTGACCGGGCCGCTCGTGGTCGCCCGCGACATCGCGCACGCGAAGATCAAGGAGCGCCTCGATGCCGGCGAGGAGATGCCGCAGTACCTCCGCGACCACCCCGTCTACTACGCCGGCCCGGCCAAGACGCCCGACGGCATGGCCTCGGGGTCGTTCGGCCCGACCACGGCCGGCCGGATGGACTCCTACGTCGAGCAGTTCCAGGCCGCCGGCGGGTCGATGGTGATGCTGGCCAAGGGCAACCGGTCCAAGGCGGTCACCGAGGCCTGCGCCGCCCACGGCGGGTTCTACCTCGGCTCGATCGGCGGCCCCGCCGCCCGGCTAGCCCAGGACTGCATCAAGGAGGTGTCGGTCCTGGAGTACGAGGAGCTCGGCATGGAGGCGGTGTGGCGGATCGAGGTCGAGGACTTCCCGGCGTTCATCGTGGTCGACGACAAGGGCAACGACTTCTTCACCGACCCCTCGGGCACGGTGACGGTGCCGCTGAGCTCCTTGGCTGCGGCCGGGATCCGGGTGCGCTCGCGCGAGTGAGCTACACCGCGGCGGGACCGATCCGGAGGGCCAGCACGGCCAGGTCGTCGCGGTGTGGTTCGGGGGCGAACTCCACGACGAGACGCCGGAGGCGGTCGGCGACCGCCTGAGCGGAGAGTCGGCGGGCGGCGTCGAGCTCGGAGCTCACCCCGTCGTCGTCGAGCATGATGTGGCCGTTGCGTCGCTCCAGCACTCCATCGGTGAGAGTCACGAGCAGCTCACCGCGGTGGAGAACGTACTCCTCGTCCGAGTAGTCGACCGCGTCGACGACACCCAGCAGCGGTTGGGGACTACCGAGGCGGCGTACGGCGCCGTCGCCGACCAGGAACGGAGGCGGATGCCCGGCACAGACCAGCCGGAGCAGCATCCCCCCGGCGCCGGACGCCTCGAGTGTCCCGCAGACCAGCGTGACGAACCGGGCCCGCTCCCCCTCCTCGAGGATGGCGGCGTTGAGACGCTCCAGCGTTGACGCGACAGAGAACCCGGCACGCATCAGGGCCCGCACCGAGTGTCGGGCCATGCCGGTCATCGCGGCGGCCTCGGCGCCCTTGCCGCACACATCGCCGACCATGAAGCACCACCGGCCGCGGCCGACCGGAAACAGGTCGTAGAAGTCGCCGCCCGCCGCGTCACCCTCACCCGCGGGCTCGTAGACGACGCCGACCTCCACGCCCGGCATGTCCGGCACGTCGGCTGGAAGCAGGGAGCGCTGCAAAGCCAGGCCGGCAGTGTGCAGATCGGCGTGCGCCCGGGCGTTGTCGATCGCCAGGGCCGCTCGGAGCGCCACCGACTCGGCCACGGTCAGCAGCTCGCCATGCAGGGGATCACCCTCGGGTCGTCCCAGCGCCAGCCGCCCGATCCGCCGTCCCCGGGCCAGCAGCGGGACGATGCGCACCTCGCCGTCCAGCCGGGCGTCCCCGGTCTCCACGGTTCCCGAACCGGCCACCAGCGCCCGCCGCAGCGGTTCCATCGCCTGCTCGTCCTCGTGCCACGCCTGAGCGAGCACCGGTCGCCCGCGCTCGTCGTCGAGAAAGATGCCGCACCAGCGCGCGAGCTCGGGGACGACGATCTGACCGGTCAGGGCCACGGTCATCTCCGGGTCCAGGGGCCCGGCGAGGAGGTCTCCCGCCTCGGCGAGGAAGCCGAGCCAGGCCCCCCGCTGCTGCGTCGCGTGCCGGGAGCGAGCCCGGTCGACCGCCGCGCCGATCCAGTCCGCGGCCCGCTGCAACAGCACCGACTGCTCCTCGCGGAATCCGCCCAGGCTGTCATTCGCCGCCGCCAGCGCCCCGATCACCCGACCCTCGAACAGGACGGGGGCGACCACGAGGGACCGCAGGTCGGTGTCGGCGAGGATCGCGACGGGGGTCCGGGACAGGTCGTCGATCGAGACCGGCGAGCGTCCGCTGGGCGTCCCGGGCGCGTCGCGCTCGACCACGCGTCCCAGAAGCGTGACGGGAAGGCCGGTGACCGACTGCACGCGGAACCGCTCATCGAAGTCCTGGGCAAGGAGCAGGTACGCCGCGTCCGCGGCGACCCGGTCGCGCACCTGCTCCACGGTGAGCACCAGGAAGTCGTCGAGGCTCAGCCGCGTGAGCGCCTCGTTGCTCAGGCCCAGGGGATCATCCTCACGCTCCGGAGCCGGCGCCGGGCGTCCTCCTGAGCCGCCGCGGCCGCCGGTGGCTCCTGCGCAGCTACTGCGCCCGGATCGTCCGGCGAAAGAACCAGATCGTCGTCCAGCGGCAGCGTGGCCCAGACCCGCTTGGAGCCTTCTCGGTAGTCCACGCCCCAGGTCGACGCCAGGGTCGCCGTGATCACCAGGCCCCTGCCGAACTCCGCCCGGTCGTCGCCCCCCGGCCGCCCCGCGACGGGAAGCCGGAGATCCGGATGTTGGTCCTCCACCTCCACCCGGACCCCTGACTCGTCGACCCGCAGGCTCAGCGTCGCGGGAGTGCCTGCGTGTGTCAGGGCGTTCGTCATCAGCTCGCTGACCAGGAGTACGACGTCGTCGGCCACGTCATCGATGTCCCAGCGCCCCAGGCTCTCGCGGGCGTGGCGGCGGGCCTCTCCGACGGATCTCTCGTCAACCGGAAAGGTGCGGCTAGCGTGCCTGCGCGCGGTGGTCATAATTCCGGCACTGATTCTGCCCCTCCACCCTTGCGGGGTGACAGACTTGGGCCGCTTTATGTGTCAGCGAGTCCCGCGGCCTCGGAGAAGGAAAGCACATGCCCCCTACAAAGAGTGCGGTCCAGACGAGGTCGTCGTGGCCAGCGACCGAAGAAGCCCAGCTCAGACACCTCCTCGGCGCCATGAAGGCGATGCGCGACGGCACCTTCACCCGGCGCCTCGCGCCGACCGGATCCGGGGTGCTGGCCGAGCTGGCCACGTTCTACGACGAGATCGCCGACCGTCAGCTGCATCTGGCGACCGAGCTCGACCGGGTGCGTCGACTGGCGGGCCGGGACGGCCGCCACGCCGAGCGCCTGACCAACGGCGTCGGGCAGGGGTCCTGGGCGACCTCGCATCGAGGCGGCCAACAGCCTCGTCACCGACCTGGTGCGACCCGCCGAGGACTTCGCCCGGGTGGTCAGTGCGGTCTCTGCCGGCGACCTGACCCAGCGGATGGCCGTACGCGTCGACGGCCGGCCACTGCGGGGCGACCCGCTGCGGGTGGCCAAGGACGTCAACGGGCTGGTCGACCAGCTCGCGGCGATCGCCGATGAGATCACCCGGGTGACCCGCGAGGTCGGCACCGAGGGCAAGCTCGGTGGCAAGGCCCGGGTGCGCAGTGCCGACGGGACCTGGCGCGACCTCATCGACGCGGTCAACACCATGTCGTCCCAGCTCACCGCCCAGGTCCGCGACATCGCGCTGGTCACCACCGCGGTCGCCAACGGCGACCTCTCACGCACCGTGACCATCGAGGTGTCGGGCGAGATGGCGCAGCTGAAGGACACGGTCGACCGGATGGTCGACCAGCTGTCGTCGTTCGCCGCCGAGGTCACCCGCGTCGCCCGCGAGGTCGGCACCGAGGGGCGCCTCGGCGGCCAGGCCGACGTGCGAGGCGTGTCCGGGACCTGGAAGGACCTCACCGACTCGGTCAACACGATGGCGTCCAACCTGACCAGCCAGGTCCGCGGCATCTCCTCGGTCGCCCAGGCCGTGGCGCGCGGCGACCTGAGCCAGCAGATCACGGTGACGGCGCGGGGCGAGGTGGCCGAGCTGGCCGACACGCTCAACTCGATGACAGCGACCCTGCAGACGTTCGCCGACGAGGTCACCCGGGTCGCCCGCGAGGTGGGCACCGAGGGGATCCTCGGCGGCCAGGCCGACGTCCCCGGCGTGGCCGGCCGGTGGAAGGACCTCACCGACTCGGTGAACTCGATGGCGAGCAACCTGACCAACCAGGTGCGCGACATCGCCCAGGTCACCACCGCCGTCGCCGGCGGCGACCTCAGCCAGAAGATCACCGTCGACGTCAAGGGCGAGCTGGCCGAGCTGAAGACCACCGTCAACACCATGGTCGACCAGCTCTCGGCCTTCGGCGCCGAGGTCACCCGCGTGGCCCGCGAGGTCGGCAGCGAAGGCATGCTCGGCGGCCAGGCCGACGTCCCCGGTGTCGCCGGCACCTGGAAGGACCTCACCGACTCGGTGAACTCGATGGGCACCAACCTGACCAACCAGGTGCGCAACATCGCCCAGGTCACCACCGCCGTGGCCCGCGGCGACCTCAGCCAGAAGATCACCGTCGACGTCAAGGGCGAGCTGGCCGAGCTGAAGACCACCGTCAACACCATGGTCGACCAGCTCTCGGCGTTCGCCGACGAGGTCACCCGAGTGGCCCGCGAGGTCGGCGGCGAGGGCCGGCTCGGCGGCCAGGCGGCCGTGCCCGGCGTGTCCGGGACCTGGCGGGACCTCACCGACTCGGTGAACTTCATGGCGGGCACGCTCACCGCGCAGGTGCGCAACATCGCCGAGGTCACCACCGCCGTCGCCCGCGGCGACCTGACCCGCACCATCACGGTCGAGGCCCGCGGCGAGATCCTCGAGCTCAAGAGCACCGTCAACACGATGGTCGACCAGCTGTCGGCCTTCGCCGACGAGGTCACCCGCGTGGCCCGCGAGGTCGGCACCGAGGGTCGCCTCGGCGGCCAGGCCGACGTCCACGACGTCTCCGGCACCTGGCGGGACCTGACCGAGAACGTCAACCTGATGGCGGCGAACCTGACCGCGCAGGTGCGCAACATCGCCGAGGTCACCACCGCCGTCGCCAGCGGCGACCTGAGCCGCAAGATCACGGTCGACGCCCGCGGCGAGATCCTCGAGCTCAAGAGCACCGTCAACACGATGGTCGACCAGCTCTCCTCCTTCGCCGACGAGGTCACCCGCGTCGCCCGCGAGGTCGGCACCGAGGGCATGCTCGGCGGCCAGGCCCGGGTACCCGGTGTCGCCGGCACCTGGCGCGACCTCACCGACTCGGTGAACTCGATGGGCACCAACCTGACCAACCAGGTGCGCAGCATCGCCGACGTGTCCACCGCCGTGGCCCGCGGCGACCTCAGCAAGAAGATCTCGATCGAAGCGCGTGGCGAGGTGGCCGCGCTCGCGAGCACGATCAACGCGATGGTCGACACCCTGCGCGCGTTCGCCGACGAGGTCACCCGCGTCGCCCGCGAGGTCGGCACCGAGGGCATCCTCGGCGGCCAGGCGCAGGTGCGCGGCGTCGCCGGCACGTGGAAGGACCTCACCGACTCGGTGAACTCGATGGCCGGCAACCTCACCAGCCAGGTGCGCAGCATCGCGCTGGTCACCACCGCCGTCGCCGACGGCGACCTCACCCAGAAGACGTACGTCGACGCGCGGGGCGAGATCCTCGAGCTCAAGACCACGGTCAACCGGATGGTCGACCAGCTGTCGTCGTTCGCCGACGAGGTCACCCGCGTCGCCCGCGAGGTCGGCACCGAGGGCAAGCTCGGCGGCCAGGCCGAGGTGGCCGACGTCCGCGGCACCTGGCGCAAGCTGACCGAGAACGTCAACCAGCTGGCGGGCACGCTGACGACCCAGCTCCGGGCCATCGCGGAGGTGTCGACAGCCGTGACCCAGGGCGACCTGAGCCAGCAGATCACGGTCGAGGCCGAGGGCGAGGTCGCCGAGCTCAAGGGCAACCTGAACGAGATGATCGACAACCTGCGCGAGACGACACGGGCCAACCAGGATCAGGACTGGCTCAAGACCAACCTCGCGAAGTTCACCGGCCACATGCAGGGCGGGAGAGACCTGTTCGACGTCACCCAGCTGATCGTGAGCGAGCTGACGCCTCTGGTCGGAGCCCACCAGGGGTCGTTCTTCGTCGGTGAGATCGGGCCGGACGGCGAGACCGCGCTGCGCCGGATCGCGTCGTACGGCTATCGACGGCGCAAGAACCTTCCCGAGACGTTCGCCCTCGGCGAGGGGCTCGTCGGCCAGGCCGCCATCGGACGGACAGCCGATCGTTCTGGACGACGCGCCGACCGACTACGTCCGGATCACGTCGGGGCTCGGCCAGGCCTCACCGGCAACGGTCGTGATCTTCCCGGTGGTCTTCGAGGAGCAGGTGCTCGGCGTGGTCGAGCTCGCGTCGTTCGGGAGCTTCAGCCCGGTCCACCTGCAGTTCCTCGAGCAGCTGATGGAGATCATCGGCGTCTCCCTCAACGCGATCATCGCCAGCTCCCGTACCGAGGAGCTGCTCGTCGAGTCCCAGCGGCTGGCGACCGAGCTGCAGAACAAGTCGGTGGAGCTGCAGGGCCAGCAGGAGGAGCTCCGGCAGACCAACGCGGAGCTCGAGGACAAGGCGTCCCTGCTCGCCGAGCAGAACCGCGCGATCGAGATCAAGAACCTCGAGATCGAGGATGCCCGGCGCGGCCTCGAGGATCGCGCCGAGCAGCTGGCGCTCTCCTCGCGCTACAAGTCGGAGTTCCTCGCCAACATGTCCCATGAGCTGCGCACGCCGCTCAACTCACTGCTGATCCTGGCGAAGCTGCTGTCGGACAACCCCGAGGGCAACCTGGACCGGCGGCAGGTCGAGTACTCCCGGACGATCCACTCCGCCGGCACCGACCTGCTGCAGCTGATCAACGACATCCTCGACCTCTCGAAGGTGGAGGCCGGGAAGATGGACGTCCATGCCGCCGACGTCGCGGTCTCCGGTGTGATCGAGTACGTCGAGGCGACGCTCCGGCCGCTCACGGCTGAGAAGGACCTGCGCTTCCAGGTCACGGTGGAGGACGACGTCCCCCGCAGCCTCCATTCCGACCAGCACCGGCTCCAGCAGGTGCTCCGCAACCTGCTCTCCAACGCCGTGAAGTTCACCGACACGGGCGAGGTGCAGCTGCTCATCCGGATGGCCCACGAGAAGCAATTCAACACAGCCACGCTTCGCAGCGCCGAGCAGGTGATCGCATTCTCGGTGATCGACACCGGCATCGGCATCCCCGCCGAGCAGCTGCGCATCATCTTCGAGGCGTTCCAGCAGGCCGACGGCACGATCAGCCGCAAGTTCGGCGGGACCGGCCTCGGCCTGTCCATCAGTCGCGAGATCGCGCGCCTCATCGGCGGCGAGATCCACGCGGAGAGCCAGCCGGGCGCGGGCAGCACGTTCACTCTGTACCTGCCGGTGCACGGCGGGGTGACTTCCGCATGGGCCGCTGCGGTCGATGGCGACGCCGCCGGGGAGGTGGTCTCGAACGCCCCGGCTGCCGGAACCGTTCTCGACGACGAGACTGTGTCGGAGCAAGAGATCGAGCTGGGGGATCGGGTGCTTCTGGTCGCACTCTCCGATCCCGAGCTGCGACGGGCTGCGGTCGAGCGCGGCGCCCTGCAGGGGCTCCGGACCCTGGCGACGACCCACGCTGACAACGCCCTGCGCCTCGCGCGCAAGCACGGCCCGGTCGGCATCGTGGTCGGCGGCGAACTGACGCTCCACGAGGGCTCGGCCCTGTTGGAGCGGCTCAAGGGCCATCCCGACACCCGCCACATCCCGGCGGTGGCGGTGCTGTCCGGCACCAATGCCGAGGCCGCCCACCGCAGCCGGCTGGCCGGCGCGCTCGACGTACTGCAGGAGGCGACTCCCGACGGTCGCCTGGACGCCGCCATCGAGGGTCTGGTCCGGTTCGCCGACCAGCTCACGCCGGTCGCTTCTCGTGGTCACCGGCGAGCCGGACGACGACGCACCCGTGGTGTCCGACAGCGCCGCGACACTGTTCGGTGCGCTCCACGACGTCGACACCCATATCGTCCGGTCCGTCGAGGAGGCCTACGCGGCCCTGGCCGACCACGGGTTCGACTGCGTGGTGCTCGACCTCGATCTCGCCGACGGAGGCTTCGACGTGGTCCGGCGGATTCGTTCGAGGAAGGCGTTGCGCGAGGTACCGGTGGTCGTCAGCACGGTGGCGGGGATGACCAAACGCGACGAGTCGCGGTTGCGCACCTACGCCCGATCGATGGTGCTGAAGTACCCCCGCACCCTCGAGCAGCTGCTCGACGACGTCGGCTTGTTCCTGCATCGCGCCCACGTCGCGAGCCCGACCGGCCGACGGCGCCCCGCTCGATCGTCCTAGGGACGAGATGTTCGCCGGCAGGCGGGTCCTCATCGTGGACGACGACGTGCGCAACGTGTTCGCGCTCACCAGCGCGCTCGAGCGGCACGGCATCGACGTGCTGTACGCCGACAGCGGAGAGGCGGGGATCGAGACGCTCCAGCGGGAGCCCGACGTCGACCTGGTGCTGATGGACATCATGATGCCCGGGCATGGACGGCCTCACCGCGATGCAGCTGATCCGCGACATCCCCCAGTTCCGCCGGCTTCCGCTCATCGCGCTCACCGCGAAGGCGATGACCGGCGATCGCGAGGACAGCCTGGCGGCGGGCGCGTCGGAGTACGTCACCAAGCCCGTCGACGTCGACCAGCTGCTCTCCCTCTTCCGGGTGTGGCTCACGTGACCGATCGAGCCCGAATCCTGCTGGTCGACGACCGACCCCAGAACCTCCTCGCCCTGGAGGCGATCCTCAACACCCTCGACCAGACCCTGGTGCGGGCCGGCTCCGGCGAGGAGGCGCTGCGCGCGCTGCTGCGCGACGAGTTCGCGCTGATCCTTCTCGACGCGCAGATGCCCGGGATGGACGGTTTCGAGACCGCGGCCCGGATCAAGGCCCGCGAGCGCACCAAGAACGTCCCGATCATCTTTCTGACCGCCGTCGACGCAGGACCAGCGGCTGGCGTACCGCGGTTACGCCGCCGGAGCCGCCGACTACATCTCGAAGCCCTTCGACCCGTGGCTGCTGCGCGCGAAGGTGCAGGTATTCGTGGACCTCTGGGCGACCGGTCAGCGTCTGACGACCCAAGCGGCCTTCCTGCGTCGACAGCTCGAGGACCGGCGCGACGGCGTCGACGTGCTCGCGGAGTTCAGCTCGCGGCTGAGCACGCTGGAGGAGGCCGTCGCTCAGCTCGCCGACCCGGACGGGTCGGGGGCCGCCGGTGAGGCCGCCGTCGAACGGGTCGGGCGCGGCGTTCGCGAGCTGCGCCGGGCTCTCGACGCGCTGGGAGGGTGAGGGAACCCGGCGCCGACGAGAGTCGTTGGACCAGACATGCAATGCCCCACTGACGGAACCACGCTCACGATGAGTGAGCGCAGCGGCATCGAGATCGACTACTGCCCCCAGTGCCGGGGCGTGTGGCTCGACCGCGGCGAGCTGGACAAGATCCTCGAGCGGTCGATGACCCAGCAGGCCCCGGCCGCGGCGCCGCCGCCACCGCAGGGCGGCTACGAGCGCGAGCGCGACCAGCGCCACGACCAGCACCAAGAGCGCTACCAGCAGCCGTACCGCAAGAAGAAGAAGGAGAGCTGGCTCAGCGAGATCTTCGACTAGGCCCGGACGTCATACGGCTGGTGCAAGCCCCTGCTCCGAGCGTATGACCTTGTACATGCGCTCACGCCGCGATGGGCATACCTCCGGCGACCAGGGCCTGCTCGATCTGTGCGAAGAAGTCGTCGGGACAGAGGCGGATGCCCAGTAGCGGCAGGCGCAGGACCGTGTCACCGTCGAGCGTCAGTGCGTTCTGGCGCAGCGCGTCGCCGACAACGTTCTCCGCCCAGGCATGGTGAATCCCATCGATCTCGACCACCAGGTGCCACCGCGGCCAGTAGAGATCGAGGTAGTACCTGTTGCGGCGGTCCTTGCGCAGCACCTGTCTCTCCGGAGCCGGGAGGCCTCGCCGGCGCAGCTCGCGGGCGACGTCCAGCTCGCCGAGCGCCCGAGCACCATCGAGCAGGTCATTGACGACGGCATGCAAGAGGCGGCGACGCTTGTCGCGTCGGACCCGGAGCAGCTCGTGGCCGATCTGGTCGGCCGTGGCGAGGCCCTGTTGGACCACGAGAGTCAGGAGGTAGGTCGCCTGCCGGTCCGAGGCCGCCCATAGCGCGGCGCGTATCGCAGCGACCTCGACCCGGGTGCGCGGAATGCCGGTGCGCACAATGTCGTCGGCCGACCAGCGCCGAGTCTGGCGAATGTCGTAGCGACGAGTGCGGCGGATCCGGGCGCCGCGCGGCACCGAGACCCGAACTCGGTCCAGGTCGAACCGCTCCAACCCACAGGCGATGAGCGCAGAGGCGCCGTCAAGACACGCACGCGGACCGCCCTGGAACACCGCCGCCCACCAATGACCCCGATCTTCGACCGCTCCGTTGTGCAGACAGACGGACTGATCGCCGATCAGCTGCCAACGGTGCCCCCGAACATGCCCGCGGATCTCCCACCGAGTGACACCGAGCGCATAGAGCTGCGGCCGCGACAGAACACCGCCCTGAGCAGCAGCGCGGGCCAGCGCGGATCGGAACCGGGCGTCATCGAGGTTCGAGGATCGGGGCATTCGTCGACGGTGCCTCCGTGGCGCACGGACAGCCACAGCGTCCGCCGCGCCTGTGGACAAGAGCGCCCGCCCACCAGGCTGTGGACGCTCGTTGGTTCACGAGACGTCATACGGCTGGAGCAAGTGGTGGCCCCACCCGTATGACGTCCGAGCCGAACCGCCCGGCACGATGGAACCCGTGGAGTACGTCGAGATCGCCCGGGCGGAGAGCGAGCGCGGGGAGCTGGTGCTGCGGGAGCGCCGGCCCGACGACGGGCCGACGGCGCTGGAGCTGCGCGCCAACGGCGTGTTCGTGATGGACACCTTCGAGGTGAGCACCGAGCGGGCGCTGGCGGCTGCGGCGCTGGCGATGGTCGAGCGGCCGCGAGCGGTGGTGGTCGCCGGCCTGGGGCTCGGCTTCACGATGCACGAGGTGCTCGCGGACTCGCGGGTGGAGAAGTGCGCCGTCGTCGAGATCGAGGAGGCGCTGGTGCGGTGGATGCGCGACGGCACCATCGCCCACGGCCCCGCGCTGCTGGCTGACGAGCGGGTGGTTGTCGTGCTGGCGGACATCGCGGTCGCGATCGCCGAGGCCCGGCCGGCGTCGTACGACCTGATCCTGCTCGACGTCGACAACGGCCCGGGCTACCTGGTCCACGACACCAACGAGGCGCTCTACCACGCGCCGTTCCTGACCTCCGCGCGCGACGTGCTGCGGCCCGGCGGCGCGCTGGTGGTGTGGTCGGCGGCCGAGGCACCCGAGCTCGAGGAGACCCTGGCCGAGGTGTTCGGCGAGGTCAGCACCCGCCGGCACGACGTACTGCTCCAGGAGCGGGACGAGAACTACTGGCTCTACGCCGCGCGGGTACCGTCCCGCGAGGCAGCCTCAGCCGAACTCGCGGCGGTAGTGCTCGGCCAGCGCCGGGTAGTAGTCGTCGAAGTCCAGCGTGCCCGGGATCGCCGCCCGTCTCGGCCAGGACCATCCGGTCGAGGTAGTAGTCCCAGCCCGGCCCGACGCTCTCCGCCATCGTGGGTCGGGCACGACTGGGAGAAGTGAACGTGGTGACGCCGTCGCTCCTCGGCGAGCTCGAGCACCAGGTGCCAGGTCACCGGCGTGGTCCCGTCGGGTGACGGCGCCTCGGTGGTGATCACCAGCCGGTGCGGCGGCTTCGCACACGTCGATCGTGAAATCCTCGGCGGGTGCGCTCTCGCCCTCGAACCGCATCCGGAACTGCGACCCGCCCGACGGCCGGGTCGCCCTCCCAGCTGCCGATCCAGCGGCCAGCCGGTCCGACTCGGTGACCGCCGCCCAGACGTCGTCGATCGGCGCGCGGAACGTGCGGTCGAACGCGACGTAGGTCGTGGCCCTCGTGCGCCTCGCTTGTGGCCAGTGGCTGACGGGGGTGGTGGGCGTGGTGGTCATCCGGTTTCCTCCTGGTGGGTGGGTGCGGTGGCGCGGCGCTCGCGGCCGGTACGCCGGACCTCGAGGTCGAGGCCGTCGAGCATCCGCTCGCTGATCGGGGGCGTCGGGGCGGCCAGCTCGTCGAGCAGCGCCTGCACGGGGGCGAGGCCCGCCGTGGCGGCTCGGTAGTGGCGCTCCCGCCCGTGGTCGTCGGCCGTCACCAGCCCGGCCTCGGAGAGCAGCCGCAGGTGCTTGCTCACCGCGGGGCGGCTGATCGGGTGATCGGCGGCGAGGTCGACCACGCGCGCCGGGCCGCGGGCGAGCCGCCGGAGCAGGTCGCGACGCACCGGGTCGGCCAGTGCGGCGAAGGCGTCCATCCATCATTGGTAACTGATTAGTTACCAATAGTCAAGGGTACCGTCGGCAGCGTGACCGACGACTACCGCATCGAGCACGACAGCATGGGTGAGGTCAGGGTTCCGCGGGCCGCGCTGTGGCGGGCCCAGACCCAGCGGGCCGTGGAGAACTTCCCGATCAGCGGCACCACGCTGGAGCCGCGGCTGATCGCGGCGCTCGGCCAGGTCAAGGCGGCCTCGGCCGTGACCAACGGCGAGCTCGGCGTCCTCGAGAGCGACGCCGCCGCGGCGATCGCCGACGCCGCTGGCGAGGTCGCCGCGGGCCGCCACGACGACGAGTTCCCGATCGACGTCTTCCAGACCGGCTCCGGCACGAGCTCCAACATGAACGCCAACGAGGTGATCGCCACCCTCGCGGCCCGGGGCGGGCACGACGTACACCCCAACGACCACGTCAACGCCAGCCAGTCCAGCAACGACGTCTTCCCGACCGCGATCCACGTGGCCGCCGCGCTCGCGGTGACCGAGGACCTGCTGCCCGGGCTCGACGCGCTGGCGACCTCGCTGGAGGCCAAGGCCACGGAGTTCGCCGACCTGGTGAAGTCGGGGCGCACGCACCTGATGGATGCGACACCGGTGACGCTCGGCCAGGAGTTCGGCGGCTACGCCGCCACCGTGCGGTACGCCGTCGAGCGGCTCACGGCGGTGCTCCCCCGGGTCCGCGAGCTGCCGCTCGGCGGCACCGCGGTCGGCACCGGCATCAACACCCCTGACGGGTTCGCGGCGCGGACGATCGCCGTACTCTCCGAGCGCACCGGGCAGGAGTTCACCGAGGCCCGCAACCACTTCGAGGCGCAGGGCACCCGCGACTCGCTGGTCGAGCTGAGCGGGGTCCTGCGGACCATCGCGGTCGGTCTCATCAAGATCTGCAACGACCTGCGCTGGATGGGGTCCGGACCGACCACCGGGCTCTCGGAGATCCACCTGCCCGACCTGCAACCGGGCTCGAGCATCATGCCCGGCAAGGTCAACCCGGTGCTGCCCGAGGCCACCCTGATGGTCTGCGCCCAGGTGATCGGCAACGACGCCGCGATCACGGTGGCCGGCGCGAGCGGGAGCTTCGAGCTCAACGTCGCGATGCCGGTGATCGCCCGCAACGTCCTCGAGTCGATCCGCCTGCTGTCCACGTCGAGCACGGTGCTGGCCGAGCGCTGCGTCGACGGCATCACCGCCGACGCCGAGCGGATGCGCCGCTACGCCGAGTCCTCGCCGTCGGTGGTCACCCCGCTCAACAAGTACGTCGGCTACGAGGCCGCGTCGAAGATCGCGAAGCAGGCGCTCGCCGACGGCACCACGATCCGGGAGACCGTGATCGCGCTGGGGTACGTCGAGCGCGGCGAGCTCACCGAGGAGCAGCTCGACGAGGCGCTCGACGTCGACTCCATGACCGGCCGATAAGGCCGGACCGGGTCAGGTCAGTACCAGCCGTTCGACTCGCTGTGCGCCCAGGCGCCGCAGGGGCTGCCGTAGCGGTCCTGGATGTAGCCGAGACCCCAGCGGATCTGGGTCACCGGGTTGGTCGCCCAGTCGGCACCCGCGGAGGCCATCTTCGAGCCCGGCAGCGCCTGCGGGATGCCGTAGGCCGAGGAGTAGGGGTTGTCCGCGTCGACGCGCCAGCCGGACTCGCGCGAGTAGAGCGAGTCGAGGCAGCCGAACTGGTCCTGGCCGAAACCGAACTCGTCGAGCAGGGCCCGGGCGATGTCGCGCGGGTCGGCCACGGCGAGGTTCTCGGTGCGGATCATCGCCTCGCCGGAGTCGGCGCGCAGCGCGGCGGCCTTGGCCGGGTCGGGGCGGTCGCGGGGGTCGGAACGGGAGACCACCGGCTCGCGCTCACCGACGGCGGCGGCTGCACCGCGCTTGGATGCATCGGCTCGGCGTCGGCGTCGGCGGCGGCGTTCGTCACGGAAGTGGGACCGTCGCCACCGACCAAACCGCCGGCGATGGTCGCGCCCGTGGCGGCGACGGCGACGGAGGAGAGCAGGACGGTGGTTCGCAGCGCCTTGCGCGGAGCCTTGGCGAGGGTGTGCCTGGGCGGTGCCGCGCGGTGCTTCGGTACGTGTTTGACGTGCTTCGACACAGGTTGGGTCTCTGGGTAGACGGCGTTCGGTCGTCATGCAGGGCAATCGCGCGCCCGAGCGCGCGACAATCCCGACAACCCTGCATGCATTTGCCCGTTCACGCAAATGGCGCGTATCCAATGATGGGGATGCGCGTTACAGCGCGACGTTCTCGAGCATCTCGGTCACCAGCGCGGCGATCGGGGAGCGCTCGGAGCGGGTCAGGGTCACGTGGGCGAACAGCGGGTGCCCCTTGAGCTTCTCGACCACCGCCACCACGCCGTCGTGGCGCCCGACCCGCAGGTTGTCGCGCTGGGCGACGTCGTGGGTGAGCACCACCTTGGAGTTGGCGCCGATCCGGGAGAGCACGGTGAGCAGCACGTTGCGCTCCAGCGACTGCGCCTCGTCGACGATCACGAACGCGTCGTGCAGCGAGCGGCCCCGGATGTGGGTCAGCGGCAGCACCTCGAGCATGCCTCGGGCGAGCACCTCGTCGATCACGTCGGTCGAGGTGATCGCGCCGAGCGTGTCGAACACCGCCTGCGCCCAGGGCGACATCTTCTCCGACTCCGAGCCCGGCAGGTAGCCGAGCTCCTGGCCACCGACGGCGAACAGCGGCCGGAACACCACGACCCGCCGGTGCTGCTGGCGCTCCAGCACCGCCTCCAGCCCGGCGCACAGGGCCAGCGCGGACTTGCCGGTGCCGGCCCGGCCGCCCAGCGAGACGATCCCGACCTCCGGGTCGAGCAGCATCTCCAGCGCGATCCGCTGCTCCGCGCTGCGGCCGTGGATGCCGAACGCCTCCCGGTCGCCGCGCACCAGGTGCACGTGCTTGTCCGGACCGACCCGGCCCAGCGCCGTACCCCGGTCGGAGAGCAGCACCAGGCCCTGGTGGCAGGGCAGCTCGCGGGCGGACTCGAGGTCGAGGGTGCCGTCGTCGTACAGCTCGTCGAGGTCGGCCGCGGCTCACCTCGATCTCGGCCATCCCGCTGTAGCCGGGGTCGGAGTCCGCCACCGTCTCCCCGCGGTACTCCTCGGCGTCCAGGCCCACGGCCGACGCCTTGATCCGCAGCGGGAGGTCCTTGGAGACGAGCGTCACGTTGAAGCCCTCGTCGGCCAGGTTGCGCGCCACGGAGAGGATCCGGGTGTCGTTGTCGCCGAGCCGGAAGCCGGACGGCAGCGAGTCGGAGTCGGTGTGGTTGAGCTCGACCCGGATGGTGCCGCCCTCCTCGCCCACCGGCACCGGCTCGTCGAGCCGCCCGTGGAGGATCCGCAGCTCGTCCAGCAGCCGGAGCGCGCTCCGCGCGAAGTAGCCGAGCTCGGGGTGGTGCCGCTTGCCCTCGAGCTCGGTGATCACGACCACGGGGAGCACGACCTCGTGCTCCTCGAAGCGGCGCAGGGCGCCGGGGTCGGCCAACAGCACGCTCGTGTCGAGGACGTAGGTCCGAGTCTGCGGGTTCGCGGACTTCGCCGCCTTGGGTGATGCTGCTGCACGTGGCACGGGGCACCCCTCACGTGACCGCGCGCGCACCCTCGCCCGGCCCTACTCGTCGACGCAGTTGGACCGGGAGGGAGCCCGAACGCCGGAGTGCCGGCGTCCTCCCGTCCGGGGCGAGGGGCAAGGCTGGGCCTGCCACCCGGTCCGGGCGAGTAGGTCGTGATCTCTCACGTTCGGGCCTCCCGATGCGGTGAGCTTCCCCACTCACCACTGCCGGGAACGTAACCCCGCCGGCTCGTCGATCCAGGGACGACACGCCCGAACGGGGGGTGAAGGGAGGGTTACGCGCCGTACCGGCGCTCGCGCAGCGCGTAGGCCCGGATGGCCCGCAGGAAGTCGACCCGGCGGAAGTCCGGCCAGTAGGCCTCGCAGAAGTAGAACTCCGACTTCGCGCTCTGCCAGAGCAGGAAGCCACCGAGCCGCTGCTCCCCGGACGTGCGGATCACCAGGTCGGGGTCGGGCTGACCCTTGGTGTAGAGGTGGTCGGCGATGTGCTCGACGTCGATGACGCTGGCGAGCTCCTCGAGCGAGGTGCCCTTGGCGGCGTGCTCATGAAGCAGGGACCGTACGGCGTCCGCGATCTCGCGCCGGCCGCCGTACCCGACCGCGATGTTGACCAGCATCCCGTCGATGTCGCGGGTGGCCTCCTCGGCGGCCTTCAGCTTCTCCGCGGTCGTGGCCGGCAGCAGGTCGAGGGCGCCGACGGGGTGCAGGCGCCAGCGGTGCTCCTCGGCGAGGGTGTCGACCGCGCCCTCGATGATCGAGAGCAGCCCGCTGAGCTGGGCCGGCGGCCGGTTGAGGTTGTCGGTGGACAGCAGCCACAGCGTGACGACCTCGACGCCGACCTCCTCGCACCAGCCGAGCAGCGGCTCGATGTTGGCGGCGCCGGCGCGGTAGCCGTGGGCGGTGTCGGCGCCGACGGCCTTGGCCCAGCGGCGGTTGCCGTCGAGCATCACGCCGACGTGCTTGGGAAGGTTGGAGGGCATCCGGCGCAGCATCCGCGACTCGTAGAGGGGGTAGAGCACCCGCCGCAGTCCACGCTTCCAGTCCGCCACCCCTCGATGTTAGGTGCTCGGGCGCAAGCCCGTGGCGATGTGGCAAGCACCGCGTTCCGCCCCGATCGCACACACCCGCCCGTTAGCCTGACGACATGAACGAGGCCCTTCACCACGCGAACGACGCCGTGCGCGCCGGCCTCGAGTCGATCGGGGAGTCGCTGGCCGAGGTGAAGCCGAAGCTGCGGGGCTGGATGCACCTCGGCACCGCCCCGCTGGCGCTGGTCGGCGGGATCGTGCTGATCTGCCTGTCGCCGACGGCGACCACGCGGGTCGGGTCGGCACTCTTCGCGGCGAGCGCTCTGCTGCTCTTCGGCGTGTCGGCGATCTACCACACCGGCACCTGGTCACCCCGGGTCTGGACGTTCCTCCGACGCTTCGACCACGCCAACATCTTCCTGCTGATCGCGGGCACCTACACGCCGATCACCCTGATCCTGCTGCAGGGCACCCAGCGGGTCGTACTGCTCTCTGTGGTCTGGGGGTGCGCCATCCTCGGGGTGCTGTTCCGGGTCTTCTGGCTCGACGCCCCCCGCTGGCTCTACCTGCCGATCTACATCGGCCTCGGCTGGTCGGCGGTGTTCTTCGTCCCCGGCTTCATCGACGGGGCGGCCAGCCGGCTGGGCAACGGGATGGCGATCGCCGTCCTCGTGCTGGTCGCCGTCGGCGGCGCGCTCTACACGTTCGGCGGCGTCGTCTACGGCTTCAAGCGCCCCGACCCGTGGCCCCGGTGGTTCGGCTTCCACGAGGTGTTCCACTCGTTCACGATCCTGGCGTTCACCACGCACTACGTCGGCGTCTCGCTGGCGACGTACTCGCTTCGGTAGCCCCGGTACGCTGGCGCGATGGCCACGATCGAGCTGACCGACGACAACTTCGTGTCGCACGTCACAGACGACCAGATCCTGTTCGTCGACTTCTGGGCTAGCTGGTGCGGCCCGTGCCGGCAGTTCGCGCCGACCTACGAGGCGGCGTCGGAGGCCAACCCGGACATCACGTTCGGTTCGGTGAACACCGAGGAGCAGCAGGAGCTCGCCTCCGCCGCGGGCATCTCGTCGATCCCCACGCTGATGGCCTTCCGCGACGGCATCCTGGTCTTCGCCCAGCCCGGTGCGCTGCCTCCCACCGCGCTCGACCAGGTGATCAACGGCGTGCGCGGGCTGGACATGGACGACGTACGCCGGCAGATCGCCGAGTCGGAGTCCAGCGAGCGCGCGTAGACGCTCCTGCGGCATGTCGGGGTGTTCCCCGGAATTGGGCATGCCCTCCCGACGAGCCCTGCCTAGGTTGATCACGCAGGGGGCCGACGGCAGGAAGGGCGGGCTCATGCAGGGAAACCGAAGCCGGAGCGCCGCGTCCTGCGCGATCGCGATCGCCGTTGGCGCCACGCTGTGCGTGGTCGGGTGGACGGGCGCACCTGCCGCCGCGGCCGCGCCGGAGGTGACGGCGACGCTGGTGCGGACCATCAACACCTCGACGATGACGCCGCCGATCCCGGACCCGGCGGGCATCGTCTACCTCCCGGCCCGGGACCACTTCCTGATCTCGGACTCCGAGGTCGACGAGACGCCGGTCTTCCAGAACGCCAACGTCTTCGAGACCACCCGCACCGGCACGATCGTCGACCGCGGCCTCACCACCCCCCAGACCAAGGAAGCCGCCGGCATCGGTCACAACCCGACCAACGACCATGTCTACGTGTCCGACGACGACCAGTTCCGGATCCACGAGTTCGCACCCGGACCCGACGGTCGCTACGCGACCAGCGACGACACCCGCACCTCCTTCAGCACCGCGGCGTTCGGCAGCACCGACCCGGAGGACGTGACCTACTTCCCACCGACCGGGGAGCTGTTCGTGCTCGACGGCGCCGACACGACGTGCACCGGATCGATCCGGGGCCGAACGGCAGATTCGACGGCATCGCGCCCACGGGCGACGACACGGCCACCGAGTTCGACGTGCAACGCTACGGCGCCGAGGATCCGGAGGGGATCGGCTTCCACCCCGGACGCGGCACCCTGGTCGTCGTCGACAGCACTTCCGAGGCGGTCTACGAATTCAACCGCGAGCTGATGCTCGTGGCCACGGTCGACATCGCGGCCTCGAACCAAGTCTTCGCCGCTGGCATCACCGTCGCGCCCGCGACCGACGACCCAGGACGCTTCGACCTCTACATCGTCGACCGGGGCGTCGACAACGACACGGATCCCAACGAGAACGACGGCCGCATCTACGAGATGCGCGTCAACCTTCCGCCGATCGGAAACCTGGCACCGGTCGTCGACGCAGGACGCGACGCGCCGGTGGCGGTGGGCGCGCCGCTCAACCTGAGCGCGACCGTCCATGAAGACGGGCTGCCCGGCCCGAGCACGTCGGTGGCGTGGTCCCGGGTCTCCGGCCCGGGCCTGGTGAACTTCTCGACGCCCGCGGCAGCCCAGACAACCGCGACCTTCGGGGCCGCAGGTACCTACGTCCTCCGTGCCACGGCGGACGACGGCGCGCTGACCGGCACCGATGACGTGACGGTCACCGTCGTGCCGGTGGGTGCACCGCTGCCGCTCGACACCCCGGTGGCGAAGGCCTTCGACGACGTCGAGCAGCGCCCAACCGGCTTCGCCGACTGGCTCGGGTCGTCCCTCAACATCCCCCGGGCCGGTACGACGGCGCAGACGATCGGCATCCGGTTCGACAACCTCGCGGTGCCCACCGGGGCCACGATCACCGAGGCGTGGATCCAGTTCCGGGCGACCGGCTCGAACAGTGGTGCCACATCGGTCCAGATCGCCGGCATTGCCCAGGACGACACCGCCACGTTCACCACCTCCTCGACGACCGTTTCGTCGCGTCCCCGCACCGCGGCGACCACCCCCTGGTCCCCTCCGTCCTGGTCGAACGGCCAGGCGGGCGCGGCCCAGCGCACGACCGACCTCCGCTCGATCGTGCAGGAAATCGTGCGCCGGCCCGGCTGGCGGTCGGGGAACGCGCTGGCGTTTGTGATGACCGGGACCGGCGAGCGCCGAGCCTCCTCGCACGACGGGGCCCAGGCGCCGGTGCTGCACCTTGCTTACACCACCGCACAGACGCCGAACACCCCGCCGGTCGCCGCCTTCACCAGCCAGTGCTCCGGCCTCACCTGCAGCTTCAACGGCACCGGGTCCTCCGACGCGGAGGGCCCGATCGCGAGCTACCAGTGGACGTTCCCGGGAGGTACGGCCTCCGGCGCAACAACCCCGCACACGTTCGCCGCCCCCGGCACCTACGACGTGACGCTCACCGTCACGGACGGCGCCGGAGCCACGGGGTCGACCACGCAGCCGGTCACGGTGTCCGTCACAGCACCCACCATCGGCTTCCGCGCCGTCACCCGGTCCGTGAACAACTCCACCTCCTCGACGGTCACCGTGCCCAGCGCCGTACGTGCCGACGACGCCCTGCTGCTCTTCGCCAGCGTCAACATCAGCGACACCGCCGTGACGCCGCCCGCGGGGTGGACGCAGGTCGCCGACTTCGTCGTCAGTTCTCAGCGAACGCTCGTGTGGCGGCGGATCGCGACCACGACCGACCCCGGGAGTGCGGTCACGGTCAGGCTCGCCACCACCACCAAGATCGTGCTCCAGCTCGCCGCCTACAGCGGTACCTCGCCGACCGACCCCGTGGGGATCGTCGCCACTCGCTCGGAGTCGGTCAAGAGCGCATCGCACCCCAGCCCACCGGTGACCGTCTCGGGAGACGGGCGCTGGGTCGTCTCGTACTGGGCCGACAAGTCGTCGACGACCACCGATTGGGTCCCCCCGGCCGGAGTGACGGCGCGCGACGAGACCATCGGGAGTGGCAGCGGCCGGATCGCCGCACTGCTCGCCGACAGCGGCGCGCCGGTGCCCTCCGGCGCCTGGCCCGGGCTGACCGCGACCACCAACGAGCCCAGCCGGGCGGCCACCATCACCGTCGTGCTCCAACCGAGCTGACCCCGCGACAGCCGGCGTTGCTATCGTGGCGGTGAACCGAAGCAACGCCTGCGGGCGGGGAAAGTGAGGTTGCCGGACCGGCAGAAGCCGTCCGGTCACCGGGTCCCTGCCCTCCGCTGAGGCCGGGGCCTCAACGGAAAGAGCGAATGTCCATGGACACCATCGACACCTCCTTCGAGAAGCTCGACGATCGGTTCGCGTGGCTGGACGGCGACTACGTCGTCGAGATCCTCGACCGCGGTTCACGCAAGAGCGAGGGGCCGGCGTACTTCGCGGCCGGCCGCTACCTCGTGTGGAGCGACATCCCGAACTCCCGGCTGATGCGCTGGGACGAGACCACCGGTGCGGTCGGGGTCCTCCGCGAGGACTCGGGTTACGCCAACGGCAACACGATCGACCGCGAGGGCCGGCTGGTCACCTGTGAGCAGGGCAACCGCCGGGTGACCCGCACGGAGCACGACGGCACGGTCACCGTGCTGGCCGACCGCTACGACGGCAAGCGGCTGAACAGCCCCAACGACGTCGTCGTACGAGCCGACGGCACCATCTGGTTCACCGACCCGTCGTACGGCATCGACGGCGACTACGAGGGGAACGCCGGCACGAACGAGCTCGGCGGCTGCTTCGTGTTCCGGCTCGAACCGAGCACCGGATCGCTCACCGTCGTCGCCGACGACTTCGTCCGGCCCAACGGCCTGGCCTTCTCCCGCGACGAGTCCCAGCTGTTCATCGTCGACACCCGCCAGGACCCCAGCCACATCCGGGTCTTCGACGTCGGCGACGACGGGACGCTGAGCGGCGGCGCGATCTTCGCCACCTGCAACTTCGGCAAGTTCGACGGGATCCGCCTCGACAGCGAGGGCCGGGTCTGGGCAGCGGCCTGGGACGGCGTGCACTGCTTCGCCCCGGACGGCGACCTGATCGGCAAGCTGCTGCTCCCCGAGCCGGCCTCCAACCTCACCTTCGGCGGCCCGAAGCTGAACCAGCTCTTCGTCACCGCCGGCCGGTCGGTCTACACGCTGCGGGTGACGTTCAACGGGGCTCGCTACCCCGCGCCCTAGCTAGGTGGATCAGGGGTGGAGCGGGCGCTTCCGCGGCACCACCCGGCGACGGTGGATCCGCCAGCCGTCGGCGGTCTTGGTGACGACGTCCTCGTACGCCACCGACCCCGACGTGCCGTCGGCGTTGACGCCGATCCCCTTCGACGTCACCCTGGCGCTGTCCGGCTCGTCGCAGGCCTGCACGATGACGTTGGTGACGTGGTGGCCGATCGGGTTCGCGTCGCCGAGCGTGCGGGCCGCTTCCTCCAGCGCCGCCGCACCCTCGAGCTCGCCTCCGCCGAGGAGCGACACGTCGTAGACGAAGTCCGGAGTGAAGAGCTCGTCGAGGCGGTCGAACCCTCCCTCGTCCATCAGGTGCCCGTGCAGTGCGAGCAGCTCGTGAATGTCGAGGCGGTCTTCTACCGAGAGCATGCCGGCCATGCTGGTCGAGCGGTGGTGGCGGACAACTGGGTGACCGGCCTGAGCGGTTCATCTGTTGCAATCGAGGTGGCGCAGCTCCAACGAGATCGACGTGACGACATGCATGACCAGGATGCGGTACACGGCTCGATCAGACGCGGGCGCTCGGTGCCACCCGCGTCAAGTGGGACTACCCCGACGAGCCGGACGTCGTCGTCCTTGCAGACCCCGACGGCAACCTGTTCTGCGTTATCAACACCGAGCACTGACCCGGCTACACAGAGCCGTTGCGCTACATCCAGGTGGTCGGAGTCCATGGAACCGCGCTTCGCAGCAGATGACGGCGTCTGACCGATTACCTCCGCGGCAATCGCACAGGGGTAGCGTCGTACTCGAGTCGATCAGACTCACCGGACGAGGGAGCCGTACCCGGAACGCGACACGACGGCCACCTTGGAGTCCGTCATGGCCTGGCTAGTTCTCGTCCTCTCTGGTGCCTTCGAAGCCGTGTGGGCTGTTGCTCTCGGCAAGTCCGAGGGCTTCTCCCGGCTCACCCCTTCCTTGGTCTTCCTGGTCGGGATCGTGCTCAGCATGGGCGGTCTTGCCTACGCGCTGCGAACCCTTCCCATCGGCACCGGGTACGCCGTCTGGGTCGGCGTCGGCGCAGCACTGACCGTCGCGTACGGGATGGTCACCGGAGCGGAGACTGTGACCGCTGCGAAGGTGTTGCTGTTGGCGGGCCTGGTCGGGTGCGTCATCGGTCTCAAGCTGGCGCACTGAGGTGACCCGAGTCCCTCACGTTCTCCGGTGGAACCTGACCTTGCCTGCCGGGGAAGCTGGTGGTCGTGGTAGGCGGGGTCGTGGGCGCGGGCGTGGTGTCTGGGGCAGAGCAGCCGGCCGTTCTTCACGCTCGTGTCGCCGCCGGTGCTGAAGGGCTGGTCGTGGTGGGCGTGGCACATACCGGGCGGCCAGTCACAGCCCTCCGCGGTGCAGCCACCCTGTTCGATGGCGAGGGCGATCCGTTGGGGTTCGGTGTGGAACCGGGTCCTCCGGCCGAGGTCGAGGACCTGGGACTGGGTGCCGAGGACGGCGGGGATGATCCCGGCCCGGCAGGCGAGCTTCCGGGCCAGGCCGGGGCTGATCCGGTGGCCGGTGTCCAACTCGGCGGCCTTCAACCCACCCATCAGGGTGTCCACGGTCATGGTGACCACGACGGTGGCGGAGACGCCGCCGGTCTTGGGGAGCCGGTCGGTGGGGTAGGTCTCGATGTACTCCGCGAACGCCTCCCCCAGCCGGTGCGCCGACGGGCGTCCGGGTTCCGGTGCCTGCCCGTCCACCCGGGCCCGGTGCTTGGGTGCCGCGATCGCGAGCAGCTGCTTCCTCAGCATCGCCCCGTGCAGGGAGGAGATCGTGAACCGGCCGTGGCACCTCCCGTGCCCGTCCTCGACCATCCGGAACGATGCGGCCGCCTCCGCCTCGCGCTCCTCGGCGGCCAACTGCTGGGCTTCGTGGGCCTCGCCGACCTCCGGAGCGATGACCTCCAGGATCCGGTTCCCCAGGATCCGCAGCTCCCGGGCGTCGTGGTGCTCGGCATAACCGACCAGCGCTCGCCTGCGCCTCCGCCGCGACCCGCGGGTCGAGGTCGGCGGGCAGTGCCTCGACCGCCGCGATGATCACCTGGGCCTGGTCGACCAGCAGCCGACCCTCCGCCAGCGCCACCCGTGTCGGCTCGAACGCCACCGAACCAAGCGCCGCGGCGAGCCGGGTCTTGCGGTGCGCCGCGGCACGCGTCTGCTTCGTGGCGTGCGCCCACCAGTTCGCCGTGACTGGTGGCACCGGACTCGGCTTCCACCTCCACGGTCTGGCCATGGTGCGGCGACCCGGAGCTTCGAGCTCCGCGACTGCGGCATCCAGGCGGGTGATCCGGACCATCGCCGTCACGGGTCTCGGCCGGGCTCATCGACCAGGCCGGTGCGTCCCGCAGCGTCTTCAGCTCGTCCTCGATCCGGGACACGCCACGGGCGATCGGGTGTGCCCGATCGCGTGTGTCCGCGGTGTTCGCCATGGGTCTATTCGACCACCGAGCACCGACATTCTCTGAGGCTCAGGACCGGCCTGTGGAAAGCGTTGTCGTCAGGCCTGCCTGTGGACGGAAAGTGGCTCAGATCCCCATGGTTGAGCGGGATTCTCGGGTCGGCTACTTCTTCGGGATCGTGGTCCCGCGGCCGTGCAGCATCGTGATCATCTTGGCGAGCTGCTCCTCGGCCTTCTCGGTGCGGGCGAACGTGGTCAGGGCGAGCATCGGCTTGAAGCGCTGGCGGGAGATCGCCTTGGGGTAGGTGAACTCGCGAAGGCCCTCGGGGCCGTGGATGCGGCCGAAGCCGGAGTCGCCGACGCCGCCGAACGGGAGGCTGGGGATGCCGGCGAAGGTGATGACGCCGTTGATCGCGGTCATCCCGGTGCGCAGACCGCTCGGCTATCTCCATGCCGCGTTCCTTGGCGAACACCGTCGAGCCGAGGGCGTACCGCGTGCCGTTGGCCAGCGTCACCGCCTCGTCCATGTCGCGCACCTTGGCCACCGTGACCGTCGGGCCGAACGTCTCCTCCTGCACTGCCCGCGAGTCCTCCGGTACGTCGACCAGGATCGTCGGCTGCACGAACCGCTCCCCCACCGCGTCCACACCGCCGACCACCGCTCGACCGCCGCGGTCCAGCGCGTCCTGGATGTGCGAGCGGATGATGTCCATCTGCTTGGGCATCGTGATCGGGCCGAGGTGCGAACCCGGGCCGTCGTCGGCGCGCAGCTCCCGCGACTTGTCCACCAGAGCCGTCGAGGAACTCGTCGTACACCCGCTCGTGCACGTAGACCCGCTCCACGCCGGCGCAGGTCTGGCCCGCGTTGGCGCACGCGCCCCACAGCGTCGCGTCAGCCGCGGCCTCGATGTCGGCGTCCGCGTCGACGATCAGCGCGTCCTTGCCGCCGGCCTCGATCACCACCGGGGTGAGCGTCTCGGCGCAGGCCGCCATCACCCGCTTGCCGGTCTCGGTGGAACCGGTGAAGGCCACCTTGTCGACGCCGGCCCGGCAGAGCGCCGCACCCGTCTCCCCGTGACCGGTGACCACCTGCAGCACCGGGCGCCCCACGGTCTCGACAAACGTCCGGGCCAGCCATTCCCCGACACCGGGCGTGTACTCGCTGACGGCTTGAACACCACCGCGTTGCCCGCGGCCAGCGCGTAGGCGATCGAGCCCATCGGCGTGAACACCGGGTAGTTCCAGGGGCCGATCACGCCGACGACGCCGAGGGGCAGGTACGCCACGCTCGCCGCCTGGTTGGCCATCACCAGACCCGAGGGGACCCGACGCCGCTTGAGGAACTTCTCCGCGTGCCCCGCCGCCCACGCGAGGTGGTCGATCGCCAGCGCCGCCTCGATCATCGCGTCGCCGTGCGGCTTGCCGGTCTCCTGGTGCATCACGTCGGCGAGCTGCGCGACCCGGCGGGTGATCACGCCTTTCCAGGCGGTCAGGTGGGTCTTGCGCTCGTCGTACGTCAGCGCCGACCACCAGGCCGCCGCCTCCTTCGCGCGCGCAACGGCCTCCCGCACCTCCTCCTCGCCGTGCACCGGGTGCGTCGCGACGACGTCGCCGGTGATCGGGTTGAGGGAGTCGAACGTCGCTCGGGTGTCAGTGACCGTCATGGAGCACTCCTGATCAGATCGGCCGCCCTCTCGGCGACCATGATGGTGGGGGCGTTCGTGTTGCCGCGGGGTACGGCGGGCATCACCGAGGCGTCCGCGACGCGCAGCCCCTCGACGCCGCGCACGCGCAGCTCCGCGTCGACGACCGCGTCCTCGCCTGAGCCCATCGCGCAGGTCGACGTCGGGTGGTAGAGCGTCTGCGCCCAGGTCCGGATGTGCTCGACGAGGTCGTCGTCGGACGGGTGCTCCGGCAGCTGCCAGGGCCGGTCGAGGAAGCGGCCCAGCTCGCCTTGGGTGCAGATCTCCCAGGTGCGACGCAGGCCCGCGAGCAGCGCGTCGAGGTCGGTCTGGTCCTCGAGGTACGCCGCGTCGATGGCCGGGTGCCACGAGGGATCGGCCGACCGCAGCCTGATCGACCCCCTGCTCGCCACCGACACCAGCGTCGGCGCCGCGGTGACCATCCGGCTGGTCGGCTCGTGCATGCCGTTGTCGTAGAAGCCGGTCGGGGCCACGTGGATCTGCAGGTCGGGAGCCGGGAGCCCCTCGCGGGTGGCGAAGAACGCGCCCGCCTCGCCGACGTTCGAGGAGAGCGGGCCCCGGCCCCGCGCCTTCCACAGCCCGTACGTGCGCAGGTTGTTGAGCTGGGCGAGGTCGTCGATGCCGCGGGTGTACCAGAGCATCGGCGCCACCGGGTGGTCCTGGAGGTTCGCGCCCACACCCGCGAGGTCGACTCGCGCGTCGATGCCGTGCTCCGCGAGGTGCGCGGCCGGGCCGATGCCGGAGAGCATCAGCAGCTGCGGGGAGTTGATCGCGCCGCCGCAGAGCAGCACCTCCCGCCGGGCGCGTACGGCGTGCGTGCCGCCGCCCTGCCGGAACGTCACGCCCGACCGCCCGCTCGCCCTCCACGACAACCGAAGTGGCCAGCGCGCCGGTGGCGACCGTGAGGTTGCGGCGGTTCCGCGCGGGCTTGAGGTACGCCTCGTTGGTCGAGCAGCGCCGGCCCCCGCGACAGGTGACCTGGTAGAGCCCGGCTCCCTCCTGCTCCGCGCCGTTGAAGTCGTCGGTGGGCTTGAGCCCGGCGCTCACCGCGCTGGCCACGAACGCGTGGCTCAACGGATGCGTGTAGCTGCGGTCCTCGACGTGCAGCGGCCCGGTCCGCCCGTGCAGCGGGGCGCCGAGCCGGGTGTTGCTCTCCGACCGCACGAAGTAGGGCAGCAGGTCGTCGAAGCCCCACCCCGTGGCGCCGTACTGGTCGCGCCAGGAGTCGTAGTCGACCCGGTTGCCGCGGATGTAGATCATCGCGTTCATCGAGGAGCAGCCGCCGAGGGCCTTCATCCGGGGCCAGTAGGCCCGCCGGCCGTTCAGCTGCTTCTGCTCGGTGGTGTGGTAGTTCCAGTCCCACCGGGTCTTGAACAGAGAGGGGAACGCCGCCGGGATCATCACCTCGTCGGCGTCGGCCTCGCCGCCCGCCTCGAGCAGCAGCACCGAGCTGACGGCGTCCTCGGTCAGCCGCGCGGCCAGGACCGCACCGGCGCTGCCGGCCCCGACGATGACGTAGTCGTAGGTGTCCTCGTTCACGGATGCGAACCTACTCGCGTCAACGTGTCGCAGTCAGTGCCCTGTCCAGGGCCGGAACGTCGGTGACCGGCCGTTCGCACACGAACCCACGACAGACGTACGCCGCCGGGCGGCCGTCGACCGGAGTCCGGCCGGCCAGGAGCGGGATGCCGTCGACCGGGCCCTCCGCGACCACGACCACGGCGGTGGGGTGCGCCCGGGCTCGGGCGGCGAGCTCGTCCCGCTCCGCGCCGGGCGGTCCGACGACGGCCACCTCGAGCGGACCCTCCAGCATCGCGACCGCCGCCGCCGCGCTCCAGCCGGCGAACCGCGGCACCCGCTGGAGCAGCTGGTGGACGGTGGCAAGCGCCTCCTCCGCGGCGGCGCGGTGCCGGGTCTCCCCGGTGAGCGCGGTGTAGGTGGTGAGCGCGTGCAGCATCGCGGAGAAGCCCGACGGGCTCGCGTTGTCGCTGGGGTCGCGGGGCCGGACGACCAGCGCCTCGGCGTCGTCGGCGGTGTCGAAGAAGCCGCCGTCGTCGGCCCGGAAGTGGGTGAGGGCGGTGTCGAGCAGCGCCCCGGCGCGCTCGAGCCAGATCGGGTCGCCGGTGGCCTGGAGGAGGTCGAGGAAGCCGGCGGCCACGCAGCCGTAGTCCTCCAGCACCCCGGCGGGCTCGCCGACGACGCCGTCGCGGGACACCCGCCGTAGCCGCCCGCCGTCGAGGTGCAACCGGGCCAGCAGGTCACCGGCCGCGACCGCGGCCTCGAGGTGCGTCGGCTCCCCGAGCCACCCCCAGAGCCGGACCAGCCCGCTGATCGCCAGCCCGTTCCAGGCCGCCACGACCTTGTCGTCGCGGGCCGGGCGCACCCGCTCGGCGCGGGCATCCCGCAGCCGCCGCTGTACGTCGAACCACCGCTCCAGGTCGTCGGGATCCTCGCGCAGCTGCAGCGTCGACGAGCCGTGCTCGAACGTGCCGGCGTCGGTGACCGACAGCAGCCGCGCGGCCCACGCGCCGTCATCGGGGCCGAGCGCCTCGACCAGCTGGGCCGGCGTCCAGACGTAGAACTTGCCCTCGACGCCCTCGCTGTCGGCGTCGAGCGCGGAGGCGAAGCCGCCCTCGGAGGTGCGGAGCTCGCCGAGCAGGAAGTCGGCGATCCCCTCGGCCGCCCATGCGCCCACGTGGGTGCGGCTGCCGGCGTACACGCTCAGCAGCAGCGCGTTGTCGTAGAGCATCTTCTCGAAGTGCGGCACGACCCAGTCGGCGTCGACGCTGTACCTCGCGAACCCGCCGGCCAGCTGGTCGTGGATGCCGCCGCGCGCCATCGCCTCCAGGGTGCCGCCGAGCATCCGCTCCTCCCCCATCCGGAGCAGGAACTCCAGCACCATCGACGGCGGGAACTTGGGCGCGCCACCGAAGCCGCCGCGGGCCTCGTCGTACTCGCCCTCCAGCGTCGCCACCGCCTGCGCGAGCAGCTCGCCGGTCCACCGGGCCGGCAGCCAACGCGGCGCCCCCGCTGGTCGAGCTTGTCGAGGCCAGGTGCTCGCGCAGCGTCCCGGCCACCCGGCGCACGTCGTCGCCCTTGGTGCTCCAGGCGTCGACCAGCGCCTCCAGCACCTGCCGGAACGCCGGCTGGCCGTGCCGCGGCTGGTCGGGGTAGTAGGTGCCGGCGAAGAACGGGTTGCCGTCGTGGTCGAGCACGACCGTCATCGGCCAGCCGCCCTGCCCGGTCATCGCCGTGGTGGCCTGCATGTAGACGGCATCCACGTCGGGCCGCTCCTCGCGGTCGACCTTGATGCTGACGAAGTGCTCGTTGAGGTACGCCGCGGTGGCGTCGTCCTCGAACGACTCGTGCGCCATCACGTGGCACCAGTGGCACGCGGCGTACCCGACGCTCAGCAGCACCGGCACGTTTCCCGACGCCGCGCCTCCTCGAACGCCGCCGGCCCCCACTCCCACCAATCGACCGGGTTGTCCGCGTGTTGAAGCAGATACGGGCTTGTTGCACCTGCCAGACGGTTGGCCATGGCCCCGACTTCCTTGACGAGTGGCACGTGCATCGTTTCGCCCTAGTGATACACGAGGGTGATACACGCAGCAGATTTCGATGGTGCCGCGAGGCCCACGGCACCAAGCCTAGGTGGAGAGCGCGGATGCCGTCTCGGAGGAGGCCCAAGCGGCTCGCGCAGGGCAAGCCGCGCACCCTGTGTGGCAGCTTCTTCCCGACCCTGCTCGAACCGCGTCGTCGGGTCGACGTGGCGTTGCACGCGGTGATCATGGAGGCCTACGTCCACGGTGTCTCGACCCGCAGGCGCGCATGCCGAGCACCCGGAACGTACGACCCCATGGGCACGGTGGCGTGGGTGGCCGTGGCGGGGCCGGAAGTCATACTCCTGGCCCTCGGCACTGGACTCGGGTGGTGGCGCGAGTGTGCCGAACAGCAGGACCGGCCGAACGTCCTGATCGCGCTCAGCGACTGCCAGGCCCTGAACGTGATGAGTGTGATACCGGAGACCCTGGCCCGGCTCGAGGAGAACAGCGTCAACTACATCAGCACCGTTTCGACGACACCGCTGTGTGCTGTCGGGCCAGAGCTTCGTCGCAGATCTCACTGAGCGTGCTGACACTCCCCGGCCTGATATGGATCCAGGCAGGCTGTCCTGCAGCTATTTGAGATCGGCTCTCGCTGTCCAGAAACTGCTTCTTCGGCCATGAATCTAGGAAATCGCGACGAGTCTCCAAAGAGCCGCGCGCACTCAGCCCTGAGTGCGAAGGTGATGTGTGTGCATCTAAGAAGTCGCGAACCAGCTGCCGGGTCGCCTGCCCCCAGAAGGAAAGTCGGCAGGATTCCGGATCGGTCAGGCCGCTCGCTCATCGCCGAGCGGACCGACGCGTACCGAGAGTTGCTGCTGCGCCACCCAGCTAACCCAGCAGCACCCCGACAAGGCCGTGGAGCTGCTGGAGCGCTGCCGAGATGGAGAAGGCAGATGATCCGCCGCGTCTTCCTCCACATAGGGCTCCCGAAAACCGGCACCACTTACCTGCAATCAATCGCGTGGAGCCACCAGGAGCAGTTGCTGGAGCATGGGCTTCTCCTGCCCGGCTTCGGCCCGCGTCAGCACCTTTGGGCCAGCGGGGTTGTGCGGGGTGAGCCGCGGCTGGAACGCCGTCACCCCAACGCCCCACACGCCTGGTCTAACCTACTTAGCGAGGTTGCCAAGTGGCCCGCCACGGCCTTGATCAGCCACGAGTTTTTCTGTGGAGCTAATCGGGAGCAGGCGGCAGCCGCGGTCACGGACCTAAACCAGGCGGGCGCCGACGAGGTGCACTTGGTCGTGACCTGTCGGGAACTCGTGGAGTTAGTGACCGCACGGTGGCAGGAGTGGATCAAGAACGGTGCCACCGGCTCGATCGACTCATATCCACCCTCCGCGGAATTTCGGCCCGAGGACGAATGGGGCTGGGGAACCCTCGATCTGGCAGAGGTCTTGGATAGGTGGGCGGCTGGCTTACACCCCGAACGGGTACACGTGATCTGCCCTCCGGGAGGGTCGTCGAGGCCGGAGGCTCTGTGGCGGACGTTTGCGGGGATTATTGGGGTCGCGGACGTGAGAGTGGACACAACATTGGCGCAGGCCAATCCGGGACTCGGCGTGGTGCAGGTGGAGACGCTTCGCAGAATCAATCCCCACCTAACGACGTTCCGTCGACCAGTTGACCGCGGGGTGTGGATCCGCAGGTACCTCGCGGAGGGCGTGCTTGCACCGCTAGGAGGCGAACCCTTCTGGCCCAACCGCGAGCGGGTTGCGGAACTGCGGGAGCGGTCAAGGATCGGGCTTGAGCGGGTCGCCTCCTCTGGCTATGACGTGCATGGGTCGCTGGATCGGCTTCGCACACCAGATCACCTGCCGCCGCGGCGGCACCCGACGTCGGTCACCGATGCCGAGGTGGCCGAGGTCGCTGTGAGCCTGGTCGCACGGCTGCTGGAGGACGTCCGAGACCGCACCTCGAGCGACGCCGGCCGGGGTGGCTCTCCCTACCCCGGGGCCGATTCAAGGATCCGACGCCTAGCGCGCCGAGTCCAGGTGCGTGCGAGCCGTGCCAGCAGACGTTGATGAGCGCCTGTCAAGGCTGATCGACCCGAACAGCGGAGGCCACAGGCGAGCACTCCGGACAACACGAGCCAAGGAGGCAGCAGTGATGGCCAAACGAGTCACCGTCGCACTTGCCGGGCCCGCACGGCGATGGCGACGGAGCCTGACGATGTCTACCGGCACATGAGAGGCGATGGCGATCAGCGGTCACTCCGGCGCGGACCGTGTTGCACGAATTGTCCTCAACGGCATCGCGAGCTGGTCCGGGCTTGGCTTGATCGCCGACGAGCAGGCGCGATGCCGTCGAGAAGGCCTACGGCCGCCAGATCAGCCGGCTCTTCAACATCCACCTGAGGAGCGCACGGCCGATCGATGAGCGATTCCGGGTCTCCGACCCATACATGAACATGGAGAAGTAGGCCCGGCCGGTAGGTCTCAGGTACGAATACTCAAGGCGCGCTTTCAAGTGGAAACCGTTTGTAACCCCCCACCAACGTCTTCTGGGTTCGTTCGTCGAAACACTGTTTCGATGATAAGGCGCCCAAGCGCCCTCCGCGGCGCGTCGCGTCGGGGGACTAAGTCCCCAGGTCGGCGCTATGCCTACCTGTTAGGATCATCTACCCCCTTGGGCAGCGGACGGGTTCCGTGGTAAAAGAGGTTCTTCTTAGGCTCGCCCATCAGCTTGAGCAGCTCTCCTTCAATGACGTTCAACTCGATGCTGGGAAGGGGTCGAGCGTCGTGCGGTCCTTGACGTGGATCCACTTCTACTAACAAACCTAGATCTCTCAGGGTGACTAGATCATCCTCCGTTGTTTGCTGGTAGATTCTGACGAGGTATCTCTCCAGCGTCTCGCGAGGCAACTCCTTTCCGACCAGGGTCCACAATGCCCTTGCGGTTCTTGCCCGCCCGGGTCGGAAACTCGCCGTCGGTCCGGAGGAAACGAGCGCAGTCCACTTCCGAATGAACTCATCGCTTGAGTACGACTCATAGTGGAGGTGTCGCAACTGCGCACTCTTGAATGGCGCGACGGCGTGCCTGCTGAAATCAACCGCCCTGTGCAGTGTCAGCCAGTTTCTGGCTGATGGCCGCACACCCGCCTTCCCTTGGAGATGACCATGAAAATAGGAGCGGTTGGTCGGATCTTCGATCACACCGAGAGTCGTCAGGAGCACAAGGTCGTCGTCCGTGAGAGGCCGCTTGAACCACGTCGGACGCCCCTGACCGCCTGCGCTGCTGACAGCTTCCCACGGCGTTAGCTGCACCGATTCAATGCCGGTGTGAAGACCATCCAGTACCCCGCGATCAACATGAAGCGTTTCGTCGCCATCTATATGAAACAGCCATTCGGCCGATGAATGTCTCCCAAGCAGGAACTTTATGACGTTTGCATTGATGCATTGTCGAATATTTCAGCTTCGCTGGCCGATGTGTGCCCCACCAAGCGGTGGCAGAAGAAATTACCGTCACATTACGATGGTCTTCCAGGTATCCTACGACCTCACTGTCGCTTACATCGTTTGTATCGTCCAGGAAGACGAATAGGTGGTCTGCACCATTCTTCATATTGCTTTCTACGAACCATTTTACGTTCGCCAATGTATCTTTGATGGTGCTCACCACGCAAAGCATGAACTTATTATACATGCCGCTTTCGCCATCCCTTTGAGGATCGGGCGGTCATCGATACCGCTGGCTTATGGACAGATTCTTTGACACTCGACTGTCGGTCGAACGGGGCGGCAACAGCCGAGACATCAGGCGGCTTCCCCAGGTCATGGCCGCGAGTGGACTGTGCTGGCGTACCTTGTCGTTGACCGTGAGCCTGAGTTCACCGTCGAGGCTCGGGGCCGCTCCCACCAGTGGGGTTATAGCCCCGCATGGCGCTGAATGATCGAAAGACTTGCCCGCCTCCCAGGGCCGGGCCATGTCTCGGCAGTCCCGCTGCGCAGGCGGTCCCACCGACGAGAGGCGGTAACCCGTGAGTCGATGGAGTATCCGACGATGCGGTTGGAGTAGACCGCGTGCTGGAGGAGGTACGGCGAGGTCGCGTCGCGCAGCCGGTTGGCCATAAGGCCAACCTGTCACGCTACGCGCTCGGCGGTTTCGGTCAGGCAGTCGGCTCGAGCGCCCGCTCGGCCGGCCGCGGCGCGGCCGGTGCCTTCCTGCCCAGCACCAGCCGCCACGTGATCAGCAGCAACACCACCGTGATTCCGGCGAGGATCGCGGTCTCGATCAGCTGGAAGTCCCAGAACCGGTCGTCGGGGTGGTAACTGATCGGCTCGGGGCTCGGGGCCACTTGCCCGTCCTGCCCGACGCCCGCTACCTGACCTGCCTCCACATCGTGGACCACCCAGCCCCTCTCGGCCACGGCGTAGTCAGTGGTCGTCAGCGGCGTGCGGAAGTTCGGACGGCCCCAGAACTCGAGAGGGAGCCGCACCGCGAGGTAGCCGCCGACCGTGATCGCCGCGGCCACGATCGTCCGGCGGACGACGACGCCGGCGAGGATGCCGATGGCGACCGCCACCATCACGTAGCCGGGGAAGACCAGGACCGCATGGTTGAACTTCTCCGTGGTGAAGGCCTGAGGAGACAGCGGGCCGAACCACCAGCTCAGCCCGGCGGCGAACAGCGCCGACACCGCAACACGCCACCGATCACGACCGAGAGCTTGCTGGCCAACCAGCGGGTCCGGGTAACGCTCTGGGTCCAGGCGAGCTGCCAGGTGCCCTGCTCGTACTCGCGCGCCAGCAGCGGCGCGCCGATCAGCATCCCGGCCAACATCGGAAGGAACGGCAGCCAGGCCGCGAAGTTGTCCGGCAGGTCGGAGTACTGGTTCTCGAAGGCCATCAGGGTCTGGAAGCAGGACTCGTCGAAACCCGCCGCCCCGCCCGAGAACATCAGCTGCTGGCACGCCTCGACGCCGTCGCGTTCGTAGGCGTCGTGCATCGGGATCCCGTGGAGGAGCAGGAACAGCCCGAGCACCGCCAGCAGAACCGCGGCTCCGAGGAGCTCGCCGCGGTGTTGTCGCCAGATGAGCCAGATCATGACTGCAGCTCCTTCTCGGGGTACGTCGCGGAGGCACCGGACTGCGACCGCTCCAGGTAGGCCAGGACCAGTTCCTCCAGGCTCACCGGGCGCGCCTCCCAACCCGGCATCGGCGCTGCTTCGCCGACCTGCGCCACCACGTGGGCGTACCGGTCGGCCCGGTCCACGTGGATCACCCAGGTCCGTCCGGGACGTGCGCGCTGGGACCGGTCAGCGAGCGTGTGGCTGTCGAGGAGGGCGTCGATGTCGCCCGCGAGCTGCACCCGGCCCTCGGTGATCAGGACCAGGTGATCGCAGACCCGTTCCAGCTCGCCGACGTTGTGCGAGGACAGCAACACGGTGAAGTCGCCCTCACCGTCGGCGACCGTGGCCATCAGGGTCTTCATGAAGTCGCGCCGGGCCAGCGGATCGAGGCTGGCGACCGGTTCGTCCAGGATCAGGAGACGCGGCCGTTTCGCCAGCGCCAGGGTCAGGGCGAGCTGGGCCTGCTGTCCGCCGGACAGCCGGCCCGCCGGGCTGGTCCAGGGGGATGTCGAGGTCGGCGAGCCGACGCTCGGCGAGGTCCTGGTCCCAGCTACTCGTTGAGTGCGCGACCCAGGTGCAGAAGATCGCGGACCCGGAACCGCCGGTAGACCGGGTGGTCCTGGGCCACGAAGGCCATCTGCGCGAGTGCCGACGCCGACTCGGCGGGCGCGAGCTCGCCGAAGAGCGCGACCGACCCCGTGGTGGGCCGGATCAGGCCGGCCACCAGCTGCAGCAGTGTCGTCTTGCCCGCGCCGTTCGGACCGACCAGCGCGATCACCCGACCCGTGGGCAGCACCAGGTCGCAGTCCCGGAGCGCCCAGGTGTGCCGGTAGCGCTTGCCGAGGCCGGACGTCGTCACCGCCGCGTTCATGCCGCGCCCTCCTCGGCTAGTTCCCGGCGAACCACCGCGATCATCGCGCCGACCGCCTCGTCGTCGAGCCCGGCCTCGTGGGCACTCAGGAGCCACCGCTCCAGACCCCGCCGCAGCGTCGCGTAGCGGGCGGGAGCCACCGGGGTTGCCGGCGCCCCGGTCACGAACGTCCCGACGCCGGGCTTGGCCGAGACCAGGCCCTCCTGCTCCAGCTGGCGATAGGCCTTCGAGACCGTGTTGGGGTTGATCGCGAGCTGCTCCACGGCCTCCCGGATCATCGGCAGCCGATCGCCGTCCTTCAGGTATCCCAGCAGCAGCGCCTGCCGGACCTGCTGGACCAGCTGGAGGTACGGGGGTACTCCCGACCTCGACTCCAGGCGAAACACGAACATCCCGGCCTCCTCTGCTTTCCTATGTTCCTAGTGAAGCAGAGGAGGCCGGGACGGGCAAGGGCCAGGTCACCTCGGTCAGATGCTGACCCTTCCCACGCACACCTCGCCGCTGCGCTTGTTGACTGCGCGGAACCTGAATGTGTCGGTGCCCTTGGCGTTGCCGGTCCTCCGCTCGACCGAGAACGAGCCGCTGCGGCCGCGAGTGGTGCCGGTGCCGCGGTCGGCGACCTTGCCGTTGCGGCGCAGTGTCCACCGCCACTTCTGACCGTTGCGGTTGCTGTCGACCTCCCCCTCGACCTCGAGCCGGCCGTCGTCGGGCTTGGCCTTGAGCTTCCAGTCGGTGCTCCCGGTGCACGATCCGCGGCGTTCCACCTCGTCGTCGTCGCTCGCGTGCGCGGCGCCGGCGCCGATCACCGGGAGTGCGGTGGCAACCAGCAGCGCGGCGGCTGCACCCATCGACCTCGTCTTCATCTCGTGCTCCTCTGCTCGATCATCCGGTTGTCGAGCCACAGGATCGCTGCACGGCGGTCAGACGGGCGTCACGTCGGCGTCAATTCCAGGTCAAGCCGCAACGGACCGGCTTCGCATGTTCACCTCCTCTGGATGATGCGGTCACATCCACCCCGCTGGAATCTAGGAGGCGCCAACGAACAGGAGACGGAGATGGGACTGCGAGACCGGCGCCAGGAGCGCCGCGAGGAGCGTGAGACGTTCGGCCGCGGAGGCGACGCGCACCGGTACCAGATGCGACAGAAGCTGGTCTCGATCGGCGACGACTACTGGATCGAGGACGAATCCGGGAACCGGGTCTTCCGCGTCGACGGCAAGGCCCTACGACTGCGCGACACCCTCGACATCGAGGACACCCAGGGCAACAAGGTCTGCCGGATCCAGACCCGGGTGCTGCACATCCGGGACTCCATGGCCATCGAGGATCCCGAGGGCGAACGCCTGGCCCTGGTCCACAAGGCCCTCATCTCCCCTCTGCGGGAGCGGTGGAAGGTGGACCTGGCGGGCGATCAGGAATGGAAGGTGCAGGGCAACATCGTGGACCACGAGTACGAGATCGAGGACGACGGAGGCAAGATCGCCGAGGTCTCGAAGAAGTGGTTCCGGGTCCGCGACACCTACGGCGTCGAGATCGCCCCGGAGCAGAACCAGGTGCTCGTGCTGGCGGTGACGGTGGCCGTGGACACCATGGCGCACCCCAAGAGATAGGACGCTCACCCCACGACGCTTGCCAGCCGATCGGCTCGCGGTCGCCGCCGCCGCCCTGCGCTCCGTCAGCCAGGGCAGGGGGAAGGCGCCGTTGGGGTCGTAGACGTTGGTGCCCGGCGGCACGATCTCGTCGATCCGATCCAGGACGTCGTCATCGAGCTCGAGGGCGGCGCCGGCGAGCGATGCCTCGAGCTGCGGCAGGGTGCGCGGTCCGAGGATCACCGACGTCACCGCGGGGTGAGCGAGCGGGAACGCGATGGCGAGCTCGGGAAGGGTGCAGCCGAGGTCGTCGGCGACACCCATGAGCGACTCCACCACGTCGAGCTTGCGGGCCACGGCCGGTTCGTCGGGGTCGAACCAGGCCGGCCGTAGCGCCACCCGGCCGGTCGACGTCGGGGTCGCGCCCTTGCGGTGCCGGCCGGTGAGGAAGCCGAACCCCAGCGGGCTCCACGTGAGGACGCCCATCCCCCACCGCTCCGTGACCGGCAGGACGTCGCGTTCGATGCCCCGGGCGAGCAGGTTGTACGGCGGCTGCTCGGTGCGCGGGCGCATCAACCCGCGGGCCTCGGCGACCCGATGCGCCTCGACGATCTCGTGGGCGGGGTAGGTCGACAGCCCGAACGCGCGGATCTTGCCGGCCCGGACCAGGTCGGTGAGCACCCACAGGGTCTCCTCGATGTCCGTCGTCCAGTCCGGCCGGTGCACCTGGTAGAGGTCGAGGTAGTCGGTGCCGAGCCGCCCCAGGCTCGCCTCGACGGCCCGGGTCAGGTGCAGCCGCGAGTTGCCGCCTCGATTGAGGCCCTCCTCGAGCGGGAAGTGCCCCTTGCTGGCGAGGACCACCTCGTCCCGCCTGCCCTGGAGCGCCTTGCCGACGATCACCTCCGACTCGCCCGTGGAGTACATGTCCGCGGTGTCGATCAGGTTGATCCCGTGGTCCAGCGCGACCTGCACGATGCGGACGCACTCGTCGTGGTCGGTGTTGCCGGCGGCGCCGAACATCATCGTCCCCAGGGCGTAGGGCGAGACGGTCATCCCAGTGCGTCCGAGGGGTCGGTACTGCATCGTCGTACTCACCCGTCGACCATAGATTCGCAAGGTGATTTGCGCAAATACTCTTGCCCAAGTGGCTACGATCGGGGCATGAGGGACGGCGAGCCAGGCGACGTGCGGCCTCTCGACGACGCGCGAGCGCTCGGGGCGCTGGCCCACCGGGACCGGTCCCGGCTGATGGACGCCCTGGCCGTGCACGGACCGTCCACGACCAGCACCCTCGCCACCACGCTCGGGCTGGCGACCGGCAGCGTGTCGCACCACCTCAAGGTGCTGGCCGAGGCGGGCCTGGTTGCCCCGGCCCCGGAGGCGGCAGCCGACCGGCGCGAGCGCCGCTGGAAGCTGGTCAGCCGAGGCATGCGCTGGTCGCCGAGCCGGTTCCGCGACGATGCCGCGGGCGAGGCGGCGGCCACGGCGGCGCAGGGAGTGCTGCTGGCCAGGGACTTCGAGCGGGCCCGCGAGTTCCTCGCGACGGCGGCCGAGCCGTGGGACGAGGCCGGGTCCTCCACCCATGTGTGGGTCCGGGCCACCCCAGCAGAGCTGGCCGAGCTGGTCGGGCAGATGGAGGAGCTGCTCCTCACCTGGCGGCGGCGGGAGATCCCCGACGACGGTGCCACGCGACAGACGGTGCGGGCCGTGGCGATGGCATTCCCCAGCGAACCCTGACCGTTCTACGTCGCCGAGGGCGCCCGCACGCGGTACCGCAGGTCCACCTCGCGAGTGGGGTCGTCGGAGTTGACCAGGTCGAGCAGGAGCGGTGCACCGCCCGGGTTGTCGTACAACCGGATCCCGTCGCCGAGCAGGACCGGCGCGATGTGGAGGTCGATCTCGTCGATCAGCCCGAGCTCGAGCAGCTGCCGGCCGATGTTCGCCGAGAACACCTCGAGGTTCTTGCCACCGGCTGCTTCGAGGCCGATCCGCACCGCCTCGGCGACGTCGCAGCTCAGGATCGTGATGCCCTCGGCGGGCCGCGCGTCCTCGGGGTGGTGGGTGAGCATGAAGATCGAGCCGTTCCAGTCGTCGCTGTAAGGACGGCTGTCACCCATTGCGCTGTCGAACGCGTCGCGCCCACAGAGAACCGCTCCGGTGGTCTGGACGTATTCCTCCTCGATGCCGGGCCGCCCCGTGAAGCCGGTCATCCAGTCGAAGGAGTGCTCGGGTCCGGCGATGAACCCGTCCAGGGTCATGGAGAAGTGCCACAGCACCTTGCCGCTCGCGGTCTGGGGTTCGGGGTCGTGCAACATCGGGTCCTCCGTCGTGTCGGGTCCGGCAGGTAGGGCTCAGACCGGGTCTGCTGGCCGGAATCATCGGTGGGACCCTGACAGCGGAGCCCACAGGTCACGCACAGGTTGGCCGGGCACAGTGGGACCATGGATCTCACCCGTCCCGACGGCACGCCGCTGCGGCTGCTGATCGTGGACGACGAGGTCAACCTCGCCGAGCTGATCGCCCGGGCGCTGCGCTACGAGGGCTGGGAGACGACCCAGGCGCACTCCGGGCGGGCGGCCGTGACGGCGGCCAAGGAGGTCCGGCCGGACGCCATCGTGCTCGACGTGATGCTGCCCGACTTCGACGGGCTGGAGGTGCTGCGCCAGGTGCGCGGCCACGACCCCGACGTACCCATCCTGTTCCTGACCGCCCGCGACGACGTCGACGACCGGATCGCCGGGCTGACCGCGGGCGGCGACGACTACGTCACGAAGCCCTTCTCGCTCGAGGAGCTGGTGGCCCGGCTCCGCGCGCTGATGCGGCGCAGCGGCGCGCGGCGCGCGGAGACGTCGTCGGTGCTCGTCGTCGGTGATCTGACGCTGGACGAGGACAGCCACGAGGTGCACCGGGCCGGCGAGGAGATCGTGCTGACCGCCACGGAGTTCGAGCTGTTGCGCTACCTGATGCGCAACCCGCGCAAGGTCCTCAGCAAGACGCAGATGCTGGACCGGGTCTGGAACTACGACTTCGGCGGCCAGGCCAACGTCGTGGAGCTCTACATCTCCTACCTGCGCAAGAAGATCGACGCCGGGCGCGCCCCGATGATCCACACCCGGCGCGGGGCCGGCTACGTGCTCAAGCCCGCGGACTGACATGGCCGGACCGCGCACGCTCACGGCTCGGCTCGTGGTGACCTCGGTGGTCCTCGTGGCGATCGTCGTTGCCCTGATAGCGGTAGTCACCACTTTCGCCACGCGGTCGTTCCTCACCGGGCAGCTGGACGACGACGTGCGCGGGAGCGTGGACCGTGCGAGCCACGCCGGGCCAGGGCCGGACTTCCCCGCGGATCCACCCGGCGAGCCGGGTGCGGACGTGCGGGGCCAGGGCGTCGGCACGGTCACGGCGTTCTTCTCCGAGGGCGACGACGGCAGGGGCGACGTGATCGTCGGGGCGCGGGGCCTTCCCGACCGGCAGCAGCTCGGCGACCCGGTCCTGGACGTGCTGCGCGACGTGCCTCGCGACGGCGAGGTGCACGAGGTGGACCTGCCCGGGCTCGGCGAGTACCGGGTCCAGGCCAGTTCGGGTGATCCGTGGGTCGTTTCGGGGCTACCGACCGACGACGTCGATGACGCGGTCGCGTCGCTGGTCCGCTGGGAGCTGCTCCTGGGGATGCTCGGCGTCCTGGCCGCTGCCCTGGCCGGGACGGTCGTCGTACGACGTCAGCTGCGGCCGCTGCGCGACGTGGCGGCGACCGCGCACTCGGTGGCCACGCTGCCCCTCGCCTCCGGCGACATCGCATTGGACGAGCGGGTGCCGGAGCGGCTGACCGACGAGCGCACCGAGGTGGGCCAGGTCGGCTCGGCCCTGAACACCCTGCTGTCGCACGTCGAGGCCGCGCTGTCGGCACGGCAGCGCAGCGAGGCGCAGGCGCGACAGTTCGTGGCCGACGCCTCGCACGAGCTGCGCACCCCGCTCGCGACCGTCCAGGGGTACGCCGAGCTCGCCCGCACCCGCCCCGACGACGCCGAGGGGGTGCGGGCGGCCCTGGCCAAGGTCGAGTCCGCCTCCCATCGGATGACCGACCTTGTCGAGGACCTGCTGCTGCTGGCCCGGCTCGACTCGGGCCGGCCGCTGGAGCGGCGACCGGTCGACCTGACCCGGCTGGTCCTCGAAGCGGTGGCCGACGCCCGGATGCTGGCGCCGGACCACCACTGGCGGCTCGACCTCCCTGACGAGCCGATGGAGGTGACCGGTGATGAGCAGCGCCTGCACCAGGTGGTCACCAACCTCCTCACGAACGCCCGCAGGCACACCCCGCCGGGCACCGTGGTCACGATCAGCGCGCGACCCGGCGAGGTGTGCGTCCACGACGACGGTCCGGGCTTCCCGCCCGGACTCGTCGACACCGCGTTCGAGCGGTTCACCCGCGGCGACGACGCGCGGTCACGCGCCGGCGACGCGGGCGGCGCGGGCCTCGGCCTCTCCCTCGTGCAGGCGATCGTCGAGGCACACGGGGGCGAGGTCGCGCTGGACTCCCGGCCCGGCGACACCACCGTGACCGTGCGGCTGCCGGCCTAGGAGTCCTCGGGGTCGGCCGGAGGCATCGCGGGCGGCATCATCCCCGGCCCGCCCGGACCCCGCTCGTCGAAGCGCTGGCCGTGGCCGGGCCCGTCGGGCCGATCGCCGTCGTCGGCGGTGGTTCTCCCGATCGCGAACCCGCCACTGCCGACCGCCAGCACGGTCACGAGCGCTCCGGCCGCCACCAGGAGCTGCCCCTTCGAGGGACGCCGGCGCGGCTCCTTTGCGGGGGCGGTCGCGGCGGGAGGCTCGTCCTCCTGCGGCGCGGGCGTGTTCTCTGTCTGGTCGCTCATCGATCCTCCTGGCTGGGTGTGCGGCCGAGGATGCGTCGCTTGCCTGGGAGCGAACCGTCGCCCTCCTGTGCAGCGCCTGTGAAGCCCTACGAGACCGCGCCCGCGAGCGGTGCGCACCGGGCCTGGGTGGTCCGGTAGTGCGACGGGCTGACGCCGTACCGGCTCTGGAAGGCCTGGCGGAGCGTCTCGGGGGTCCCGAAGCCGCAGCGGGAGGCGACCGCCTCCATGGTCAGGTCGGTGGTCGTGAGCAGGTGCGCGGCGGCCTCGGTGCGGGCCCGGCGTACGAACCGGCCGGGCGTGACCTCGACCTCGCGCAGGAAGAGCCGGGTGAGGTGCCGCTCGCTGACCCCCGCCCGCTCCGCCAGAACGGCTGCGGAGAGGTCGTCGGCGAGATGGCCCGAGACGTGGTCGATGGTGTCCTGCACCAGGGAGTTCCGCGCGGCCGGGGCGGCGGTGAACATGCTCATCTGCGCCTGGTTGCCGGGCCGCTGGAGGTAGGTGACCAGCTGCCGGGCGACCTCGCGCGCGACGTCGGCGCCGACGTCGGCCTCGATGAACGAGAGCGTCAGGTCGAGTGCGGACGTCACGCCGGCGGAGGTGCAGAACGGTCCGTCGGTGATGAAGATCGGGTCGCCGTCCCAGCTCACCTGGGGGAAGCGAGCGGTCAGCAGTGCCGCGTGGTCCCAGTGGGTGGCGGCGCGGCGGCCGTCGAGCAGCCCGGCCGCGGCCAGGAGGCCGGCACCGGTGCACACGGCGGCCACCCGGCGCGACTCCCCTGCCAGGCGGCGTACGTGCGCGACCAGGCGCCGGTCGTCCATGGCCTTGACGTAGCCGATGCCTCCGGAGACGACGAGCGTGTCGAGCGGCCCCGTGACCCGCTCGAGCTTGTCCTGCGCCTGGAGCACCAGCCCGCTGCCGGTGTGGATCGGCCGACCTCCTGGGGTCGCGAGCACGACCCGGTAGACCTCCTCGCCGTGGAGGTAGTTCGCCACCGTCAGCGCCGTCGTCACGCAGGCAATGTCGAGCAGCTCGGCGGCGTGGTAGCCGACGACGAGGACCCGGCGTGGTTCGGACATGAAACCACCGTACGGCGGTCTCGCCCGCCTGGCTGCATGTCCGTCAGACTGGTACCCCAAGTTTTCGGACCTGCTCGCCCAGCACCCTCGCCACCCCCGCCGCCGCCGCGCAGGCTGCTGCGCATGACCACCACCCAGATCCCCGAGACCGTCGAGCGGAACGCCTCGAGCTGGCGGCCGCTCGCCCGCCACTACGTCGAGATGGTCGTCGCCATGTTCGTCGGGATGCTCGTCCTCGGCGGCCTCCGCGCCGTGCTCGGCCTGACCACCTCGTTCGAGGACCAGCCGGGCACGTCGTACCTGCTGATGGCGATCGACATGTCGGTCGGCATGGCCGCCTGGATGCGCTACCGCGGCCACGGCTGGGCGAGCACGCTGGAGATGTGCGCGGCGATGTTCGTGCCGCTCCTGCTGGTGCCGCTGGTGTGGGCCGGGGCGATGGCCGCGATGACGTTCATGGGCGTGGCGCACGTGGTGATGCTGGTGGCGATGCTCGCCGTACTGCTGCGCCGCCGGGCCGAGTACTCCCACTGCTGACATGACCTCCGTAGCGATCGCCCTGTACGACGGGTTCACCGCGCTCGACGTCGTCGGGCCCTACCAGATGCTGGCCATGACCCCCGGAGTGCAGGTGACCCTGGTGGCGGAGCGCGTCGGGGGCGTCCTCGACGACCGGGAGTCGCTGACCCTGCAGGCCGACGGCGTCGTTCGGCGACGTCACCGACCCCGACGTCGTCGTGGTGCCGGGTGGTCCGGGGAGCGAGCACGTGCTCTCCGGGGCGGTGCCGGAGTGGGTCGTCGCGGGTCCATCCGACGACGACGTGGACGACGTCGGTCTGCTCGGGGTCGCTGATCCTCGCGGCCGCCGGCCTGCTGACCGGGATCCCGGCCGCCTGCCACTTCGTTCATCTCGAGACCCTCGGGCTGGTTCGGCGCGGTCCCCACCCCGCAGCGGGTGGTCGAGGTCCCGGAGTCCCGGATCATCACCGCGGCCGGTGTCTCCAGCGGCATCGACATGGCGCTACGCCTGTCCGAGCTGCTCACCGACCGGACCACGGCGGAGGCGATCCAGCTGTGGACGGAGTACGACCCGCAGCCGCCCTTCGACAGCGGGGCCCCGGGCAAGGCCAGCGAAGAGGTGCTCGAGCGCGCGACGGCGTACGAGCTCGCCGCCCGCCGGCCGTCGTAGGCGGGCTACTCCGGGCGGCCGGTGAGCGCGATGCCGACACCGAGGCCGATCATCGAGACCCCGCCCACGGTGCCCAGCGCCCGGCCGCGCCCGGGTGAGGCGTTGAACCAGTCGCGCAACCGGCTCGCCGTGGTCGCCCACACGGCGTCGGACGCGAGGCCCAGGAGTACGGCGACCGAGCCCAGCACGAACATCTGCATCGGCACCTCACCCTGGCTGCGCTCCACGAACTGCGGGAGCAGCGCCGCGAAGATCATGAAGCCCTTGGGGTTGCTGATCCCGACCACGAACCCTTGGCGCATCGCGCGGGCCGAGCTGACCGGGAGCCGCGCCGCACCTCCCTCGACGTGCAGGCCGCGTCGATGCCGCAGCGCCTGGACGCCGAGCCAGACCAGGTAGGCGGCGCCGGCGAGCTTCAGCACCATGAACACGACGATCGACTCGGCCACCACGGCACCGAGGCCGAACGCCACCAGGCCCATCACCACGAACAGGCCGAGGCTGTTGCCGACCACGCTGGCCAGGGCGACCCCTTGGCCGTAGGCGAGCGCGCGGCCGATCACGAACACCACGCTCGGGCCCGGGATCACGATCAGGATGAACGCCGCCAGCCCGAAGGCCAGCACCTGGTCGGCGGTGACGACACCCATGGCCGGCCTACTCCTCGCCGGCGTCCTCGGCCGGCTCGGCCTGCTGCTTCTTCTTCCGGTCGGACGGGTCGTAGAGGCCGGCCTCCTCGGCCTGGTCGACCTTCCGCAGCTGCTTGGCGAGGCTGAACCCGAGGAAGATGACGGCCACGATCAGCAGTCCGAACAACGCGAACGCGGTCCAGCCGGCGACGACGTCGTCGTCGTCGGGCGCCTGCTCGGCGACCCACACGACGAGCGGAACGAGTGTCATGAGGGGAGTCTTTCAGGTGGGGTCGGAGATGCCGGCGAAGAGGTCGTTCTCGGGGGTCTCGCTCGCGACGTGGCTCACGACCAGCTCGTAGTCCTCGGTCGGTGCGACCTCGACCTGAATCTGGTGAGGGATGGCGAACCAGAAACCGTCCGGGTCGATCTGGGTGGCGTGGGCAAGCAGCGCCTGGTCGCGCACGCCGAAGTAGTCCGCGCACGGCACCCGGGTGGTGATCCGGGCGTCCCACTCGGGCTCGGGCTCCCACTCCTTGAGCCGTTCCTCCCAGGGCGAGTCCAGGCCGTGCGCGATCATCGCGTCGTGCAGCGCCTGCATGCGCGGCCGGTTGAACGAGTGGTGGTAGTAGAGCTTGAGCACCTGCCACGGCTCGCCCAGCTCCGGGTAGCGCTCCGGGTCGGCGGCTGCCTCGAACGCCTCCATGGAGACCTCGTGGCACTTGATGTGGTCGGGGTGCGGGTAGCCACCGCGCTCGTCGTACGTGGTCAGGACGTGCGGCCGGAACTCGCGGATCAGTCGCACCAGCGGCGCGGTCGCCTCCTCGAGTGGCACCAGGCCGAAGCACCCCTCGGGCAGCGGCGGCTTCGGGTCGCCCTCGGGCCAGCCGGAGTCGACGAAGCCGAGCCAGTCCTGGCGCACGCCCAGGATGTCGCGGGCTCGCTCCATCTCCTGGCGGCGGATCTCGGTGATGTTCTCGAGCACGTCGGGCCGGTCCATCTTGGGGTTGAGGATCGAGCCACGTTCGCCGCCCGTGCAGGTCACGACATGGACGTCGACCCCCTCCGCGACGTACATCGCGGTGGAGGCGGCCCCCTTGCTGGACTCGTCGTCGGGGTGGGCGTGCACGTGCATCAGCCGGTAGCCCGATCGGGGCGCGGCCTGAGGGCGCTGCGACATGGGAGAAGCCTAGGTGTCACCCTTTACCCGTGAGCTCCGAGGTCACCCTCTCCGACCGGTACGGCGCCCCGGCACCCTGGCGCCGCCGCGCCGTGGTGGCCGGTTGCGTGGTGGTCGCGCTGGCCTTCGGGGTCTGGCTCGGGTGGAGCACGTTGAGCCACTCCACGCCCGATGTGGAGTCCGAGCTGGTCGGGTTCGACACCGTCGACGAGCACACCAGCACCGCCGTCGTGGAGGTGGACTTCGGCTCCGACGACGTGGTCGCCACCTGCCTGCTGCGCGCCCTCGCGGAGGACCACACCGTGGTGGGTGAGCTGTCGTTCACCGCGACGCCCGACGACGGCACCCGCTACGAGCAATCGGTGCGCACCGAGCGGCTGGCCACGTCGGTGGATCTGGTGGGCTGCACCACACCGGACCAGCGTCGGCCCCGCTAGCACCGGCCAGCGCCGGGCTGAACGATCTGCTTTGTCGGCGCGTCCTTGTTAGACTGCTTCGACTGAGTCTCCCGAGCAGGGACACCGTCCCGCAGGGCCGCCGGCCGATCCGGACCGCCCGCCCCTCACCATCCCGGGATCCCCGCACGACCACCCGCAGTACCTATTCAGTTCAGGAGTACCCGATGTCCCAGTCGACCGAGCCGAGCACGATCTGGCTGACCCAGGACGCCCACGACAAGCTCCAGGCGGAGCTGGAGAACCTCAAGGGCCCCGTGCGTCAGGAGATCATCGCCCGGATCAGCGCCGCGCGTGACGAGGGTGACCTGAAGGAGAACGGCGGCTACCACGCCGCCAAGGACGAGCAGGGCAAGATCGAGGCCCGGATCCGCCAGCTCGAGGACATGCTGCGCCGCGCCGAGGTCGGCGACACCCCGCCGGACGACGGCATCGTCGAGCCGGGCATGGTGGTGACCTACAAGTTCGTCGGCGATGACGACGACGAGGCCGAGAAGTTCCTGCTCGGCGCCCGCGAGATCGAGCCCGAGGGGCTCACCGTCTACTCCCCGCAGTCCGCGATGGGCTCGGCGATCAACGGCAAGCGCAAGGGCGACACCGTCACCTACGAGACCGAGGCCGGCAAGACCTTCCAGGTCGAGATCCTCGACGCGAAGCCCTTCACCGGCTGAGCGTTTCGGAGGTCGCGTAGCGACTCACTCGTGGATGCGGTAGCCGCACTCGCGGAGGCGGATCATCAGCCGCTCGGCGTGCTCGGCGCCGCGGGTCTCGAGCTGGAGGTGCACCTCGACCCGGTCGAGGTCGAGCGAGGGTGAGATCCGCTCGTGCACGACCTCGAGCACGTTCGCGCCTGCCCGGCCGACCTCGGTGAGCAGCTCGGCGAGGCCGCCGGGCACGTCGGGGATGTTGACGTGCAGGCTGACGTAGCGGCCGGCCGCGGCCATGCCGTGCCGGATCACCTTGCCGAGCAGCAGCGGATCGATGTTGCCGCCGGACAGCACCGCCACCGAGGGCGTCGGGTACGCCGCCGGCGCGTCCAGGATCGCCGCGACTGCCGCCGCTCCGGCCGGCTCGACGACCATCTTGGCCCGCTCGACCAGGGCGAGCAGCGCGCGTGACATCGACTCCTCGGAGACGGTGATGACGTCGTCGACGTACTCGCGAACCGCGGCGAACGTGACGTCCCCCGGCAGCCCCACCGCGATCCCGTCGGCCATCGTGTTCATGGCCTCCAGCGGCACCGGGCAGCCCTGCCGCAGCGACTCCGGGTAGGCCGCGGCGTCCTTGGCCTGCACCCCGATCACGCGCACGTCGGGGCGCAGCGCCTTCACCGCGATCGCGATCCCGGAGAGCAGGCCGCCGCCACCGCACGGCACCAGCACGCTCTTCAGGTCCGGCGCCTGCTCCACGATCTCCAGCCCGGCCGTGCCCTGACCGGCCACGATGTCGACGTGGTCGAACGGGTGGATCAGCACCGCCCCGGTCTCGGCCTCGAACGCCCGGGCCGCGACCAGGGCGTCCTCGAGGTAGCGGCCGACGAAGACGACCTCCGCGCCGTACGCCCTGGTCGCCCGCTCCTTGGGGATCGGCGCGCCCTCGGGCATGAACACGGTGGCCTTGATCCCGAGCAGCTGGGCCGCCAGCGCGACCCCCTGGGCGTGGTTGCCGGCCGAGGCCGCCACCACGCCGCGGGCGCGCTCCTCCGCGCTGAGCCGCGAGATCCGGGTGTAGGCCCCGCGGGCCTTGAACGACCCGGTGCGCTGGAGGTTCTCGCACTTGAGCAGCACCGGACCACCGGCCAGCGCGGACAGCCAGCGGGAGTCCTCCATCGGCGTGCGGATCGCGACCCCGGTCAGCAGCTCGCGGGCGGCCTCGATGTCGGCCAGCGTCACGTCACTCAACGTCGTCCTTGTCCTCGACGCGGTCGGTCGCACCGATCTCCTCGTAGTCCTCGGCCAGCTGTTCCTCCGGATCATCGCCCGGCGAGGTGTGCGAAGCCAGGTGCTGGACGACCGCGTTCAGCGCCGCGGCCAGAGGTACGGCGACCAGGGCTCCCGCGATGCCGCCGACGATCACGCCGAGCCCGATCGCGACGATCACGCCGAGCGGGTGCACGGACACCCAACGGCCCATCAGGAACGGCTGCAGGATGTGCCCCTCGAGCTGCTGCACACCGATCACCACGGCGAGCATCGCGAGCGCGGCGATCGGCCCCTGGTCGACGAGCGCGACCAGCACCGCGACCGACCCGGCCACGGTGGCACCCACCATCGGGACGAAGGCACCCAGGAACACCAGCACGCCGATCGCCAGCACGAACGGCACGCCGATGATCGCGGCGCCGATCATGATCCCGATGGCGTCGACGAGCGCGACGATCACGGTCGCGCGGACGAACTGGGTGAGCGAGATCCAGGCGACCCGGCCGGAGCTGTCGACCCGCTCCCGCGCGGCGCGGGGCGCGAGCCGCACGGCCCAGGACCAGATCCGCTCGCCGTCGGCGAGGAAGAAGAACGTCGAGAACAGCACGATGAAGAAGCCGGCGACGACGTGGCCCAGGGTCGCGCCCACCTCGCCCACCTGGCTGAGCACCTCGCCGTCCTGTGACCGCTCGGCGATCGCGTCCTGCATCTGCTGGATGTAGCTGTCGATCTGGGAGTCGCTGGCGTGCAGCGGGCCGTCCTTGAGCCAGTCCTTGATCTCGCCGAGACCCTCGACCGTGGAGTCGGCGAGGTCGGAGGCGCCTCCGGCGACCTGCTGGCCGACGAACGTCAGCAGCACCGCCACGGCGGCCAGACCGCCGAGGACGACGATGAGCGACGCCAGACCCCGCGGGAGCCCGGCCCGGTCCATCACGTCGACCAACGGGATGACCAGCGCGCTGATCAGCAGCGCGATCACCAGCGGCAGGGTGATCACCGCGAAGAAGCCGAGCAGCCAGAAGATCGCGTAGCCCGCGCCGGCGATGACCAGCACCCGCCAGGCCCACGCCGCGGCGAGGTCGAGACCCCACGGCACCTGGGCCCGGCTGAAGTTGGACCGGCCCCCGGTGATCGGTTCCGGCTCGTGGCGGCGCTCGTCGCGGACCAGCGCCCACTGGTGGGCGAGCCGGTGCGCGAAGCTCTCGTCGTCCTCGTCCCCGTGCCGGCGCAGCGGCCACCGGCGCCGGTGGTCCTCGCTGTCGTGCTCGGCCTCGGTCTCGGCCTCCGGCTCGTCCGTCGGGGTCTCGACGGACGGGTTCGGCTCGGGTGGATCGGCGTCGTTGCTCACGGGCGTCAGGCTCCGGGGTCGAGGAGGGTCAGGGCAAGACGGTACGCCGCATCGGGGCTCACCTCGGCGAGCAGCCCGACCGCGGCGAGCACGTAGTCGGCGTCGACCACGACGGTCGGGTTCTCGGGCAGCTGCCAGCCGCCCTCGAGGTCGGCGCCGGTGCTCGCGCCGAGCACCCGCTCGACGACGCCCGGCCGCCCGTGCCGGAGCACGCCGCCCGATCCGACGAGCAGGCGCACCTCGCGCAGGTCCTTGCCGCTGCGCTCGACCACCCGGCCCTCCGGGCTGACCACCACCCGGGACCGGCCGGCGTGCCGCCGCAGCGCGAGGCCGGCCGCGGCCCGGGCGAGCCGCTCGTCCTCCTCGTGCTCCTGGTCGGTGCTGGGCACGAAGGCCGGGTCGGCGGCGCGCCGCGCGGCGGCCTCGCGCAGGTCGTCGAGCTCGGCAGCGGCGGCGGTGGCCACGGCGGACCAGCGCATGCCGAGGTCGCCCTCGACGGTGCGAGTGACCGGCGTGGTGGCGACGACCTCGCGGGACAGCCCGGCGTCCTCGGGGTCGAGCTTGACCACCGAGTGCACGTCGGTGGTCGCGCCGCCGACGTCGACCACGACGACGTCACCCACCGCGCGGGCCAGCACCTCGACGCCGGTGAGCACGACGTCGGGCGTCGCACCGCGGACCATGGTCGTGAAGTCGGCGCGGGCACTGAGGTGCTTGCCGCCGATCACGTGGGCGAGGAACATCTCGCGGATCGCGGAGCGGGCGCTCTCGGGCGCGAGCTCGCCGATCCGGGGCATCACGTTGTCGGCGAGCACGTGCGGCACCCCGTCCGAGCGCGACGGCCACCTCGTCGCGGGCGTCGACGTTGCCGGCCACCACGACGGGGCCGGTCCAGCCGCCGGCGACCAGCTGGCGAGCAGCCGCCGTCAGGACCTCGGCGTTGCCGCCGTCGGTGCCACCGGTCAGCAGTACGACGTCCGGGTCATCCAGCTGCTGCAGGCCGACGCCACCGGCCACCGCCTGCACCGAGACCACCCGTCCGCCGCTGCTGAGCGCCACCCGGCGGCCGGCCTCGGCGGTGACCAGCTCCTCGTTGCCGACCACGGCGATCCGCAGCCCGCCGCCGGCGCTGGAGCAGGCGAGCACCTCGGCCTCGGCCGCCCGCGGGTCGGCGCGGGTCAGCTCGGCCAGGCACGCGTCGTACCCGTCCAGCAGGTCGGTGTCGATGGTGGTCGGGTGCTCGGCGCGCGCGACGATCCGCCCGGCGCGCAGGTCGACCAGCGAGGCCTTGGTGAACGTGGAGCCGAAGTCGACGCAGACCGCAACCTGGTTTCGAGACAGGCGCATGCGCGCCTTCCTCAACCACCGGAGAGAGCGGCGTCGAGGTCCGCGAGCAGGTCGTCGGCGGTCTCGATGCCGACGCTCAGCCGGATCAGGTCGGCCGGCACCTCGAGGTCGGTGCCGGACACCGACGCGTGGGTCATCAGGCCCGGGTGCTCGATCAGCGACTCCACGCCGCCGAGCGACTCCCCGAGGGTGAACACCTCGGCGCGCTCGCAGACCCGGAGCGCCTGCTCCTCGCCGCCGGTGACCCGGAACGACACCATCCCGCCGAAGCGGCGCATCTGCCGGGCCGCGACCGCGTGCCCGGGATGGGTCTCCACACCGGGGTAGAACACCTCGGACACCGCGGCGTGGCCGCTCAGGAACTCGACGACCCGCTCGGCGTTGTCGCAGTGCCGGTCCATCCGCACGCCGAGGGTCTTCAGGCCGCGGTGGGTGAGGAAGCAGTCGAACGGCCCGGCGACCGCGCCGATCGCGTTCTGGTGGAACGTGAGCCGCTCGGCGAGCTCGAGGTCGCGCACCACCAGGGCACCGCCGACCACGTCGGAGTGGCCGCCGGCGTACTTGGTCGTCGAGTGCACGACGACGTCCGCGCCCAGCGTCAGCGGCTGCTGGAGGTACGGCGAGGCGAAGGTGTTGTCGACGACGAGCAGCGCGCCGGCGTCGTGGGCGACCGAGGCGAGCGCCTCGATGTCGCCGATGTTGAGCAGCGGGTTGGTCGGGGTCTCCAGCCAGACCAGCTTGGTCTGCCCGGGGCGGATCGCGGCGCGCACCGCGTCGACGTCGGCGACCGCGGCGGAGGTGTGCTCGATGCCCCACGGCTCCTCGACCTTGGCGAAGAGCCGGAACGTGCCGCCGTACGCGTCGTCGGGGAGCACCACGTGGTCGCCGGGCCGGCAGGTCGCGCGCACCAGGGTGTCCTCCGCGGCCAGCCCGGAGGCGAACGCGAACCCGCGCTCCCCCTCCTCGAGCGCCGCGAGGCGCCCTCCAGCGCGGTCCGGGTCGGGTTGGCCGAGCGGCTGTACTCGTAGCCGCCGCGCAGCCCGCCGACGCCGTCCTGCTTGTACGTCGAGGTGGCGTAGATCGGCGGGATCACCGCGCCGGTGGTGGGGTCCGGCTCGTAGCCCGCGTGGATCGCCCGCGTCTCGAACCCGGCCTTGTGTCGGTGCTGCTGTTCGCTCACCGGGCGAGCGTACTCGGGCGCCCGCGCGTCCGATCCGGGCGCTTCGGTCAACAAAATCGCCCCGAGGGTCTGGCCGTCACGCGCCGGCCTGCTTTACAGTCGGCACCGCACGAATGTTCGCTCGTATGTGCGCAGTATCTCCATAAATCAATCACTTTCACGCAAGGAGCGCGGACCATGGATCTGGCTTCGACCTCGCGCAGAGGTCTTCTCGGGGGAGCAGCTCTGGCGGCGGGCGGTCTCGTAGCCGCCCCTGCCATCACCCAGGCGGCGACGGCGGTGGCGCCGCAGCGGCGACGCGGGCAACGGTCGATGATCGGGGTGCCGTTCGAGGGGTACGACGTGGTCCGGGTCGGGATGATCGGCCTCGGCAACCGCGGCGGGGGGATGGCAAGCGGCTGGGCGGCGGTCCCCGGTGCCCAGGTCACCGCGGTGTGCGACATCCGCGCCGACCGCGCCACCCGGGTCGCGGACGAGCTCGAGAGCGACGGCCACCCACGCCCGGCCACGCACGGCGGCTCCGAGTCGTCGTTCGAGGAGCTGCTGGATCGCGACGACGTCGACCTGGTCTACATCGCGACCCCGTGGGAGTTCCACTTCCCGCAGGGCCGGGCCGCCCTGCGGGCCGGCAAGCACGTGGGGGTGGAGCTGCCGATCGCGCTGGAGCTCGACGACCTGTGGGACCTGGTCGACACCTCGGAGCAGACCCGCAAGCACCTGTGGCTGATGGAGAACTGCAGCTACGGCCGCAACGAGCTGGCGATGCTGAAGATGGCCCACGAGGGCGTCTTCGGCGACATCACGAACGGACACGGCGGCTACGAGCACGACCTCAGGGCGCTGCTGTTCTCCGACACCTACTACACCGACGCCTGGCGCCGGAAGTGGCACACCCGCAAGGACGCCAGCTTCTACCCGATGCACGGCCTCGCTCCGATCGCCGCGTGCATGGACATCAACCGGGGCGACCGGATGCTCACCCTCGCCGCCACGTCGTCCGCGCCCCGGGGTCTCGACGACTACCGGGAGCGGTTCATCCCGCCCGGACATCCCTCGTGGCAGGAGACCTACGTCAAGGGCGATCACACCACCTGCATGATCACGACCCACGGCGGACGGATCATCCGGGCCGAGCACGACGTCTCGTCGCCCCGGCCCTACAGCCGGATCAACTCCCTGGTCGGGAGCCGCGGACTGGTCGAGGACTACGTGCCGGTCGGAGACGCCGGAGCACGGATCTACGTCGAGCCGGACCACGGAGGGGACACCTGGCGGGACTTCACGCCGTACCGCGACGAGTACGACCACTGGCTGTGGAAGGAGGTCGGCTCCAACCCCGACAACCCGGGCGGGCACGGCGGCATCGACTACATCCTGCAGTGGCGGATCGTCCAGCAGATGCGGGCCGGCCTGGTGCCGGACTTCGAGGTCTACGACTCCGCCACCTGGTGCTCGCCGGTGCCGCTGAGCGTGGCCTCGCTCAAGCGCGGCGGTCGACCGGTCGACGTACCGGACTTCACGCGGGGGCGGTGGGCCGAGCTCCGTCCCGGCCTCGACTCGCGCCAGACCGAGATGCCCCCCGTGCCCACCCGCTCCGGCCGGCGCCGGAACGCCGCGTGAGCGCCGGACGATGAGCACCCGCATCGTGCTGCGGCTCCTGGTCGCACTCCTGGCGGGGCTGCTCCCCGCGGCAGTCGTCGTCAGCCCCGCGTCGGCGGCGGCCGACGCGGTCGAGGTGACGATCTCCGAGGTCGACCTCGACGGCCCGACGATCGCCGACGTCACGGTCACGGTCACCAACCACACCGACTCCCGGATGTCGCGGGTGGCGGTCGGGTTCACCGGACCGAAGGGCTGGAGCGTCTACCCGGCGGAGCGCACCCTCCAGGGGTCGATCCGTCCGGGTGAGTCCGCCCAGGTGGAGTTCCAGATCCGGGTGCCGGAGCCGCGACCAGGGTTCCGGGTCCGGACCTTCCGGGCCACGGTCTCCTACCGCGGCGGCGACGGCGCCGGGACCGCGGTCGGGGAGCGCGTCCAACAGACCGGGCAGGCACTGCCCGACCTGGCCGCGGCCTACGACAACGTCGGTGTGACCAGCGAGTCGGACACCGCTCCGGGTGACTTCGACGGCGACGGCAACAGCTTCTCCGCGGAGAAGCTCGCCGAGCAGGGCGTCACCCCGGGCGGCACCGTCTCCGCGCTCGGCACGACGTTCACCTGGCCGGACGTGGCGCCCGGAGCAGCGAACAACGCGACGGCCGGCGGCCAGGCGATCGAGCTCGACGGCACCGGCAGCCGGCTGGCGTTCCTCGGCTCCGGGTCGAGCTACGGGGCTTCTGGCACCGCCACCGTCTACTACACCGACGGTACGACGAGCACCGGCAGCTTCGGCTTCCCCAACTGGTCGTTCCAGGAGGCCGACGCGCACGGCGCGACGCTCGTGGTGGCCACCAAGGGTCGCAACCGACCGGACGGCTACGGCGACGCGGCGTACGACTACCGGGTCTTCGCGAACTCGATCCCGGTCGATCCCGCGAAGACGGTGGACCTCGTGGTGCTGCCGGCCTCGCCCACGCTGCACGTGTTCGACCTGCGGCTGGTCGACTGACGCCACCGACGCGAAGCGCCCCACTGGCTCGGGCGGTGGGGCGCTTCGTTCTGTTCTGGAGTCAGGCGCTGAGCCGGGCGCCGGTGGCGGTGTCGAACACGTGCACCTGGTGCGGGTCGGTCGTCACGTGGACCGTCGACCCCTTCTGGATGTCGCGGCGGGCCTCGAGGCGCACCACGACCTGCTCGGGAGTGCCCTGCACGTCGCAGGAGCCGTAGAGGAAGGCGTCGGCACCCAGCTCCTCGACGACCGTGACCCGTACCGGCAGGCCGCCGTCCTCGGGCCCGACCAGCCGCCACGCCTCGGGCCGCACGCCCACGGTCACCGACCCGGAGGCCTTCGACGCCGCGGTGCGGTCGATCGGGACGGCGTAGCCGCCGATGTGGGCGGCGCCGTTGACGTTCTCGGATACGAGCAGGTTCATCGCGGGCGAGCCGATGAACCCGGCGACGAACAGGTTGGTGGGCCGGTCGTAGAGCCCGAGCGGGGTGTCGACCTGCTGCAGCTCCCCGTCCTTGAGCACCGCGACGCGGTCGCCCATCGTCATCGCCTCGACCTGGTCGTGGGTGACGTAGACGGTGGTGACGCCCAGACGCTGCTGGAGCGCGGCGATCTGGGTGCGCGTCGAGACCCGCAGCTTGGCGTCGAGGTTGGAGAGCGGCTCGTCCATGCAGAACACCTGGGGCTGACGGACGATCGCGCGTCCCATGGCCACGCGCTGCCGCTGGCCGCCCGAGAGCGCCTTGGGCTTGCGGTCGAGGTAGTCCTCGAGGCCGAGCAGGCGGGCGGCCTCCTCGACCCGGGTGCGCCGCTCCTCCTTGCCGACCTTGGCCATCTTCAGCGCGAAAGCCATGTTGTCGGCCACGCTCATGTGCGGGTAGAGCGCGTAGTTCTGGAACACCATCGCGATGTCGCGGTCCTTGGGCGGCAGGTCGGTGACGTCGCGGTCCCCGATCCGGATGTGCCCGCCGGTGACCTCCTCGAGCCCGGCCAGCATCCGCAGCGAGGTGGACTTCCCGCATCCCGACGGACCCACGAGCACCATGAACTCGCCGTCCTCGATCTCGAGGTCGAGATCCTTCACGGCGGGGGTGTCCGCTCCTGGGTAGATGCGTTCGGCCCGTTCATAGACGACGGCAGCCATGGGTTTCCTTTCGTGACGCCGGTCAGGCGAGGACGATCTCGACGCCCTTGGACTCGAAGTCCGCGACGAGCTGGGGGTCGGCACCGCGGTCGGTAACGATGCGTTGGATGGCGGCGGTGTCGCAGATCCGGGCGAACGAGCGGCGGCCCAGCTTCTCGGCACCGGCGACGACGGTGACCTCCTGGGCGCGCTCCACCATCAGCGCGTTGATGCTCGCCTCGCCCTCGTGGTAGCAGCTCGCGCCGCTGTCGACGGCGAGCCCGTCCACACCCAGGAACAGGTGGTCCAGCCACAGCTCACGGAGGACCTGGTGGGCCAGCGGCCCGACGACCTCATAGGACTGCGGGCGGGCGACGCCGCCGAGCGAGACGGTGCGGATGTGCGGGCGGAGCACCATCTCGGTGCCGATGTTGAGGGCGTTGGTCACGATCGTCAGGGCCGGGATCTCCCCGATCTCGGCGAGGTCCTGGCGGGCGGCCACGTGCCGGGCGGTCAGCGAGGTCGTCGTACCGCCGTTGAAGCCGATCACCTGGCTCGGCCGGACCATCGCCGCCGCTGCTACGGCGATCCGCTCCTTCTCGCCGGAGGTGCTGCTCCGGTAGCGCACCGGCAGGTCGTAGGCGACCGACGCGGCCACCACGCCGCCGTGGGTGCGGGTGACCAGCTGCTGGTTGGCGAGCGCCGCGAAGTCGCGGCGGATCGTGGCCTCGGAGACACCCAGCTCTGCGGTCGCCTCGACCACCGAGAGCCGGCCTCGCTGGGCCAGCAGGTCCAGAAGCGTGCGGGTGCGCCAGGCCTTGTCGGAGCGCTGCTCCTCGCCGACCCCGTCCTCAGTCGCTTCGCTCACTTGACACCACCCGCCGTAAGTCCTGCGACCAGCCGTCGCTCGATGAGCGCGAACAGGATCACCACGGGCACGATACCGACGACGGAGATGCCGAAGACGTACTGCCACGACACGGAGTACTGACCGAAGAACTTGGTGAGGGCGACCGACAGTGGCTGGTTCTCGTCGGTGGTCAGGATGATCAGGCGACGCCGCGAACTCGTTCCAGCAGGCGACGAACGTGAAGATGATCGCGGTGACGATGCCCGGCCAGACCAGCGGCAGGGTCACCGTGCGCAGCGTCTTCAGGCGCCCGGCCCCGTCGAGCGCCGCCGCCTCCTCGATCTCCTTCGGCACCGAGGCGAAGAAGGAGTGCATCATCCACACGGCGAAGGACAGGTTGAACGCCGCGTTGACCAGGATCATGGCCAGCCAGGTGTCGTTGATGCCCCACGCCAGGAACTCGCGGAAGAGCCCGGCCGTGAGCACCGTCGGCTGCAGCATCTGGGTGACCAGGACGAGCAGCAGGAAGACGGTCTTGAACGGGAACTGTTGGCGCGCGGTGTAGTAGGCGGCCGGCAGCGCGACGACGAGCACCAGGAGGGTCGCCGAGAGGGCGATCACGATGGTGCTGACCAGGTTGAAGGGCAGCGGGGTCTCCGGCGTGTCCCACATGTTCACGAAGTTCTCGGGGTGCCACTCCTTCGGCAGGTACGTCGGCGGGATCCCGAGGATCTCCGAGCGCGACTTGAAGGCCCCGATCAGCATCACCAGGTAGGGCAGCAGGAACACGAACGCCACCACGAACCCGGCGAGGCTGAGCACCCAGCGAGGCGTGCGACCCCGGCGTCGCGGCGGTCGCGGCTTCGACGGCTGGTCGGTGGCTGGGGCGAGGGTGGCGGAGTCGGTGACGGCCATCAGTCCTCCCGCATCGGGCGCACGATGCGCAGGTAGGCCAGGATCACGACCAGCACGATGAGGAAGTTGACGACGGACAGCGCGCTGGCCGTGCCGATCCCCTCGTTGCGCTGGAGCATCTTGAAGATCCGGGTGGTCGTGGTGTCCGCGTCGTAGCCGGCGATGTTGCCGGTCATCGTCTGGAGGATCGGCAGCGAGTTGAAGACGTTGATGATGTTGATGATCGTGGCCACGGCGATCGCGGGACGCAGGCTCGGCAGGATCACCGAGAAGTAGCGCCGCAGCGGGGTGGCCCCGTCGACCTCGGCCGCCTCCAGGACCTCCTCGGGGATGGTCTGCAGCCCCGCGAGGAAGACGTACGTCGTGAACGGCAGCGACACGAAGATCGCCGTACCGATCGAGACCAGGAACGCGGCGAGCGGCTTCTTGGTGAAGCCGTAGGGCTCGTCGAGGATCCCGATGTCGACGAAGAACTGGTTGAAGATCCCGTAGAACGGGTCGAGGCCGTAGTAGATGATCGCCGAGGTCATCACCACGCTCGCCGCCCACGGCACGATCACGGCCAGCCGCACCAGCCGGCGGCCGGGGAACGCCTGGTGGAGCAGCTGCGCGAGCGCCAGCGAGATCACGATCGTGACCGCGACCACCCCGACCACCCAGACCACGGTGTTCAGCAGGATCCGGTCCAGGCTCTGCAGGTCGAGCAGGCTGCGGTAGTTCTCCCAGCCGGCGGGACCGCGGTCCACGCCGTACTGGGAGAACTCCCGAGTGGAGGTCCACACCATGTAGCCCGCGGGGAACAGCACGATCGCACCGATCAGCAGCAGTGCCGGGGAGGTCCACGGCAGCGCTGCCAGGGCGCGTCGGAGCTTCGCGGTCACGGTGGGGATCCTTCCTGACGTGCCTCCGGTCAGGAGGCTTCGTCCGCCTGCGCCTGGATCTCGCCGAGTACGTCGGCGGGGTCCTTGCCCTGGCCGATCTGGCCGATCAGGCTCTGGAACCCGCCCTGCGCGGCCGCCCAGGCGGGGTTGGTGCTGGGGTAGAACTGCGCGTTCGGCAGAGCGTCCAGGAAGACCTGCAGGTCAGGGTTCTCGAACGACTCGGCACCGGACTCCGTCACCGGCAGGAACTTCTCGGTGGTGACGAAGTTGTTGTAGACGTCGGTCGAGTAGAAGTAGTCGAGGAACGTCTGGATCGACTCCTGCTTCGAGTCGTCGTTCTTGAACGCCATCAGGTGATCGGCGACGCCCAGGGTGACCGGCGAGCCGTCCTTGGTCGGGATCGGGGCCATCTCGTAGTTCAGGTCCGGGTTCTCCGTGGCGATCTGGTCGACGGTCGGGGGCAGTCCCTCGATGAAGCCGAGCTTGCCCTGGACGAAGACGTTGATCAGCGGGGTCCGGTCGGTCGAGCCCGGGTCGTCCTGGGTGGCGCCCTCGTCGATCATCTGCTTCATGAACGAGACCGCTTCCTGGGACTCCGGGGTGTCGATGGTCAGCTCGGAGCTGTCGCCCCACGATCCGCCGGCACCGAACGTCCAGATCGAGGTCTCGGCCTGCGCCTCCTCGCTGCCCAGCGGCATGCCGTAGCCGCTGACGCCGCCGCCGAGGTCGCTGATCTTCTTGCTCGCCTCGAGCAGCTGGTCCCAGGTGGTGGGGATCTCCTGGACGCCCGCCTGCTCGAGGAGGTCCATGTTCACGAACATGGTGCGCGCCGAGGCGATCAGCGGCAGGCCGTACTGGGTGCCGTCGATCGAGGCGTTCTCGACGAAGGAGTCCTGGAGGTCGTCGATCACGTCGTCGGACACGACCTCGTCCGCCTTGTAGAGCAGGTCGTCGCCCGCGAAGCCGGCGAAGGCGTCGATGTTCAGGATGTCCGGCGCCTCGTTGGACTGGACCTTGTTGCGGACCACGTCGTTGATGTTGTCCCAGGACTGGACCTCGAGGTCGACGTTGATGTCGGGGTTGTCCTTCTCGAAGTCCGCGATGATGCCCTCCCACAGGGCCTGGGTCCCGTCGCTGTACGACGGCACCAGCAGCTCGATGGTGCTGCCCGTCGCCGTCCTCGCCCTCGTCGTCACCGAACCCGCAGCCGGCGGCCGCCAGGCTCAGGGCGACGAGCGCCGCCCCCGTCCGCAGTGCCTTGTTCTTCACGATCCCGCCTCTCCTCGCCCGCCGCAGCGCCCGAGTGTGATTGATTGTGCTCAACTCCTGCGCGGATCGCGCACAAGTTGTGGGTATCGCCGTCGATCCTCTGGCTGTGACGCACGCCATGTCAAGGGTCGATCCGGGATTTCGTGACCGTTTGTGATCGAGTAGGCGTGATTATTGACAGAAGTGCGCACGGCCTTGATGATCGTTTTCCAATCATGCGTATCGACGGAGGATCCCGCTCATGACCGCCACGCCCCCGGCCTCCCACATCGAGGCCGAGATCGCCACCCAGCCGCAGGACTGGCTCCAGGCCAAGGACGCGGCCGCCGAGTACGCCGCGCTGCTCCCCCACCCCGGCGAGCGGGTCGCGGTCGTCGGGTGCGGGACGTCGTACTACATGGCGCAGACCTACGCGTCGCTGCGCGAGAGCGCCGGCCTCGGCATCACCGACGCGTGGTCCCCCACCGAGGCGAGGCTCGACCGCGGCTACGACCGACTGCTGGCGATCACCCGCTCGGGGACGACGACCGAGATCGTCGACCTGTTGAAGGACAACGCCGACCGGCTCCCGGCCACGGTCGTGACCTCGTCTCCCGGCACTCCGGTGCTCGACCTGGCCGCCCCGATCCTGACCCCGGCCGTCGACGAGCGCTCCGTCGTACAGACCCGGTTCGCGACGACGACGCTGGCGATGCTGCGCTGGCACCAGGGCGAGGACCTCGCCCCGGTGGTCGAGCAGGCCCGGCGGGTGCTCGACGCCGGCGAGGGCTCGCTCGGCCCTGCCGCGACCGCCGACCAGATCACCTTCGTGGGGCGGGGGTGGACCGTCGGCATCGCCCAGGAGGCCGCCCTCAAGCTGCGGGAGTCGGCCCAGCTGTGGACCGAGGCCTACTCGATGATGGAGTACCGCCACGGCCCGGTCAGCATCAGCGCGCCCGGCCGCGTCGTCTGGGCCTTCGGCGACCTGGTCGAAGGGTTCGCCGACGACATCGCCGTCACCGGCGCCGACCTGCTGCACTCCCCGATCGACGCCCTCGCCGACCTGCTCCGGGTGCACCTGTTGTGCGTCGTCCGGGCCCGCGCCGCCGGGTTGGATCCCGACCAGCCGCGCAACCTGAGCCGGTCGATCATCCTCTCCGCCTGACGACGTCTGGCAGGGTTCTCGATCATGGTGCAGGACCCCGTCGTGCTCGCGTTCGACGTCGGCGGTACGTCGGTCAAGGCGGCCGCCCTCGACGCCGAGCTGACCACGCTCGCCGAGGCCCGGCTGCCGAGCCGCCGCGGCCCGGCCATCCTCGACGTCGTCGTCGCGGCGGCCGAGGAGCTGATCGGCGCGCTCGACCCTGACCAGCGCACCCGGGTGGCCGCCGCCGGGGTGGCGATGCCCGGCCTGGTCGACCGCGAACGCGGGCGCTGCATCCGGTCCGTCAATCTGCAGGTGGCCGACCTGGACGTGGCAGGTCCGATCTCGGCCCGCCTGGGCGTCGCCGTCCGGGTCGACCACGACGTGGCCGCGGCCGGCGAGGCCGTGCGCCGCTCCGCCGGCGACATCGAGGACCCGTTCGTCGTGGTCATCGGCACCGGCATCGCGGCGGTGGCGTTCGTCCGCGGGCAGGCCGTGCGCGGCGTCTCGGGGCAGGCGGGTGAGCTCGGGCACGTGATCGTGCGCCCGGGTGGGCCGCCCTGCAGGTGTGGTGCCCGTGGGTGCCTCGAAGCCATCGCAGGCGCGGGGGCGATCGTGCGTGCCTATGAGGAGCGCACCGGCACCCCGATCGAGGGTGCCCACGTCGTCGTGGAGCGACGTCTCACGGACCCGGTGGCTGCGGAGATCTGGGACGACGCCGTGTCCGCGCTGGCCGATGCCCTGATCGACGTCTGTGCGCTGCTCGCTCCCGGCGCCGTACTCCTGGCCGGCGGGCTCGCCGAGGCCGGGGAAGCGCTGATCGAACCCCTCGAGTCGCTGATGAAGGAGCGGTCCCAGATCGCCGTCATACCACCGGTGGCGCTGGCCGGTCTCGGCAGCCGCGCCGGGCTGGCCGGCGCGGCGCACCTCGCCCTGGACCTGGCCCACGAGAGGCGGCCGGCATGACCGTGCTCCGTGGCCGGGTGGTCACTCCCGACGCCGTCCTGCTAGACGCGGTGGTGGAGATCGACGACGACCGGATCGTGACCGTGCGCGACGCCCGCCCCGACGACACCGTCGAGCCGTCGGACGACCTGGTGCTGCCCGGCCTCGTCGACCTGCACTGCCACGGCGGGGGCGGCGCTGCGTTCACCGTCCCGGACCGGGCGGAGGTGGCCGCGGCCGCGGCGCACCACCTCGGTCAGGGCACCACGACGATGGTCGCCAGCGCGGTCACCGACGACCCGGAGCGGATGCTGGCCGTCGTCGCGACGCTCGCCGACGCGGTGGAGGCCGGCGACGTCGCCGCGATCCACCTGGAGGGGCCGTTCCTCTCTGCCGCGCGGTGCGGGGCCCAGGACCCCACCCGGATGCGGCCGCCCGACGTCGGCCTCGCCGAGGCGCTGATCGACGCCGGACGCGGGCACGTGCGCGTGATGACGATCGCCCCCGAGCTCCCCGGCGCCGAGGCGCTCGCCGACCTCCTCGCCGACCGCGGGGTGCTCGTGGCGGTCGGCCACACCGACGCCACCGCCGCGCACCACCGAGCGGTTCCTGCGGGACCGGGCACCCGCGCTGGTCACGCACCTCTTCAACGGGATGGCGCCGCTCCACCACCGCGCGCCGGGAGCCGCTCTGGGAGCGCTGGCCGCTGCCGTCCCGCGGTGCGGCGACGGTGGAGCTGATCGCCGACGGGGTGCACCTCTCCGACGAGACCGTGGCGGGGGTGTTCGCCCTCGTCGGCGGCCCGCGGGTCGTGCTGATCAGCGATGCCATGGCCGCCGCCGGGCTCGGCGACGGCGAGCACCAGCTCGGTCCGCTCGCGACGCGGGTCACCGACGGCGTCGCGCGGCTGGTCGACGGCGAGTCGATCGCGGGTGGCACCAGCCGGCTCCTGGACGTCGTACGACGCCAGGTGACGGCGGGGCTGGACCCGGTCGAGGTGGTCGCCAGCGCGTCGAGCCGGCCGGCCGCCCTGCTCGGCCTCGACACCGAGGTCGGCGCCGTCATGCCCGGACTCCGAGCCGACCTCGTCGTTCTCGACGGGGACTGGCGACCCAGGAGGGTGATGCGGGCCGGGAGCTGGGTGTCGTGATCCTCACCGTCACCTGCAACCCCGCCCTCGACGTCACCTACACCGTCGACCGGCTGCGGCCGGGGGCGGTGCACCGGGTGCGCGACGCGTTCGTGACGCCAGGCGGCAAGGGCGTCAACGTCGCTCGGGTGCTGCACCAGCTCGGCCAGCCGGTACGCGCCCTGGGCCTGGCCGATGCGGGCTTCGGCGCCCGCCTGGCGGAGCTCGGGGTGCCGGCCTCCTTCGTGGAAGCGACACCGGAGGTACGCCGGACGGTCGTCGTACATGACGTGACGACCACGTCGCTGTGGGAGCGGGGACACCCGGTCACACCCGACGCCGTCGACCGGTTGGTCGGCACGGTCATGGGGCACCTGCCCGAGGCGCGGGCACTGGTCGTGTCCGGCAGCCTGCCGCCCGGCGTACCGATCGACCTGCCGCTCCGGCTGGCGGGGCTGGCGGCCGACGCGTCGGTGCCGGTCGTGCTCGACCTCGACGACGAGCCGCTCGCCGCGGCTGCGCGCGGCGGCGGCGCCGTCCTCACGCCCAACGCAGACGAGCTGGCCCGGCTGCTCGGTGCGGTCGACGACCCGGTGGCGTCGGTGCGCGACCTCGCGACCCGGACGGGAGCGCCGGTGGTGCTCACTCTCGGTGAGCGTGGCCTGCTCGCCACCGACGGCACGACCTGCTGGCGGGCCTCGCTCCCCCGGCCGGTCCGGGGCAACCCGACCGGCGCCGGTGATGCCGTGACCGCGGGCATCGCCCGTGGTCTGGCTCACGGCCGGTCGTGGCCGGACATCCTGCGCGACGCGGTCGCCCTGGGCGCGGCCGCGGTCGCCGTGCCGACCGCCGGCGAGGTCGACCTCGCGGCGTACGAGTCCCACCTGGCCGACGCTCTCGTCGAGGTCGTCGACCCGGCCCCGGTGGAGAGGTAGGCATGCCCCTCGCCCCGATGCCCGAGCTGCTGGCCGCGGCGGCCGCGGACCGGCGCGCGCTACTGGCGATGAACGTGATCCAGCTGGAGCACGCCGAGGCGATCGTGGCCGGCGCGGAACGGGTCGGGCGACCGGTGGTCCTGCAGGTCTCCGAGAACACCGTCGCCTACCACGGCGCCGCCGCGCCGATCCTGGCCGCGGCGCTGGCCGTCGCCCACGGCGCCACCGTCGAGGTGTGCGTGCACCTCGACCATGCGACCGGCGTCGACCTGATCCGCGAGGCGGTGGACCTCGGCGTCGGATCGGTGATGTACGACGGCTCCGCGCTCGACTACTCCGCCAACGTCGCCAGCACGGCCGAGGTCGTGGCCTGGTGCCACGAGCGCTCGGTGAGCGTCGAGGCCGAGCTGGGCGAGGTCGGCGGCAAGGACGGGGTGCACGCCCCGGGGGCGCGCACCGATCCCGCCGAGGCGGCCGCGTTCGTGTCGGCCACCGGCGTCGACGCCCTCGCCGTCGCGGTCGGCTCGTCGCACGCGATGACGACCCGCGACGCCGTCCTCGACGAGCCGCTGATCGGGCGGCTGCGCGACGCCGTACCGGTCCCGCTGGTGCTGCACGGCTCCTCCGGCGTCCCCGACGACGGCCTGGCCCGTGCCGTCGCGGCCGGCATCACCAAGGTCAACATCGCGACCCATCTCAACGCCGCGATGACCCGCGCGGTGCGTTCGGCGCTCGACGACGCCGCGGTCGTGGATCCGCGGAAGTACCTCGGCCCCGGGCGGGAGGCGGTGGCTGCCGAGGTGGCGCGGCTGCTCGAGCTGGTCGGCTGAGCCTCAGCGAAGCCGCTCCGCGATGTCGGGCACGTCGACAGCGCCCTCGGCCACCTCCATGACCAGGTCGAACGCCTCGTCCTGGGTCAAGGTGAAGTGATGGTCGTTCAGGCGCAGGAACGTGACGGTTGCCAGAGAGGGCAAGTCGCTTGTTGCCGTCGACCAGGGCGTGGTTGCGGCAGATCGAATGCATCAGCGCGGCGGCCTTGAGCTGAGCCGTCGGGTAGGCGTCCACCCCGAAGGCGGACGACCTGGCTCGGGCAACGGCCGCGTCGAGCAGGCCGAGGTCACTGACCGGGCCTGCCCCCAGCCTGCGAGTCAGCGCGACCAGGTCTTCTAGGTCGAGGTAGTCGACGTTCACACCGTCCCGAGGCGCTCGAGGGCCTCGGCGTACTCGACCACCACGTCGGAAGCGATGGCGTCGACCCGTGCCCGGTGCCCGGTGCGATCGCGCATGTCGAGCACTGCGCGCCGAATGACTTCTTGGCGCGAGAGTCCCTGGGACTCGGCGAGCTCGGTCAGCGCCTGCTCGAGCTCCTCGTCGGTGCGCAGCGTCAGAGCCATGTTTCGATGGTATCACTTCGATACCACGTATCACCCGGAGCGCTGGCTCGTTGGACGCTTCATGCGCAGACTCGCGGTCACCGTGACGCTCGGCCTCGCCCTCGCACTGCTGGCCCCCACTTCGGCCCACGCCGACGACGACGATCCGCTTGGGCCGCTCGGCCCGCTGGTGCCGGGCACTGTCTTCGGGGTGCTCGACCCGGTGATCAGCGCTGCTGCCGCCGTTCCCGGTGCCGCACACGCCGTACGTCGTCGACGTGTGCCCCGGCGGTGAGGACGCCTGCATCGACGACGTGGTCACCGAGATGATGGCCCGGCTCGACGGGCTGGCCGCGGCCTGTGACCACGACGCGATCTTCTCGCTGGCCTACCTGCGGGTGACCGAGAACGTCCGCGACGCCGCCCGCAGCGGCTACTTCCAGGACCGCAAGTGGCTGACCCAGGTCGACGCCGTCTTCGCGGAGCTCTACTTCGACGTCCGCGACGACTGGCACGCCGGGCGCCGCAGCGAGGTGCCGAATGCGTGGGCGATCGCGCTGGAGTCCGAGGACGACAAGGCGATGACCGGCCTCGGCAACTTCATGCTCGCGATGAACGCCCACATCAACCGCGACTTCCCTCACGTGCTCGCCGAGGTCGGGCTCACCGCCCCCGACGGCACCAGCCACAGGCCCGACCACAACGCCTACAACCAGCGCCTCGACTCCCTCTACGCCCCGGTCTTCGCCGAGGAGGCCGCGCGCTTCGACCCCCGGTTCGACGACATCGACGTCAGCACCATCGAGGAGACCGCGGCCGGCGTGATCATGCGTGGCTGGCGCGAGGGGGTGTGGCGCAACGCCGAGGCGCTCGCCCTCGCCAAGACACCGGCGGCGCGACGGGCGGTCGAGCGTGAGATCGAGGTGTACGCCGCGACCCAGGCGCTGCTGATGCGGGGGATGTTCGAGTCGAGCAACGCCGGCAACGTCAAGCGCGACGCCTGGTGCGCCGAGCACCACGGCTGAGGAACACCGCGCGGGAGCCGGTTGTTGCTCTGATGCGTCAGACTCGACGTACCGCCACCGACTCCTTGGAGGCACCGTGTCCTTCTTCAGCCGCCACAAGACCGAGCTGATCAGCGCCGACGAGGCGCTCCCCGGCCGCACCGAGCGCCCGTTCAACCTCACCGACAAGCACGTCATCCTCGGGACCCCGGTCGTCACCGACGAGGCGCCGGCGGGACACGAGGTCGCGATCTTCGGCCTCGGCTGCTTCTGGGGCGCCGAGGAGATCTACTGGCAGCTCCCGGGCGTCTACTCCACTTCGGTCGGGTACGCCGGCGGGCACACCCCGAACCCCTCCTACGAGGAGGTCTGCTCGGGCCGCACCGGCCACACCGAAGCGATCCGGATCGTCTACGACCCGACCAAGGTGGACTACGCCGACCTCGTGAAGAGGTTCTTCGAGGTGCACGACCCGACCCAGGGCATGCGCCAGGGCAACGACATCGGCACGCAGTACCGCTCCGCCATCTACTTCACCACCCCGGAGCAGGAGCAGACCGCCCGCGACCTGACCAAGATCTACGGCGACGAGCTCTCCCGCCAGCGGCTCGGCGACATCACCACGGAGGTCAAGCCGGCGCCGACGTACTACTACGCCGAGGACTACCACCAGCAGTACCTCGCCAAGAACCCGAACGGCTACCGCTGCCACGCCAACACCGGGGTCAAGTTCCCCACGACTGCTTGATCCTCTGGCAACGCCTGACGTCTGGTGGGACTCGACGACCTGCTTGTACGTCACTTCGCCCAGAAGGACGCGCAGCAGAACACGAGATTCTGACTCAAACGTCAGAAGAGCCAGTGTCAATACTTGGACTCCGTCGGCCCACCGTCGAACAGCACCGCGGTGGCAGACTCCCCGGCCGCCCTGACCTTGACCTCCGACGTTCACTGCGCCGCACCCCGGAGTCGGCGTCAATACTCATGGTGTCCCGGACGTCCAGGTGCGCCAGCCGCTCGCAGCGCTCGTCTTGAAGCTGGCCGATCCCTCGCGGCCTGGACCTGGTTGGCGCGCCGGGTCCTGAGCAGGGTCCCGGTGCCGTGTCCGGGCGCGACTCCCGAGCGTGTCGAGTGCCTAGGCCCTGATGGATCTCCTGCCGGATCCGTTTGGTACCCCGGGTGCTCACAGCGCGCAGCGGGCCTCGGCGTGCGGCTACCTCTTGGCTGCACGGACCCGGTGGACGGCGGCAATGATGAGAAGGCTCAACAGAAAGACAACCAAGAGCACAGGGGACAACAGCAGCAACAGGATCGCGGATGCTACCGCTGCAATGATGGCAGCCCTCACAACGGGTGCGCCCGCCTTGCCATGCCCCCTTGATGGCTGCCCAGATCGGGTTCTTACCGCGCAGGCCTGCCTTCACCCCCTCGGCACCGGCTTTCTCCTTTGCGCCACCGCCCTCGGCCAGTACATCGAGTCCCTCGTCTGCCAGCGCAGCCAGCGCTCCCGAGGAACCGCCTCCGCCTGCGACGCCATCGAGCTTGTCAGCCCACCGACAACGTTTTGCTCCAGCTTGGCTGCCGCGCTCCCCACGGCGGCGTTGAGTACCGAGGTGAAGGCGCTGGCAGGACTGTGCTCAGCACGAACCCCTCGGGTCGTGGCCGTTGCGGTTGAACTCATGACGCTCCCATCCTTCGCCTCGACGTACCCGTTGAGCCGCTTCCGACATAGTCGCACAGCATCGGCGAAGGGCATGGACACGAGCGGGGCCTCACGTGCGCTGGGTACGAGCCTGTCGAGGCCGTCACGGACGCGGGCGCCGCCGGTGACAATGCGGCGACATTGCGCCTCTCGGCCCTTTCGGGGAAGCGGACCGAAGTGCTCGGACGACATGCGGCTACGCTCGGCCAGATGTGCCGCGCGGCGAGCGTTCCACGGGTGCGTCCTTCCGCCGCCTGTCGGCGCCAACGAACTGTCCGCTCCTGCCTATCGAGCGCATAGGTGCCACGGCGCTTTTGCCCAGACAGTCCACGAAACGGCAAGAACGCGACCGCGAGGAACAGCAGTGGGACCTCGGTCCTGTTCGCCCAGCGCTGGACCTGCTTCAGGTCTCGCGATCCGGATGACATGCACTGGAGTATGTCGCGGGACACCAGTAGCGAGAGGTGAATCCGCCTCGATCCTGATCGAGTCCTTCGCCGGATGACCCAACCTCCTGCGTCCGCCGCCGAGAACGGTCGACCGGCGCGACGTGCGTCGTTCGAGGACGACGTGCTGCCGGAGGTCACGCCCATCGCTCCACGGTCCCCTTATGCCATTGCTGGTAGAACCGGGGCATGCCCAGCTGACGTCTTCGAACCCCATCCGCTCGTGCGCCTGCTCGGGAAGCCGGCGGCCGACTTCACGTGCAGCGATCTCGTCCAAGCCGCGGAGCAGCTGGAGCTGCGCCAGGTGAACCTGCGCTATGTCGGGGGCGACGGGCGTCTCAAGACGATCGCGTTCGTCATCAACTCGCGCGAGCACCTCATCGAGGTGCTGACCAGGGGTGAGCGGGTAGACGGGTCCAGCATCTTCGAGGGCACCGAGACCCAGGCCAGTGACGTCTACATCGTGCCGCGTCATCGCACGGCCTTCCTGAACCCGTTCGGGGAGCGCACCTCTCTCGACGTGCTCTGCTCCTTCTACGACGAGGACGGCAAACCCTTGCCCCACGCGCACGAACAGATCGTCCGGCGGGCCGCCGAGGTGCTCACCGAGGAGACGGGGATGGTCCTCGAGGCGTTCGGAGAGCTGGAGTACTACCTCGTCGACGAGGTCGAGCGGATCTTCCCGGTGGAGGAGGAGCGCGGCTACCAGGAGTCGGCGCCCTTCTCGAAGGGCCAGCAGGTGCGCGAGCAGGTCTTGGGCCACCTCTCCGCGATGGGCATCAAGCTGAAGTACGCCCATGGCGAGGTCGGGAACATCCTCGAGGACGAGCGGCAGCTGGTGCAGCACGAGATCGAGTTCTGGCCCGTGCCGGTGGAGCAGGCCGCGGACGCCCTCGTCGTGGCCAAGTGGGTCGTGCGCGAGGTCGCCTACGCGCATGGCCTGGAGGTGACCTTCGCCCCCTCGGTCAGCAGCGACGGAGCGGGCAGCGGGTTGCACGTCCACACCAGGCTGGTGCGCGACGGCGCCAGCGCGATCATGGGCGAGGACGGGATCAACGACACCGGACGACGGCTGATCGCCGGGTACCTGTCGGCGGCCAAGGCACTGACGGCCTTCGGCAACACCGTGCCGACGTCGTACCTGCGCTTCACCGACGGTGACGAGTCGCCAGAGGGCATCTGTTGGGGCGAGACCGACCGCACCGGACTGGTGCGAGTGCCCCTGGCCTGGGTTGGTCACGTGCTGCCCGGCATGGTCGCCCACGCCAACCCCGGCAGCTCCGAGTCGATCCCCGAGCCGGCCATCCACCCCCAGACGGTCGAGCTCCGGCTCGGCGACGGCTCGGCCGACGTCCACCTGCTCCTGGCCGGCATGGCCGTCGCGGCCAGACGAGGCCTGAGCGACTCCGACAGTCTGGAGCTGGCCGCGCGGCTCAACACCGACGACCACGACGACTTCGAGCAGCTGCCGTCCTCGTGCGCCGAGTCAGCCGATGCGCTCGAGAGCGAACGGGCGTCGTTCGAGGCCGACGGCGTCTTTCCCAGCGAGCTCATCGATGCGGTGCTCGACCGGCTTCGTGAGGACGACGACGCCGCACAGATGAAGAAGGTGGCCAAGAACGACGACGCGCGCGCCGAGCTCGTCAGCCGCTACTGGCACGTCGGCTGACGTCAGACGACCTCATCGGGTCCCCGAACTACGACTCCCTGCCGGTTCTCCACAGACGCATCTCTCTGACAGCGACTGTCAGCGCCCCACCTATAAACAAACACATGTTCCCGACGTCGGCTGGGTCGAGTCGTGTGTCTGTGAACGACGCGGCGAGGCCGAGGTCGTGGAGCGAACGGGAGAGGGTGTTGCGGGCGATGTGGTGGTCCTCCGGTCGGAGTCGGGTCGATGCTGAAGGCCCGCTCGTACCCAGGGTCCATGTATGCATGCCGGGCCTCACCCTCCTGGGAGGCGACGCTGCTCGGCATGGTCCGGGCGGCAGCGGGTACCAACGTTGGGCCCGGGGCTTCCGGGCTGCACGCGGGTTGCCTAGACAGCCCTCACGTGCGTGCCAGCAACTGCCAGCGCCCAGTGAGCAGGCCGGGCGGGCCAACATCAGGAGGACACCAACCGTGAACAAGAGCGAGCTCGTAGAGGCCATCGCGGCCGAGGCAGAGATCGACAAGAACGCGGCCGAGCAGGCTCTCAAGGCCACACTGAACGTCATCACCGACACGGTGGCCAACGGCGAGAAGGTCACCGTCCCCGGCTTCGGAACCTTCGAGCGCCGCGACCGCGCCGCTCGAGAGGGGCGCAACCCGCAGACCGGAGACACGATCAAGATCGCCAAGACGAAGGTCCCGGCGTTCAAGCCCGGCTCGGCGTTCAAGAACTATGCCGCGATGTCCAAGAAGGACCAGGCAGCACATCGCAAGACCCGCTGACCGGCTGGACGCCGACGGGCCCAGCCCTCCCCACCAACTGAGACCAACTGAGGGGCGTGCCGGGCCCTTCGGGTTCCCCGCAGTTGCCTCAGGGACGCGGCTCGCCGTGCCGTGAGCTCAGCGCAGCACACCTCCACGCGCCTTGCTCCGTCCGGTGAACGTCGGGGCGACGACCACTAGCACGGCTGCCCAGGGATGTCTGCCGGGTGCGACATCATTCGTGGGGCTTTTGTTCGTTCATGCGCCGTGAGGATCGTTGCCGGTAGGCGGCGCGTTGGTCGTGTGCGTCGAGTCGTGGGCTCGGGTGTGGTGTCGGGGGGCAGAGCAGCCGGTCGTTGTCCCAAGCGCTGCACTCGCCGCAGCAGGCCGGAACCCACTGGACACGCGACGCGTCGGGACGTCATGCGTTCCAAGCGATATGCGCCATGCGCCACAGTTCGTATGACGTTGTAACGTCCGCATTCTGCCGCTGATTGCACAGGCTGTCCATCTGTGGACAACGAGGGTCCTCCGCTGCTCTGTGCATGGCCTACGCCGCCAGTCTCCTTGCGGAGCGCGGGCAACTGCCGATCCAGTCAAGGTCCTGGATGGTCACCTGGCCAGGGTTGCCGCGACCTCAATGATCTGGCCGCTCAGCGGCTGCGCGCCTGTGGCGGCCATGGATGTTTCGGCCACGGGCGCGGCGACGGCCACCGGCGTCGACGCTGCCAGGGCGGCGATGGCGTCTGCGTGCTGGTGGAACAGGGCTTGGTCGACCGTCGCCAGCACGACCAGGCTCGGGCGTAGCCTGGCCGCGGCGTTGTGCAAGGTGTCGAACGGGGTCTCAGCTCCCAGGAACGTCACCTGCCAACCACGGCGGGCCATCAGGATGCCCAGGAAGATCAACCCAAGGTCGTGGGCTTCCCCTGGGAGGCAGGCGAGCACGGCGGTTGACGCCCCGCCAGCGCCCCAGTCTGCTGCCAGCCCCAGCAGGCGGCCCCGAACCAGGTTCGAGGCGAAGTGCTCCTGGGCCACGGTGACCTCGCCTACCGCCCACCGTTCACCGAGTTCGCGCAGGTACGGGATCAGGACGTCGGTGAGCACGACCTCGACCGAGACGGTGCCGAGCAGGCGATCCAGCGCAGCATGCGCCCCGGCCGCGTCGAAACCGTCGAGGGCCGCGGCCAGACCGGCAGCGAGTTCCTCGACCAGCGGTTGCTCCTCTGCGGGTTCACCCGCCCGGGCGAGGACCCCCGCCGCGAGGCCGGCTGCTTCGGCGGCGGAGAGACCGTCAGCGATCAGAGCAGTCGTCCTCCGCACCCGCGCTTCGTCATCAGCGGAGTAGAGCCGGAAGCCGCCCGGCGAGCGAGAGGGGCGCAGCAGGTCGTAGCGCTGTTCCCAGGCCCGAAGCAGTTCCGGAGAGACGCCGGTGCGGCGGGAGAGCTCGCCGATCCTCATCACCGCGTCCACGTCTGCACTCTACACAACTTCGACGAAATCTATACAGACTCTTGACAAGCGTCGCGCGCAACACGCACAGTAAACCTCGACAAACCCTCAGCAACTTCGGAGGAAACATGAACAGGCTGGACTTGCTGGCCGGAGCACTAGTGGTCGTCGGTGCCCTGAACTGGGGCCTGGTGGCCATTGCGGAGTTCGATCTCGTCGCTGCCCTGTTCGGGCTCGACTTCGGCGAGACAAACGTGCTCACCCGGGTGGTCTACGCACTCGTCGGGCTCTCCGGCGTCTGGCTGATCACCCGCACCAGCGCCCTGATGCCGCACACCTCCCGCTCACAGCGGGTCAGCGCCTGATCTCACTACGCAAACCATCGATCAAGAAGAGAGCAACAACATGAGAATGAAACTCGCCGCCACGTTTGCGGCTTCCAGCATGGCGCTCGGCGCGCTGATGTCCGTGCCAGCCAGCGCCGAGACCGCCCCGACGGGCACCCGCAGCCTCGCTGAGGTCCTGGCCGCCGACGGCACCAGCCTCGACACGAACCCGTTCGACTTCGACATCACCGAAAAGGCGGTCCTCGCCGTCCTGGAAGCCAAGCCCGACAGCCCGGTCAGCCTCCTCGCCGACGGTAGGCAGCGACTCACCGCATTCGTGCCCACCGACCAGGCCTTCAAGTACCTGGTCCGATCACTGAAGGGTTACAAACCAAAGACCGAGGCCAAGGCGTTCAAGCAGGTCGCCCGGCTCGGTATCGACACGATCGAGACAGTGCTGCTCTACCACGTCGTGCCGGGCAAGACCCTGGTCTCCGACAAAGTCCTCGCCGCCGACGGCCAGCGGGTCAAGACCGCACAGGGCGGACGAATCCGCATCGACGTCGGCCACGAAGTCACGCTCAACGACCGGGACCCGGACGCCCGCGACCCCCAGGTCATCCCGCGCAAGCTCGACATCAACCGCGGCAACCGCCAGGTGGCACACGGCATCGACCGAGTGCTTCGCCCGCTCGACCTCTGACCCGCGCGACAACCGTCGGCACCCGGCGTGTCGGCAGGCGTCCCAGGGCACAGCGCAGATGAGTGGCGGCATCGCCGGAAGGTGGAATCGTTCGACACCAAGTTGATGTGCCGGGTGCTGGGGGTGCCCCGGTCCGGCTACTACGACTGGTGCCGCCGCCAGGACCAAGCACCCTCGGCACGCGCGGCCCAAGACGAGCTGCTTGCCGAGATCCGTCAGATCAACCTGCGCTTCGGCTACTACGGCTACCCGCTGATCCACCCGCACCACAGCAGCGCCCCCGGCTCACACAGCCGGGGGCGTTCGTCTGTTCCAATCCTCACGCCAGAGGGACCGGACGGGCAGATCCGGTTGGCCGCAGCGCACGCTATCTGCGGTGCGGGCTCAGGCGGTCAACGCAACACCTCGGCTAGTGCTTGTGATGGTGTCTTGAAGCCGAGGGTCTGTCGAGGACGTGCCGTTGAGCTGGTCGGCGATGGCGTCGAAGTCGGCCTGGGTCAGGGTGCGGAAGTCGAGCCGTCGGGGTAGGTATTGGCGAAGCAGGCCGTTGGTGTTCTCGTTGCTGCCGCGCTGCCATGGGCTCTTGGGGTCGCAGAAGTAGACCTCGATCCCGGTGCGTGCTGGTGAACTTGGCGTGGGCGGCCATCTCGTGGCCCTGGTCCCAGGTCAGGGTCCTGGTCAAGGCTGCAGGCAGGGTGGTGATCTTCGCGGCCAGGGCGTCGGCGACCAGGTCCGCGCGGTGACCCTCGGGCAGCGCCACCAGCATCACGAACCGGGTCGACCGCTCGACCAGGGTGGCCACCGGGCTCATCGCGGCCGAAGACCAGGTCGCCTTCCCAGTGCCCGGGAACGGCACGGTCGGCGGCCTCGGCCGGGCGTTCGGAGATGTTGAGGATGTGCGGGCGCAGGCCGCGACCGTCGGGCTGCCGCGCCCCGGCCGGTCGACGGGTGGCTCGTTTGGTGCGCAGGTGGGCGGTGAGCTCCTTGCGGAGGCTGCCTCGGGTCTGCACGAACAGTGACCGGTAGATCGACTCGTGCGAGACCTGCATCTGCCCATCATCGGGGAACTCGAGTCTTGAGCCAACCCGCGATCTGCTGCGGTGACCAGTCCAGCTCCAGCTTGGCCGCCACCAGGGCCGCCAGCGCGGGTCGCGAGGCGAGCTTGGTCGCCTTCGGCCGTGCAGCCCGCGACCACGCTGCCCGGTCCGCGACCGCGGCCCGGTACCTCGACCGGCCGCCGTTGCCCAGCACCTCACGGCTCACCGTCGACGGCGCACGCCCCAGACCGGCGGCGATCACCCGCAGCGACAGCCCGGCCGCCAGCCCGCGGGAGATCTCCTCCCGCTCGGCCAGCGACAGCCGCAGCTCCCACCGCCGCTTCGGCGCCGGCCTGATCCCACCAGTGCGATGCAACAGGTCCCGCACCGTCGACGGATTCACCCGCATCTGACGCGACAGCACCTTCACCGCCTGACCCGAACGCCAGCGAGCCCAGACCTCGTCAACCTCCGCCGGCGTGAGCTTGAACGGCCTCACCATCACGACCACTCCCTTCGCTGCATGAACTCAGGAAGTGTTGCGCTGACCTATTGAGACCGCCGGCATGTGCGGACGTTGACGCGCCATACTCGCCGAGTGGAGGCACCTCACCCAAAGCAGTTGGCGACCTTCGTTCGAGCAACCACGGTTTTGCATGCTCTTTGACATGCTCGACGGCAAGACCGCGCGCGATCAGCGGCATGTGAGTTCGTAGTGACTGAAGACCCCGCCGCCCCAGCGGGGTGACCAGGACGGCGGCTCCCAGGTGGGTCACTGGGGGATGGGGGTGGTCCCGGGGGGTGCCCACTCCAGCGTCACCCTGCTCACCGCGGCGGCTGCAGGGGCGAGCCGGACACGTTGGGAGGGTCAGACCTAGGGTGCGGCATCCGGGAGCAGGTTCCAGGAGAAGGCGGTGTTGCCGAAGCAGTTGGTGGTGTTGTTGCCCCGAAGCTGTGTCAGACCGGGGTCTGGGAACTCTCGTCGTTCGCCGTCGCTCGTGATCCACCGCCAGTCCTGACACAGGTTCAACGGCGCTTTCAGCGTGAACGGGTTCTGGCCAGGACAGCTGACGAGCACGTCGTACTTGAAGCTGGGCGGAAGCCAGTCACTAGCGTTGTAGACGCCGCGGCTGCGGGAAACGTGGAAGAACAAGGTCAGTGTGCCCAAATCCGGATGCACTGGGTTGTGCAGATGCTGCGTCTGGCCCGATCCGCTCGCCGCACACCCGTTGGAGTTGGTTCCCGAAACGGTGAAGCTCAGCATCGACTCCTCGTCGACGGTGTAGTCGAATGCTCCGAATTTGCTGGTGTTGTCATCCTGGACGAGGTGGAGGTGGACGTGTCCGTGTCCAGGTCTCCTTCCATCCGTCTCGGTCGAGGGTTCCCGACACGTTGCCGTCGAGGGTGCGCGGAACGATGTAGAGGTCGTTCCTGGTGAGGATTCGACAGTTGTTGCGCTCGTTGCGCTCGTCGACCACATCAGGGATGTCAGCGCACACCCTCACCCGATACGTCCCGAACTGCCATAGCGAGGACGGGAAGAACCTGCTGAAACTGCCCACCCCGTGGCTGGCCAGTTCGGGTGCGATCCGGGGGACGGACAGCTGGTCGATGCGCAACCACTTGCGGTTCCTCAGTATGAAGATCCCGGTTTTCGATTTGCCGGCTCGTTTCGCGACGGAGCCCTTCTTCGGGGGTGCGTGCCTGGTCCAGGCTTGCCAGGTCAGGGCGTAGTGCACGTCGCGAAATGCGTACCTCTGGCCTCGCCGGTCGTCCAGCTCGAGCGCTCCCGCGGCGACGACCAGGTCTGGCTTGAGCTTCTTCGTGGGACGAGCCTTTCCGGCCTCGGTCGCGGAGCTCGGTGCGCCCCCCGTGCTCGGTGCACCCCCCGTGCTCGGTGCTGCCGTGACAGTCAGTCCCACGGCCGCAAGCACCGCCACGAGTGTCTGCTTACGCAAAGCTCCGCTTCCGTATCGACGCCTCCGCCTCCTCCCAACGTCAACGCGATCGCCCGCCCCGAGTGCGACTCGCAAGCTGTTCCGTGCCATCTCAAGCCCCTTAGCCTCGAACCTTGAGCACTCTTGTCCCACCTGCAGCGACACCTGCCCCTGCGATCGTTGGGCAGGCAGCGCCATTGGCGACCCGCCCTCCTGCATTGGCTCAGGTGTTCACCCCATAGGAGCGTCCCCCGAGCTGCTGATACGTCGGGGCTACCTCCGGCAGCGCTATGCGTCACTTCGCCGCGTGCGGACCGGGCACGCGATGCTTTCCGCTCCGTCTCGCGCACATGGGCGTAGGGAGTCGGTGCACCGGCCCGAGGGACGGGATTCTCCACTGCGGGGCTATGGCGTCCGCGGGCCGAGGGGAGTAGGCAGGGATCATCCGGCGGTGCCGGACCGGGCACTGCCCCGTCCCAGAGAGGAGTGGGCCGTGTACGCACGTTCCACCACGTTCCACGGGAGGCCCGACAACATCGACGCGGGCATCACGTTCATCAAGAGCGAGGCCGGGCCGATGCTCGACAAGATCGAGGGCTGTCGCGGCCTCTCGATGCTGGTCGACCGCGAGACCGGGCACTGCATCGCAACAAGTTCATGGGAGAGCGAGGCGGCCATGCGCGCCAGCGATGAGCAGCTTCGCCCGATCCGCGATCGCGGGCGGGACATCCTCGGCGGCTCCATGCAGGTGGACGAGTGGGAGATCGCCGTCATGCACCGCACCCATCACGGCGAGTGCTGCCGGGTCAGCTGGCTGCAGGGTGACCTCGACGCCATGACGGAGACGGTCCGGGTCGGGATCCTTCCCGAGCTCGAACAGACTCCTGGATTCTGCAGTGCCAGCCTGCTCGTGAACCGGTCGACCGGCCTGTGCTGCGCCACCACCGCCTGGGAGACGCGCGAGGCCATGGAAGCCAGCCGCCCGTCGGCCGACAACATGCGCAGCCGGACCGCGAAGGAAGCCGGCGGCGAGATCCTCGATGTGCACGAGTTCGAGCTCGCCTACGCGCACCTGCACGTCCCCGAGATGGCTTGACGACCAGCGCTTCGGGCCGAGCCCGTCCCCAGCGGGCCCGGCCGTCGCTTGCAGGTAGCACCGGTTGTCGGCGCGCATCGCCGGCGGGCAGACATGATCGGAGGAAGGCGAAGGCCGTCGAGTACGACGCCATCTCGTCTCATACGCAGTCGCGGCGCTGGGTTCCGGCATGACGACACGTTCAAGGCGCGCCGACACCGCGCGACGTTGCCAGGACCTATCCGCGTCCACCTGGCAGCAGCGAGGGCAACCGAAGTTGCGTCATATCGCCGCCTGTGACTTGTCAAGGCGTAAGTGCACGCGAGCGGATGCCCACCCGGATCCGGAACCCGCCACATGATTCGGGAGCCGAGCGACAACGGGCTCCAAATGCACGAGCGGTCCCTGTTGCCGCCGGCCGAGGATCAAGAAGGGGCCGTGCGGTGGCCGGGGACAATCGCGAGCGACCCAACCCGTCACCAGCCGGTGTAGCTATCCCGTGAGGGACCCTGCTCTCCGGAGGGCGGGCCCCGCCGTCCCACGCGCACTTGATGCTGGGTAGTCCCAGCCCCTCCTCGAAGAGACCGCTGTCAGAACAGGTGCGGGACGAAGGTCTGCTCGTGCATCGGCGGACGCACGTAGGGCTCCCGACGCATCTCTGGGAGCTCGACCACATCGGGGGCCACGTCGACATAGTCGAACTGCGAAAGCAGGTGGCTGATGCAGTTGAGCCGTGCCGCCTTCTTGTCATCGCTGGGGACGACGTACCAGGGCGCCTGCTTGATGTCGGTGTACTGGAAGGTCGTGTCCTTGGCCATCGAGTAGCGCACATAAAGCTCGTGCTCGGCCAGGTCCATGTCCGAGAAGGAGCTTCCAGCGCTTGAGCGGCTCGGCGTTGCGAGCCTCGAAGCGCTTGCGCTGCTCCTC
>CAWFAE010000024.1:0-254626 GCA_963813615.1 uncultured Actinomycetota bacterium
TCGTGTGACGCTGATTACCGGAGCTTCGTCGGGAATAGGCGCCGAACTGGCGCGCGTTTTTGCATCAAAGGGCCATCGACTAGCGTTGGTTGACCGACGAGCGGAGCGCCTTGCGACTTTGGCGGGCGAAATCGCCGCCGCTGGAGGCTCGGCGCCAATCTTGATCCCTTGCGACCTCGCGCACCCCGATGCGTGCGACAGAATTGCCGCTGCCTTGGCCGCGAAAGGCGTGGAGGTCGAGTTCGTCATCAACAATGCCGGCTTCGGTCTCTTCGGACGTGCTATAGAGCTGGATCGGGCAGAGCAGCTCGCCATCATCGCCGTCAACATTCTCGCGCTGACCGATCTATCCCTACGGTTTTCCGACAGTGTGATCCGGCATCGAGGCGGTATCCTCAACCTTGCTTCGCTCGCCGGTTTTCTGCCGGGTCCCGGAATGGCAGTGTATTATGCCTCCAAGGCTTATGTTCTGTCCTTCAGTGAAGCATTGCGTCAGGAACTTGCTCCCTACGGAGTGCGCGTGACGACACTGTGCCCGGGCTCGGTCTCAACCGAATTTCAGGCACGGGCCGGGATCAAACCAGGATTTGAGCATCGGCTTCTAGACATCGCAGCATCTGACGTCGCGCAGGCAGGGTATCTCGGGCTCATGGCCAACAAGCGCATCGTGCTACCGGGTCTCGGCACAAAAATAATTCCGTTTCTGCTGCGGTTGTTTCCGCGCGGGATTATCCTGGCGGCGATCGGTCATCTTCAGTTACGAAAACACAGTTGATCGACCGTGCGCATATCTCCCTAGATTGCTTCAGGATCACAGTACCGGCTTCTGCCGAGGAAAATGACCCTGAAGCCGCCTTATCAAAGGTTAAGTCGAAGGCTTTCGAGGCGATCGTTTGGATCGTGTTTGGCGGCCCCGGCAATCCGCAACGCACCGAGGCCGCCACTCACCGGAGATCGCCCCAGCCGGGGGCTTGAGGAGGATGCAGCCGGAGCATGCCGAGACTAGTCCCCACATCAGCCCCTCGTCTGTCGGGCCGCCGACAAAGCAAGGGGTCCGCTGGCCTGAACCAGCGGGGCGTGATTCACCCAACTCTTAGATTTTCCGCGGACGTTTTGCCGCGGTTGCTCATTTCTTCGTAGCTCACCTTGGCCCCCTCATTAAGGCTGCTCAAGCCGGCTTTCTCGACGGCTGAAATGTGCACGAAAACATCCTTGCCGCCATTGTCGGGCTGAATAAAGCCATAGCCCTTTGTCGCGTTGAACCACTTAACTGTACCTGTTGCCACGTCAATTCTCCCCATAAATTCGAAACACCAAAGGATGGTGACAGAAATCGGGCGAAAGAAAGGGCCCGCCCAGGTGAACCCCCACGAAAAAGCCGCCGCTGGATTGAGACAGCGACGGCTAATACGCACTGATCTGGCGGGAGCATTGAGGGCGTTCCGCGATTGCTTCTCGACGTAGTCGACGCTTGCAAGTAAGCGCCGCCGCGAGTCACTGGATGATCAGGGAGCTGCATCACGAACATCTAGGCACGCTACACTGAAGCCCAGCAGCTGCAGGACGGTTCTAACAGGCTGGCTGTCGGCGCTGGGACACCGATTGACACCCCGGTTTGCATCTGCTCAGAAGCAGGCCGCTCTTCTGATCGGCCTTCGATGGTCGTCGTTCCGGTCATGTCGCCGGTTCTATCGCTACGGCCGTCGATCGGACAACCTCGCTACTCGCTCTTGCCTTCCAGTATATGGCGCACCGCCTTTCGGGTCGTGACCACTTTGTCGAGCCACGCGAGCGCAGCTTCGCGGTCATTCTGCGACAAGGGAGCGTGCTCGATAAGGTCGCGGACCAATGCCTCGATCTGGTCATCCGTGAGGTTGCTGCTGGCCATGCGCTGTCCCCGTTTCGATGGTGTTTTCACTCGATCAATCTGCTGCTCCAACTGGGCATATTTTCAGGTGGAGCAAGGGGCTGCAGCAGGGGGAGCTGCTTTCTGCTCCTGGGCAGCTAGTGGGACCTTTGTGAGTGCTCGCGTCTCCTGAGGATGTGCGTTCATCGGGATAGACCGGAAGTCACCAGGGTCCCGGCCACCTGACGCTAGTGGCCCAAAACGGACCCTCGGTCGCGTGGCATTGGCGGCAGGCAGACCCTCCGTTGATCTAGGTCAACCTCAGCGATGCTTTGGCGCTCACGCTATGTTCAGCCGCTCGTGAGGCGGCTCCCGTCGCCTTTCAGTTCCGCAAGCAGGAAGAGGGAGATCCGCTATGAATCCGACGAAGCATCTTTCGATCAAGTCAGCGACAGTTGCCGGGATTGCTGCTAGCGCCCTGTTGGGGCTTACAGGTCTCACTCTCAGCCCAGCGCCAGCCAAGGCCGTCGTGTACTGCCAGTACGTCAGCTATCCTGCCGGTTGCGTGGCGAGGGCCGGCGTCGTGCTCAGGCCTCGTCCGGTGGCGCGCGCTGCGGTCCGTCATAACGCCGGTGGCAATTTGAATGGCGGCGTCAATCGCGTTGGGGCGCGGCGGTAAAGCACTTGTTTGCGGGTCACGACCTTGGCACGGCAGACCGCAAGCCAGGTTCGTGGCTCGTTTACATTTTTTATCAGCGTTCAGAGGAACCTATCCGGCGACCGTCCCGGGTAGGTTCGTCTGGTTGGCTCGCGGTGAATGCCACCCGGCAGACCATGGCGTTCTGCTCCCGGGCTGTCGAGTTCCAGTGAAGAGTTGGAATTGATGTTGCGCCTGAGACACGTCGCATTGACAAATTGCGACTGTTCACCGCCACCCTTGTTGCAGTTCCCATCACGCGGGCGATACGGTCACCAGCGAAACGCTTCGCTCTCATTCGAGGAGAACAATGACGCCATATCGCGGCGATCAGCGGATTTGTCCGCCGGTCATACTTTCTCAGCCGGCCAACGTGGTGGCGGCTGCAAGCAATCGCGCTCCTGCTACTGCTGCCGATCGGCGCAAGTCCGGCGCGAGCAATGAAGGATTCCGCGTCGGCGGCTTCGACCGCTCATGTCTATCTGCTCCGCGGCGTGCTCAACATCTTTTCGCTGGGTCTCGATGACATTGCGGCACAACTGCGGGCGCAGGGCATTCCGGTCACCGTCGCGAACTTCGCCTCCTGGTCGTCGCTCGCCGACGAAGCCGCCGCCGGATACAGGAGCGGCAGGATCAAGACGATCATTCTGGTCGGGCATTCCTCGGGAGCGACCGCCCTGCCCGACATGGTCGCCAGGCTGGATCAACTTGGCGCTCCCGTTAAGCTGGCAATCGGCCTGGATTCGGTGTTTCGCACCAGGCTCTCGGGGCGCGTGGGACGCTACATAAATTTCTACATCGCCAACGGCAATGGCGAGCCGGTCGCGAAGACCGGACAATTCCAGGGCAAGCTCGAGAATATCAATGTGCAGAACGTGCCTGGCGTCGGGCACATGTCCATCGAAAAGAACCAGATCATGCAACGGAAGGTGATCAGCGAGATCGACGCCGTCGTCTTCGGCCGATCGGTACCCGCTTCAGGTGCGAAGAAGCCGAAGGCGGCAAACGCGGTGACGCACGGCACGGCACGTAACGCGGCGGTACGCCAGTAGCTCGGCCGGCTTGGTTCCAAGGCTGGCGCCGAAGCGACGAATGCCGCAAATTCTGCCAATTCCTCCACGATAGATCAACCGCAGGGCGCCGGATGGCGCTGGGGCGTGCCTTTACGCCTAAAATTGCGGATGGAACGCGCATGAGCAATCCGACGCAGGTTGCGGCCGTGGTGCTCTGGGCGGCTCTTTCCGCCTTCATCTTCTCGTGCGGTAGCAATCTGGCGCTCGCCGGTCCAGTCGCTCGCTCGACTGATGCTGTCGCGACGACCACCCTCGTCACACCGCCCGCCGCGCCACAGCCGCAGGCGCGCGTCTACCTGTTCCGCGGTGCGCTCGGGCCGATCTTTTCACGCGGGATGGACCACCTGACAAAACGTCTCGAAGAAGCCAGCATCCGGGCTGACGTCTACGAATTCACCATTTGCCGACTGATTGCGGATCAGGCGATCCGCGATTACCGTGACAATGCCGCTCCGATCGTCCTGATCGGTCATTCGATGGGCGGATTTTGTGCCCTTACGTTCGCCCGGATACTGAAGTCCGAAAACATCCAGGTTAGCCTGGTGGTTACCATTGATCCGGCTCACGCAAGTCCGAAGGTGCCCCTGAACGTCGAGCGTTACATCAACATCTTCCTGTCCGATAGCGTGTTGGGCGGCGGCGATGTGGTGGCGGAGGCGGGTTACCAGGGTCACTACGCGAGCTTCGATTTGAAGCAGCACGAGGAGGTCACCCACATCAACATCGACAAGATGGATTCCATCCACGAGCAGTTGGTGATGGCAATTGCGCAACTTGCGACCACGACTTTGCCAGCCAAGGGAGAAGCAGTGCCGCTGCGCTACGTTGTTCCTCCCGATGCCTCGATCGAGCTGTGGGACAGCGGCGCCCAGCAACTCGCCCGTTCAGGCGATACGTTGCAGAGGCTTGCGGCACTTAACAATGTGCCGCTTTGGTCACTTACCCAAGTCAATCAGTACTCGGAGAGTGCACCGCTGTCAGTTGGCCAGCGCGTCTTTGTTCCGCGCCGTCTCGGTCGGCCTGCCGCGACATCAGCGGCGGCGCGACCGAAGCGGTAGCTTGCAGAGTATTCTGCGAAGTCAGGTGCGCGGCAAGAACGGAATCAGCATCGGAACGCGACGGCAATACGATCCATAGGCATCCGCACCGAGTTCAGCCGTGAGGAAGCCTTCCTCCATGCGGGCCTTCAACGACATCCCGAGCGAGATCAGCGCCGCACCCAGCATCGCGGTCAGTGTTCCGACAGCGACACCAGTCACCAGCATCCCGAAGATGAGCCCCGTATAAATCGGGTGGCGCACCAGCCCGTATGGGCCGGTATCAATAACCTGGTGGCCTTCCTTGTGCGTGATCGCGTTCGACCAGAAACGTCCGAGATGAATTCGCGCCCACCATGTGAACGAGATTCCCGCAAGGACAAGGCCCGCCAGCACGTAGATGGCTAGGTCGCCAAACTGCCAAAGCGGCTTTTCCTCCAGAACCTTGCCGGTCAATGGCAAGAAAAGAATTGCGCCTGCGAGGATGGGGAATCGGTATTTGAGAGAGTCGCTGGTCATCACGTGTTTCTTGGTTTGGCCGGACCAGAACGACGCCAAAACCCAACTGATGACCCACAAGATCCAGATGATGGCGAGCAACTGCGTGGGCCAGGTCGTGGTCCAGCCACTCAGGGCGAAAGCGAACCATTGAGCAGGATCGTACAGCATGTTGCGGACCTTTAGTGAGCGATTGGATCAACCGCCAAACCGGCGCTCGATGTGAATCGATCGAGCGCGACTACTCGGCGTTGAGCTCCATTCAGGCTGATGGTGGCCGGCATCAAGCAGATGCGCAATGGTTTCCCGCAAAACAGGTTCGACGGGGCCCGGCGCATAGCCCAGCTCTCGTTGTGCTTTCTCGATCGACAAGGCCCCTGCCCGCAATGCGATACGAACGCCTTCGGCCGTACCGGACGGGGGCCGGCGCGTCAGGTGATCGGCGATGAACTCCAGCGTTGCAGTGACCATTTCGGCGACCTTGCCGTTCACGTGAATGCACCGGACGCGACGTCCGCTGATATCAGCCATGAGTTCGAGAACCTGTCTTAGCGGCATGCTTTCGCCGCCGAGAACGTAGCGATGTCCAGCGTGTCCGCGCTCCATGGCAAGGATCAGCCCTTCGGCGGCGTCGCGCACATCGACGAGGTTCACGACAAAATCAAGATGCAATTGAAGGCGTCGCTTGAGAAAATACCGGAGCATTGCCGTCGGCGGCGTAACGTTGTGATCGTAAGGCCCCACCGGCATGGTTGGACAGCCGATCACCACCGGGTACCCGGATGCGGCCGCCCGCATGGCGAACCGGTCGGCGAGCATTTTCGAGCGCGTGTATGGACCCGGCATGTCGTCCGGCAGGAGCGCATCGTCAGCGACAGGAACCATCGATGGTGAGGCACGGAACAGAATGGATTCCGTCGAGCAGTGCAGGAGGCGCTTTATGCCGCGCTTTCGCGCCGTCTCAATGACGATTTCGGTGCCACCGTAATTGACGGTGTGAAAATCAGCTTTTCGCGGCAGCCACATCCCCGGAAGGCCGGCCAGGTGATAGACCTCGTCGACCCCGTCCATTGCTCGGTCTACCAGGTCGCGATCAAGTACTGATCCACTGACATACTGAACCTGCGTCAGGACGCCGGGTGGTGGCTGAAGATCGAGAACCCTCACCTGTCGACCTCGCGCGATCAGCGCCGCGACGAGGTGCTTTCCGATGAATCCACTGCCGCCTGTGACCAGTGTGCGCATCATGCTGCGGGTATACTCAAGCTGAGCTATTTTGAGATCACGCCTTGCGGATGCCCGTGAATGATGAGGGCGAGATCGCGCCGAAAGCCCAGCGCGATAAGCAACTTTGCCATGACAAACATTGGTCCGAGCAAAAGATGGGTAGGATTGTCGACCAGTGCCGGCTGCCGTCGCTCGAACACCCGGTGCCCAATAATCTGCGATGCGACGCCAACGACAATCAGGATCGCCGTAAGTGACCACATGCCGGCTGTTGTCGCATGACCAACGATCACGGCGGCGACTGAGAGCAACACGGCCGCAGCCCCTAGGATCGCGGCTCCGAGCGCGAAGTCGAGCAGGAACCAGTAGATGAGCACCGGAACGACAGCGACGGTCGCGGCGCTGGTCTGTAACCCGAATACGGTGATGGACCACAGGCTGAGCGGGAGAACGGCGGCCAGGAACAAGAACACGATGCCGAAGACATGCATCGCGCAATTCCAGGGGTCGCGATGATATTCAACGTAATCCGCAAGCTGCCGTCGAAAATGTGAACTCATTCGATGATCCCCTGTTCTGTCGGCACCCGCCGCTAGACTGAGTCAACCAGGAACCTGACATCCTTGCTCGATGCCTTGAGTTAAACTTGGAAATCATCGTCAAGTCAAAGCGAGGCGTATTTGCGGACCATTGACCGTGTAGGCCCTATCCCTACACACAAATCATGCGATAATTCAGGCAACTAACATGGTACGTGAGGTCCCCGGAACCAACACACCTTGCGACAATTCTTCCAGCAAACGAATGCGTAATCCACCCCGATCGCAATTCACCTTTCCACCGAGACGTCGCTGCGGAGGAAGTTCGGGAACGCCCTGCCCTATCTGCGATCACGCCACGAGGTCTTCGTGCCGTCATTCCAGACCCACAAGCTGATGCGGCACGACCAAAGAACGCCGAGACTTGGGAGCACCGCGCAGCCGGTGTAATTGAAGCCATGCAATCCTTCCCCGACATCGAAGGTCGCCTGCACTCGACCTATCTGTGTGCCCCATGAGATTCGTCCAATTCGGTCAGGCCGGCGGCATTCAGTACGACGAATTGGCGCTGCATTTGGTCCAAGAACTTCAAGTAGCGCTTTCGCTGAAAATTGGAAAGGACACGCGAGACCGTCTCGATGGTGAGGCCGAGATAGTCCGCAATATCGCGGCGGGTCATTGGAAGATTGATGACATCTGCTGACGTCTGGCGGCCATTCATTTCAATTAGAAATGCTCCGACCCGTTCCTGCGCCGTCTGCCGTCCCAAAAGCAGCAGGTGGTTCTCGACATGCTGAAGACTGTTAGTCGTCATACTCAGAAGGCTTCGAACCATTGCAGGATCGTTCTTCGCCTCTCGCTCCAGGCTTTGGCGCTTGACAAGGCGTACAGTGGTGTCCCCGATGGCTTCAGCTGTGAACCGATGAAAATCGCCATTCTCTAGACCGAAGACATCGCCAGGCAAGTGAAACGCACCGATCTGGCGGCGACCATCAGAGAGTAACTTGTGGGTCCGAACCGCGCCTTCAACTACCTGGTAGATGTAGTCCGCGGGCTCCTGCTCTCCGAAAATCTCAGTGCCCTTGCGGTACTTGAATTCCCCCGAGCTGACCTTTGCATGTGAGAGGTCACCAAGCTCACCGAGAAAACGAGGCTTCTTGCTCGGATCTGCATTGAGGTTTGTAAACATTCTCCATCGGGTAAACAACCTTACTGCCTAGACCACGACTGTGACACGCGACCGTGATCTCGTGAATTGCCCCATAGGACAATAGCCGCGACCCATGCTTGGGCTGTATGGCAGATCCGAGTTCGAGAGCCTGCACTAGCATCAGCACGAGGAAGGTCAGTTTGCTATGCCTTCGCATGACGGCGAGGAATTGGTAACTTGCCGCTGTCGGTCCGCCGGTCATTGAGCGCGGATCAACATACATGGCGATGACGTGCATGATTTGCCCTCGGCGCCCAATCACATGCCGCTTTTCAATACAACGGTCTTATTCTTCTTTCTTTGCCATCTTTCTTGAGCATCGCAATTTGTCGGAAGAATTCTCTTTTTGGCTGAGCAGGGCTTCCAAGCACTCTGGCGCCTCGAGCTACGTCCGAAATCACGCCCGACTGCGCTCCGATTTCCGCGCCTTGCCCGATCCGAAGATGCCCGGCCATGGCCGCCTGCCCTCCGACGCGAACGAAATCCTCAAGCACGGTTGAACCCGAAATACCTACCTGTGCGACGATGACACAACACCGGCCGAGGATAACATTGTGGCCGATCTGGACAAGGTTATCGAGACGGGAGCCGGCGCCGATTACCGTGTCTCGCGATGATCCTCGGTCAATCGTGGTGTTCGCACCGACTTCGACGTCGTCTTCGAGGATGACTTGCCCAAGCTGGGGAACAGAGAGAAATCCATTTTTGGTGGAGGCGAATCCAAATCCTTCTTGTCCGATCCGGGCGCCAGGATAGACGTAAACCCGTGCTCCCAGAAGCGCATGGCTTAGGCTCGCATGTGCGCCAATCCGGCAGTCCCGCCCGACAATCACGCCGCCGCCGATAACCGCGCAAGGACCAATCCGACAGCCAGGTCCTATCTCTGCTCCGGCCTCGATCACCGACAAGGGCCCGACCTCCGCAGAAGGATCGACCCGCGCGCCCTCTGCGACAATTGCAGCCGGATGGATACCAGGACAAACCGGTGGGACGGGATAGAAGAGTGCAGCAACGCGCGCCCATGCCGCATATGGTTCGGTGGTCTGGATCGCCACTGTCCCAGCTGGCACTCGCGCTGCCATATCAGGATGCACGATCACGGCACCGGCCGACGTCTGATCGAGTGCCGACGCATAGCGCCGGTTGTCCAGAAAACTCACTTGTGTCGAGGCAGCCGTTTGTAGAGGGGCCACTCCTTCAAGGAGCAGCTCTATTTCATCCGCCACCCCACGGGCCGTGCTCGCAACATCTGCAAGCGAGTATGGTCCACTCCGACGAAAGAACCTTGCGTCGCCCAATGTTGATTCAACCATCCGCGTTCCCAGATAGCGAACCGGTACAGCTCGCATACCCTTATTGACTGGTGCACAGGGCTATCAGCTTGTTGATACAGATCAAATGGGCCTACCGGAGTTCGTTCTGTAGGCGAGCAGGAAAAGTGAGAGCGGTTACGCACTGAGCGCAACGCCTGCTATTTTGCGTCCTGAGAATGGCTAGTTCCGTTAGAGCGGCGTTCTGGGCTGGGCCAATTGGATTTGACGTACATCAATACCGGGCAGAGGCCCGCGATCCATTTAGGGCCGTCCACGCGCGCCCTTAGACCGAGGCTCCGGCCATGAAGTTCGTAGGATCAAACGGCTTCAATTCGATACCGAGCGCCACGGGCGGGATCGCGCGACTGGCATGTGCTCGGTTGGGTGAGATGGGCAAGGACCCCATTGTCATTCTCTCGAAGGTGGGATTGACGCCCGAAGGGGCCAGAGACCCGGCCGTCCGGCTGGAAGCCCGAACCCAGATCAAGCTCCTGGAACTGGCTGCCGAAGAGGTGCAGGACGAATGGCTGGGTTTCCATCTGGCGCGCAGTTTCGATCTGCGCGAGATCGGTCTGGTTTACTATGTGATAGCGTCATCGGACCAACTCGCAGATGCGCTTCGGAACGCCGAGCGGTACAGCCAGATCAACAATGAAGGCGTTCGTCTGCGGTTCAGTATGCAGGACGGGGCAGCAGTAATTGCGCTTGATTACGTCAACGTCGACCGGGATGCCGATAGGCACCACATAGAGTTCTGGCTGGTGACGCTGGTGCGCATTTGCCGACAGGTAACGAACGGCCGGTTGGCGCTGTCGCGGCTAAAGACAAGACATTTCCGAAACAGGACGCCAGCGGAATTCAGAACATTCTTCGGGGTTGACATCGAATTTGGCGCCGACGGCGACGAGATCTGGTTTCCGCGACCGATTGCCTTGCTTTCCCTTGTGGGACGCGACGAACGTCTCAACGAACTGTTGCGGCGCTACGCGGATGAAGCGCTGGCGCGCAAGCCCCGAGAGCGCCTCACGGTTCGTTCGAAGGCAGAGCACATCCTGCCGAAACTGCTGCCGCACGGCAAAGCCACCGCATCGGAAGTTGCGCGGCAGCTCGGAATGAGCTCGCGAACATTCTCGCGCAAGCTCGGCAAGGAGGATACTTCTTTCGCGGAGATACTGGACCAGCTGCGGGCCGCCCTCGCCAAGCGCTATCTCCATGAAGAGACATTGCCCGTTTCTGAAATCGCATGGCTGCTTGGCTATCGCGAGGTCAGCTCCCTCACACATGCCTTCAAACGGTGGACCGGCAGAACTCCCCGACAGTTTCGTTCTGGTCAGCTCGCGTCAACTTAAGCTGAAGTAATATCACAGATCCGAGAGCGTGAAGAAAAGATAGGGCAGCGCGCCGACGAGTAAGGGCAAGCACTGAATACCAAGCGTGAACACGCCAGTGCCGCCCGGCAATTGCAAAATCCTCATCGGCACCAAACTACGTTCATCGATCGCAAGGTCCGGCCGAATCAAACTAGGTACGGCAATCCTGGGATTTGGCCTATTCGGTTTCGGCAGGTCTGCGGGGGCTGGATCGCCCCTCGCTCCGCCATGCTGGCGTCCAAGAACAAATAATCGGCAGCTTCTAACAAGCGACTTTCCGACTGTCATGCTACATCCGTCTGCACCCTGCAGCCTCCGGACCCCATCGAAACGCACCACCGGGTTGCGGCACTTTCGGTTAATTCGTGCTTGCGCCTAATCTGCTGGTGCTCTCACGATGTATTGGGATTTCAGAATTGATTGAGGACGACTCGTCCGAAAGGACGCTCACCCAACTGAAACTCGCGCAAGCTTACGTCCGGCTCTCGTCCATTCCGGAGGATAGTCCAGAAGCTTCGGTCTCACTGGCCTCAATAGCGAGCTGCGAGATACGGATGGTTCGGGGGCCGGAGGCTGATCTCGATCGCGTTCCGCTGTTTTGGCTTGAATTGTTTGACCACAACACAAAAAAGGCCATCGACAGCTTCTGCTGCCGCCGGCTCAAAGACGCTGCGCCGATCCTTGACGATTTTGTCGCGCAGGCAGGTGAACGTGGGCTGACGGCAGATAACGAACAACTGGCGCACAACAACAAGCCTGCTTCTGATCCCGTTGCGAGATAGGTGCTTTGAGCCTTCGGGATAAATTGAACGAGTAGCGTCGCACGGCGACCTCAGTATGCCTCACAGCAAATCAGCCTCCTAGACCGCAGGAAGGCCGTATAGCGCGCCGGCAGCGCCGCGGGCTACAGCACACCCGGGCAAGGCGCGCCAGCGGACAGCAACCCCATTCACTCGCGCAAAGGCAAAGCCGGGCAGCCATATAGCCGCGTGCCCAAGACCGTTTGATCCATCGCAATACTCCCAAATAGCGAACGCACACAGTTCATGTGTGGGACGCCATAATCCACTGATGGAGAGAAGCCATGAAAATGACTGGAAGAACGGCGGCAATTGCAATCTCGACCTTTGTGTGTGCGGCGTTGTGGTCGCTCGGCTGGTCCGAGCAAGGCGGCGTATCGCTGTCGGTCAATAAAGCCGAGGCGCAGCAGCGGGTCTATATCACGCGCGGCTACGCTGCGAGGGCGGCCTATGTCGAGCCAGGCTCCTGGTACGCTGTGAGGGCCTACTACTTTGGTGGCCCATGGAGTGGTGCTGGATACAGCTACACCGGCTGGCCTGACTACGCAGCGCGCCACGGCATTGGCTGCACGCCCGGTACCTCGATCAAAGGCGGGGACGGCATAATGTACCTCTGCCAGTAGAACTCATCTGCTTCGCAATGTCGGGCCAAGTAGCGTATTAGCCGTTTGGCCCGACACTTCGGCTGCTCGTCTCCGAATATCAATTGAGCGAACAGCGGATTGCACCGGGGCGGCAACCGGCCGCTTTCGCTTTTGCACGTAGAGCGACCTAAAACGCCTCATCAGAGCTTCGGTCATTGGCGTACTCAGTCAATGCCTGCCGGGCGCGTCGCATCGCTCTGCGCTGGAAAATTTCTGTGTCGCAATCGCCACGCCGTTCGCAGTGCCAAGCCAACCCGCGAATGTCTTCTTCAATCGGAAAAGCAGCTGGTAGATTGACCTGAATTGAAAGCTTCGCTTTCCCGCGAGTGCCGTAGCATCAAACTCGGCACCTTCGTCATTATAGGTTCCGGTAAATCCAATGCTGATTTCCTTTCGTGCCCATGGGTACGTGCCGTCAATTGGTGAATGCTCCCGGCTAGTCATTTCACCTTTCCACTTTCCGCCAGAAAAAGTGTAGCTTCCGACGGTATAGTAATATCCACCGCCTCCGCGCATCGTACCGTCACGCAGCACCATTACATGTCGATTGTAGCCTTCCACGCCGTCCAGAAACCTGGTCGTAGCTAGATAAACTCCGCTCCTGATCATATTGATGCTCTGCCCAGTCACCGGCTGTCAGCAAACGCAAGGTATTTCTCACGAGCGCTGCAGAGGTCAACAAGCTGAGCTTCATTTGTGCCCCTCTCGAGTAGACGAGCGCCACACCGGCGGGTGTGAAATAGTCGTTCGCCTAGATAAAAGCGGGCGGTGAAGCTGGGGGACTTCAGCGCCCTTACCTTCCGACGGAGGGGGCGTATTCCATCGAAAGCCAGCCAGAGGGAGCGAGCCTTCCGGCCTGCGCGGCCCCCTCCGACCGAAACCTGCTGGCTCATGCAGACGGGACCTTAGTGGACCCAATGGGCCATGAGCGCACAGGCGAAGCCCACGACCAAAATGCCCGAAGCTATGACGGAGACTAGGTCAATTGACCAAGAGTGGTCGCCTCCGCCGATCAAATCAAAGTGTCGGGAGTGGCATTCGTCAAGATATGAATGAAGACGCATGATAGTGCCCTCCTCTTGCACTGCGCAATCGGCTTCAAGCCGGGCTTGGCGGCGTAACGCTTAGGCCGCCAGCACCTGCAACCCAAAAGTTGAAAGACCTCAGCACTAGCAAGTCATTCCTGTTGCACACCTGCGGACGGCCCGGCGGGTCTGGCGGACGGTTGTTCTTGCCACGCACACACCGTTAACCCGTGTCCTACCCACTCCGCAGGCAGCCGCGACTTCTGTGATCATGCTGTCCGGCTGAGGAATAGGTGCTGGTGTCATAGCTTGCGCGGATACTGCAATCGATAAGGCGAAGCCCGCAGTAGCAACCAGCTTAATCATTTGCTCCTCCCTCGCCGTCCACGCACTCCGACCTCTCGTGGCAGAGGATGGTCCGGTTTTCATGTCTAGGCAGCGGTAGCTTCCGGCGTTGGTCACTCGAACGTTTGATGTAGATCAAGGCCAGAACAACGCGAATGGAGGATCAAAACCACGACGCTTGTTGTGGAATTTTGCAATGCCAGCGGTCATGTATGAAACAGGTGGCATCGGCCTTCGACCAGACGCTCGGCCATTCGCGTCCCGTTGTGCCATCAGGCTGTATGTCGATGAGAACTTCCCTTGAAGAAGGGATCAAGCCGCACGGGTCCGCCGGTATCTTTCCAGAATAGCTTTTGACCAAGCCTAGCTGCCACCGCAAGCCGGTGGTGTCCACCGATCAGCGTATGGTCATCCGCTGCTTTCGCGATTATGCCGCCGCCTTCGTCCACGATGTTTTTCATATGCCGCCTCCAACCTAACGCGCTCGGTCCCGGCCTTCATGCTGTCGCCAGAATGGAAACCAGGACGTAGGCGAGATAGCCGGTCAGAGCGACACAAGTGCCCGTCGCAACTTTGGCAATGTCGATGATGGAAGCCCGTCTTGGATCAAGTGCGATGCGCCATTGTTGGTGGCGGTCGAGCGATGGCATTAATCTATATCCCGACTGCCGCCCTGTGTAGCGACTCTCAGTTCCCGCGTAGAGAATGGCTTCCTAGGTTTCATTCCCCGTCAGGTGAACCAGCAAATTCCATCTGCCTTGAGACGGTGCCTCACTCTTTTCAAAGATCAGTCACGTTGGAATAGATCAGCGGTTCTGGCGCTTTGCAGCCGGCGCAGCGCACGTTCGCGCCTCGAAAGAAAGGCGCCGCTGGTCAAAATATCTGTCTTGTTGCCTGTTAAACGTTCCGTCCAGCCGTTAGGCTACTCGTGCTCGGCTCGGCAGCCCGGAGTAGGACGGTGATGCGTCTCTGGCATGTTGCCACGTTATTTCGATTGTTCTGCCCGCACACGCTCTCCACTGCGCTGGCCATCGCGTTATTGCTGGTTACGTTGTGCCAAAGTCAGGCGGCTGATCCTGAGCCAAAGCGCGTTCTGATGCTGCAATCATTCGGACTCCGCTTTAAGCCATGGACCGATTTCGCAGAATTTCTTCGGCCTGCAATGATCAAGCAATCGAAAGTCCCAATAGATTTTCAGGACCACTCGCTGTTAACCGCTCGCCTGGATGACGACAGGGCGCTTGCGCCATTTGTCGATTACCTACAAGCATTGTACGGGGCAAAGCCTCCCGACCTCATTGTCGCTCTCGGTGCGCCAGCCGCCGAGTTCGTGCAACGATATCGCAATCGTCTTTTTCCCAATACGCCGATGCTCTTTACTTCCGTCGAGGCCCGCCGTGTCCAGTACGACAAGCTGACCGAGTACGATACGGTGGCCGCTGCGGCTCATGATTTTCCCGCCGCTATCGAAACTATCATGCAAGTGCTGCCCGAAACAAAATTGATCGCGGTGGTAAACGGGGCTTCCCCCAATGAAGCGGTTTGGCAAGGAGTGTTCGAGCGTGAACTCGCGCCGTTCAGCGGGCGTGTTGAACTGCGATGGTATAACAAGCTGTCATTCGAGGGCATTCTGAAAGACGCTGCACACCTTCCACCTCACAGCGCCATTTTCTGGCATCTGATGAGCGTTGATGCGGGAGGTACTACGCACGAGGGCACTACGGCATTGCACAGGCTCTCCGCCGCCGCCAACGCCCCAATCTTTTCTTATCTTGACGGATTTTTCGATGGCTCGATTGTCGGCGGCTCTATGCATTCTGTTGAGAAGGGGATGGCCGTCGCAGCCGCAGCGGCAATTCGTATTCTGAACGGTGAAAAGGCTGGTGACGTGAAAGTCGCACCTTCCCAATTTGAACCGCCGAGGTTCGATTGGCGTCAAATGCAACGATTTGGCATCGATGAAAGCAACCTGCCGCCGGGCAGCACAATTGCCTTCCGAGAGCCAAGCGTATGGCAGCGATACTCGTGGCAAATCGCATTCATCACTGCCGTTATTCTCATTCAGGCCGGGCTTATTCTAGCTCTCTTGCGTGAGCATCGTCGGCGCCAGCTTGCCGAGGTGCAGGCTCGGCAACGTATGGCTGAACTTGCTCATGTCAACCGCTTCTCTACGGCTGGCGAATTAACCGCCTCCATTGCTCACGAAATCAACCAGCCGTTAGGTTCTATTCTAACCAACGCCGAGACCGCAGAAGAAATTCTGAAATCGTCCGGCCCCAGACATCGCTGAGGTCAGGGAAATCCTGAGCGATATCATTCACGATGACAGGCGCGCCACCGAGGTCATAAAAAGAATGCGGAGCCTTCTGAAGAAGGCACCCTTTGAACAAAAACAATTTGATCTCAATGCAGTCGTGCAAGAGACGATCAGATTTTTTTCTGCTCTCGCCATTGGCCGGAAATTTGAACTGGTCAGTGTGATCGCACCGGAAACTCTTCCCATCCTTGGTGACCGCATTCAACTACAACAAATCATACTGAACCTTGTCATGAACGGGATCGAGGCGATGAATGACATGCCGAGCCAAGATCGCATTATCAGCATCCGGACTTCGCGCGTCGAGAACTTTGCCGAGCTTTCCGTTTCGGATCGCGGACCGGGCATTCCCGATGACAAATTAAAGGTAGTTTTCGAGCCGTTTTACACCAGCAAGCCCGAAGGCATGGGCATGGGGCTATCCATCGCGCGGACCATCATAGAAGCGCACAATGGGCTGATATCGGCAGAAAATCGGGATCACGGCGGTGCGTCCTTCCGGACCAAGATTCCTCTTTGCCATTAGCTGGCGATGCATGGCGCTCGGCTAGGCAAGCCGAACCGCAGAGCCCATCCTCGCGCGCTAGAGTGCCTTGTGCCTTCCAGCTTTCTTAAGTCGCTCTATCAGTTCCTGAGATGAGAATGGCTTGGTTAGAAATGCAACGCAACCCAAGTCCAGCGCAGCTCTGCGAACACCAGGGTCGTCATTCCCTGTCATGTAGATAACCGGCACCGATACCCCATCAGCCTTTAGACGATACCTCAACTCGATGCCCGACCCGTCCTTCAGGTTGATGTCGAGAATGAGGCAAACCACTTTCTCGAAATCGGCAAGGTTTTGATCGGCGTGGTTTTGAAAGGCTTCTACAGAGGAAAACAGGATTGGCTCGTACGCGTGCTGCCGGAGAAGTCGTTGGACTCCCTTGAGCATTCCTGGATCGTCATCAATGACTAGAACAAGGTTCCGATCGTCCAAGCAGGGCGTCCTATCTGCCTGCCCACTGGCGGACGGTTAAGTCCAACCGCGCTGCTTCGTTCCGCTTTGGGTATGCAGTTCTAGTCAGGCTGCCCGCTGTCCAGCGCAATCGAACCGGCACGCTCCGCAAGGGAAACAAGTTCCGCTACCGACTGAACCTGCATTTTTTCCATCACCATGTGGCGGTGGGCCTTGATCGTCCGCTCGGTCCCGCCTAGCGCCCGGGCGATCTCTTTGTTGGTCTTGCCACGAATGACGAGTGCGAAGACCTCGCGCTGGCGCGGCGTCAGTGAGCCGATGCGAGCACGAAGTTCATCAAGTTTGTTCCTCAGGTCGAGCGATCCTTTATGCCGCGCCAATGCCTGTTCAAGTGCCCGAACAAGGTCGGCTGACGCTACCGGCTTGGTCAGAAAGTCATCCGCTCCCGCCTTGATGGCTCTCACGGTGGACGGAATGTCGGGATGGCCGGTGACGAATATGATCGGCAATGTCGAGCCGAGTTCACCCAGCCTCGCCTGAAGAGCGGGGCCGTTCATTCCGGGTATCTGCACGTCGAGAAGCACGCAGCCCAACTCACCTTGATTTGGCAAGCGATCCAGTAAGTGCTGGGCCGAAGCATAGGTCGCGACCTCGTAGCCGGCATGCTTCAAAAGACGCTCAATCGCCCTGGCGAATGATGCATCATCATCTACAATATGCACGACTGGCGGTTTGTCCCCCCGCTCCACCGTTTTCCACCTCCGTCTGCCGGTAGGATGATGCTCTACATGCCACTGCAAGTGCCTTAATCCTGTGCGTTTGCGCGTATCGAGGTCAACGGCCGATCTCGGAATGGGGAGGTTCGGAAAACGGGACCCTGTAATCAGGTTGTCTCACAGGTGACGGACCGGCTCACAACCAACTTTCCCCAAAACTTGCGAGGCGAATGCCGAGGCCACTGGTGGCGGCCGCCTTTGGCGCCATCCGTGCGCCAAGAGCTTCGCTGACCCCCGCGCTATCAAAACCGCTACATGGTTCGGCAGATGAGTTCATTGACCTCCCAGCTTTGCGATCGAAGATCGGTCGCGACTAGAACTTCATTGCTTTGGTTCTCGCTGGGCGGGTTTGTTCGTCTCCCTCACTCTTTGTCAGACACTCTGGTGAATTCAGTATGCGCTTACAGCAGCCCGCTTCCCCCCCAGGGGCGGTGCCTTCATGACGGGTGACGATTAGATTGTCTCGCGGTCTTGCAAGGAAGAACTTCTCGAACGAACGCAACCGAGAAGCGTTTGATGTCCGAAGCGGCCCAACCGCCCACTCACAGGAATCTCTGTCCGATGGTCTTCCTATTTACGCCGCCGGAATTGATGCGATTTTCTTCGTCGCGTCGCTCTTTGCGCTGCACTGCGCCAAGACTTTGGGCCAGGGATATCGCAAGCACGAAGGCGCGGACAGCATGGCGGGGCTGGGTCCGGAGGGCAGTAAGCCGGGAGCTTGACATGATCTAGCGTTCTTTGGACACGCGGCTGCCGTCGGACTTATTGTCTCCCCTGCACTACTGATTGCGGCAAAGGCTGAAGCCCAGACCAGCACCACGGCCGCAAGGCTCCCCACGGAGACGCCGAAGAGTGGCACGGAGCGGCGTCAGGAACGACGCACGGGGCGCACAGAGCGACGTCAAGAACGGCGCATGGGACGCACAGAACGGCGCGAGGAGCGGCGCACTGGGCGCGACGAGCGACGTGACGCGCGCGACGGCGCCGCGGATCAGAAAAAGTAGTGTCGCTCGGCGGCGGGCCTCATTCGGGCGACAAATTAAAACTCTGGCGAGTACAATTCACCTCTGCGCGGTCCTGCTCGGGATGTGCTTCGCGAAAATGCGGACCAACCGCGTTTCCCTGGTTGGTGTTTGGTCGAACTGTGCGGAGGCTAAAGCTTCGATAAACTCGCGATGCTCTTCAAACTCCGCCGACAAATCCCGCGCTGCGGCCCTGCCGCCACGACAAGCTAAGTCACTAAGTGCGGCATGGCTGATCTCGCATTGCACAATGCTCTCGCCGTTTCTCATCGTGAACTTGAAAGCCATCAAGTCGGCATCATAGCCAATAGCCTCGCCTCGCGTCAGCGGCATGAACGCCGGTCCTTTCCAGTAGCCTTGGAAGCGCACCGCGAGGTGGGCCCGCCAGCTCAGTCTCTAGCGTTGCTCCATACCGTACAGATGGCGCGCTCCTAGGGCTGGTTAGCGCTTGCCGACGAGGTTCCGAAGTTCGACTTGCACTCGGCGGCTCAATTTTGATGCGAAGTCAAGGATGGCGGCCCGGGTGTTCGCTGGCTCAAAACTGCCGCGCTCAGCCTTCCAACTCTTGTCGAATTACGCTCAATTTCCCGAACACCAAGGCGCGGTCGATCGCACGCTCAGCCTGGGACACGGCTTCGGCTTTGGTCCCTGCCTCGCCAGTATGTGGCTTGTCGTGCAGAGCGAAGCTCCATTTCCATAGCTGTCGTCCCTGTCCTTGGACAACTGTGTAATTGACGTCCCGATATCTCATGCCGGACTCTTAACGCGCGCACCCTACTCAGACGTCGAAATGGCGGAGGCTCCATTTGGTTCCTACCGGCTGCACAGCGGCATGCGACGGATCGTCCATCGGGTGACCGGCGCTAATGCATCAACTACGTTTTGTTAATGAACTCTTCAGCAGTTCACACTCCGCCCAGACGGGATTGATGACATCTGCTGACGTCCGGCGGCCATTCATTTCGACAAGAAGCGCTTCCCATGCGTTCTTGCGCCGTCTGCAGCAAGTCTCTCCGTCCCGCGGCAACGCGCGAAAAAAAGCCCCGGCACTGCGCCGGGGCTTAGGGCTTTGCTTGCTGGAGACAAGCGGTCGATCAGTAGCGGGCCGCGATCGGCGCCCCGTAACCGCCGAAGCGGTAGTTGATGCGCAAGGTGAGCAGATCCACGTCCTGGCTGACCCGGTTGTTGAGCACACCGGCAATAAACACGGGAGACGTGAACGAATTATTGGCATCGCCCATGAACAGGTGATCGTAATTAACGCCGAACGACCAGTTCGGTGCAAAGCCGTACTCAAATCCGACACCCACGACGCCGCCCCAGCGGGTCGCACTTGCTGAGGCTAGTTCAATGCCGGTGGGGGTATCGAGGATGCTAAAGCGGTTGCTGGTCACTGCCGCGCCGCCCTTTACGTACAGCAGCGCTGCATTCCAGGCGTAGCCGATCTGGCCGGTAAAGAGGCCGATGCCATCGGTTTTGGTGCGAGTGGAGAATACCCCGGGAAAGAGCAGGCTGTCGCGCGTGTGGCTGAGATCCGCCCAATCGCCTTGGGCTTCCAGGCCGAACACCCACTGACTGGCTTGCCAGCGATAACCGATCTGGCCGCCGATGACGCCTCCGGAACGCTCGTGGCAGCCCTCAGCGAAGGTACCGAATACCGGATCAACGAAATCCCAACAGTTGCGGCTCTGGCCCCACCCGCCATTGGCGCCGATATAGAATCCGGTCCAGTCGTAAATCGGGGCCAGCACTGGCGCGGGCGGACGTGCCTTGACGGCCATATCCGCAGCGGATGCGGGAGAACCAATCCCGAGAACAAACAAACCGACAGTCCCCAGCAAAAACTTCTTCATCGTATGTCTCCATCCCCGTCGCATTGTCGCGATCACCAAGTTGAGTTGCGCTTCCGAATTGCAACTGTAAGTAAGTTTGCATGATTTTCCGGCAAACGGCGTGACTTTCCGGCAACAGTCCGCTTTTCAATTGCGGCGGACCTGTGACAAAGCAGCACAACAGTGCGCGAGCCGGCACGTGTCAGAAAGAACTCTCCGTGTTGGCATTGAGGCCATTATTGCCGTCAAGCGACGGGTTGCGGGCTTGCGTTTCCGTCGTGCTTGGCAAGCTCCAAGCTCAGGCATTTGGCGGGATGAGACCTGGCGTGGTGGTCCGGCGCAACATCGACGGTTGGCGCTCGTGACGAGCGGCTTCACCTTTCATAGGTTTCAAGGTTTGAGCTTGCTTTGTCTCGGCGTGTGATTGACAGCCGCCTGTTCTATCGCGGGTGTCTAAGCAATCGTTTGCAGGACGTACAACGCTCTTGGATTCGGTATGCGCGGTATCACTCGATACCCTTTTGCTGAATCGCTTTTCTCTTTTGCCTTTTCCTTTGCTCGATGACCCACAACCACGCAAAACCAGTGGCAAAGACCACCATGACGATCAAAATGGCATACTCTATCATTGGAGTGCCTTGGGCTAATGTTCACCCATCAACATTGCGGTTCGCTGTCGCACTCGGCCCTTGATCCACATCAAGAGCTACTCGCCTTCCACGAGCTTGATAGGCAGCTTGAGATCAATCAGCCGAGCTTGCAGGAGGGACAGCGAGAGCTTTTCCTTGCAGAGGACGTCGGTAGGTCGCGCCGGAGATCAACCCGTGTCTGCGTCGGTGATCGTTGGGGCGTCTCGACGAGTAAGTTCAAAATTGGAAAATTTTGGCGGGGTTATGCGTGCCTCCGCGTGACTTCGATCAGGGCAGCCAAGGACTTTGTTTGCGCTCTCGATTGGCCGCGATAACGGCGGTGAAATTGTTGGCATGGGCTACCCAACCTTGTACTTCACTCTCGCTTCTGCAAAGCAACGCCCGGGGACATCAATGGGCGGCTTACAATTGGTTCTGAACTTCAGATTTGGCGCGATTTGTGCTGGCACCTGCATGGGTGCTTTGTCATTCAAGTGAGGCTTTGCTCTGATTGAGTGGCAGCCTATCACTTTTAATCGAGCGGTTGGCTATCTGCTGAGTAAATATCGCAGCGGTCTCTGTACCGGACTGGAAACGTGCCGTTGCGTCCGAAGGAATGACCTGGTGCACCGCCATTGAACTAGTAATGCCAACGAGAAAGGTGAATGAATGCAACGTGATTGTCTTGATAAGCATGATGCTGCCAGTTCGCACTGCCAAGCAGTGCCTTGAGGTTTTGAGTGCATGCCAAACGCGGCGAATGCATGCGCCACAAAGATGACAGCGGCTCAAGCCCGTCACGCCTTCGATCACGTACCGCTCGCTTTTGCGCGCGCCCGCCCGAGGGATGATTGATCCCGGCATTAAGTCTAGGATGGGTGAGTTGTCGTTAATATTGTTCTGATGGGCATTGTCCCAATGGACTCCGCGCAAGGACCTGACCTGCCTGTGCTTGGCGATGGGCCGGCTTTCGATGAGAAACGGAAATGGCTTTCTACGATCGCCGATGACAACGGGGCGATCACCATCCTTAAGCCGCAGAAGTCTTGTTGATCCAGAGGGAAGGAACTCATTCTGCGTACGGCGGCTAGTATAATAATAATAGGTGCAGTTTTCGGCTGTCTCCTGACAATTGCGATTCTCCTTGCGCGATCGGGATTATAGCGGCGCCATTACCGAAAGCACCGACCGCAGGCCCGAACCGCAGAGCTGGTTCATGCCCCACGCCGTCTTAACCCGGCTGACTTACCTCGCTGCTTGTGTATGATGTGGCTTTTGGACCATTCTGCATCCAGATGTAGCGTGCCTCTAGTACCAAGAATTGCCTTCGGCACTGAAGCCTATCCGGAAAAAATCGCTCGCCGACTTCCGCGGTCAACATCGCGACATGGTCTATAGCCTCGGCCACGCTGTTCTTTGCAATCCTGCGCTTCCTTGATCCAAGACCCGAGATGTTGCCGCGTGCGCTCGCGATCTTAGGAGCAACTTTCGTACTCGCACTGCTGCCGCTGCTGCATCGTTTTGGACCTCTGGTAGCGCCACTGGCACTGATTGGCTTCATCTATGCATTTCTTATTTATGTCGTTACGCAGGTCGGGATGGATGGCGGAAGCTGGCTTGCTTATTTGTCTACAGCCGCGCTTGCGATGCTCTTGGTTGGCACCGAACGGCTATGGCTGTGCATCGTCTTGTGCGCAGTCGCAGCATTGATTGTCATCTGTCTGCAGATACACGTACCGGACAATACCGGCTTACTCTCAGACAAGTCGCTGTTTCTCGGCAACTTTGTGTTCAATATCCTCGCTAATATGTCGCTGATATTCATGATCGTGTACTACGCGGTGGGGCAGATAGCGCGCGCCGAGGCCGTTGCAGAACGTGAGTACCGCCGCTCAGAAGATCTGCTGCAAAATATACTCCCGCGAGACGTCGCCGAGCGCTTGAAAAGTCAACCCGGCAAGATCATTGCAGATCGCTTCGATAATGCTTCCCGTTCTTTTCCTTGACCTTGCCGGATCGACAGCGTTAGCAAGCCATCTCTCCCCAGAATCATTGGTGTCTCTTCTCAATGAGATATTCACGCGTCTGGACGACGTGGTCCAACGCTTTGGTCTTGAGAAGATTAAGACGACCGGCGACGGCTACATGGTTGTGAGTGGAGTAGCCAAATCCCAATCCTTGTCATGCGGAGATAATTGCGGACTTTGCACTGGCCATACAAGATGACTTCCGCAATCTGACGGATCACCATGGCGAGCCAATTCCTTTTCGAATTGGCATTAAGTCCCGGTCCGGTTGTCGCTGGAATCGTTGGAACGCGTAAATTTTTCTACGACGTCTGGGGCGATACTGTAAACGTGGCATCACGCATGGAGTCGACCTGCATCGCGGGAAAAGTACAGATAGGACCCAGTATCGCTACGTCCCTCAGAGAAACTTTGAGGTTATGGAACGTGGCAATATCGAAGTGCGGGGCAAAGGAACCATGCAAACTTGGTTCCTGACAGGTCGTAACAAGCCGGGTTCGGGGCCGGCGCGATGATGTCCGATAAGGGTCATTCGCGTCGATTTGAAGGTGCACCGGTCACTTCCGGTCTACCCCTGAAAGCGGACAGGTTCAGTGCAGGCCGACATGTCTAAAAAGTACCAAAGGCCGGCTCGTCCACCGCAGCAAATAGTACAATTATTCGCTTAGTCCGGGTGGCGCAGATCCGCGTTACGGATCGATGAGCACTCCCGGGTTGAGCATGCCTTGTGGATCGAGTTCTCTTTTTGCTGCCCGAAGCGCGTCCGCGAAAAGCCCCGGGCGCTGACGATCGTACCAAGGTCGATGATCACGGCCAACAGCGTGATGATGCGTGATCGTACCACCCGCCTCAATCAGCGCGTCGCTGGCCGCATTCTTGATCGCCTGCCACTGCTCCAGAAGAGCACCGTGGCGGCCGAGTGCGTGGAAAGAAAAATAGGGCGCGGGCCCATCCGGATAGACATGGGTGAAGCGGCATGTTACCTCGCCTTTCAGTCCAGTCGCTTCGAGGATCGCACGCTCCGTCGCCGCCTTCACTTTGCCGTGGAAACTTTCGAACCTATCCCAGGTGATAGCGGTCTCGAAGGTGTCGTTGATGATGCCGGCCGGGGTCAGAAACTCGCGCGCATATGGCATACGGATGAATGCGTTACGCCAGATTCCTGCCGCGCCTTCGAGATGGGCATCGCCGCCTTTTGCCGCCTCAGGTATCCCGCCATGGTCGGCGCAGCATTCGAGCGCGCGTGCCATCCAGGTATCCGGCGAATGGTCGCCGGATTCAAAGCCGAGCACCATGATCGCGACACTGCCGTCGGCCGCACCAGTGTTGAATGCCTCTTGCGCGTCAAGGATGCGGCAGTTCGATGGATAGAGGCCGGCCTGTGCGATCGCGCGCAACGTGCGTGCCGCACCGAAGAACGAGTGGAAACGAACCGATGCGCCAGCCCGGAATTTCGGACGTGGCTGCAATCGCATCCAGGCGCGCGAAATCACGCCGAGCGTGCCTTCCGAGCCTATGAACATGCGGTCGGGGCTGGGTCCAGCACCTGATCCCGGCAATCGACGCGTTTCCAGTATGCCGCGTGGCGTGACGACGCGCAGGCTTTCGACGAAATCGTCTATATGCGTGTAGAGACTGGCGAAATGACCGCCCGATCGCGTCGCGATCCAGCCGCCAAGGGTTGAATATTCGAAACTCTGCGGAAAATGCCGCAACGTGACGCCGTGCGGCTTAAGCTGGTTCTCCAACGATGGACCAAAGGCACCGCCTTCGATCAGGGCGGCGCGCGATATCTGATCTACCTCCACAACCTTACCCAGATTGCGCAGGTCAAGTGTGATGGCCGCCTTATAGCGAAGCCCATCAACTCGCGGCTCGACGCCGCCGCAGACGCTCGACCCGCCCCCGAACGGCGTCAGCGACGCACTGACACCACCGGCCCAGTCCATCACAGCGGAAATCTCTGCTTCGTTGCGTGGATATGCGACCACGTCGGGCGCGCTATCGTAGTCGCCGAGCATGGCTCGCACGTAGTCTGGATAGGATTTGCCGTAGGCGTGCGCGACCCGGTCGTAGCGTTCGGTCGTACAGAAAGCGGCAAGTGAGGCCGGCAGCGCTACGCGCGGTGCCCGCAGTGGCAGGTCCTCAAGACGCGGCAGGGCTTTTGTCTCGAACGCATCGCGCGCGAATTTCGCGTGGTAACGGCCGAGCACGAAAGCCTGCTCCTCAGCAGTCATGCCTTCATCTTCGCGGCCCCAGCCATAATGTTTTAGCCTTGCACCACTCATGGCATCCTCCCTGCTTTTTTTGTCTGTATTTCCGAGATAGCCGCGATATCCAGCACGCCGCTGCAGTTCTGAGCATTGCCTCAATGCGCGCCGAAGGTGAGGCCGGCGCGCTCCTTCAGACGCTTGCGTAATGCCGGACCCATCAGCGCGCCCGGCGTCCAGATGCCGCCCTCGCCCTGCACGTCGCGCAAAAGGCAGAGAGCGCTCTCGGCGATCATCTTGCTGGTCGAGCCGTAACCCGGATCGCGGTCGCCCGTGACTGCCGCCTCGACCCGTCCGCCATCCGGCAGCTCGCCCAAGAAGAGGATGTCGTAGAAGCCCTTCTCGCGCTTTTCCCGAATCGGGCCTGCGCCGGGTTTGAGACCGCCGGTCGCGAGCAAGGAAACCATCGTGGCGAACGTCTCCGTCGCCACGCCAACGATTTCCCCCAATCCCGGCGCGACCATCATCTCGTCGTAAACGAAGTCCGTGCCGTAGGGATGGCCCAACAGGAAATTCGTGCGGTGCACGTTCTTGGTGTTGATGGGGGCCATGGGGAACGGCACGAGCCACACGTTCAGGTTCGGGTCGTATTCGGGGATGAGGCCCGACGGCTGTGACGGCCCGGTGAACCCCGGCGTCAACGCGAAGGGATCAGTCAGCAGCCGGATCAGGGCTGGGTCGCGCGCGGCGGCGGCCAACGTCGCCTGAGCGCTCGCCGCGGTGCCGCCAGACATGCCGCCTTTCACCTTGCGCAGGCGGGCCTTGACCCGCCGCGCTGGGCGTCCGAATTTCTCACGCGCCTTCTCCTGCAACGTGAGCACGCCGAGATCGAACGGGATGGAATCGAAGCCGCAAGAGAAGACGATGCGCGCGCCGGTCCGTTTCGCCTCTTCGTGATGGGCGTCGATCATGCGCCGCATCCAAGCCGGCTCGCCGCACAGATCGACATAGCCAGTGCCCGTGGCCGCACAGGCCGCCACAAGCTCGGGACCGTAGAGCTGATAAGGCCCAACCGTCGTGATGATCACGGCCGCACGCTCGCACATCGAACGTAGGCTGGCCGGCTCGGCGGCATCCGCCTTAACCAAAGGCAAATCGTCTGGGGCGCCGATGTCGGCGCGTACCTTCTGGAGCTTGTCGGTCGAGCGTCCGGCGATCGCCCAGGACGGGGCATCGTCGCCGCGATAGGACGCCGCCAGATATTCGGCGATGAGACGACCAGTATAACCCGTCGCGCCATAGACGATGACGTCGAAGTCCCGCTTCACGACATTGGCCTCCTCGAGACCCGGGAGAGGTATCTCAGATCCGTGTGCAATCGCAGAACATGACGACGCTCGGCACGAGCAGCAAGGGCAATTGAGGCTGGCCGCTTCATTGAACCGTCCAATCGGGTTTGACCGAGGATACCACAGTTCCTGCCCTGGCCGGGCAATGTCCGGTTGGGCTCAATCGCGTCGGTGTGAGCGCGTCCCGACGAGTTGTGTTGCACCCTATAAACGGCAGGAGCGGACACGCGATGAATACGCGACCTGTTTGAGAAGTCAGGCTTTGAACTCGCATGGTACCGACGGCATGAGGGTGCCTGATCGCCTGTACAGCCAACAACCTGCAAGAAATCACTGCTGTGCCGGCAGTCACCTTGGGGTCAAGAGCCGAAATTCCTGTCCATCTCATCTATGTCCTGTTCCATCGATACCCCGGGACTTTTGTGCTTTTGGCACCGCCTCGATCAACAGCGCGAGCGCCTTGCTGAAGCCTAAAGGGGCGTAAGATTCGCCCCGACTGTGGCCGAGACGCACGATGACGAGATCGTGCGAAGGAATGATCAGAGTGGTCTGCCCGCCCGCGCCGGCCATGTAATAGGCATCGCGCGGGACTGGATATTGCCCGTCGCCGTTGAGCCAAAAAAAGGCTCCATAGATCGGCCGATTGTCCGCGGCCCAGGCGGGCGCAAGCGTGCTGACGAATGTGGTGTAACCCTCTGGGAGAATGCGCTCACCATTCCAAACGCCCCCCTGAAAAAAGAGATTGCCAAGCCTCGCCCAATCGCGCCCGGAGCCCACCTCATAACCTTGCCCTAGAAAATTTCCGAAAGGATCAGTTTCGATCACCATGGTACGAATGCCGAGCTTGTCAAACAGCACCCGCTGAGGAAATGAGAGATATTCGTCACCGCTTTTTTCGACACCGAGCCGGATCAGATAGTTGATCAGGACCGGATCGGTGTCGCCGAGCAGGTTCCCCAGCGGCTCGGCGTCGGCGGCGGCTCACCTCCTTGTAGCGCACGGGATTGATGTCGCCGCCGCAGCCCTGCACGAAGAAGGCCATGGCGCCGTCGCCGAGGTTCTCCTCGATCACCTTCGAAGCGAAGCCGGGAAAGTCGGCCGTGTTGCCCTTGCTCGGCGGATTCATGATCGGATGGCAGGCGAAGTTGTAGAGCGACCGCCAGCGGGCGGCCGTCCTCGCGATCGAGCCGCAGCAGGCCGATCTGCGGATCGATCGGCCCGACGCCGGCGACCTCCTCGTCGCGCGGCAGCGAATAGGCCCGCCGCATGTCCACCTCGCTGCCGTCCTTCAGCTTCAGCCGCCGGTTCTCGCTGATCCGGTCCTCGTGTCCCGCGCCCGCGCCGACCTTGCACCGGCACCAGGTTCTTCGCAGGCCTCCTTCACCGCCTGCACCGTCAGCTGCGTCGGTGTCGCCGCGCACGATGCCGTGACAATGGCTGGCGTTGATCACGCACGTTCGCCGGCGGAATCCCGGGTTCCTGTCTCCAACTGCGCCGCGCACCTTCGCCAGGAAGTCGTTCCCGATCCGCCCGATCTCGCCGATGGCCACGGCGTCGACCGTGATCAGCACCGCCGTCGTCGCGTCGTCCTTGAGCACCAGCGCCTTGACGTAGAGCGGATCGTTGACCGGCCCGCGTCGCGGTCGGTGATATCGACCGAGGCGGCGCCGGCCAGACGGGCCCGCACCAACGGCACTTGGAATCATAACCATGCCGAGGAGCCATCCGGACAGGACCACGGGGAGGAGGGGTAATCGCTGGGGCATGGGGAGTCGTCCGCCTGGGTTCGAAATTCAGTTGTCGGATGAGGGGGCTCGTCCGGGTGGCCCTGGTGGCTTTTCCACCAGCGCTGGTCGAGGCCGAGGACACTGGTGGACAGGCCGGGGCCACCCGGACGCAGGTGGCTTGTCCACCAGCGTCGCTTTCGCTCAGGGACCGGTTGCGTGAAGAACTCCGAGGGCAGGCCCGAAATCTCCGGCAGATCCGGGTCGGTGGCCTCGTCCGGCTGATAATAATCGACCGGCGCTGGACCACTTCCACTGGACCGCCCGCTCGCACAGGCCCCTGCGGACGGGATTGAGGTGGATGTACTCGATCGAGGCCAGGACGGCCGACTCCGTCCGGAGGTTGCGGTCATACCCGCCCCCCTCCTGCCAGAAGCGGAACCGCTCGACGCCCGGTCGCTCGCGGACCGTCAACTCGCCGAGGAGCGGGCTCCGCGCCGCCGCCAGCGCCTGCTTGACTCGGAAGGAGAAGGGGCGCTTGATCGCCTTGAGCAAGAGGTCGAGCCGGGGCTCAGGATCGTCGGGTAGACGAGCAGGTGGACATGCTCGGGCATGAAGACGAAGGCGACGAGGCGGAAGTCATGCCCTTGGATGGCCCGCTCGACGCTCTCCGCGAGCATCCGCCGCCACTCGTCGTTGGTCAGCAAGGGCATCCGGCGGTAACACGAGAAGGTCATCTCGTGGCAGTCGCCGGGCTCGTGGGCGCGGCGGACGGTCTTGTGATGCGTCGCCATGGCGGCGAGCCTATCGCCCCGAGCACTGGTGGACAAGCCACCAGTGCCACCCCATCCGGTACCTCCACTTCCACTTCGATCTCGTGTTCGGACACCCGCCCGGTCTCGACCCGGCCCCGCTCCCCCGAGGTCCTGGGTCGAAGTCTCTCGCACTGGGAGTGATCGGCCGGACGAGGAATCTCGCGCACGACCCGTTTTCGTGGTAAACTGAGAGGATGGGAGAAAGAGGGACGACTTGTCCGAGGAGACTCGGCCCATGGGCGACCGAGGGTCCGACCTGACCTGGAACGAGGTCCATCACGCGATGGTCCCGCTCCTCAAGGCCGACAACCGAAAGCAACTCGCCCTCATCTCCTCGCGGACTATACGGTCCTGGGCTTTGCCCTGGCCGCGGGGCGCTTCCATGTACTCCGCGTGGTCGGCCGGCCGCTTGCCGACGAGGAGGGTTCGTTCCCGCTCGCCGGCCTGGGCATGCTGGTGATCGCGGCGGTATCCGCACGAAGCGTCACCTTCAACCGGAGGATCGACCATACGAGGACGATCCGGGTCCGGATGGTCTTCCCAGGTACGAGTGGGCGGGGGACCGATCCTGATGCGTACGACAACCGTGCCCTGCGTCGCGCGATGGAACTCGGCAAACCCCTTATCTGGTTCAGGGCAGTCGCTACCAGGAATCTTTCATGCCGTCAATCCCGTGTGGCTCGTGGCAGAGGAGCCACAGCACCAGCAGTTTGTACTCGCCCTAGAAGACGTCCAAGAAATCCCGTGGAGTCACATGTTCAGCATCCCGAGGACGAAGTGCTGAGCGTCTGGAATACGTAGAGGCGGTCGTCAAGAGGCGCGTGCGCCGGCCATTCTCCCGCCAGAGAGTGATCGCAGCGTATGCGCGCCAGTGCGCGCTCTGTCGTCTACGCCATGCTCTACTAGACGCTGCGCACATCAAAGAGGATAGCGAGGGAGGTGAACCGATTCTCCCCCAACGGTGTCGCGATGTGCGCGATCCATCACCGAGCGTTCGACAACACGGTGCTCGGTATCCGTCCCGACTACGTGGATTCAGATTCGACACGACGTAATGAAGGAGGCGGACGGACCGACTCTCCAGTACGCACTTCAAGGGTTGCACTCGTCGCCCCTCATTCTTCCGCAAGAGCATGAGGCCTGGCCGAGAGTTGATCTGCTCGAGGAGCGATACGAGAAGTTCAAGGCTGCGAGTTAGCTTGCATCTCCGTGCCGGTCACGCTACGACGCACACCCAAACTACCCATAGAGCCACCGCGGCCAGACACAGACACGGGCGTGAACCACCTAAGGCGATGCCGAAACGGGCCGAATCATCTCCCGGACTTAGCCGTAGCCAAATGCAGGACCCTCGGAACACCGCGCCTAGCGAGGCTGGGGGATCCTAGATGGCTGGACCGCCCAATCGACTGGTTAGCTCCTTTCTCAAGGTGTGGGAGGCTGCGTAGTGCTTGACGCCACGCCGGTGGAATGTCAACTCGTAGCACCATTCCGCGCCGAAGGAGTCGCTCGGAGCCTCAAACTTGCGGGAGTGTTGGCGCACCCAGGCATGTCCTTCGTCGAAGTCGCCCGCGATCAGTTCCGCGTTCAGCTTGGGATAGATGTCTTCGTTGGTGGCCAGACGGCCCACAAGCGCATCGCACCCCACGACTCCGGCATCTCCATCTCGACCAAGTGGAGGACGTTGCGAACCCCCACCTTCACTTGGCCGCCAGCAAGTCTCTTGTCCGAGACTCGTGTGAGGCCGTAAAGAAACCAGAGCCAGCGTCCGTGCCTCGAAATCCGCAGTCGCCCTGGACCGGAAGAGCTCCGGTGGCATGTACAGGCGCATGTCTCGCGTAATAAGCAAGAGCCAGCGCTTGTTGTTCATCGAGCCGACCTCCTTCGGGAGAAGTTGGCCGACTCAAGCGATCCGGCTATTGATCGTCTGTGATCTGCGTCACACGACGAAGGCGCAGCCGTTCCAGAGCGCGTTGATGCGGAGCTTGGTGAGGAACCCTCGCACCTCGAGGCCGAGCGTCCGGGGCTTCCGCATCTTGGGGGGCGTGAACACCAGGAACGCCTTCCTCGGTCTCGGTCCGCTCCCAGTTCAGCGCGTCCGGGGTGGCTCCGTCGAGGTCCGCAGGAACCGCAGTCCTCGCATCCCGGCCTCGATCCAGACGAACAGCATCCCTCCGCGCGCGCGGATCAGCTTCAGCGCGTCGGAGGTCGCCTCGATCTGCATGCCTCTATATCGGTACCCGGGGCCCCGGAGTTCATACCCGAAGCAGTGATCAGCGCTGCCGCAGCTCGTCGCGGATCTCGGTGAGCAGCTCGATCTCCGTCGGTCCGGCGGCCGCTTCCTTCTTCGGGAACGCGCGGTTGTAGGCCTTGACGACCAGGAACAGCACGAACGCCACGATCAGGAAGTTGAGCAGCGTCGTCGAGGAACGCCCCGTACCGCAGTTCGGCGTCGCCCGATCTCGATCACGAGGCTGTCGAAGTTGGGCTGCCCGAAGATCGCGCCGATGATCGGGTTGATCAGGTTCTCGATGAAGCGACTGTGACCAACCGCGGCGAACGCGAGACGCGAGGATCAACGCGACGGCGATCTCGACCAGGTTCCCCTTCGAGATGAACTCCTTGAACTCCTTGAGCATCGCTCCTCCCTCTCTTCTTGGCTCGCTCTAGGCGAGCGCCTGGGCGAACACCCGCTCCATCGCCCGGCGACATCTTCGCGTGACGTGCAGGTACCGCTCCAGGAACGCCTGCCGCGGGTACTCCTCGAAGCCGAGGCGGCGGGCGAGCGCCGTTTGCTCGCCCGGCGCCGGCCGGGACCGCCTCCGCGTGGACGCGCCGGTCCATCTCGAGCGCGTTCTTCACGTCGGACAGGAACACGAACGCCTCCGCCGAGGTCGCGCGCGACCTGATCCTCGAGGTGGCGCGCCGCCGCCAGCCGCTCGATCGCCTCGAGCGTCCGCCGCGACCTGCGGCTCCGGATGCTCGCCACCGAAGCGCATCAGCGACGAGCTCCACCGCGAACTGCACGTCGGCGAGCGAGCCGTGGCCGAGCTTGAAGTGGAACTTCGCCGCCTCCGGCGGCCGCACGCGCTCGCGCTCGATCCGATCCCGCATCCGGCGGACCTCGACCACCCGGTCGAGCGTGAGCCCGTCGGGCGGATAGGCGAAGTCGGCCGCGTTGAGCTCGAACCGCCGGCCGAGGTCGCGGGTCGCCCGCCACGTGCCGCGCTCGCAGCAGCGACTGGAACTCCCACGGGTCCGCGTAGCGCTCCCAGTACTCGAGGAAGCCCGCCATCGAACGCGCGAGCGGGCCGCTCCGGCCCTCGGGCCGGAGATCGGCGTCGGGCTCCCAGCCCGCCTCGTGCACGTGGCGCATCACGCGCTCGGCGGCAGACGGCCGCGCGCGCGAGATCGTCCGGACCCTCGCCTTCGTAGACGAACACGACGTCGAGGTCGCTCGCGACGTTCAGCTCCTTGGCGCCGAGCTTGCCCATCCCGATCGACGGCGAACGGGAGGCCGGGCTCGGCCGCGGCGACCGCCTCCTCGATCACCTGGTAGGCGACGGCCGCGATCGCCTCGCCGGTCTCGCGGGGCGTGAGCTCGCGACCTGCGGTCCGCGCGACCGCCTCGACGAGCTTCGCCTGGGAGTCGACGGCGGGCGCGCCGAAGAGGCTGCCGGAGAGCGCGAGGATCCGGTCGGGGTCCGCGACCAGCAGGTCGGTCGCGAACGAGCTCGCGGCGGCGAGGTGCGCGAGCCGCCGAGCCGCTTGCGGATCGGCGGCGAGCGCGTCGGCGGGCGCGGTCCGGTCCCCCACCGCCTCCGCGATCCGCTCGAGCCGGACGAGGGCCGCATCCGGGTCGGCGGCGAGCGCGAGCGCCGGCGCCATCACGGGGAACACGTGCGACAGGACCTTGCCGATCCGCGTGGCGGGATCCACCAGCCGGTGCGAGCGACTCGTACGCGCGCGAGCGGCTGCGCGAACCCGAGCCCGGCGAGCAGCTCCTCGGTCGCCTCGCGGTCGTGTCCCGGCGTCGGCTGGACCGGACCGGCGAACGCCTCGAGCAGCGGCCGGTAGAAGAGCCGCTCGTGGATCCCGCGGACCAGCTCCGTCGTTCGGTCGTACTCGGCCTGTAGGGCGTCGGCGCCGGCGAGCCCGAGCGAGCGCGCCAACGTCGTGCGCGCGTGCCGGTCGGCCGGGAGGTCGTGGGTCTGGAGGTCGCGCACCATCTGCAGCCGGTGCTCCAACCGCCGCAGGAACCGGTAGGCGTCGGCGAGGGCGTCGGCGTCCTCCTCGGCGACGTAGCCCTCGTCCGCGAGCGCGGCGAGCGCCGCGAGCGTGTTGGGCTCGCGCAGCCGCAGGTCCCTGCGGCCGTGGACGATCTGGAGCAGCTGCACCGCGAACTCGACGTCGCGGATGCCGCCGCGGCCGCGCTTCACCTCGGTGAGCTCCTTGCCGCGACGCCGGATGTACTCCTCGAGCCGAACCTTCGAACGCCGAACGTCGTGGATCGCGGCCTCGTGCAGGTCCTCCGGGTAGACGAACTCGGCGACGCCGTCGACGAACGCCTCGCCGAGCTCGCGGTCGCCCGACGGCGGCTCGCGCCTTGATCATCGCCTGGCGCTCCCAGGTGGCGGCCTCGCGCTCGTAGTAGGCGAGCGTGGCCGGGAGGCGTGCGGACGAGCGGGCCGGCGCGGCCACCCGGGCGGAGCGTGAGGTCGACGCGGAGCGCGACGCCCTCGGAGGTGGGGTCGGAGCAGGTCGGCGATCAGGTTGGCGGCCTCGGTCTCGGCGATGTCGCCGCCGACGTCTTCGCGATGGAGGAGCAGGAGGTCGACGTCGCTCGCGTAGTTGAGCTCCGCGTCCGCCGAGCTTGCCGAGCGCGACGATCGCGTAGCCGTCGGGGCAGGCGTGCGCGAGACACGCATCGGCCACGTCGCTGATCTCGGCGACGACCTCCTCGAAGGGCGCGCCGTCGAGGTCGCGGGCGGCGATGCGGAGCATCGCCCGCCTGCGGAACCGGCGGAGGCCGGCGGTGGTGCCGTGCGTCGTCGCGTCGTCCGCGAGCTCCTGAGCGAGCTCCTCTCGGTTCCTGGCGCGGACATCGCGAGCGCTTCGACCTCTTCGGGATGACGGACCAGGAGGTCGCTCGCCGCGGTCGAGAACCCGAGCACCCGTGAGGCGACGGGCAGGACCTCCGGCCGCCCAAGGACCTCTCGCGCGTGGGCGTCCTCCCCGCACCCGGGAGAACGCGACGCGCGCCAGCTCCGGATCGGGCGCCTCCGCGAACGTCCGGCCGAGGATCTCGGGCGTGAGCACCTCGGCATCGTAGCCATGCGGCACCGGGCGCCCGGCGGCACGGCCTGCCCGGAAGCTGTGTTCCACATAGTGGAACTCGGTTCCATGATGTGGAACAGGGTCCCCAGCGACTGAGCGGCTCGACGCCGAGCCCGTCAGCCCTCGTCCAGCACCGCGTCGACCTCGATCTCGACGCGCCAGCGCGGATCCACGAAGCCCGTCACCACGATCATCGCGTTGGCGGGACGCACGTCGGCGAACACCTCGCCGTGCGCGCGACCGACCTCCTGCCAATCCTCCGCGGCCACGAGGTAGCAGCGCGTCCGGATCACATCCGCGACCGACGCGCCCGCCTCCTCCAGCGCCGCGACGACGATCTCGAGACACCGCTTCGTCTGTCCGTACGCGTCGGCGGGCGGCTCGCCTCCGTCGGGCATGATCGGCGCCGTCGCCGCGACCGCGACGTGATGCCCGGCGACGACGGCCCGAGAGAACCCGATCACCGGCTCGTACGGCGAACCCGACGCGACCCGTCGACGACTCATCGATCGATGTGCGACATCACGTTGACGACCACGCCGCCGGGATCCTTGACGAAGAAGCGGCGCACCCCCCACTCCTCGTCGGTCAACGGATACACGATCTCGCGACCGCGACCGCGACACGGCGTCGTGCGCAGCGTCAACGTCGTCGACCTCGACGGTGATGTCGGGATCGGCTTCGGCCGCTTCCTCGGTCCCCGAGACGAGGCTGATCTGCGCCGACAGGCACCTCCGGCGACGCAAGCGTCACGATCCAGCCCATGTCCATCGCCACGTCGAACCCGAGAACGCCGGCAGTAGAAGTCACGGCTCTCCTCGATCGCGATCGCACGTGATGTCCGGGAACCACTCGTCCTGATGCCCACGAGGCCTCCTTCGTCTCCGTGAGGCGAAGATTAACTCCCGCGTAACAGCCCGCCAGCGGCGCGCCCCGTACCCTCGATGACATGGCCCTTTCCGCGGAAGCCGAATACGTCCTGCGCACCATCGAGGAGCGAGGGATCCGCTTCGTTCGCCTCTGGTTCACCGACGTCCTCGGGTTCCTGAAGGCGTTCACGATCACCTCGCAGGAACTCGAGGGCGCGCTCACCGAAGGGATGGGCTTCGACGGCTCCTCGATCGACGGCATTCGCCGCATCCAGGAATCCGACATGGTCGCGTTCCCCGACCCCTCCACGTTCCAGATGATCCCGTGGAAGACGGAGCACGCGGTGGCGCGGATGTTCTGCGACATCACTCGAGCCCGACGGCACGCCGTTCGACGGCGACCCGCGCGGCGTCCTCAAGCGCCAGGTCGCTCGCGCCGCGGAGAAGGGCTTCACCTTCTACGTCGGTCCGGAGCTCGAGTACTTCTACTTCAAGTCCCTCGAGGACCCGCAGTTCCTCGACCAGGGCGGCTACTTCGACGAGACGCCGCTCGACGTCGCCACCGACTACCGCAAGCGGACCGTGCAGTACCTCGAGTCGATGGGGATCCCCGTCGAGTACGTCCACCACGAGGTCGCGCCCTCGCAGCACGAGATCGACCTGCGCTACACGGACGCGCTCACGATGGCCGACCAGGTGATGACCTACCGCCTGACCGTGAAGGAGGTCGCGCACGAGTTCGGGATCTACGCCACCTTCATGCCGAAGCCGGTCGCCGGCGTGAACGGCTCGGGGATGCACACGCACCAGTCGCTGTTCGAGGGCGACCGCAACGCGTTCTTCGACGCGGCCGACGAGTACCACCTCTCGAAGACGGCGAAGTCCTACATCGCGGGGCTGCTGCGGCACGCCCCCGAGATCACGCTCGTCACGAACCAGTGGGTGAACTCGTACAAGCGGCTCGTGCCCGGGTTCGAGGCGCCCGTCTACGTGTGCTGGGCGCGCCGGAACCGCAGCGCCCTGGTCCGGGTCCCGATGTACAAGCCGGGCAAGGAGGGGGCGACCCGGATCGAGTACCGCTCTCCCGATCCCGCCTGCAACCCGTACCTCGCGTTCTCGGCGATGCTCGCGGCCGGGCTCGCGGGGATCGAGGGCGAGTACGAGCTGGCGCCCGAGGCATCGAACAACATCTACGAGATGACTGAGCACGAGCGGGAGGTCGCCGGGATCAGTCTCTTCCCGAGGATCTCGTCGAGGCGATCCACCTCGCCGAGGGCTCCGAGGTGCTGCGGGATGCGCTCGGGGACCACGTCCTGGAGTTCCTGCTGCGCAACAAGCGGGAGGAGTGGGACGCCTTCAAGTCGCACGTGACCCCGTACGAGCTCGAGCGCTACCTCCCGATCCTCTAGCGCCTCTTCGACTCCGCCCCTCCCGTTGACGCTTTAGGCCGAAAGTGACGATGATTGCCGCTCGGTCTGGGGGGTCCACAGGAGGCCAACAGACGCATCGGCGACCATCACCAGGGGGTGGGCTGAGTGAGATCCAGGAAAGTCCGATTCACGTCTCTGTTCGTCGTTCTCGCGGCAGCGCTTGTCGTGATCGGGCTCTATCGCACCGGGAGCGTTCGCAGCTGTCGGGGATCTCGATGTCGCGATCGTCGAACCATCAACCCAGCCGATGCGATCGAGAGTCGCGAACTGATCACCGCCGGAGCCGTTCGACCGACCGGAGGCGGATGCCGGGCCGGTTACGTAGAGGTGCACGTGACCGCGGCATCGTCGAAGGACCACTCGTGCGTGCGCGGGCGTTGAGCGTGACGCTTCAGCTCGCGACCGGTGACGGGCTCGCCTGCGACGCGATGAACATCGACGACACGGCACAACCGACGTCGTTCGGGGTCGCGACGTTCGATCCGCGAGGAGCGCTATCGACAACTCGCTCGGAACATCCGAACGAGCCTACACTGACCGACTACAAGCTCGATCCCCGAGTGGCGCAACGCGGAGATCACAATCGAGGGTTCTCGCACGCCGGAGGCTCGGCTTCGGACCCGTTCGACATCTGGGAAGCCGGGTGCAAGGGCGACGGCTGCGAGGCTGAACCTCACGCCGGAACGGAGGCGGCGGATGCTACGGACCACGGACGAAGCTGTTCGACGGGAGCTCGGTCGCGAGCGCAGTGAATGTGGTCACGAACCTCGTCAGCTGCCCGGGTCAGAGCGTCGATCTTCGCGACCAACGTGTTCATCCACGCGACGGACCGGCGACCGGCGCCGGTCTTCCTCGATGAACCACATCACGGCCGCAGACTTCCGGAGCGCCGGAGCGAACTACGGCCGAGGCCATGTGGACTGGTGCATCGGTCTCGAGGACAGCGATGCGCCTGGGCGCAGAACGGCGGCAGCTTCAGACACGAACGACAACGTGACGATCGAGACTCGGTGACCTCTTCGTCGGGCATGCGCGCCGAAGTGCCCGAGAAGAAGAAGGCCCCGAGCTTCGCCGCCGTGCATCGTGAGCCAGATGAGCGACGGAGTCGGCGGCACCATCATCGACGCGGCTGGCTGCCCGGGGGAGACCCGCCCCGCCGAACCTGATCTCAGCCTGACGAGCGCGGAAGCGCTGCGCCCGGCCCTTTCGGGGCCGGGCGCAGTCGTTCCCGACCCCTTAGTCCTTCCGGTCTAGCCCCCTACGGTTGACGCTATAGGCCAAACAGGGGATGATTCCCGTTCTGGTCTCGGGGTGCGCCGAGCCTCCCGTACTATCGGCAACCCACCAGGGGGTGGAATTCGATGAAGTCAAGGAACACCCGCTTCACGACCGCGCTCGTCACTTTCGGACTCTTCATTGCGCTCGCAGGACTGATCGCTCCGACGCGCGCTCGGCGCCTCGGGGAACACATTCGTGTTCCTCGCGCAGCCACAGGATGCGAAGGCGGGCGCAACGATCACCTCGTCACGTCTGCTCGACGGGACCTCCTTCGTCAAGGTGCAGCTCGTGGATGCGACAACGCTCGCTCCCGTCACGAATAGCAAGGCGCTCGTGACGTTCAAGCTCGCGACCGGTTCCGGCGACGCGGCAGGCAACCTTCAGGTCATCACCGCAGCCCGTGAACGCCAGCGGAGTGGCGGAGTTCGGCACGGGCACTCTGAAGATCCTCACCGAGAACGAGCCGCAGTTCACGAACTACCGGCTGATCCCCATCACGACGAAGAACCCGCTGACAACTGGAGCTCCATCGGCTCCGTTCGACGTCTGGGAAGACGGCGAATCATGCACGGGAGGAGCCGACACCTGCCAGGCGAGCCTCCGGGGCGGGAACGACACCTACACCCTGAGCGCTGCAGGAACGCTCGGTGCGAGCGAGCTCACGTCGGTCCTCCCGGCCTCGTCTGCCCGGGACAGAAGACGATCTTCGCGAACACGCGTGTTCTCCTACGCGACGACCGGATCGAACACAGCCGGTGTTCCTCGAGAACCACATCACGCAAGGCGGACTGGAAGGCGTCGGCGAACAACGGGCAGGCCCATGCAGACTGGTGCATCGGGTTGCTGGACCCCTGGACAGCCGTCGGCGGGCCAGCGGTGCAGAAGGACACCGATGGCATCGGGGGGGCCGATCTGTACGTCGGCCTCGCGCCCAAGTGCCCGAGCGCGAACCCGTCCGGCATCCGCGCCGTGCATCGTGAGCCAGACCGGCGACGGCTTGGGCGGCAGCATCAGCCGGGGATGGCTCCCGGCCGGAGACCCGCCCCGCCGAACCTGATCTCCTGACTGACGACCTGCGGAAACGCTACGCCCGGCCCTTTCAGGGCCGGGCGTAGACTCGTCTGGTGCAGACGTGTCCCAGTTGCGGTGAGGAGAACCCCGATCGATTCCGCATGTGCGGCATGTGCGGCGCCCAGCTGGCCGCCGTCGAGGTCGTCCCGGAAGAGGTCCGCAAGACCGTCACGGTCTTCTTCTCCGACCTGAAGGGATCGACGCCCTTGGCGGAGCGCCTGGACACCGAGGCTCTGCGGGAGGTCCTGAACCAGTACTTCAACACGATGCGAACCGTGCTGGAGAAGCACGGGGGCACGGTCGAGAAGTACATCGGAGACGCGATCATGGCGGTCTTCGGGCTGCCACAGCTCCACGAGGACGACGCGCTCCGCGCGGTCCGAGCCGCCGCCGAGATGCAGGAGGAGCTCGTTCGCATCAACGCCGGGTTCGAGGAGACCTACGGCGTCCGTCTCGAGAACCGGACGGGCATCAACACCGGTGAGGTCGTGGCCGGTGACGTGAGCGTCGGCCACCGGCTGGTGACGGGCGACACCGTGAACGTCGCGGCCCGACTCGAGCAGAACGCCCCGACGATGGAGGTCCTCCTCGGGGAGAAGACCTACCGCCTGGTCAAGGACGCGGTGGAGGCGGAGGCGGTCGAGCCGCTCGAGCTGAAGGGCAAGTCCGAGCGGATGCCGGCGTACCGCCTCATCTCCGTCGGCCACCACGAGGAGGGCGTCGCCCGGCGCCTCGACGCCCCGATGGTCGGGACGCGAGGACGAGCTGGAGGTGCTCATGGGCGCCCTCGCGCGGGCGAAGGACACCAACAGCTGTCACGTCGTGACCGTCGTCGCGCCGGCGGGGACCGGGAAGTCGCGGCTGCTCAAGGAGTTCGTCGCCGCGTCCGAGGTGCGGGCGGTCCACGGTCGGTGCCTCTCCTACGGGGAGGGCCTGACGTTCTGGCCGTTGGCCGAGATCGCGCGCGCAGTGGCGGGCATCGGCAACGACGATCCCGCCGCCGATGCGCTGGAGAAGCTCGCGGCCCTGCTCGGCCCGGAGGAGAGAGACGTCGCCGATCGGATCGCCGGGGCGATCGGCCTCTCGCCCGCGACGTATGCCGTGGAGGAGACCTTCTGGGCCGCCCGGCGCTTCCTCGAGTTGATCGCGGCCGGAGAGCCCCTGCTCGTGCTGATCGACGACATCCACTGGGCGGAGCGGACGTTCCTCGACCTGATCCGATCGGTCGCCACCACGCTGACCGGCGTGCCGGTCGTGCTCGCCTGCTCGGCGCGCCCCGACCTCTTCGACATTCATCCCGAATGGGGCGAGGAGTCCGGCCGGCATCCGGTCCTCGTCCTGCAGCCGCTGTCGGAGGACGAGAGCGTGGAGGTGGCCGAGAACCTCCTCGGCACCGCCGACCTCGACGCGGCGGTGCAGGCGAAGATCGTCGAGGCGGCCGAAGGCAACCCGCTCTTCGTCGAGCAGATGCTCTCGATGCTCCTCGACGACGGGATCCTGGAACGCGACGACCACGGGCGATGGATCCTGATCCGCGACGTCGGTGCCATCACCGTCCCGCCGACGATCCAGGCGCTCCTGTCCGCACGCCTCGACCGGCTCGGCCCGATCGACCGCGTCGTCGTCGAGCGAGCCGCCGTGATCGGCCAGGTGTTCTTCCGGGGAGCCGTCGAGGACCTCTCGCCGGACGAGGTGCGCCGCCACGCCGGCGAGAGCCTTCGGAGCCTCACGCACCGGGAGCTGGTGCAGCCCTTCGAGTCGAGCTTCGCCGGCCAGGAGTCGTACCGCTTCATGCACATCCTGATCCGCGAGGCCGCCTATCACGGACTGCTGAAGCGAACCCGCGCCGACCTGCACGTCCGGTTCATCGACTGGCTCGAGCGTGTGGCGCCGGATCGCGTCCTCGAGTTCGAGGAGATCCGCGGCTACCACCTGGAGCAGGCCTTCTTCACGCTCCAGCAGCTCACGCCCAACGACGAGCAGGTCTGGCAGATCGGCGTCCGCGGGAGCGGCTACCTCTCCTCCGCCGGCCGCCGTGCGCTCGCGCGCGGCGACATCCCGGCGGCCGCGAACCTGCTGCGACGGGCATCCACGCTGCTGCCTCCCGGCCATCCGGAGCGTCCGCGGCTCCGACTCGACGCCGCGGAGGCGCTCACCGAGCAGGGCGGGTTCGACGAAGCCGAGGCGATGCTCGAGGCGGCGATCGAGGAGGCGCGCGAGCTCTCCGACCGTGTGCTGGAGGCGACGGCGCTGATCCAGGAGCTGGAGCTCCTGCTACACGATCGATCCGGAGGCGGTAGCCGACGATCGTCGACGGGAGTCGAGGCGCTCCTCCCCGAGCTCGAGACCCTCGAGGCGCACGACGGGCTCGCGCGGGCATGGCGGCTGATCATGTTCGTCCGTGAGATGGGGTTGCAGTGGGGCGAGTCGGAGGCCGCGGCGCAGCTGACCCTCGACCACGCGAGGCTCGCGGGGAACCGGAGGATGGTCGGGCGGGCGATCCCCTCGCTCGGCTATTGCGCCCTCAGCGGCCCGACGCCCGTGCCCGAGGCGATCGAGCGCTGCCGCGCGCTGCTCGAGGAGGTGCAGCGGCGATCGCAAGCCCGAGGCGCTGCTCGACGCCGCGCTCTCCCACCTCGAGGCGATGCGCGGCAACGTGGAGGAGTCGCGCGCCCTCTACCGCAGGAGCCGGGCGATGCTGGAGGAGCTCGGGTGGACCTTCCTCGCCGCGCAGACGTCGTTCGACTCGGGGCCGGTCGAGATGCTCGCGGGCGACCTCGCGGCCGCGGAGGCGGAGCTGCGCCGCGACTACGACACGCTGGAGCGGATGGGCGAGACGAACTACATCTCGACGACGGCCGCGCTGCTGGCGGAGGTGCTGTACCGGCAGGGAGACCTCGAGGGAGCCGAGGAGCACACGCGGATCAGCGAGGAGCTCGCGGCCCAGGACGACGTGTCGTCGCAGTTCCGATGGCGGGGCGTGCGCGCGAAGATCCTGGCCACTCGCGGCCACGCGGCCGAGGCGGAGAAGCTCGCCCTCGAGGCCGTCGAGATGATCCGGGCGTCGGACGACCTCAACTCGCAGGGCGACGCGTTGACCGACCTCGCGGAGGTGTTGCGGCTCGCGGGCCGTCCCGCCGACGCGGCGGAGGCGGCCCGCGACGCCCTCGCCTTGTTCGAGTCGAAGGGCAACACGGTGTCGGCCGCGCTCTCGCGAGCGACGGTGCAGGAGCTCTCGTCGGCCGGCGTCAGCTGACGACGATCCGGCCGCACATCCCGGTGCAGACACCGTTCGAGACGCTACCGTGGATCGTGCAGTAGTAGCGGAAGGTGCCCCTGCGGTTGAACGTGCGACCGACGGAGGTCCCGCTCGGCAGGCTGCGGAAGTAGCTCCAGTTCGAGCCTCGGGACTTGACGTTGTGGCTCCCGTCGACCGCTCGCCATCGGACGGTCGTCCCGGGCACGATCGACCTCGTCTTGGGGCTCCAGACGTACCGGGTGCCGTTGAAGACCCCTCTGACGCCGACCGTGACCGCGTCGGCGGCGCCGGACGTGCCGAAGGTCAGGCCCGCGGTCAACGCGAGCATCGCGATGGCGTTCCCTTCAACTGCCGTCTACTCCGTCATCGTCCTCCTTCGCGTCGGGGGTAGTACGGCTCGGTGGAACCCCGGATTGCGCGCTGTCACGGGCCGGGGCTACAGTGGCTCCATGACCGAGAAGCCGCGTACCCCTGCGCTGCAAGAGGCCGCGAAGCGCCGCAGGACCCTCCACGAGGCCATCGTCGGGACTCGAGTTCGCCATCTCCTCCCCGGCCGCCGGCCGGATCCCGGACTGGACCTCGCTGGTCACCAAGGAGATCACGGCCGTCCGAGACGCCTGGGAGCAGCACGTCGACGGCACCGAGAAGCCGGGCGGGCTCTACGAGGAGATCGTCGGCATCGCCCCGCGTCTCCGGGCACGATCGACCGCCTCCGCGACGAGCACCCCGACATCACCGAGGCCGTCGGCCAGATGCTCGCGCGGCTCGAGCAGGTCGAGATCGGCGGACTCCCCTGGCCGCTCGAGGACGCCCGAGACGACCTCCAGCGGTTCATCGGCCGGATGATCCGGCACCGTCAGAAGGGGGCCGACCTCGTGTGGGAGGCGTACAACGTGGACATCGGCGGCCCCGAGTAGGGAGCCCGGCACCTCGTCGACACCCTGAACCACGAGCTCCCCGCGCTACGCTGATGTCGTGCCTCGCATCGCGCTCGGCCAGCTGAACCTCACCGTCGGCGACCTCGCCGGCAACGTCGAGAAGATGGCGGCGGCGGCGGCCCGGGCGACCGAGGCCGGCGCCGAGCTCGTGTGCTTCCCCGAGCTCTCGATCACGGGCTACCCGCCGGAGGACCTCGTGCTCCGCCCGGAGTTCGTCCGCGACAACCTCGCCGCGCTCGACGAGCTCGCCGCCAAGACGATCGACGCGTGTCCGGTGATCGCCGGCTTCGTGGACCGGACCGACCGCGGGCTCCACAACGCGGCCGCGTACCTCGCCGGAGGCGAGGTACGCGTCCGCTACCACAAGATCGTGCTGCCGAACTACGGGGTCTTCGACGAGAAGCGCTACTTCGTGCCCGGCGAACGGACCGAGCAGGTCTCGGTCGGCGGCATCTCCGTGGGCCTGTCGGTCTGCGAGGACGCCTGGCGGCCGGAAGGTCCGTTCGCCGACTACCGCGGCGTCCCGCTCGTCACGAACATCAACGGGTCGCCGTACCACCGGCGGAAGCTGGAGGAACGACTCGGCGTGCTTCGGGATCGCGCGCGGGAGTTCGGCGGCTGGATCGCGTACGTGAACGCCGTCGGCGGCCAGGACGAGATCGTCTTCGACGGCGGCTCGCTCGTGATGGGTCCGGACGGAGAGGTCGCGTGCCGGGCGGCGATGTTCGAGGAGGATCTGCTGATCGTCGACATCGACGATTCCAGCGGCCCGCGCCGAGCACGACGCGGTGTGGCCCGAGCCGCCGGAGTCGATCTACCGGGCGCTGGTCCTCGGCCTTCGGGACTACGTTCGCAAGAACGGGTTCGACGACGTCGTCCTCGGGCTCTCCGGCGGGATCGATTCGGCGTTCGTGGCGGCGCTCGCGGTCGACGCGCTCGGACCGGACGCGGTGCGCGCGCTCGCGATGCCCTCGCCCTACTCGAGTCCCGAGAGCGTCGAGGACGCCGCGGACGTCGCCTCGCGACTCGGGATCCGGCTCGACGTCGTCCCGATCGATGAGGTCTTCGACGCCTACCGGTCGACGCTCCGACCGCTCTTCGAGGGTCGACCCGAGGACGTCACGGAGGAGAACCTCCAGGCCCGCATCCGCGGGAACCTGCTGATGGCGATCTCGAACAAGTTCGGCTCGCTGGTCCTCGCCACGGGGAACAAGAGCGAGTACGCGGTCGGCTACGCGACGCTCTACGGGGACATGGCCGGCGGGTTCGCGCCCATCAAGGACGTGCCCAAGACGCTCGTCTACGAGCTCTGCCGCTGGCGGAACGAGGAGGGGCCCGGCGAACCGATCCCCGAACGCGTGATGACGAAGCCGCCGTCGGCGGAGCTCCGGCCCGATCAGAAGGACACGGACTCGCTCCCGCCGTACGAGGTCCTGGATCCGATCATCGAGGCCTACGTCGAGGACGACCTGGGCATGGAGGAGATCGTGGCCCGAGGACATGACCGCGCCACGGTCGAGCGCATCGTCCGGATGATCGACCGGACCGAGTACAAGCGGCGCCAAGCGGCGCCGGGGATCAAGATCACGCCGAAGGCGTTCGGCCGCGACCGCCGGATGCCGATCACGAACCGCTACGTGGATTGAACGGCAACGGGAGAGTCAACGTTCCCAGACGGCCGGATCGTGGGCGAAATGCACGCGAGCAGGGTCCAAGGAACGGAGGCGCTCGACGGAGGCTGGGTAGCGTGGGTCGCGCGCGGACGATGCGCCGGATGCCGCGGGTTCGGATGCACCCTCCCACTCGGCTCGCGATTGCACCGCCTGACCGGCGAGAACGACCGTCCCGTCCGCGGCGTCCAGCACGAGCGATTGGTGGCCGGCCGTGTGCCCGGGGGTGGGGATCAGTCGCAACCCGGGAGCCACCTCGAGCTCACCGTCGAGGACCTCGTAGGTAAGGCCCGGGACATCGATCCATTCCGGGACGGTGTAGTCCGGCTCGTGCACCATGGCCCACTCAGTGTCGCTGGACGAAGATCGGCACGCCCGGCGGGATCAGGCCGTTCTGGCCGCTGTGGTCGAAGTGGAGATGGCAGTTCGCCACGCCCGTGACGTCCTTGAGGGAGATCCCGTGCTGCGGCGAGCGCGTCCTCGATCGACGTGACCGCGGTGAGAAGGTCGACTCGACTCGGCGTTGCCGAAGCCAACGCCGTTGTCGAAGAGGAAGACCCCGTCCTTGTGCGCGACGGCGTGCGCGTAGGAGGGCCACCACTCGCGCTGCAACAGATCCTGCTCGTCCGGCGGCAGGCGCACCTCGGACACCAGGAACGGGACCACGCGAACGTCGGGCACGCTCGCAATCTAGTCCACCCAGGCGGGCACCCGACTAGGCGATCCAGGTGGTGCCGGTCGTGCCGGTGACCTCCCAGCCGCCGGGGTTCCGGTCTCCTCGAGCACGTACGTGGTCCCGCTGCCGCAGAGTCCGCCGCATCCGAAGCTTCCGCCGACCTCGACGCCGTCGCCGCTCTCCGCGATCGTGCCGAGCCGGAGGACGATGGTCTCGGGGGCGCCCGTCATCCACTCCTCGTCGTAGAGCGGCGTCGGGTCCTCGACGAAGGTGATCGGGGGGCCGAGATCGCCGAGGCGCTGGGCGAGCTCGTCCTGCTCCGCGGCGCTGAGCTCGTCGTCGCACCCCTTCGGGACCTCCGCCCCGCCGGCGTTCTCGCAGAGCCTCGAGACGATCACGATCTTCTTCCACTCGATCTTCTCGGCGCCGACCAACTCACGGGCAGTGCTCTCGTAGATGCCGAGCCGGGTCTCGTCGAGCTGGGGTTCGGCGGGCCGGAGGCGGGACCGGGAGCGGGATCTTCCGCACACGCTGCCAGCAGGAGCGCGAAGATCGTCAGCGCGGCGGAACGTCGCATGAGCAGCCTCCTCGGGGAGCGTATCCCCCTGGGACGCCCTCGGAGGGACGGAGGTTCCTACAATCTCTTCGGAAACAGGGGCGGTAGCTCAGTCTGGTCTAGAGCAGGGGGCTTTTAACCCTCGTGTCGCGGGTTCGAATCCTGCCCGCCCCACGTCAGTGGCGGTGACGGCCGTACGGTCGCACGCGTGAAGGTCGTCGAGATGCGCGGGCCCGGCGGCGGGTGGCGCGTGCTGGTCCCGGAGACCAGGAGGGAACGGATGCGTGGGCTGCGGGGCCACCCGCCGCCGGGCCCCCGGGAGGCGATGCTGCTTCCGGCGATGCCGGAGCGTGCAGACGTTCGGGATGGACAGCCGATCTCGGTGGTCTTCCTGGATCGGGAGATGAGGGTGCTCGAGGTGCGGCGTTGCCGGCCGAGGCGGCTGGTCGGTCGGTCGCGCGTCGCGCTCGTCACGTCCTCGAGGCGCGTCGGATCGGACCTCCGGATCGGCGACCGATTCAGCCCCGGACCGAGCAGGGCGCTGATCGCGAGGGCTCCCAGGGCCGCGGCCGTCACGAGGAGCAAGGACACGAGCCAGGGAGCCCATCTGGGGAGCGCGACCGGCTCCCGGCGCGAGCGGTCGGGCTCGACGAGTCCGAGCCACTCCAAGCACCACCCGGAGCTCACCATGAGGCATACGACCGGTTTCGGCCGGACGACGGGCCTCCTTGAGCGGTTGCCGTTCCGGGGATCCGCTGACACGCTGCCTGGCATGTGGGTCCGTCACGCGTTCGCCCTCGTGCTCGTGATCGCCGCCGCCTGCGGCGGGGACGCCGACGCCGGTCCCGGCGCCGGCGACTACTTCACGCAGCTCCAGCGGGTGAGCGAGACGGCGCACATCCAGGAGCGCGGGCTCCGTCGCGACCTCGGGGTCGGCTGGAGGAGGCGGCGGCCGGCGAGGATCGGATGGCCGTCGTGACGGTGTTCGTCGACCAGAGCGCCCGCCTGTATCAGGACGTCGTGGACGCGCTCGGGCAGCTCGATCCCGCCGCAGGAGCTCGCCGGTGCCCAGCGGGCCTACCTCGAGGCCTGGCAGGGTCAGCTCGATCTCATCGTGAAGGTCCGCGACGCCGGATTCCCCAGCCCGGCGACAGGTCTTGAAGCAGCTCGAGCGCCCCTGTTCCGCGACGCGGCGGCGGAGACGAAGGCGCGGTGCGAGGACCTGCAGGCCGCGGTGACGGCGAGCGGCTCCGACGTCGATCTCGTCTGCGACGGTCGCCCGGCCTGAGGCGGCCTCGATCCCGGCGGCCTGAGGGCCCTGGCTATACTCTCTGAGCTGTCCCCGATGGGAAGATGGCGAGGGGCAGGCCCCCATCGTCTAGCGGCCTAGGACGCCGCCCTTTCAAGGCGGAAGCACGGGTTCGAATCCCGTTGGGGGCACGGCACCAACACATATGCGCCCGTAGAGGAGTCCGGTCGTCCTCACCTCCCTGTCAAGGAGGAGATCGCGGGATCGAAGCCCGTCGGGCGCGCTGGGCGAGCGAGTCGGAAACGGCTCGCTCACCGGGGGCAGGAGGGGAGCAGGCCATCCGGGGAGGTAGCTCAGTTGGTAGAGCACGCGGCTGAAAACCGCGGTGTCGGCGGTCCGATTCCGCCCCTCCCCACCGACGACCAGGCCCGGACCGACTCGTGGGAAGGACCGCATGATGACTCCGGACGGCGACACCTGTGCACAGGGCCGCCACCCGCGGCTCCGAGGACGGCCGTCTCGGCTCCTGTTGGTCGGCGCGGTGGTCGTCGCCGTGCTCGGCGTCGCGCCGGAAGCGGACGCCGCCGTGCTCGCAAGCGTCAAGAACGGCACGCTGACGGTCAAAGGGAGGAAACGCCGCCGAGAAGATCACGCTTCGGGCGCGGCGCCGCCCGGGCGGCTCGTGGTGGACGTCGGGCGACAACGGCTCGGCCGACTTCACGTTCCGCCGCTCCACGTTCACGAGGATCGTCGTGAACGGCGGGCGGGAGGCCGATCGCCTGCGGATCAACGAGAGCAAAGGCGTCTTCACGAACACCGAGGCCACGACGCTCAACGGGCAAGGGGGCAACGACGTGGTGGTCGGAGGTTCCCGCGCAGAGGTGCTCCGCGGTGGGACGGAGAACGACACGATCGACGGCAACCGGGGCAACGACGACGTCGGCCTGGGCGCGGGCAGCGACTCGTTCGTCTGGAACGCCGGCGACGGGGCCGATGAGGTCCTGGGGACGCGAGACTCGGACACCGTGACGGTGAACGGGTCGGTGGCCGGCGCCGACATGATCACCGTCTCCCCCACCGCCGTGCTCGGTCACGTCCTCGTGAGCGGGGGCCCCGATGTCTCGACGACGGAGAACCTCATCGTGAACGGCCTCGGTGGCGAACGACACGATCTCGGCGAGGGGCCGTGGTCGGCCTGGTTCGAGCTGACCCTGGACGGCGGCGTCGGAAACGACATCCTGAACGGCGGCAACGGCAACGACACCTTGATCGGCGGCACCGACGCCGACACGGTCGACGGGAACGTCGGCGCCGACGTGGCGCTCCTGGGCGCCGGCGACGACACATTCGTCTGGGATCCCGGTGACGGGAGCGATATCGTCGAAGGCGGCGCGGATCGGACAAGCTGCGCTTCAACGGCTCGGCCGGCGCCGAGATCTTCACCGCGTCGGCCAATGGATCTCGGCTGCTGTTCACCCGCAACATCGGGAACATCGTGATGGACGTCGACGACGTCGAGACCCTGACCGTGAACGCGCTCGGCGGCGCGGACAAGGTGACCGTCAACGATCTCGCCGCGACGGACGTCGAGAGCGTCGACATCGACCTCGGCGTCGCCGGCGTCGGCGACCTCGCCGTCGATGCGGTGACCGTGAACGCCACGAACAGCGCGAACGTGGTCAGGATCTCCGGTGCCTCCGGCGGCGTGTCCGTGGTCAGCCCCTATCTGGCCGTCGGGATCGTGGACTCGGAGCCCGCCAACGACGCCTTGGACGTGAACGCATCCACGGGGGCCGACCTGGTCAGCGCGTCCACCCTGGCGAGCACGAGCGTGCTGCCTCACGCTGAACGGCAGCACCGGAGACGACATCCTGGTTGGGAGCCAGGGTGGCGACACGATCAACGGCGGGTCGGGCAACGACCACATCTCGGCGGTGACGGGAACGACACGATCGACGGAGGGGCGGACACCGACACGATCGACGGCGGCGCCGGCATCGACGCAGCGGTCAACGGCGAGAACGTGACCAACGTCCCGTGAGCGATCGGGTCGCGAAGGAAGACATGCGGGCGGGGCGCCTTCGGCGCCCCGCCCGGTGCCGCACTCAGGCGACCGGCTGGAAGTAGTGATCCTGCCGCCAGTTCGCGACCTTCCGGCCGAGTGTGCACCCTGCGCGTCCGCCGTCATGAAGTGGATCCCCGTACACGCGGGCCGAAGGATCTCCCTGCTCGCCTGGGAGAACCGGGTGAAGCGCCGCGTGATCGACCCGGTCGCGGGACACGCGCGTGTCGCGCTGAACGACATCCGGTTCGTCCCGTAGAAGTCCTGCAGGGTCTCGACGATCGAGCCGCTGACGCAGTTGTGCCCCGACGGGTGATCCGGAGTACGGCGGGATTCGGGATGCAGCGACGTCCACGGTCCCGTCGGCATCGCGTCCGGATTGCCGTCGATCGCTGCTCGCTGGATCGCGGTCTGCGGCCGCCAGAAGCCTGTCTGCTCCTTGTCCTCGAAGCACGCGATCACGGCGTCCGCCGCCGTGAGGTAGAGCATCGCGAAGTATCGCGCGTTGTCGGCGGTCGAGAGCTCCTGCTCCATCGAGATCTGACGGAAGATCCGCGTCCACATCGCGGGTGGGTGGTCCGCCCAGAACAGGGCCATCTGCGTCTGATCGGCGTCCTCGTCGAGCCCGTCGCGCGACCGAGCGCACTTCACCTGATTGAACTCGGCGTGCGTAGGCGTCGCTCGTGAGGGCCTGCGGACCCGGCGGTCGCGAACGCCGCGGCGCTCCGGATCAGGAACGGATTCACGTTGCCGACCCAGTTGAAGTTGTTGCCCATCGGGCTCAGCGGCGCGACCAGGTTCCGCCAGTCCCCGGCGCCCGTGCCTTCGGTGAAGAAGAAGGCCGGTCCGCGTTGGGGGCCGTACCGTCCATCGCCGGTGCGTGCGATGACCATCGCGGTCGCGGCCGCCTCGCCGACCGCGACGCCGCCGTCGACCGCGGTCTGTGACACTCCCGCGTCGAGGATCGCTTCGAGCGAATCCTCGTAGTACCCCAAGAGCTCGTCGTCCCGATCGCTGGGCAGCAGGAACTGGAGCATCCGGTAGCCAGCGGTTGCCGCAGCGGCATCTTCGGAGTCGTAGCTCGCCGCCGCAGGCGAACCCAGATACGGCTCGTATCCACCGTCGATCGCGTTCACCGCGTCATAGATCGCGCCGTGCACGATCGCGAGGTGGATCGCCGCCGCGGGCGGCGCATTCAACGGTGCGGGTGTGGTGACGATCAGCTCGTCGTACGCATGCTGGTTCCATGCCAGGACCTGATCGGGGACCTCTGCGGCCGAGGCCGGCAGCGACGTCGGTACCGCGAGCGCCGCGAGTAACACCGTCACCCCGACGATGGTGCCAACCTTGCGTCTGCGTGTGCCGTTCATCTCTGACTCCTTCTGGGGGTGGATCCCGCGATCGTTGCCTCTCCCATGAGCCTCCATCCCTCCTTCTGCTGCGATCGATCCGTGCGTGCGAGAAGCGTCGCCGAAGCTGGGCTTCCATGAACAAGAACCGCCGGCACAGTCGAAACGTTGCGAACATCACCGAGCTTCTCGCTATGGATGCTCGGCCGGGAACGCGGTGCGCCGAAGAACCTGCCGAAGCTCAGTTCAGGAGCTCGTGGCCGCGGATCTCGGCCCAGTGGGACAGGACGCCCTGGTAGATCTCGGCCGAGCGCGGGAACTCGTGTCGCTCCAGCGCCTCGAGCGCGAGGCCGAGATCGCGAACGCTCCGATCGTCGTCGAGCTCGTCCCAGGTGAGGAAGTCGCACAGGCTCCCGTAGTCGAGCTCGACGAGCGACCTCGGGTCGAACAGCGCGATCCACTCGTGCAGGTCCATCAGGAGGTCGCTGATCGGACCGAGGTCCGATCGGCGAAGGGCGGGGATCGCCTGGCCCGCACGACGGAGCGCTCGGCGCGCCGTCGTGCGATACCGGAGCCGCAGGCGCCCGTGCTCGTCCTCGCCGAGCCATCGCTCTCCGTCCGCGAAGAGCACGAACCACCGGATGGGCACGTGCCACGGGACTCTGGTGGCAGAAGGCGACGGCGAGGGGGTCGCGCCGGCGGAGGCGGTTGAGCTCGCGGGCGACACGCTTCGCCGTCCTTCTTCGACAGGAACCGCTCGGCGAGCTCGATCGGCTTGGCCTCGCGGAACGCGAGGGCGGCGGCGAGCACCCGCATGCGCATCCGCCACGGGCTCACGTACGTGCGGCCGTCGACGACGCGGACCTCGGCGTGCTCGCCGTCGGCGGGCGCGATGAGCCCGAGACCGTCCTGGGAGTGGTCGAGGTAGCGCTGGCGCCGACCGGGGACCCACATGTTCGTGAGGAGGTAGCGCTCCCAGCGCAGCTGCTCCTCCCGATCGAAAGCGTCGAGGGGCTGGAACACGCGGAGGTAGGCGCTCGGGACCACGTCGCGGAGTCTAGCGCCGGGGTGCATCTCCTATGCTCTCGGCGTCCCCGACCCAGGAGCTGAAGTGGACGCGCCCTCGCACTGGGCCGGCACCGAGCCGGTCCGCATCCTGGAAGCCCGACGGCACCGCCGTCGGCGATCCCGACGTGGGCCTCGCGCCGGAGCAGCTGCGCGAGCTCCTGCGGCACATGGTCCGCGCCCGGCGGCTCGATCGCGAGTGCATGGCGCTGCAGCGCCAGGGTGAGCTCACGGTCTATCCGCCGCTTCGAGGGGCAGGAGGCCGCGCAGGTGGGCTCGGCGTTCGCCCTCGGCGCCGAGGACTTGGGCGTTCCCCACGTTCCGCGAGCTCGCCGCCGCGCTGGTCCGGGGCGTCGACCCGGTCCAGTACCTCTGGTATCACCGGGGGACGTGGCACGGCGGGCCGTACGACCCGCGCGCCACGCGATTCGGGCCGATCTGCGTGCCGGTCGCCACGCAGATCTGCCACGCGGTCGGCGTGGCGATGGGACTGCAGAGGGACGGCGCCGACGCGTGCGCGCTCGCCTACTTCGGTGACGGGAGCGCCAGCGAAGGCGACTTCCACGAAGGGGCGAACATGGCGGCCGTGTTCGGGGTGCCGGCGATCTTGTTCTGCCAGAACAACGGCTGGGCGATCAGCGTCCCGACCGGGCTGCAGACGGCGGGAGAGATCTGGAAGCGCGCGGAGGGGCTCGGCTTCCCCGGCGTCCGGGTGGACGGCAACGACGTCCTCGCCGTCTACCGGGTCACGACGCGAGGCCGTCGAGCGCGCGCGCTCCGGCGGCGGCCCGACGCTGATCGAGGCGCTGACCTACCGCATGGGCCCGCACACGACCGCGGACGACGCGTCCCGCTACCGCGACGAGGACGAGGTCGAGCGCTGGCGCGCGTTCGATCCGATCGACCGGTACCGGACATGGCTGCTCGGCGCCGGTCACGCCGACGAGGACTTCGTGCGCACCTGCGACGAGGAGGCCGCGGCGTGGGTGGCCGAGGTGCGGGCCGGGATCACCGCGACCGAGGCGCCGCCGGTCGAGTGGATGTTCGACTGGACGTTCGCGGATCCGCCGGCGGTCCTGGCGCGGCAGCGCGAGGAGGCGCTCGGTGGCTGAGTGGACCCTGTCCGCGGCGCTCAACCGAGCGCTGATCGACGCGATGGAGGACGACCCGCGGCTGCTCGTGTACGGCGAGGACGTGGGCAGGCTCGGTGGCGTCTTCCGCGTGACGGACGGGCTGCAGGCGAAGTTCGGTGAGGACCGCGTCTTCGACACGCCGATCGCCGAGGCGGGCATCGTCGGCGCCGCGATCGGGCTCGCCCTCACCGGGTGGAAGAGCGTCGTCGAGATGCAGTTCGACGGGTTCTCCTACCCGGCCTTCGAGCAGATCGTGTCGCACGTCGCGAAGTACCGGACGCGGACGCGGGGGCGAGTCGAGCTGCCGATCGTGATCCGGATCCCCTCGTTCGGCGGGATCCGGGGCAAGGAGCATCACGGCGAGAGCCCCGAGACCTACTACGCGCACACGGCGGGGTTGAAGGTCGTGGCGCCGTCGAGCGCGCTCGACGGCTACCGACTCCTGCGCCTCGGCGATCGAGGACCCCGACCCGGTGGTGTTCCTGGAGCCGAAGGCCAGGTACTGGGCGAAGGAGGAGGGAGAGCTCACCACCGACGGTCCCGGGATCGGCGAGGGGCGCGTCGTGCGGGACGGGGATGCGTGCGTGGTGTTCGCCTACGGAGCGATGGTGGCGCGATGCCTGGAGGCCGCCGAGACATGCTGGAAGCCGAAGGACTCTCCGTTCGCGTCGTCGACCTTCGCTCGCTCGCGCCGCTGGACGTCGACCTGATCGGGCGCTCCGCTCGCGACCACCTGCCCGGAGGGATGAGCTCGTTCCCCGCGCCACGCGACTGCCACGGTTGCCACGCAACTGCCACGGAACTGGCCCGGATCGGCCACGGACCGGGTTCAGCCTCGAGGCGAACGGGCAACCAGTGCCCGACACGCCGAGGAGAACATCATGACAACGACCGAACGGAAGGCCGGCGAAACCACCCAGCTCGAGCCGTCCACCGCGACCCAGCGCAAGACCCACCTCGGCCTGGCAGCCGCCGGAGCCGTCGTGATCGTGGGCCTGGGCGCCGGCCTCACCGCGCTGATCGTCGGCGTGACCGGGGACTCGGACACCGAGGCCCCCGCCCCGGGCGTTCCCCCGTCCGTCGAGGTGCCGTTCGACGCCAGTGACCCGAACGCGAGGGAAGGCATCGACCGACGGCTCTACGAGCTCGCTGAGCAACGACAGAAGGCGGGCGCCGGTTCGTAGTCTGTCGCCTCCCCGGAGGGCTATCTCACCCGAAGGGGAGGAGGCGGGCGTGTTCGCGCGTCGTCCAGCATCGTTAAGGTGCCGATCATGCCGACCAAGAAGCCGGACACGCTCCAGACCCAGGCCGACGACGCGCCGCCGCACCCGGGCATGGTCTGGATCCCGGGCGGCACCTTCCAGATGGGCTCCGACGACCACTACCCGGAGGAGGCGCCCACGCGCAAGGTCAGCGTGGACGGCTTCTGGATGGACGAGCACACGGTCACGAATGCGGACTTCGCCCGGTTCGTGAAGCAGACCCGGTACATCACGTCCGCGGAACGCGCGCCGGACCCGGCCGACTACCCGGGGGCGTCACCGGACCTGCTGGTCCCCGCGTCCGTGGTCTTCCGGCAGCCGACGCGTCCGGTCTCGCTGGACGACCCCTACAACTGGTGGACCTACATCCCGGGAGCCAACTGGCGCCAGCCACAGGGACCGGGCAGCTCGGTGAAGCGGATCCCGGACCATCCGGTGGTCCAGGTCGCCTGGGAGGACGTGGCGGCGTACGCCGAGTGGGTCGGCAAGGAGCTGCCGACCGAGGCCGAGTGGGAGTACGCCGCCCGCGGCGGACTCGACGGGGCGACGTACGCCTGGGGCGACGAGCTCAACCCCGATGGCCGATGGATGGCGAACACCTGGCAGGGCGACTTTCCCCTCCACAACACCGGCGACGACGGGCACAAGGGCACCGCGCCCGTCGGCTCGTACCCACCCAACGGCTACGGCCTGCGCGACATGACCGGCAACGTCTGGGAGTGGACCAGCGACTGGTACGGCGCCCACGAGCCGGCCGAACATGCCTGCTGCAGCATCGAGAACCCTCGTGGAGCCGAGCGCGAGGGCAGCCAGGATCCTGCTGAACGTGGCGCGCAGATCCCGCGCAAGGTGATGAAGGGCGGCTCGCACCTCTGTGCGCCGAACTACTGCCGGCGGTACCGGCCCGCGGCCCGCATGGCTCAGCCCATCGACACCTCGACGTCCCACCTCGGATTCCGCTGCATCAGCCGGGGGTGAGTGCGCGGACGGCATCGCGAAGGATGTCGGGAGCGTGGACAGGCATCTGGGCGTGCATCAGAACGACGTCCCCACGTGCCAGGCCGCGCTCGATGACGGGACGGACCACGTCGAGGTCGGCGTCGCCGGACAGCACGAGAAGTGCCGAGCTCTCCGGGTGCAGCTGCGCCCTCATCTCCTCGAGGAAGGCCTGGTCGATCCCGGTGCCGCGGAGTCGATGGGCCAACGCGGCAAGTCGCGCACCGTCTGCCGACTCGGCCGAGGGGGCCAGGAAGATCAGGCTCACCAGCCCGCGAAGCACCGAACCCCGGGCGGCCGTCGTCGATGTCTCGTGCCGCAGGTGTCCGATCCGGGGTCGGTGAGACCCGGGCATCCACGACACCGTGATGGCGTCATGGACCTCGAGCGCGTTTCGGTCCCTGAGGTTCCTCAGCCGGACTCAGCTGCTGCGGCGCCCAGCGCCGTTTCGTAGATCCAGACGGTCAGAGCGGGGGCCGTTGCTCCTGACCGATTCGCCATGACGCGGCCGTCCCTTCGTGAGAGGGAGCTGGCGCGAATCTTCCCATCACCTCGCAGTGTTCGCCAGCGACCAGCTGCGGACGTCACCCAATATGGGTGAACTTGCGCGGGCACCTCGCGAGTCATTCGCAGAACGCCTGGTCCAGGAACGCGTCGACGGCGACGTCGAGTTCGTCGGGGTCGCCGCTGAAGTCGGGCGTGAGGGCGACCGTGGCCTGCCGGTGCGCGTCCTCCGTGGCGAACGACCAGGACTGGTACGCAGCGCGTCGCCGTCGTTGCCGTAGACGCGGACCCCGCACGCGGTGTCCCGCCAGGCCAGGCCGAGTCCGTACGCTCCCGCCCGCGACCCCTGGCGTCTTCATCTCGTCGAGCAGGCGGTGGTCCAGCAGGCGTCCGCGGAGCAGTGCGGCGAAGAAGCGCTGGAGGTCCCTGGCGCTGGAGATCATCTCGCCGCCGGCGCCGAACAACGACGGGTTCATCTCGGTGAAGTCGACGATGCGGATCCCGCCGCCGTCGCTCCACCGGCGCGTAGCCGTGCGGGTGCGGCCCGCGGATCCACGGCGTCGTACCGGGCAGCGTGGTCTGGTGCAGCCGCAACGGCCGGATGATCCGGCGCTCGATCTCCTTGCCGTAGGAGCGCCCGGTCACCTTCTCGATGATCTGGCCGAGCACGAGGTAGTTGGTGTTCGAGTACGCGAACGCCGACCCGGGCGGTTCGAACGTCGGCGGATGGGCGACAGCGCGCTCGATCTGTTCGGCCGCGGTCCAGGTCCGCCACCGGTTGTCCAGGAACTCCTGGCTCGGAGGCAGCGCAAGGGTGAGCCGGTAGTCGTACAACCCGCTGGTGTGGTTCAGCAGCTGGCGCACGGTGATCCGGTCACCGTCCGGGACGACTCCGGGCAGCCACTTCTCGACCGGGTCGTCCAGCCGGAGCCACCCCTCGCCGACCAGCTGCAGGACCACGGTGGCCACGAAGGTCTTCGTGATGCTGCCGATCCGGAACCGGCCATGGACAGGGACCGCACGCGTCGTACCCAGCTCGGCGACACCGCTGTTCCCCCGCCACCCGCGGTGACCGTCGCGCACCACCGCGAGCGCGCCCACGGCACCGGCGGCGACGACGTCGTCCAGCCGTTCCTGCAGCCCGGGACGATCCGGCTGTACCGGGGCGGCGGTGGCGGCCGGCGCCGCCGCCAGCGCCAGCGCCGTCGTCGCCGTCACCAGCGTCACTCCCACGTGCTTCATCGCGACCTTCCCGAGAGCTGTCATGGTGCGCAAGCCTCGGCGCTGCTGGCGACAACGGCATCGGGGACCACCCTGGGATGTCCCCCGAGGAGGTGACCGCGATCCCTCTGCAGGGGGAGCCGAACCGTCCGCCTCTTCGCGCACGCTGGTGTCATGAGCAGCAATCTGGTCGTCGCCGACCGATGGGACCGAGCCGGGGAGGTCGCCGCGTACGGCGCAGCCCTGGCCCTCACGCCGTACCTCGTGATCAAGGTGTCGTGGGTGGCCGGCGCCCTTGCGGGGGTGCTGCCGACCGGGGACGGGATGCGCACCTCGGAGTGGGTGGCGCTGAACCTGGCGACCATCGTGATGTCGGCGGTCGGCATCGTGGTCGCCCTGGCGCTGGTCCGGCCCTGGGGTCTGCGCATCCCGGCGCGACTGCTGGTCGCGGGCTCGTGGATCGGCGCCGGGTTCCTGGTCCCGTTGCTGCCCTACGCGGTGGTGGGGCTCGTCGACATCGACGCCGGGTCGATGCCCGTCTGGGAGGCGGCGCTGATCCAGGCCGGGTTCGTCGGCATGGGCCTGGGCCTCGCGGTGGCGCTGCCGTCGTACTTCCGGCGGCGATGGCCCGACGCGATGACGGGCCGGCTCGGCGATCGACGCCTGGACGGACCGTTGGTCGGCTGGAGCGTTGCTGCCGCGGCCGGTCTCGCGGCCGATCTGGACCTATTCGGCACTGGATGCGGGGATGATGCTCGGTCTGCTCTTCGCAGCCTGGGCCTTGGCGGCGGCAGTGGCGGTGTGGTGCCTGGTCGCCGGGCGTCCGTCGTCGGCGCCGCGGTGGATCGCGATGACCGTGGCCTGGCTCGGGTCGGGGTCGCTGTTCGCGTGGAGTGCCTGGAAGCTGCCGCTCAGCAGCCTCGTCGACACCGGCGCGCCGGCGTGGACCTTCGTCTTCGGCATCCTGGCGGGCGCCGTGATGCTGCGAACGCTGGTCGGCGGAGGACAGCGATGAGCGCCGGGTGGGACGCCGCCCACCGGCCGGTCGCCGGGGTGCCGCGATGGGCGGTGCGGGCGGTGTGGGCGATCCAGCTGAGCGTGCTGCCGTCCTCGCTCTGGCGGATCCTCGCGTTCACCTTCCACGTCCCGATCTGGCGCGGTGAGGTGGGGAACGGCAGTCTCCCGGTCTGGATACCGACCGAGCTGTACGTCGTCCTGCTGTCGCTCGTCTCCGAGGTGCTGGCCTTCGCCGCTTTCGGTCTGGTCTGCCGGTGGGGCGAGGTGTGGCCGCGATGGGTGCCTCTCCTGAGGGGGCGCTCGATCCGGCCGGCGGTGGCCATCGTGCCGGCGGCGACCGGCGCCCTGGTTCTCACCGTGATGTGGACGTGGACCACCGGGATGGCCCTGCTGGGTCGCAATGTGCAGGGGGAGCCGCAGCACGACCCGGGACTGACGTTCGAGACCTGGCAGGGCACCACGATGCTGCTGGTCTACCTGCCGTTGCTGCTCTGGGGACCGCTGCTCGCCGCCCTCACCGTGCACTACCGCCGACGGCGGCTAGCCGGACCTGGGCAACGGGAGGTCGACGACGAGCTCCCAGGTCCCCTCACCGTTGCTGTGGGTCACGCTCCCGCCGAGGGCGCTGGCGCGTTCCGCGAGGCCGGTGAGCCCCCGGCTGCCGCGGCGCCGCGTCGCTGAGGCACGTGCCGGGTTGGCGAGCGTGATGACCAGTCGCTCCGGACGCCGTTCGAGCCGGAGCCGGGCCTGCGGTTCCGAGGCGTGCCGCAGCGCGTTGGTCAGCCCCTCCTGGACGATCCGGTAGGCCTCGCGGCTCACGACCGGAGGGAGGTCGGCGAGGTTGCCGTCCACCTGGGTGCGGACCTCGAGTCCGGCACGACGGGTGGCCATGACCAGGGAGTCCAGGTCGCCGAGGCCGAGCGCCGGGCGGCTGGGCGCTGCTTCGGCGCGGTCCCGGAGCAGGCCGAGCATGTGGTCGAGCTCCGCGGTGGCCGCCCTGGCCGTGGACTCGATCGCCTCGAGCGCCGCCTCCGCCGCCTCGGCATCGCGAGCGTGCAGCCGCCGCCGAGCGCCCGCGGACTGCAGGGTGACCACGCTGAGCGCGTGTCCGATGCTGTCGTGCAGCTCGCGGGCGATCCGGTTGCGCTCGACCAGCCGCGCGGTCTCGGTCTCCAGCTGCTGGAGGCGTTGGGGGTACGACGGCCCGAGCAGCGGCGGCGCGGCCCGGGCCACCGCGGCGCCGAGCAGGAACGGGCACAGCAGGCATCCGACGAGCAGCACCAGTCCGACCGGCAGGAGCCAGGCGTCCGACGCGGTCAGGTAGGACACGCCCAACGGCAGCAGGAACACCAGCGCCATCACCACGGCCCCGCCGCTGACGACGTGCAGCAGGAACCAGGCGGTGGCACGGAGCCGCTCCTCCAGCCGGCGGGCCGGGCCGGGGGTGCCGTCCGGGAACTCGACGCCGAGCAGCGACTCGGCCGCCACTGCTTCGACCTGGCGGATCGGCGGCACCAGCGCCGTCACGCCGATGGGCGCCGCGACGATCACCACGGCGACGAGGACGAGCGGGACTCCGCTCAGGTACTGGGCGGCGACGACCACGAGACTGGCGTCGAGGATCGCGATGGCCACCGCCAGGGCGGCACCGAGCAGCAGGAAGACCAGCCGGAGGTAGATGAGCGGCCGTCCGAGATGCGTTGTCACGCTGACCACGGGTTCCATCCTGCCTTGCGCCGAGGGTGCGTTGTTAGGGTGCCGAGGTGTCGCTCGGGGAGGTCACCGTCTTGATCGTGGACGACGAGCCGCTCGTCCGCAGCGGGCTGCGCGCCATCCTCGAGAGCGAGGACGACCTCGTCGTCGTCGGCGAGGTGGAGGACGGCGCCGACGTGCCCGGCGCGGTTGGCCGGCTCCGCCCGGACCTGGTGCTGATGGACGTCCGGATGCCCCGGATCGACGGCATCGAGGCGACCCGGCGGCTGCTGGCCGCGGCCGGTCCGCACCCCAAGGTCCTCGTGGTGACGACGTTCGAGAACGACGAGTACGTCTACGACGCCCTGCGCGCCGGGGCCAGCGGCTTCCTCCTGAAGCGGGCGCCGAGCGAGGAGATCGTGCACACGATCCGCACCACGATGGTGGGAGATGCTCTGGTCTTCCCCCGGGCGATCCGCACCCTCGCCGAGACCTACGGCCCCGGTCCGGAGAACGCCGTCGCGCAGGCCCGGCTCACCGACCGGGAGCAGGAGGTGCTGCGCCTGGTGGCCGCGGGACTCACCAACGCGGAGATCGCCGGTCGGCTGTACGTCGGCGTCGAGACCGTCAAGACCCACGTGGCCAGCCTCCTGGCGAAGCTCGGCGCACGGGACCGCACGCAGGCCGCGATCGCTGCCTACGAGTCGGGGTTCGTGCGGCCGGACCCGGAGCGCCGACGCCAGTAGGCGATCGTGAGCGCCGCCAGCATCGGCCCCCACAGCAGCAGGGGCGCGTAGGCGACGATGGCCAGGATCCCCTCGAGGTCGCGGGTGTGCAGCGGGAAGTCGGCGGGCTTCGGCTCACCCCGGATGGTCGTGCCGCGCAGGCTGGAGACGGCCGACAGCAGGGTCACCAGGATCAGTACGACGGACCCGGCGGCGGCCGGCACTCCGACCAACCACCTCGGGAGCCGGTGGCCCCACCGGGTGATCAGCGCGTACGCGCTGAACGCCAGGGCCTCGGAGAGCACCGACAACAGCACGACGTACACCTCGATCGGGAGCCAGCCCGGGAGGTCGTCCCGCCCGCCGCCCTCGGGCGGGAAGAACCACACGACGGTGACCCGCCAGATGCTCGAGGGGAGCACGACGAGCGGGATGGCGGCCGCGAAGGCGACCGCCCATCGGGGCACGCCGGCCACGGGGTGATGGGCGGCGGTCCAGGCCCTGCGGGGTGTGGCAACGATGTCCATGAACCCACCCTGGGCACCGTGGCACGGCGGCCACACCGCTCGACCGAGGGAGTCGGTTCCCGCGCGCGGGGGAGATCAGGGCGTCAGCGGACCGCGCGCAACCCCCCGGCTTCGCCCCAGTGCAGCCGGTCGAGGGCCGCTCCGGTCGCCTCGTCGGCGGGCACCATGACCAACAGCTGCTGACCCTCGCCGGCCGGCAGGTCCATGACCTCGCACTCCAGGCGCAGCTCACCGGCAACGGGATGCTGCCACCGCTGCGGTCCCGCGGCGGTCAGCTCGTGGCGGTCGAGGCGGCGGGTGAACTCCTCGCCGGCGGTGGCGGAGAGCTCGGCCTCGAACGCCGCGGCACCGTCGGTCCTGGGCGCACGCCATACCTCCAGCGCGCGCTGGTCGGCGATGAGATCCCAGTCAGGGAAGGCGTCGCGGGCGCGCTCGTCGGTGAACACGAAGCGGGTCAGGTTGGGTGCCGGGTCGTCGAGCAGTCCCAGTGGCCGCGTCAGCCGGTCGAACCCGGAGGTGTAGGCGAGCAGGTCGCCGAGCCGGTTGGTCACGACGGCGATCCCCGGCTCGATCTGGTTGAGGACCGCTTGCACCGGGGGGCGCACCTCGGTGCTCGGGGGAGAGGGCGCCACGCAGTGACCGTTGGACGCCTTGGTCAGGTACCGCAGGTGCTCGCGCTCGCCGGTGTCGAGCCGCAGCGCATCGGCGATGGCGTTGATGACCTGCACCGACGGGTTGCGGTCGCGCCCCTGCTCGATCCGGGTGAGGTACTCGACGCTGATGCCCGCCAGAGTGGCCAGCTCGGTGCGGCGCAGGCCGGGCGCTCGCCGGCGCTCCCCGGTGGGTAGACCGACCAGCGCCGGTGTCGTCGCGTCGCGGCGGCCGCGGATGAAGTCCCCGAGTGGAGTAGCCACATCGAAAAGAGTACGGCGGCGTGCTCACCCGTTCGAGAGGTCATGGTGGCCCTGCCAGGGCCAGCCACAGCGCGGTCTCCCTGCGGGGCCGACGACGGCGGAGCCTGATGCCATGAACGAGAACAGCAAACTGGTGATCATCGTCGGCAGCGTGCGCGACGGACGGTTCGGCCCGGTGGTGGCTTCGTGGGTCGCCGAGCAGACCCGCGAGCACGGCGGCTTCGACATCGACGTCGTCGACCTCGCCGAGGTCGAGCTCCCGCTGGCACTTCCCGCGGAGTCGCCGAAGTACGCCGGGGACTCCTACCCGCGGCCCGCGGGGATGGCCGACCTGACGGCCCGGCTCGACGCCGCCGATGCCTTCATCGTGGTCACGCCCGAGTACAACCACAGCTATCCCGCCTCGCTGAAGGCGGCCATCGACTGGCACTTCCATCAGTGGACGGCCAAGCCCGTGGCCTTCGTGAGCTACGGCGGCGCGGCCGGCGGCCGGCACGCGGTGCTGCACCTCGAGAACGTGCTGACCGAGCTGCACGCCGTCACGATCCGGGAAGGCCTGTCCTTCCCCAACTACTTCGTGAACTTCGACTTCGAGGAAGGCCGTCCCCTCGACGAGATGTCGGAGGGCTACGCCAAGACGATGCTCGACCAGCTCGCGTGGTGGGCCGCGGCGCTCCGCAACGCCCGGCAGCAGGTTCCCTACCCCGCCTGACCCGGCGCGCACGCGCGGCGGAACGTGGCCGGTGGCACGCCGTACGCCGCCTGGAACAGCCGGCCGAAGTGGGCGGCGCTCGTGAACCCCCAGCGGGCTCCGATCGCCGCGACGGGGACCTCGAGCTGGCTCGGGTCGAGGAGGTCGTGATGACACCGCTCGAGCCGGCGTTGCCGGATCAGGTCGGCCACCGTCGACTGCTCCGACTCGAACAGCCGGTGCAGGAGGCGGACGGAGACGAAGTGGGCGGCGGCGATGCTGCGCGGTGACAGCGCCGGGTCGGCGAGGTGCTCGTCGACGTACGCGTGCACGCTGTGCAGCAGCGCTCGGCGGCGGGAGTCGGGCGGCACCTCCCGTCCTCGGTCGAGCCGGGTGAGCAGCGTGGTGGCCAGGAGGTCCAGGACCGTCGAGCCGAGCCGGGTCCCCTCGGCGACCGTCAGGTCGTCGAGTCGCCCGGGGAGCTGCCGGGTGAGCGACGAGACCAGCGCGCCGAGTCCACTGTCACCCGTCAGGCGCTCGCCGGTGAGGCGGTCCAGGTCGGCGCGACCCAGCGGCAGAAGGCTGCGCGGGAAGGTCACCGCGACCACTCGCGAGGCCGGCTGGAACGCCCAGAGGCTCGGCCGGGCGAGGTCGATCAGCGTGAAGTCCCGAGGACGGTACTTGGCCTCGCGCTCACCCTGACGGATGACACCTCGTCCCCGGACCTGCACGTCGATCTTGAACAGCTCGGGGTCGGAGCTGCTGATGTGCCTCGGCTTCCGTACCGCGTGGCTGGGCTCCCCGGTGCTGACCTCGATCACCCGGACCTGGCCGAGATCCCCGACGTACAGCCGGTCCATGGCTCCGAGACCCTCGGGGGAGAGTCGGAGGTCCAGCGGCGTGAGTGACTCCGCGACCACGTTGTGCCAGTAGTCGACCCGAGTGCGCACCGGGTGATCATCAGCCCGGAAGACCGTGCTCACCGTTCTCACGCTAGTCCGGAGTGCGCGCGTCGGCACAGATCGTGCACGGATCGTCAATCGGCGTGCCGAAGGGGCGTTGTAGGAGGAGAGTGGGTTGGTGGAGTACCTGTTGCTGGCGCTGGTCGGCGGGGGAGGCCTCGCCTGGCTCGGAGTGCGGCTGCGCGCACGGCGCGCACAAGGTCGCGACCGGGCCGCGGACCTGGCCCAGGTGCGGAAGCTGTGCGAGGAGGACATCACCCTGCTCGGTGAGCAGCTGCGCCGGCTGGACGCCGAGACCGTGGCGCATCCGCTCGACGACGCGGCCAGGGTCGACTACCAGACCGCGCTGGACGCCTACGAGTCCGCGCAGCGAACGGTGAAACGGATCACCGACGCCGACGAGATCAGCAAGGTGACCGACACGCTGTCCAGCGGCCGGTATGCGCTCGCGTGCGTCCAGGCCCGGGTCGCGGGCGCAGCCGCTGCCCGAGCTCCGGGTGCCCTGCTTCTTCAACCCTCAGCACGGACCGTCGGTGATGGACGTGCAGTTCACCCCGCCGGGCCGCGGCACCCGCAAGGTGCCCGCGTGCGCGATGGACGCGGCGCGGCTGAAGGCGGGCGAGAAGCCGGTGATCCGCGAGGTCGAGATCGGCGGTCGGCGGGTGCCGTACTTCGAGGCCGGCGCGGCGTACGCGCCGTACGGCGAGGGCTACTTCCTGGGCGCGGTCGCCGCGCACTCCCTGTTCATGCTGCCCCCCATCGATCCCGGGTGACGGCTTTACGAGCACGGCTGGGACGGGCACGACGGAGGCGGTTACGACGGCGGTGGCTTCGACGGTGGCGGTGGCGACGGTGGTGGTGGCGGCGAGTAGCGGCCTCAGTCGGACGAGTCCGGTTCGAGCAGCAGCGTGCGCCAGTCCGCGGGTCAGCCCGATCCGGTGCGGGGTGGACCGCGTCGCCAGCAGGGTGCCCGCGACGTACGGCGCGGCGCTGGTCCCGGCATCGTGGCGGATGACCAGCCGCTCGTCGGGGAGACCGAACACCACCTCGGTCGACAACACGAAGCCGGGCAGCCTCACGGAGTGGACCTGAGCACCCCCGAGGGTTCCGCCCCGGGCGGCGAGCAGGCCCGCCGTGTCGCTGACCTCCACCTCGACATGTGGTGCTCGCACCTCCGCCAGGGTCTCCGCCATCTCTCTGGCGGTTCCGCTCGGCGCGTCCGGCTTGGCCTCCGACGCGTAGTCGATGATCTCCCAGCTCGGTAGGAACCTCGCGGCCAGCAACGCGGCCGCCTGTGCGAGGGCGGCGGTCATGGAGAAGTTGCCGGCCGCGAGCACGGCAACCTCCTTCTGGCGCGCTGCCCGGTCGATCTCGTCGTAGTCGTCGGCACTCAAGCCCGAGGAGCCCACGACGACGGAGACGCCGTGCTCGATCGCGTAGAGCGCGTTCTCGCGGACCGTCTCGTGGGACGTGTACTCGATGAGGACATCGACGCCGTCCAACGCTTCGGCCACGGTGGAGAACACGGGTACGCCGTTCTCTTCTCCTCCCCACGCACGTCCCAGGTCCGTTCCCGCGGCGGTTCTGCTCACCCCGGAGACCAGGCGCAGGTCATCGGCGTCCAGGACGCCCTGGGCAACGGCGCTTCCGGTCCAGCCGGTCACTCCTGCGACGCACACGGAAAGGGTCATCGGGGCGGCTTAGCAGGTTGCGCATGACTAGTCAATCGGGGGGATATCAAAAGGTGTAGGCCGGGGGAGACTCGAACGATGGAGTACGTGCTGCTGGCGCTGGTCGGCGGGGCTGTGCCTCGTCTGGTTGGGGCTCCGGCTGCGCGCCAGACAGGCACGGGGCCGGCAGCAGTCCGCGGACCTGGTGGAGCTGCGGAAGCTGTGCGACGAGGACATCGGCCTGCTCGGCGACGACCTGCGGCGCCTGGACGCCGAGGCGGCTGCCCACCCCCTCGACGACGCGGCCAGGGACGACTACAAAGCGGCCCGGGACGCTCACAAGACTGCGCAGCAAACGGTCGGCTGGGTCACGGATGCCAACGAGATCAGCAAGGTGACCGAGACGCTCGCGAGCGGACGCTACGCCTTGGCCTGCGTGCAGGCCCGTGTGGAGGGTCGCCCCGTCCCGAAGCTCCGGGTGCCCTGCTTCTTCAACCCCCAGCACGGACCCTCGGTCTTCGAGGTGGCGTTCACTCCTCGCGGTCACGGCACCCACAAGGTGCCCGTCTGCGCGAGCGACGTCGCACGGCACCGAGCGAACGAGAAGCCGCAGGTCCGCGAGGTCGAGGTCGGCGGGCGGCGGGTGCCGTACTACGAGGCAGGTGACGCCTTCGCTCCGTACGGCGAGGGCTACTTCGCGGGCGACGCCGCCATCCAGAGACTCTTCCTGATATCGACCTCCTGGTCGCGCGAGGGCCGATCGAGCTCACGACTTCGACTCCGGAGGCGGCGTCCGGAGCGACGGCACGTGCGGTGCCTAGGGACTCACTTCCGGGACACGCTCGGTCTGCTCGCCAAGTCAGCTCAGCACAGCTCGGGCTCGCGTCAACACCTCGTTCAGCACCCGGGTCGTGGCGGCGACGTCGGCCTCCGGAAGGTCGGCAAACAGCGGGCCGGCCAGCCCGGCGACCTCCGCCTGGATCTCGGAGAACAGGGCGCGGCCTCGCGCGCTGAGGCGGCCCTGTTCGATCAGGCCGGCGGTCGTCAGTCCGTCGACCAACTCGTCGACATCGGCGAAGCGGGCCCGGTCGGCCACCTCGCGCGCGAGATCCTCTGCGCTCGCAAGCTGCCCCTCCAGCTGGTGCGCCAGCCGCAGCGTCACCCACTGCGGCTCGGTGAGTCGATCACCGAGGGCGGTGTCGAGGAGTGCGTTGAGGGTCTTCTCGGTCTGTCCGATGAGCTGGGGTCCGAACGGAGTGGTCATGGGGTCCGCCTTCGACGAAGTCAGATTGTTGGTGACACCAACGATAGCCGATCGTTGGGCCGACCAACAATCCCTAGACTGGTCGCCATGTCGACGTTGAAACGAGTGGCCGGCCAGCCCACGTGGTTGCTCAGCCGGGCACACGCCCGGGCCCAGGCGATCCTGACCGAGGCCTTTGCCGACGCCGGGGTGCGCGGCTATCACTTCCGGCTCCTCGCCGCTCTCGACCAGCACGGTCCTTCCAGCCAGGCCGACCTCGGCCGGGCCACGGGCATCGACAGGAGCGATGTCGTGGCGATGCTCGACGACCTGACGGCGTGGGGACTGGCGCGTCGTGATCCCGACGAGGCCGACCGCCGGCGCAACGTCGTCACCATCACCGACGACGGCCGGTCCCGGCTCGACGAGCTGGACACCGTCCTCGCCGGCGTCCAGGCCGCGGTCCTGGAGCCGCTCTCCGATCGGGAGCGGACGGCCCTGCTTCGGCTGCTCCGCAAGCTCGGCTGAGCGATCCCGCCGATCGTCAGTTGTCACGGCTTGCACTGGGTCGTATTGTGTAGTGAATCCCTAAACTTAAGAGGAAATGAGGGGCGGCATGGAACGCGGCTTGTCGCGGGAGCAGGACTACGACGCCGAGCGAGCGGAGCGGGTTCGGAGTGCCGGGCTGAGCCGTCGCCGGCTGTTGTGGACAGGTGGCGCCGTGGTCGGCGCCGCGGCCGTGACTCGGGGCCTCGGCTCGTGGCCTGCGTTCGGTTACGACACTCCCATCGTCAAGCCGCTCCCGGAGGATCTCTTCGTCCCGCGCGGCACCAATGCGGAGATGCGCTGGGAGGCGATGCGCGGCCAGGGCTACCTGACACCCGTCGATCGGTTCTTCGTCCGCAACCACACCGCCACTCCGGAGATAGACCGCGCGACGTGGCGCCTCCGCGTGCACGGCACAGGGGTCCGCCGCGAGTTGTCCTTGTCGTACGACGACCTGTTGCGGCTGCCTTCGGTCACGGTGACCCGAGCGGTCGAGTGCGCGGGAAATGGCCGCAGCTTCTTCGACACCCAGCAGGGCACGCCCGCCGCTGGCACTCAGTGGGGCCTGGGCGCGATCGGGGTGGCCACCTGGACCGGCGTACGGCTTTCCGACGTTCTCGATCGCGCCGGGCTCACCCGCCGGGCCCTCGACGTGATGCCGGTCGGTCTGGACACCATGGCGGTACGCCGGCCCATCCCGGTGGAGAAGGCGCTCGCCCGCGACACGCTGCTCGTGTACGGCATGAACGGCGACGTGCTGCCGCCCGACCACGGGTTCCCGGTACGGCTGCTGGCCCCCGGCTGGATCGGGGTGGCCAACGTGAAGTGGGTCGGCTCGATCGAGGTATCCGAGACTGCCCTCGAATCGCAGTGGAACACCACGAGCTACCGGCTGTTCGGCCCCGACTACCCGGATGCACCCTTGCTGACGACCCAGGTCGTCAAGAGCGCGCTGGAGCTTCCGTTCCCGGCCGCGCTCCGTCGCGGACCACAGCGGTTGGACGGCCGTTCCTGGTCGGGGGAGGGACGAATCACCAGAGTCACGGTGGCCTTCGATGACCACGGTCCGTGGCGCCCCGCGCAGCTGGACCGCACCAACGTGTCCCAGGCCTGGCGACAGTGGTCGATCCCCTGGAACGCACGTCCCGGGCGGCACACGATCCGGGTCCGCGCCTACGACGACCGGGGCAACGTGCAGCCGACCTCGGTCCCGTTCAACGAGCAGGGCTACCTGTTCGGAGCGGTCGTGGCTCACCCGGTGACCGTCGGCTGAGGAGGCCCGCCTTGCGCTAGCTCTCCGAGCAGCGCCGCTTCCCGGTCATCGGCTGAACCCGTTCCGTTCGGCGACGGTTCACCCGCGGCCGGTTGGGTCGCGCCATGACCTCTCGGATGACCCGACTCGCACCCCTCGCCCTGACCGCCGCGCTCGTCGCTCCGGTTCTACTGTCCCCGCCCACCCCGGCCGCGGCCGCGGAGTCGAAGCACCACTCGAAGCGCGCCGAGCCGATCGTGATCGGCCACCGCGGCGCGTCGGGCTACCGCCCGGAGCACACCCTCGCGTCGTACCGCCTCGCGATCCGGCTCGGCGCCGACTACGTCGAGCCCGACCTGGTGTCGACCAAGGACGGCGTGCTCGTCGCGCGGCACGAGAACGAGATCAGCGGCACCACCGACGTCGCCGACCGTCCCGGAGTTCACCGACCGGAAGACCACCAAGACCATCGACGGTCGCGCGGTCACCGGATGGTTCACCGAGGACTTCACGCTCGCCGAGCTCAAGACGCTGCGCGCCAAGGAGCGGCTCCCGGAGGTGCGCCCCGACAACACCCGGTACGACGGCCGGTTCGAGGTCCCCACGTTCCAGGAGGTCCTGGACCTCGTGAAGGAGGAGTCGCGGCGGAGCGGCCGGAGGATCGGCGTCTACCCAGAGACCAAGCACCCGACGTACTTCGACTCCATCGGCCTCTCGCTGGAGGAGCCGCTGGTGCGCACCCTGCGCCGCAACGGCCTGGACAAGAAGGGGTCCCGGGTCTTCGTCCAGTCCTTCGAGACCGGCAACCTGCGTGACCTCGACGAGATGACGAAGGCGCCGCTGGTCCAGCTCGTCGACGCCCAGGGTGCGCCGTACGACCTGGTCGCGGCCGGTGACCCACGGAAGTACGCCGACCTGATCACCCCCGACGGGCTCGACCAGATTGCTGAGTACGCCGACGGACTGGGCGCGAACAAGGACCTCGTGCTGCCCCGCGACCCGGCAACGGGTGAGACCGGGGAACCCAGCGCGCTGGTGGACGACGCCCACGACGAGGGCCTCATCGTGCACGTGTGGACGCTCCGCGACGAGAACCAGTTCATGGCCACCAACTTCCGCCGCGGGGACAACCCCAACGCGAAGGGCAACATCTTCGCCGAGGTGACCGCGTTCCTCGAGGCCGGCGTCGACGGCATGTTCGCCGACTACCCCGACTCGGCGGTCGATGCACGGGACGAGTGGGTGGGTACGGCACACTGACCGGATGCCGTTCGGGGGATCGCTGACCATCCTTGCCACCGCCGTACTGCTGACCCTCGGACTCGCGACCGCTCCGGCGACCGCCGAAGCCGCGACGTCGCTGACCCTCACCGCCTCGAAGGGGTACGCCGGCACGCCCACCCACCTGCGGGTCGCGCTCGCCGACGGCGGCAGCCCGTTCGTGGGCACGGTGGTCGTCCAGCGGCGGGTCGACGGCGCCTGGACCACGATCGCCACGCCCACGACCGACGCCCAGGGCCACGCCACCGTCGACGCGAGCCTGGCCGAGCAGTCGAAGGACAACGTCTTCCGGGCCCGCTACGCCGGCGACGGCACCCAAGCGCGGCCGAGTCGGGTCCCCGGCAGGCGCGGCTGGTCCGGCGCAACAGCGTGGTCGTGGTCGGCGGGCCGAAGCAGGTCGTCGACGGCCGTCGCACCGTGGTCCGGGTGCGGTGGCGCACCGGCCTGGGTGAGCCGGTGTCGGGCTCGGTCCGGCTCTACCAGCGGCTCGGCGACCGCGGCTGGAAACGGGCCGCCACGGTCCACACCAACGCTCAGGGAAGGGCGACTCTGCGGGTGCGGCCGCGGGTCGACTCGCGGTGGCGCGCGAACGTGCGCAAGCGCGACTGGATCTCCGGCGACCGCAGCCCCGTGCACCGGATCGACAACCTGCCGCCCGGAGAGCCGGTGCGGCTCCCGCGCGCCGCGCCCAGGCCGCGGGTCAACGTGCCGCCGCAGCGCCGGGCCGTCGGCGACGGCGCCCACCCCGCCGTCACCCGCATCCCGGACGGCATCTGGCGGCAGATGACCGGCCGTACCTGGCACCGCGGCTGCCCGGTCGGTCGCGCCGGCCTCCGTCTGGTGCGCGTCAACTACTGGGGCTACGACGGATATCGCTACCGCGGCGAGCTGGTCGCCGCCGCGAGCGCCGCGCCCCGGATGGCCGGCGCCCTCGCCGAGATGTACGCGAAGGGCTTCCCGATCCGGTCGATGTACCGGGTGGATCGGTTCGGCTGGTCCGGTCGGCTGCACGGTGCCGACGACTACAGGTCGATGGCGGCCGGCAACACCTCGGCGTTCAACTGCCGCCAGGTCGTCAACCGACCCGGCGTCCGCTCCCCGCACTCCTACGGTCGCTCGCTCGACATCAACACGTGGGAGAACCCCTACCGCTCGCCCACCGGCCTGGTGCCCAACTCCTGGTGGCAGCACCACTCCCACCCGCTGGTGGCCTGGCGCTCGCGGTCGCATCCCGTGGTGCGGATCATGGCCCGGCACGGGCTGCGCTGGACCTACGGGATGAGCGACACCCAGCACTTCGACGCGACCCACGGCAACGGCCGGGTGCCGGTCTACCCGGGCTGCGAGAACGTCGTCTGCGACTAGGGGCCAGCCCGTAGGCTGAGGGGAACCGCCGGCGCCGACATCCTCCATTCGGAGACCTGGGCCGGTCGAGAGGCGGACGTCATGACGGCGTCGACAGTTCCCATCCCCGCGGCCAAAGATCGTTCAGCGCGCGTGCCACTGCGGCTCCGCATGGTCGAGAACGTCGGCCGGGACCACCTCGACGGGGGTTGGTGGCCGCAGAGCCGCGATCTCGCGGTCGAGCTGCCCGACCTGGTCGAGCACCTGCCGCCGCAGTACGGCCGCGTTGTCCGTGCCGTGTACTCCCCACCCGACTGGGACGATGCCCCTCGCCGGGTCCCGGTGCCCGGTGGCTACGTGAAGGTGGGCTCCTTCCCGCGGGACGACACGCACCTGATCCAGCTCAAGACCTACGACCACAAGGTGTTGCGGGTCCTGGTCGTGCCGCCGCAGTTCACCGACGACCAGGGCGACGAGGCACTCCTCGCCGCGGCCTCGCCCGGCAACTCACACCCCGCCGGTGAGGTGCTGGACCACGTCACCGAGCACCCGGACGTCGACCCGGCCGACCACTGGGAGTGACACCCGGCCCGTCGGACTAGCCTGCGACCGTGGTCGACTGCACCTTCTGCCAGATCGTGTCCGGTGAGGTCGAGGCCGACGTGGTGCTCGACGAGCCGGACTTCGTGGCGTTCCTCGACCGGCGGCCGGTGTTCAAGGGGCACACGCTGCTGGTCCCGCGCGAGCACGTGGTGACCCTGCCCGACCTGCCGGCCGGGCTGCGCGACGGGTTCCTGGCGGCCGCACAGCGGCTGGCGACCGCCGTGGTCGACGGGCTGGGCGCTCAGGGCAGCTTCGTGGCCATGAACAACGTGGTGAGCCAGTCGGTGGCGCATCTGCACTGTCACGTGGTGCCGCGCACGAAGGGCGACGGCCTGCGTGGCTTCTTCTGGCCACGCACCAAGTACGCCGACGGCGAGGCGGCCCGGTTCGCGGAGCGTTTGCGTGCAGGTCTACAGTGACCCGGATTGCCCGCTAACGACGAGGAGTTCGAGCTGATGGGTCGATTCGACGGACGCGTAGCGGTGGTCACCGGAGCCGCGCGCGGCATCGGGTTCGGCACCGCTACTCGCTTCGCCGAGGAGGGCGCCTCGGTCGCGGTCATCGACCTCGACGAGTCCGCGGCCGCCGAGGCTGCCGGCAAGCTGCCGGTCGGCGACGACGCGAAGGCGATCGGGATCGGCTGCGACGTCAGCGACGCCGCGTCGGCCGACGCCGCCGTGGGCCGCGTGGTCGAGGAGCTCGGCGGCATCCACATCCTCGTCAACAACGCGGGCATCACCCGGGACAACCTCCTCTTCAAGATGACCGAGGACGACTGGGATCTGGTGATGGGCGTCCACCTCAAGGGCGCGTTCCTGATGACCCGGGCCGCGCAGAAGCACTTCGTCGAGCAGAAGTACGGCAAGATCCTCAACCTCTCGAGCGTCTCCGCGCTCGGCAACCGCGGCCAGGCCAACTACTCCGCGGCCAAGATGGGTGTCCAGGGGTTCACCCGCACGCTCGGCATCGAGCTCGGCCCGTTCGGCATCAACGCCAACGCGATCGCGCCCGGCTTCATCGCGACCGAGATGACCGACGCGACCGCGGCCCGGCTGAAGATCGACGTCGAGGACTTCCGCAAGATGAACGCGGAGGCCAACCCGGTGCGCCGGGTGGGCTTCCCCGAGGACATCGCGGCCGCCGCGGCCTTCCTGTGCAGCGACGAGGCGTCGTACATCACCGGTCAGACGTTGTACGTCGACGGCGGGGCCAAGCTCGGCTAGTCGCGGCGACACACCGGGGCAGACGTTCCGGGAAACCGAGCCCCTCGGGGTCAGACTGAGATCGAACAGTCTAAAGTAGACTAACTCACTATACGTTTGGAGCTTCACCCAGCATGCGTCACGTTCGAAACCGTTCCTTCCGCCTGCTCGCCGCGGGCCTGGCCGCCGGCAGCCTGGTGCTCGCCGGCTGCGGCGGCGATGACGCAGACGGCTCCGAGGCTCCGGCCGCCGAGCCGGGTGCCTCGAACTCGCACACCGAGGGCGAGCCCGACACCTGGCCGCTCACCGGCGAAACGGTCGACAAGGGCGACTCGTCGGAGCAGAAGCACCCGGTGCTCGTGCTGAAGATGGACAACACGCCCTCCAGCGCCCCGCAGGTCGGCCTCAGCAGTGCCGACCTGGTCGTCGAAGAGCTGGTCGAGGGCGGGATGACCCGGCTCGCGGCGTTCTACTACTCCGACATTCCCGGCGACGTGGGGCCGGTCCGGTCGATGCGGGCCAGCGACATCGGCATCGTCTCGCCGGTCGGCGGCTCGATGGTGACCAGCGGCGCCGCCAACGTGACGCTCCAGCGCATCCGCGACGCCGGCATCGACTACTACAGCGAGGGCTCGGCCGGCTTCTTCCGCGACGACAGCCGCAGCGCGCCGTACAACCTGTTCACGGACATGGGCGCGGTGGCCAAGAACGCCGCGCACACGAAGACCCGTCCCGACGACTACCTGCCGTGGGGGACCGAGGACGACCTGCCGAAGGGCCAGAAGGCGACCCGCCTCTCGGCGACCTTCTCGGCGGGTCACACGACCAGCTGGGTCTACCAGGACGGCGGCTACGTCAACGAGAACAGCTACGCCGCCGACGGCGACGAGTTCCCCGCCGACACCGTGCTCGTGCTGCGCGTCCCGGTCGGCGACGCGGGCTACACCGATCCCGCGGGCAACCCGGTGCCCGAGACCCAGTTCGAGGGCAGCGGCGACGCGATGATCTTCCACGGCGGCCGGCTGGTGCGCGGCACCTGGTCGAAGAAGGCCCTCGACAAGGCGGTCACGCTGTCGACGAAGGCGGGAGACCTGAAGGTGCCGGCCGGTCGGGTGTGGATCGAGCTGGTGCCGAAGGGCACCGGCGACGTGACGTTCGGGAAGTAGCGGCTAGCCCGGCACCTCGGGCAGCTCGCCGCCGTCCTCCACGAGCGCCTGGATGCCGGAGAGCAGGAAGCCCACCGCGGTCTCCACCCGCTGCGCCGCGAGCTCGGTGTCGGTGGCGGTCGCCACCACCTCGCCGGCGGCCGACATGGTGCCGAAGAAGATCCGCGCGAACGTCTGCAGCATCTCTTCCTCGAGCTCCCAGGTGCCCGCGGTGAGCACCGCGCGCACGATCTCGACGACGTTGGCGTACGTCGTGCGCTCCTCCTGCTCGCGGAACCGCTCGTAGCCGAGGACCGCAGGACCCTCCTGGATCACGATCCGGCGGTAGCGGGGCTGCTGCACGATCACCATGAACGCCTCGACGCCGGCCAGCGCCTTCTTCCAGGGGTCGCGGGTGCCCTTGATCGCCTTCTGGATGGTCTGAGCGGCATCGGCCTCGATCCGCTCGAAGACCGCCTCGAACAGCGCCTGCTTGCCGGAGAAGTGGTGGTAGAGCGCGCCCTTGGTCACTCGGGCGCCGGCGACGATGGTGTCCAGGGAGGCGTTGGCGTAGCCGTTGTCGGTGAACAGCTCCTCGGCCACGTCGATCAGGGCCCGCTTCGTGGAGGCGGAGTACGCCGCTCGGCGGCTGGTGCCCGGCACGCTGGGAACCTTCGGGACCAGCTTGCTGACCGAGGACTTCACCACGCGGTCGAGTCTAGGTGTAACGGCCGTCACGCAGGTGGGCGGAATCACGTCCCCGGAAGTTGGGGTACCGACGGTCGGCTCCATACCCTTGGTACGTACTCCCGGTATCGGACCGAAGAAGGAGCTGACCATGACCTGGAAGTCCTTTCACAACCGGGGCGAGATCCTGCGCTCCGTGATCGCCACCGCCGGCGTCCGCCGGGATGGAATCCTCCCCATGGACGTCTCGGGCGTGGCGGAGACCTTCGGCGACGAGCTCACCCTGCTCGCCGCCCTGCAGCTGAAGTGGCACACCCGCCTGTCGGGCCACATCGAGCGCGAGCTGGTCACCCAGCCGATGGACCTCGAGGGGGCCGTCGTGGCCGCCTGGGGCAACGCCGCCGACGAGCTGCCCGGCGTACGCAAGATCCTGGACCACTACCGGGCCGAGCCCACCGACGCGGCGATGGCCACGGCGATGACGAAGGCCACCGGCAAGGAGCACCTGCTGCTCGCCGTGATGGCCGGGCAGTCGAGCGTCGCCGACCCGAAGGCGGCGCCGATCGGCGCGGAGATCGAGAACCGCGCCCGCGACGCCCACCGGCACGCCGTGACCATGGCCGCCGGGCCGATCGAGCAGCCCAGCCTGTTCGAGCGGCTGAAGGCGGTCGTCGCGGCCTGATCCCACCCACCCCCAGCCAGGCGGCCCCGGCTCCGACGCATCCCTCCCTCCCAGCGTCAGCGCCGGGGCCGCCTCCTATTCGGTTCCTGCCGTGGGTGCCCTGCGTCATGATGGGCGGGTGACGGAGATCCGCCCGGGGGTGCTGCTGCTCGCGACTCCGGTGCTGCTCGACCCCAACTTCGCCGACACCGTCGTCCTGATGCTCGACGTCGGTGCCGAGGGGGCCCTCGGAGTGGTGATCAACCGGCCCACCGGGCTGGCCGTCTCCGAGGTGCTCAGCGACTGGGGCGAAGTGGTCGCCGAGCCGGAGGTGCTCTTCCAGGGCGGGCCGGTCGAGACCGAGGGCGCCCTGGCGGTCGCCCTGCGCAGCTCCACCGACGGCGAGGCGGTCGGCTTCCGCGAGGTCGCGGGCCCGCTCGGGCTGCTCGACCTCGACACCCCCGTCGAGCTGGTCACCGGCTCGCTGGCCGGGCTGCGGATCTTCGCCGGGTACGCCGGCTGGGGGAGCGGCCAGCTGGAGCAGGAGATCGCCGAAGGACACTGGTACGTCGTGCCCGGCCGCGGCGAGGACGTGTTCCGCAGCGACTCCCGCGAGCTGTGGCGCGACGTCCTGCGCCGCCAGCCGGGCGAGCTTGCCCTGCACTCCACCCGCCCCGTCGACCCGGACCTCAACTAGATGACTGACCATCCCTGGGCGATCCAGAGCCCTCGACCTCGACGGCTACCTCGGCCGGCTCGGGGTCGCGGCGCGGTCACCTTCTCGCGAGGCACTCGACGAGCTCCACGAGGCACACGTGCGGACGTTCACGTTCGACAACATCGACGTGCTGCTCGGGGCGCACCCGGGCGTGAGCCTGCACGCCGTGCAGGCGAAGTTCGTCGGCCGTGGTCGGGGCGGCTACTGCTTCGAGCACGCGACGCTGTTCGCCGCGGCGGCCGAGCGGCTCGGCTACGACGTACGCCGCCATCTCGGCCGGGTGGGTGACCCGGGCGCCGCCCCGCGAACCCACTTCGTGGTCGAGATCGTCCTCGACGGCCGGCGGCTGCTCGCCGACCCCGGGTTCGGGATGAGCGTGCTGCACCCGATCGTCCTGGAGGACGGGGTGGAGGAAGACCAGGCCGGCTGGCGCTACCAGGTCCGGCGGGCCCCGGGGGAGGAGGTCGCGTGGGAGATGCACCGGCTCCGCGACGGCGGGTGGGAGCTGATGCACACCTCCGACGAGATGCCGGTCCGGCCCGTCGACGTGGTGATGGGCCACCACTACACGAGCACCTTCCCCGCCTCACACTTCCGCAGCACGCTGATGGTGACCCGGCACCTCGACGGCCGGCACCTGACGGTCACCGCCGACGCGGTCACGGTCCGCCGCCCCGGGGAGCCCACCGAGCACCGCCCGCTCCGCGACGGCGAGCTCGTCGACCTGCTCGAGGAGCTCGCCGTGCCGCTCACCGACGCCGAGCGGACCCGGCTGCTGGAGGTCGTGGCGGGGTTCCGGAGCGACGGCCGATGAAGGCGGGACTCTGGCTGCCGTTGTTCGACGACCTCGCCGAACCCCAGGTGTGCGCCGACCTCGCCCGGGAGGCCGAGGAGGCCGGGTGGGACGGCGTCTTCGTCTGGGACAACCTGCGCTGGCTCGGACCGGTGCGAGCGGCCGCGGACCCCTGGATCACGCTCGCGGCCATCGCGACCGCGACGAGCCAGGTCCGGATCGGCCCCGTGGTGACACCGCTGGCCCGCCGTCGGCCGGTCAGGGTCGCGCAGGAGACGGTGACCCTCGACCGGCTCAGCGGCGGGCGGCTGGTGTTGGGGGTGGGCCTGGGCAGTGACCAGTTTGCCCAGGAGTTCGTCGCCACCGGCGAGGAGACCGACGGTCGGCGCCGGGCCAGGATGCTCGACGAGGCGCTCGACATCGTGACCGGTGCCTGGTCGGGCGGGACGGTGCAGCATCGCGGCGACCACTACGTCGTGGACGGGATCCGCTTCCTGCCGGGCCCGGCGCAGACCCCCGGCGTGCCGGTGTGGGTGGCCGGGACGGCCGGCGCTGCCCGGCCACTGCAGCGGGCGGCCCGGTACGACGGCTACGTTCCGATCGAGCTGAGCAGCCCCGACCAGCTCGCCGAGGCCGTGGCCGAGATCGCCGATCTGCGCTCCGCGGCCGGGACGGAGGCCGATCGGCCCTACGACGTGGTCGTCGCGCTGCCCGCCGACACCGACCCCGCGCCGTACGCCGATGCGGGGGCGACGTGGTGGCTGCCGGAGCTCGACCCGGACCAGCTCTCGGTTGCCTCGATCCGCACCCTGATCCGGCAACGGCCGTCGAAGAGCGGTCTTTCCACGACGTGACGCTGGTCGCGTTTCGGGACCCTGCTGAGCGGGGCTGACCCCTCCGCCGTGTGACCGCGGCTACTTCTCGGTATCGCTCGACTTGAGCCGCGTCATGGGCGTTTGGCTCACTGGTTGCTTGCTAGAGCAAGCATTTTGCTTGCACCAGAGAGCAGGAAGCAGCCCCCATCATGAACACCCGTCTCCGCCATGCGTTGCTGGCGTCCGGCCTCCTGGCCGCGCTCGTCGGCAGCCTGACCGTGACGAGTCTCGACGCGTCCGCCGGCACCTCGGCCCCAGCCGCCTTGCCGCTGCCACCCATGCACGTCAAGCAGGGCGAGGTGATCCGGCCGCTGCCCCTTCCGTGGCAGGCCCCAGTGCGGGGCTTCCGGATCACCGGCGAGTTCGGCAGCACCGGCAGCAACTGGTCCAGCACCCACACCGGTCTGGACTTCGCCGTCGGCTACGGCAGCCCGATCCACGCCATCACCTCCGGCGTCGTCACCGAGGCGGAGTACGACGGCTCCTTCGGCAACAAGACCGTGATCACCACCGGGGGCGGCACCGAGATCTGGTACTGCCACCAGGAGTCCCTGGCGGTCAACCCAGGTCAGCGCATCGCCACCGGCCAGGTGATCGGCGCCGTCGGCATGACCGGCAACACGACCGGCCCGCACGTGCATGTCGAGGTGCACCCCGGTGGCGGTGACCCCGTTGACCCCACGGCGGTGCTGGAGGGACATAGAGTGGTGCTGTGACCCAGATCGGCTTCTCGACCGGCACCGACGTCCGCGAGGACCGGCGTACCGTCCCGACCGAGGACGGGGACCACGAACGGTTCTCCCACTACGTGGACAAGGACAAGCTCACCGAGGCCATGGTGATGGGCACCCCCGTCGTCGCGCTCTGCGGCAAGGTGTGGGTGCCGAGCCGGGCCCCGGAGAAGTTCCCGGTGTGCCCGGAGTGCGAGGAGATCTGGGAGTCGCTCAAGCCCGGAGAGCCGGGAGACGGCAAGGAGTGAATCTCACCCCTGCCTGGCCGGACCGCGCGGCCTGGGGGACGGCCACGTCCCTGCGCGCCTGGCAGTCCGCCGCCATGGACGACTACCTGCGTCGCCAGCCCCGCGACTTCCTCGCCGTCGCGACGCCCGGGGCCGGCAAGACGACGTTCGCGCTCTCGGTGGCCGCCGAGCTGATCGGCCGCCGGATCGTCGACCGGGTCACCGTCGTGGCGCCGACCGAGCACCTGAAGCGCCAGTGGGCCGACGCCGCCGCCCGCGCCGGGATCCCGATCGACCCGACGTACTCCGCGGGCAAGGGCAAGATCTCCAGCGACTACCTCGGGATCGCGGTCACCTACGCCGGGAGTCGCGGTCAACCCGCTCGCGATGCGGGTGCGCACCGAGCGCTTCAAGACGCTGGTGATCCTCGACGAGGTGCACCACGCCGGCGATGCGCTGTCCTGGGGCGAGGGCATCCGCGAGGCGTTCGAGCCGGCCACCCGCCGGCTGGCGCTGACCGGCACTCCGTTTCGCTCCGACGTCAACCCGATCCCGTTCGTCACCTACGCGCCCGCCGCCGACGGCGTACCGCGATCGGTGGCCGACTACTCCTACGGCTACGCGCACGCGCTCGCCGACCACGTCGTGCGCCCGGTGCTGTTCCTCGCCTACTCCGGCGACCTGCAGTGGCGGACCCGCGCGGGCGACGAGATCGCCGCTCGGCTCGGCGAGCCGCTCACCAAGGACCTCACCGCGCAGGCGCTGCGCACCGCGCTGGACCCGAGCGGCTCGTGGATCCCGCAGGTGCTGGCGGCCGCCGACCGGCGGCTGACGGAGGTACGCCGGCACGTCCCCGACGCGGGCGGGTTGGTGATCGCGAGCGACCAGGAGTCCGCGCGCGCCTACGCCAAGCTGCTGCGCGGCATCTCGGGCGAGGCGCCCACGGTGGTGCTGTCGGACGAGAAGACCGGCTCCCGCAAGATCGTGGAGTTCACCGAGGGCGAGCGGCGCTGGATGGTCGCGGTCCGGATGGTCTCCGAGGGTGTCGACATCCCGCGGCTCGCGGTCGGCGTCTACGCGACCACGACCTCGACCCCGCTGTTCTTCGCCCAGGCGGTGGGCCGCTTCGTGCGTGCCCGGGCGCGCGGCGAGAGCGCGTCGGTGTTCCTGCCGTCCGTGCCGACGCTCCTGGAGCACGCGGCCGAGATGGAGGTCCAGCGCGACCACGTGCTCGGCCGCACGATCACCGACGAGGCCGACATCTTCGCCGCCGAGCGCGACCTCCTCGCCCAGGCCCAGGCGGGGGAGTCGGCGTCCGCGGACCAGGACGGTCTGCCGTTCGAGGCGCTCGGGTCGGAGGCCCGCTTCGACCGGGTCCTCTACGACGGCGGCGAGTTCGGCCACGAGGGCGAGGTGCACGTGGGCTCGGAGGAGGAGATGGACTTCCTCGGCATCCCCGGCCTGCTCGACCCGGGCCAGATGCGCGAGCTGCTTGCCCAGCGACAGTCCGACCGCGCGAAGTCCCGGCGCACGGCGGCTCGCGAGCCCGACTCGGTCGCCGCCCTCACCACGCACGAACAGCTCGCGATGCTGCGCCGCGAGCTCAACGGGCTGGTCGCTGCCTGGCACCACCGCACCGGCCAGGCGCACGGCATCACGCACGCGGCGCTGCGCAAGGAGTGCGGCGGGCCCGCCGCCGCGGTCGCCAACGCCGACCAGCTCCAGGCCCGGATCGACCTGCTCCGCGACTGGGCGATCCGGCGTACGTCGTAGCGGACTGGGCGCGCAGGTCTAGTCTCGGCGCATGCCCGCCGAGACCTCGCAGACCCTGGACCGTGGGCTCCGTGTGCTGACGGTGCTAGCAGGCGCCCCCGGAGGGCTCACGGTGACCGAGCTCGCCGAACGGCTCGGGGTCAACCGCACCGTCGTCTATCGGCTGGTGACCACGCTCGAGCAGCACGGTCTGGTACGCCGCGACTCGCGCTCGCGGCTGCACGTCGGGCTGGGTGTCCTGCACCTCGCCTCCGCGGTGCAGCCGGTGCTGCGCGACATCGCCGCACCGGTGCTGCGCCGGCTCGCCGAGGAGGTGGGCTGCACCGCTCACCTCACCGTCGCCGACGGGGAGGAGGCCCTGGCGCTCGCGGTGGTGGAGCCGTCGTGGACCGACTTCCACGTCAGCTACCGGGTGGGATCGCGACATCCGCTGGGCCAGGGCGCAGCCGGCAAGGCGATCCTGCTGGGCCGCGAGCCGGCCGACGACCGCGCTGCGTACGTGATCACCGCGGGCGAGCTGCAGGCCGGCGCCCAGGGCCTGGCCGCGCCGGTGCCGGACGTCGAGGGGCTCGAGGCGAGCGTCGGCATCGTCACCCTCGGCGACCTCGACGCGCCGACGCGCCGGCCCGCTGGTGGCCGAGGCCGCGTCGCAGCTGGGGGCCCTCCTGCACAAGTAGGTCTGGGGGGACCGTCTCACCCCTCGAGTTCCGGATATCGCCGGACAGCCGCGCGAAAAGGGTATAGACAAAAGTGGTACCCAAGTCCATGCTCCCGACTTTCGGGTACGCCGCGCCCGTCGGCGTAGGGGAGGTGGCATCGTGGCGCGCGCAACGCATGACCACTCGGTGGCCGTGCCCGAGCGCGCCGCCCCGAGCCAGCGCCAGACCGGGCTGCCGTCCGAGGACCGGATCGTGCTTCGTGGTCATGAGGCACCGGCCGCGACGCGGGAGCCCGTGGTCGGCATCCCGCGCGCCAGCGGACTGGTGCGCCGCCGGCTGGTCGCCGGCCTCGATCGGATCGAGCAGGTGCGGATCTGCGCGGTCGTGGCACCGGCCGGATCGGGGAAGACGACCGCGCTCGCCCATTGGGCGCGCAGGTCGGCCGTCGACGTCGCCTGGTGGCGGGCCGACCCGTCTCCGAACGACGCCGTCGACGAGCTGGTGCGGGGGATCGCGGCCGCGGTGCGACGTACCGATGCCCGGGTCCCCCTTCGGCCGGATCCGGTGTTGCTGGCCGATGCGCTGGCCCACCGGGCGTCGGACCTGGTCCTGGTGATCGACGACCTGCACCACCTGGACGGTGCCGAGACCGGCCAGCTGCTCGAGCAGCTGCTGCTCGCCTCCAACGAGCGGCTCCGCCTCATTGTCTGCAGCCACTCCCACCCCCAGCTGAACCTCGCGAGGACCGAGCTCGGCAGCACCGTGGTCGGCCCGGCGGAGCTCCGCTTCCGGACGTGCGAGACGGCCGACCTGTTCCGGACCGTCTACGACGCGCCGCTCGGTGCCGACGACGCCCGGCACCTCACCCGCCACACGGACGGCTGGGCGGCGGGGCTGCACCTGTTCCATCAGGCGACAGCCGGTCGCGCCCCCGACGCGGTGCACCGCGCGGTCCGGGCGGTGGACGAGCAGACCGCGTTCGTCGAGGACTACCTAGCCGGGGCGGTCCTCGCCGACATGTCCACCGACGAGGTGGACTTCCTCCGCAGCACCGCACCGCTCGAGACGCTCACGGGCGCACGGTGTGATCGGCTGACCGGTCGCGTCGACAGCCTCGACCTCCTGACCGAGCTCCATCGCCGTGGCGTCCTGGTCGCCGCCGAGGACGGTCGTGGATTCACCGTGCCGCGGACGTTGCGGGCACACCTGGTCGCAGAGCTCCGCGAGCACCTCGGTCCCGAGTCAGCCGACTCACGGTTCGCCGACGCCGCGCACGTCATGGCCGACACCGCGGACCCGGTCACCCTGGCGCGGACCTTCGCAGCGGGCAGGCACTGGGCCGCTGCGGTCGCCGTCCTCGAGGACCACTGGGAGGCGGTCGTCGACAACCGCGACCTGGACTGGCTCGCAGCGGCGCCGGCCGCGGTGGCCGCCGAGCCCGCGGTCCGGGTCGCGCTCGCTGAGCGCGCGCGGCGGGACGGCGATCTGCGCGCGGCGTCAGGCCTGCTCGAGTCGGGTCCGCCGGTGCCCGCCGGGACCCCCCAGGCCACGACCGCGGACGCCGTCGCCCGGTTCGCCCGGATGTGGACGGTCGGTGACCTGCAACCGGGCCGCTCCTGGGTCGAGTACCTCCGCGCCGCGGTGCGCCGACCCGACCCGGGACGACGTACGGCGTTGGAGCCGCCCTACGGCGAACTGCTCCGGAGCGTGGAGCTCGCGCTGAGCGGTGACCTGCGCGCCGCCCGGCGCACGGTCGCGGCATGCCCGGGTCGGCTGTACGCCGACACGTGGGCATGGTGCGCTGCCGAGCTGCTGCTCGCCGCGCTGAGTCCGGAGCCGACCGAGCGCGCGGGGAGTGTCGCCGCCCGTGCCGACGACCTGGGACTGCCATGGCTGGCCAGGATCGCGCACGCGCTCGGCGCCCCGACCCGAGGGGCCGACGCGATCGCGGCCGAGGTCGGCGAGGCTGACGACCGCGGTGATGCCTGGGGTGCCTTGCTGTTGATCGCGATCGACGCCGCCGCACGGCTCCGGGAACGCCGCCGCGCCGACGGGGTGTTCGAGGAGCTGGTCACCCGGTGTCGTCGGCTCGACGCGCCGGCGTTCGAGGCATGGGCACGCAGTGGCCTCGCGCTGTGCGCGGCGGTGACCCGGCTGCCCGACGCCGCGCGCGACGCCGAGTCGGCGGTGGGTTTCGCCCACAGCGCCCAGGTTCCCGGGGCGCTCGTCTTCGCGCGCGCCGCCCTGGCCGTCGCGCGGTCCGATGCCGACCTGCGGCGACTCGCGGCAGCGGAGGCGCGCCAGGTCGGGCTGGGTCGTCGCTGGGCGGCCTGGATCGACGAACGGCCCGACGCCCGTTCAGCGGTGGCGGCCACGGAACGGACGGCCCCCGTGGCCGTGCGGTGCTTCGGGGGATTCGACATCCGTGTCGAAGGCGCCGCGCCGAGCCTCTCGGGCGTGCGTCCCCGCGCCCGGGCCCTGCTCCGGCTGTTGTCCTTGTACGCCGGGCAGCCCGTGCACCGCGAGGTGCTGGTCGACGCGATGTGGCCGCAGCTCGACATCGACGCGGGAACGCACAACCTCCACGTCTGCATCTCCGGACTGCGCACCACACTGGAGCCGGGGGTGGCCCGGGGGGCGAGCCGACTCATCCTTCGTGACGGCGACCGGTATCTGCTGGCGCTGCCGCCGGGGTCCACCGCAGACCTCCGGAGCTTCGACGAGCGGCTGGCCACCGCGGAGCGGTCGCGCGCGTCCGGGGCGGCCGACGAGGCGATCGCCGACCTTGAGGAGGCGTTGCGGCTCTACGTCGGCGAGGTGCTGCCCGAGGACGGCCCTACGGACTGGGTCGTGCCGCACCGCGATCACTACCAGGTCCGCGCCGCCGAGGGCGCGGCACTGCTGGGCCGGCTGCACCTGGACAAGGGGCGTCCCGAGACGGCCGCCCACGCGCTGCGGCGCAGCATCGACATCGACCCGTGCCGCGACGCGTCCTGGCGCCTGCTGGTCACGGCCCACGAGGCCGCGGGCGACCTCGCGGCGGCAGAGGAGGCGCGCCGGTCGTACGCCGACGTACTCACCACCCTCGGCCTGGTCGCCTCCACGGCCAACACGATGCGGTTGCAGTGACTCAACGGGCACCGGTACCTGCCCGTTGAGTCACTGCTTAGTCGCCTGTTAGGGCGCTGCGCTTCGGTCGTCACCGGCGCTCACATCGGGTGGGCTCGAGTGGTTCGGGGACCACGAACATGATCACATCAACATCCCGGGTATCGCGTGCTCGTCGAGGCACGCGACCCGATCCTCAAGGCCGGCGTTGTCAGCCACCTGCGCACCTGCCCTGAGGTTCGGCTCCTCTCCGAGACCGATGACTTCCCGGTCGAGGTGACGGTGGTCGTCGTGGACGCGATCGACGATCTCGCTCTGCAGATCCTCAAGCGGCTACAGCGAACCACCAGCAGTCGGACGGTCCTCGTCGCCGGTCACCTCGACGACACCGAGGTCGTGGCCGCCGCCGAAGCAGGCGTCGTCGGTCTGCTCCGGCGCGACGAGGCCAGCGCCGACCGGTTGGTGACCACGATCGTCTCCGCCGCGCGCGGCGAAGGCACGGTGCCGCCGGACCTGCTCGGGCACCTTCTGGACCAGGTCGGCGCGCTGCAGCGCGGCGTGCTCGGGCCGCGTGGGCTCACCTTCAACGGCCTGGCCACCAGGGAGATCGAGGTGCTGCGCCTCATCGCCGACGGCTGCGACACCAGCGAGATCGCCAGCCGGCTCGCCTACTCGGAGCGGACCGTCAAGAACGTGCTGCACGACGTCACGACCCGGCTGCAGCTCCGAAACCGGTCGCACGCCGTCGCCTACGCGTTGCGGCAGGGCCTGATCTGAGGTGCCCGATCGGTAGCCGCGCCCTGCCCGTTCGGCTGTCCCGGCACGGGTGCCGTCGGCGTCCGGGCCAGGCATCGTCGGGTGTGCTGGACGTAGCACCGCTTCGCGGGCAGCCGGGGGGCTGACGGCGGCGTTCGACCAGGTCTTGGTCATGAACGCGGTCAGCGGAAGGGGGATGGACCGGTGATCGAGCAAGTGGACGATGCCCTGAATGACATCGTGGTGAATGAAGCGCTCAGCGGCTCGAAGCTCGACGTCGTCTTCGACGCGCCGACCACGGACTGGGCCGCTCGGCGTAATGCGCCCACCGTCAACCTCTACCTCTACGACATCCGCGAGGACACGCGCCGCCGGCCCGCGGGCTACCTCGAGCAGCGCGACCCCGACTCCGGCGCCGTCGTCATGCGGCGTCCGGCGCCGCGCTTCTACAAGCTCTCCTACCTCGTCACAGCGTGGACCCAGCGTCCCGAGGACGAGCACCGGCTGCTCGACACCCTGCTCCGCGCGTTCCTGAAGTACGACGCGCTGCCCGAGCGTCTCGTGGCCGGGCCGCTGGCCGAGCCGGGAGAGTCGGTCAAGCTCACCGTCGGCCTGCCCCCGCCCGAGGACCGCGCCTTCGCCGACGTGTGGTCGGCGCTCGGTGGCGAGCTCAAGCCGTCCCTGGACCTGGTGGTTTTCGCGCCCATGTGGACCGGGCGGGAGTATCCGGCCGGACCTCCGGTCAAGGACGGCCTGACCATCGACGCGCACGACCTCGTGGACGGCGGGGGCGACGTCGGCCGGCAGCGGCACGTGCCGCCCCCGGTCAAGGCCCCTGCCCGGCGGAAGCGGCGGTCGTGACCGGTCCGGGGAGCCTCGTCCACGTGCTGGGCCGCCTCGGGGTGATCGAGGAGCGGATCCGGCACCTGGTCGCGGTACGACGTGCCGACGACCCGGCACCGGACGACCCGTTCCGCGGCCTGTACCTCAGCGACGACGCGGTCGACCGCCTCCTCGTCGGGCCGCAACCGCCGCCGGACTGGACGCAGGCGACCGACCGCATGGAGCTGTGCGAGGCCGCCGCGGACCGGGCCGAGGACGCCGGCGCGGTGCTGCGGCTGCGCGACCTCGCGGCCAACTTCGGCCTCGACCCGGTCGACCTCGACCTGCTGCTGGTCGGCATCGCGGCCGACGTCGACCCTCGGTTCGAGTCCTTCTTCGGCTACCTCAACGACGACGTCAGCAGGCGGCGGCCCTCGGTCGCCGTTGCGCTCGAGCTCGCCGGCGCATCGCTGACATCGATGAGCGGCCACGCCCACCTGCTCCACGGGCCCCTCGTGGCCGGTGGTCTGGTGGAGCTCGACGAGCCCGACCGGCCGTTCCCGGGCCGTGCGCTGCGAGTGCCGGACCGCGTCGTGTCGTTCCTGCTGGGTGACGACGCGCCGGACCCCGCGCTGGCACCGGTGACCGACACCGTTCCCGACGTGCCGTGGGGCGACCCTTCGCCCCTGGCGCGCGCGATCGACGAGGGGGTCACCCTGGCCTACCTCCGCGAGCCGGCCACCGGATCGGGGCGCGTGCTCGCCGCCGAGGCCCTGCGGCTGACCGGGCACCGGCCGCTCGTCATCGAGCTCTCCCGGCTCGCCAAGGAGCCCGATCCCACCCGATTGGCCGGGCTCGCCGTCCGGGAGGCCCGGCTGGCCGGTGCCGGCATCGTGGCCGGACCGGCGGCGGTGCTGCGCGATCGCCCGGAGCTGCTCCAGCACCTGGTCGCCACCCCACGGCCGCTGCTCGTCGTCGGGGACATCTCCTGGGACCCGGGCTGGACCCGGCAGCCGCCCCTGCTGGTCTCGGTCCCGCCGAGCACGCAGGAGGAGCGGCGCACGGTGTGGCGGTTCGCCCTCTCCGGGTCGGCGTCCGACGGTGATGTGCTGGAGGCGACGGCGCAGTTCCGGCTCCGACCTGAGGACGTCGCCCGAGCGGCACAGTCGGCGCGGATCCAGTCCACCCTGCAGCCCGGACGCCAGGTCACCGCGCACCACCTCCGCCTCGGCGCTCGTTCGGAGAACGGGTCCGCACTGGAGCGGCTGGCCCGCCGCATCGAGCCGACGGTTTCCTGGGCGGATCTGGTGCTACCACCGCATGTGCTGACGGCGCTGGAGGAGGTGGCACTCCGCGCCCGCCACCGCGAACGCGTCCTGGTCGACTGGCGGATGCGCCCCGGTGGCGGGCGGGGTGTCGGCGTCGCGGCGCTGTTCGCGGGCGACTCCGGGACCGGGAAGACGATGTCCGCCGAGGTGATCGCGCACGACCTCGACCTCGAGCTGTACGTCGTGGACCTGGCCACCGTCGTCGACAAGTACGTCGGCGAGACCGAGAAGAACCTCGAGCGGATCTTCACGGCAGCGGCCGGTGTGAACGCCGTACTCCTCTTCGACGAGGCGGATGCGGTGTTCGGCAAGAGGTCGGAGGTGCGGGACGCGCACGACCGCTACGCCAACGTCGAGAGCGCCTACCTGCTGCAGCGGATGGAGTCCTTCGACGGGCTGGCCATCCTGGCCACCAACCTGCGCGCCAACATCGACGACGCCTTCACGCGACGCCTCGACGTGATGGTGGACTTCCCGCTCCCCGACGCCACCCATCGGCGCTTCCTCTGGGACCGGTGCCTCGGACCGACGGTACGCCGCGACCCGGACGTCGACCTGTCGTTCGCCGCCGACGCGTTCGAGATGGCCGGTGGTTCGATCCGGTCCGCGGCGATCACGGCCGCCTATCTCGCGGCGGCCGACGCGGGCGTGATCGGCATGCGCCACGTGGTGACCGCCGTGCAGCGGGAGTACCGGAAGCTCGGGCGACTGTGCCTGGAGTCGGAGTTCGGTCCGTACTGGTCGTTCCTGCAGGATGCGGGTTGAGGTGCGACAGGGCAGTGACGTCTGCCTGATCGGGCAGCATCGCTGCCCGAATGACTCCCCGGTTGCTCTGGCGCCGTCTGCCCTGGCTTGCCACCGTGGCCCCATCGGGCCCGGGAGGTCACCATGCGTCACCACGAACACGACCACGACGACCCCGCGGTGGAGACGGCGCCGCACAGTCGGACGGAACCCCTCGACCCAGCGGTGATGAAGGCGGTCGCTGCGGGCCGCCCCGACGTGCTCGGCACGTCCGGCATGCTGGGTCTGCAGCGTGCCGCCGGGAACCGGGCCGCGGCAGGTGTCGCGGAGGATGGGCGGTCCCCGGTGCATGACGTGATCTCGGGCGGCGGGGCGCCTCTCGACGAGGACACCCGGGCGGACATGGAGGCCCGGATGGGGCAGGACTTCAGCGACGTGCGGGTTCACACCGGTGACGCCGCCGACACGTCCGCGAGGTCGGTGAGCGCGCACGCCTACACGGTGGGCTCCAACATCGTGTTCCAGCGCGGCGGTTACGAGCCGGGTTCCGCGGCGGGGCAGAAGCTGCTCGCCCACGAGCTCACCCATGTCGTCCAGCAGCGCAGCGGGCCGGTGGACGGCACCCCCGCGGCCGGTGGCGTCTCCGTCAGCGACCCGTCCGACCGGTTCGAGCTCGAGGCCGCGGCCAACGCCGAGCGGGTGATGGGCCAGCCCGCCCCGGTCGCGCCTGAGCAGGCGCCCGCCCCGCCGGTGCAGGCCGCACTCGACCCGACGCTCCCCGCCGTACAGCGGGAGGGCGAGGAGGAGCAGGAGGAGGAGGTCCAGGCCGCTCACGATCCCGCCCTCGGCCCGGTGCAGCGCCAGGAAGAGGAAGAGGAGCCCGAGGAGGCCTGATCCAGCCTCGCATCCGGTGAGCCACCCATGACGATCGCGAGGGAGTCCCGGCCGGACCGTCCCATCGCGGACCGCTTGGCGGCGGGTCGACGGATGGCGCAACGGGCCGCCGGGCCCGGTGGGGGCCCCGGCCTCCTCGCCCTGCAGCGGGCGGCGGGCAACTCGGCCGTGAGCGCGCTGCTCGCGGGTCGGTGGAGGTCGTCCGGCGACAGCGTCCGGGACATCGATCGTGCCCTGCGGGAGGTCCGCGGCGACGAGCCGGACGTCGCCATCGTCGAGAAGGGGCTGAGGGCCACCAAGGCGGCCGGGGTCCCGGTGGACCTCGAGGGCGAGGCCAACAAGCCTCCCGCTTCGGCGCTCGCCGTGGTCACGACGGGATTCGGCCCCAGCGCCGTCGCCCCGAAGAAGGCGGTGCCTCCACCCAAGCCGGTCAAGCCGGTCTCGCCGCTCGGCAAGGCCGGCGCGAAGGCGCCCAAGCCCGGTCCCGGCGCCGGGGCGCCGGCGGTCAAGGCCCCGGGCGGCGGGGGTGGCGGAGGGGCCGGCTCCGGCCGCCCCGGCGCCGCTGCCGGCGGACAAGCTGCTCCAGCCCCCGGTGCCGCCTCCCGGCGTACGCCCGGAGGCGGACCCGGCGTTCGGCAAGGTGAGGGGCAACGTCAAGGAGTTCGCCAAGGCCAAGCGAGCGCACCCGACGGCCGCGTCGAAGGCCAAGGAGGCCCAGGGCGCCGCGCTGCCGCCGACCGACGACGTCCCCGGCCAGGCAAAGGCCGCGAAGGTCGACTCGATGGATGCTCAGCAGGCGGGCACCTTCGACAAGCAGGCGTTCATCGCCGCCGTGAAGACCGCGATCGAGGCGAAGTCGCCGAAGACGCTCAAGGAGGCCGACAACTACAAGGAGTCCGGCAAGGCGGGCGAGGTCAAGGGCGAGGTCAAGGGGATGGTCTCGCAGGGCAAGGAGGGCTCCGCCAAGGACATCGAGGCGGCGACCGACGCGCCCCCCGACCAGTCGAAGGCCGTGCCCAAGGAGGTCACCCCGCTCCAGGAGGAGAGTCCGGGGCAGCCGGTACCGATCCCGGCAGCGGGCGCGGTGCCGAAGCCGGTCCCGGCCGAGCAGGTCAACCTCGAGGCGGGCAAGCACGAGGCCAACCAGGAGATGGCCGACGCCGAGGTCACCGACGAGCAGCTGGCGAAGTCCGGCGAGCCGGACTTCCAGGGCGCGCTGGCGGACAAGCAGAAGGCCGCCGAGCACGCGAACACTGCGCCGGCCGAGTACCGCCAGCAGGAGAAGGAGACCCTCGCCCAGAACAAGGAGCAGGCGGCCGCCCAGACCGCGGCCGGGGTCACCGGCATGCAGGGGGCCAAGGGCGCTGCCATCGCCAAGCTGGTAGCCGCGAAGGGCAAGACCAAGTCGAAGGACGAGGCCAAGCGCGCCGCGGTCACCGCCAAGGTGCAGGAGATCTTCGCCGCCACCGAGGTGGACGTGAAGAAGATCCTCGACGGCATCGACCCCAAGGTCGACGCGGAGTTCGAGCAGGGAGAGGCCACGGCGCGGGCCGCGTTCGAGTCGTACGTCGCCGCGAAGATGTCGGCGTACAAGAAGGACCGGTACGGCGGCTGGCTGGGGGGCCTTCGCTGGGCGAAGGACAAGCTCTTCGGGATGCCGGACAAGGTCAACGAGTTCTACGTGGCCGGCCGCGAGCTGTACCTCAAGCAGATGGACGGCGTGATCTCACGGGTCGCCAACATCGTGGGCACCGACCTCACCGCCGCCAAGCAACGGATCGCCAAGGGCCGCGCCGACATCGCGGCGTACGTCAAGACGCTGTCCCCCGATCTGCAGAAGGTGGGATCGGAGGCCGCGAAGGAGATCGGCGACAGGTTCAACGACCTCGAGTCCGACGTCAACGACAAGCAGAACGCGCTGGTGGAGGATCTGGCCTCGAAGTACGTCGAGGCCCGCAAGGGGCTCGACGAGCGGATCGAGGCCCTGCAGGCGGAGAACAAGGGGCTGGTCGACAAGGCGATCGGGGCCATCAAGGCGGTCATCAACACGATCCGCGAGCTCGCCGGCGATGCTGAGGAACGTCCTCGCCCGCGCCGCCGTCGCGATCGGCGACATCATCAGCGGACCCGATCGGCTTCCTCGGCAACCTCATCTGCGGCCATCAAGGGCGGGATCAACGAGTTCTTCGGCAACATCGCGACCCACCTCAAGAAGGGCCTGATGGGGTGGCTGTTCGGGCAGCTCGGCGACGCCGGCGTCGAGATTCCCGACACCTTCGACATCAAGGGCATCATCAAGCTGCTCGCGTCGATCTTCGGTCTCACCTGGGCCAACATCCGCAACCGGATCGTCAAGCAGATCGGCGAGAAGGCGATGGGCGGCGGTCGAGTCCGGCGTCGAGATCTTCACCAAGCTCAAGGACCAGGGTGTCGCCGGGTTCTGGGAGATGCTGGTCGAGAAGATCGGCAACATCAAGGACATGATCATGGAGCAGATCGAGGACTTCGTCCTCACCAGGATCATCACCGCCGGCATCACCTGGCTGATCAGCCTGCTCAACCCGGCCGCCGCCTTCATCAAGGCCTGCAAGCTGATCTACGACGTGGTGATGTTCTTCGTGACCAACGCCGCCCGGATCGCGAAGTTCGTCAACACCGTCATCGACGGCATCGTCGACATCGCCAAGGGGAACGTCTCCGCCGTGGTCGCAAAGATCGAGGACGCTCTCAGCCAGATGGTGCCGATCCTGATCGGCTTCATCGCCAGCGTCCTGGGCATCGGCGGCATCGGCGAGAAGATCCGCTCGATCGTGCAGAAGCTCCAGAAGCCGGTCATCAAGGCCCTCGACTTCGTGATCAGGACCGGCCTCAAGCTCGCCGGGCCGGTCATCCGCGGCCTCAAGGGAATCGGCGCCAAGGCCAAGGCCAAGGTTGCCGCGGGCAAGGCCTACGTGAAGGGCAAGGTCGAGGCGGGCAAAGAGTTCGTCAAGCGGCTGTTCAAGCAGCAGATCTCGGTCGACGGCGAGACCCACACGGTCGAAGCCGCGGCGCCGACTCCGACCGGCGACTACGAGATAACTGTCGCCACCCGGAAGCGGCGCCTCGCCGACCACGCGCGCAACGCGGCGGCGCTGGCCCGACGCAGGGGTCAGCCCACACTTGCCAAGGCTGCCCTCAACCTGATCGAGCAGGCCGCCGAGGTCAAGCGTGCCTTCAAAGCGACGAAGAACGAGAAGGCCAAGCGCGCGGCGCTGAAGGCGTTCGCGGAGGTGGTCAAGGGCGTGTGGCTTCGGATCGGCTACAAGGGCGCGCTCCCCCCGGTTACGTCCGCCGGCAAAGGCAACAAGGGCAAGGTCGGTCAGGTCGGGCCGCACGGAACCCAGGGGACCCGCGGCTACAGCGGTGCGGATACCCGCCCGAGAAGGACCGGCTGGAGAGCGAGCACATCATCCCGCGGGACTGGGCCCTTGCCTTCGTCCAGGGGTACTACGAGGCGATCAAGCTCCGCTCCCCGGAGGACAAGAGCCTTTACGACAAGATGACCACGGTCATGCTCTACAAGGGTGCGGCTGACCGCAAGACCGAGAAGGACAAGCTCGCGGACAACGTCGTCCGCACCAAGCTGCGCCACCTCGTCGCTGGCCATCCTGACGCCAAGGACCCGGACGCGGTGGCCAAGTCCGTGCACGCCAACTTCGACGGACCATTGGCCAGTCGGATCAAGATCACCAAGTGGGCCCGTGACGAGGAGCGCAAGGCAAACGGTCGCCGTGGAACCAAGGTCCCGTCCGACGCCGTGATCGAGGGCGCCGCACTGCGCCAGCTTCTCGACATCATCTCCTTTCTCCGGGATGCGATCACTGCCTCAGCGGCCAAGCGCCGTCGGTGAGCGCCTGGTTCGGCGGCTTGGTTGCACGATCGGGCAGCCGACCCTTCCTCAGTGGCCGTCCCGAGGGGCGTGTCCGGCCCGCGGTCGGGGTGAAGGCTGAGGGGATTCCCCAGATGCCCAAGGAGGCAGCATGCCCACCTATCTCTCGCCCGGGGTCTATGTCGAGGAGGTCCCGGCGGGATCCCGCCCGATCGAGGGCGTCGGCACCTCGGTCGCGGCGTTCGTCGGCCTGGCCACGAAGGGCCCGATCAACGAACCGACGCTGGTGTCCAACTGGACCCAGTTCACGGAGGCGTTCGGCGACTTCGTCGAGAACTCCTACCTCGCCCATGCGGTCTACGGGTGGTTCCTCAACGGGGGTGGCAACTGCTTCGTGGTGCGGATCGCGGCGGACAGCGGCAACGGGAGCCGACCGAAGGCCATCGCGTCGCCCAAGCAGGCCGCCATCGGCGGCTACACCGCCACCTCGATCGCGAAGGGCGCGACCGCGAACAAGGACATCGAGATCAGTGTCCAGCCGGCGGGAGGCGAGAGCCCGCCGGACGACGAGTTCAAGCTGGTCGTCCTCGTCGACGGGAAGTCCACGGAGACCTACGACAACGTCACCACCAAGGCCGGGGACAACAACGTCGCGACCAAGGTCAATGCGGCCTCGAAGCTGATCAACCTCGAGGAGACCAACCCGGGGAGCGCACTCACACCGATCGCGAAGGGGCAGTCGAACCTGGCCGCGCCGGAGCCGGCGCCGGTGCCCCCGTCGACGGACAACCTGGGGACCGGCGACTACGTCGGCGACGCCGCGAGGCGTACCGGCTTCGGCGGTCTCGAGGCGGTCGACGAGGTCACCATGGTCGCCGTACCGGACCTGGCCGCGGCGCTCGAGAACGGCGCCATCGACCTGGAGACGTTCAAGGCCGTGCAGCTCGGGGTGATCGCCCACTGCGAGCTGATGGGCGACCGGATGGCGATCCTGGACACACCACCCGACCTGAGCCCCCAGGAGATCCACCAGTGGCGCACCGCTGACGCCGGCTACGACTCGAAGTTCGCGTCGCTCTACTGGCCCTGGGTCAAGGTCTTCGACCCGATCTCCGGCGCGAACAAGTTCGTCCCCCCGTCGGGCCACATGGCCGGCGTATGGGCGCGCAACGACGACACCCGCGGGGTGCACAAGGCGCCCGCCAACGAGGTGGTGCGCGGAGTGATCTCCCTGCAGACCCAGATCACCAGGGCCGAGCACGACCTGCTCAACCCGGTGGGCGTCAACTGCGTCCGGTCGTTCCCCGGTCGCGGCGTGCGGGTCTGGGGCGCCCGCACCCTGGCGAGCGACGCGGAGTGGCGCTACCTGAACGTGCGCCGTCTGTTCAACTACCTCGAGGAGTCGATCCTGCTCGGCACGCAGTGGGTGGTCTTCGAGCCCAACGACCACGCCCTGTGGGCGCGGATCCGGCGGACGATCAGTGCCTTCCTGGTGAACGAGTGGCGCAAGGGTGCCTTGTTCGGCACCACGCCCGACGAGGCGTTCTTCGTGAAGTGCGACGAGGAGACCAACCCTGCCGAGGGCATCGACGCCGGCCAGGTCGTGTGTCAGATCGGCGTGGCGCCGGTCAAGCCCGCCGAGTTCGTGATCTTCCAGCTGTCGCAGTTCTCCGGCGGCACCAGCCTCGTATCCGAATAGCCCAGAGGGAGACAGCACATGGCACTCGCAGACGCACTCGACACGAGCGCGGCCAACGGCTTCATCGTCACCATCGACGGGATCCAGATCCCGAAGGTCAACGAGGTGAGCGGGCTGAAGTCCGAAGTGGACAAGATCGAGCTCAAGCAGCAGACCAGCGAAGGCAAGTACGTCGTCCGCCAGCTGATCGGCAGGGCGAAGCCCGGGGAGTTCACCGTCACCCGCGGCCTGACGGACAGCAAGACGATCACCGACTGGCTGAAGCAGGTCGCGGAAGGCGATGTGGCCGGCTCGCGGAAGACCGCATCCGTGCAGCTGCTCGACTACGCCGGGTCGCCGATCAAGACCTACAACTTCACCAACTGCTGGGTCCGCAGCATCGAGGTCAATGCGCTCAAGGCCGGCGCCGCGGAGCAGGCGACGGAGAAGTTCGTGGTCTGCTACGACGAAGTGGCCGTCAGCTGATGCAGCGCGGACCGAGCCTCGTCGACTCGGCGATCCCGGAGACGGGCGCCGGCGGGCAGCGGGCCGCCCAGGAGCGGCAGACGATGCGCACGGAGTTCGATTTCGAGCTGCCACGCGGGTACGTCGACGGCGACGCCGTCGTGCACCGCCATGGCACGATGCGGCTCGCGACGGCCCGCGACGAGCTGCTGCCGCTCTACGACGAACGGGTGCAGGAGAACGCGGCGTTCACCACCGTGGTGCTCCTCGGCCGGGTGATCACCCGGCTGGGGACGCTGCCGGCCGTCACCGCGCAGGTGGTGGAGAACATGTTCGCCAGCGACGTGGCGTTCCTCCAGGACTTCTACCGCCGGATCAACGCCGAGGGCCACACCCGCGCCGCCGTCACCTGCCCCAGCTGCTCCCACCGGTTCACCATCGACCTCGCGGGTGGGCGCCTGGGGGAATCATGACGTACGCGCCACAGCGGATCTACGAGGAGGTCGCGTACGTCGCCTACCACTTCCACTGGGGCCTGGACGCGATCCTCGACCTCGAGCACCCGCAGCGCCTTCGGTTCGTCGACGAGATCGCGCGCATCAACACGCGACTCACCGAGGAGCGGTGAGCGATGCGCTGGCCGTGGTCCCGCCGGCCGGCGGAGCCGGACCCTCCTGAGGCCGCGAAGCACGCTCTCGTCCCACCAGCGCCCCCGGCCATGGGCTGGGCGTTCCTGCCGCCGATCCAGCGCAGCCTCGCTGCGCCAATGCCGTCGATCACCCGACCCGACGCGTTCCCGGCCGAGCTTCCGGCCTGGCGGTCGCCCGCGTTCACCGGTCCGGCCACCCACGCAGTCGTCGACGTCGCCCCCGGTGGCGTGATCGACGCCGACGGCGGTGGCCTCGGACGGCCCACGCCGTCGTCGGTGGCGGCACCGGAGCTGACCCTGTTGCCGCCGCCGAGGCCGACGCCGGTGCAGCGGACGAAGAGCGGGGCCCCGGCGGCTGTCACCAAGCGGGACCCCGACCCGTCACCGGTCCCGGACCCGGTCGACGAGCCGGCGCCGGTCCGGCCGAACGAGCTGCCCGAGCTGCCGTCCCTCACCCGGGTCGGCGACGTACACCTGCCGGTCGTCCAGCGCGTCCCCGTCGCCGACGAGCCGATCGACGCAGCGCCGGAGGTCCAGCCGGCCGAGGGCGCGGAACCGCCCTCGGCCGTCTCCGCGGCCGTCGATGCCGAGGTGCCGGTCGACGCCAGGGTGGAACGCCCCACCCCTCTCGGCCTCGGCCCTCCGCTGCCCGCGATTCCGGACACCGCGACGGCTACGCCACCGGATGCCTCGGCGGCCGGAGCGCCCTCGCCGCTTCCCCTGGTCGGCGCCGGGGGGTTCACGGAGGTCCCTGTCCAGCGCAGCGAGGTATCGACGGTCCAGCCCAGCACGAGGGCCACGGTCCAGCGCAGAGTGGACTCGACGGTCCAGCCCAGCACAAGAGCGACGGTCCAGCGCAGCGCGGAGCCGCCGCCCCTCGGCCCGTCCGCACCGACGGCCGACCTCGCCCCGGCCTCGCCGACCACGGCGCCCGCAGAGAGCGACGCGAAGGACGACGTAGCCCCCGCGCCGCCGGTCGTCGGCGCGGGCCCGCCCGCCGACGCCGAGCCCGGTCCGGCGGACGCGAGTGACGACCACGAGACCGTGGCGGAGGCCGGTCCTGACCCGTCATCCGATCAGGCGACACCCTCCGTGCTCATCGAACCGCCGTCGATGGCGTCGGCGCCGCTACCGCTGGCGACCGGCATGCCCACGACCATCCAGAGATCCACCGAACGCTCGACGCCCGGCGCGCCCGTGCCGGGGCTGGTCGTCCGTCGTGCACCGGACCTCGCCCCGCGGGGTGGCGAGCGGGTGATCCCGGTCCAGCGCATCCCGGCCGACCTCCCGGCGACCCTGCCGCCGTCCTCGGCCTCCCCGCGCCAGCGCCGGCGTCACGGGAACGGCTGCCCGGCGCGTCGTCCGGCCGGCCGGCGGCGGCCACAGCGGTCGGGTCGACGCGGGTGCAGCGAGGGTTCCTGGCGGCCGTGTTGCGCCGCGGGACGGCGTCCCCCGCCAGGGCCTCGTCCTCGCGGCCGGCGGCGGTCGCACCGGTCGGGTCGACGCGGGTGCAGCGAGGGTTCCTGGCGGCCGCGCTGCATCGCGGGACGGCGTCCCCCGCCGGCGCCTCGTCCTCGCGGCCGGCGCCAGTCACGCCAGTCACGCCGGTCGGGTCGACGCGGGTCCAGCGAGGGTTCCTGGCGGCCGCGTTCCACCGCCCGACGGCGCCCCCGGCTGCGGGGACGCCGGAGCCCGAGGCGACGGTCGCGCGACCCGACGTACCGCTCGCGACCCTCCCAGCAGTGCCGGGCAACCGGGTGGCCGTGCAGCGCGCCCCCACCGACCCGCCGGTGGACCTCCTGGAGCACGCGGTCGATGTCCCGCTCGGTGCCGTGGCCACGACGGCGCCACCGCCCCCTGTCGCGGTCAGCCCTGCCCCCACCCCCGTCCAGCGGGAGACGCGTGATGTCGTGCCCCTGCCCCTACCCCCGGCGCAGGCTCCGACGACGGTGCCGGTCCAGGCCACGCCCACCGACGACGGGACTCCGACCGTCACGGGTCCGGTGCCGCCCCCCGCGGACCCGGTGGGCCCTGCCCCCGTGGTCGCTCGGGCCGGTGAGCCCGCTGCCACCCCGGGGGCGACAGCGGGCAAGGCGGGAGCCGCCCCCGGAGGAGCGACGGACGTCGAAGCACTGGCACAGCGGCTGTTCAGTCCGATGCTGAGGCGGATCAAGGCCGAGCTCCTGCTCGACCGTGAGCGGCGGGGGATGCGGACCGATGCGTGGTGAGTGGTCGGTGAGCGCGCGGCGCTACCCAAGGACGAGCAGACGAGCGGAAGGAACGGTCCGATGACGCAGCTGCTGCAGGACGTCGACACCGCGGTCAGCGTGTGCTTCGTCGTCAAGATCGACGACGCGAACCTCGGCACCTTCAGCAGCTGCGACGGCCTGGGCTGCGAGGTCGTCCTCGAGTCGCGCGAGGAGGGCGGCAACAACGTGCACCTGTGGCAGCTGCCCAGCCGGCTGAAGTACAGCAACATCAAGCTCACGCGCGCGCTCGGCGCGGAGACGTCGAAGATCGCCGCGTGGGTCTCGTCGATGGCGGCCGGCTACGAGCGCAAGACTGCGGTGATCCAGGCCATGCGGGCCGACGGCACAGTGGTCGCGGAGTGGTCGCTCCTCGACGTCGTCCCCGTCCGTTGGACCGGTCCGACGCTGAGCGCCGACCAACCGAAGGTGCTGACCGAGACCCTCGAGATCGCCCATCACGGCTTCCTGCAGGAGGGGTGAGCCAGCGCGATGACCGCCAGTCCCGTCGGCTTCAACGCCGCACAGGTCGGCCCGTCCCAGGCCGGAGAGGGCGGACGGCCGAACCTGCAGCACGCGTACCTGCTGGTCCACGAGCCGTCCAAGGACGGGTCGCTCGCCGCCCCCGGCCCGCAGATGTTCCAGCTGGACTTCCAGTTCAACCCCAAGGAGCTGGCGCTTGCGAAGTCCGCCAGCTGGAAGCGCGAGGCGGCCAAGGGGAACAAGACGGCCTCCCCGCCCCAGTACACCGGCTCGCAGCCGTCCAAGCTGACCCTGGAGCTGTTCTTCGACGCGTCGGGCAAGCAGGACACCGCCGTGGTCACAGCGGTCGAAAAGCTCTTCACGCTCACCGTGCCGACCGAGACCTCGCTCACGGCGAAGAAGGCGTCGCCGCCGTGGGTGATCTTCCGTTGGGGCAGCCTGACCGGCTTCCTCGCCTACGTGAGCCAGGTGCAGGCGAAGTACACCCTGTTCACGCCCGAGGGACTGCCGATCAGGGCCACCTGCCAGGTCACGCTCGAGGAGCTGTCGGGTGACCCGCCCAAGCAGAACCCGACGTCCGGCGGCCTGCTGCCGCACCGGGTGCACCAGGTGATCGAGGGCGACAGCCTGCCGGCGATCGCCTATCGGGAGTACGGGCAGCCGGCGCTGTGGCGTCGCGTCGCCTACCTCAACGGGGTCGACGACCCGATGCGGCTGCCGCCGGGGAGCCGGCTGATGCTGCCGCCGCTGGAGGAGCTCGCCCGCGCGAGTGATGGTCGGACGCCGGTAGTGGCGCGGCCCGATCGGAGGAGCGTCGATGCCGCACGGTGAGGAGTTCAGCAACACCATCCTGGTGACGGTCAACGGCACGCCCCTTCCGGACGACGTCAAGCCGCTCCTCGTGCAGGGCTACGTCGACGACAGCACCAACGTGCCCGACCTGTTCGTGCTGCGGTTCTCCGACGAGGCCGGGACCGTGCTCACGAAGGCGCAGGTCGAGATCGGCGCCAAGGTCGAGCTGAGCCTCCAGTCGACCGCACCCGGCGGGCCGAGCGTGCTCCTCGCCGGTGAGGTCACCGCAATCGAGGTGGAGATCAGCGAGGCGGGCGTGCACACGGTGGTGCGTGGTCTCGATGGGTCCCACCGGCTGTTCCGCGGCACCCGCGTCGAGGCATACGTCAACATGACCGCCTCCGACATCGTGCAACAGGTCGCGCAGCGGGCGGGCCTCGAGTGCAAGGTGGACGCGACCACGACCCTCGTGGCGCACACCACTCAGGACGGAGTCAACGACTGGGACTTCCTGCGCCGTCTGGCCGCGGAGCACGACCGGATCCTCAGCATGACCAACGGCCGCCTGGAGTTCACCGCGCGCCCGTCCGCCGCCGAGGCGCCGGGCGGCACCGCCGAGTCGCGGTCCGACCCGCTGGTCCTCGAGCGCGGCGTGAACCTGGTCCACCTGCGCGGCACCATCACCTCCAACGGGCAGGTGGACCAGGTCGAGGTCCGCGGCTGGGACCCGGTGCAGAAGAAGGAGATCGTTGCCGCCGAGCAGGCAGTGACCGACAGCGCGGCACCGGGTGGCGGGTTGACACCGGGCGCGCTCGCCACGCGGTTCCCGAGTCCGTCGTACGTCGTCGGCCTGGCGACCATGAACCAGCCGGACGCCGCGAAGGCTATCGCCTCGTCCCTCTCGGACCACGTCGCCGGCGGCTTCGCCGAGCTGGAGGGTACGGCGCGCGGCAACCCGGCGCTCCGGGCCGGCACCGCCGTGCAGCTGAACGGTGTCGCCGAACCGTTCGCCGGGAAGTACGTCCTCACCTCCACCCGGCACGAGTTCTCCCCGGAGCACGGCTACCGGACGTCGTTCGGCGCGAGCAACTCCTCGGAGCGGTCGCTGTACGGGACAGCGAGCGCGGGCGGTAGGGCGCGGCCCCGGACCGCCGGGGTGGTCCCGGCGCTGGTGACCAGCGTGCAGGACCCCGACCAGCAGGGGCGGGTCAAGATCCGGTTGCCCTGGCTGGCCGACTCCTACGAGTCCTGGTGGGCGCGAACCGTCCAGCCGGGCGCCGGCAAGGACCGCGGCGCCGTCTGGCTCCCGGAGGTCGGGGACGAGGTACTGGTGGCCTTCGCCCAGGGCGACCTCGGGCACCCGTACGTCCTGGGCGGGCTCTACAACGGTCAGGACCTGCCGGAGGGCGGCTGGGCCGCGAACGTCGACGGCACGACCGGCGCCGTGGTCCGCCGCGGCTGGGTCTCCCGGACGGGGATGGCCGTCGAGTTCCTGGAGAAGCCCGGTGACGAGTCGCTCGTCGTCCGGACGAACGACGGGAGCCAGAAGGTGGTGCTGACGCAGACCGCGGCGAAGGGCATCGAGATCGTCTCGGAGGGCGACGTCTCGGTCAAAGGGCTCAACGTGAGCATCGAGGCCACCAACAACCTCGACCTCAAGGGCGTCAACGTGAAGCTCGCGGGCACGAAGACCGACATCAGCGGCAGTGCGACGACCACGGTCACCGGCGCGATCGTGAAGATCAACTAGGGGGACGATGCCGACATGCCGCCTGCAGCGAGGGTCACCGACCTGACTCCCCACCCGGGGGTGATCACCGGGCCGGGTGTGTCGACCGTGCTCATCGGCAACCTGCCCGCCGCGGTCGTGGGCGATCTGCACACCTGCTCGTTCCCGCCGCCGGCCGGCCCCCACCCGCCGTCACCGATCGTCAAGGGGTCGTCGAGCGTACTCATCGGCGGCAGGCCCGCAGCGCGCGTCGGTGACCTGACCGGATGCGGGGCGGCGATCCTCCCGCCGGGCTGCCCGACCGTCCTGATCGGAGGCTGAGATGGGCGTGGAGTTCGTCGGCTCCGGGTGGGCGTTCCCGCTCCGGACGGACCCCACCGGGCGGGTCGCCCTCGTCTCGGGAACCGAGGAGGTCGAGCAGAGCATCCGGCTGATCCTGATGACCGCGCCGGGTGAGCGACCGATGCGACCGGAGTTCGGGTGCGCCGTGCACGACTACGTCTTCGCTCCTGCCGACGCGTCCACCGCGGGCGACATCGCTTACGCCGTGCGGGTCGCGATCAACCGCTGGGAGCCACGGATCGAACTCGGCGACGTGACCGTGCGGTTCGACGCCGTCGACCGTGGCGTGCTGTACGTCGACATCGAGTACTCGTTGCGGGGCACCAACAGCCCGCGCAACCTGGTCTTCCCCTTCTACGTGATCCCGCCGCACCAGGAGGCAGAACCGTGAGCCTTCCCATCCCCAACCTCGACGACCGCCGCTTCCAGGACCTCGTCGACGACGCCAAGCGGCTGGTGCAGCAACGGTGCGCCGAGTGGACCGACCACAACGTCTCCGACCCCGGCGTCACCCTGATCGAGACGTTCGCGTTCATGACCGACGAGCTGCTCTATCGGCTCAACAGGGTGCCGGACCGGCTCTACATCACGTTCCTCGACCTGCTCGGCGTCACCCTGCATCCGCCGACGCCGGCGCGGGTGGACGTGACCGCGTGGCTCGCGGCGCCGCCCACCGAGGACGTCGTGCTTCCCGCGGAGAGCGAGGTGGCGACCCTGCGGTCCATGCAGGACGACGCCGTGGTGTTCGCCACGACGACCGACCTGGTGATGCCTCCGCGGCGGCTCGCGCACGTGCTGACCCGGGCCGCCGGCGGCGACCCCGTCGGCCGTGACGACGAGATCAGCCTGGCGACCGAGTTCGCGTGCTTCTCCGAACAGCCTGCGTACGACGACGCGTTGCTCCTCGGTCTCGACCAGGAGGCGCCGTCGTGCGTGATCGGGCTGCGCTTCGAGTGTCACGTTCAGGGTGTGGGCGTCGACCCGACCGCGGCGCCGCTCGTCTGGGAGGCGTGGGATGGCACCGACTGGGTCCGCTGCGAGGTCGACCGTGACGACACCGGCGGGCTCAACCGGCCCGGGGACGTCGTCGTCCACGTCCCGCGCCAGCACACCGCGTCGGTGATCGCGAAGGTGCGGGCGGGGTGGCTCCGCTGCCGCGTCGTGCCGGCGGCGGACGGCTACCCGTTCTACTCCGCGAGCCCGACCATCACGGCGGCCTCCGCGTTCACCCTGGGAGGGACCGTCCGGGCGGTGCACGCCGAGACCGTCGCCGACGAGGCGATCGGTCTGTCCGAGGGTGTGCCGGGCCAGGTGTTCCGGCTCTCGCGCGGCCCCGTGGTCTCCGACGGCCTCCCGATGGAGGTGGAGGTCGCGACGGGCTCCGGCTGGGAACCCTGGCGCGAGGTCGACTCGTTCGCCGACCACGACGCGGACGACACGGTGTTCCGGGTCGACCGCGCCACCGGCGACGTCCGGTTCGGGCCGGCGGTGCGCGAGCCCGACGGGACGTTGCGCTACTACGGCGCGGTGCCCCCGAAGGGCGCGCCGCTGCGGGTGCCCGCCTATCGGGTCGGCGGCGGACCCGTCGGCAACGTCTCCGCAGGGACGATCCGGGTCCTGCGGTCGACGGTGCCCGGCGTCGACCGGGTCGAGAACCGCCGCGCCGCCATCGGTGGCGTCGCCCCCGAGACCGTGGACGAGGCGAAGGTGCGCGGGCCACTCGCGCTGCGCACCCGCGACCGTGCGGTGACTGCTGAGGACTACGACCAGCTCGCCCGGGCAGCGGCGCCCCAGCTCGCGCGGGTACGGACGGTGCCGGCCGACACCGAGGAACCGGCCGGTGGGGTGCGGGTCCTCGTGGTGCCGGCGGCGTCGGCCGACGCCGCCGGCCGGCTCAGGTACGAGGACCTGGTGCCGACCGAGGACACCCTGCGGGCCGTGGTCGACCAGATCGACGAGCGTCGCACCGTCGGGGCGCGGGTGCTCGTCGAACCGCCCTTCTACCAGGGGGTGACGGTCGTCGCCACGCTGTTGGCCCGGCCGCGGACCTCCTCCGAGGAGCTCCAGCGGGAGGCGCTGCGCGCGCTCAACGTCTACTACAGCCCGCTGGACGGCGGCCCCGACGGAAACGGCTGGCCGTTCGGACGTCCGGTGCAGGCCGGTGAGGTGTACGCCGTACTGCAGCGGCTGCGCGGCACCGAGCTGGTCGACGAGGTGGTTCTCTTCGCGGCCGATCCGGTCACCGGCACCCGTGGCGACCCGGTGCAGCGGATCGACCTCGAGCGCAACGCGTTGCCGTTCCCCTACGACCATCGGCTCCGGGTGCTTCGCGGTGACTGAGGGAACCTCCTCGCGAGGGATCGTGCCTGACCTGGACACGGCCGCGCCGCTCCTGCAGCGGCTGCCGGGCGTCCTGCAGGACGACGAGTTCATGCAGCGCCTCGTGGGCGCCTTCGACGTGGGATACGCGCCGATCCTGGCGACGCTCGACTCGTTGTTCTGCTACTTCGACCCACGACTGGCGCCGGCCGACTTCGTCGACTACCTCGCCGGCTGGGTGGGGGTGCAGCTCGACGACTCGTGGGGTCTCGAACAGCGGCGCGCGATCGTGGCCGGAGCTGCACTCGTGCATCGGAGCCGGGGAACCACCCGCGGGATCACGGAGGCGCTGAGCATGGGACTCGGCGCCGAGGTGGACGTGCAGGACAACGGCGGGTGCAGCTGGTCGCAGACTCCGGGGGGCACCATCCCCGGGGCGTCGCCCGCTCAGGTGGCGGCCCGGATCGTGGTCGCTGACCGTGACGCCGTGGACCGCAGGCGGGTCGACGCGCTCTTCGAGGCCACCAAGCCGGCACACGTCGCTCACAGCTTCGTCATCGCGCAGGCGGACGCATGACGGATCAGGTCTGCCCCACCTGCGGTACGTCGAACTCGGAGTCCGCCTCGTTCTGCCGCGTCTGCGACACGTTCCTCGGCTGGCACGACGACCTGGACGAGCCCACGCCCGGGCCTGCTGAATCGGAGCCCGCCGGGGCGGGGTCGGACGGGAGCGAATCCTCGACCTCGGCACAGGAAAACGCGACGCCGACCCCGCCGCAGGACCGGGTGCGTCCGCCGGCGGTGTCGCCGGGCACGGCGGACGTCGTGGTCACCGCGGCGGCTCCAGGGTCGTTCGAGCTGTCCATCAAGAACGACTCCACCATCGTCGACTCCTACGTGATCGAGCCGTTGGCGCCGCCGCCGTGGCTCACGGTCACGCACTCGGACACCAATCTGCTTCCCAACCAGGTGCGGACCGTCCAGGTCACGCTGGCGATCCGTCCGCTGGTGCTCGCGCTCGCACAACGGACGACCATCCCACTCCAGGTTCGATCCTCGGTCGACCCTGGCCAGCTCACCGAGGTGTCGGTGGCCGTCGTCGTTCCGAAGGAGGGACCGCCCGCGACGCTCGCCGCCCACCCGAGCCTGATCCGACTGGAGGACCGCGGTCAGGGCACGTTCGCGCTCCGTTTCGACAACGAGGCGGCGAACCACCCGCGGCGCTACCGCATGTCAGCCTCCGATCCCGAGGGTGTCGTCGTGTTCGAGATCGTGCCGCCGACGGTCGACGTCGCGGCCAGCGAGACGGCCGATGCCATCGTCCGGTTCGCTGCGCCGGAGCCACCACCGGGCGGGGACGTCACCCGCCAGCTGACGATCACCGGTGAGGACGAGGACGGTCCGGTGTCCGTCCAGGTGACGGTGTCGCAGAGCACCATGCCCGAGCCGGAGCGGCAGCCGGTGCGGATGCGCGTGGAGCCCAGCAAGGTTGCGGTCGTCGACTCCTCGACAGCAAAGGTCGACCTCCTCATCGACAACCGGGCCGGCACCGAGCTGGTGAAGGTGAACCTGAGTGGTCGCGATGAGGCGCGCGCCGTCTCGTTCGACTTCGAGTTCCGCAGGGTCGCGATTCCCGCAGGGAAGCAAGGGTGGGTGCGCGTGCAGGTCGCGACCGCCCCGCCGCCGCGCGGCCAGTCGGTGACGAGGCCGTTCACGATCGTGGCCGCCGACGGAGTCACCGAGGTGGAGGCCGCGGGGACGATCGAGGTCACTTCCCGGCAGGCCGCGATCGCAACAGCGCAGGTGCGGCTGGTCCCCGAGCACCTGGTGGTGACGTCGCGCCGGGGGACGTTCGCGGTGGACGTGGACAACCGCTACGGCGCCGAGCACCTGCAGGTGCACCTGTCCGGTGCCGATGAGTTCGGGCGGGCGCGTCTGCGCTTCTCGCCCGCCGACCTCACGGTGCCGCCCGGCCAACAGGTCCGTGCCACCCTCGTGGTCGAGCACCCGCGCCCACCGGGCGGCAGCTCCGCTTCGCGACGGGTACAGGTGTTCGCGACGTCCGGCGCCGACACCATCCAGGCCGAGGCGGTCATGACCCAGCAGGCGCAGTCGTACCGGCGGCTCTGGGCGATCCTCACGACGTTGCTCGGCGTGGTGCTGATCGTGCTCGGGCTCATCCTGTACGCCGACAACCCGGGCCTGGACGGCGCCGAAGCCGATGTGCGGTCGCTGATCTCGGATGCGATGGACGGCGACATGCCCGCCGAGGCCCAGATCCGGAGCGGCGTTGCGGTGACCGCACTCGCGCTCGTCCTGCTCAGCGCCATTGTGATCACCCTCGGCATGACCAGCCGCACAGGTCGCGGCGTCAAGGGCGCCTCCATCGTCGCCGCCGTGGCCGGTGTGGCCGCGACGGTGAGCATCATGGTGTTCGGCGGCCTTGCGCTGGTTGTGGTCGGGGCGGTGGTCGCCTTCATCGGCGGGATCCTGCTGCGTGCGTCGACCCCTTAGTCTGACGGGATGACGGCGGCCGCCGGCTCCGTGCTCGGTGCCGGTCAGGCTGCCCTGGAGACCGGGGACTGGGAGGCGGCGCGGAGCCACTTCGAGGCCGCGGTCGCGGAGTCTCCGTCGGCGGAGGCGCTGGAGGGCCTCGGGTCGGCGTACTTCTGGCTGGACCACCCCGACACCATCGAGGTCCGGGAGCGTGCCTTCCGCGCCTACCGGGCCGGCGGCGACGCCCGCGGGGCCGCCCGGCAGGCGATCGCGCTCGCGTTCGACCTGCTGACCTTCCGCGGCGAGGACGCCGTGGCCCAGGGCTGGCTGGAGCTGGCCGAACGGCTGCTCGAGGGCCAGCCCACCTGCACCGAGCTCGGCATGCTCGCCGCCTGGCAGGCCGACTTCGCGATCACGATCACCGGGGAGACCGAGGCCGGGGTCGCGTACGCCCAGCGCGCGGTCGACATCGGCCGCGAGCTCGGCGACACCGGCATCGAGCTGATCGGCTGCTCGCAGCTCGGCCTGGGGCTGGTCGCGCGCGGCGACGTTGCCGAGGGGATGCGCCTGCTCCAGGCGTCGGCCGCGGCCGCCGTGGCGGGGGAGTTCGGCGACCGGGCCCTCGCCGGGTTCGCCTGCTGTTACCTGATCACGGCCTGCGGCCGGGTGCACGACTTCGACCGGGCGGCGCAGTGGTGCCGGCAGCTGGACGCGCTCTGCGCCCGGGTCGGCTTCAACGCCCTGCAGCACTTCTGCCAGGCGGAGTACGCCGGCGTGCTGATCGAGCAGGGCGACTGGGGCCGCGCCGAGGTGGAGGTCCTGCAGGCGGCGGAGTACCTCGGGGCCAAGCGTCCGCCGCTGGCGCTGGAGGCCGTCGTACGGCTGGCCGAACTGCGCCGCCGCCAGGGGCGTCTCGACGAGGCCGAGGAGCTCTTCATGCAGGCCGAGGGGCACCCGCGGGCGACGCTCGGGCTGGGAGCGCTGGCCCTGGACCGTGGCGACCCGGCGGAGGCGGCTGCGGCCGCGGAGCGGTTCCTACGTGGTTACGACGTCCGGGACGTCGTGTTCCGGGCGGCGGGCGTCGAGCTGCTCATCCGGGCGCGGCTCTCGCTCGGCGACGTCGAGGGCGCGGAGTCGGCGCTGGCCGACCTCGAGGCCGTCTCCTCGCGGGTGGGCCGCGGGCCGCTGCTGGCCGCCACCCTGCTCGTCACGGCCGAGGTGCACCTCGCGAAGGGCGCCCTCCAGCTCGCCCGGCAGACCGCCGAGGACGCGCTGGACCTCTACCGGCGCGCCGGTTCGGAGGCGGGCGCCGTACGCGCCAAGGAGCTGCTGGACCGGATCGCGACCACGGGCCGGGGTCCGGACCGGTCGCTACTCACCGCCCGCGAGGTCGACGTACTCCGCCTGGTCGCCGACGGCCTCACCAACGGCGCGGTTGCCGAGCACCTGGTGCTCAGCGAGCACACCGTGCACCGGCACGTCGCGAACGCGATGACCAAGCTCGGCGTCGGCACCCGGGCCGCGGCCGTGGCCCGGGCCGGAGACCTCGGCCTGCTCTGACCCGCGCCAGGCATGGCCCGTTCGGGCCATCGGCCCGGGCGGTGGAGATGGCCGCTTCCGGCGATGCCGCAGCACGGCTCTCGTTCCTAGCGTGATCGACACCACCCCGACCCTGGAGGAACCATGTCGCTCACCGACGAGACCATCGACCCGAGCGCGGCCGTCGCCGCCACTTTCGTGACGCCCGACGACCCCGAGTACGACGAGGCCCGGAGCGTCTACAACGGCATGGTCGACAAGCGCCCGGCCGTGATCGCCCGGTGCGCCGACGCCGACGACGTGGTCGCCGCGCTCGGCTACGCCCGCGACCGCGGGCTCGAGGTCGCGGTTCGCGGCGGTGGGCACGCGGTCGCGGGCACCTCGCTCTCCGACGGTGGTCTGGTCGTCGACCTGAGCCGGATGACCACCGTCGAGGTCGACGCCGCCGCCCGGACCGCCCGGGTCGCGCGGCGGCGCCACCATGAGCCACCTCGACCGCGCTACCCAGCCCTACGGCCTGGCCACCACGGGCGGCCGGGTCTCGACCACGGGCGTGGGCGGCTTCACGCTCGGTGGCGGCACCGGCTGGCTGGACCGCACGTTCGGCCTGGCCTGCGACAACCTGCTCGCGGTCGACCTGGTCACCGCCGACGGGCGCCGGGTCACGGCCAGCGAGGACGAGCACCCGGAGCTGTTCTGGGCGCTGCACGGTGGGGGAGGCAACTTCGGGGTGGCCACCTCGCTCACGTTCCGGGTGCACGAGCTGCCCGAGTTCAGCGTCGCGTTGCTGATGTGGCGTGCCGAGGACGGCGAGCCGGTGCTGCGCGCGTTCCGGGACGCGATCGAGAGCGGCCCCGACGAGCTCGGGGGTGGAGCGATCTACGTCACCGCGCCTCCGGAGGACTTCGTCCCCGAGCACCTCGTCGGTGAGCTGGTGCTGCTGGCGCTGGTCACGTACGTCGGTCCGGAGGCCGGGCTGCGCGACCTGGCCGCACCGATCCTGGGCCTCTCACCCGAGGTGGAGATCGTGGCGGAGATGCCGTACGCCGACGTGCAGTGCATGCTCGACGACCCGCCCGGCAACCGGAACTACTGGTCGGCCGAGCACCTCGCAGGTCTCCCCGACGAGGCGGTCGCCGCGTTCGCCGCGCTGTCCGGCTCGATCCCGCAGCCCACCGGCACCCAGCACGTGCTGTTCACCGGCGGCGGCGTCGTAGGACGCTCGACCGCCGGCTTCCCGGTGCCGTGGCGGCACGCGCCCTGGATCGCCCATCCGTTCGCGGTGTGGACCGACCCCGCCGACGACGAGCGGTGCCGCGAGTGGACCCGACGGGTGCGCTCGGAGATGCAGCCGTGGGCCACCGGCGACGTCTACCTGAACTTCGTCGGCGACGAGGGTGCGGACCGGGTCCGCGCGGGGTTCGGCGAGCACTGGGACCGGCTGGTCGCGGTCAAGCGGGAGTACGACCCGGCCAACGTGTTCCACCTCAACCACAACATCGATCCGTCCTAGTTGGGTGCCTGCAACCTCTCGGTGGCGAGCAGCGGCAGCACGCGGTAGGGCACCTGGGTGGCCAGCGCCATCACCGTCGACGTACGGACGATGCCGGCGTAGCCGACCACCCGGTCGATCACCCGTTGCAGGTCGCTGTTGGAGCGTGAGACCACCCGGCACCACATGTCGCCGGTGCCGGTGATCGTGTAGGCCTCGAGGACCTCCGGGATCTCCGCGAGGTGCTCGGCCACGACGTCGTGACCCTTGCCCTGGGTGATCTCCAGGGTGAGGAACGCCGTCACCGGGAAGCCGAGCGCCTCGGTGGAGAGCTCCGGGCCCCAGCCGGTGATCACGCCGGCGGCGACCAGCTTGTCGATCCGGGCCTGCACGGTGCCCCGGGCGACGCCGAGCCGGCGGGAGGCCTCGAGCACGCCGATCCGAGGCTCGTGGGCGAACAGGTCGATCATTGTGCGGTCCAGATCGTCCACGGACACCTCCGGTAGTGGGCAGATTGTCCAGTGTTTCGACGTACTGTTGCACATATTGTCGAGACTCGACAGCATGTGCTCATGACTCTCACCCCGGACGAGCTGAAGGCCGACCTCACCCTGGAGCAGCTCAAGGAGCTGGTCGGGCTCGTGGAGTACGACGCCAGCCGCGACGTGTTCCCGGTGACCGCGATGGACGCGGTCTGCTTCGTGGTCGGCAACGCGACCCAGACCGCGACCTTCTACCAGCTGGCGCTCGGCATGCAGCTCGAGGCCTACCGCGGGCCGGAGACCGGTAGCCGCGACTCGAAGTCCTACGTGCTGCGCTCCGGCAGCGCGCGGTTCGTGTTCACCGGTGGGGTCACTCCCGACAGCCCGGTCCTCGACCACCACCGCCGGCACGGCGACGGGGTCGTCGACCTCGCGCTCGAGGTGCCCGACGTCGACAAGTGCATCGAGCACGCGCGCTCGGTCGGCGCCACCGGTGCTGGTCGAGCCGCACGACGAGTCCGACGAGCACGGCACGGTGCGGATCGCCGCGATCGCGACGTACGGCGAGACCCGGCACACCTTGATCGACCGGTCCCGCTACGACGGCCCCTACCTGCCCGGCTACGTGGCGAGGGAGACCCAGGTGGCTCGCCGCGAGGGTCAACCCAAGCGGCTCTTCCAGGCCGTCGACCACTGCGTGGGCAACGTCGAGCTCGGCCGGATGGACGAGTGGGTCGAGTTCTACAACAAGGTCATGGGCTTCACGAACATGGCCGAGTTCATCGGCGACGACATCGCCACCGACTACTCCGCGCTGATGTCGAAGGTCGTGGCGAGCGGCAACCACCGGGTGAAGTTCCCGCTCAACGAGCCGGCGGTGGCCAAGAAGAAGTCGCAGATCGACGAGTACCTCGAGTTCTACTCGGGCGCCGGCTGCCAGCACATCGCGCTGGCCACCAACGACATCCTGCGCAGCGTCGACATCCTGCGCGAGAACGGCATCCAGTTCCTCGACACCCCCGACTCCTACTACGACGACCCGGAGCTGCGCGCCCGGATCGGCGAGGTGCGGGTGCCGATCGAGGAGCTCAAGAAGCGCAAGATCCTGGTCGACCGCGACGAGGACGGCTACCTGCTGCAGATCTTCACCAAGCCGATGGGCGACCGGCCGACGGTGTTCTACGAGTTCATCGAGCGGCACGGCTCGCTCGGCTTCGGCAAGGGCAACTTCAAGGCGCTGTTCGAGGCGATCGAGCGCGAGCAGGAGGCGCGGGGCAACCTCTGACGGTCGACTCGGGGCGGTGGGATAGCGACCGAATCGGGTGCCGCGATGGTCGCTGGGTCACCGCTACCCCCGGGAGCCGTCGAGGACCGGTGGGTGAGCGACCGACTCAGCCGGTTCAACGGTCGCTAAGTCACCGCCCAGCGGCGCCCCGTCGCAGCAGTTCGCCTTCATGTGGCAGTGCGGGCACAACCAGCGCGTGGAGATCGGGTCGAACTCCTTGCCGCAGTAGTCGCAGGGCATGCGGCCGAGACTAGGTGTCGGGGCGCTCGTTCGCACGGCTCCACGCCGGAGGATTTCTGCGGCACGCTGTCGTATTGACGTCGACCCGTTCGTGGAAGAGGTGAGAGGCGGCCGGTCGAGGCTGCCCGGACAAGGAGTCATGCGATGACGCGGTACCTGATCTCGTTCGACGACGGATGGATGAAGTTCCCCGACGAGGAGCTGCCCGACGTGGCCAAGGCCGCGCATGCCGTTGTGCAGGAGGCCCAGGAGGCAGGCGTGTGGGTCTTCGGTGCCGGGCTGGAAAGCCAGCGGGCGAGCATCGTGGACACCGACGGGATGATCACCGACGGCCCGTTCCCGGAGACCAAGGAGGTAATCGGCGGGTTCGCGGTCGTCGACGTGGCCTCTCGTGAGGAGGCACTGGAGTGGGCTGCCAAGATCGCGGTCGCCTGCCGCTGCTCACAGGAGGTTCGCGAGATCATGCCCGACCCCAACGTCTGAGTGGGCGGACACGCCACGGGGCCGGAGGACGAGCCTCCGTTCCTCGTGGCGTGCCACGCCGCTACTCCGTGGTGAGCTCCAGCGTGGAGCCCGGAGGCAGCGACTCCACCAGGCGGAGCCGCGCCAGCGCGGGGTGCTCGTCGAGCAGCTTCGCGCCGTTCGCCAGCGACCGCAGCGCGGCGGTCTCGGCGCGCGCCGCCTCCAGCCGAGCCTGGCCGCGGGCCCGGGCGGTCACCTGCTCGGCGTACGCGGACCGCAGGTCGAGCGGCAGGATCACGTCCTTGACCACGACCTCGCGTACCGCGACGCCGACCTCGGCGCCGGCCGCCGCCGCGGCCGGGGTGAGGGTGTCACCCAGGACCCGCGGGACTGCCGGACCACCGCGTCGGCCTCGACCTCCACGAGCGCGTCGCGCAGCGCGATCTGCACGGCGAGGTAGACCGACGCCGACGGATCGGTCGAGGCTCGACGAACCGGAGCGGGTCGGCCACGGACCACCGCACCGCGGCGGTGACCCGGATCGAGACAGTCGGAGGTCAGCAGTCCTGCGGGGCCGTGGTCACGATGCGCTCGACCACGACACGTGCTGGTAGTCGCGCGCCGCGGGACCCGGTGCGGCCGGGCTCGAGCACGCGAGTGCGACGCCGTCGAGTACTCGAGGCGCGCTCGGTGGACGGATAGTGATCTTGCGGAAAGGACATGGCTTCCTCCTTTCTGGGTTCTGGGCCGTGTCCGGCTTCAGTGTGGCGGTGAGCGGGTGTCGACGACACGACGCCGCACGGGGCCCCGATCGTCGTGCTGACCGACCGGGCCGCTGGTGCGGTATCGCTGTCGCCTCGACCACCCGCTCGCCTTGCGAGATGGAGGAGTCGAACCCCCGCGCTCGACAGTCGCGATGCCAGTGGCGAGGTACGACGCGCAGGACCCGGATCAGGCACTCCGTCCGGGCTGCTGATCTCGCCTCGACGAGGGTAGGGGTCCGGCCGGTGACGCACGGAATTACTGGCGGCGCAGCTCGGTGACCGCACGCCGGCGCGCCGAACGACGAGAGGGGCCGCCCGGCCTCGGTCGTCGCGCCTTCGAGCGCGTGCCAGACGAACGCCGCCAGGTAGCGACTGACCGCCGCGCGCGACATGGTGCGCCGTTCGAGCCACCACTCCCCGGTGGTGAGCCCGATGCCGACCACGCTCTGCGCCCACGGCTCCGCGCCCGCGGAGTCGATGCCGATCTCGCGCAGCGCGTCGCCGAGGACGCGTGCCAGCGCCGCCGCGACCCTGGCCTTGCCGTCCGCGAGCGGGTCACCGCCCGCGGCGCGGTGGCGCACCAGGAGCAGGAAGACCTGGTGGTGCTCCTCGATCGCGGCCAGGTAGGCCGTCATGCAGCGCTCGATCCGCTGGCGCATCGGGACGTCGGCGAGCAGCGGTGGTACGACGCGGGCGAGCACCTCGTCGGCGCCCCACTGTCCGACCGCCACGAGCAGCTGGTCCTTGTCGGCGAAGTAGCGGTAGAGCACCGGCTTGCTCACGCCGGCCTCGACGGCGATCGCGGCCATGCTCACGTCGGGACCGTCGCGGTCGATGGCGCGGACGGCCGCATCGACCAGCTCGCCACGACGCTCCTCGCGGTGGCTGTCCCACCGGGTGGCCCGGCCGTCGCCGGGCTTGCCCTCTGCTGGCATGGGCTTCACGGTATCTGTCATGGCGACCTACCTAGGGTTTCTCCGAGCGATCAACCTCGGCCCCACTCGCAAGTTCCCCAAGGGCGACATCGTCGCCGCCACCGAGGCCGCCGGCTTCTCGGACGTGGCGACGCACATCAACACCGGCAACGTTCGCTTCGAGACCAGGATGCGCTCGCGGCAGCGGATCGAGGACGCCCTGGAGACGGCGTACCTGGCCGACCGCGGGTTCGAGGTGTCGACCGTCGTGTTCACCCCGGCCGAGCTGTGCGCGATCGCCGACCAGGCCGAGGAGGTGGCCGACGGCCACCCGGGTACGCACTACGTGTCGCTGCTCAAGAAGGAACCGAGCGCGGCGCTGGCCCGGCAGATGGAGGCGCTGAGCACCGAGCGGGACATCGCCCGGGTCCGGGGTCGCGCCGTGCACCTCGTGATCACCGACCCCTATCACCACGCCCGGTTGACCAACGCCGAGATCGAGAAGCAGCTCGGGGTGGCCACCAACCGCAACCTCAAGGTGATCCGGGCGATCGCCGAGAAGTGGTGCCGCTGACGCCCGTCACTCGCCGCGGAACGACGGGCGGCGTCGCTCCGAGAACGCCCGCATGCCCTCGGCCACGTCGGCCGTCCGGAGCAGCACCGTCTGGCCCGTCCGCTCGCGCTCCAAGGCGTCGTCGAGGTGTGCGAGCGTCGCGGCGTTGATGGCCTTCTTGGTGGCGGCGTAGCCGAGAGGTGGTCCAGAAGCGAGCCGCCGCACGATCTTGGTGACGAGGTCGTCGTACTCGCCGTCGGCGGCGACGTGGGTGACCAGCCCGGCGTCGTACGCCTCGCGGGCGGACAGGGGTTCGGCCAGCAGGGCCATCCGCATCGCCCGGGCACGACCGATCGAGGCGGCCACGGTCGCCGTGGTCCCCCCGTCGGGCATCAGGCCGATCCGGGCGAACGCGAGGAGGAACGTCGCCGACTCCTTGGCGATGACGATGTCAGCGGCGAGCGCGGCCGAGCAGCCGACGCCGGCCGCGACCCCGTTGACGGCCGCCACGACGGGCTTGTCGAGGTTGGTGATCGACCGGATGATGCGGTTCGCCATGTCCAGCGCGCGCACGTCGAAGTTCTCGTGCGCGTTCTCTCCGGAGATGTCGGCGCCCGCGCTGAACGCGTCGCCGACGCCCGTCAGCACCACCACGCGGACGGCGTCGTCGCTGACGGCCTTCTCGGCGTACGACGCCACGCCGTCGCTCATCTCGGGCGACATCGCGTTGAGCACCTCGGGGCGGTTCATCGTCAGCCAGAGGGCGCCGTCGTCGAGGCGCACGTCCAAGTCGGTCACGCACGGCAGTGTGCCACCATGGCGAGGTGTCAGCGCCGAGCCCGGTCGAGGTCGAACCCGACCTCTCCTCTGACGAGATGACGGTCGTCGCCACCCCGTGGGTCACCATCGTGTGGAACGACCCGGTGAACCTGATGTCCTACGTCACCTACGTCTTCCAGAAGTACTTCGGCTACAACAAGAAGAAGGCCGAGAAGCTGATGCTCGAGGTGCACCAGGACGGCAAGTCGGTGGTCAGCACCGGTTCGCGCGAGGAGATGGAGCGCGACGTCCAGGCGATGCACGAGTACGGCCTCTGGGCGACGCTCAGCAGGTCAGAATGAGCGCGTTCACCAAGCACCGGCGCAGCGGGTTGGTGATCGCGAACTTCACCGGCTTCGAGGCCGACCTGCTGCGCTCCCTGGCCTCGCAGCTGGTCGAGCTGCTCCGCAACGAGGAGGCGGTGCCGCACGGGCAGGACCCGTTCGAGACGCTGATGGACTTCTCGGGGCCGACCGCCGAGCCGGAGGACCCGGTGCTCGCCCGGCTGTTCCCGACGGCGTACGCCGAGGACGAGGAGGCGGCCGCCGAGTTCCGGCGCTTCACCGAGGCCACGCTCCGCGACGGCAAGGCCGCGGCGGCCTGCGTGATCATCGACGGTCTCGAGGAGGCCGGGCTGCCGCCCCAGCTCGAGGAGGACGGGCTGATGATCGACGTCGAGCTCGACCGGCCCACCGCGGAGACCTGGATGCGCTCCTTCACCGACCTGCGGCTGGCGCTGGCCACCCGGCTCGGCGTCGAGCAGGACGACGACGCCTACTGGGAGTCGCTGCCCGACGAGGACCCGCGGGCCCAGGCCCACGACATCTACGACTGGGTGGGCTATCTCCAGGAGACGCTGGTCCGGGCCCTCGCCTGAGACCCATCTGAGACCCCATCTGAGAAATGGCCAAATTGGTGAGACCTCGACCGCCGGGTTTCGGGCCCGGTGATTGACTCGCCCCCATGAGGCGACTTCTGATGATCGTGCCCGCTGTCTGCCTGATCCTGGCAACCGCGGGATGCGGCGGCGTCGACGACGACGGCAAGGACGAGGAGAAGGCCAACGAGCCGACTTCTGGATCGCCCAGCAGCGACGACACCGAGGACGTCCGCAAGCCCGCCAAGGTCGTCGACTGCACCGCCGAGGCGAGCACCAGCGGCGCCTACGAGGCCGAGTGGGAGGGCGAGGCGCAGGTCCGCACGGGCGGCAAGCCCGCCGACGACCCGGGCCCGAACGCCGTCTACACGCTCACCCACGGCAAGAACCGCCTCGCGCTCTACAGCCCCGGCGCCGAGTTCAAGGGAAGCGTCTCGCTCTCGGCCGACGGCACCGCCTACTCCAGCGACCCTGCCGACGCGGAGTCCCTCGACATCGACGAGCACGGCAAGAGCGCCTCGGTCGACGTGACCCTGACTTCCACGGGTGGTGACAAGGTCGACCTGGTGGCCGACTTCACCTGCGGCCAGCCCAAGAAGCAGTGAGGACCGCCAGGTGCTGACCATCGCGCAGGACGACGTACGACGCGATCGTCGCCCACGCCAAGCGGGACCATCCGGACGAGGCGTGCGGTGTGGTCGCGGGGCCCGAGGGAAGTGACCGGCCGGAGCGGTTCGTCGAGATGGTGAACGCCGCCGGCAGCCCGACGTTCTACGAGTTCGACTCCACCGACCTGCTCGCGCTCTACCGCGAGATGGACGACCGCGACGAGGAACCGATCGTGATCTACCACTCGCACACGGCCACCGAGGCGTATCCCTCTGTGACCGACATCGGCCTGGCGAGCGAACCCGGGGCACACTATGTGTTGGTCAGCACGCGTGAACACGGGAATAACGACGGCCCGGTGGAGTTCAGGTCGTACAGGATCGTGGACGGCGTGGTGACCGAGGAAGAGGTGGACGTCGTTCCCGCGCTTCCTGGCCCAGAGAACGGCACCGGAGCAACCTGAGGAGCAGCTGCAATGACCATCGAGGTCAGGATCCCGACCATCCTGCGCACCTACACCGACGGCGAGAAGGCGGTCTCCGGCGAGGGCGCCAGCCTGTCAGCGCTGATCGACGACCTCGAGGCCAACCACCCGGGCATCAAGGAGCGGCTGATCGATGACGGCGACCTGCGTCGCTTCGTCAACGTCTACGTCAACGACGAGGACGTCCGGTTCATCGGCGGGCTCGAGGCAGCGCTGGCCGACGGCGACCAGGTCGTGGTGCTGCCCGCCGTCGCGGGCGGATGAGGTACCCGAACCTCCTCGCCTCCGTCGGCGGTACGCCGATGGTGGGCCTGCCCAAGTCTCTCCCCGGCGCCCGAGGTGCGGCTGTGGGCCAAGCTCGAGGACCGCAACCCCACCGGGTCGATCAAGGACCGGCCGGCGCTGCGGATGATCGAGGAGGCGGAGAAGGACGGCAGCCTGCGCCCCGGCTGCACGATCCTCGAGCCGACGTCCGGCAACACCGGCATCTCGCTGGCCATGGCCGCGCAGCTCAAGGGCTACCGCATCGTCTGCGTGATGCCCGAGAACACCAGCGAGGAGCGCCGCCAGCTGCTGCGCATGTGGGGCGCCGAGATCGTCTCCTCGCCGGCGGCCGGCGGGTCCAACGAAGCGGTCCGGGTGGCCAAGCAGATCGCCGCTGAGCACCCCGACTGGGTGATGCTCTACCAGTACGGCAACCCCGCCAACGCGCTCGCCCACCAGGACGGCACCGGTCCCGAGATCCTCGCCGACCTGCCGAGCATCACCCACTTCGTGGCCGGTCTCGGGACCACCGGCACCCTGATGGGCGTCGGCCGGTTCTTCCGCGAGGCCAAGCCCGACGTGCGGATCGTCGCCGCCGAGCCACGCTACGGCGAGCTGGTCTACGGCCTGCGCAACCTCGACGAGGGGTTCGTGCCCGAGCTCTACGACGCCGAGCTGATCGACGCCCGGTTCTCGGTCGGGCCGCGCGACGCCGTACGCCGGACGCGCGAGCTTCTCGAGCTCGAGGGCATCTTCGCCGGCATCTCCACCGGCGCGATCCTGCACGCCGCGCTCGGCCAGGCGGCCAAGGCCGTGAAGGCCGGCGAGGCAGCCGACATCGCGTTCGTGGTTGCCGACGGCGGCTGGAAGTACCTCTCCACCGGCGCCTACGAAGGCACCGTCGACGAGGCCGAGGACCGGCTCGAGGGTCAGCTCTGGGCGTAGGACGCGCCTTCCTCGTCGCCCTGCTCCTGCTGGGCGGCGTCCTCGCGAGTCCGGCACATGCGGCGCAAGACGTCGTCAACGTGACGCCGCCCCAGGTCACGGGTACGCCGATGTTCGACCGGGTGCTCCGGGCCGGGCCGGGCGTCTGGGACCCGGCCGACGTGGACGTCGCCTACCGCTGGCTGCGCGACGGTGCGCCGATCCCCGGTGCGCGCGAACGCAGCTACCGGCTGCGGCTCGGCGACCTCGGCCACCGGATGTCGGTGCGGGTGACCGCGACCGCCACCGACGGCTCGAGCGCCCAGGCAGTGTCAGCGCAAACGGCGAAGGTGGTCCGCGCGCCGCTGGTCAACAGACGGCTGCCCGAGGTGGTCGGCGTCCAGCGCTTCACCCGGATGGTGACCGCCACCCCGGGTCGCTGGTCGGCCGACCCGTCCCGCGTCCGCTACCAGTGGCTGCGCGCAGGCCGCCCGATCCGCGGCGCGACGTCCGCGCACTACCGCTTCGTCCCCCAGGACGTGGGCCGCAGCGTGCGGGTGCGGGTCACCGTCCGGAGCCCCGGGCACACGCGAGGACTGGCCACGTCGTCACGCACCCGTCCGGTGCAGCACCGGGTCGACGTACGCCGAACCGTGCGCTACAGCGTGCGCACCCGCGGCACGATCGTCGCGAGCGTGGGGGAGTTCCGCCGGCTCGCCCAGCAGACCTACGCGGACCCGCGCGGCTGGCGGGCCAAGGGCGTCCGGTTCGTCCCGGTGGCCCGGGGCGGCTCGTTCACCCTCTGGCTGGCGGCGGCCGGCACGGTGCCGGGCTTCTCCTCGGAGTGCAGCAGCATGTGGAGCTGCCGGGTGGGCCGCAACGTGATCATCAACCAGACCCGCTGGCGGTTCGCCTCACCCGCCTGGAACGCGCGCCCACCGCTCGCTGCGCGACTACCGACACATGGTGGTCAACCACGAGACCGGCCACTGGCTGGGCAAGGGTCATGCGCGCTGCCCCGGCAAGGGCCGGCTGGCGCCGGTGATGATGCAGCAGTCCAAGGGCACCCACGGCTGCCGCTTCAACCCCTGGCCGACGGCCGGCGGAGCTGCGCTGAGCCGCAGCAGCTGCATGTCGGTGGTGCCCGGCTCGAGACCCTCGTCGACGTACCCCGCGCGTTCGGCGACCCTGCGTGCCGCCACGTTGGCGGGCCGGGTGCGCACCACGATGTCAACGCCCGGCGCGACGTGCGGCGCCATCCGCGCGGCCTCGTCGAGGATCAGCCCGGCGAGCCCGCGTCCCTGTACCGAAGGCGCGAACCGGAAGTAGACGTTCAGCACGGGTACGCCCTGGATCTGGTGGTGGTGAGCCCGCCCAGCCCGGCGTGCACCCGCTGGCCGTCGTCCGGCTCGCCGCCCGGCACGCCGGCGGGCCACCAGTCGCGCGGCACGAGCACCGTCCAGTAGCCGAAGCCGTGTCGCTGCCAGTGCTCGACCATCGGCGCGATGAAGCGCTTCGTGTGCTCGAGGTCGGTGTGCCTCTCGTGGGGGTCGAGGGTGTAGACGCGGCTGTCCCCGTGCACCGAGAGGACGCCCTCGGCGTCGTCGGGCACGAGCTCGCGCAGGAGTACGCCGTCGCGCAGCTCGAGGTGCTGCCAGGTGCCGACGCTATCCATGCTCGACCGGTAGCACCGTCCGCGCCGGGACCGGTGTGGCCACGACGAACGAGCTGGTGGTCTGGCCGTGGATCAGGAACCGGTCGAGCACGCTCTCGAGGTCCTCGATCCGGGCGACGTGCACCTTGAGCAGGAAGCAGTCCTCGCCGGAGATCCGGTGGCACTCACTCACCTCGGGAGTCCGGGTGGCCAGGTCGGCGACGTTCGGGAGCTGACCCGGCCCGGGTCGGATGCGCACCCAGGCGGCCACGGGCAGGCCGACCGCGGCCGGGTCGACGTCCACCCGGTAGCCCCGGATCACGCCCGCCTCCTCCAGCCGGGCGATCCGGTCACGCACGGCAGGGGCCGACATGCCGACGAGCCGGCCGAGCTCCACCATGCTGGTCCGGGCGTCGGCGCTCAACGCGTCCAGCAGACGCCGGTTGGTCGGCGTCCAAGGGCGAACCTTCGTTTCGACGGCGCTGCCGTCCATTGGCTTTGATATCTGCCATTGCAGGGCTCCGATGCCTTCATTCGACCATGGTGAATGCCTGATCGGCTTTCTAGTCTAAGGCCGTGACCATCAGCGCCGCGACCCCCGCGTCGGCACGCGTCCCCGCGCACGCGTACTTCGTGGTCAGCGCGGTGTTCCACTACCTCGGCCCCGCGTTCGCGGTGCTGCTGTTCGCCCGGATCGACGTCCTCGGCGTCGCCTGGCTCCGGATCGCCTCGGCGGCGGTGGTGTTCGCCCTCTGGCGCCGGCCGTGGGAGACCTGGGCGCTGCTCGAGCGCGACACCCGCCGACTGCTGGTGGCCTGGGGAGCGGTGCTCGCGGCGATGAACGCCTGCTTCTACCTCGCGATCGACCGGCTGCCGCTGGGCACCGTCGCCGCGATCGAGTTCCTGCCGGTGATCGCACTGGCCGCGGGCGCCGTGCGCACCCGCGCCAACCTCGCGGCCCTCCTGCTCGCCGTCGCCGGCGTCTACCTGGTCACCGACGTGCACCTGGTGCACGACCCGCTCGGCATCATGTTCGCCGCCGCGAACGCCGTGCTGTTCGCCCTCTACATCGGCCTCGCGCACCGGGTGGCCACCAGCGCACCGATCACCGGCGTCGACGGGTTGGCGCTCGCGATGATGATCGCCGCCGTGGTCGCCCTGCCGATCGGGCTCGCGGACGCGGTGCCGGCCGTCACCGACCCGGTGGCGCTGGCCGCCGCCTTCGGTGTGGGCATCGCGTCGTCGGTGGTGCCCTACGTGTGCGACCAGCTGGCGATGGCGCGGCTGGCGCGGTCGACGTACGCGCTGATGGTGAGCCTGCTCCCTGCGACGGCGACGGTGCTGGGTGCGCTGGTCCTGGCGCAGGTGCCGACCCTGGTCGAGGTGGCTGGGGTCGGCCTGGTCGTGGTCGGCGTGGCGTTGCATCGCTCGCCGACCCAGGAGAGTGATGTCGAAGACCCCGAGATGAGGAAGGTTCCCGCATGACCAGTCGCATCATGTCGATACCGATCGACTGCGCCGACCCCCGTCGGTTGGCCGACTTCTGGGCCGACGTGCTCGGCTGGGAGGTCGTCGCCACCGGGTGGCAACGCACCGAGCACGGCCGCGATGGTGCGTGCATCGGCCCCAAGGGCGGCGGCCCGTTCCAGATCGACTTCCGATGGGTGCCGGACCCGCCGACGGACGTCAAGAGCCGGCTCCACTTCGACGTCAACCCGACCGACCGCGACCAGGCCGCAGAGCTGGAGCGGCTGCTCGAGCTCGGCGCGACGCCGGTCGACGTGGGTCAGAGCCCGGAGGTCAACTGGCACGTGCTGGCCGACCCGGAGGGCAACGTGTTCTGCCTGTGCCGGGACCGGATGCCGGCGCTCAGCTGACCTGCAGCAGTTGGGCGGCGTTCCACAGGCTGTCCGGGACCGGACCCACTCCGAGCAGGTCCGCCGCGAAGTTGGCGACGTCGCCGTTGCGGATCGGCTGCTTGCCGCCGAAGCCCAGACGCTTCTTGCCGGGATCCTTGAACGCCGGGTTGAGGTCGTAGAGGTCGTCGTGGACGACGCCGGGACCCCACACCACGAACGGCACCCGGTAGTTCGCCAGCTTCGTCGGGTCGTCGTGGTCACGACCGTTGCCCCCGTGGTCGGCGGTGAGCACGATCGTCAGGTCGTCGAGCTCGTCGTGGCCGTCGATCGCGGCGAGCAGCATTCCCAGCTTGGCGTCCATCCGCCGTACCGCGGTGAGGTACGCCGGGGACATGAAACCGTTGGCGTGGCCGGTCTTGTCGACGCCGCCGAGGTGCAGGAACGTGAACGCGCGATGGTGCAGGATCAGGTCGCTGCGCACCGCCTTGGTCAGCGCCCCGTCCTTCTCGTCCTTGATCGTCACCCGGTTGATCCCGGGCCAGGAGCGGTCGAACAACGAGAACTTCGCCTTGGCAGCGAACAGCGCGACGTTCATCCCGGCCTTGTGCAGCATCGAGAAGATCGACCCGACCTCGTGTCCGGCCGCCTTCTGCACGGTGGTGCCGCGACGGTCGGTGTTCCAGGTGACCCCGTGACCACTGTGCGCGCGGTCGATCCGGCGGCCGGTGACCATGCTCGTGTGGTTGGGCAGGGTGGTGGTCTGCTCCACCTGGGCGCGGGCGTTGAGGGTGAAGGCCCCCTCCGACATCAGGCGGTGGAAGGACGGCGTCCCGCGCGCCCCGAGGCGGCGCAGCGCGGTCGGGTTCAGGCCGTCGACCGAGACCACCAGCACCCGGGTCTCCGGTGCCACCCCGGGTGATGAGACGGCCGGCTCCGCCGTCGGCGAGACGAGCGCCACCGAGAGGGCGCAGGCGAGCAATGCCCCACGAAATTGCACCGGGCAAAGATACCGACGGAACGTGACGTCGGTCGCCACTTCGTGCGTGTGGCGGGTCCCAGCGCCTAGTCTTGCTCCTCGTGCCAGCGACCACCGATGCCCCGATCGGCATCTTCGACTCGGGGTTCGGCGGACTCACCGTCGCCCGCTCGGTGATCGACCAGCTGCCGCACGAGTCGCTGCTGTACGTCGGCGACACCGCCCGCCAGCCCTACGGACCCAAGTCGATCGGCGAGGTCCGCGAGTACGCACTCGAGTGCCTCGACCACCTGGTCGGTCAGGGCGTGAAGGCGTTGGTGATCGCCTGCAACTCGGCCAGCGCGGCGATGCTCCGCGACGCCCGGCAGCGCTACGACGTCCCGGTCGTCGAGGTGATCCTGCCCGCGGTGCGCCGCGCGGCCGCCGCCTCCCACACCGGGCGGATCGGGGTGATCTGCACCCAGTCCACCGCGGAGTCGATGGCCTACGACGACGCGTTCGCGGCCGCCCCGCACCTCGAGGTGACGATCCAGACCTGCCCCCGCTTCGTCGACTTCGTCGAGGCCGGCATCACCGGGGGCGACGAGCTGCTGGCCGCCGCCCACGAGTACCTCGACCCGCTGACCCGCGCCGACGTCGACACCCTGATCCTCGGCTGCACGCACTACCCGCTTCTCACCGGCGTCATCTCCTACGTGATGGGCGACGAGGTCACCCTGGTGAGCAGTGCCGAGGAGTGCGCCAAGGACGTCTACAAGATGCTCGCCGAGACCGGCCTGATGCGACCGGGCGGGGTGCCGACGTACACCTTCGTGACCACGGGAGCGCCGACCGAGTTCGAGACCATCGGCCGGCGGTTCCTCGGGCCGGAGATGGTCGCGGCCACCCAGTTCGCCGGTGGCCTGACATGAGGATCACCGTGATCGGCTGCTCGGGTTCCTTCCCCGGCCCGGACTCACCGGCCTCCTGCTACCTGCTGGAGGCCGATGACGCCGACGGCCGCTCCTGGCGGGTGCTGCTCGAGCTCGGGAACGGCGCGCTGGGGGCCCTCCACAACTACATCGACCCGCTGAGCGTCGACGGCGTCCTGGTCAGCCACCTGCACCCCGACCACTACATGGACCTGTGCGGCTACTACGTGCTGCGGCGCTACGGCCCGCAGGGGCCGCAACGACCGATCCCGGTCTGGGGGCCGGCCGGGATCGCCGACCGGATGGCCCACGCCTACGGCCTTCCGCTCGACCCGGGCATGCGCGAGGACTTCGACTTCCACGAGTACGACGGGAAGGTCGAGCTCGGCCCGTTCACGGTGGAGCCGATCGAGGTCGACCATCCCGTTCCGGCCTACGGGCTGCGGATCAGCGCCGACGGCGCCACGTTCGGGTACAGCGGGGACACCGGTCCGTGCGAGGGGCTGGACCGGGTCGCCGCCGACGTGCCGCTGCTGATCGCCGAGGCGTCGTTCCGGTCGGGCGACGACAACCCGCCGCACATCCACCTCACCGGCGCCGACTGCGGGTCGGTCGCCAACCGGAAGCGCGTCGGCCGTCTGGTGCTGACCCACATCCCGCCCTGGTTCGAAAAAGACATGGCGAAGAGCGAGGCCACCGCGGTATTCGCCGGCGACGTCGAGCTGGCCAGGCCGGGCGCGGTCTACGAGCTCTGAGCCGGCGCGATGCTCTGCACCATCCGCACCGCCTGCTCGGCCACGGCGAGGTCGAAGGGCGCCTGCGTCACGTCGTCCGGCCACTCCTCGACAACGCCGATCGCCCACTCGGCCCACTCGGCCACGCAGACGTAGTAGGCGGCGAGGAACTGCCCGCTGAGCTGGTTGAGGGCCGCTCGCTCGGGGAACTCGCCGCGCTGCTCGAGGTAGGCGCGGGCGGTGGCCAGGTTCTCCACGTTCTCCTCCCGCACCCACGCGAGGGTCGCGTGCAGGTTCGCCAGCACGGCGGCCTTCGTGTCGCTGTCCGCGAAGTGGATCTTGACCAGCTGCTCGAACTCGAGGGAGGGGCCTGTTCCCGGTTCCCGCACCCACTCCGCGAGCGCCCGGCGGCCCCGGGCTGTGATCGTGTAGCGCGTCCGCGGCCGCCGCCCCACCGAGGCGTCCTCCGCCCGGGCGAAACCGTGGGCGACCAGCTTCTTGGGCTCCTCGTAGAGCTTGCTCGCGGTGCGCGGCCAGATCCGCCGCAGGCTCCGGTCCACCTGTTGCACCAGCTCGTGGGTGGTCCACGGCTTCACGGCGAGCAGGCCGAGGATCGCGTACGACGTCGAGGTCAGTCTTGGGCTTGACATTTTCTCCCCTTGGGAGGATCTTTTTCTCCCAAGGGGAGAGTACCGGAGGAGCTGAGATGTCGGAAGCCAGCACGGTGCGTGTCGCACCATCGAATGCCGAGCAGCTCGGGGCCTGGGACGGCGACGAGGGCGAGTACTGGGCGTCCCACGCCGACGACTACGACCGCTCGGTGGCGGTGCACCATCGGGCCCTGCTCGACGTGGCCGAGGTGCGGGTCACCGACCGGGTGCTCGACATCGGCTGCGGCACCGGACAGACCACCCGCGACCTGGCCCGGGCCGCGAGCGCCGGCTCGGCGCTGGGCGTCGACCTCTCCTCCCGCATGCTCGACGAGGCCCGCCTCCGCGCCGCCGCCGAAGGCGTGGACAACGCGACGTTCGAGCAGGCCGACGCGCAGGTCCACCCGTTCGAAGCCGGCTCGTTCGACCTCGCGCTCAGCCGCACCGGCGCGATGTTCTTCGGTGACCAGGCCGCCGCCTTCGCCAACATCTCGCGGGCGCTGCGCCCCGGAGGCCGGCTCGCTCTGGCGGCGTGGCAGGCCCCCGAGCGGAACGAGTGGATCCAGGCGTTCTTCGGTGCGCTGGCCGCGGGTCGCGACCTGTCGCCGCCACCGGCGGGGGCACCCGGCCCGTTCGCGCTCGCGGAACCCGACCACGTGCGCACCGTCCTCGGTGGCGCCGGGTTCGACGACGTCGACCTCGAGCCGCTGCAGGCACCGATGTGGTTCGGCCGGACCGCCGATGAGGCCCACGCGTTCGTGCTGGGGCAGCTCGGATGGATGCTCGAGGGGGTGGACCCCGACGCGCGTTCGCAGGCGCTCGAGGCGCTGCGCACCGTGTTCGTCGCGCACGCGACCGCCGACGGCGTGCTGTTCGGCTCCGGGTGCTGGCTGATCCGGGCGGTGCGCCCCTGACCGGTCAGGTGCTCTGACCGTTCAGCCCGGACTCGTGCACGCAGATCGCGATCTGCACCCGGTTGGTGACCTCGAGCTTCTCGAACAGCCGCGACACGTGTGCCTTGACCGTCGGCACCGAGAGGTAGAGCTCCGAGGCGATCTCGGCGTTGCTCATCCCGCGGCCGACCGCCAGGGCCACCTCGAGCTCCCGATCGGTGAGCGCCTCGAGCCGCTGCTTCGCCTCGGCGGCCCGGTCGGCGGCCGGGTCGGTGCGCACCTTGTCGATCAGGGTGCGGGTCACCGACGGGGACAGCATCGGGTTGCCGGCGGCCACGCTGCGGATCGCCTCGAGGATCTGGGCGGGGGGCGTGTCCTTGAGGAGGAACCCGTCGGCCCCGGCCGCGAGCGCCGACATCACGTGCTCGTCGGCGTCGAACGTCGTCAGCACGATCACGTGGGGCGGGTCGGGGTCGGCGTACAGCGTCCGGGTGGCCTCGAGCCCGCTGACCTGCGGCATCCGGATGTCCATCAGCACCACGTCGGCGCGCTGCTCCCGGGCCATCCGGACGCCGTCGCGGCCGTCGCCGGCCTCGCCCACGACCGCGATGTCCGGCTGCCCGCCGAGCATCAGGCTGAGCGCCGAGCGGACCAACGGATCGTCGTCGACGATCAACACCCGAGTCATGGCGCCCACGGTATCCACGCGTGCAGCAGGAAGGTCTGCCCGTCGCGACGATGCTCCAGGCGGCCGCCGGCGAGCTCGGCCCGCTCGGTGAGCCCCACCAGGCCGAGGCCGGCGCCCGGTGCCGCCGAGGGCCCGAAGCCGATCGGGTTCCGCAGCCGGATGTCGACGCCGCCCTCCGGCGAACCGCTGACCTGGATCGTCAGCCGGCTCCCGGGCGCGTGCTTGCGGGCGTTGGTCATGCCCTCCTGCACGATCCGGTAGAGGGTGCGGCCGACCGCGTCGGGCACCGGCGTTCCCCGCGTGTCCAGCTCGTCGTCGAGGCCCACGTTCAGCCCCGACTCCTCCGCCTCGGTGACCAGCGCGGGCAGGTCGGCGTACGTCGGCTGCGGCGCCTCGCCGGCCTGGCCGCTCCCGTCGTCACGGAGCACCCCGAGCACGCCGCGCAGGTCGGTGAGCGCCTCGTGCGCCTTCTCCTGGATCACCGCGACGCTGTCGCGCATCTCGTCGGTGGTGAGGTCGTCGCGGAAGCTCAGCGCCCCGGCGTGCATCGAGATCTGCGAGATCCGGTGCGCCAGTACGTCGTGCATCTCCCGGGCGATCCGGGCCCGCTCGTTGCTGCGCGCCTGGCGCACCCGGAGCTCCTGCTCGGCCTCGGCGGTCTCCGCGCGGTTGCGCAGCGTCCAGAGCAGCTCCCGCCGCGAGCCGATGTACATGCCCCATGCCATGATCCCGGCGATGACCAGGATGTTGGTGCCCAGCGTCAGCCACTCCGGGTCGGCGTCCGGTGGGCGGCTGCACCTGGTAGAACACCTGCGCCGCGACCACGTTGATGACCGCGAGCAGCACCACCTGGCTCCAGCGCCGCCGGGTCGCCAAGGACACGGCGGCCAGCGTCGCCGGGCCGGCGGCCAGCGACGACCCGCAGGACAGCACCGCCGTGAGGACGGCCACGGGCAGCGGCCAGCGCCGCCGGAAGAACACCAGCCCGACGGCCGGCAGCCCCAGCGCGACGTCGAGCAGGAACCGCTCCTCGGTCTGGTTCTCGGCGACCGTCAGCCAGACCACGACGCTGATCGCGAGCATCAGGATCGTCCGCCACGTGTGACTCCACCACGTCAGCCGGGGCTGGTAGTCGTCGGGGCTCGGGCAGGTCCACACCCGAACGCTAGGGCCGAGGGCTGCCGCGGCACAGGACCTCCGGTGTCCGGCGCCCCCTACTTTGGTCGCGACTCTTCATCCACGCGGACGATGTGTCGGGGACCGCCGATCGGGCACAGTGGCGGACATGATCACAGTCGAAGGCCTCACGAAGGCATACGGCGGCTTCAAGGCCGTCGACGACATCAGCTTCGTCGCGCAGCCAGGACGGGTCACCGGGTTCCTCGGTCCCAACGGCGCCGGCAAGACCACCACGATGCGCGTGATGGTGGGCCTCACCCCGGCCACCCACGGCAGGGCCACGATCGGCGGCCACCTCTACCACGACATCCCCAACCCCGGCCGGCACGTCGGGGTCCTCCTCGACGCCTCCGCGCAGCACGCGGGCCGCACCGGACGCGAGATCCTCACCATCGGCGCCAAGACCATGGGTCTCCCGGAGTCCCGGGTCGACGAGATGTTGCACCTGGTCTCGCTGAGTGACACCGAGGCCAAGCGCCGGCTGCGCAACTACTCGCTGGGCATGAAGCAGCGGCTCGGCATCGCGCACGCGCTGCTCGGCGACCCGTCGGTGCTGATCCTCGACGAGCCCGCCAACGGCCTCGACCCGGCCGGCATCCGCTGGATGCGCACCCTGCTCAAGGGGTACGCCGACCGGGGCGGCACGGTCTTCCTCTCCAGCCACCTGCTCAACGAGGTCGAGCTGATCGCCGACGAGATGATCCTGATCGGCATGGGCAAGATCGTGGCCCAGGGCGACAAGAAGTCGCTGCTCGCCATGGACACCAACGTCAGCTCGCTGGTGATGAGCCTCGACAACGCGCGGCTCACGGAGGCCCTCCAGCAGAAGGGCTACACCGTCGCCGCCGAGGGTGAGGGCCTGCGAGTCAGCTGCGCACCCGAGGACGTCGGCCGGGTGGCCCTGGAGGCCCAGGTCGTCCTCGTCGACCTGCGTTCCGGCGCGGCCGGGCTGGAGGACCTGTTCCTCGAGCTCACCTCCGACTCCCAGCGCGACGAACTCCCCGAAGGAGCCACGGCATGAGCACCACAGTTGCCCCCATCCCGATCGACGTGAACGCCACCGAGCACGTCCCGATGTCCCGCCTGGCCGCGGTGGAGTTCCGCAAGGCGCTGGACACCCGGGCCGGACGCTGGTTCGCGGCCTCCATCGTCGCGCTGGTCCTCCTCGTGCTGACCATCTACGCCCTCGCCGCCGGCGACACCGAGAAGAACTTCGAAGACTTCCTTAGCATCGCCGGGTTCGTCCTGGGCTACTTCCTGCCGATCCTGATCATCATGCTGGTGACCAGCGAGTCCAGCCAGCGCAACGGCCTGGTGACGTTCGCCCTCGAGCCGCGGAGATCACGCATCGTCGTCGCCAAGCTGCTCGCCGGCCTGATGCTCGCCGCCTGCGTGATGGTGCTGGCGGCACTGATGGCGGTGATCGCCACACTCTTCGGCAGCCTCACCGGCGGTACCCCGGAGTGGGGCGTGGACGGCAACCTCATCTTCAACGGGTTCGTCCTGGCGAACGTCATCGGGGTGCTGGTCGGCTTCGCCATCGCGACGCTGCTCATGAACACCGCCGGCTGCGATCGTCGTCTACTTCGTCTACACCTTCATCCTGCCCACGGCAGTCGGCATCCTCGGCGCGCTCAGCGAGGGCTTCGAGAAGGTGGCGCCCTGGATCGACTTCAACACGGCACAGCTGCCGCTGTTCGAGGGCGACTACATACCCAACGGCGAGGAGTGGGCGCAGCTCGCGGTGACCGGCACGATCTGGCTGATCATCCCGCTGTTCCTCGGCATCCAGCGGCTGCTGCGGATCGAGTTCAAGTAGCGCCCATCGTTCACCCATCGTTGCGGGACACGACGTCCTCCCGCAGCCGTCGCGAACCGGGCGGCCCCACCGTGGAGACATGCAGGGGTACGTCCGGTTCGCGGCGCTGGGAGACAGCACGACGGCCGGCATCGGGGATCCGACGCCCGTCGGGTGGCGGGGCTGGGCCCGGTTGCTCACGGACGCCCTGGGTGCGACGTACGACGTCTCGTTCTGCAACCTGGCGGTGCCGGGCGCCACTGCGCGTGAGGTGCGCGAGCACCAGGTCCCGGCGGCGGTGACGCACCGCCCCGACCTGGCCTCGCTGATCGTCGGCGTCAACGACACGATGCGCTCGACGTGGGAGCCCCGAGCGCCTACGCACCGACCTGCTGGGCGCCGCGGGCGCGCTGCACGGTGCGGGCGCCACGCTGCTCACGCTCCGGTTCCACGACCACGGGACGGTGCTCGGGCTGCCCGCGGTGCTGCGCCGGCCCCTCGCGGCCCGGATCGCTCGGGTCAACGAGGTCTACGACGAGGTCCACGCGGTGTACGGCGGGATCCAGGTCGACCTGACCCAGCGGCCCGAGTTCCTCACCCGCCCGTACTGGACGATCGATCGGATGCACCCCTCGGAGCTCGGTCACCGCGCTCTGGCGGCGACGATCGCGGACCGCCTCGTAGCTGTGGGGCTGCACTGCGAACCGCCCACCCTCGCTCCGGCCGGGGGCGTCCCACCGACGTGGCGCACCGAGCTCTCCTGGATGACCCGGGAGGGCGCCCCCTGGATGGGGCGCCGTGCCCGGGACCTCGGACCGTGGGCGATCAAGGCGGCAGCCGGAAGGGTCCGCGCCGGCCGCTAGCCGAGACCGGGCAGGGCGCCCTCGCCCACCTGGACGGCGTCCAGGAACTCGATCATGGTCTCCACGCTCCAGCCTGCGGAGTCCGGGTACTGCACCGAGACGACGCCCTCGGGCTCCCCGGCGCGGGTGCGGACCCGAACCGTGCTCTGGTCGCCACCGCCACTACGGCTGTAGAACTCACGGCCGTCGTACGACGGTGACGTCGCCGGACAGGGGGTTCTGGTCGTACATGATCACCAGCTTGCCCACGAAGCTCGCGGGCTCCTGGTCCGCGAAGCCCACCGGCGCGATCGTGACGCCCTGCGGGTAGGCGCCCTGCACCTCCCAGCCGCGCGGCAGCTTGCCGAACGTGTAGGGCCCCTCGGTCTCGTTGGCGGCGAAGAGGTCACTGTCCTGCTTCTCGATCGTCACCGTCGGAGAGTCTTCGGGAGATCCGTCGACCAGGGCGGGTCCGACGGCGCGCGGCGAGCACGCCGACCACGCACAGGGAGCCGACGGTGACGAGTCCCTGCTTGCGGCGCCGGCTGCGCAGCGCAGCACGCGCCCGGGCGAGGTCGTCGGCGATCGGCACCGGTGTCTCGCCGAGGTCGCTGGCGCGGTCGAGCAGGTCGGTGAGGTCGGTCATGAGGTGCTCCTGATCGTGAGGTCGTCGGTGAGGTCGGCGAGCGCGGTGCGTAGGTGGGCGAGGGCCCGGGAGTTCGTGGACTTGACGGTCCCGCCCGAGCAGCCGAGAGCCTGGGCCGTGGACTCCACGTCGAGGTCGAGCCAGTGCCGGAGTACGACGACGGCGCGCTGCTGCGGCGCCAGCCCGGCCAGCGCGGCCATCACCGCCTCGCGCACCGTGGGGTCGGCCGGCTCCGCGACGGCGGTCCGTGGGTCGGCGGGCTGGGGCTCCGATCTCTCCCTGCCGCGGTAGGCCCGCCGGGTCTCGTCGATGAACGCGTTGGTCAGCATCCGGTGGGCGTAGCGCACCGGGTCGTCGGCACGCTGCACCTTCGGCCACGCGACGTACACCTTGGTCAACGTCGTCTGCACGAGGTCCTCGGCCAGCGCCTCGTCCCCGACGGCCAGCAGGCGGGCGGCGCGGAGCAGCCGCGCCCGTTGAGCGGTGACGAAGGCCGTGAACTCCGCGTCGCGATCGCTGGTCCGCACCCGGTCTCCCTTCGGTGGTTCATGGTCTCTCACCCTGTTGACGGGTGCGGTGCATCGGCAGGTTGCTCCACTACTAGGCTCCGGCCTCATGACCCGAGACGACGGCCGAGCCGACGACGAGCTGCGACCGATCACGATCACCCGCGACTGGCTGGACCACCCGGCGGGGTCGGTGCTGATCGAGTTCGGCCGGACCCGGGTGCTCTGCGCGGCATCCGCCTCCGAGGGCGTCCCGCGCTGGCGCAAGGGCTCCGGCCTGGGCTGGGTCACCGCGGAGTACGCCATGCTTCCCGCCGCCACCAACACCCGTTCGGACCGCGAGTCCGTCAAGGGCCGGATCGGTGGCCGCACCCACGAGATCAGCCGGCTGATCGGTCGCTCGCTCCGTGCCGTGATCGACTACCGGGCTCTCGGCGAGAACACCGTGCAGATCGACTGCGACGTACTGCAGGCCGACGGCGGCACCCGCACCGCGGCGATCACCGGCGCCTACGTCGCGCTGGCCGACGCCTGCGCGCACCTCGGCGTCTCCGGGGCGCTGACCGGCTCGGTCGCGGCGGTCAGCGTCGGCATCATCGACGGGGCGCCACGCCTGGACCTGCCCTACGTCGAGGACGTGCGGGCCGAGACCGACATGAACGTCGTGATGACCGGCGACGGCAAGTACGTCGAGGTGCAGGGCACCGCCGAGGGCGCCGCGTTCGACCGGGCCGAGCTGGATGCCCTGCTCTCGCTCGCCGAGAAGGGGTGCGCCGACCTCACCCGGCTGCAGCAGGAGGCGCGTGCCGGTGGTTGAGATCCACCTGGCCTCCCGCAACGCCAAGAAGCTCGAGGAGATGGAGCGGATCCTCGCGGACCACCTGCCCGGGGTCCGGGTGCTCGGCCTCGACGACGTGACGGCGTACGACGAACCGGTCGAGGACGAGCCGACGTTCACCGGCAACGCCTTGATCAAGGCCCGGGCCGGTGCGGCCGCGACCGGGCTCCCCAGCCTGGCCGACGACAGCGGCCTCTGCGTCGACGCGCTCAACGGGATGCCCGGCGTGCTCTCCGCACGGTGGTCCGGCCCGCCCAAGAGCGACCAGCGCAACAACGAGCTGCTCCTCGCCCAGCTGGCCGACGTGCCCGACGAGCGGCGCGGCGCGCACTTCACCTGTGCCGTGGCCTGCGTCCACCCCGACGGACGCGAGCTGGTCGGCGAGGGGCGGATGCAGGGCCGGGTGATCCGTGAGGTGCGGGGGAGCGGTGGTTTCGGCTACGACGTGGTGTTCGAGGCCGACGACCACCCCGGCGTGACCACCGCGGAGCTGTCGGTTGCGGACAAGGACGCGATCTCGCACCGGGGCCGGGCGCTGCGCGACATCGCCCCTCAGGTGGCGGTGCTGCTCAGCGGCGCCTGACGGACCCGGCGGCTGATGACACTGCCCCAGGCGGCGGCCAGGAAGAACATCAAGATCGAGTACACCGCCGCGGGGACAGCGATCTCGGTGCTGTCGAGCACGTTCTCGGCAACGAAGATCGCGAGCGTGCCGTTGTGGACGCCGATCTCCATCGACGACGCGATCGCCTGGTCCTCGACCACGCCGAACGCCCGGGGCACGACGTACCCGACCACCAGGCTGATCGCGCAGAACAGCCCGGCCACCACACCCACGTCGGCGAGGTAGTCGCCCACGTTGTCGCGCTCGGAGGCCAGGATGCCGAGGACCAGCACCGCCAGGATCACCGCCGAGCCGATCCGGACCGGGCGGTCCATCGCCCGGGCGAACGCCGGGCGGCCCGCGCGCACGAGCATCCCGATGCCCGACCGGCACCAGGATCAGCAGGAAGACCTTGACGACCTCTGACAGCGGCATCGAGACCGAGTCGCCCTGGTCGAAGTAGTCGATCGCCAGGTTGGTGATCAGCGGCAGGGTGGCGATCGAGATGATCGAGTTGACGGCGGTGAGGGTGATGTTGAGAGCGACGTCGCCGCGGAACAGGTGGCTGAACAGGTTGGCGGTGGTGCCGCCGGGCGAGGCGGCGAGCAGCAGCATCCCGATGCCGAGCAGCGGGTCGAGGTCGAAGAGGAGCACCAGCCCGAAGCACACCGCCGGCAGCAGCACGATCTGGCAGCGTCAGCGCGACGACCACCGCCCGCGGGTGCTTGCCGACCCGCTTGAAGTCCGCGACGGTCAGCCCCAGCCCGAGCCCGAACATGATGATGGCCAGGGCGATCGGCAGGCCGACCGAGGTCAGCGCGGAGTCCATTGCCGGACTCTAGTGCGCGTCGGGCTACTCCCACGACCAGGAGTCGTAGATCTTCTCGTAGGCGTCCGCGGGGCCGTCGTCGTCGGACTTGTTGGAGGCGGTGATCACCACGGCGTCCTCGCCGTTCTTGACGATGTACGCCGTCTGCTCGACCTCGATCCCGGAGTCGTTGGTCCGGGTCAGGAGCACGCCCGCGGCTTCCTCGCCGTCGATCGTCCCGGTTGTCGAGGTCCTCGATGTCGCCGCCGAGGCTGCTGAGGTTGTCGGAGAGCACACCCACCGCGTCGTCGAGGTCGTTGTAGGTCCACGACGAGACCTCGACGATGACGTTCGCCCGGCCCTCCTCGACGGACTCGCCCCACGCGCTGGCCGTGTCGAGCGTCGGCTGGCCCGGGTTGTCCTCCAGGACCTTGTCGGTGATGTTCTGCCAGCCCTCGGGCAGCTGGTACTGGTAGCCCTCGCCCTCCAGGCACGGGTCGCAGGTCTGGGTGTTGTTGCCGTTGTCGTCGGCCGTCTCCTCGGGGTCGTCCCCACTGGTGACCAGCGCCAGCACCACGGCGGCGGCGATCACGGCGACGCCGGCCGCCACCAGCCCGACGATCAGGCCGGTGCGACGCTTCTTGCGGCGGCGTCGGGGCGGTGCCGTAGCCCGCGACCGGTGACGGGTGCGACGGGTGCGGGCTCGGCCAGGCCGGGCTCTGCACCGGAGCCTGGTGCGGCGGGCTCTGCACCGGCGGGGGCTGGTACGGCCGGGCTCTGCGTCGGCGGAGCCTGGTGCGGCGGGCTCTGCACCGGGGGACGCTGCGCGGCCGGCGCGGTGGCGCCGTACGGCAGCCGGGTGACGTCGCCCTCGAGCTGGCTTCGCACGATCACGGCGTCGATCCGGCCCAGCGCGTAGCCCATCGCGGCGACCGCCCAGCGGGACCGCTGCTCGTCCGAGCTGCGGTCGCGGGCCAGCTCACCGCCGGCCTCCCGGACCGCCGCGTCGGGGTCGGCGCCGTTGTCGAGCATGGCCAGCAGCCGCTCGACGCCTCCCAGACGGACGGCGTCGACGAGCAGGTTGAGCTCGCCCTGGGTCGCGTCATCCTCGGTCAGGTAGTCGTCGAGCGCCCCCCTGAACTGTTCGGAGTTGTCGACGATCCCGGTGCCGTGCTGCGACACCAGGCTGCGAAGTTGCTCGTGCAGATCTCTCATGGCTCCCTAGCTGGTCCAGGCCCAGCTGTCTTTGATCACGTCGAACCCGGCCTCGGCTTCGTCGTCGGCCGGCTGGCTGGAGAATCCGATCGAGTAGACGATCTCCTGATGAAGGGTCAGGTAAACCGTCTGGAAGATCTCCGTGCCGGATGAGTTCGTGCCCTGCAGCTGTACGGCGTAGGCGTTCTCCCCGTCGATGGTGACATCCGGCAGCCGCTCGAGCTTCGAACCGCCAGACGTGAGGTTGGCCTCCCAGCCGTCCCGCTGCTCCTCGAGCGTGCCCTCGGCCGATGCGGCCTCGACCAGCACGTTGGCGCGGGATCCGTCGATCTGCTCGCCCCAGGCGGCCGCGCTGTCGACGACGGTTCCGGCCGCAGCCGCGTCGGCGGTGGCGTCCACCCACTGCTCGCCGGGGAGCGAGTAGGTGTAGTTGGTGCCCGACACGGTGCCGCCGGTGTCGGTGGGCTCGTCGGTGGGCTCCTCGGTCGGCTCCTCGGTCGGCTCGTCGGTCGGCTCCTCGGTCGGCTCGTCCGTGGCCTTCTCGCTCGACGTCTCGTTCTTGTCGTCGTCGTCGTCGCCGCCGAGCAGCACGATGCCGCCGACCACGAGGCCCCCGATCACGACCAGCGCGGCGACGATCGCGCCGATGATCAGGCCGGTCCGCTTCTTCGGCGGCGGCGGCGGGGCGCCGGGGTAACCCGGACCGCCGGGCCCGCTGCCGAAGCCCTGGCCGCCGGCGTACGGCTGCTGGCCGTGGGGCTGTTGACCGTAGGGCTGCTCGGGCGGGGTCCCGTAGGGATCCTGGTTACTCATTGCCTGCTCCTGTAAGCGTGAGGGTGCCGGAGGGGGGACTCGAACCCCCACGCCTGAGGCACGGCATCCTAAATGCCGCGTGTCTACCAGTTCCACCACTCCGGCGGGACGAGCAGCCCAAGTCTAGGGTTCGATTCCGAGGTCGCGACGAAGCTTCGCCACGTGCCCAGATGCTTTGACGTTGTACTGCGCGATCCGGATCCGTCCCTCTTCGTCGACCACGAACGTCGAGCGGATCACGCCCTCGACCACCTTGCCGTAGAGCTTCTTCTCGCCGAAGGCGCCGTAGGCCACCAGTGCCTGCCTCTCCGGGTCGGACAGGAGGGTGATCGTGAGGCCGTCGCGCTCGCGGAACTTGGCCAGCTTCTCCGGCTTGTCGGGGGAGATCCCGAGCACCCGGTAGCCCGCCGCCTGGAGCGCGTCGAGCGAGTCGGTGAAGTCGCAGGCCTGCTTGGTGCAGCCGGGCGTCATCGCGGCGGGGTAGAAGTACACGATCACCTGCTCACCACGCAGGTCGCTCAACGAGACCTCCGCTCCCTTGTCGTCGGAGAGCGTGAAGTCGGGGGCGGCGTCACCGGGGGAGAGGCGAGGGGTCGGGCTCACGGAGGGGGCTCCTGTTCTGCGCGGCGGAAACGGCTACTGCACATTGTTCGCAATAACGTAGAGTTCTTTACATGCACGTGCCCGACGGATTCCTCGACGCACCCACCTCGATCGCGACCGGGGCGGTGGCCGTGGCCGGAGTCGCGGTCGCGCTGCGCAAGGCCCGGACCGAGCTCGACGACCGTACCGCTCCGATGGCCGGGCTCGTCGCCGCCTTCGTCTTCGCCGCTCAGATGATGAACTTCCCGGTCGGCGCCGGCACCAGCGGCCACCTGCTCGGGGGTGCTCTGGCGGCGGTGCTCGTGGGCCCGTGGACGGGCGCGCTGTGCATCGCGGTGGTGCTCCTCGTCCAGTCGCTGTTCATGGCGGACGGCGGCATGACAGCGCTCGGCACCAACATCACCTTGATGGCACTGATCGGCGCGGGCGTCGGCTATCTCGTCTTCCGGCTCGTGATCGCGGTGCTGCCCAAGCGGCCCGCCGTGGTGCCACCGGCCGCCGCCGTGGCTGCGCTGGTGTCGGTCCCGGTGGCCGCCGTCGCCTTCACGCTGCTGTTCGCGATCGGCGGCACCGCGCCGGTCGAGACCGGGAAGGTGCTCACCGCGATGGTCGGCTGGCACGTCCTGATCGGGATCGGCGAGGCCATGGTCACCGGTCTCGTGGTCGCCGCGGTGATGACGGCCCGCCCCGACCTGGTCCACGGCGCCCGCCATCTGCGGAGCGAACAGCAGCTGGAGATCCGCAAGGCGGCCGCGGCATGACCAGGCGCACCTTCTACGTCTCTGCGCTCCTCCTCGCACTCGTCGTGGCCGGGTTCGGCAGCTACTACGCGAGCGCCCACCCCGACGGACTCGAGTACGTCGCGGAGCAGACCGGCTTCATCGACTCGGCCGACGAGGCCAAGACGGCCGACGGCCCGTTCGCCGACTACCAGACCAAGGGCGTCGACGACGAACGGCTGGGCGGCGGTATCGCCGGGGCCGCGGGTGTGGTCGTGGTCCTGCTCCTGATGGGCGGGCTGGCGTTCGCGATCCGCCGACGGCGTACTCCAGAGGACGTCGAGCACTAGTGGGCGCCGGGCACGGCCATCGGCTGCACTTCCACGGACACAGCGCGATCCACCGCGCGCCCGCACACCTCAAGATCCTCGCCCTGGTCGGCTTCATGCTCGGTGTCGTCGCGACCCCGCGCGAGTGGTACCCCGTCTTCGGCGTCTACCTGCTCGTGCTTCTGGGTGTGGTCCTGGTGTCGCGCGTGCCGCTGGCGTACCTCGCGAAGCGAATGGTGATCGAGGTCCCCTTCCTGGTGTTCGCGGCGCTGATCCCGTTCATCGCCACCGGACCGCAGGTGGAGGTGCTGGGGGTCGCGGTCTCGGAGCCCGGGTTGCTGGCCGCGTGGGGTCTGGCCGTCAAGGGAACGCTCGGCGTGCTCGCATCCTTGACCCTGGCCGCGACCACCGAGCCGTCCGACGTGCTGGCCGGTCTGCAGCGGCTCCGGATGCCGGCCCTGATCGTGCAGATCATGGGCTTCATGATCCGCTACCTCGACGTGGTGACCGACGACCTCGGCCGGATGCTCGTCGCGATGCGGTCGCGCGGCGTCGACCCGCGGTCGCCGCGGCACTGGCCGGCGCTGGCCCGTACCCTCGGCGCCCTGTTCGTCCGCTCCTACGAGCGCGGCGAACGGGTCCACCTCGCGATGCTGTCGCGGGGCTACGACGGGACGATGCGATGAGCGTCCCCGTGCTCGACGTCCGCGGGCTGGCGTACGCCTACCCGGACGGCCACCAGGCCCTGTTCGGCGTCGACCTGCACGTGCACCAGGGCGAACGCGTGGCCCTGCTCGGACCCAACGGCGCCGGCAAGACCACGCTGGTGCTGCACCTCAACGGCATCCTCCAGGCCGGCGCCGGCACCGTCGAGATCAGCGGCACTCCCGGTCGCGAAGCCGAACCTGAAGGAGATCCGGCGCCGGGTCGGCATCGTCTTCCAGGACCCCGACGACCAGCTGTTCATGGGCTCGGTCCGTGCCGACGTGGCGTTCGGCCCGGCGAACCTCGGGATCTCCGGGGCGGCGCTCGACGCCCGGGTGATGTCCGCGCTGGAGCAGGTCGGCATGGCCGAGTACGCCGACCGGCCGCCGCACCACCTGTCCTTCGGGCAGCGGCGCCGGGTCGCGGTCGCGACCGTGCTGGCGATGGAGCCGGAGATCCTGGTGCTCGACGAGCCGTCGTCCAACCTCGACCCGGCGTCCCGCCGGGAGCTCGCCGACATCGTGCGCTCGCTCGACGTCACCGTGCTGATGGTCACCCACGACCTGCCCTACGCGCTGGAGCTGTGCCCGCGGTCGGTCGTGCTGAGCGACGGCCACGTGGTGGCCGACGGGTCGACGTACGACGTGCTCACGGACACCGAGCTGATGCGTGCCCACCGGCTGGAACTCCCCGTCGGGTTCCAGCCGCGGGCCATTGGTAGCCTGCCCGGGTGAGCAAGAGCAACCAGACGGCGGATCTCGAGCATGAGATCGAGGAGACCCGCGAGCGGCTCGCGAACACCATCGACCAGCTGCTCTACCGCTCCAGCCCCAAGACGATCATCAGCCGCGAGATCGCCTCGCTCAAGGCGGTCTACGTGGACCGCGCGACCGGTGAGCCGCGCACCGACAACATCCTCAAGACGGTCGGAGGCGTCGTCGGTTTCGTCGCCCTGCTCGTCGTTATCCGCAAGGTGACGTCCTGAGCCTCTCCGCGGCCAGCGCCGGGTCGGACAAGACTCCGATCAAGATGCTGCACGACCGCATCCTGTGCGAGGTCGACCAGGAGGCGGGGGAGCGACGGTCCTCGGGCGGCATCGTGATCCCCGCGACCGCGGCGATGGGCGCTCGCCGGCTGACCTGGGCCCGGGTGGTCGCCGTGGGGCCGCACGCCCGCTCGATCCAGCCCGACGACCGGGTGCTCTTCGACCCCGACGACAAGGCCGAGATCGAGGTCCAGGGCGACGTCTACGTCGTGATGCGCGAGCGCGACGTACACGCAATGGCATCGGAGCGGCTCGCCGACGAGGCCACCGGGCTCTATCTCTAGGGCGAGCACGCTCGATAGCGCCGCACGCACGACGCCAGCGTCCCGGCCTGCAGCAGCAACATGACCACGATCGCCACGGTCACGCCGGTCGGCCAGTCCCTGACCTCCACCCCACCAACGCGACCACGAGGAAGAGTCAGGAGCAGGCTGCCCCGGACGATCCGAACCGCGAGAAAAGTCCGCTCGACCCGCCTCGCCGAGTCGGCGTCGAGGCCGACCGGGACACCCCGCGGCACCATGCGTCGATGCTAAGGCGTTGCCACGACCCGCTTCGCGGGCGCAGACTCTAGGGGTGAGTCCCAGTCGGATTCCGGAGATGGTCCCCGTCCTGTCGCGGGGCAAGCACCGCAGCCCCCGCAAGGGCGCCTGCTTCATGGAGTTCGCGTCGTTCCTGGCCGGCGAACCCTGGTCCGACCACCCCGGCTGCACCCACCCCCTGCTCGCCGCCCTGGCCAGGGAGGTCAACGACTCGATCAGCGATGGGGCCCGCCGCGAGATCGCACCGCTGGTGCCTCAGGTGATCGGCCTCAACAGCAGCGATCCGACCGTGGACGCCCTACTCGCCCGCGAGGTCGCCCTGGTCGCCCTCCCGATCGCCTCCATGCGGAGGCAGCGCGTGGCGGCCGTCGGCCTGATCCGCTGCGAGCAGGTGCTCAACGAGCTCGAGGGACGGCCACCCCACCATGTGTCGGCCCGGGTCGAGTCGGCCCTGGCAGACGTTCCGGAGGCGCGCGACTGGGCGCGAGACTTCTGTGACGTGGGCGTCGGACGGGTCGAGAAGTTCCGCAGCCGCGCCGCTCCCGCGATCGTGCACTCCGCCGTCGTTGGCATCGCCGAGGCAGCCGTGGGCGATGCCGAGCAACGGTTGGTCGACCTCCTCCGCCGGTCGATCGCCAGCTGCACCGAATGGATGGGCCACGAGGGTCGCCCCGTCACCGCCGAGGAACGCCGGGAGATCCGCCAGCTCCCGACCCCCAAGCGCAGGTGGTCCGCGGCGCGTCGCTGACTACGCTCGTCAAGATGACCCGGATCTTCACCACTCCCTTCGCGTCGGTCTATCCCCATTACGTGACGAAGGTGGAGAAGAAGGGCCGCACGAAGGCCGAGCTGGACCAGGTGATCGAGTGGCTCACCGGCTTCGACGAGTCAGCGTTGAGCGGCCACCTGGCTGCGGGTACGACGTTCGAGGACTTCTTCGCTGATGCCCGCCTCAACCCGCAGGCGTCGTTGATCACGGGCGTGGTGTGCGGGGTGCGGGTCGAAGACGTCGACGATCCGCTGATGCAGAAGATCCGCTACCTGGACAAGCTCGTCGACGAGCTTGCCAAGGGCAAGTCGATGGAGAAGGTCCTGAGGGCGTAGCGCTGCCCGCACAGATAGGGTCAGCGCGTGGAGCAGGGCGAATCGCTACATCTCGGGTCCTCGTTCGGCGCAGCGGCTGCTGCTTACGCCATGCACCGCCCGGACTACGCCCACGCGGCGGTGCGCTGGGCCCTCGCGGCCGCTCCCGGCCCACGAGTGCTCGACCTCGGCGCGGGAACGGGCAAGCTGACCGCCACAGTGGTCGCGGTGGGCGCCGAGGTCGTCGCGGTCGAACCCGATCCGGCGATGCTTGCCGAGCTGCGCGGCGTACTGCCAGATGTGCGTGCCCTGTCGGGGAGTGCCGAGTCGATTCCACTGCCGGACGGGTCCGTTGACGCGGTACTGGCGGGCCACGCGATGCACTGGTTCGACATGGCCGTGGCCGGACCCGAGATAGCAAGAGTCCTCGCGCCCGGCGGGATCCTCGCCGGCCTGTGGAACGTCATGGACGACCGGGTCGACTGGGTGGCCGGACTCGCGCGCGTCGGCGGAAGCGCCGCGGTGGGCGAGCGTGACCTGCTCAGCAGCTGGCGAGCCGCGACAGAGCGTCGGCACCTACCGAGCGATGGTTCGGTCACCCGCTTCGGCTCCCTCGAGCAGGTCGAGTTCCCGCACGACCAGCACCACACCGCCGACTCGCTCGTTGCGAAGATCGCGACGCACGCGGGGCTGCTGGTCATGCCGGAACAGGAACGCGAGGCCACGCTCGGCCGGATCCGCGACTACCTCGCGAGCAGACCCGAGACCTCCCGTGAGGAGTTCACCCTGCCGGTGCTGACCGGAGTGCTGCGCGTCCGGCGCATCTGAGCTCCGCGTTACAACTTCACCGCTCCCAACGCTTCTGCGTGCCGGAGTGCGACCCCGGCGACCGGCGCTCCTTGCCACGGTCACGAGCCAACGCGACACTGAGACATGCGCCTCCGGACGGCGCCGGCCCTGTCGTCACTCCTGTTGTCGAGCGCCCTCATCGGTGGGTGCGGCGACGCCGATGACAGCGCCCCACGCGCGGACCGGGAACCCACCTCGGCCGCGACCTCAGGCTCGCCTCCCGGCGACGACGCGTCACCGAAGTGCGACGCCGCGTGCCTCTCCGCGCGTGCCGAGCGTAAGACGCGAGCGGCCGAGCGCTGCAAGTCGCTCCTGTCCCGAGTCCACCTCAGCTACCGCATCACCGCTACCCCGACCGACGGCGGCTCCGCCATCGGACTGTGGATGACCCTCGAGAACCGGTCACCGGACAGTTTCGGTGGCAGCACGACCGGACTCCTGAAGGTGGACCCGAACCCGCGGAAGAACCAGATCAGCTGGGGAGGGTCCAGCGCCGACGAGCTCTACCCCGAGCCGGGAACGACGACGCGACAGGAGGTCTGGCATGACCGCCAGCCTCCGGGCTGGCACCCCGTGGGCAACCGGGTGACGTCATTCGACTTCGACACGTACGTGTATGCCCCAGGTCCGGGGGTCGTCGTCTGCCACATTCCGGCCACTGTGAGTGCTCCGCCGCACCTGGTCGTAGGCCATCCATCCGGGCGATGGCGCCAGGAGTCCAGCTCCTAACGACGACAGAGGCGGGACGCGCTGGGCCGCGCCCCGTCGACCGCCGAGAGCTCCGGGGCTGCATTAGATTGCGCGCACGCTCAGGAGATGAACGCGCGGATCGCGGTGCGGGCTCAGCCGGTCTGGTCAAGGCCCGGGGGGTTCCGACGCATCGGCCTCCTGCGCCTTGGCCGCGTCACGCGCCTCGCCCTGATCGGCGAGAAGGGAGTCGATCACAATGAGGCCGCCTCCGAGCACGACCGCAGCGATCGGGACCGGCAGCCTTGTTCGACGCACTGCGGTCGTGGCCGCCAGCATCACGGTCGACCACGACGCCACCGAGGTCGCAAAGGGCACCGTGGCGCGCTTCCAGGGCTCATCCGCATCGGGGATGATCGTGAAGATCTGGAGTCCTGGCCTGTTCAGGAACCAGCCACCTGTGAACCCCGCGAGCAATATGGGCGAACGCACGGACGGGTCCGGCGCCAGGCAGGCTAGGGCAACACCGGCTCCCCGGACCACAGCTCCAGGTCGCACCTTCATCGCCGCACCTCCGCGTCGATCGTCTCGTGCCAAGCCGCTCCGGGGCAATGACCATCCCGCTCATCGGCAATCGCGCACCGGTCAGCGGCAGTCCGGTTGGCCGCAGCGCACGCTGTGTGCGGCATGGTCGGGTGGTTGGCATGACATCAGGCCGCCCAGCCCCGAGCCGGTTCGAGGTCGGGTACTCAGCGCCTGGTTTGGTACCTGGTCAGGTGCACGCCGCCTGGGAACGTCCGCGTCTCCAATAGGTCCAGGTTCACCCAGTTGTCCAGCGCCGTGAAGACCGGCGCGCCGCCGCCCACCAGGACCGGGTGGGTGACGATGATGTACTCGTCGATCAGCCCGGCCCGCATGGCCGCTGCGGCGAGCGTGGCGACCGATGTCCATGGGACCGCCGTCCCCAGCCTTGAGCCGGGTGATCTCGGCGACGGCGTCGCCGGTGACCGTACGCGCATTCCAATCGTCTCCAATGTTCGTCGAGGAGAACACCACCTTCGGCATGTCACGCCATCGCTGAGCGAACTCGAGTTGCGCCGGTGTGGCGCCGGGCCGCTGGTCGGCGGTCGGCCAGTGGGAACTCATCGTCTCCCACAGTTTGCGCCCGTACAGCGCTAGGCCCGTCGCCCCCACCCGGTCTGACCACCACTGGAACAGCTCGTCGCTGGGCACGCTCCAGCCGAGATCGTCGCCGGGCGCAGCGATGTAGCCGTCCAGGTTACGTTCATGCCATAGGTCAATTTCCGCACAGCGTCAGCCTCTCGTGAGTTGATCTTCGGCGTAAGACCAACACGGCGCGAGGAACTCATCGGTCAGACCCCACAGCGCACTTTCGAAGTGAGCGCATCGGCGCCTGGAGAGGGGTCACCCGCGAAGCTCGGTCGGAAGATCAACGTTCCGGTGTCACGGTCATCGGAACGTCGACTCGTCCGACCATCGGCAGATCAGCCCGTTTGTTGTCGCGTCTTCGTGGGCCGAGACACGTCCTGCAAGCTTGCGGCTCACGTTCTTCGGTGGAAGCGGACCTTGCCGCCGGGGAGCCTGGTCGGTCTCGTAGGTGGGGTCGTGGGCTCGGGCGTGGTGGCGGGGGCAGAGCAGTCGGCCGTTCTTCACGGAGGTGTCGCCGCCGGCGCTGAATGGCTGGTCATGATGGGCGTGGCACATGCCGGGCGGCCATTCGCAGCCCTCTGCGGTGCAACCGCCCTGTTCGATGGCGAGGGCGATCCGCTGTGGTTCGGTGTGGAAGCGGGTCTTGCGGCCGAGGTCGAGGACCTGTGACTGCGAGCCGAGGACGGCGGGGATGATGCCGGCCTGGCAGGCGAGCTTCCGGGCCTGTCCGGAGCTGATCCGGTGGCCGGTGTCCAGTTGGGCGGCCTTCAGCCCGCCCATCAGGGTGTCCACGGTCATGGTGACCACGACCGTGGCCGAGACGCCGCCGGAGTGGGGGAGCTTCTCGGCCGGGTAGCCGGCGACGTACTCGCAGAAGGCCTGGCCCAGCCGATGCGGTGACGGTCGGCCCGGCTCTGGTGCCTGGCCGTCGGCATGGGCGCGGTGCTTCGGGGCAGCCTTCGCGAGCAGCGCCTTGCGGAGCATGGCGGCCTGCGCGGAAGGGATGGTGAACCGGCCGTGCGCCTTGCCGTGTCCGTCGTCGGTCATTCGGAACACCGCAGCGGCTTCGGCTTCGCGCTCCTCCTGCTCGAGGACCCGGGCTTCGTGAGCCTCCCCGATCTCGGGGGCGACGACCTCCAGGATCCGTTTGCCCAGGATGCGGAGCGCCTTCGCGTCGTGCTCGGCCGCGTAGGAAAGCAGCGTGTCCTGGGCCTGGCGGCGCAGTTCGTCGTCGGCCAGCTCGTCGGGGAGAGCGGCGACTGCTCCGACGATGACCTCGGCTTGGTCGACCAGCAGCAGCCCCTCCGCGAGCGCCACCCGCACCGGCTCGTGCAGCTCGGCAGCGAGGGCGGTTGCGAACCTGGTCTTGCGGTGCGCCCCTGCGCGGGTCTGCCGGGTGGCGGTGCCAACCAGCTCGCCGTGGAGGTTGCACCGCTGTCGGACTCCACCTCCACGGTTTGGCCGTGCGCGGCCACCCGTGCCTCGAGCTCGGCGATCCGCGCGCTCAGTCCGGTGAGTCGGATCATCGCTCGGCGGGTCTCATCGGCGCTCATCGACCACGCCGGGGCGTCGCGAACGTCCTTGAGAATGTCCTCGATTCGGGCAGCCGCGGACTCGATCGGGTGTGCCCGACCCGCGGTGTCCGTGGTGCTGGCCATGTGGCTATTCGACCATCGAGCGCCGACATCGGAAGCCAGGACGGGACAGCCTGTGGAGGGGTGATCCGGTGCCGTCGTCTGTTGATGGGAAGGTGGCTTTCGCCTGTGGTTGAGCGGGATTCTGCGTTGCAGGTCTCGACGACGCTCGCTGGCGCACTCCGCTCGACCACCGGCGGGTGGCCGTTGGTGGGCGGCTACTGACCGAAGAGGCCGAACGAGTCCTGGCTCGGCCGGTGGTAAACGTCCCCGACGTCCTTACCTCCGAACTGGGCCTCGTAGCCCGCGTTGTGAAGCACGAAGAACTGCTCCTGGACGCCACCGCACGTCGCCACGCCAGCGGTTGGTCACGAGCTCGAGGGACGGCCGGCAAGCCATCTGTCGGCCCGGCTGCCCCGCGTGTGACGGTCGATAGCGCTTCGTGTCCTGCTGCTACTGCGGTGACGGGTCGGCGCCAAAGGTCCTGTTGCAGTTTGCGCCACTGCAGTTGGCCAGGTCGTAGTAGCGGCTGCGGAGCTCCTTGACGACTCTCTGGTAGCGGTCGGCGCTGATGACATTGCGTCGCTCAAAGGGGTCGTTGACCCGGTCGAAGAGGTAGTTGTTCCCCTTGCTGCGGACGTCCATGGCGTACAGGTACCGGGGGGTCTGTACGCCGCGGAGCGCCCAACCGCTGTCGTCGCCGGTCTGCACCAGGGTGGTGTCGCGCCAGGCGCCGCCGGGGTTGCGGAGCAGGGACGTGATGCTCGCGCCATCGACCGGGCGCCGCGAGGCGACCCCGCCGATGTCGAGGAACGTTCTCGGCAGGTCGACGAGGCTGACGATCTTCCGGCTCACGGCGCCCCTCTTCACCCCGGGCCCGCGGACGGCGATCGGCACGTCGAGGGACTCGCGGACCAAGTGGTTCTTCCGGGCGAGTCGGTGCTCGCCGAGCAGATAGCCGTTGTCGGAGGCGAAGACGATGTAGGTCCTGTCCAGCTCGCCGCTCTCGATGAGGGCCGCGACCAGGCTCTCCATCGCGTCGTCGACGGATTGGAGGGCGCGGATCCGCCCGATCGCGTCGGCGATGTACTCCTTGTCGCCGACCCGGGGCACGTCGAGCGAGGGCGGGACGTCGGTGAGGTGTCGCTTGTTGAACGACGGTTTGTCGAGGAAGTAGCCAAGATCCTTGTTGCTCACCGGGTAGTTCCGGTACTTCCGCGACGGGACCGGGGGGTGCTGGTCGTTGCCCACCATGTTGGCGTGCGGCGCGGTGTGGTTGACGACCATGAAGAAGGGCTTGCCGGTGCCGGAGAACTCACGGACGGTCTCATTGGTCATCTTCTCGATCTCGTGGGTGACGTAGCCGTGGGTCACCTTCCGTTCCCCGTAGAACTGGTAGGAGGTGTAGCGCGACACCATCGCGGTGACCAGCGGCTTCCACCTGGTCCAGCCCTGCTCCCGGCTGTGCTGGTAGCCGTTGAGGTACTTGCCGAGATAGCCCGTCTGGTAGCCAGAGTCATAGAGCCACGCCGGCACGGTGTCGGAGCGCTGGCGAAGCGCCTGCAGACCGCCGAACTTGCCGTTGTTGTGCCGCACGCCGTTGTTGCTTCCGTACTGGCCGGAGACCAACTCGGCGCGGGCCGGGCAGCACAGCGGATGCGGGGAGATGGCGTTCCGGAAGAAGACGCCCTGCCTGGTGATCAGCCGCTTGGTGTCGGCCATGAAGGCCAGTTCGTCGGTCCGCATGTCATCGACGAGCACGAACACGATGTTGGGCCGGGTGTCGTTCTCTGAGGGAGCGTTCTCCGGGGGCTCGAGCCGCGCTGTCCGGACGGCGTAGGAGCCGGTCGCGGCCTGCGGGTCGTTGACGGACGCCGCGGGGGAAGGCATGGCAAGGGCCGAGACGAGTGCCGCGGCCGAAATTTCAAGCGTGAGAACCTTCATCTTCTGGGTCGATGAGCGGAGGACGCAGAGCTGCGCGCGTCCAGGGACCGCGTCGCCACGTCACGCCGGATGGCGCGAGCCGCTTGGTGATCCGCTCGTCCCTTCCTTCGGAGCGGTCCCTAGGCGGCGAGGTGTGCGGCGGTACACCGAAACGTCCCCGAGTGCCGCGCCGAGGCACTGTTGACACCCTGCCGAAAAGTGTGACGAAGCCGTTTGGGCATTTGTTGTCGCGGGCTGAGACTGGTGTAGACGGGCGGCCCACGGTCGCCGCGACCCCCGCACGTAACCCCGGTCAGCAGGTGGAGTTGAGCACTGCGTGCTCCGCCCTCGCCTGGTCGCCCTGCTCGCCGCCGTCTCCTTGGCCCCGTTGGCACTCCTGGTCCACGCCGCCGAAGCCTCGCCCGAGCCGACCGCGGCCGCCCCCGCCGCCCATGCGAAGTCCCGCGCCACCATCCGGTTCACCGAGCACGGCATCCCGCACATCACCGCGAAGGACTTCGGCTCGCTCGGGTTCGGAAGTGGGTACGCCGCGGCGGAGGCGTCGATCTGCAACCTCGCCGACACCGTGGTCACCGCACGTGGGCAGCGGTCGCGTTGGTTCGGGCCGAACAAGAGGTACGACGACCAGGTCTCGATGGAGGGCTCCAACCTGCAGGTCGACACGCTCGTGGCGGATCTGCATCAGCGCCGCGTCGTCGAGAAGGTGCTGAAGTTCGAGGCCGGACCCGGCAGGCACGGCCGGCTCGCGACGGTCACCGAGGACCTCTACCGCACCCCGCAGGGCTACGTGATCGACGACCCGGCCCAGTTCATGGGGTGGAGCCCGATCAGCTTCTGGGCGATCCGCGACGCGAACGGCGAGCAGCTCCGCACCATCGACACGTTCCTCAACATGGGAAAGGCGAAGAACGTCCGCGACCTGCTACGCCGGCAGGACAAGGGCGGCGGGATGCCGTGGGTGAACACCACCGCGGCCGACCGCAACGGCAACGTCCTGTACGCCGACCACTCCGTCGTTCCGCACGTCACGAACGGGATGAAGGCCCGCTGCCTGACGCCGGTGGGCCTGCTTCTCGACTCGGTGGCCGGGCTGCCCGGACTCGACGGCACCCGCGCCGAGTCCGACTGCAAGTGGGGGACCGACCCCGACGCCCAGCGGCCCGGCATCCTCGGCCCGCAGCACCTGCCCGATGTGATCCGCAAGGACTGGGTGATGAACGCCAACGACTCCTACTGGCTGCCGAACCCGAAGTCCCGGCTCGAGGGCTATCCCACGATCATCGGATGCGAGCGCTGCACCCGGACGATGCGCACCAGGATGGTGATGCAGTACGTCATCGACCGCACCCGCGGCGGGCGCAAGGAGACGCCGCAGAGCTTCCGCGGTCATGAGCACGCCAACCGGGTGCGTGCCGCCGAGGTGATGAGGGCGAACGGCGACCTCGACAAGCTGTGCCGGTCCACCGGTGCGACCAAGGCCTGCCAGGTGCTGCGTCGCTGGGACGGCCACTCCGACCCGGACTCGGTGGGCACCCACATCTTCGAGGAGTTCATCAGCCGGGTGCCGCCGGACGGCGCGCTGTGGGAGGTGCCGTTCTCGGCCGACGACCCGCTGAACACCCCGCGCGACCTGAACGAGACGGATCCGCGGGTCATGAAGGCGATGACCGACGCGATCGCCTACCTCCAGCAGCACAAGGTGCCGTTCGACGCGACCTGGGGCTCGCTACAGGTGGCGGGCGATCGCGGCGCACCGCCGATCGCGCTCGGCGGCGGCACGGGCGACGCGGCGGGCAACGCCAACGCGCTGGCGTCGCGGAACCCGATCCAGAACACCCGGAAGTACCGCCCGATCACCTACGGCTCCTCGCACATCCAGGCGATCTCGTTCCTGCCCGGCGGCCGGACGGACGCCCGGACGATCCTCACCTACAGCCAGGACGAGAACCCGCTGTCGGCGTACTCGTCGGATCAGACGCGGTTGTTCTCGCGGGGGAAGTGGGTGCGGTTCGCCTGGACGGACGCACAGATCCGAGCGGACCTGGTCCGGACGGTGAATCTGACCGGTTAGCGGCCGGCACGTACCCGAGGTCCGCGTTGCTCGCGTCCTCCAGCCGGGAGTGCGTGGGCTGCTGGTGGATATCGGGGATGAAACAGGCGACCACGGTCGCGCCGATCATGGCCACGGCGAGGAGCACGAAGCCGAAGGTGTAGCCGCTCTCGGCCGGGAAGCCCAGCGCCCCGTGATGAGCGGTCACCACCCCGGCCATCACGGCCGCGCCCACCGAGCCGCCGATGGTGCGGATGTTGGCGTTCATCCCGCTCGCGACGCCGGTCTGGTGAGCGGGGACCGAGGCGATCACCACGCCGGCGAGGCTGGAGAAGACCAGGCCCGAGCCGATCCCCTGGACGGTCGTGGCGGCGTACAGCTGCCAGGTGCTGTCGTGCCACAGAGCTATCGCGAGGAACGCTCCCGCCATGGTCACCGCCCCGCTCACGATCACCTTGCGGGCACCGAAGTCCCGGATCAGGGTCGCCGTCCAGAACCCGACCAGGAAGCTGGCGACCGCGGACGGCAGCAGCAGCCGGCCGGACTCGGAGATGCTCGCCCCGAACCCGTAGCCGGCGGCCTCGGGGGTCTGCAGGAACTGGGGCAGGAAGCCGAACGCGGCGAACATGGAGAACCCGACACAGAACGCGACCGCGTTGGTGGTCCACACGCCGCGGCGGCGCATCATCTGCATGTCGATCATCGGCACCGGCACCCGGGTCTCGACGACGATCCAGGCCACCATGCCCGCCGCCGCGACGGCGAACAGGCCGAGGATCCGCGGTGAGGTCCAGCCCCAGACGTTGCCTTCGCTGAGCGCGAGCAGCAGCGCGACCAGCCAGACCGCGAGGAGTACGGCGGGCAGCAGCGGCAACCGGGCCGGCGTACGGATCGGCGACTCCGGGATCAGCAGCAGTGCGGCGATCGCGGCCAGCGCGGTGACGACCATCGGCAGCCAGAACAACCCCGTGTAGCCGAAGACGTCGACGATCGGCCCGGCGATCACGATGCCCAAGCCGAAGCCGACGGCGGTGAGCGAGGCCAGCACCGACAGGGCGCCGGTCATCTTCTCGCCGAACTCGTCGCGCACGATCCCGAACGACAGCGGCAGCACGCCGCCGCCGGCGCCCTGCACCACCCGGGCGACGATCAGCCAGCCGATGCTCGGGGCCAGCGCCGCCATCAGCGAGCCGACCGCCAGCGCGGCACAGGGTGATCACCAGCATCCGGGTCTTGCCGACCACGTCGCCGATCCGGCCGAGCAGCGGGGTGGCGATGCTCGCGGAGAGCAGGTACGCCGTCAGCACCCAGGTCACCGTCGTCTGGTCGGTGTCGAGCTCGTGCTCGATGGTCGCCAGCACCGGCACGATCAGCGACTGCAGGAGCGCGAACGACGAGACCGAGACCGCGAGCACGGCGAAGGTGAGTCCTCGTCGGCCGCGGAGCGCAGGGCTCACCGGAGCTCCTCTCGTGACGGTCATCGGGATTGGTTGCCGATTGCAACTAGTGCCGGAGTGTATCCGACGGGCTCGACGGCGACCGACGTCACAGTCCACATCTCGGGTGTCATCCGCATTCCTTGTTTCTCTATGGTTAGTATCTCGAGTAATTCAGTAGAGATTAACCACTTGAAGGGACAAGGCATGAGGAAGAGCACCAGACTCCGAGCCGGTGCGGCAGCTGCGGTGCTGCTGGTCGCCGGGAGCGTCACGGGGTGCTCCGCGAGCGGGGCGGACGGCGAGACGAAGACGATCCGCTACCAGACCAACGCCGGCCTGGTCGATCTCCCGGAGCTGGCCGACGCGCTCGGCTACTTCGAGGGAACCGGGATCAAGCTCGACCGCGTCGGCGACGTGCAGGGCGGCCCCGAGAGCCTGCGCGCGGTGGCCACCGACCAGGTCGACTACGGCGGCGCGTTCAACGGGGCGATCGCGAAGCTCGCCTCGACCGGGGCGCCGATCACCGCGGTGATCTCCTACTACGGCTCCGACGACGAGGTGAACTCCTCGCTGCTGGTCGAGAAGGGCTCCGGCATCGACAGCGCCGAGGACCTGATCGGCAAGAAGATCGCGGTCAACACCCTGGGCGCCAACGCCGAGGCGGTCATCGACACCTACCTCGAGGAGGAGGGGCTCAGCCAGGACGAGATCGACGAGGTCACCCTGGTGCCGCTGCCCAGCATCAACGCCGAGGCGGCGCTGCGTGAGGGCCAGGTCGACGGCGCCTACCTGTTCGGCAGCCTGAAGGAGGCCGCCCTGGAGAAGGGCGGGCCTCGAGGAGGTCGTCAGCGACACCGAGCTGGTCGGCCCCTACAACGGCGGCAGCTACGTGCTCAGCGACCGGTTCATCAAGGAGAACCCGACCACCACCAAGAAGTTCGTCGGCGCCATCGCGAAGGCGCTCGACTACTCCCAGACGCACTCGGTCGACGAGGTGCGCGAGGTGATGAAGAAGTACCTCGAGGAGCACGGGCGCGGCGACTTCGCCGGCGCCCTCGACCTGTGGAAGGGCACCGGCGTGCCGAGCAAGGGCGGCGTGATCAGCGACGACGACTTCACCCTGTGGCTCGACTGGCTCGAGGCCGAGGGAGAGGTCGACACCGGCGCGATCGAGCCGAGCGAGATCTACACCAACGAGTACAACCCGTACGCCGAGGAGAAGTGAGATGGCGGGCAAGATCAGGCTCCACGACGTCCGCCAGGTCTTCGCGGTCCGCGGGGCCGCCGACCGCAAGGCCCACGAGTTCGTCGCCCTCGACGGCCTCGACCTCGAGGTCAACGACGGCGAGTTCCTGACCCTCGTCGGCCCCAGCGGGTGCGGCAAGTCCACCGTGCTCGACCTGCTCAGCGGCCTGGCCGCGCCGGCCTCGGGTTCCGTCGAGGTCGACGGGCAGCAGGTCACCGGGCCCGGCCTCGACCGGGGCGTGGTGTTCCAGCAGTACACGCTGCTGCCCTGGCGCACCGCCCTCGGCAACATCGAGTTCGCGCTCGAGGCCGTGGGCCGGGCTCGGTCGGGCCGAGCGGAAGCGGATCGCGCGGGACTACCTCGAGCTGGTCGGCCTGACCGAGTTCGCCGACCGCTACCCGCACGAGCTCTCCGGCGGCATGAAGCAGCGGGTCGCGATCGCCCGCAGCCTGTCCTACGAGCCCGAGGTGCTGCTGATGGACGAGCCGTTCGGGGCGCTGGACGCGCAGACCCGGGAGCGGCTCCAGGAGGAGCTGCTGCGGATCTGGCGGCGCACCGGCACCACGATCGTGTTCATCACCCACGACATCGAGGAGGCCGTCTTCCTCGGGCAGCGGGTGGCGGTGATGAGCGCCCGGCCGGGCCGGATCGAGGCCACCCTGCGGATCGTGCTCGACCGCACATCGGACGAGGACGACGTACGGTCCACCGCCGCAGTTCGCGAAGTACCGGCACCAGATCTGGGAGCACCTCCGCCAGCCGGTCGCCGGCCGCCACGGCCGAGGAGGTGAACCGCGTTGCCTAGCCTCCTCGCCGAGCGCACCGAGGCGGGGCTGAACCCCCGCCAGGCCGCGGCCGCCGGCAACGTGAAGGTCGAGCGGGTCGGCCGGGGCAGGGCCCTCCGGGTGCTGCGCGGATCGGTCGGCATCGCCGCGCTCGCGGCCGTCTGGCAGATCGCGCCGAACGCCGGCCTGGTCGACCCCTACTTCGTCTCGCCGCTCTCCGAGGTGCTGGCGGCGTGGTGGGACCTGCTCGTCAGCGGCCAGCTGTGGACCCACCTCAGCGCCAGCCTGATCCGCTCCGCAGCGGGGTTCGGCCTCGCGGTCGCGATCGCCGTCCCGCTCGGCACCGCGATCGCGTGGTACCGCCCGGTCCGCGAGCTGGTCTCGCCGGTGCTCGAGCTGTTCCGCAACACCGCCGCGCTCGCGCTGCTGCCGGTCTTCGTGCTGATCCTCGGCATCGGGGAGACCTCGAAGATCGCGATCGTGCTCTACGCCTGCTTCTTCCCGATCCTGCTGAACACCATCAGCGGGGTGCGAGTCGGTGGACAAGCAGCTGCTGCGGTCGGCCCGGGTGCTCGGGCTGTCGCCGGTGACGACGTTCCGCAAGGTCGTCTTCCCGGCGGCGCTGCCGACCATCTTCACCGGCATCCGGATCGCCGGCGCCGCCGCGATCCTGGTGCTGATCGCCGCGGAGATGATCGGCGCCACCGCCGGGCTCGGCTACCTCATCAACTACTCGCAGTACAACTTCCTGATCCCGCAGATGTACGCCGCGATCATCACCACGACCGCGCTCGGCCTGGCCGTCAACTACGGCCTGGTCGCCATCGAGCGCCGCTTCTCGCGCTGGCGTGCCTGAGGTTTCGAGGCTCGTCGCTGGCGCTCCTCGCACCTCAACCACCGAACTGAAAGGAACCCCGATGTCCCGACAGCTGAACCTGAACGCCTTCCTGATGAGCACCGGCCACCACGAGGCCTCGTGGCGGCTCCCGGAGAGCGACCCGTACGCCGCGGCGAACGTCGCGCACTACCAGGAGCTGGCCCGGATCGCCGAGCGCGGCCGGCTCGACTCGGTCTTCTTCGCCGACAGCCCGTCGCTCTTCAGCAACCCGGCCCGGCGCCCGCCCGAGACCCTCGAGCCCACGATCCTGCTCGCGGCGATGGCCGCGGTGACCGAGCGGATCGGCCTGATCGCCACGGCGTCCACGACGTACGAGTCGCCGTACAACCTGGCCCGGCGGTTCGCGTCGCTGGACGCGATCAGCCACGGCCGGGCCGGCTGGAACGTCGTCACGACCGCGGCCCTCGACGCCGGCGCGAACTTCGGCTTCGAGACCTCGCCGACGCACGCCGAGCGGTACGACCGGGCCAACGAGTTCCTGGAGGTCGTGACCGGTCTCTGGGACGGCTGGGAGGACGACGCCGTCGTCGCCGACAAGGAGTCCGGGCGTGCACACCGACCCGGACAAGATCCACGCCCTCGACCACCGGGGCAAGCACTTCCAGGTCCGCGGTCCGCTCACCGTCGGTCGCAGCCCGCAGGGCCGCCCGGTCATCGTGCAGGCCGGCTCGTCGGGACCGGGCATCGCGCTGGCGGCGGCGTACGCCGAGGCGGTCTTCACCGCGCAGCGGACGCTCGAGGAGGGCCAGGCGTTCTACCGCGAGCTCAAGGCGGCCACCGCCGCGGCCGGGCGCAACCCCGAGCACGTGAAGATCCTGCCGGGCATCGTGCCGATCATCGGGGACACCGAGGAGGACGCCCTCGCCAAGGAGCGGCAGCTCGACGAGCTGCTCGTGCACGAGCACGCACTCCAGCAGCTCGCCGCCGACATCGGCATCCCGGCCGACGAGATCGACCTCGACGCTCCGCTGCCCGAGGACATCCGGCCGCCGAGCGACATCGAGGGCAACCGGACCCGCTACGAGCTCACCGTGGCCTTCGCGCGCCGCGACAACCTCACCGTGCGGCAGATCCTGTCGCGCCTCGGTGGCGGGCGGGGTCACCGGACGCTGGCCGGCACCGCCGAGCAGATCGCGGACTCGATCGAGGAGTGGTTCACCAACGGCGCCGCCGACGGCTTCAACGTGATGCCGGCGGCGATGCCCTCGGGCCTCGAGGCGTTCGTCGAGCAGGTGGTGCCGATCCTCCAGGAGCGCGGGCTGTTCCGCCGCGACTACGAGGGCAGCACCCTGCGCGACCACTACGGCCTGCCGGTCCCGGCGCGATCCGCCGCGGCGCTGGCACACACGGGCTGACCGCCGATGATCAGCAGACACAGGCAGTCACGCACAGCGGTCGTGGTGGGCAACCCCAAGCCGGGCTCGCGAACGCTCGCGGCGGCGGTGCACGTCGCCCGCGAGCTCGGCGGCGGCGAGCCCGGCTTGGTGGCCGACCTGGCCACACTGGGGCCGGCCCTGCTCGACTGGCAGGACCCGACAGTCGCAGATCTGGTGGCAGCGGTCGGTGCCGCCGATCTCGTGGTGGTCGCGAGCCCGACGTACAAGGGCACCTACACGGGGTTGCTCAAGCTGTTCCTCGACCGGTTCGCCACCGACGGGCTCCGCGGGGTCGCCGTACCACTGATGCTCGGCGCCGGGCCGGCCCACGCCCTGGCCCCCGAGCTGTCCTTGAGGCCGGTTCTCACCGAGATCGGCGCGAGCGTCCCCACCCGCTCGCTCTACCTCCTGGACTCGTCGTACGACGACCCCGCGGCCTACCAGCCCTGGCTGGAGGAGGCCCGGCCGCGCATCGCCCGACAGCTCGCCGCCCTGACAGGAGTGACCGCATGACCGTCGCCCGGCTGACCACCAACCAGGATCTCGATCCGCAGCGGCTCCGGGAGGCCTTCGGCGTCTTCCCCAGCGGCGTGGTCGCGGTGGCCGCGGAGGTGGAGGGCGAGCTGATCGGGCTGGCCGCGAGCTCGTTCACCTCGGTGAGTCTCGATCCGGCGCTGGTGTCGTTCTCGGTGGCGAACACGTCGAAGACCTGGCCCGACCTGCGCCGGGCCGAGCACCTCGGCGTGACCATCCTGGCCGACCACCACGGCGAGGTCTGCCGGCAGCTGGCCGGACCGGTCGCGCACCGGTTCGACGGGCTGACCGTCAGCACCACCGAGACCGGGGCGATCACCCTGGACGACGGACTGGCCCGGTTCGACTGCTCGATCCACCGCGAGGTGGAGGCCGGCGACCACACGCTGGTGCTGCTGCGGCTGCACGCGGTCGAGCATGCGGACACCTCGCTGCCGCTGGTGTTCCACCGCAGCGGATTCGGCAGGCTCTCGGCATCGGCCTGACGCGATGCATGCTCCTCGCCCGACGGTGGACACCGGAAGGGTGACCGAGGCGAGGAGGGTCACATGGGGGGCGCAGGCCTGCCGTTCGGGCTGATCGTGATCGGGTTGCTGGCGATCGTGGTACTGGTTGCGATCTATGTCGTGTTCCCGTGGACACGTCGTCAGGAGCGCGAACGGAAGCGGATCACCGACTCCCGCCACGAGTCGCTGGTCTACGAGGTGCCCGAGGGTCAGGACCCGGCCACGATCGTGACCGCCCTGCGCAACGACGGGCTGGACGCGACCGAGGTGCTGCGGCAGGGCCGCCAGCGGGTGGTGATCGCCTGCCGGGACGGGCGGGGGGACCTGCGGCCCCGGGCCCGCGCGCTGATCGCCAACGAGGCGGACCTCAGCTTCGAGGGTGATCCGGCGCAGAACCGGGACATCACGTTCGTGGACGAGTGACGAGGGTCATACTCGCGATTCTTCGCGAATCTGCGGACAACGCTTGACCCGTGGGGCATGATCGGCGTCAGCCCCGCTGGAGATAGACCCGAGACTACCTCCGGCGGGGCTTCTTGGTGTCCGGGAGACGGCGTTCAGCCCTGGTAGCGCTCCACGGTCTCGGTGGAGCGGACCTCGGCCTCTGACTCGGACTGCCCGAACTCGCGCTTCGCACGCCGCTGTCGGAGCAGGTCCCAGCACTGGTCGAGCTGCTCCTCGAGCCGGCGGAGCCGTTCGGGGTCGGTGTCCGAGCCGTCGCGCAGCCGGTGCTCCTCTTCGACGAGCTCGTGGATCCGGGCGAGGATGTCCTGGTCGGCCATTCCCTCACTGTGGCACGTTCAGCCGTTGGCGAACACCGCCGCCGGAGCGGAATCGGTGCCCCAGGGCCAGCCGTTGTGAGGGCATGACGAATCCTGTGCGTCTTCCCCTGGTGCTGTTGAACGACGTGGTCGTGCTGCCGGGCATGGTGGTGCCGATCGAGCTGGACGAGGCGGCCCGGGCCGCGGTCGACGCGGCCCAGCTGGCCGCGCGTGACCCGGAGACCGGCGCCGACGGCACGGCTCGGGTGCTGGTGGCCCCGCGTCTGGAGGACCGCTACGCGTCGTACGGCGTGGTCGCGACCATCGAGAAGGTCGGCCGGCTCTCCGGCGGTGGCCCCGCGGCGGTGTTGAAGGCCGGCAACCGGGCGTCCATCGGGACCGGCGTCTCCGGGCCCGGCGCCGCGCTGTGGGTCGAGGCCGAGCCGGTGGGCGCGGACGAGATCACCGACGAGGTGCGCGAGCTCGCCGAGGAGTACCGGCGGCTGGTGATCGCGATCCTGCAGCGGCGCGAGGCCTGGCAGGTCGTCGACACGGTCAGCCGGATCGAGGACCCGGCCGCGCTGTCGGACCTGGCCGGCTACGCGCCGTACCTCTCCAACGACCGGAAGCGCGAGCTGCTGGAGACGCCCGACGTCGCCGAACGGCTGCGGGTGCTGATCGCGTGGACCCGCGACCACGCCGCGGAGAGCGAGGTCAACGACAAGATCGCCGAGGACGTGCGGGAGAGCATGGAGTCCACCCAGCGCGAGTTCCTGCTGCGCCAGCAGCTGGCCGCGATCCGCAAGGAGCTGGGCGAGGACGACGCCGGGGGTGTGGACGACTACCGGTCGCGCGTCGAGGCGGCGGACGTGCCCGACGACGTCCGCGAGGCGCTGCTGCGCGAGGTCGACAAGCTGGAGCGCACCAGCGAGCAGAGTCCCGAGACGGGCTGGATCCGCACCTGGCTGGACACCGTGCTCGACCTGCCGTGGTCGGTGCGCACCGCGGACAACAACGACGTGTCGGCGGCCCGCGACGATCCTGGACGCCGACCACCACGGGCTCGACGAGGTCAAGGACCGGATCACCGAGTACCTCGCCGTCCGCGCGCGTCGCAGTGAGCGCGGCCTCGACGTCGTCGGCGGCCGCGGCTCGGGTGCGGTGATCCTCCTGGCCGGGCCTCCGGGCGTGGGCAAGACCTCGCTCGGCGAGTCGGTGGCCCGCACGCTGGGCCGGAAGTTCGTCCGGGTCGCCCTCGGCGGTGTGCGCGACGAGGCCGAGATCCGCGGCCACCGACGCACGTACGTCGGCGCGCTGCCCGGCCGGATCGTCCGGGCCATCAAGGAGGCCGGCTCGATGAACCCGGTCGTGCTGCTCGACGAGGTCGACAAGGTCGGCGCCGACTACCGGGGCGACCCGTCATCGGCCCTGCTCGAGGTGCTCGACCCGGCGCAGAACCACACGTTCCGCGACCACTACCTCGAGCTCGACCTGGACCTCTCCGACGTGCTCTTCATCGCCACCGCCAACGTGGTCGAGCAGATCCCCGCGGCCCTGCTGGACCGGATGGAGCTGGTGACCATCGACGGGTACACCGAGGACGACAAGGTCGCGATCGCCCGCGACTTCCTGGTGCCCCGGCAGCTCGAGCGCGCGGCTCTCACGCCCGACGAGGTGACGATCAGCGACGAGGCGCTGCGCGAGATCGCGGCCAACTACACCCGGGAGGCCGGCGTCCGGCAGGTCGAGCGGCTGCTGGCGAAGGCGTTCCGGAAGGCGGCGGCGCGACTCGCCGACCCGGCGGTCGATCGGGTCGACATCGACGAGGCGGTGCTGCGCGAGCTGGTCGGCCGGCCGCGGTTCACTCCCGACTCCCACGAGCGCACTTCGGTGCCAGGCGTCGCGTCCGGGCTGGCCGTGACCGGCATGGGCGGTGAGGTGCTCTACATCGAGGCCAGCGTCGCCGACGGGAACGCCGACCTGACGATCACCGGCCAGCTCGGCGAGGTGATGACCGAGTCGGCGCGGATCGCGCTGTCCTGGGTCCGCGCCCACGCCGGCGAGCTCGGCATCGAGCCGTCCGCGTTCGAGCGGTCGATCCACGTGCACCTGCCGGCCGGGGCGGTGCCCAAGGACGGGCCCTCGGCGGGTGTGACGATGGTGACCGCGCTGGTCTCGCTGCTGACCGGGCGCCCGGTGCGACCCGAGGTCGGCATGACCGGCGAGGTCACCCTGAGCGGTCGGGTGCTGCCGATCGGCGGCCTCAAGCAGAAGCTGCTCGCGGCGCAGCGGGCGGGGCTCACCGAGGTGTTCATCCCGGCCCGCAACGAGCCGGACCTGGACGACGTACCTGCCGAGATCCAGGAGGCGGTCACCGTACGTCCGGTCGGCCGGGTCACCGACATCCTCGAGTCCGCTCTGGCGCCCGCCACTGCTCACCGAGCACCTTCAGCCGCCTGACCCTCAGCGGCGGCTCGGGCGCTCACGCAGCCGGGGGTACGCGGGCGACACCGTGTTGCGGGCGGCATGGGTGTGGTCGACGCCCTCGCCGTCGAAGACCTTGCCGAGCAGTCGGCGGCTGTGCTCGGGGGCGCCACTGAGGACCACGGGGACCCCCGCGGTCGCGAGGTCGCGACAGATCGAGCGAAGGGCCAGCGCCCCCGTGACGTCGATCCGGCCAAGCCGCTGCAGGTGGATCTCGACGCGGCCGAGGCGCTGATGGGCGGCGAGCTCCCCGAGGATCCGGGCCTCCAGGCCGGGGGCCGAGCCGAAGTAGAGCACGCCCTGCGGGCGTACGTGCAACAGGTCGTGCTCGTCCCACAGATCCATGTCGAGCCGGAGCTCGCGCCACAGGTGCAGCGCCAGCGCGAGGGCTACGCCGGTCACCAGGCCCCATTGCACCTGCGGCGCCGCGACCACGGTCACGGTGGCTGTCGCGAGCCCGACCACGAGCTGCGGTCGCGACCAACGCGCCAGGTCCAGCACCGGGCGCGGGTCGAGCAGGACCAGCACCGAGGCGATGACCAGCCCGGCCAGGGCGCTCCGGGGGAGGTCGGAGAGGACGTCCACGAACGGCAGACAGGCGAGCACGGCGGCCCCGGTGAGAATGCCGCTCCAGCGGGTCCGGGCGCCGGACAGGTGGTTGAGCGCCGACCGCGAGAACGACCCACCCACGGGGTAGCCGCCGGTGAACGCCGTGCCGATGTTGGCGAGGCCCTGGCCCACGAGCTCGCGGTCCGGATCCCAGGACGACCGCTCCGCCGAGGCATACCTGCGGGCGATGCTGGCGGGCTCGGCGAAGCCGACCAGCGCGATCACGAGCCCGGGCACGAGCAGGTCGAGCGTGGCGCTCCACGGCAGGTCGAAGCTCAGCGGCGGCAGGCCGGAAGGGATCGTGCCCACCGTCGCCACGTCCCACCCCGTCGCCTCGACGACCAGCATCGAGGCGACCACGCCGATGAGAGCCCCCGGGACCAGGGGGTGGAGGCGGCGGCCGGCCAGCGTGACCACCAGGACGCCGAGCGCGATGCCGGCCGCGACCACGGACCATGCCTCCGGGTTGCCGAGCGCGTCCACCGTCGCGGCGAGCGGATCCTCGTTCGGGGCCGTCACGCCTAGGGCGGTCGGCAGCTGCGAGGCCACGATCAGCGCGGCCGCCGCCCAGGTGAACCCGGCCAGCACCGGTTGGCTCATCAGGTAGGCGATCACGCCGCCGCGGGCCAGCCCGAGCACCAGGCGCGCGGCCCCGGCGACGAGTGCGAGCAGTGCCGCGTGGGCGGCGTACTCGGTCGGAGACAGCTCGGGCAGCGGCGCGATCGCACCGAGCACCAGGAGGCTGGTGATCGCGGTCGGCCCCGTCTGCAGGTACGGCGACGACCCGACCAGGCCGGCCAGGATCGGCGCCACGGCGGCGGCGTACAGCCCGTGCACGGGTGGCAGCCCGGCCAGGGTCGCGTAGGCGAGCGACTGGGGGATCAGCACCAGGGCCACGGTGAGGCCGGCCAGCAGGTCGCCTCGCACGGGCCGTGGGAAGCGGGGGACGGGCACGGAGATCGGGACCGGCTCAGTCGGGAGGTTCGAGGCGAGCGCTGGCCTCGGCGATCCGGCGGTTCGCGGCCCGTCGCGCATTGCGCACATGCGTCTGCGCCGCGCGGGCCGCCTCGGCGGCGTTGTTCTCCAGGACCGCGCTGAGGATGCGCAGGTGCTCCTCGCGCGACTCATCCGCGCGCCCCTCGATCGCGAGCGTCGTCTGCATGCCCTTGACGAGCAGCTCGTTGAGCACCCCTTGGCTCTGCTCGAGGAGCCGGTTGCCCGCGGCCTGGACGATCCGCAGGTGGAACACCGCGTCGAGTCTCTGCAGCAGCTCGAAGTCCCGCGGCTCCTTGTGCAGCCCCTCGTCGAGGTCGGCGAACGCCGCGCGGATGGCCTCGACCTCCGACGCGTCGTGACGCTGCGCGGCCCAACGCGCGGCCGGCACCTCGAGCACCTCACGCATGGCGAAGAGCTCGCCGAGACTGTGGTCCAGCTGCGCCAGCGACTCGCGGAGTGACTTCTGCATCGCCGGTTCGGCGACGAAGACGCCCTGTCCGTGCTTGACCACGAGGCGGCCCTCTGCCTGGAGGGAGCGGACCGCCTCGCGCACCGACGGCCTGCTCACCCGCAGCGACGCGGCGAGCTCTCGCTCGGAGGGCAGCCGGTCGCCGGGTCCGAGCTCGCGGGTCTTGAGGACCCGGAGGATCTCGGACCGGATGCGTTCGCCCAGGGTGCCCTGGCCCAACGGCTGCCACCCGGTGAGGGCGCTGTCGGCGTCCATGGCACCTCCTCGAATCAGGGTCAGCGCCGGGTTGCACCGCGCTGAACGCGTCACACTATAGTGGACAGACCTCTATCCACTGCACCACCTCGTGCTGCTTCTCGGCCGACCCGGAAAGGACGCGTCCATGCGTGGTTCCGCATGAGGTACGGGTTCGCGATCGACCAGCGCACCTGCATCGGCTGTCATGCGTGCACCGTGGCCTGCAAGACCGAGCACGAGGTGCCTCTCGGTCAGTTCCGGACCTGGGTCAAGTACGTCGACTCCGGCACCTTCCCCGACTCGCGTCGCGACTTCGGCGTGATGCGGTGCAACCACTGCACCGATGCGCCGTGCGTGGAGATCTGCCCGACGGGTGCGCTGTTCACCCGCGATGACGGCATCGTCGACTTCGACGGCTCCGCGTGCATCGGGTGCAAGTCGTGCCTGCAGGCCTGCCCCTACGACGCGATCTACATCGACGAGAACACGCACACCGCCGCGAAGTGCAACTTCTGCGCGCACCGCGTCGACGACGGGCTCGAGCCGGCGTGCGTGGTGGTCTGCCCGACGCAATCGATCTGGGTGGGAGACCTCGAGGACGAGTCCTCGGGCATCTCCCAGCTCCTGGCCACCAACGAGACCACCGTGCGGGCGCCGGACCAGGGAACCGGGCCCAACGTGTTCTACCTCGGCGCCTCGCACGCCGTACTCGACCCGCTCGAGGCGCCGGTCAAGGACACCTACCTGTGGGCCGAGCCCGACCAGCACCGGCTCACGACGTCGGCCGACTTCACCGGCGCGGACCCCACAGCGGCGACGACCCTCAACACCGCGCATCCGCGGCCGTGGGGCTGGCGGGTGATCACCTACCTGTGGGCGAAGGGCGTCGGCGCCGGGGCGCTCTTCATCGCCGCGCTCGCGGCCGTGCTCGATGTCGGCCTGGGCGGGGTGGGCGACGTGGTGGCGCCGGTGATCGCGGCGGCCGCGGCAGCGGCCACCGGCGGGTTGCTGGTGTGGGACCTCAAGCGGCCCGAGCGCTTCTACCTGCTCTTCACGCGAGGCAACCATCGGTCGTGGCTGGTTCTCGGCGGCTACGCGCTGTTGGGCTTCGGGGCCGCGGCGACAGCGTGGTTCGGCGCCGCGGCGCTCGGCGCCGACGGTGCGCACCGCTGGCTGGCGCTGCCGGTCGTGCTGCTGTCGGCGCTGGCCGCGGGCTACACGGCGTTCCTGTTCGGCCAGGCCGAGGGCCGCGACCTCTGGCAGTCCCCGTTGGCTGCTGCCGCACCTGCTCGCCCAGGCCGCGATGACGGGAGCCGGTGCGATGGCGGTGGCCGTGGTGGTGGCCGACGCCGGCGCCGACGCCACCGCGCTGGTCGCGCGCACCCTCGTGATCGCAGCGGTGCTGCACCTCGGCATCACCGCCCTCGACCTCGGCGGCCGGCACGAGAGCCGACGGGCGGCAGTCGCGGCGTCGACGATCCTGCGCGGTCGCTACCGGACGGCGTTCTGGTGGGGCGCCGTCACCCCGACCGTGGCGGCGGTCCTGCTGGCCGTCCCGGCGTGGAGCGGCGACCACGCCTGGGCCGTGCTCGCCGCCGGGGTCCTGGTCCAGCCCGCCCTGCTCACCTACGAGACCGTCTACGTCCGCGCGGCCCAAGACGTACCGCTGTCCTGACGCACCGAGAGGCGACGATGACCGCAACCGAGGACCACCGGGTCGACCCGGGCAGTGCCGAGAGCGGACCGCGCCCGACCTGCCGGGGGCCCGCTCGCACGAGGGCCTGCGGAACTTCCCCCCGCCCGAGAACTGGGACCACCACGTCGCGAACGACGCGCGAGCCCATCCGCGCAAGGTGCCGCGCGAGTTCATGCTGATCCCCACCACCTGCTTCAACTGCGAGTCCGCGTGCGGGCTGCTCGCCCACGTGGCCAAGGACGACCTGACCATCACCAAGGTGGAGGGCAACCCGGCGCACCCGGGGTCGCGCGGCCGCAACTGCGCCAAGGGCCCGGCGACCATCAACCAGGTCAACGACCCCGAGCGGATCCTGCACCCGCTCCGGCGGGTCGGCGAGCGCGGCGCCGGCGGGTGGGAGCGGTGCACCTGGGACGAGGCGCTCGACGATGTCGCGGCCCGGATCCGCGCCTCGATCGAGGCAGAGCGTCGCGACCGCGTGGTCTACCACGTCGGTCGGCCCGGCGAGGACGGGTTCGCCGAGCGCTTCCTGCTGGCGTGGGGCGTCGACGGCCACAACAGCCACACCAACATCTGCTCGGCGGGTGCCCGACTGGGCTACACGACCTGGGGCGGCTACGACCGCCCGGCGCCGGACTACGCGAACGCCAAGGTGATCCTGCTGCTCTCCTCGCACCTGGAGTCCGGCCACTACTTCAACCCCCACGCCCAGCGGATCATGGAGGCCAAGCACGAGGGCAACGCCAAGGTGGTGGTGCTCGACGTACGGATGTCCAACACGGCCAGCCACGCCGACCTGTGGCTGGCGCCGTGGCCCGGGAGCGAGGCGGCGATCCTGCTCTCCGTGGCGTCCCACCTGCTGCGTACGGGGCGGATCGACCGCGACTACCTGCGGCGCTGGGTCAACTGGCGCACCTACCTCGAACGACTGCACCCGGATCGGCCCCGCGACTTCGACTCGTTCCTCGCGGCGCTCACCGACGACTACGCCCGCTACACGTTCGAGTTCGCTGCCGAAGAGAGCCAGGTACCGGTCGAGCGGATCCGCGCGCTGGCCGAGATCGTCGCCGAGGCGGGGTCGGCCCTCTCGGCTCACATCTGGCGCTCCGCCGCGGCCGGCAACCTCGGTGGCTGGCAGGTGGCTCGCTGCCTGTTCTTCCTCAACGTGCTCACCGGCAGCGTGGGTACGCCGGGCGGAACCAGCCCCAACGGATGGCACAAGTTCATCGCCCACGGCTTCGACGTCCCCGAGGGCCACGACGGGTGGAACGAGCTGCTGTGGCCGGGGGAGTACCCCCTGTCGACCAACGAGATGTCGTTCCTCCTGCCCCACTTCCTGCAGGACGGACGCGGCGAGCTCGACGTCTACTTCACCCGCGTCTACAACCCGGTGTGGACCAACCCCGATGGCTTCGCCTGGATCGACGCCCTCACCCGCACCGACACGATCGGGATGCACGTCGCCCTCACCCCGACCTGGTCCGAGACCGCGGCGTTCGCCGACTACGTGCTGCCGATGGGGCACGCCACCGAGCGGCACGACACTCACTCCTACGAGACCCATGCCGGCGCCTGGCTCGGCTTCCGCCAACCGGTGCGCCGGGTCGCGATGGGCAAGCTCGGCACGCCGGTGAGCGACACCCGGGAGAGCAACCCGGGAGAGGTCTGGGAGGAGAACGAGTTCTGGATCGAGCTCTCGTGGCGGATCGACCCGGACGGTGCCCTGGGGATCCGGCGCTACTTCGAGTCGCCGTACCGGCCCGGCGAGAAGGTGACCGTGGACGAGTACTACCGGTGGGTCTTCGAGAACCGGGTTCCCGGTCTGCCGGAGAAGGCCGCCGCGCAGGGACTCTCGCCGATGGACTACATGCGCAAGTACGGCGTCGTCGAGATCTCGCGCGACGTCTACCGCCGCGACGAGCGGCCGCTCACGGACGCCGAGCTCGAGGGCGCTGAGCCGGACCAGGACGGCGTGCTGCGCAAGCCCACCGACGACGAGTCGACGCCACCGCTGATCGGCGAGGCCGGCTCCGTCGGGGTGCGGCTGGACGACGGGTCCCGGGTGGCGGGGTGGCTGACGCCCAGCCGCAGGCTGGAGCTGTGGTCGGACTCCGTCGCCTCGTTCGGATGGCCCGAGCACGCCGCCCCGACATACATCGAGTCCCACGTCTCCCGCCGCAACGTCGACCTGGCCGCGGGTCAGCGGGTGCTGGTCCCGACGTTCCGGCTGCCCACTCTGATCCACACCCGCTCGGGCAACGCGAAGTACCTCAACGAGATCAGCAACACCCACCCGTTGTGGGTGCACGAGGACGACGCCGAGCAGCTCGGATTCGGGACCGGTGACCTGGTCCGGGTGACGACCCGGATCGGCCACTTCGTCGCGCGAGCGTGGGCGCACCAGGGGATCCGGCCGGGCGTCGTGGCGCTCAGCCACCACATGGGCCGCTGGCGCCTCGACGACATCCACGCCAGCCGCTGGGCGAGCGGGAAGGTCGACCTCGAGCGCAGCGACGAGGGGGTGTGGCGGATGCGCTACGCCGAGCACCCGAAGCCGTTCGAGAGCGACGACCCGGACAGCTCGCGGATCTACTGGGAGGACCCGGGCGTGCACCAGAACCTCACGTTCCCGGTCCAGCCGGACCCCTGGTCGGGGGCACATTGCTGGCACCAGCTGGTGACCGTGGCGCCCGCCGAGCCCGACGACCAGTACGGCGACATCCAGGTCGACACCCGGCTGGCGCGCGAGGTCTACCGCGAGTGGCTGGCGAAGACCCGACCTGGTCCCAACGCGGAGGGGCTGCGCCGGCCGGAGTTCATGATGCGGCCGGTCAAGCCGAAGCGGAAGGCGTTCCGCGCGTGAGTGCCTCCAGGGTCCGGAGCGCGGTGGCCGGGGTGTCCGAGCCGCTCAGCGATCGCCCGCTCGGCGAGCTGGGCCTGGTCGACGACGTCACCGTTCGTGGCCGCAAGGTCCGCGTCGCGGTCACCGGCCTGGACGACGACGTGGCGTACCGGGCAGAGCTCGAGCAGGCCCTCCGGGTGGCGGTCGCGGGCGAGGTGGAGGTCCGGCTCTCCATGGCCGGACCCGATCGACGGCAGGCGGTGGCGGTGGCGCTGCGGCGCACGCATCGTCGCCCCGGCGCCCTGGGCAGCCGCACCAGGCTGATCGCAGTCGCGTCGGGCAAGGGCGGCGTGGGCAAGTCCACGGTGGCCGCCAACCTGGCCGCGGCACTGGCCCTCGACGGGGCACGGGTGGGCGTCGTGGACGCCGACGTGTGGGGGTACTCCCAAACCACCCTGTTCGGCGTCCGGCAGGCTCCGGTGGCGGTTCCGGGACTGATGTTCCCCGTCCCGGCGCACGGCGTGCGGGTGATGTCGGTCGGCTTCTTCGTCGAGGAGGAGGAGCCCCTGGTGTGGCGGGGGCCGATGCTGCAGAAGGCCCTCGAGCAGTTCCTCGACGACGTCTACTGGGGCGAGCTCGACGTGCTCCTGGTCGACCTGCCGCCGGGCACCGGCGACGCGACGTTGTCGGTGCTCGGGATGCTCCCCGATGCGGCGATGGTGGTGGTGACGACGCCGCAGGCGGCGGCGCGCACCGTGGCCGCGCGGGTGGGCCGGATGGCGCGTGACGCCCGCACGCCCGTCCTCGGGGTGGTCGAGACCATGGCGGGCGACGTGTTCGGCGCCGGGGGAGGGGAACGCCTCGCCGGCGATCTCGGGGTCCCGTTCCTGGCATCGGTGCCGCTCGCCGCCGAGGTCTGCGCCGCGGGCGATGCCGGCGTACCCCTCGTCCTGTCGGCGCCGGAACACCCCGCCGCCGGCACTCTTCGCGACCTGGCCGCGCGGCTGCCGGACGCGCGCCGCTCGCTGGTGGGACGGTCGCTGCCGCTGTTCGTCGGCTAGCCAGGGCCGGTCCGAGGCCGTTGACAACGCCACTTTCCCGACCCTAGGCTCACCATCAGAGGTCAGACCACTTACCAGAAAGGCCGACATGGCGAACCCGAGCTTCTTGGCGCACAAGGACGGCGACTATGTCGCGGTGGCGGTGCGGGACGTCTCCCGAGGAGAAGCCCTGGTCGGCTACCTGGATGGCACCGACTCCGAGACCGTCGAGGTCACCGCCGAGATCCCGCTGGGCCACAAGGTCGCGCTCCGCGACGTGCCGTCGGGCGACGACGTCATCGAGTACGGCGTCCGGACGGCGATCGCCAGTGCCGACATCACCCGGGGCGACTACGCCCACACCCACAACCTGAGGAGCGCACGGTGGCAGAACAGCGTGGCCTGACCGGATACCGCCGGCCCAACGGGGCGGTCGGCACGCGCAACTACGTGGCGATCCTGCCGGTCGACGACCTGTCGAACGCCGCGGCCGAGGGAGTGGCCTCGCTGATCCCGGGCACCCTCGCCCTGCCGCACGCGTTCGGCCGCCTCCAGTTCGGGGACGACCTGGACCTGACGTTCCGCACCCTGATCGGCATCGGCTCGAACCCCAACGTCGCCGCGGTCCTCGTGATCGGCGTCGAGCCCAACTGGACCGGCCGCGTCGTCGAGGGCATCGCCAAGACCGGCAAGCCGGTCGAGGGGATGTGGCTCGAGGGCTTCGGCGACCTCACGATCGTCGAGCGTGCGTCCCGGGTCGCCATGCAGTTCCTCCAGGACGCCAGCGAGCACACCCGCGAGCCGGTGGAGCGGTCGGAGATCCTGCTCACCACGAAGGACGGCGAGTCCGACACCACCACCGGCCTCGGCTCGTGCCGGATCACGGCGTACCTCAGCGACTACTGGGTCGACCAGGGCGGCACCATGATCTTCGGCGAGACCAGCGAGCTGACCGGAGGCGAGCACCTGCTGGCCGAGCGCTGCGTCAACGACGAGGTGCGCGCCCGGTTCCAGGGCTTCTACGACGACTACATCGACATGATCGAACAGACCGGTGCCAACCTGCTGGGCTCGCAACCGACGCAGGGCAACATCGCCGGCGGCCTCTCGACGATCGAGGAGAAGGCGCTCGGCAACATCGTGAAGACCGGCACCCAGCCGATCGTGGGAGCCCTGGCGCCGGCCGAGGCGCCGACCGTCGCCGGCCTGCACTTCATGGACACCTCGTCGGCCGCCGCCGAGTGCGTGACCCTGATGGCAGCGGGCGGCGGCGTGGTGAACCTGTTCCCGACCGGCCAGGGCAACCCGATCGGCAACCCGATCCAGCCGGTGGTCAAGATCTCCGCGAACCCGAAGACGGTGGCGTCCATGGGCGACCACATCGACGTCGACTGCTCGGGGATGCTCACCGAGGGCCGCTCGGTGGAGGAGCAGGGCGAGCACCTGATCGACATCGTGGAGCGCACGATCAACGGGCGCCTGACCGCGGCCGAGCTGCTCGGACACCGCGAGTTCACGCTCACCAAGCTGTATCGCAGCGCCTGACCGGACCGGATCACGAGGAGGACGGATGAGCACGACCGTGGCGCGGCCACCGACTGCAATCGTTCTCCATCGCACGATCGGATTCCCCTTCCCTCTTGACACAGCGCCTCGGGCACGCTTCCATCGCAAACGTTTGCGGATACTATTCACCACAAATGCCGTTGAGGAACTCATAAATGGAGCATGCCGCGGAACCGACGCAGACACCTCGCCGATCGCCGGCGGTGGAGGCGCACGGCGTCACGGTGACCTACGACCGGGTGCGGGAGAAGGACACCCTCATCGCGCTCAAGGACTTCAGCATCGAGATCGAGCACGGCGAGTTCCTGGCGATCGTCGGACCCAGCGGCTGCGGCAAGAGCACGTTCCTCAACGTGGTCGCCGGGCTGACCTTCCCCTCGGCCGGCGAGATCCGGGTGAACGGCAAGCCCGTCACCGGCCCCGAGACCGACCGGGCGGTGGTCTTCCAGGACTACGCGCTGCTGCCGTGGCGCACCACCGAGCAGAACGTGCGGTTCGGGCTCGAGATGCAGCGGCGCATCGACTCTGAGACGAAGGACAAGGTCCAGCACTACATCAAGATGGTCGGGCTCGAGGGCTTCGAGCGGGCCTACCCGCGCGAGCTCTCGGGGGGCATGCGGCAGCGCGTCGGCCTCGCGCGGGCGCTGGTGACCGAGCCGCGGCTGCTGCTCATGGACGAGCCGTTCGCTGCGGTCGACGCGATGACCCGTGAGGTGATGCAGGACGAGCTCGCGCGCATCGTGTCCGAGACCGGCCAGGCGATCGTCTTCATCACCCACAGCGTCGACGAGGCGATCACGCTCTCCGACCGGATCGCGGTCGTGACCAACCGGCCCGGCCGGATCCGGGAGATCCTCGACGTCGACATCCCACGACCGCGCAGCCGGGCCAGCCGCAACCTCCCGGAGTTCCAGGAGCTGCGGGACCGGATCTGGGGCCTGCTCTCCGACGATCCGGCCAAGGCAGTGGCCCCCCTCGTCGACGTACCGCCCGTCGGGGAGCCTCGGATCGCCGAGTCGACCACGGCCGAGCCGCCGCAATGAGTGTCCCCACAGCCACGCCGGTCGACGCCGCCTCGACCGAGCACATCGGGCCTCCCCGAAGCACGGGTTCGTGGGGGAGGCGCGTCCGGTCCCGGCTGCCGGGGCTGATCAGCCTGGCGGTCTTCCTGGGTGTCTGGCAGTTGGCGGTCACGCTGACCGATCCGAGCCCGCTGATCCTGCCCAGTCCCGCGCTCGGTCTGGGACGCGTTCAAGCTCGCGGTAGAGGACGGCCAGGTCTGGGAGGCGATGAAGGCGAGCGCCGGACCGCTCGCGATCGGCATGTTGTTCTCGCTCCTCGCGATCCCGGTGGGACTGCTGATCGGCCTGTCCCCGACCGCCGACCTGATCACCTCGCCGTACTTGTGGGGGTTCTTCGCGCTGCCGAACGTCGCGTTCGCGCCGCTGCTGATCCTGATCACCGGGTTCAGCACTTCCACCAGCATCTGGATGGTCTTCCTGTCGGCCTCGGTGCCGCTGTGCCTGAGCTGCAAGGACGGCGTCCAGTCGGTCGACAGGGGACTGGTCCGGGCGGCCCAGTCCTTCGGCGGCGGCCGGACCGCGGTGTTCGTCAAGGTGATCGCGCCGTGCTCGATGCCGTTCATCGCCAGCGGCGTGCGCAACGCGATCTCCCGCGGCTTCGTCGGGCTGCTGTCGGTGGAGCTGCTGATCGGCGCCAACGGGATCGGCGGTGAGGTGATCCAGTCCGCACGGGCCTACGACACCGCCCGGATGTTCGCGTTCATCCTGCTGCTGATCGCGATCGCGCTGCTGCTGGTCTCCGGGTCCCGGTGGCTCGAGGTCTGGGCCAGCCGCTGGCGCGAGGAGGTGGTGATCTGATGACCACCACCCTCCAGCCAGGGACCGACGGCCGGCGCCCGTTGGTGCCCGGCGCCTTCCGCCGGCAGCGGATGCCCCATCGCCGCGGTCGCCGCCGGGTGTTCACCCGTCGCCAGCGAATCGTCATCTCGGCACTGAACCTGACGGCGTTCTTCGTGATCTGGCAGCTGGTCGCGACGTACGGCAGCGTGCCCACGCTCTATCTCCCGTCAGTGACCGACGTCTGGCAGGCGTTGGTCGAGCTGAACGAGGAGGGCATCCTCTGGAACAACCTGTGGATCAGTCTCTCGATCTACCTGATCGGGTTGGCGATCTCGATGGTGGTCGCCATTCCTCTGGGCCTGCTGATCGGCGGCATCCCCGTCCTCGACAAGGCGCTGAGCACCTACGTGTGGGCGCTCTACACGTTGCCCCGCATCGTGCTGATGCCGCTGCTGCTCGTATGGGTCGGGATCAACGACGCCGCCCGGATCTGGATCATCGTGCTCTCCGCGGTGCCGGCCACGCTCGTGGTGGTCATGGAGGGGGTCAAGACCGTCGACAACAGCCTGCTCGTCGCCGGCCGCTCGTTCGGGGGCAGCCGCTTCCAGCTGTTCGCGAAGGTGGTGATGCCCGCAACGGTGCCGTTCATCGCGATCGGGGTCCGGATGGGCGTGTCCCGAGGCCTGCTCGGCCTGTTCATCGGCGAGATCTTCACCGGCGTCGACGGGATCGGCTACATCCTCACGCTGGCCCAGAAGACGTTCGACAGCGCCACGATCTACGCGATGTTGCTCGTCTTCGTCCTCTTCTGCGTCGCCATGGTGAGCGCGACCACGTGGCTCGAGAGGAAGGTGATGGAGGGCCGTCGCCAGCTCGACTGACGAGCGTGGCCACGGTCCGCGACTCCGCGACCAGACCCGGACTCGGGGCTCCGGAACGACGAGGCAGTCACCCACTGTGCCTGCCTCGACCAACCCAGCATGGAGGTAGCAGTGAGGAAAGCGGTAGCGGTTGTCGCCGGGCTGAGCGCGGTCTGCGTCGGTCTTTCGGCGTGTGGCGGAGACGAGGAGGGGACCGAGGACGGCGAGATCGTCCAGGTCCGGATGTCCTATGACGGCGACGACTACATGAACCAGATGACCTGGATGGTCGCCGACGAGAAGTTCTGGCCGGAGCTGGGTTTCACCGAGCCGGCCGAGGTCACCGCCTCTCCGGAGTACCTCGCCGGCCTCATCGGCGGTGACGTGTGGGTCGCCCAGGGCGAGAGCGACGTGATCTGGGCTGCGGTCGCCGAGGGCAGCGTGCCGCTGACCATCGTCGGCGTGGCGAAGAGCAAGGAGAACTGGTGGTTGGGCGCGCGCGAAGGTGTTGACACGGAGAACCTCGAGGGGCTGCGGGTCAGCGGCGGTCCGGTCGGCGATCGCAACATCACCGTGACGGAGACGATCCTCGAGGAGATGGGCGTCGACCCCGAATCCATGGAGTGGGTGCCGGTCCAGGGCGGCTCCGACGAGCGGCTGCAGGCTCTGCTTGCCGGCCAGATCGACGTGGCGAACCTCCAGCCGCGACACCAGGCCCAGCTGGAGAAGGCCGGGGGCACGATGTTCCACCAGGAGGCGCGCGAGGCGCCGCAGGAGGTCTGGGTGGTGCGCAGCGACTTCCTCGAGGAGAACCGCGAGGCCGTCTGCAACTACATCAAGGGCCGGGTCCAGGGCTTCCAGTACGCCGCCGAGGGCGAGACGCACACCGACAACCAGGACGAGCTCGTCGAGCTGACCCGGGAACGCGGGCTCGAGCCGACCGAGGACGAGATCGCCGAGTGGGAGGCGGAGATGGGCAACCAGATCGCCCTCACCGGCGGCGCCAGCGAGGAGTCGTTCGAGGCGTGGAACGAGGACATGATCGAGAACGAGAACGTCCCCGAGGACTTCGACTGGCGCGAGCACGTCGACTTCTCCTGCCTCACCGAGGTCCAGGAGGAGCTCGGGCTCACCGTGGAGCCGGGCGACATCTGAGCCGCGGATGAGGCTGGTTTCGTACGACGGTGGTTTCGGGCGCCTGGACGGGGACGAGGTCGTCCGCATGGGCGAGGACCTCGTGGAGTTCCTGCGCGGCGCAGCGGTGGAGGAGAGTGAGCCGGTCCCGGCCGGCTCGCTCTCCCTCCTCGCGCCCGTCCCGGCGCCCGGCAAGGTCGTCTGCGTCGGTCTGAACTACCGCGACCACGCCGCCGAGACCGGGAAGCCGATCCCGACCGAGCCGGTGCTGTTCGCGAAGTTCGCGAACTCGGTGGTCGGCGACGGCTCCCGGGTCGCGATCCCGGCCGCCACCGCGGAGGCGGACTGGGAGGCCGAGCTCGGTGTGGTGATCGGGCGGGAGGCCACCCGTGTTCCTGCCGATCGGGCGCTCGCGCACGTCGCCGGCTACCTGTGTGCCAACGACCTGTCCGCCCGGGACCTGCAGCGCTCGGGCGGGCAGTGGACCCGCGGGAAGGCGATCGACGGCTTCCTTCCGATGGGACCCGTGCTCGTCACCGCCGACGAGGTGCCGGACCCACAGCAGCTGGGCATCCGGTGCACGCTCAACGGCGAGGTGGTGCAGGACTCCTCCACCTCCGAGATGGTCTTCGGGGTCGCCGAGCTGATCAGCGTGATCAGCCAGACCATGACCCTCGCGCCGGGCGACGTCATCCTGACCGGTACGCCGCCGGGTGTGGGCATGGCGATGACCCCGCCCCGGTTCCTCCGCGAGGGCGACGTGCTCGAGGTCGAGATCGACCGGCTCGGGCGGCTGGTCACCACGATGGCGGGGCCGGCCGCCTGACGGCCGTCAGCTGCGGAGGGGGCCGTCCAGCTCGACCAGGTTGCCCGCGAGGTCGGCACGCGGGAAGAAGCAGAGCAGCACGAGCTCCTCGTCGCCCTGCGCGACGGTCGCGTGCGGCGCGCCCTGGGGGACCAGGAGCAGGTCGCCGGCGCTGACCGGCGTACAGGTATCGCCCTCCCAGGCGTTACCACTGCCCGACACGACGTAGGTGACCTCGTCGGAGTGCGGGTGGAGGTGTGGCGTGCGGGAGCCGGGCGGGACGCGGACTACTCGGACCGAGTAGTCCGCACCGCGCCCGGCGGGCACGGGGTCGGCCGAGAGCCGACCGGGCAGCCGGGCGAAGTCGAGGTCGGTGCTGCGGACGACGGGCACGATCGAGTCTCTCAGGCGCTAGGGACCGCCTGGGCGCCCTCGATGACCTCGTCCAGCGTCACCGCCGCGCCACCGCGGGCCGAGGACTCGATCACCGCCCGGACCACCGCGAGCGCGCGGACAGCTTCGGTGGCGCCGACTTCGACCGTGGCCTCACCCCGCGCGGCGCGACCGAACTCCTCGAGCTGCTCGCGGAACATGTCGGTGCGCGGCTGCTCGACGACCTGGCGCTCGGACTCGCCGTAGAACTGCGACCTCAGGGTCGACCAGTCGTCGGCGAGATGGGACTCGTCCCAGTGCGTGAAGTCGAGGTCGTACATCAGGTTGGCCTTGGTGCCGAGCAGGTTCATCGTGTAGACGCCCGGCGAGGCCCAGCCGGTGCCGATGTAGCCGAGGGGGCCACTCTCGAACTCGAGAACGGCCATGATCGCGTCCGGGACCTCGGACTTCGTGTAGAGCTTGCGCGCGTGCGCGGAGACGCTCTTCACCGGGCCGAGAAGGAACTGGAGGGTGTCGGCGTGGTGGACGCCGAGCTGGATGAACGCCCCGCCGGGGCTCTTGTCGGCGTACCACCGCCAGGTCTGCGGGGTCAGCTCGAGACCGCGCTCGTTCGAGAAGTTGGCCTCGGCCAGGGACACCTCGCCCAGGCGGCCGTCCTCGATCCAGCGCTTCATCTCACGGTGTCCGGACAACCGGCGCGAGCTGTGCCCGACCGCGAACACCCCGCCGGTGCGTTCGACAGCGGCGGCGATCAGGTTGGCGTCCTCGAGCGTGTGCGCGATCGGCTTGTCGGTGTAGACGGCCTTCCCCGCCTCGAGGGCCTGGGTGATCACGTCCTTGTGCGTGTCGTTCGGCGTGGTGATGATGACGCCTTCGACCTCGGGGTCCGCGAGCAGCTCCTCGTAGGTCGCGGCCGAGCGGGCGATGCCGAACTCCTCCTGGAACGCGGCCCGCTTCTCGGGGTCGCGGCTGAAGCAGCTGTAGAGCTCGACGGCGTCACCGCGCTGGGCACCCCGCGCCAGGACCCTCGCCCAGCGGCCGAGCCCCACGGGCGCGAGTCGGACCTTGTCAGTCATTCGTTCTCCTTCGTTGAACCCTGCGATGGGTTGGCCGAGCGGGCGCGGCGCGCGCTCGTCACCGCCTCGATGCCGGCCACCACGCCCCCGGCCACCACGTCGGTGAAGTCCTTGGCCCGGTCGACAGTGGCCCAGCCGGGGTTGCCGTACCAGCCGTCGTCGGCGAGCTCGGTGACGTCGGTGATGAACCCGTAGACCTCCGGGGAGCGCCGCATCCGGTCCATCTCCTCCGCGCCCGGGGGCCGGGTCGGCTCACCGGCGCGCTCGGCCTTGACCAGGCTCTCGTCGTAGGCGAGCACCGCGAGAGTCTCGATCCCTCCGCCGTGGGTGAGCTCGCCGCCGTCGTCGCGGTAGAGACGCTGGGCGGTGTAGCAGGCCTGCGCGGCCACGAACGTGACGTCGTGCCGGTCCTGCAGGTCGGTGGCCACCGCGTTCATCGAGGCGATGTTGCCTTCGTGCCAGTTGACCAGCACCACGGTCGTGGCGCCGGCCGCGATCAGCTCGGAGCACACGTCCTCGAGCAGCGCCTCGAACGTCTCGCGGCGCAGAGTCACCGAGCCGGGATGACCGGCGTGGATCGGCGTGACGCCGTACGGACAGAACGGGGCGTAGACCGCGTCGAGGCGGGCGGCCACCTCCTGGGCGACCAGCTCGGCGGCCATCGTGTCGGTGCCGTTGGGCAGGTGCGGGCCGTGCTGCTCGATGCTGCCGATCGGCAGTACGACGGTGCCGGTGCGGGCCAGGGCGTCGCGAGCCTCCGGGCTGGTCATCCGGGACAGGTCGTGGGTCATGCGGGTCTCCCATGGGCATCGGGGGTCGGGGGCGGGACGACAGGGTCGAGCAGCGGCTCGCCGGCGAGGAGTCGGGCCGCCTCGGCCGCCGCCTTGCGGCGCATGTCCTCCTCGGACTCGTCGGTGTACCAGGCCATGTGCGGGCTGAGCAGCACCCGGTCGTCCACGCCGGAGAACATCTGGGCGTCGACCGGCTCGGAGGGGTAGACGTCGAGGGCGGCCTGCGCCGGCCGGCCGACGGCGAGCGCCTCGACAAGGGCCGGGATGTCGACCAGCGAACCCCGTGCGGTGTTGACCAGCACGCTGCCGGGGCGCATCCGGGCAAGGGCGGTGGCATCGAGCAGCGGTCCGGAGCCAGGGTCGCCCGGTGCGTGCAGGCTGACCACGTCGGCGGTCTCCAGCAGGGTGCCGAGGTCGACGCCCCGGACCCCGGAGTCGGCTGGCACCTCGACGTACTCGTCGTGCGCGACGACCGTGAAGCCCAGGCCGCGGAAGTACGCGGCCGCCTGGCGTCCGATCCGCCCGAACCCGACCACGCCGGCGGTCAGTGTGCTCGGCAGGTGCAGCGGCCGTAGATCCGCGAAGCCCCAGCCTCCTGCGCGGATGGCGCGGTCCGCCGCGGGCAGGCGGCGGACCAGGGCGCAGGCCATCGACACAGCGTGGAACGCCACCGCCTCGGTGCCGTAGTCGGCCACCCGGCCCACCGCGATGCCGTGCTGCCGGGCCGCGTCGAGGTCCACAGAGTCGGTGCCCACGCCGTACCGCACGATGCCGCGGCAGCGGAGCGCGGCCAGCACGTCGGCGGTGAACTTGGGTGCCGAGCCGGCGAGGACGATGTCGGCCGCGCCGGCCGCGGCCAGGATCGCCTCGGGGGATCCGCCGGGATCGCTCACGATCGTGGCGCCGTGGGGCGCGAGCGCCTCCTCCTCGATGGCGAAGTCCGGATATCGCGTACCCAGGATCGCGACGAGCGGTGCACCCACGACAGAAGCCCTTCCAGCGGTGTAGGGGAGTGCGCGAAACGTAACGCCAATCGTTTGCATGGTCAAGCCGCCGACGCTACCCTCGGCGCGGCGATGGGGAGGCCCGATGCGGATCAGCTGGGCGTTCGGGATCGTCTGCGTGCACACCCTGCTGTTCCAGGCGGTGACGTTCCTGCTCCGCCCCACGGCGGCGTACCGCGCGATCGAGCTCGGCGTGTCGCCGGCGTTGCTGGGCCTGCTGGTGGCCAGCTTCGCGCTGGTCCCGTTGCTGCTTGCCCTGCCCGCGGGCGACCTCTCCGACCGGTACGGCGAGGCCGCGGTGATGCTCGTCGGGACAGTCGTGATGGCGGGGGCTGCGCTCCTGCTCGTCGTGAACGACAACAGCTTCGCCGTACTGATGCTCGGCATGGTGCTGCTCGGCACCGGCCACCTGCTCTGCGCCGTGGGCCAGCAGTCGTGGGTGGCGAACAGTGCGTCGAGGGACCGGCTCGACAGCGCCTTCGGTTACTACACGTTCGCCGGCAGCGTCGGGCAGGTCGCGGGCCCTGGCCTGCTCGGACTCTTCGGGTCGAGCTCCGCGCTGCCGCCCGCGCACGACGTGTTCGTCGCGGGCTTCGGCCTGACGGTGGCACTGGTCCTGGTCACCTTGTTCGTACGGCGAGCCTCCGACCCAGACGCGGAGATCCCGCGCCGCGACCGCCGGGTCGCCGCTCTCCTGCGCACGCCCGGCCTGCCCCGGGCACTCGTCGTCAGCAGCGTCGTCCTGGCGGCGATGGACATCACGCTCGTCTACCTGCCGGCGCTCGGCGCCGAGGAGGGGCTCTCGGTCGGCGTGGTCAGCGTCCTGCTGACGGTGCGATCGGTCGCCACGATGACGTCCCGCCTCTTCACCGGGGTCCTCACGGCCTGGCTCGGGCGACGGTTGCTGCTCGTGATCTCGATCGCCGCATCGGGAGTGGCGATCGGGGCGGTCGCGTCGTCGGTGCCGCTGTGGGTGATGTTCTCCTGCATGGTCGTGGCGGGGTTCGGCCTCGGCGTGTGCCAGCCGGCCACGCTGGCGTGGCTCGCGGAGATCACGGCGCCCGGGGTCCGCGGGAAGGTGATGTCCCTGCGCCTGGTCGGGAACCGGTTCGGTCAGGTGGTGGTTCCCACCGGTATCGGCCTGGTGGCGGCGGGCCTCGGCGCCGCCGGGGTCCTCTGGGTGACCGCCGGGGCGCTGGTGGCGGCATCCGCGGCCTCGCGGTCGGTGCCGATGGACGGCGACGATCGCGGTTGACCGGACGGTTTGACAGGAGCAGAACGTGGGCCGGACAATCCATACGTTTGGCTCGGTCAGCCCCGAGGAGGAGCCGTGACGGAGCAGCACAGTGCCCCCACGGAGGACTCGTCCCCACGGCGGCGCCGCCCGACGTTGCGCGAGGTGGCCCAGGCGGCCGAGGTCGACATCTCGACGGTGTCTCGCGCGCTGCGACCGGAGACCCGCCGGCGGGTGAAGCCCGAAACCGCCGCGCGCGTGCTCGCCACCGCCGACGCCCTGGGCTACCGGGCGAACCCGTTCGCGCGCGGGCTCAAGGACCAGCGCTCGATGACCATCGGGATGCTCGTCCCCGACCTGGGCAACCCGCTGTTCCCGCCCATCGCTCGTGGCCTCGAGGACGGTCTGCGTGAGCACGGCTACGCGATGATCCTGGGTAGCACCGACCAGGACCTCGATCGCGAGGCCCACCTGCTCGAGGTGTTCCGCGAGCGCCGTGTCGACGGCCTGGTCCTGGCCACCGCCCTGCGGGAGTACCCGCTGCTGGACCGGCTGCTCGAGTCCGAGGTGCCCGTCGTCCTGGTCAACCGCACGGTCGACGACCGGCGGCTGGCGATGGTGTCCGGCGACGACCAGCACGGCATCGGCCTCGCGGTGCGGCACCTCGTCGACCTCGGTCACCAGCGGATCGCGTTCGTCGGGGCGGCGCTGTCGGCCTCCACGGGCTTCAACCGCTACCAGTACTTCCTGGCCTGGATGCAGTCGCTCGGCCTCGAGGTCGACGACGACCTGATCGTCTTCGCGCCCTGGTTCAACAAGGACGACGGCGCGGTGGCGGCCGAGGAGCTGATCGCCCGCGGGAAGGACTTCACCGGGGTGATCGCCGCGGGCGACATGATCGCGCTCGGTTGCTATCGCGCGCTCCGCGCGCACGGCCGGTCGGTGCCCGGCGACGTGTCCGTGGTGGGCTACAACGGCTCGCGGTGGTGCGACGAGTTCAACCCCCCGCTGACCAGCATCCACGTCCCGAAGTACGACATCGGCCGTCAGACCGCCCGGCTGCTGATGACCATGCTGCGCGACCCCGACGCCGGGCCCACCAGCGTGCTGCTGCCGACGACCCTGCAGGTGCGGGAGTCGACGGCGCCGCCACCCGCCTGACCCAGCGCCGGGGCGCGTCCTTGACACCCTCTTCCGTGGCGTCTACCGTCCGATGCCAAACGTTTGGCAAGGAGTTGGCACATGCTCACCTGGCCCTCTGCTGAGCCGACCCGGCTCCGGACCGAGGTTCTGGTCATCGGCGGAGGCGTCGCCGGCTGCCTGGCGGCCATCCAGGCCCGGGACGCAGGGGCCGACGTACTGGTCGCCGACAAGGCCAGGTTCCTCGAGCGCGCCGGCAGCGTCGCCGGTGGGGTGGACCAGTTCATGACCCCGCTCGACGACGGGCCGGAGTGGGACACCCCCCAGCACCTGATGACGTTCGTGCCGATGCTCACCGACGGGCTCACGGATCTCGATGTCGCCGAGCGGGCGGTGCACGAGCTCCCGCGAGTCTTCGAGCGGCTCACCGAGATCGGGATCGACTTCACCGACCCCACCACGGGGGAGTACTTCCGGACCCGGGCCTTCGGGCTGCCGGGGGAGTATCACCTCAACTTCGACGGCAGCCTCTTCAAGTACCGGCTCGGCCGGTACACCGTCGGTCACGGAGCCAGGTTCCTGCCGCGCACGATGATCACCGACCTGCTGACCGACGCCTCCGGTCGGCGGATCGCGGGCGCGGTCGGTTTCAACTGCCGGACCGGCGAGCGGTATGTCATCCAGGCCAAGGCCGTCGTGGTGTCCACCGGCGACATCAACCGGATCTCGCGGAACGTCTCCGGGCTGCCGTTCGACAGCTGGCACTTCCCGTACAACACCGGGGACGGGCACGCGATGGCGTATCGGCGGGGAGCCCGGCTGGTCAACATGGAGCTCGTCGAGGCCACCTTGACCCCCCTCGGCTTCTCCACCCAGGGCACGAACTCCTACGCCGGGCAGGGGGCGCACTTCCTCAACCGGCACGGCGAGCGATTCATGTTCAAGTACGACCCGAAGGGCGAGAAGGCGCGACGCACGATCCTGGTGAATGCCGTGATCGAGGAGGTGCTCGCCGGCAACGAGCCGATCTACGTCGACATCCGGCACCTGCCCGAGGACACCAAGGACGACTTCGTCCGGACCCTCGGCGTGGACCGGTACACGCTCCCGTCGTACTTCCGCCAACGCGGCCTGGACATCCGTCACGAGCTGCTGCCGATCGGCATCTCGGAGATGTCCATCCGACGGGGTGGCTCCTACTTCCGCGGATCGGGCCTGGTCGTCGACACGTCGGCGGAGTCCAACCTGCCCGGCCTGTTCGGTGCGGGTGACTGCTCGATGGTCAGTGGCGGCATCTCGGCAGCCGCCGCGATGGGTGCGATCGCCGGGCGCGGTGCGGTCGACCGCATCCGCTCCACGCCGACCGAACCGGAGCCGGACGATGACTCGCTGGCCGACTCCCTGGAGCGGATGGCGGAGCCGCTGGAGGTGGAGGTTGGTGGCAGCTGGCGCGACCTCGAGGGCACCGTGCGCGACCTGGTCACGGACTACGTGGGCATGCGCCGTACCGAGCGCGGCCTGCGCCGGGCGCACGAGGTGCTCCTCGAGCTGCAGCAGCAGGAGGCAGGGCTGCGGGCCACGTCGTTCCACGAGCTGATGCGCACGCTGGAGGCGAAGAACATCCGGCTGGCCGCCGAGCTGATGACCATGGCCGCGGCGCACCGCACCGAGAGCCGCAGCGGTGCGGCGCATCGGCGCTTGGACTTCCCTGCAACCGACGACACCGTGTGGCGCAAGGCGATCGTGCTCAGCCGCGACCCGTCCACCGGGGTGGACGTCGACTACCTGGTCGAACGGCCGACGCCGGCGCCGGCATCGGCGGGAGGAGACGCATGACCGGCGGCGCGGGGCACAACCCGATCGTGATCAACCCCGAGACCTGCATCACCTGCATGATCTGTGACTACGTCTGCCCGGGGGACGTGATCCACCAGAAGCCGCGCTCGAAGGAGCTGCCGGTGGTCGCCTATCCGGACGAGTGCTGGTACTGCGGACTGTGCGAGCAGGCCTGCCCCACGCAGGCGATCACGGTGGTCTTCCCGCAGGAGATGCTGGATCCGACCACCCCTGTGACATCTCTCCTCGGCCGCGACCCCGACTAGCGGTGGCGCCCGCCCCGCAGCCTCGGTGCAAGATGGAGCGATGGCGTTGGAGGCTGCTGGACTCGGGCCGGAGCAGGAACGCGCGTACCGGACTCTGGTGCGGTCGGGCGATGCCTCGGCCGCCCACCTCGCCGACGTGCTCGGCGTCGGCGAGGTCGCGGTGAAGGAGGTGCTGGCCGGCCTGCAGGAGCTGGGCCTGGTCACCGCCATCGACGGCGATCCGGTCAGGTACGCGCCGACGCCACCGGACGTCGGCTTCGCCCCGCTGCTCCTGGGCGGCCTGGAGGCGCTGGACCGGGCCCGCGGCGCGGTCGCCGAGCTGACCGACGAGCATCGCGCCGCCGCCCGGCGCCGCGACGCCAACCAGCTGGTGGAGGTGATCACCGGCGCCAGCGCGATCCGGCAGCAGCTGCGCAACCTGCAGCTCGGCACCCGCTCGGAGATCCTCTGGTTCTGCCGGGCCGGCCACGTGGCGATGGCCTCGAGCGACAACGACGAGGAGTTCGCGATGCTGGCCCGGGGCGTCAGCTACCGGGTCATCTACGAGCAGGAGCTGCTCGAGGAGCCGGGCATGCTCGAGAACCTGGTGCTCGGCATCCGCGCGGGAGAGGTCGCCCGGGCCACGCCGACCCTGCCGGTCCGGATGGCCATCTCGGACCGGTCGATCGCGCTCTGCCCGCTGGTGCCCGGCCAGGACGGCATCTCGGAGCCGACCGCGGCTCTGGTCCGCGACAGCAGCCTGCTCACCGCCCTGCTCGCCCTGTTCGACAGCTACTGGGCGGCATCCTCTCCGCTGCGCGTCTCGCTCGACCCGGACCCGAGTGCGGCGGGCATCGACATCGTGTCGCCCGCCGACCCCACGTCGGACGAGGAGCGCGAGCTGCTGTCCCTGCTCGTGGCCGGCGTCAGCGACAAGGCTGTCGCCAGCCGGCTCGGGGTGAGCATCCGCACCGTCCAGCGCCGGATCAGCGAGCTGATGGCCGTGACCGGTGCCCAGACCCGCATGCAGCTGGCCTGGCAGGTGGCCCGGCGCGGCTGGCTCGATCAGCCGGGCGCGATGCCGTAGGCCCGCACCACCGTCTGCTCGATGCTGTTGCCATCCCGGTCGGTGGCCCGGACCCGCAGCGAGGCGGACCCGCCCTCCCGCGGGTGCCACACGATCGCGCTCCGAGAGCTGCCCAGGGCGCTCGTGTGCAGCCGCTGCCAGGTCCCGCCGTCGTCGTACGAGATCCAGGCGTCCAGGTCGCGCAGCCGCGCCGCCCGGTCCGGGCGCCCGGCGTAGCCGACGGAGAAGCCGAGTCGTTCGAAGCGCCCACCGCGTGCGGTGTTGGCGAGGTCGACGGGCACGTCGTAGTCGACCTCGAGCAGGGGCAGGTCCGCGGAGCCGTTCCCGGGCCGGGCGGAGCCGAACTCCCAGGTCGTGTCGGTCGTCGTGGAGTACGCCCACTGCGGGTCCTTGGTCCGGGCGACGTCGAGCTCGAGGCGGTAGTCGGCCCGCGCCGAGGTCGCCGTGTAGGTGCCCCATGCCTGGTCGTCGGAGGCCAGCAGCCGGCCGTCCTCGTACAGCTCCATCGTGGTCTCGCTCGAGCCCGACCGGTCGTACGTCGTCCCGTCATCCCCGGCGAGCTCCGCCACCCGGAGGTCGAGCGCGTCGCCGGTCCGCCTCGGCACCGTTCCGGCGGGAACAGCAGGGCGCACCACCGAGCCGAACCAGTCGTACGACACCCGCTCCCGCGGCCGGTAGGTGCGCAGCGGGTGCACCGCCCCGCCCTTGATCGGGTTCAGCGGTCCCAGCTGAAGAGGTGCAGGACGTGCTGGCGCCACAGGGTGTCGGGGCTGCCGCTGGAGATCGTCTCGGTACGGCGCTGCGGGGTGTGCAGCTCCTGCTGGTTCTCGACGACCGTGCTCTGCTGCCACGGCCGCCACGCGTAGCGCTGCTCCTTGGCCCAGGGCTCACCGCCCATCTCGTGGTAGTCCGCCGTGATGGTCGTGCTGTTGCCGGGGGACACGGTGTGCACGGTCGGTTCGGCACCCGCTCCTTGGCCACCTGCACCACGTCGTAGGTGTACCGGCTGTCGGGGGTCCCCTCGAGTGTGAGGGTCACCGGCGCGGCCCGGCCATCCGTTCGGTGAGCTGGTCCCTTTCCCGCGGGCGACACGACGATGACCGGGATCGGGAGCCGGGTCCCGCGGCCGGTGTACTTCGTCCACCACTGGGTGCCCTCCTTGGGCGCGATCAGCATCATCGCTGCTCCCGCGGCGACGGCCGCGTCACGTCCTGGCCGCCCTTCTGTGCCGGGTGGACCATCGCGATCTTTCCGGCGACATCGAGGCCCGCGTAGTCCGCGGGCTTGCCGGCGCCCGCCTCGACCACCTGGAGCCGCCGGGTCCCGTCGATGGCGGGGGAGGTGCGCTCGTACCTCGGCAGGAGCCGGAGCGGCGGGCCGAAGCCGGTCGTCCGGGCCGACAGCAGGGGCTCGCCGAGCTGCCACCGGGAGGTGAACTCGAAGTACGCCGCCCTTGGCCCTCTCGGTCGGGCGTGACCCAGATCGACGTGGTGCCGTCGAACTTCTGGACCGAGTGGTAGAAGGTGCGCCCCCGTGCTTCGCGGTACGTCGTGTAGCCGAGGTTGCCCCGGGGTGTCGTCGGCTTCGGGGTGTCGATCTCGACCCGGCGGGCCTTCCGGGCGTCCAGCACGACCTCGCGGTCCTCGGTCACCTCGAAGTCCGGGTCGACGAACGCGACGCCCGAGTCCTCGTCGTACACGTCGGGGGTGACCATGGCGCTCATGAAGTAGTCGCCCTCGCCCAGCTCGACGGTCTCGGTCGTGTCCTTCCAGACGTGCACCAGCGTGTCGAACCGCGGGTCCTCGCCCACCAGGATCACCGGCGTCGCCGTGATCGACTGCCCGTTGAAGTCGACCGCGCTGAACGTGACCTCGTGCGTCGGCGGCGGCCATCAGCACGCCCACGGTGGTGTGCACGGTGACGTCGCCGCCGGTCGCGACCAGCTGTCCGGCGTACCGGCCGTGGCCGAGGTGGGCGGGGTCCACGGTCAGCGGGACCGTGGCGGTGGAGCCGGCGGGAACGGTGACGGAGTCGGCGCCCAGCGTCAGCGCGCCGGCGGCGGGGGCGTCGCCGCTCAGCTTCGTGACGTCGAGCTCGAGGTCCAGCTCGACGTCCTGGTCGGTGGTGTTGGTCCAGGTGATCTGCTCGGTCACCGCCGGGCTGCCCGGGGTGAGGCTGCCCAGGTAGACGGTGCCGGTGCCGTAGACGCCTTGGGTCACCGCGCGGGTCACGTCGACCCGGCCGCCGCCCTGCTCGACCTCGGTGAGGTCGCCGGGTCGGGCGGTGCTGACCAGGCCGTCCTTGAGCTGGTCGCCGGTCCAGGCCGGGTGCTGCGCGGCCAGCAGCGCGGCCGCCCCGGCCACGTGCGGCGCGGCCATCGAGGTACCGCTTGCACGTGTGTAGAGCGCGTCGACCGGCGTGCCCATGGAGGTCCCGGAGGCGCGGGCGGCCGCGATGTCGACGCCCGGTGCGGTGATGTCCGGCTTGATCGCGAGGTCGCCCAGCCGCGGACCACGGCTGGAGAAGTCGGCGAGCGACTCGTCCCGGTCGACCGCGCCCACGGTCAGCGCGCGGTCGGCCGCGCCGGGCGTGCCGACGGTGGAGCCGCCCGGCCCGTCGTTGCCGGCGGAGACGACGAAGAGCGTGTCGGTGGTGTCGCTCAGCTCGTTGACGGCCTCGCTCAGCGGGTCGGTGCCGTCGGTCGGACCGCCGCCGAGGCTCATGTTCACGACGTCGGCCTCGGCGCCGACGGCCCACTCCATCCCCGCGATGATGTCCGACTCCCAGCCGGAGCCCTCGTCGTCGAGCACCTTGCCGGAGAGGATCGTCGCTCCGGGCGCCACGCCCTTGCGCAGGCCGTCGGAGCCCGCGCCGGTGCCGGCGATCGTGGCCGCGACGTGGGTGCCGTGGCCGAACCCGTCCTGGGCGGTGTCGCTCTCGGAGAAGTTCTGCTCCGCACCCACCTGGCCCGCCAGGTCCGGGTGCTCGGCGTCGACGCCGGTGTCGAGCACCGCGACGGTGACGCCGGTGCCGTCGTACCCGGCCTCCCAGGCGGTCGGGGCGCCGATCTGCGGGACGCTGTGCTCGAGGTCGGCGGTCACCTTGCCGTCCAGCCACAGCTTCTGGACCCCGGCGGCGAGACGCGACCGTCCGGCGCCGGTGACCGACTCCCAGAACGCGGATGCCTCGTCCTTGTCGACGCTGAGCGCGCTGCCGTCGATGCTCTCGAGCGGCTCGCCCTGATCCGCCGCGGTCAGGGTGGACAGCGACCGCGCGCCGCCGGTCGTGGTGGCGATCAGCGGTACGGCGTCGAGCGAGGCGTCGTCGTACCCCTCCGCGACCAGGGCGTCGATGTTGAAGAGCGCCCGGTCCAGGCGGTCGTCGGAGAGGTACGGCAGCGTGTCGGACGGGAACAGGTAGAGGTCCTCGTCGATCTCCACCTGGTGCACGTCGATCTCGTCGCGGCCCTCGGCCGGCTCGAAGACGACCGACCGCCTGCCGCCGGTCTCGTCCCGGAGCACCACCCGGTCGCCGGTCACCAGGGTGACCGAGACCGAGGACCCGCCGAGCGCATGTCGTTCGCCGGGGCCGTGGGTCGCTCGCCGTCGCCGGCAGTGGAGGGGGGGCCGCGGCGCGAGGGCGGCACCAGGACCGCCACGCAGGCGAGCGCGACCAGGCGAGGGCGGTCGGCGAGGGGCCGGGCAGCACGCATCGGTGGTTCCTTCTGGCAAGGGAGTCGGGGACTAGGTCCGCCGACGACCTTGCGCCCGGCCGGTGCGCGATGTCACCGGTTCCCCGCTGCGGGCTTGCGCCATGTCGGAAAGGCGACAGGGCGTGGTCAGCTGTCCCAGGGCCGCAGCTGTGGTGCTCCGGCGCGGGCCAAGGGCCCCCGCCGCCAGGGCCACGGGATCCGTGCGGTCAGCCGAGCACGGCCGACCAGATCGAGCAGGAACAGGTCGACGAAGGCCGCCGGCGGCAGTCCGCCGGCGTGTACGTCAGCCCCGAGATCGACATCGGTGGACCTCGACCTCCCTCGACGTGACCGGAGACGTACGGTGGAGCGGCATGAGACGGTCAGTAGGCAGCGCGCACGCCGTACCTGGCATCAGACCTCGGCGGAGATCGGCCAGCCGGTCGTCGAGGACGAGATCGGCCGGTCGAGGACTCGTCCGCAACGATGCTGGAGGGAGACCACCCGGCGCAACTCCATGGATGGCGGCGGGCGTCCCGTTCGGGGCCGACGGGGTCCTCGGTCCACGACCCGGGCGGTCCTGGGCGACGAACGACGGCGTCGACGGAGTCGGCGTTGCGGCCGACGTCGGTGATGACGTGGCCGATGCTCCACCCCGGCGACCGCTCGGCCGGGCGCACGGTGTCAGCCGCGAGTCGGGCAGCGGCGTGGCTCAGTTCGGCGAGCTCGATCACCCGCTCATCCAAGCAGCGTCTCGCCCCACAGCGGATCAGGTCGCGCCCGGAGGTAGTCGACGACCGGGATGGCGATCTCGGTCGCGCCCACCAACCGGGCTCCCAGGAGTGCGAGGCGGTACGCCAGGTTCTCGTCCGGGCCGGTGTCGCACGGCTCCAGCCGACCGGCGAGGGAGAGGATCTTGAAGGGGTACGCCGCCGGCATCGCGAGTCGGACCACCGGGCGCGCGGCCAACAACGGCACCACGGTTGCCCGCGGCTCCAGCTTGATCACCGGCTGGCCGTCCGCTTCGTCGACGACCGCCACGACCGTCAGCGTGGTCGGTCGCGCGCATCGTCCCGCGGCCAGCGTCGCCACCCTGGCTCGTGCCGCCGCAGTGCGTGCCAGCTCCGCAGGGCTCGGCGCGCGCAGGGCGGTCAGGTCGGCCATCGTCAGGCGACCTCGGCCTCCATGGTGGCGACGAAGTCGCGTTTGACCTGCCGCCAGTCCTCGTCGGTCATGTGCCGGCGCCAGTACGGCGAGCAGGACATGACCTGGCGGGTGAGGCCGCGCTCGGACAGCAGGTGCCGCCGGATCCCCCGGATCTCGTCGGCCTCGCCGTGGATGAACGCGTGTACCGAGCCCGGCGGGAACGTCAGGTCGCGGAGCGCGGAGGCCAGCAGCGTGCCGTCGTCCTCGCCGTTGCGGTGGAGCCACTCGACGTCGAGTCGCCCCGGGCAGGCCAGTTCCAGCTCGTGGTCGGGGCCGTCGCAGAGGAGCCGGACGACGGCAGGGACCCCGGCGGGGACCGTCTCCAGCGAGGCGGCGATCGCCGGCAGGGCCGACTCGTCACCGACCATCAGGTGCCAGTCGGCCTCGGGGTCGGGGCGGTAGCCGCCGCTGGGTCCCTCGAGGACGAGCAGGTCGCCCGGCCGGGCGGACGACGCCCAGGCTCCGGCAACACCGATGTCCCCGTGTACGACGAAGTCGAGCGTCAGCTCTCTGGCCGACGGGTCCCACGACCGGACGGTGTAGCGGCGACGCGCCGGCCAGAGCTCCCGGGGGTGCGCCTCGCGGACCTCGGCCGGGTCGAACGGCGCGGCGTACGGCGCGTCGGCGGGCGGGAACGCCAGGTTGACGTAGGCGTCGGTGGTCGCGGGCATCGCGAAGTCGCGCAACCCGTCGCCCCCGAGGACCACGCGGACCAGGCTCGGCGTGAGCTGTTGCGTCGACATGACCTGCGCGTGCATTCGGACCTCCCTTACAAGTCAGCTAAGGCTAGCCTAACTTGTCCCAGGTGGGGTATGCGCGCTCGCCTGGCTGCCGACTGACCTGGCAGCCTCGTCTACCCTCTGCGGAGTGAGTCGGCACCGGGGAGGATCCGAGCGATCCGTACAGAGCCCGCGGCTGTGGGCGGCCGGCGCCTTCGTGGGGACCGCGGCCCTGGTGGCGGGAATCGTGGCGCTCTCCACCGTCACCGAAGACGGTCTCCGTGGCTCCGCCCGCGCGGGCGTGAGCCTGGCTACGGCCGCGCCGAGCGAGTCCAAAGCCGCCACCCCACTGACCCGGAACGGAAGCTGCCACCGCTGAAGGTGCAGCCGGGAGACGTGATCCGGCCGCAGCGCGGACCGGTGCTCGTCAAGGCGTCGACCGGCCGGGTCGGATCGGGACTGGCTCTCGGTCCGCTCACCGGGCGTGGAGGCGCCGGTGACGGAGCCGTTGAAAGGCACTGTCACGGCGTCCGTGGCGAACCTCCCCAACCGCACGAGCGACGGTGGGTTCGCCTCGTCGCTCGGCACGCTGACGTCCGCCGAGCAGGACTTCGTGATCCTCAACGAGGTCAGCCGGCGCAGCATCGACGGCATTCGCTCGATCGCCCCGGCGTACGACGCCTACCGCGACCCCCAGGCGGATCGGAGCACCGGTGGGTCGCAGTCGATGAACAACATCGTGATGTGGCGCTCGGACCGGTGGCTCCTGGTCGACGCCGGCCGGGTCAAGGTGGTCGACAACGACACCGGTTTCCTGCAGGGGCAGGCGTTCACCTGGGACCGCTACGCGACCTGGGCGATGCTGCAGCGCAAGGAGGACGGGGCGATCGTGTCGGTCGTCTCCACCCACATGCCCACCAACCCGGGCAAGTTCCCCCAGCAGCACGGACGAACCTCCATGTCCCGCATCGAGCGCTACAGCCGGGGCATGGACGTTCTCGTCAGCACGGTGCGGGTCCTCGCCCAGCACGGCCCGGTGCTGGTCGGCGGCGACATGAACTCCCACCACAGCCAGGGCGCATGGAGCGCGGCCGCCAAGATGACCGCCGCCGGCTACCAGTACGTCAAGGACCAGGGCGTGATGCACCTCTTCTTCCCTGGCGCCGCGGACGTCGTGAGCAACCAGCAGGTCGGGGTCGCCTCCGACCATCCCGCGATCGTCACGACGCTGGACGTGAACGGACTGGGCCCGGGCTAGGTCCTCAGGATGGCCGTGCGGCTTACGCCGCCTGCCGTGCGGGGGGCTGCCACTCGGCCTGGTGGGCGATGGCCACCGCCGCCAGCTGCGAGCTGACGCCGAGCTTGGCCAGGATCGCCTTGACCTGGGTGCGCAGGGTGGCCTCGGAGACCACGCTGACCGTCGCGATCTCGCGCACCTGGTTGCCGAGCATCAGCTCACCGAGGACGACCTGCTCTCGATGGGTCAGCTGCTCGAGGCGACGGCGCAGCTCGTGCGTGGTCGCCCGGTGCGTGTGCCACAGCTGCAGCAGCTCCTCGCGCTCCTCGGTCTTGACCACCGGGAGACCGTTGCAGATCCGCCTGACCGTCGCGATGATCTCGTTGAGCCGGGTGCTCTTGGGAATCACCCGGCGCGCGCCGTTCCGCATGCACTCGCCCCACAGGACGTGGTCGGCGTTGCCGGTGACCACGACGACCGCGATCCCCGCCCGCGCCAGCGGCTCGATCAGGCGGACTCCGTTGCCGTGGGTCCCGAGGTCGAGGTCGAGCAGGACGATGCGCGGGTTGGCTCGCAGGATCGCCGGCAGCAGCGTGTTCACGCTGCGGGTGTGCTCGGGCAGGTCGATCCGGCGTACGTCGTGACCCTGGATCGTCAGGGCGATGTCGAGAGACTCGGCGAAAAGGACGTGGTCCTCGACCAAGGCGATCCGAGTTCCCGCAGGTGGTGTGGTCGTGCGTTCGTTCATGCGTTCGTTCCCCCTATTTCGGAAGCGTCACCAAGAGCGACGCCCGGCCAGCAGCCGACGAGAACGCGCTACACATTCGATGCAACACCACGAGCCCCCCGGCAATGTGCAAGATAAGCCGGATTCGGACCGCCCGTCTGGCCAATGGGGTGTCCTACCCACAATTGGGGACGGTTCGCCGACAGTGGTGCAGACCGGTTCACCCCAGGGCCGCGTCGACCGCGGCCCGGGCATGAAGCTGGGTGGTGGGGAAGACCGGGACCGGGCTGTCGCCGGCGCCGACGAGGAGCTCGATCTCGGTGCAGCCCAGGATGACGCCCTGGGCGCCTGCGTCGATGAGCCGACCGATGACGGCGCGGTACGCATCGCGCGAGGGCTCGGTCACGACTCCGAGGCACAGCTCGTCGTAGATGATCCGATGGACGAGCTCACGGTCCGCGGGGTCCGGCACGAGGGTGGTGATCCCGTGGGTGGCCAGTCGTTCGCGGTAGAACGCGGCATCCATGGTGAAGGCGGTGCCGAGCAGCCCGACCGTGGTGAGCTCGGCGGCGCGGATGGCGGTGGCGGTCACGTCGATGAGGTGCAACATCGGGATGGACACCGCTGCCTGGATCTGGTCCGCGACGATGTGCATCGTGTTCGTGCAGAGGACCAACAGCTCGGCGCCGCCGGCTTCGAGGGTCTTGGCTCCGGCGGCGAGGATCTCTCCCGCTTCTTCCCAGCGCCCCGCCTTCTGCAGCTCCGCGATCCGGGCGAAGTCGACGGAGTAGAGCAGGCAGTCGGCGGAGTGCAGGCCCCCGAGTCGCTGGGCGACGAGGTCGTTGATCACCCGGTAGTACTCGACGCTGGACTGCCAGCTCATGCCGCCGAGCAGGCCGATGCGGCGCATCACGGCCGCGTCCCCTCGCGAGCCTCCGCGGCGGTCTTGAGCTCGCCGAGCCAGGAGTCGAGTGTCTTCTGAAGGGACCGGCGCATCATCCGTGGGAAGAGTCGCGCCGGCATGCCGTCCCACGACTCCTCCGTGTGGGCGGTCGTGGTGTCGCCATCGCGCTGGAATCGCCACACGTGCACCGCATTCATCCCCATCGTCCGCCCGGTCCAGCTGAGCTCGGTGGGTCTCTCGACCGTCTGAAGCGTGGAGACGAGCTTCGCGGGCCCCGCCTTCCATCGGAAGACCTCGCCGGGTACCACGGGGCCGAGCAGCGACGTGCTCTTCACGTCGGAGTTCCACTCCGACCATCGCTTGATGTCGGCGAGCAGGTCCCAGACGACCTCGGGGCTGGCCTCGATGGTCACCGCTCCGGTTGCGACCACGGGAGCGGACTCGTTGATCTCCATGCCCCCCATCCTGCGCGCCGGACGTCGCCGTGGGCAGGGTGCTGGCCGCACGATCCGGTTCGGATCTGTGCCGTGCGCCTTCGGGTTGCCGAAAGAATCTGCGGGTTTCCAAGGCCCTCCCGAGGGCCTAGTCTGTTTATTGTCAACAATGTACAGTCACGCGCGAACAGGTACCGAGCACGTTCGCACCGATCGAGTGACCGACGACCGAAGGTAGGACCGTGACGAACCAGGCCGGATTGTCCAGACGAGGTTTCTTGCTTCGAAGCTCCATCGTGACGGGCGGCCTGATCGCCAGTCCCGCCCTGATCAGTGCGTGCTCCAAGACCGATACCGGGAGTGGCAGCAAGCTGGACGCCCTCAAGTCCGCTGGCAAGATCACGGTCGGCATCGCCGGAGAGCAGCCATATGCGTTCCTCGACCACGGCGAGCTGACCGGCGAGGACCCCACCGTGCAGAAGGCGATCTGGAACGCGGTCGGCATCGACAACGTGGAGGCGAAGCAGGTCGCCTTCGACTCGTTGATCCCCGGCCTCAATGCCGGTGACTTCGACGTGATCGCGGCGGGCATGTTCATCAACCCCGACCGGTGTGAGCAGGCGGCGTTCTCGGAACCGATGTACTGCGCCCCCAATGCCTTCATGGTCCCGACCGGGAACCCCGACAACATCAGCGACTTCGAGTCGGTCGCCGCCGCCGGGATCAAGCTCGGCGTGTTCAGTGGCGCCGTCGAGGGCGACTTCGCGAGGGATGCCGGTGTGTCCGACGGCAACATCGTCACGGTCCCCGACATGGCGACCGGGGCCACCCAGCTCGAGCAGGGCCGGATCGGGGCCATCGGGCTCACCAGCATCACCCTGAACTGGCACCTCGAGCAGAACCCGGACACCGACGCTGAGGTGACCGAGGCGTTCACCCCCGTGGTGGACGGCAAGGAGGTCCTGGGGTGCGGGGCGGCGGTGTTCCGCAAGGACGACACCGACCTCGTCGAGGCCTTCAACAAGGAGCTGAAGAAGCTCAAGGACTCCGGTGAGCTCACCAAGATGATCGAGGAGTTCGGGTTCGGGCCGGAGACGCTGCCACCGGACGGCGTGACCACGGAGAGCCTCTGCGCGGGCTGAGCTGAGCGCTCATGGAGGGCTTCGAACGGTTCGAGCTCGGCCCCTGGATGGACCTGGTGCTGGATGGGCTCTGGGTCACGGTGTACGCAACGGTGCTGGGGACTCTGCTCGCCATCGTCATCGCGTTCGTGCTCGGCCTGCTCTCCCTGTACGGGAACAAGCTGCTTCGGGGTTTCGCCCGCGTCGTGGTGGAGTTCTTCCGGGGCACGTCGCTGGTGGTCCAGCTGTTCTGGATCGTGTACGCCCTGCCGGTGATCACCGGCTACAAGATCGGCGAGAACGAGGCCAACGCGATCATCGCGCTGGGCCTGAACTTCGGCGCGTACGGCGCCGAGGTGGTCCGCGGTTCCATCAAGGCGGTGCCTCGCCCGCAGCAGGAGGCCTGTACCGCCCTGAACATGTCGGCGTACCTGCGGTTCCGCCGGGTGATCCTGCCCCAGGCCATCCCGCTGATGATCCCGCCGGCCGGCAACCTGGTGATCCAGCTGATCAAGAGCACCCCGCTGATGTTCCTGGTCGGCGTGGTCGACCTGTTCACGGTCGGCGACTTCATGCGCCAGGCGGAGCCCGAGTCGATCGGGCTGATCTACCTCGGGCTGGGGGTCGTCTACTTCCTGCTCTCGATGATCGTCGTCGGCCTGGCCCAGCTGCTGGAGAACCGGGCCAAGCGACGGCTCGGCCAGAAGCCGGTCAGCATCGTCGAGTCGGCTCTGGGTGACTCATCGACCGCGGAGCCGTCCGGCGTGGGAGGAGGTGCCCCGTGAAGTGGGACATGGACTTCGCGCTGGAGATCCTGCCGGACATCGTGCACGCGTTCCTGCGCTACACGCTGGTCATCACCGCCCTGGCGACGCTCCTCGCGGCGGTGCTCGGCCTGGTGTTCGCCGTGATCCGCTACCTCAAGGTCCCGGGCCTCTCCCAGGTGACCACCGGGTTCGTCCAGTTCACCCGGGCCACACCCATCCCGATCCAGCTGTTCTTCGTCTACTACCTGCTTCCCGACTACGGGATCATGATCGGCGCGGTGACCACCGGCGTGCTGGTCCTCGGCGTGCACTACGCCTGCTACTTCGCCGAGGTCTATCGCGGGGGCATCGAGTCGATCCCGCCCGGGCAGTGGGAGGCGTGCACAGCGCTGTCGCTGCCCCGGTCGGCCGTGTGGCGCCGGGTCGTTCTGCCCCAGGCGATCCGCAAGATCCTGCCCTCGCTGGGCAACTACGTGATCTCGATGTTCAAGGAGGTTCCCTTCCTCCTGTTCATCTCGGTGCCCGAGATGGTCCTGGTGGCCAAGGACCTCGGCGGCAGCAACTTCCGCTACGTCGAGCCGTTCACCATCTGCGGGATCATCTACCTGTTGGTCAGCTACCCCGCCTCCGTGGCGATGAGGAAATTGGAGACCCGCCTTGAGTACGCCTGAGAGCACTGCGCCGCCGGCGAGCGAGAAGTCGTTCATCCACTTCGACAACGTCGTCAAGGAGTACGGCGCCCTCAAGGTGCTCGACGACCTCTGCATCGACATCGACGCGGGGGAGAAGGTGACCCTGATCGGCCCGTCGGGCTCGGGGAAGACGACCATCCTCCGACTGCTGATGACCCTGGAGACGCTCACCAGCGGCTACATCTGGGTCGACGGCAAGCCGCTGTGGCACCAGTACAAGGGCGACCGGCTGGTCCCCGCCGACAAGAAGCACCTGCGCGATGCGCGCAAGCCGATCGGCATGGTCTTCCAGCACTTCAACCTGTTCCCGAACATGACGGTGCTGCAGAACCTCATCGAGGCCCCGGTCAGGTGCTCTGGGTACGCCGAAGGACGAGGCCGTGACCCGGGCTCGAGAGCTGCTGGACCGGGTCGGCCTGGCCGAGAAGGAGTCGGCGCACCCGAACCAGCTCTCCGGCGGGCAGCAGCAGCGGGTGGCGATCGCCCGGGCGCTGGCGATGAATCCCCGGGTGCTGCTCCTCGACGAGGTCACCTCGGCGCTCGACCCGGAGCTCGTGGCGGGAGTGCTGGCGGTGCTGCGCGAGCTCGCGGAGACCACCGACATCACGATGCTGATCGTGACCCACGAGATGCACTTCGCCCGTGACGTGTCGGACCGGGTGATGATGTTCGACAAGGGCAAGATCGTCGAGCAGGGACCGCCGAGCCAGATCTTCGACGCCCCCGAGCACCAGCGCACCCAGGACTTCCTGAGCGCGGTCCTCCGGGCGGGCTAGAACTTCGGCATCACCGGGGTCGCCTCCAGCGAGCCCGAGTCGCGGAACGCGTAGCCGTTGGGGTCGCTGCGGTACGCATCGGCGTACCGGCCCACCCGCTCGGTGTCCAGGGTGACGCCGAGGCCCGGTCCGTCGGGCACGGTCAGGCAGCCGTTGCGGTAGGGCAGCGGGCTGGCGCCCTCGACGACGTCGTCGGCGAGGAACGACCCGTAGGCCTGGCTGGCGAACAGCGCGTTCGGGATCGAGGCGAGCAGGTGGGCGCCGGCGTACGTCGCGACGCCGAGCTCACCCAGCGAGTGCTTGAGGACCGGCAGCCCGGCGACCTCCAACATCGCGGCGCCGGACTTGAGGTTGGCCAGCCCGCCGTCCATCTGGTTGTCGATCGAGACCACGTCGGCGGCGCCCTGCTTGATGATCTCGAGGTGGTGCCAGCGCGTCCACGATGCCTCGTTGGCCAGGAGCGGTACGTCGAGCCGGGAGCGCAGGTAGGCCATCTCGGTGAGGTTGCGCCCGGTCACGGGCTGCTCGGCGAGCTCGAGACCGAACCGCGCCATCTCGTTGAGGATCCGGATGGCCGCGCCGGGGGTCCAGGACTCGTTGGCGTCGACGCGGATCCCGGCGTCCGGCCCGATCGCGGCATGGACCGCCTCCACCCGCTCGACGTCGTCGTGGGGGTCGGCGGAGCACGCCTTGAGGTAGAAGACCCGGAATCCCGCGTCCCGGCCGACCTTGGCGTCGGCCGCCATCCCCTCGGGCGACTTGCGGGAAAGGTAGTAGAAGTACTCGACCTCGTCCCGCACCCGCCCGCCGAAGAGGTTCACGACGGGTAGCTCGAGGCCTTGCCAAGCAGGTCCCAAAGCGCCATCTCGACAGCGGCGATCGCCGGGCTGGTGGCCTGGACGTGGTGCCAGGTGCCGACGACGTTGATGCGCTTCATGATCCGCTCGATGTTGTACGCCGACTCGCCGACGACCAGCGGTTCGACCGTACGGAGCACCGCCTCGATGATGTCGGCACTCGGGTAGGCCGCCGCCTCGCCGAGGCCGACCAGTCCTTCGTCGGTGTCCACCTCGAGCAGGACGCTGACCATGCCGGTGCGCTCGCCGAAGGCCCAGGCCTCGGGCTGGGTGAACGGTACGGCGACGGGCGTGGCTCGGAGACCGGTGATACGCACGGGGGCCAACTCTCAGACGGGTACGACGATGGGTTCGCGGGAGACGGCGGTGAGCAGCTGGCCGCCGTCGTCGGTGGCGAGCACGGTGTCGGAGAGCGACGAAGTCCGGGGGCTCCTGGTCCAGCAGCCACGAGAGCACGTGGAAGGTCATGCCGGAACGCACCTCCCACGGGCTGTCGCTGCGAAGCCCGACGACATGCGGCCCGCCCACCCAGCTGGGTGGGAAGCCGATGCCGATCTGGTAGCCGCAGTGGTGCCGGCGGTAGCAGTCGTGGCCGAGCCCCTTGTCGACGACCCGCTGCCACGCGGCGTATACCTCGCCGGCGGGCGTGCCGGGCACCAGCGCCTCGGCCACGGCGGCGAGCCCGTCACTGGCGATCTCGGCGGCGCCGTCGGTCCCGACGGAGGCTCGCCGACATAGGCCATCCGGGTCAGCGGCGCGTGGTAGCGCCCCAACGAGGCGGACATCTCGACGAAGATCGCGTCGCCGGGTCGGACCGTGCGGCTCCGCCAGGTGACGTGCTCCTGCAGCAGGGCGTCGCGGAACCGGACCAGCGGGGCCATCGCGGGGTACTCGCTGCCGCGTCCGACCAGGTCGGTGTAGATCGCCGCTGCGACGTCCTTCACGTCGACGCCGACCCGGATCGCGGCGAGGCCCGCCTCCATCGCGCTCGGAGGAGAGCTCGGCCGCCCGGCGGATGCAGTCGATCTCCGACGCGCTCTTCACCTCGCGGTGCGCGGCGACTCAGCGCGACGTGTCCTCCCAGGTCACGCCGGGCAGGCCAGCCGAGACGCGCTCCCAGGTGGCGATCGGGAACCACATCCCGGCCTTGTCCACACCCAACCGTCGCCCGTCGGGCAGCTCGCTCAGAGTGGTCACCAGGACGTCGGCGGGGTGCTCGTGGTCGCGGAACGGGACATGCCGGCACCAGGGCACCTGCACCGAGAGGGTGGTGTGCTCCATCTCCCGGGCGACGATCATGGGCTCTCCGGTCGCGGGGAGCACCAGTGCGGTGAACGCGAAGTGACCCTGGTGGTCGAGGCCGGTGAGGTAGTAGACGTCCTCCGGGCCCGTGACACACACCGCGTCCAGGCCGTCGCGGAGCATGTTCTCGCGGACCGCGGCGATCCGGTCGTGGTGCTCCTCGACGGTGGCGGCGCTCAACCCGTCACCGCGGCCACGGAGTCGGCCCAGATGCCGGCCGCCTCCTGGATGTGGTCGGGCTGGACGACGAGCGCCGGGATGAACCGCACGACCTGGCCCCACGCGCCGCAGGTCAGCAGCAGCAGTCCGCGTCGGGCGGCCTCCTGCTGCGCGGCGGCCGCGGTGGCGCCGTCGGGGTTGCCGTCGGCGTCGCGGAACTCGTTGCCCAGCATCAGTCCGAGACCGCGGACGTCGGTGATCGCGTCGAACTTGCCGGCCACGTCCTCGAGCGCCGCGCGTGAGCGCCGCGCCCGCGTCGGCGGCGTTCTCGACGAGGTTCTCGTCCTGGATGACGTCGAGGGTCGCGATGGCGGCCGCGCAGGCGACCGCGTTGGCGCCGTACGTTCCTCCCTGCGAGCCGGGCCAGGCCTTCGCCATCAGCGTCCGCCGGCGCGGCGATGCCGGACAGCGGGAAGCCGGAGGCGAGTGCCCTTGGCGGTGATCAGGATGTCGGGCCGGACGCCGAAGTGGTCGGGGCCCCAGAACTTCCCGGTGCGACCCCATCCGGTCTGCACCTCGTCGACACGAGCAGGATGCCGTGCCGGTCGGCGCGCTCGCGCAGGCCGGCGAAGAACCGCTCGTTGCCGGGCACGTAGCCGCCCTCGCCGAGCACCGGCTCGACCAGCAAGGCGGCCGTGTCGTCGGGGTGGGAGAGCGTCTGGAACATGTAGTCGAGCTGCTTCAGGCGAAGTCGGTGGCCTCCTCGACGCGTCCAGCCGTAGTGGGTCGGCGTCCGGGAACGGCGCGATGTGCACCCCGCTCATCAGCGGGCTGAAGCCGGAGCGGAACTTCGTGCCGGAGGTGGTCAGCGACGCCGCCGCGACGGTGCGTCCGTGGAAACCGCCGTGGAACACGATCACGTTCGGGCGGCCGGTCGCCTGCCGGCCAGTCGCAGGGCGGCCTCGACCGCCTCCGACCCCGAGTTGGCGAAGAACATCCGGTCGAGGCCCTGCGGGCAGCACCTCTCCCAGCCGCTCGACCAGCGTCGAGCAGCGGCCGGTGCATGACCGTCGTGTACTGGGCATGGATCAGCGTCGCGACCTGCCGCTGCGCGGCCTCGACGACGTGCGGGTGGCAGTGCCCGGTGCTGGTGACGCCGATGCCCGCGGTGAAGTCGAGGTAGCGGCGGTCGTCCTCGTCGTAAGGAAGCACGCCCTCTCCACGGGCGGCGATCGACGCCGGTGGCCTGCTTGAGGACTTGCGAGAGTCGGCCACGAGCACCTCCCTCGCGTAGATTGTCGACAATCAGACGTATAGGCTGGTCGGACGTGCACAAGCGCGCTCCGGAGAGGCCGCTACGAGGGAGGACTGTCGATGGGGGCTCAACGGTCGGCGAAGCAGAAGTCGTCGCAGCGGTGCCGAGGCAGCTGCTCATCGGCGGCAAGTGGGTCGACGCAGCGGGCGGAGCGACGCTCGACGTCGTGGACCCGTCCACCGGAGATGGCTGTGCAGCGGTGGCCGACGCCACGCCGCGGACGGCATGGAGGCGCTCGACGCGGCGGTGGCGGCCCAGCCGTCGTTCGCGGCGACTGCCGCCCCGCGAGCGCGCGCCGACATCTTGACTCGCGCTTCGACCTGCTGCACGAGCGCATCGACGAGCTGGCGCTGCTGATGACGCTCGAGATGGGCAAGCCAGTGGCCGAGGCGCGGGGTGAGATCGCCTACGCCGCGGAGTTCCTGCGCCACTTCGCCGGCGAGGCGGTGCGCATCGACGGCGGCTACCAGACCGCGCCCGCCGGCGGGGCGCGGTTCCTGGTCACCCGGCAGCCAGTGGGGCCATGCCTGCTCATCACGCCGTGGAACTTCCCGATGGCGATGGGTACCCGGAAGATCGGGCCTGCGATCGCGGCCGGCTGCACGTAGCGTCATCAAGCCCGCCCACCAGACGCCGCTGTCGATGCTGGCGTTCGTCGACATCCTCCGTCGAGGCAGGGGTGCCGGACGGCGCCGTCAACGTCGTCGACCACGATGGACTCCGGCGGCGGTGATGGAGCCGCTGATCCGCTCGGGCAGGCGCGCAAGCTGTCGTTCACCGGGTCGACCAAGGTCGGCAAGATCTGCTCGAGCAGTGCGCCGACAAGGTGCTGCGCACATCGATGGAGCTCGGCGGCAACGCGCCGTTCCTCGTCTTCGAGGACGCAGACGTCGACGAGGCCGTCGACGGGGCGATGGCAGCCAAGATGCGCAACATGGGCGAGGCCTGCACGGCCGCCAACCGGATCTCGTGCACGCAGATCGTCATCGACGAGTTCGGCGCGCCAGCTCGCGGAGCGGATGGCCGCCTGCCGTCGGCCGCGGCACCGAGGACGGCGTCAAGGTCGGTCCGCTGATCGACGAGGCCGCGCAGGACAAGGTGTCCGAGCTCGTCGCCGACGCGGTCGACCGCGGCGCCACGGTGCTCACCGGCGGCGAGGGCCGACGGTGGCGGCTACTTCTACCCGCCGACGGTGCTGACCGGGGTGCCCGCGACGCCGAGATGGCCACGGCAGGAGATCTTCGGCCCGGTGGCCCCGATGACCACGTTCGCGACCGAGGCCGAGGCGGTCGGCGCGGCCAACGACACCGAGTTCGGGCTGGTCGCCTACGTGTTCACCAACGACCTGCGCCGCGAGCTGCGGGTCGCGGAGGCGCCTGGAGACGGGCATGGTCGGCCTCAACCAGGGCGTGGTGTCCAACCCGGCCGCGCCGTTCGGCGGCGTCAAGGAGTCCGGACTCGGGCGCGAAGGCGGCTCCACCGGCATCGACGAATTCCTCGAGACCAAGTACATCGGCATCGCCCTGGCAGACTGACCCCATGACCCGTGACGTCTACAGCACCACCGACGCGCCCGCACCCGTGGCGTCGTACTCGCAGGCCTGCGCGAACGGCAGCGTGCTCGCCGTCGCCGGGCAGGTGGGTGTCGATCCGACCGGCGCCATCGTCGACGGCGGGGTGGCGGAGCAGACCGAGCAGGCGCTGCGCAACCTCGAGGCCGTGCTCGCAGCGGCAGGCGCGTCGATCGGCGATGTCGTCCGGATGGACTGCTACCTGACCTCGTTCGACGACTTCGACGGCTTCAACGAGGTCTACGCCCGCTGGTTCCCGGCACCCGACCCGCCCACTCGCACTACGGTCGTCGTCGGGCTCCCGCCCGGGCTGCTGGTCGAGGTCACCGCGCTCGCCGGCGCGGCTAGCGGTCACTCCTCGCGGGCACGGGCGAACGTCAGCGTCTCGCCGCGGGCGCCGCCCATCCAGACGTCCTGGCAGGCGGCGGCCATCTCGGCGAGGCCCTCGACGATCGTCGCCGAACACGTTGCCCGGCACCCAGCCCTGATCGCCGTTGATGAGCAGGTTGTTGCGACCGTAGAAGAGCGCGAGGTCGATGATCGAGGTGGACATCGAACGGTGCTCCTGCTCCAGCTCGTAGCCGTAGGCCGGGTTGCCGAGGTCGTCGCCGTCGAAGGTGAACCAGCAGACGTCGCCCGGGATCGGCGTGATGGTGGTGTTCTCCTTGCCGGGGTCGCGGTCGGCGAAGGCCGGCAGCAGCGCGTAGATCTCGTTGCGGGCGTACTTGCCGTGGAAGACCGGCGCGGACTAGGGGCAGCGCGTCCCAGACGGCCGCGGCCGTGCGCGGCGCCTCGTCGTCGAGGAGCCGGGCGGTGCAGCTGACGCCGCGCTTGTCGAGGGTGATCGTGATGTAGCGGGCCATGCGGTACTCCTCTTGTCGTCCGGATGGATCAGTGGTCGAGCAGGCTCGGTGTCGCGGTGTGCCACTCGGTCGCGCGTTCGTACGCGCGGCCGGCCCGCAGGACCGCGCGTCGGCGTGTCGGGGTCCCACGACCTGCAGGCCGATCGGGCGGCGATCCGTGGTCAGCCCGCAGGGCAGCGACAGCGCGGGCTGCTGGGTCATGTTGAACGGGTAGGTGTAGGGCGTCCACGAGGTCCACAGCGTCGGTCGGCCAGCCCTCCGGGCTGCGTCCTGGCCGGCCCGAAGGCCGGGATCGGCATGGTCGGCGTGAGCAGCAGCGTCGAAGCGGTCGTGGAAGGCGCCCAAGCGACGCCGAGGTCCATCCGCACGGCCGTGGCGTCGAGGTAGTCGCGACGCGCTGCCGTCGGCCCGTAACTCCGGATCGCCTGCGCGAGCCGCGGGTCGATACGCTCGAGGGCTCCCTGGCCGTACTGCTCGATCACCTTGGCCGCGCCGGTGAACCACAGCACGTGGAAGGCGTCGACGCGGTCGGTGAGGTCCGGGTCCACCTCCTCGACCTCGGCGCCCGCGCTCCGCGAACACCTGGGCGGCGGCCCGGACCGCCGCGGTCACCTCGGCGTCGTTCTCGCCGTAGCCGAGGTCGGGCGAGAGCGCGATGCGCAGGCCGGCGACGCCACTCGTCGAGACCCTCGAGGAAGGACGCGGTGGGCGGCGGGCAGCGCCGACCAGTCGCTGGAGTCGGGCCGGCGATCACGTCGAGCAGCATCGCGGCGTCGGTCACCGTGCGCGTCATGCGGGCCGGCGTGCGACAGCGTGCCGTAGGGGCTGGGGGGATACATCGGGACCAGCCCGTACGTCGCCTTCAGCGCGACCGTGCCGGTGAAGGACGCCGGGATCCGCACCGAGCCGCCGCCGTCGGTGCCGACCGACCAGGTGCCCATGCCGAGCCCGACCGCGGTGGCCGATCCGCCGCTGGAGCCGCCCGAGGTCAGGCCGGCTCCCCACGGGTTGCCGGTGACGCCCTGCCGGATCGAGTCCGTGACGCCCTTCCAGGCGAACTCCGGCGTGGTCGTCTTGCCGAGGAAGACCGAGCCGGCCTCGCGCAGCCGGGCGACCGCCGGACCGTCCTCGTCCCAGTCGGCGTCGGCGTCGATGAGGTTGCTGCCGCGGAGCGTCGGCCAGCCCCTGGTGAGCAGCATGTCCTTGATCGAGGCGGGGACGCCGTCGGCCGGCCCGAGCGGCTTGCCCGGCGGCTAGCGCCGCGGCGAGGCCTCGGCCTTCTCCATGCGCGGCCGGCTCGTCGACGATGAGGAAGGCGTTCACCTGGTCGTCGTAGTCGCTGATGGCGCTCGAGCGCAGCGCGGGCCGCGTCGACCGGGCCGAAGTCGCCGGCCGAGGTAGCCGGCGACCAGGTCTGGAGCGCCGAGTCCGCACAGGTCCGTCACGTGGGCGTCCTCGACGTAACCAGCGCCTTGTCCACGACGTTCACCAGGGCTCCCGCTCAGCCAGCGTTCGGCGTTGTCGACGAACTGCCGCGCCAGCGCGTCCCGCCAGCCGACGACGTCCCCGCACATGTGGGCCGAGACGACGAGCACCGGGAGCGCCCCAGAGCGGCGAATCGGTCGGCAGCGGCTCGGTGCGCGAACACATCGAGTGAGGCGCCGTCGAGCCAGCCCCGACAGCGCCTCGGCCAGGTCGGCCTCGACCACGCTGGCCCCGCGGCCGATGTTGACGAGGTGCGCCGTGGGGCGCATGGCGCGCGAACACGGCGGCGTCGATGAGCCCCGCGGGGCCGTCGGTGAGCGGCGCCGCGTTGACCACGTAGTCGGCCCACGGACGGCGGCGGCCAGATCGCCGCTGGCGACGACCATGCCGAAGTCGGGGTCGTCGGCGGTCGCGCCTGCGGCCCGCGCCGCGGACCTCCATGCCGACCGCGCGCAGCAGCCTGGCCGTCTCCCGGCCGATGGCGCCGGTGCCGACCACGAGCGCGGTCGCGCCCCCGATGGCTCGGGTCTCCCGGTGCCGCCACTCCCTGTCGCGCTGCAGGTCGTGGCTCTCGTGCAGCCGCTTGGCGTGGGCCAGCACGGACGCGAGCACGAACTCGGCGATCGGCCGGTCGAAGATCCCCCGAGCGTTGGTGACCATGACGCGCGACGCGCCCAGCTCGTCGAAGAGCAGCGTGTCCACGCCGGCCGCGGCGACGTGGATCCACTCCAGGTCGCCGCAGTGCGGCCACGACCTCCGCGACCGCGGTGAGAAGAAGTCCCACAGGAACAGCCCCCGCGCCCCCGTCAGGGCATCCGCCAGGCCGTCGCTGCCGGTGACCCGGAGCTCGATCCGGTCCTCGAGAGCCTCGAGGTGCGGTGGCCGGTCGCTCTCTCGGCTCCAAGCACGACGGCGACGGGGCGTGCGTCACTCACCGCGGCCTCCGAAACTATGAGAACCTAGGGACCACCTGTCTGATTGTCAACAATCTCTGGCACCATGGGCATCGTGACCGACAACAGCGGAGGCGCCGGCCCGGTGGGGATCGGGGTGGTCGTGCCCTACGACATGGCGCTCGACCGGGAGCTGTGGCAGTGGGTCCCGGAGCGGGTGTCGCTGCACCTGACCCGGACGCCGTACGAAGACGTCCCGGTGGGCCTCGGGCAGGCGCTCGCGATCGGCGACGCGGCAACCGTGGCCGAGGCCACGCGCAACGTGACCATCGTCGAACCCGCCGTGGTCGCCTATGGCTGCACCTCCGGCAGCTTCGTCACCGGCCGCGCGGGAGAGGCCGCGCTGCGCGAGGCGATGGTGTCCGCCGGCGCCCGGCGCGCGGTGACCACGAGCGGGGCGCTGCTGCGAGCCCTCGAGAGCCTCGGCCTCGGCTCGGTGGCCGTCGTGACGCCGTACCCGGACGAGGTCGGCGACCGCCTGGTGGCATTCCTGGGCGAGGCCGGCGTGGAGGTCGCCGGCAGCTCCAACATGGGACTGACCGGCCGGATCTGGGAGGTGCCCGACAAGGTGACCGCCGACCTGGTGCGCACCACGGCGAAGGCCGGGGGAGATGCGGTGTTCGTGTCGTGCACCAACCTGCCGACGTACGACGTGATCGCGCCGCTCGAGGAAGAGCTCGGCCGGCCGGTGCTGACGGCCAACCAGGTCACCATGTGGGCGGCGCTGCTCGAGGCCGGCGTCGGCACCGACGAGGTGGAGGCTCGCGGACAGCGGCTTTGCCGTGTCTTCCGGCTGATCGGTATGGCGCTAGTATTGTCGACAATCTACGCAAGCGAGGGAGGGTGCGATGACGAGTGTCGGCCTGCTCTATCCCGGCTATGCGGCAGAGGACGACTTCCCGGCACTCGAGGCCCGTCTCCGTGAGGCCCGGCCGGTCGACGTGCGCCTGCCGCTGGTGCACACCTCGGTCGGCGAGGATGCGCACCGGGTCGATGCCCTCCTCGACCTGGGTGGACACGAGCGGCTCGCAGAGGGGCGCGGGCTGACGGCGCATCCCCTCGACTCGCTGATGTGGGCGTGCACGTCGGGCAGCTTCGTGTTCGGCTGGGACGGCGCACGCCGCCAGGTCGAGGCTCTCGCCGACACCACCGGGCTGCCCACGTCGTCGACATCGCTGGCGTTCGTCTCGGCGTGCCAGGCGATCGGGCTGACCCGGGTCAGCATCGCGGCGTCGTACCAGAAGACGTCGCCGAGCACTTCCGCGCGTTCCTCCTGCGGGGCGGCATCGAGGTGACCGCGATGGGGAGTCACGACATCTACACCGCCGTCGAGGTGGGCACCTCGGTTCGCGACCAGGTGGTCGCCATGGTCACCAGTGTCGACCGGACCGGCGCCGAGGCGGTGCTCGTACCTGACACCGCGATGCACTCGCTGGACTGGCTCCCCGATCTGGAGGCCGCGGCCGGCATGCCGGTGCTGACGGCGAACCAGGTCACCGTCTTCGAGGGGCTGCGGCTGGCCGGGCCGGTGCCCGAGCTACCGCAGCTCGGCACGCTCTTCGCCCGCGAGAGGGCGGGTGCCCAATGAGTGACGTGACGCCTCCGGACAGCCGAGCTCGAGCCGGTGGTGCTCGAGTCGACGCCGATGACCATCGCCGCGCGCATCCGCGAGGCGATCGCGTCGGGGGTGATCCCACCCGGCGCCCAGATCGGCGAGGCGGAGTTCGCCCGTCAGCTGGCGGTCAGCCGGGACCGCTCCGCGAGGGCCTGCAACGCCTCGCGCAGGAGGGCCTGGTCGTGGCGGTGCGCAACCGCGGCCACTTCGTGATCGAGATGACGCCCGAGAACGTCCGCGACATGTACGTCGCCCGGGCGGCCGTCGAACGCGCGGCCGCGGCGCGGGCCCACGAGCTCAACCCGGAGGCCACCTCGACGCTCCTGCTGGAGTCCGTGGCCGCCATGAAGGCCGCCGCCGACCAGCGCGACGAGGCCGGCGTCAGCGCCTACGACATCACGTTCCACCGTGACCTGGTCCGCTGCGCGGAGAGTCCTCGGCTGACGCGCATGCACGAGACCCTGATGGCTGAGACCCGGATGTGCATCCACGCCCTCACCCCGACGTACGCCGTCGGCAGCCTGCGGGTCGCCGAGCACCGGCGGATCGCCAAGTCGTTCACCAAGGGGGACCCGGCGCTCACCGACCAGCTGCTCATCCACCACATGGACGACGGTGTCGTGCGCCTGGGCGCCGTGATGGAGCCCGAGGGCACCGGCGAGCTCAGCAGCTGACGCGACGCAGGGCCACGCCGGTGACCGCCCGAGGTGGGCGAGGATGCGATCGAGGTCGCTCACCTCGCCGTCGCCCGGCACGGCGGGCATGAACGGCGCTCCAGTTCCTCGGCGGTCGTCGTCCGGGACCGCGAGGGCCAGCGGCAGCACGGCGGCGACGACCTCGCTCGGCAGGTCGAACGCGACGCCGAGGCTGCGCGCGACGTCCCAGCCGTGGACCACGTAGTCGATGAAGTGGAACCCGATCGCTCTCGCTCCCGGGAACGTGGCGCCCGGACCGAACTCGGGGAGCGCGAAGGACGCGTCGAGGACGCCGTCGACCCCGAACGCATCAAGCACGTCGGTCGCCGACGCGGCGTAGGTCCCGGCGGGATCGGCAGCGACAGCATCCGCGACGGTCGCGGGATCCCAGATCCCGATGTCGTCGCCGCGTCCGCGGGCCGCAGCCGCGAACCCGCGGTGCTGCACGGTCATGTGCGCCAGCAGGTCGGCCAGCTCCCAGCCGGCGCAGGGCGTCGGCCTGGCCAGATCGTCCGGCGTGACGGTGTCGACCACGTCGACGGTGGCCAGCACCGCCACTCGGTGAAGGGGGAGAGGGTCCGAGGTGATCGGCATCAGCAGATCGTATGCATCCGCTTATGATCGGTGCACGTCTATTATCCTTCCCATGGCGAGCCGAGCGAGACGCCCCGACCTGGCGGCGATGGTGGCGCCGCTGCTCCGTGACCTGATGGCCGCCGAGGGGCCGTGCTGGAGGCGCACGGCCTGTCGATGTGGGGCTACGTCGTGCTGGTGGCGCTCGACCAGTCGCCGATGCGAACCCAGGCCGCGCTCGCCGACGCGATCGGCGCCGACAAGACGCGAATCATCCCGGTCCTCGACGAGCTCCAGGAGCAGCGGTTCATCGAGCGGCGGCCCGATCCCGCTGACCGGCGGGTGCGCCTGTTGGAGATCACCGACGAGGGCCGCGCCGTCAAGAACGCCACGCAGGCAGAGATCCAGCGCGGCGAGGAGCGTTGGCTGCGCAGGCTGCCTGCGGACGATCGTCGTACGTTCGTGCGCGTGCTGCAGCAGCTCGCCGTCGATAATTGAGTCGATCGGTTGACGTCGCCAACTTAAACTCGCCCGGTCAGTTTCGGCGATCTCGAGGAGACCACGTGTTGAACGATGCCCGCGACGAGATTTCCGGGAGCCACGATGCCCGGCTTCCTGAGACGTTCGTCGACTTCCTGACATCGCATTGGCGGACCGACGCCGTCGACGTACCGGTGGCGCCACACCTTGCCCTGCTCGCGGGTCGTCGGGAGCGGCTGTCCGAGGCATTTCCGGGCGACCTGTTGGTGGTGCCGACCGGCAACATCCGGTCGCGCACCTTCGGAGCGACCTTCCTGTTCCGCGGCGGCAGCGACTTCCTGTGGCTGGTCGGCGACGACGAGCCCGACTCGGTCCTGGTCATGCACCCGACGAAGACGGGGCATGATTCCGTGCTCTACGCGAGGCCACGCTCGGACGCCTCGTCGGGCGCGCAGTTCCTCGACCGCATGGATGGCGAGCTCTGGCACGGCCGGCGGTGGTCCCCTGCGGAGAAGTCACGCATGCTCGGCATCGAGACGCGGCCGCTCGAAGAGCTGCCGGCGGCGCTGACACCGCCCCGCGGCGGCCTGCGCCGGGTGTTGCGCGGGTACGACGCCGTACTCGACACCGAGCTGCTTCCACGGGGTGATGGCGCCGGCGCCGACCTCGACACCGACGTCCGGCTCGCCGAGGTCCTCTCGGAGCTGCGGCTGCCCAAGGACGACTGGGAGATCGCGCAGCTCCAGCAGGCCGTCGACGCCACGGTGCGTGGGTTCGAGGATGTCGCGCGTCGACTCCCCGACGACCGACCGGTGCCGGAGCGGGTCCTCGAGGGCGTCTTCGGATGGCGTGCCCGGGTGGAGGGCAACGGGGTCGGCTACAGCTCCGTCGTTGGCGGCGGGCAGCGGTCGACCGTGCTCCATTGGTCGCGCAACGACGGGCTGGTGGAGCCCGGGGGAGTCCTGCTCATGGACATGGGGGTCGAGAACACCTTCGGCTACACCGCGGACGTCACGCGCGTCCTCCCGGTGTCCGGCAGCTTCAGCGCGGCGCAACGGGAGGTGTACGACATCGTGCACGCCTCGCGGGACGCGGGACTGGCTCTCGTCGCGCCAGGCGTCGGCTTCAGGGACATCCACCACGCTTGCATGCGAGTGCTCGCCGAAGGCCTGCACCACCTGGGGCTGCTGCCGGGGAGCGTCGACGAGGCGCTGGACGCCGACAACCTGTACTACCGTCGCTGGACGCTCCACGGCTTCGGGCACATGCTCGGTCTCGATGTTCACGACTGTGGTCGCGCCAGCGCGAAGATGTACGCCGACGGGCCGCTCCGCGAGGGGTACGCCCTGACCATGGAGCCGGGCCTGTACTTCCAGCCGGACGACGAGCTCGTGCCCGCGGAGCTGCGCGGGATCGGCGTACGCATCGAGGACGACCTGGTCGTCACCGGCGAGGGGCATCGCGTGCTCTCCTCGGCGCTGCCGACCCGGGCGGACGAGGTCGAGTCCTGGCTGGCCACCCAACGGAACGCCGGTCCCCGGGAGCCAGGACGGTCATGAGCCATCCCCCGGACTTCAGCGGGGCGTCACCGCTGCGGCCATGAGCCGCTCCGCGTGCACGAGCAGCTCCGGGCGTTCGGCCGCGACGTTGGTCTGTTCGAGCCAGTCGCGCTTGAGGTCGTAAAGCTCGAGGGGCGCTCCGTTGAACCGGATCGCCTTCCATCGTCCCCAACGGATCGCCTGGTCGTTGCGCTTCTCGTTGTTGAACTCCCAGTAGAAGGTGTCCCGCTCGGGGTGTCGACGGCCCTGGAGCAGGGGCAGGAGGGAGATGCCGTCGACGCCGCGCGGCACTCGGGCATCCGTGAGGTCGGCGATCGTCGGCAGCAGGTCCCACACCGCCACGGGATCGGTGACCACCCGTCCGCGAGACCATCGTCCGCCGCGATCTCTCGCCGGCAGCCGCACGATCAGAGGAACCCGGATCCCGCCCTCGTACATCGATCCCTTCCTGCCCCGGAACGGTCCGTTGCCGTTGAAGAACTCGTCGTCGTGCGGGAGCGTGCTGCCGACGTGCCCGTAGTCGATTCCCTCTGGGTGCGGTCCGTTGTCGCTCATGAAGATGATCGCGGTGTCGTCGGCGATGCCGAGCCTCTCCAGCCGGGCCAGCACGCGTCCGATCTGGCCGTCGGTCCAGGTGATCTGCGCTGCGTGGTTGCGCTCGCCCTCGGGCGAGTCCTCGTCGGAGTACGGCGCGTCGTCGGGGATCTCGTTGGGCGCGTGGGGAGTGTTGTAGGCGAGGTAGAGGAAGAACGGGTCGCGGCGATGGCGCTCGATGAACTCCAGCGCTTCCTCGGTGACCAGTTCCGGGGCGTACGTGACGTCGGCGCCGTCGTTCTCGGGGAACTCGACGCGCTCGTGGTTGCGCCACAGGTGCGTCGGCCAGTAGTCGTGCGCGTCGCCGTGGGTGGCGTAGCCGAAGTAGTGATCGAAGCCTTGCTGGTTCGGGTGGCTCGGGCTGTCGGCGGCGTCTGGTCCGAATCCCCACTTGCCGACCACCCCGGTCGCGTACCCGCGGGACCTCACCACCTCGGCCACGGTCACGTCATCGGGTGCGAATCCGCCCAGCGCGTCCTGATTGGACCGGATCGTCGCGTGACCCATGTGCTGGCCGGTCAACAGCGATCCCCGCGTCGGCGCGCAGACGCTGTTGGCGTACGCCTGGGTGAAACGCACACTCTGCGAAGCGAGCCGGTCGATCACCGGAGTCTGGATGACCTGCTGGCCATAGCAGCCGAGCTCACCCCATCCCAGGTCGTCGAGCAGGATGACGATCACGTTCGGCTTGTGGCGCGCGCGGCGGTGGCCGTGCGGTGCCGGCGCCGGTCCGCCGCTGCGGCACTCGCGGAAGCGACGGGTAACGCGCCGCCGACCGCGGCGGCGCCGATGCCACCTAGGACACGACGACGAGTCACACCGGAACGTGGGGGCGGGGTCGGCACGGGAGCTCCTCCAGGGTCGTTGAACAACGAAATCGCACTTACTTTACTAGATTAGTGTGATTCGATGAACCCGGGGTATGGCTCAAGCCCCGAGCTGCAGGGGGCGGAGGAGCGTTGGGGCTTCCCGCCGCATCGTCAGGTCACTCGTCGTGGTGGTGGTCGGAGCCGGAGCCCTCCGGCAGCTCGCAGGGCTCGATCGAGACGCCGAGGCTTTCGAAGGCGGCGTGGATGTCCTCCAAGTGGTGTTCGGCACCCTGGATTCGAGCGGACACCAGTTCTTCGGTGTCGTCCCAGTACATGCGGACGGTCTCGTTGCGAACCGCCCCGAAGAACACCCCAGTGTCAGTAGGGCACCTGAGCTCGGCCGGCAGTCGGCCACGCGCAGCCTGGAGAGCCGCCAGATCGGTGTAATGGGTGAGGTAGAGGTCGAACTCCTGGTCATCCTCCTGGTCGAAGCAGCCTAGCCGCTCCGCCTGTCCTCCCAGCACGCTGACCGGGTGACAGATCGCCGGGTCGATGACCGCTGCGAAGTCACCGAGCACGGCGTACTCGGTGGTTACCTCACCGGGAGCCGCACCCTCGTCATCGTGGTGGTCGGCCGGCTCGGTCGGTTCTGTCGAGTCATTCGGGTCGGGGTGGCCATCGGCGTGGTGGTGGGGGCGGCAGTCGCAGGGGGAGTGCCGTCGTCATCCAGTTCCAGCGCGAGCGCAGCCGCTCCGAGCGCCACTGCGAACACGGCAGCCACCGCGAACAGCCACATCCAGGATCGCTTGGTGGCCTGCTGCTGGAACGGTGGCACCGTCTCCGCCACCGGACCAACCACCGGGCCGGGGATGTGGGTGACCGCAGTGGGTGGGGCGTGAGTGACCGGGACCGGGAAGCTCCGGGTGTAGGGGAACCGGGACAGCGTTGTTCGTCGATCCGATTGGCGGCGAAGCCGAGGCAGGCACACGCCCACCGGCAGCCGGCCGGGTTGTCCCCGCCACGCTTCTCTGACAGGGCATCGCCCGCGGCGATGATGGCCGCGTCCGGTGCTGCTCCGCTGCTCAGCAGATGAACAAGTTGGGCGTAGGCGTCGAGTCGTACCGCGTCGATCAGCAAGTTCATCTCGCCGGATGACATGTCGTCTTGTTCGAGATAGTCGTCCATCGCGGCCCGGAACTGGAGGAGTCCTCGAGGAGGCGCGGTCCCATCGTCCTGACCAGTAGCCGGATCTTGTGCTGTAGGTCCATTTCAGCCACCTGTTCTGATTGAAGTGATCTCATCGCACAGGGGCTGGGATAGTCCTCACCGATGTTGATGAAGGTCTTGTCGTCGGTGCCAGGCTCGAGGGGCTTGGCTTTCCGATGGGCTTACGCATCTCGGGGCGACGCTGCCCCATGGGTACAGAGTGCAGCGCAGACGCCAACGGCAGAACCGCAGACCGTAGGCGGGCGACCGAGGCGGCCCCTGAGAACGCGAGTGCAACGCGGGTTCTCACACACGCCAGTTTCCTGGCGCCTCGAAGGTGCTCCGGGCGAGGATCCGCGTGTCGCGGTTCTGAGGGTTGTGTCGCGGGCCCGAGAAGTCACCTGCGTAGTAGCCGTTGTGCGGGTGGACGCGCCCGGTGTACGTGCCCGACTCTTGCTCGATGATCCGGGTGGCGGCCATCTCGTCCACTCCTTCATGTCCGGGGCTGAGGCTGGTCCTCTGCGGTCCCTTGTGGTGGTTGCGACGCTATGCGCGCGCCCCCCTCGAGCGCGTCGTCGGAAGGCCTCGTCCTTGCGGGCACCAGCCGACGAGTGGCCGTCCTACTTTGGGAGGACGCAAGCAAGGATCGGCGGCCGTGGGGCGCGGATCCGCCCCCAACAGCCCGGAGGCTACCTAACTCGCCCCGGAAGGGCGAGAGGCCCGCTCCCGGTTTCCCGGAAGGGGCCTCTGACCTGCGGTTTCGCTTGGTACGCCAGCAGGGACTCGAACCCCGAACCCGCTGATTAAGAGTCAGCTGCTCTGCCAATTGAGCTACTGGCGCGTGGTGGTGAAGCGCGGTGAACTCTACCTGCGAGGCGGCGACGGAGGAAAATCGCCGGCCCACCTACCGCATCGCGAGCACGGCCTGGGCGGCGTTGTGGCCGCCGATGGCGGAGACCGCGCCGCCGCGACGCGCGCCGGAGCCGCACAGGAGCACCGAGGCGACGTCGGTCTGGACGCCCCATTGCTGGGCGGGGGTGTCGAGCCGCGAGCGGTTCGAGGCCCAGGGCCAGTCGAGGTGGCCGTGGTAGATGTGGCCGCCGGGCATCGCCAGATCGTTCTCGATGTCCTGCGGGATCTTGGCCTCGATGCAGGGTCGGCCGTCGGCGTCGCGCGCGACGCAGTCGATGAGCGGCTCGACCAGGTGCTCGTCCAGCGAGGCGATCGCCCGGCGTACGGCGAGCTCCTTGGCGCCGGGGTCGCCCTCGAACAGCGAGGCCGGGGTGTGCAGGCCGAAGTAGGTGAGGGTGTGGGTGCCGTCCGGTACGTCGCCGAGGATCGAGGGATCGGTCAGTGAGTGGGAGTGGACCTGGCCGGGCATCGACGCGGGCACCCGTCCGGCCGCTGCGTCGGCGTACGCCGCCTCGAGCTGCGAGTAGTCCTCGCCGAGGTGGAGGGTGCCGGCGAACGCCACCTCCGGGTCGATCCCGGACTCGAGCCGGGGCAGCCGGTCGAGCAGGAAGCTGATCGACAGCTGGGCGCCCTCGGGCTTGGTCTCGGGGTCGTCCGGCTCGCCCATCAGGATGCGCAGCACCCAGGGCGCCACGTCGGCAAGCACGAACCGCGCCGCGACGGTGTGCTCGGCCGACCCGTCGTGCCAGGTGACCTCGGCGCCGTCGTCGCGTGCGCGGATGCCGCTGACCCCGGCATTGGTCAGGACCTCCGCGCCCGACTCGGCGGCGGCTTTCGCGAGCGCCGTCGTCACCGCGCCCATCCCGCCGACCGGGACCCGCCACTCGCCGGAGGCGTTGCCGATCCGGTGGTAGAGGAAGCACCGGTTCTGCACCAGCGAGAGATCGTGCATCGAAGTGAAGGTCCCGATCAGCGCGTCGGTGGCCACCACGCCACGGACCGTGTCGTCGGTGAGGCGCTCCTCGAGCGTCGCCCCCAACGGCTGCTCGACCAGGTCGCGCCAGACGCCCTTGTCCACGCGTTCCCGTACGTCGCGCTCCAGCGGGAGCGGCGACAGCATCGTCGGAGCGATCACGCCGGCAAGGCCGGCGACGTCGGCATAGAACGCCCGCCAGGCGTCGTACTCCGCATCGGAGCCGGTCAGGTCCCGGAACGACTGTCGCGTCGCCTCGCCCTCGTTGCGCTCGACGAGGAGGCCGCCGGGCTTCCCGTCGCGCAGCACGGGTGTGTACGACGCGGTGGGCCGTGACTTCATTGCCACATCGAGCCCGAGGTCCACGGCGACCTGCGACGGCAGCAGCGAGACCAGGGTGGAGTAGCGCGACACCCGAGTCCCGAAGCCGGGGAACGTGACGGCCGACACCGCCGCGCCACCGGTGTGGTCGAGCCGCTCGAGGACGAGGACGGAGAGCCCGGCGCGGGCGACGTACGCCGCCGCGGCGAGCCCGTTGTGGCCGCCGCCGACCACGACGACGTCGTACTCACCACGTCCCGGGTCCACCCGCCGACCCTAGCCGCACGACGGGGGTCGCACGGAATATCCAACCTTCAACTACCGTTGGTGCCGGTGACCCCGAGGAGGTGGGCGCGATGCCCGCAATCACCGTCGACGACCTGACCGTGCTGGACCGGGTGCGTGAGCCCGGACTCGGTGATCAGCCCCGTCCGGTGTGGAGCATCAGCACCGCACCGTCGGGCTTCGAGGGGGAGGGCTTCCCGGTCCGCCGCGCGTTCGCCGGCATCGACCTGGCGCACCTCGACCCGTTCATCATGATGGACCAGATGGGCGAGGTGGACTATGCGCCGGGCGAGCCCAAGGGCACCCCTTGGCACCCCCACCGCGGCTTCGAGACCGTCACCTACATCATCGACGGCACCTTCGACCACCAGGACTCCCACGGCGGTGGCGGCACGATCACCAACGGCGACACGCAGTGGATGACGGCCGGCTCCGGCATCCTGCACATCGAGGCGCCGCCGGAGTGGCTGGTCGAGAAGGGCGGCCTGTTCCACGGGATCCAGCTGTGGGTCAACCTCCCGCGCGACGCGAAGCTCAACGACCCGAAGTACCAGGACATCCGCTCCGGCCAGGTGCAGCTGCTCACCTCCGCCGACGCGGGCGCTCTGGTCCGGGTGATCGCGGGGACGGTCGACGGGCACGCCGGCCCCGGGTCGACGTACACGCCGATGTCGCTGGTGCACGCGACCATCGAGCCCGGCGCCCGACTGGACCTGCCCTGGGACGTGGACTTCAACGCGCTCGTCTACGTCCTCAACGGCCACGGCGCGGTCGGCGTCGACGGCCAGCCGATCCACACCGGTCAGGCGGCCGCACTCGGCGCCGGCGACTACCTCACCATCGCTGCCGACAAGGCCCAGGAGGGCAGGTCGCCGAAGCTCGACGTGATCGTGGTCGGCGGCCGGCCGATCCGCGAGCCGCTGGCCTGGGCCGGGCCGTTCGTGATGAACACCAAGGACGAGGTCATGCAGGCGTACGACGACTTCCAGCACGGCCGGTTCGGGCACATCCCGGTCTGAGCGGACGATGGGTTAGGGTCACCTAACCATGGCTCGGATCTATCGCGACGCGTACGGCGTCCCGCACGTCCGGGCCGGCTCGGTCACCGACCTCGCCCACGGCCAGGGCGAGGTGACCGCCCGGGACCGCGCCTGGCAGCTGGAGTGGCTGCGTCGCCGGGCCAACGGCACCACCGAGGAGATCTTCGGCGAGCCGGGGGCGGAGTGGGACCGGTTCGCCCACGCCACCCTGGTCGCCGAGACCGCGCAGCGCGCCCACGCGGCGCTGGGCGAGGAGAGCCGCGCGTTCGTGGCGGCGTACGTCGCCGGCGTCAACGCCGGGCTGCACGCCGACGCCCCCGAGCTGATCGAGCTCGGGATCGAGCCGCAGCCGTGGCCGGAGTGGATGCCGCTCGCCGTCTTCCACGCCCAGCACATCCTGTTCGCCGGCCTGGGCGGCCGGCTGTGGGACCGACGCGTCGAGCGCGTGCTCGGCGCCGACGCGGCGCTGCTCGACCACGAGGGACCGATGGCCAGCGGCAGCAACGCCTGGGCCGTCGGCGGCGACCGCACGGCCTCGGGGATGCCGATGATCGGCGGCGACCCGCACCGGGTCATCGAGGCGCCCGGCGTCTACCAGCAGATCCGGCTGGCGTGCGACGAGTTCGACGTGGTCGGCTTCGCCTTCCCCGGCGTGCCGGGCACGCCGCACTTCGCCCACGCCGGCGACGTCGCCTGGGCGATCACGAACGCGATGGCCGACTACCAGGACCTCAGCGACGACCCGGCCGATCCGGAGTTCGAGGAGGGCCTGCGGCTGCGCAACGCCTCCACCGTGCTCGGCGATCTCGGCTTCGAGGCGCTGCTGCCGCTGCTGCGGTCGCGCACCGTCGACGACGTGGACCGGGCGCTGGACCACTGGGTCGAGCCGGTCAACAACGCGGTGATCGCCGACCGGCACGGCACGGTGCGCTACCGGCTCGCGGGCCGGGTGCCGGTGCGCGACGGCACGGCCTGGACCGGCTGGCTGGCCGACGCCCATCGCGAGGAGATCGGCCCCGACGGCCACGTCGTCACCGCCAACGAGCGGCGCGGCCCCCACAGCGCAGCGGTCGGCTCCTCGTTCGCGCCGCCCTACCGGTCTCGCCGCCTGCACGAGCTGCTCGAGGGGCGCACCGGCCTGACGCCGGAGGACTTCCGGGCGTTCCACAACGACACGCTGCTGCTGCCCGCCGAGCAGCTGCGTCGGCTGGTGCCGGGGGAGTTCGACGACTGGGACTGCCGGATGGACGCCGACTCCCCGACGGCCGCGGCCTTCGCCGCCTGGCGCTCTGCGCTGGTACGCCGGATCGCCGCCGACCCCGTGTTCGCGCCGCTCCACGAGCCGGAGCACTCGCCGCTGTTCGCGGCCTGGCTCGACGTGACCGCCCGGATCGCGCTGGCCCTGCCGGGGCTGGCGGCCGCGGGCACGCCGTACGGCATCGACGTGGCGGCTCTGGCCCAGCTCGCCCTCGAGGACAGCCGGGAGCACCCACCGACCTGGGGCGACACGCACGTCGTGACACCGGTGCACGCGTTCGAGATGCACGGGCTCGAGCCGCCCGAGGTGCCCGCGCTCCCGGTCTCCGGAGACAGCGACTGCGTGCGGTGCACCGGCTCCTACCCGGGCCAGACCGACGAGTGCTACCGCGGTTCGGTCGCCCGGTACGTGTGGGACCTGTCGGACCGGCAGGCCAGTGGGTGGGTGGTGCCGATGGGCGCCGACGGTGACCCGCGCGGACATCACCACCACGACCAGCTCGCCGCCTGGGCGACGGGCGACCTGGTGCCGGTCGTCACCGACTGGGACCGACTGACAGAGGAGTCTCGATGATCGCGCCCGTGCTCACCCGCCGTCCGCTCGACCCCGACCAGGACGCGCCGCTGATCCACTCCTGGGTCGTCGAGGACCGCGCGACGTTCTGGATGATGCAGCACCACACCGTCGACGAGGTGCGCGAGATCTACACCTGGATCGACGAGCAGCCCACGCACCACGCCTGGCTGGTGCACTCCGACGACGAGCCGGTGGCGCTGTTCCAGGACTACGACCCGACGGCCGAGGAGGTCGGGGAGCACTACGACGTGCAACCGGGCGACCTCGGCGTCCACTTCATGGTGCGGCCGGGCCGGGCGCGGCTGGTGCTGCCGTTCCTGATGCGTGAGGTCTTCGCCGACCCGGCGGTCCGGCGGGTCGTGGCCGAGCCCGACGTCCGCAATGCCCGCTCCCTCGCGCTGGTCGACAAGCTCGGCTTCGAGTCGGGTCCGGACATCCAGCTGTCCACCAAGCCGGCGCGGCTGGTGTTCTTCACCCGCGAGGCCTACGAGCGCAGCCCCTTCTCGAACCAGGCCCTCGCGTAGGGGTTGTCGTTGTAGCGCCCGATGGCGCGGTAGCCGGCGCGCTCGTACATCGCGATCGCCTCGGTCAGCGCCGAGTTGGTGTCGAGGCGGACCACGGCGTAGCCCGCACCGCGGGCGTCGTCCTCGAGCCGCCGCAGCATCCGGGCGCCGAGGCCGGCACCGCGCCACTCGTCGTGCACCCACATCCGCTTGATCTCGGCGGTGCCCTCGCCGAGGGGCTGGACGCCGCCGCAGGCCACCGGGTCGCCGTCGCTGCGGGCCACGACGAAGGTGCCGTGCGGCGGCCGGTAGAGAGCGGGGTCGTCGCCGGGGCCGGGGTCGAACCCGGTGTCGAAGCGCCGGTCCAGCTCCGCGAAGTAGCGGTCCACCGCCGTCCGGGCGTCCGGGTCGGTGGGGTCGACCTGCTCCAGGTCGACGGTGGCGGCGCGGACCAGCAGGTCGGCAGTCGCCAGCGCCTCGCTCAACCGGGCCCGCTGCCGGTCACTCAGCGGCGCCACCAGCCGCGCGGCCAGCTCCTCGGAGCGGTCGTCGAGCTTGCGTCGGGTACGCCGGCCGCGCGCCGTGAGCCGGACCAGGCGCCGACGGCGGTCGGCGGGGTCCGGCTCGACGGCGACCAGGTCCTGCTCCTCCAGCGAGCGCAGCAGCCGGCTGAGGTAGCCGGAGTCGAGGCCGAGCCGGGCCCGCAGGCGCTGCACGGTCGGCGCCTCCTCGGCACCGATCTCGAACAGCAGCCGGGCGCTGCCGAGCGGCAGCCCGAGGCCCATGAAGGACTCGTCGAGCGCGCCGATCCGCTGGGTGTAGCTGCGGTTGAAGCGGCGCAGGACCGCCGTACTCTCCATTCTCTGACCTTAGTCAGAGAAACGGGCTAGCTCAACAGGTTTCCCAGCATCCCGCTCTGTTCCTGGCCGGCGTGGTGGGCGACAGTCTCGGGCGAGGTCAACGAGTGCCGCTGGGCGAACTCCTCGAGCTCACCCAGCCGGTCGCCCGGGTCGGCGGCCGTCGGAGACACGACGAGGCGGGTCACCCCCTGCCGGGCGCGGTCGTCCACGTCGCTCTCGCTCATGTCGATCGTCCCGTGGCGGGTGTAGTCGAGGGCAGATGGATCGCGCCCGGCCTCGGCGGCCACGGACCTCATCAGCTCGAGCTGCTCAGCGCGCTCGACCAGGCTGAGCCGGCCACCGGGGAAGTAGCCATCGCCGCGGAGGCCGGCCCGGCGAGCCGCCGCGCGGCTCGACCCACCGATGCGGATCGGCAGCTCCCTCCCGCCGTGCGGTTTCGGGTACGAGCACACCGCGTCGAGGTCGAAGAACTCGCCGTGGTGGCTGACGCCATCCGCACCGCTGGTCCAGAGCAGGCGCAGCACGTCGATGGCCTCGTCCGCTCGACGGCCACGGGACCGATAGTCGACGCCGACCGCCGCCGCCTCGCCGGGGAGGCCGCCGAGGCCGACGGTGAGCAGCTGCATCCGGCCCTTCGAGAGGACGTCGACGGTGGCCAGTCGCTTCGCCAGGGTCACCGGATGGTGGTAGGGCACCAGCAGCACGGCGGTGCCGAGAAGGATCGACCGGGTGGCGGCGGCGACGAAGGTGAGGCACTCGAGGGGGTCCGCGAAGGGCAGGTCCGCAGGCAGTGGCATCGGTCCGATCGACGCGCCGGGATAGGTCGCCACATGCTCGTTGACGAAGAAGGACTCGAAGCCGAGTGCCTCGGCATGCCGGGCGACGCCGACCATCTCGTCCGGGTCGATGCCGTGGTGCGCTGTGTTCCAGGAGACACCGAACCTCACGGTCGTGCCAACCCGCTCACCGGCGAGGCCATTCCCGCGGGGACCTCCCGGGCGCCCCGCACCGCTACGACCACGGCGACCGCGCAGACCGCCGTACCGACGTACGCGATGAGTCCCGGCCGGTCGCCGAAGGCCGCGGCCGCCCACAGCATCGTGCAGGGTGGCGTGAGGTAGAGCCAGGTGCTGACGGTCGTCGCGCCGTTGCGGCGCAGCACCCAGAAGTACAGGCCGTATCCGCCGAACGTCGACAGGACCACCACCCAGGCCACCGCGAGCCAGAACGTCGTCGACGCCGGCGGCGCGAGGTCGCCGGTGACCTGCGCACCGGCGATCATCACCACGGCCACCACCGCCGTCTGCGCTGTCAGCCCGTGATCGCGTCGTCGTCGAGCCGCCACCGGCGATCCAGCACCGTGCCCACGGAGAGCCCGGCCATCCCCGCGAGCGGCAGCAGGTAGGCCCAGCCCGGCGCGGTTCCCCGGCCCAGGTCCGACGACACCACCAGCGCCACCCCGACGACGCCGAGGGCCAGCCCGACGCGCTGCCGCCGGCTGGGCGACCGGCCCAGCAGCACGTGCTCGAGGAGGCTGACGACGAGCGGCTGCCAGGCGGCGATCAGCGCTGCGGTCCCGGGTGGTACGCCGAGGCCGACCCCGCCCACGACCCCGCCGAGGTACGTCGCCTGGCACAGCAGCCCGATCGAGGCGTGTCGCCAGGGCCGGCGGACCCGCCACTGCCGCCGCGTCCAGGCGACGTACAGGACCAGCGCGGCCGCCGCGACGACGTAGCGCCAGGCGAGCAGGGTCGACGCCGGCGCGTCGCGGGTCCCGAGCTCGGCGCCGATGAACCCGGAGCTCCACGCGACGACCAACGCCAGGCCGCCGACGAGATCGGCGGCGCGAGAGTGCGGAAGAGGCGCCATGCGGCGAGGTAACCATACCGGTCGGTATACTCGCAGTGGAGTCGAAGGAGGAACGTCCGTGACGCCCGCCACCCCCGCCGCCGTGGACTTCGCGTCCGAGCCGGTCCTGACCCGGGCCGGCCACCGACTGCTGGACGCCGCCTCGGGGCTGTTCTACGCCCGGGGCATCCGCGCGGTCGGCGTGGACCTGATCGCCGAGGAGGCGGGCACCACCAAGAAGACCCTCTACGACTGCTTCGGCTCCAAGGACGCGCTCGTCGCGCTCTACCTGAGGCGCCGGGCGATCCGCTGGCAGGAGTTCCTGCGCTCCCGGCTCGACGACCTCGGCGAGGGCGACGCCGTCGACCGGGTACGCCGGGTCTTCGACGCCCTCGAGGAGTGGCACGAGTCCGGTGAGCGGGGCTGCGCCTTCGTCAACGCGTACGCCGAGGTCGGTGGCGCCAACGACCCGGCGGTGATGGTGATCCGCGCCGAGAAGCAGTGGATGCACGAGCTGTTCCGGCGCCTGGCCCGGGAGGCGGGCGCCGCCGATCCGGACACCACGGGCACCCTCCTGCACCTGCTCTACGAGGGAGCGTTGGTGCAGGCAACGGCGGGTGGGCAGCCCGACGCGATCGGCCGGGCGCGCGCGGCGGTGGCCGGCGTACTGGGGTGAGTAACGGGACTTGAACCCGCGACATCCGCGACCACAACGCGGCGCTCTACCAGCTGAGCTATACCCACCATGCGGCCCCGATGGTGCCGGGGACCGGGAGAGAGTCTAAACGGAATCGGGCGGAGTCTCTGAATCGGGGGCGGGCTCCGGGAGGCTGTTCAGCGAGCCGCCGTGCCGGAGCGCGATCGCGCGGGAGGCGGCGGCGTCGGGGCCCGGCGGCGGCACGAACACCGCGTCCCGGTAGTAGCGCAGCTCCTCGATGCTTTCCTGGATGTCGGCCAGGGCCCGGTGGTTGCCGCGCTTGGCCGGCGCGCCGAAGTAGGCCTTGGGGTACCACCGCCGGGACAGCTCCTTGATCGAGGAGACGTCGACGATCCGGTAGTGCATGAACGCGTCCAGGGCCGGCATGTCGCGGGCGATGAAAGCCCGGTCGGTCGAGACCGTGTTGCCGGCCAGCGGCGGGCGGCTGTCGGCGGCGCAGTGCTCGCGGATGTAGGCGAGCACCCGCTCCTCGGCCTCCGACAGGGTGACGCCGTCCTCGAGCTCCGCGAGCAGCCCGGAGTGCTCGTGCATGGTGCGGACGAACGGGATCATCTGGTCCAGCGCCTCGGCGGGCGGTTTCACGACGATGTCGATGCCGTCGCCTATGACGTTGAGGTCGAAGTCGGTGACCAGGGCTGCAACCTCGATCAACGCGTCGTTGACCAGGTCGAGACCAGTCATCTCGCAGTCGATCCAGACCATTCGTTCGTTCACGAGGGGCAACATTACGTCGCCCCGCGCTCGCTTGCGCCGCTCAGGCTCTGCTCAGGACACGCCCGTAGGCTCAGGCCACGTGAAGGCATGGGCGGGGCTGGCTGCGCGCCTCGTCGTCGGGGGAGTGTGGATCTACGCCGGCGCGATCAAGCTCCCGGATCCGGACGGAAGCGTGGCCGCGGTGCGCGCGTACGAGCTGCTGCCCGGGGACACGGCAGTGACCGTGGGCCACCTGCTGCCCATGCTGGAGGTGGTGGTGGGCGCCATGCTGGTGCTCGGCGTCCTGGTGCGCGGCGCCGCGGTGGTGTCCGCGCTGCTGTTCGCGGCGTTCATCGTCGGCATCGCGTCGGTCTGGGCGCGCGGCATCGAGATCGACTGCGGATGCTTCGGTGGCGGGGGCTACGACCCCGACGCCACCTCCAAGTACCCCTGGGAGATCGCCCGCGACGTCGTCCTGCTCGCCCTGTCGCTGTTCCTGGTCTGGCTGCCCCGCTCGCGCTGGGCGCTGGACTCGGTCCTGTTCCGATCCACCCCCGAAGAAGCCGACGAACCCGTTGAAACGCTAGAAGGAACCTGATGTCGAAGAAGAGCAAGGCCGAGGAGCGCGCGGCGAAGGCCGCCGCCGCGCTGGCGGAGCGCAAGCGCAAGGAGCGCCGACGCAACCTCCTCACGATCGGTGCGGTCGTCCTCGCGATGGTGGTGATCGTCGCCGTCGGGTTCCTGATCAACCAGTCCCGCGACGAGAAGGCGGACGAGCAGGTCGCGGCCGCCTCCTCGACGTACGAGGTGAGCATCGGCGACGAGGACGCCCCGCACGAGATCGTGATCTACGAGGACTTCCTCTGCCCGATCTGCCAGGGCCTCGAGGCGGCCACCCGCGACCAGCTCGCCCAGCTCGCAGACGAGGGCAAGGTCCGCGTCAGCTACCGGCCGTTCAACCTGTTCTCCCAGGACGGCGACCCGCGCAAGGACTACTCCGTCACGGCCGCAGCCGTGTTCGCGGTGGTGCTGGACACTTCCGGGCCCGAGGTCGCGAAGGAGTTCCACGACCTGCTCTACGAGAACCAGCCGTCGGAGGCCGGGCCGTTCCCGAGCGAGGACGACCTCGTGGAGCTGGCGGTCCAGGCCGGCGCCACCGAAGCCGACGTCCGCGAGGGCCTGGAGAACGGCGACGGTGACGACTGGGTCGAGAAGGCGACCGCCGCCGCCAACGACCTCGGCATCAACAGCACCCCGACGATCTACCTCGACGGCGACGAGTTCCGCGACGGCCGGACGATGGAGGAGCTGGCCGCAAATCTGGTTGCGGCGGTGAGCTGAGCCCGTGGCACGATCTGGCGCGTGACCGACGCTTCTTCCTACTCCGACTTCATCCGCGGCCTGCCGAAGGCCGAGCTGCACGTCCACCACGTCGGCTCGGCCTCGCCGCGGATCGTCGCCGAGCTCGCCGAGCGGCATCCCGGCACCGTGCCGGCGGACCCCGAGCAGCTGCGCGCGTTCTACGAGTTCCGGGACTTCGCCCACTTCATCGAGGTCTACCTCGCGGTGGTCGACCTGATCCGCACTCCCGAGGACGTGCGGCTGCTGACCTACGAGGTCGCCCGTGAGATGGCCGAGGGCCAGTCGGTGCGCTACGCCGAGCTCACCTGCACGCCGTACACCTCGGTCGTCAGCGGGGTTCCGATCGAGGCCTACACCGAGGCGATCGAGGACGCGCGGGTCGCGGCGGAGCGTGACTTCGGGCTGGTGCTCCGCTGGATCTACGACATCCCCGGCGAGTCCGGCGTGCCGGCCGCGGACGCCACCTTGAGCTACGCGCTCGACCACGCGCCCGACGGGCTGGTCGCCTTCGGGCTCGGCGGGCCGGAGGTCGGGGTGTCGCGGCCGCAGTTCGAGCCGCACTTCGCCGCCGCGCGCGCCGCCGGCCTGCACTCGGTGCCGCACGCCGGGGAGACGACCGGGCCCGAGACGGTCTGGGACGCGCTCCGGATGCTGGGCGCGGAGCGGATCGGGCACGGTACGTCGGCCGCTGCGGACCCCGCCCTGCTCGCCCACCTCGCCGAGCACCGGATCCCGCTCGAGGTGTGCCCGTCGTCCAACGTCGCCACCCGCGCGGTCGCGACGCTGGAGGAGCACCCGCTGCGGCAGTTCGTGGATGCCGGCGTGGTGGTCACGATCAACTCCGACGACCCGCCGATGTTCAACACCACGCTGAACCGCGAGTACGAGATCGCGGCCGACCTCCTGGGCCTCGACGAGCAGGGGATCGCCGACCTGGCCCGGGTGGCCGTGGACGCGTCGTACGCGCCGGACGAGGTGAAGAAGGGCCTGATCGACGAGATCGCGAGATACGGCGGCTCCGACCTCTTGCGCGCTGAGCCACCGCGGGCGTAGAACTGTCCCTGTCGGAAGGACTTCGGTCCGGAAGACACCGAGGCCTCGCCAACTCATACTTGGCGAGGCCTCACCTATTTCGCAGCAGTCACACGCGTCACAAGGCCCCGCACACTCATACTGTGCGGGGCCTCAACCTTTGTATCCGTTGCGGCGCTGCGCGTGCGGGATCCGACGCCGCGTGTCGGCCGATCCGCTGATTCCGGTGGGAGGATGTGCCCGTGCCATCCACCCTGGTGGGACGGGACGCCGACCTTTCCCTGCTGGAGTCTCAGCTCGACCTGGCGGTCGCCGGCGGACGGCGGATCGTGCTGGTCGCCGGGGAGGCAGGGCTGGGCAAGACCGCGCTGGTGGAGCAGTTCGCGGCGGCGATCGAGGACCGACGGCCCCGCGTCGACGTCCTCCGCGGGCTGTGCGTTCCGATGGGGGAGTCCGGGCTGCCGTTCACGCCGGTGCTGGGCCTGCTGCGCGCGGTCCAGGAGCGGCACGGCACCGAGCGTCTCGTCGAGTGGGCCGGAGGCGGCCGCAAGGCACTCGGCTCACTGCTTCCCGACGTGCTGCAGCCCGCCGAGCCGGCAGACGGCTTGCAGCTGCAGCTCTTCGAGGCCGTCACCCGGGTGCTGGAGGGCGCGGCCGCCGAGGCGCCCGTCGTTGCCGTGGTCGAGGACGTCCACTGGGCCGACGAGTCGAGCCGCGGGCTGATCCAGTTCGTCGCCCGCCGGCTGGGCGAGGTGCCGGTGCTCCTGGTGTGCACCTACCGTCCGGACGAGGTGACGGGCACCCGGCAGCTCCGGCCGTTCCTCGCCGACCTGGCGCGGTTGCCCTGGGCGGTGCGGGTGGAGCTCGCCAGGCTCGGGCGCTCGGATGTGGTCGAGCTGCTGACCAGGCTGTCCGGGTCACGACCGGCCGCCGACCTCGCCGACGACATCCTGCGCCGGAGCGAGGGCGTGCCGTTCTACGTCGAGGAGCTCGCGGGGCTCGACGGCTCGAACGTGCCGGAGTCGTTGCGCGGCGCCCTCGAGGCCCGCACCCTCCGCCTGGACGCGCCGACCCGGGCGACGCTCGGGCTGATGGCGGTGGGCGGGATCCGGATGCACCACGAGCTGCTCGTGGAGTCCGCCGACGCGGAGGTCGAGGAGGTCGAGGCGCACATGCGGGCCGCCGTCGACGTCGGGCTCGTGAGCGTCGAAGGTCCCGACTACGCCTTCCGGCATGCGCTCTTCGGTGAGGCGTTGTACGCCGACCTGCTGCCGGGGCAGCGCGCCCGGCTGCACGCCGCGATGGCGCACGCGATCGAGCGGCGGCCGGACCTGGTCGCCGACGGCACCCGCGAGCACGCGGTCGCCCTGCACTGGTCGCGCACCGGCGACCACGAGCGCACCTTCGCCGCGGCGGTCCGGGCGACCCGCGCACAGACCGGCGCGCACGCGGAGACCCTGGCGATGTACGAACGGGTGTTGGAGCTGTGGGACCTGGTGCCCGAACCCGAGCGCACCGCCGGCTCCCGGCTGTCGGTGCTCACCGGGGCGGCGCGGGCCGCCCGGGACACGGGCGAGTTCGGCCGGGCGATCGATCTGTTCACCGCCGCCATCGACGAGACCGGGCCGGACGACGTACCGGGTCGCATCGAATGGCTCTTCCAGCGCGCGCAGCTGATGAGCGACGCGCTGCGCGTCGGTGGCGACCGCGACGTCAAGGAGGCGGAGGAGCTGCTCGCCACCGTTGACGACCCGGCCTTCCGCGCGCGGATGCTCACTCGGCTCGCGACGTACCGGCTCAACGTCGGGCTGGACGCCCTCCCGCGCGGCCAGGAGGCGGTCGAGGCGAGCCGGCTGGTCGGCGACCGTGCCGGGGAGGCGGACGCGCGCACCACGCTGGGGACGGCGATGGTGGCGGCGGGTCTCGACGAACCCGGCCTCGAGGAGCTACGGCTGGCCAGGGAGGCGCCGCTCACGGGGGTCCGACCCCGGCTGCGCAACCTGCTCAACACCTCCGACGCGCTGCACCTGATGGGCCGCTACGAGGAGGCGATCGACATGGCACTCCAGGGCCTCTCCGAGGCGCGGGCCCTGCGGGGTCGAGCGGGCGTTCGGCACCTACCTGGTGGGCAATGCGGCGGAGTCGATGCTGGCCACCGGCGAGTGGTCGACCGCAGCGGACCTGCTCGCCGACGCGGTGACCCTCGACCCACCGTCGAGCCACCGCACCCACCTCGACCTGCTGCTCGCGTGGCTGCACGTGTGGCGCGACGAGCCGGAGCTGGCCGACGAGGTGCTGGCCGAGCACCGGTCGCTGCTGAGCGACGTCGAGCGACCAACCGATGCCGCAGTTCGTGGCGCAGCTCATCAGGATCGACGGGGAGTTCGCGATCATGGCCGGTCGTCCGGAGTCGGCGTGGAGCGGCTTCGAGGCGTTCGTCCGGAACCGGCAGCTGTACGACCACCAGCGGAGCTGGCCGGTGGTCGCCGTCGGCGCGGCTGCGGCGGCGCAGCTGGATGCGCGGGATCCCGGGGGTCGCGCGGACGTCGTACGAGTGCTGATGGCGGAGCTGGCGGCCACCACCATGATGCCGGTGTGGCGCGGGCTCTCCGAGGCGGAGCTCGCCGACTCTCGGGAGGGCTGGGAGCAGGTGCTCGACGTGCTGCGCGCCAGCTCGTGCCCGGTCCACCTGGTGCCGTACGCCGAGCTCCGGCTCGCGGAGCACCTCTCCGACGACCGGGACCGTGCCGCCCTGCGCAGCCTGCTCGACGAGGCGCTGCCCGCGAGCCGCCGGCTGGGGGCGAGGGCGGTGACCAACCGGTTGTCAGCGCTCGGGCAGCGGGCGGGACTCGATCGTTCGGAGCAAGCCGCGACCCCTGCGTCGGTCGCCGCGCTCACGCCGCGGGAGCTCGAGGTGCTTGGACTGGTCAGCGCCGGGCGCAGCAACAAGCAGATCGGCGAGGAGCTGTTCATCAGCGCCAAGACCGCGAGCGTCCACGTCTCCAACATCCTGGCCAAGCTCGATGTCTCCAGCCGCGGCGAGGCGGCCGCGCTGGCGCACGGGCTGGATCTGTTCGGTTGATGCGGCCCGCGGGTCAGGTGCCGTACGGCCGCCAGACGTTCTTCTTCTCGCTGGGGCCGGGGGACCAGCTCGAGATCCACGGTCCGGTGCCCTCGGACTGGTCGATGACGCCGGCCTCGAGCCAGGTGAAGTCACCGTCGAGCACGGCGGCCGCGACGCCCTTGTCGGTGTCGTCGGTGTTGGTCCACAGCCGCTCGAACAGCTCGTCGACCCGGATCCGGGCCTGCTGGCAGAACGCGTCGGCGAGCTCGAAGGCGGCCTTGCCCTGGGTCGGGTCGTCGTCGCGGAGCATCCGCGCCCGCGAGCACACCGCGGCCATCGCGAACAGCTCGGCGCCGATGTCGACGATCCGGCCGAGGAAGCTCTGCCGGTACTCGAGCTTCGCCTGCCAGCGGGACATGCCGTAGAAGGTCTGCCGGGCCAGCTTGCGCGACGACCGCTCGACGTACCGGAGGTGCGTGGCGAGCCCGTCGAACTCGGCGTACCCACCCGGGAGCGTGCCCTTGCCGACCGACCAGCTTCGGGAACCACTTCGCGTAGAAGCCGCTGGCCTTGGCGGCGGCGATCGCCTTGGTCTTGCGCGTCGGCGTCCGTGTCGGCGAGCGCGCCGGCCGCCTGCAGGTGGGTGTCGACGGCCTCGCGCGCGATCAGCAGGTGCATGATCTCGGTCGATCCCTCGAAGATCCGGTTGATCCGCAGGTCGCGCAGGATCTGCTCGGCAGGCACGGCGCGCTCGCCGCGGGCCGCCATCGAGTCGGCGGTCTCGTAGCCGCGGCCGCCGCGGATCTGCACCAGCTCGTCGGCCACCTTCCACGCCATCTCGCTGGACCAGAGCTTGGCCAGCGCCGCCTCGATCCGGATGTCCTTGCTGCCGGCGTCGGCCAGCTGCGCGGACAGGTCGAGCACCGCCTCCAGCGCGAAGGTGGTCGCGGCGATGAACGAGATCTTCTCGGCGACCGCACCGTGCTGGCCGACCGGACGGCCCCACTGGACCCGCTCGGCGGACCACTCGCGGGCGATCTTCAGGCACCACTTGCGCGGCGGACGCGCAGCTGGCCGGGATGGACGAGGCGGCCGGTGTTCAGCGTGCGTCAGGGCGATCCGGAGGCCCTCGCCCTCGCGCGCCGAGCCGGTTCTCCACCGGCACCCGGACCTGGTGGAAGCGGGTCACGCCGTTCTCGAGGCCCTTCAGGCCCATGAAGTCGTTGCGGTTCTCGACCGTGATGCCCTCGGAGTCGGTCTCCACCACGAACGCGGTGATCCCGCCCTTGGCCGCCGTCGTGCGGCGGCACCTGGGCCATCACCACGACCAGCTCGGCGATCACGCCGTTGGTGGTCCAGAGCTTGACGCCGTCGAGGGTGTACGCCGAGCCGTCCTCGGTCGGCGTCGCCGTGCGTCCCCAGCCGGGCCGGGTCGGAGCCGACGTCGGGCTCGGTGAGCAGGAACGCCGTCACCGCGCCCTTCGCGCAGCGCGGCAGGAACCGCTGCTTCTGCTCGTCGGTGCCGAACATCTTCACCGGCTCCGGTACGCCGATCGACTGGTGCGCGGACAGCAGCGCGCCGATGCGTCGGGTGGACCGAGCCGGCCAGCATCAGCGCCTTGCCGTAGTAGGCCATGGTCAGCCCGAGGCCGCCGTACTCCTCGGGGATCTTCATGCCGAAGGCGCCGATCTCGGCGAGCGCCGTCGACGTACTCGTCGGGGATCGCGGCCTCGCGCTCGATCGCGCCGGCCGTCGATGCGTCTCGCAGACCTCGTGGAGCTTGGCCAGGAACGCCTCGCCGCGCCGGACGTCGTCGGCCTCGGCGCGTGGATGCGGATGGATCAGGTCCAGGTCGAACCGGCCGAGGTAGAGCTCCTTGGCGAAGCTCGGCCGCGTCCACGTCGTCTCGCGCGCCTCTTCGGCGACCTGTCGCGCCTCGCGCTCGGTCGCCTCGCGGCGGCTGCTGCTGGGGGTCTCCGTCTCGGTGCTCACGAGTCACCTTTCAGTCGGCTACCTCCATTACTACTCGCTAGTCACAAGCAATGACAGGGGTGAGATGACGAGAGGGCCTAGCGACGACGCAGCACGGCGAGGCGGGCGGCGTACTCCTCCTCGTCGATCTCGCCGGCGGCGTACCGCTGGGCGAGCACGGACTCGCCGGCGCGCGGGCCGGCGGCGTTGCGGTTGCGGCGGCTGATCACCACGGCGGCCACGATGCCGCCGGCGATGATCAGGAACCACATGATCGGGAAGATGAACCAGAAGTCGGGCCGGTCGCCGTCCCAGCGGTCGGCGACGGTGGTGGCGGCGGTGGCGATCGTGGTGATCATGACGAGCTCCTTCGTTGGGGTGATTGATGCATCCAGCGTCGCTCCGGACGGGCCTCCGCACATCGGCGCCGGAGCGGCAGTCGCCTACGCGTTTCTGCGTACGTCGGGGCCGCGCCGCCTCAGGGTCGGGTCAGGGCAGTCCGGCCCGAACGGAGCATCCGCGTGGCCCTACCAGCGCCTCTGACCTTCGGCATCCTCGGCTGCCTGCGCGGCGAAGGGGGTAGCCTCGGTGTTCCGGCGGCCGTGTCGGTGTGGTTGCTTCCCGAAGGAGATCCGGTAGTGGCGCAGTCCAGGTTGTGCCTGATCTGCGGGGCCGTCGTGGACACCTCCAAGATCACGGTCCATCGCCAGTTCCACGGCGACCTGGACCGCATGGTGCAGGTGACCGAGGACCTCAAGCGGCAGGTCAAGCGGCTGGAGAGCCGCCTCAAGCGCAGCGAGGAAGCGCTCGAGCAGGCCGCGCCCGAATAGGGCCCGCGGGGGTCGTCAGCCGGCTGTCGACGCCCGCGCGACCAGTTCCGGAGTGAAGCTGATCTGCTGGTGCTCGTGGTCCGGGTTGTCCGCCTCGTCGAGCAGCAGCTCAGCGGCAGCGCGACCCAGCTCGTGCCTGGGCTGGCGCACCGAGGTCAGTGGCACCGCGGCTGCGCCGGCGAAGTCGATGTCGTCGAAGCCGACGATCGCCAGGTCGTCCGGCACGCGTAGGCCGGACAGGATGACGTGCTGGAGGAGGCCCAGCGCCACCAGGTCGTTGGCGCAGAACGCTGCAGTCGGCCGTCGCCGCTTCGGCACGCCGGCCAGCCGCTCACCGGCTGCCCGTCCATCCGCGAAGCCAAGGGCCCGCGTGGTGATCGTGAGGAGATCGTCCGGGGGAAGTCCAGCCTTCTCCCAGGCGAGGCTGGCGCCGAGCTTGCGGTCCCGGACCTGGCCCAGGGCTTCAGGGCCGCCGATGTAGGCGACCCGGTCGTGGCCCTGGTCGAGCAGATGCTCCAGCGCCTGCCGGCCACCCTCCACGTCGTCGGCGGCAGCGGTGCAGAACGAGTCGTCGCCACGGGTGCGGTCGACGATGACCAGCGGCGTGTGCCGGGCGATGTCGTCGAGCAGCGGCGAGTAGGCGTCGACGGGAGTGACCAGGATGCCTTGCACCCGCTGCTGTCGTAGCTGCTCCAGGTGCGCGGCTTCGCGGACTCCGTCGTTGTTGCTCGTGCAGAGGAAGAGGGCGAGGTCCTTGTCGTTGGCAGCGTGCTCGATGCCACGGGCGACGTCGGTGAAGAACGGGTTGGCGACGTCGAGCATCACGTACGCGAGCGTGCGACTGGTGCCGGCCCGGAGCTGACGTGCGGACTCGTTGCGGACGAAGCCGAGCTCGGCCATCGCGCGCTCCACCCGGGCGCGGGTCGCGACGCTGACGCGATCGGGCCGGTTGAGCACGTTCGAGACCGTGCCCAGCGAGACTCCGGCCGCGGCGGCGACGTCCTTGACCGAGGCGGAGCGTTGTCCGGGTTGGATCGCCACGCGGCCCTCGCTTTCGGTTTGAAACGTCACGACAAGGTACGTCAGCGGACCGGGGTACGTCTGGACAACCGCAACCCGCGGACCCGGCGAATCTGAGGTTCAGACAAAATTCTAGACGGCCCTTGACGTCTGTGAGCGTCACCACATACGGTTCGTTGAAACCTTTCAATCATAGCAAGAGGGAGACCGTTCATGACGGAGCAGGCAACGCCTGGCCCGACCCTCGAGCTCCGCGATGTCGTCAAGTCATTCGGCCCCGTGACCGCACTGCGCTCCGGTTCTCTGGTCGCTGAGCCGGGCTCGATCCACGCGCTGGTGGGCGAGAACGGCGCCGGCAAGTCGACGCTGGTGAAGATCGTGGCCGGTGTCTACCGCCGCGACGCCGGCACGTTCCGGTTCCGCGGCGAGGACGTCGACTTCCACTCGACGGCCGAGTCCAAGGCCGAGGGCATTGCCGTCATCTACCAGGAGCCGACCCTCTTCCCGGACCTCTCCGTCACCGAGAACATCTTCATGGGTCGGCAGCCGCACGGCCGCGCCGGCCGCATCGACCGCGCACGGATGTACGCCGAGGCGGAGGCTCTCTTCCAGCGGCTGGGGGTCGCCATCGACCCGCGGCGCGAGGCTCGCGGTCTCTCGATCGCCGACCAGCAGATCATCGAGATCGCCAAGGCGATCTCGCTCGACGCCTCCCTGCTCATCATGGACGAGCCCACGGCGGCGCTGAGCGGCGTCGAGGTCGAGCGCCTGTTCGCCGTGGCACGCAGCCTGCGAGACGAGGGCCGGGCGCTGGTCTTCATCTCACACCGGTTCGACGAGGTCTTCGACCTGTGCGACACCGTGACCGTGCTGCGGGACGGTTCGTACGTCGACACCCTCGACATCGCGGAGAGCAGCGTCGACCAGATCGTGTCCCTCATGGTCGGCCGCGAGGTCAGCGACCTGTACCCGAAGACCGAGGCCACGGTCGGTGACGTGGTGCTCGACGTAGCAGGTTTGACGTCGACCGGGCTGTTCCGTGACGTGGACCTGCAGGTGCGGGCGGGCGAGATCGTGGGCCTGGCCGGCCTGGTCGGCGCCGGAAGGAGCGAGATCGTTCGCGCCGTCTTCGGCGTCGACAGGTACGACGCGGGCTCGGTCCGCCTCCACGGCAAGGACGTCCCGGCTCACAACCCGCGGGCCGCGATCCGAGCCGGGATGGCTCTGGTGCCCGAGGACCGGCGCCAGCAGGGCCTGGTGGTGGAGAGCTCGGTGGCCCGCAACGTGGCCGGCGTGATTCGGCGCGGTCTGGGTCACTTCGGGCTGCTCACCTCCGGAGCCGAGAACAAGGCCGCTGCCCCATGGGCCTCCCGGCTCGAGGTGAAGACGAGCGCCCTGGACATGGCGGCCACCACGATGAGCGGCGGCAACCAGCAGAAAGTGGTCATCGCCAAGTGGCTGGCGACTCGTCCCCAGCTGCTGATCATCGACGAACCAACGCGGGGCATCGACGTCGGCACCAAGGCAGAGGTGCACCGGCTGCTGTCCGACCTCGCCGGGCAGGGAATCGCGATCCTGATGATCTCCTCCGAGCTCCCGGAGGTGCTCGGCATGGCAGATCGAGTGCTCGTCGTGTGCGAGGGCCAGGTCACCGCCGAGTTCAGCCGCGCCGACGCCACGCCCGAGGCCGTCATGCACGCAGCTACCCATGTGCACGGCCACGTGGCCGGAGCAACTCACGTCGATCCGGCGACCGAGCCCGGTGACCCGGCCGACCGACAGGAGGTCACGGCGTGACCGACACACTGATCAAGCCCAGCAGCGCTCCGCCACTCCAGCGGGCGCTCGGCGCAGCGCTGCGATCCCGCGAGATCGCGGTGTTCCTGGTGCTCGCCGCCCTCGTCCTCATCGCGACGCTGAAGAGCCCCAGCTTCCTCTTCGGCAGCGACGGTTGGCGCGACCTGTTGGTCACCCCCGCGATCCTGGTGCTGCTGGCGATCGGGCAGACCGTCGTGATCATCACCCGCAACGTGGACCTGTCGGTCGGCTCGATCCTGGGCCTCACGGCGTACCTCACCGGCCGGCTCTTCGTGGATCAGCCGGGCATCCCGATTGCCCTGGTGTTCGTGGCCGGGCTGGCGTTCGGGGCGCTCCTCGGCCTCGTGAACGGCGTCCTGGTCGCGTTCGGGAAGGTGCCGGCTCTGGTGATCACGCTCGGCACGCTCTACATCTACCGCGGGATCTTCCTGGAGTGGGCCGGCAGCGATCGGATCAACGCCTCTGACATGCCCGACGCCTTCCTCGGCCTCGGCACGAGGCAGATACTCACCATCCCGATCCTGACCATCATCGCCTTGGTGGTGCTCGGCGTCGTCGGCTACTACCTGCACACCGCGCGCGGTGGCCGGGAGCTCTACGCCATCGGCTCCGATCCCGCCGCCGCCAAGCTCTACGGACTGCCCGTCACCCGCAGGGTGCTCTCGGCGTTCGTCCTCTGCGGGGCGCTCGCGGGGCTGGCGGGGGTCTTCTATGCCGCCCGCTACGGCACCGTGAGCTCCGGGGCCGGCCGCAACCTCGAGCTGGAGGCTGTAGCTGCCGCGGTCATCGGGGGAGTCGCCATCTTCGGCGGCAGCGGCACCGTGTGGGGAGCGGCCATCGGGGCGTTCCTGCTGGTGACCATCGACCGGGTGCTGCCGATCATCGGCATTCCCGACTTCTGGCAGCGCGCCGTGGTGGGCGCTCTCATCATCGGCGCGGTCGTGCTCGACCGGCTGTTGTCCCTCCGGCGAACTCGACGACTCGTCGAGGCGCAGGCGGAGCTCAAAGAGGAGGCCTCAGCATGAGCACGCCGACCTTCGAGCGCGCCGTCGACGAGCGCACGTACGCCGCGTACTCCCGACCACTGCTGTGGCGCCTGGTGATGACCCGCGAGTTCGCCATGATCGTCGTCCTCGGGCTGGTGTTCGTGTACGCGAACGGCAACGTCCCCAACTTCGACGGCCCGCTGACGCTCTACTACCTGTTCCTCGACACCGCTCCGATCATGCTGATCGCGCTGCCGATGACCCTGGTGATCATCACCGGCGAGATCGACCTGTCGGTGGCGAGCGTCATGGGCCTGGCCAGCGTGTCGCTCGGCATCCTCCACCAGGACTTCGGCCTCTCGATCCCGGTGGCAGGGTTGCTCACCCTGCTCGTGGGAGTGCTGTGCGGCGCCTTCAACGGGTTCTTGGTCGCGTACGTCGGACTGCCCTCCCTCGCCGTCACCATCGGCACCCTGGCCCTGTTCCGGGGCCTGGCCGTGGGACTGCTCGGCACGGAGGCGATCACCGACTTCCCCGAGCGATGGACCGACCTCGCGAAGGAGCGTCTGGTCGAGGAGTCCAGCTATCCGCTGATCCTGGTGCCGATCGGGGTCCTGATCGTGCTGTTCGCCGTGCTGTTGCACTTCTCCCGGTTCGGGCGCGGCGTCTACGAGATCGGCCTCAACGCCGAGGCCGCGCGGTTCAGCGGCGTGAACGTCGAGCTCACCAAGTTCTGGCTGTTCGTGATGTGCAGTGTCGTCTCGGCGTTCGCAGGCATCTACTACACGATGCGTTACGGGAGTGCCCGCGGCGACAACGCGGAGTTCTACGAGCTGCAGGTGATCGCGGCGGTGCTCCTGGGCGGGGTCTCGATCTTCGGTGGCCGCGGAGCCCTGCACGGCGTGATCGCCGGCGTGCTCCTGATCGGCGTCATCTCGAGCGCCCTGCGGCTGGAGAACATCTCGAGCAACGTCACCAACATCGTCATCGGCGTGCTCCTGATCCTCTCCGTCATCTCCACCAGCTTCCTGTCCTGGGTCTCCGGGTTGATCGCAGGGCGGGCAAGACGGGCCGAGGCCAGGGCCTCGACCCGAAAGCAGTCGGGCCACACCGGTGCCGGCGGCGGGTCTCGCGACCACAAGTCAACGAAAGGCAAGACACGATGAAGATCCACAAGCAGCGGCTCGCCGCTCTCGCCAGCCTGGTTCTCGTGGCCGGCCTTGGCCTCACCGCGTGTGGTGGACGACGACGACGGCGGCGGCGGGGGAGAGGATGGCGGCAGCAGCGCCATCACGTTCCTGCCCAAGAGCCTCGGGAACCCCTACTTCGACGCCAGCACCACCGGTGGCGAGCGGGCCGCGGACGAGTTCGGCGGCAGCATCGAGGAGGTCGGGCCCGACCAGATCACCCCCGACTCGCAGGTGTCGTTCATCAACACCGCCGCGCAGCAGGGTGTGGGCGCGCTCGTCGTCTCGGCCAACGACCCGACCGCGATCTGCGACGCGCTCGAGGAGGCACGGGACGCCGGCGTCAAGGTGATCACCTTCGACTCCGACACCGACCCCGAGTGCCGCGACGTGTTCGTCAACCAGGCCGACGCCGAGGGCATCGCCAAGGCCCAGGTGGAGATGATCGCGGAGCAGATCGGCGGCTCCGGGGAGATCGCGATCCTCAGCGCCGCGGCGAACGCCACCAACCAGAACGCCTGGATCGAGCTGATGGAGGCCGAGCTCGAGGCCAACTACCCCGACATCGAGCTCGTGGACACGGTCTACGGCGACGACGACGACCAGAAGTCGTTCGACCAGACCGCCGCCCTGCTCTCGGAGCACCCCGACCTCAAGGGCATCGTGTCGCCGACCACGGTCGGCATCGCGGCGGCCGCCCGCTACCTGTCCGACTCGCAGTACAAGGGCAAGGTGGCGCTGACCGGACTCGGCACCCCCAACCAGATGCGGGAGTACATCGAGAACGGCACGGTCACCGAGTTCGCGCTGTGGAACCCCGAGGACCTCGGCTACCTCGCGGCGTACACCGCGCACGCGATGGTCGAGGGTGACATCGAGGGCGAAGAGGGCGACACGTTCGAGGCGGGCGAGCTCGGTGAGTACACCGTCGACGCCGACGGTGTGGTCTTGCTCGGCGACCCCTTCGTGTTCAACGCCGAGAACATCGACGACTTCGACTTCTGAGTCGACGATCCCGCGGGAACAGGGAGCCGTCGTGCGCTACTGCTTCAACCTCCAGGTCCGACCAGAGCGAATGGCGGAGTACGTCGAACGCCACCGCGCTGTGTGGCCGGAGATGCTGGAGGCGCTGCGCGAGGCCGGATGGCGCAACTACTCACTGTTCCTGCGGGACGACGGGCTGCTGGTCGGGTACGTCGAGTCCGACGACCTGACCAGCGCCCAGTCGGCGATGGCAGCGACCGACGTCAACACCCGGTGGCAGGCGGAGATGGCGCCCTTCTTCACCGGCATCGACGGCGGACCACCCGACGCGAACATGCTGTTGCTCACCGAGGTCTTTCACCTGGAGGACCAGCTGGAGCGGGTCGCACCCACCGATGGCGCAACCGGCCCGGAGAAACGAAGAGACGAGAGATGACGACATTCACGCAGATCGCCCCGCTGCTCGAGGGACAGGCGATCGAGGTCCCCTCGTGGGCGTTCGGCAACTCAGGCACCCGGTTCAAGGTGTTCGGGACGCCGGGCACGCCGCGCACCGTCGAGGAGAAGGTCGCGGACGCGGCCACCGTGCACCGGTTCACCGGGCTCGCTCCCTCGGTGGCCCTGCACATCCCGTGGGACCTGGTGGACGACTTCGGCGCACTGCGCCGGTACGCCGAGGACCTCGGCATCCGGCTCGGCACGGTCAACTCGAACACCTTCCAGGACGACGACTACAAGCTCGGGGCGCTCACGCACACCGAGCCCAAGATCCGGCAGAAGGCGATCGACCACCACTTCGAGTGCATCGAGGTGATGCACCGGACGGGTTCGCGCGACCTGAAGATCTGGCTCGCCGAGGGCAGCAACTACCCCGGCCAGGCGGACATGCGTGGACGACAGGACCGCCTCGCCGAGAGCCTGCGCACGATCTACGACCGGCTGGACGACGACCAGCGATTGGTGCTCGAGTACAAGCTGTTCGAGCCGGCGTTCTATCACACCGACGTGCCTGACTGGGGCACGTCGTACGCCCACGTGGCCGCGCTCGGTGACCGGGCCTTCGTGTGCCTGGACACCGGGCATCACGCGCCCGGCACGAACATCGAGTTCATCGTCGCCCAGCTGCTGCGCCTCGGGAAGCTCGGCTCGTTCGACTTCAACAGTCGCTTCTATGCGGACGACGACCTGATCGTCGGCGCGGCCGACCCCTTCCAGCTGTTCCGCATCATCTTCGAGGTGATCCGGGGCGGCGGGTACGGGCCCGACTCCGACGTCGCGTTCATGCTGGACCAGTGCCACAACATCGAGCGGAAGATCCCGGGCCAGATCCGGTCCGTCCTCAACGTGCAGGAGATGACGGCGCGTGCCCTGCTCGTCGACCGGGACGCGCTCGCCGCGGCCCAGGAGGCCGGCGACGTACTGGGCGCCAACGAGCTCTTCATGGACGCGTTCTACACCGACGTGCGCGCCGACCTCGCCGGATGGCGGGCCGAGCGGGGCCTGCCCGCGGCCCCGATGCAGGCCTACCGGGAGAGCGGTTACCAGGAGCAGATCGAGACGGACCGCGTCGGCGGTACACAGGCAGGATGGAACTGAAGGCATGACGAACCCCACCGTCGCCGAGCTGGTCGCTCGGTCCAACCGGCTCGGCGCCGACCCCAAGAACACCAACTACGCCGGCGGCAACACCTCCGCCAAGGGCAGCGAGATCGACCCGGTGACCGGCGAGCCGGTGCAGCTCCTGTGGGTCAAGGGCTCGGGCGGCGACCTCGGCACCCTCACCGAATCGGGACTCGCGGTGCTCCGGCTGGACCGGATGCTCGCCCTGGCCGACGTCTACCCCGGTGTCGAGCACGAGGACGAGATGGTTGCTGCCTTCGACTACTGCCTGCATGGCAAGGGTGGTGCAGCGCCGTCGATCGACACGGCGATGCACGGCCTGGTCGATGCCCCTCATGTCGACCACCTCCACCCCGACTCCGGGATCGCGATCGCCACCGCCGTTGACGGCGAGGCGCTCACCAAGGAGATCTTCGGGGACCGTGTCGTCTGGGTCCCGTGGCGTCGCCCGGGGTTCCAGCTGGGGCTCGACATCGCCGAGATCAAGCGGCAGAACCCCGGCGCCGTCGGCTGCGTCCTCGGCGGACACGGCATCACCGCGTGGGGTGACACCAGCGAGGAGTCCGAGCGCAACTCTCTGTGGATCATCGACACGGCAGCCGCCTACATCGAGCAGAACAGCAAGGCCGAGCCGTTCGGCCCGGAACGCCCCGGTTACGGCGCCCTCCCCGAGGCGGAGCGACGCGCGAAGGCCGCCGCACTGGCGCCGACGATCCGCGGCATCGCCTCGCAGGACCGGCCGATGGTCGGGCACTTCACCGACTCGGACGTCGTGCTCGACTTCCTGGCCCGGGCCGAGCACCCGAGGCTCGCGGAGCTCGGCACGTCATGCCCCGATCACTTCCTCCGCACCAAGGTGAAGCCGCTGGTTCTCGACCTGCCCGCCACCGCCTCGGTCGAGGACTCCATCGAACGGCTCCGGGAGCTCGTGGAGTCCTATCGGGACGACTACCGGGCCTACTACGAGCGGCACGCGACGCCCGAGTCGCCGGCGATCCGCGGGGCGGACCCGTTGATCGTGCTGATCCCGGGCGTGGGCATGTTCAGCTACGGCAAGGACAAGCAGACCGCCCGGGTGGCCGGCGAGTTCTACGTGAACGCCATCAACGTGATGCGCGGGGCCGAGGGCCTGTCCACGTACCAGCCGATCGACGAGTCGGAGAAGTTCCGCATCGAGTACTGGGCCCTCGAGGAGGCCAAGCTCCAGCGGATGCCGAAGCCCCGGCCCCTGGCCACCCGGATCGCGCTGGTGACCGGCGCGGCCAGCGGGATCGGCCGGGCGACCGCCCAGAAGCTCGCGGCCGAGGGGGCGTGCGTCGTGATCGCCGACCTCGACCTGCAGAAGGCCCAGGACGCCGCGGCCGAGATCGGTGACGCCGATGTCGCGGTCGGCGTCCGGGTGGACGTCAGCAGTGCCGATGCCGTGCAGGCGATGGTCGACGCCACCGTCCTCGCGTTCGGCGGGCTCGACCTGGTGGTCAACAACGCCGGGCTCTCGCTCTCGAAGTCGCTGCTCGAGACCACCGAGGCCGACTGGGACCTGCAGCACGACGTCATGGCCAAGGGCTCGTTCCTGGTCTCGAAGGCCGCGGCCAAGGTCTTGATCGAGCAGGGGATCGGCGGCGACATCGTCTACATCTCCAGCAAGAACTCGATCTTCGCCGGCCCGAACAACATCGCGTACTCCGCCACCAAGGCCGACCAGGCTCATCAGGTCCGGCTGCTCGCGGCCGAGCTCGGGGAGTACGGCGTCAAGGTCAACGGCGTGAACCCCGACGGCGTCGTCCAGGGCTCCGGCATCTTCGCCGGCGGGTGGGGCGCCGAGCGGGCCGCGGTCTACGGCGTGGAGGAGAAGGACCTGGGCAAGTTCTACGCCCAGCGCACGATCCTCAAGCGAGAGGTGCTTCCCGAGCACATCGCCAACGCGGTGGCCGTGCTGTGCGGTCCCGGGATGACGCACACCACCGGCCTGCACGTGCCGGTGGACGCGGGCGTGGCGGCTGCGTTCCTCCGATGACGGTGGAGAACCCGCTCCGGCTCGCCGCGGTCGACCTGGGCGCGACGAGCGGCCGGGTGATGGCGGCGCGGGTCGGACCCGAACGCCTGGAGCTGCGCGAGGTGCATCGGTTCCCCAACGCCGGCGTACCCGTGGGCGGCTCGTTGTTCTGGGACGTGCTCGGCATCCATCGCGAGGTGCTCGCCGGGCTGCGTGCGATCGCTGGATCAGGACCTCTTCACGGGATCGGCTTCGACTCCTGGGCCATCGACTACGGGCTGCTCGACCGCGACGGCAACCTGCTGGGCAACCCGCACAGCCACCGCGACCCCCGCACCGTGGGCGTCGCGAGCCGGGCACTCGAGGCGGTGTCGGCCGAGCAGCTCTACTCCATCACCGGACTGCAGCAGCTGCCGTTCAGCACGCTCTACCAGCTGATGGCCGCCAGGGGCACGGCCGCTCTCGAGTCCGCCCAGACGCTGCTGCTCCTGCCGGACCTCCTTGCGTACTGGCTGACCGGCGAGATCGGCGCGGAGCGCACGAACGCCTCGACCACCCAGCTCTACGACGTCCGGAGCCGGGAATGGGCCGTGGAGCTGGCCGGCCGCCTCGACATCCCCTGGTCGATCCTGCCGCCACTCCGCGATCCGGGCACCGTGATCGGCCCGGTGCTTCCCGAGGTGGCAGCTGGACTCGACATCGAGGGGCCGGTGCCGGTCATCGGTGTGGCCTCCCACGACACCGCGTCGGCGGTGGTGGCGGTGCCCGCGGCCGACGACTCGTTCGCCTACATCTCCTCTGGCACCTGGTCGCTCGTCGGGCTGGAGCTGGACTCCCCGGTGCTGACGGAGGAAGCACGGCTGGCCGACTTCACCAACGAGGGCGGGCTCGACGGCACGGTGCGCTTCCTCAAGAACGTCACCGGTCTCTGGGTGCTGTCCGAATGCGTCCGAGCCTGGGCGGGCCGGGGCGTCCCGGGCGCCGACCTGGCCTCGCTGCTCGGCGGTGCGAGCAGCGCAGCGCCGCTGCGTACCGTCATCGACATCAACGACGTCAGCCTTCTCCCGCCGTCGACGGCCACCGATCCGATGCCCGAGCGGGTGGCCGCCCTGGCCCGTGGCGCCGGTGAGCCGGAGCCCCTCACGCCAGGAGAGATCACCCGGTGCGTGCTGGACAGCCTGGCCCTCGCCTATCGCCGCCACCTCAATCGGGCGATGGCCCTGGCACACCGCAGCGTCGACGTGATCCACGTGGTCGGTGGCGGTTCCCAGAACCACCTGCTCTGCCAGCTGACGGCGGACGCCTGCGGACTGCCGGTGCTGGCGGGGCCCGCGGAGGCCGCCGCGCTCGGCAACGCGCTGGTCCAGGCACGCACCCTGGGAGCCGATCTGCCGGACCTTCCCGCCATGCGCGACCTGGTCCGACGTACCCACGAGCTCCGACGGCACGATCCTCGACCCGGGCCCGACTGGGAGGCGGCCGAGGCGCGGCTTCCCGGCTCCCATGATGGAGTGACGGTATGAAGCGCCAGCTGCCCAAGCGCCACGACCTGGCGCCGTTGCTGCGGTTCAAGCGTCCGGTGTGGTCCCTGAAGCGGCGCCGGCTCGCGGCCGCGCTGACGGTCGAGGACCTCCGCCGGATCGCCCGGCGGCGTACGCCGAGGCCGGCGTTCGACTACACCGACGGTGCCGCGGACGGCGAGGTGTCGCTGGCCCGGGCCCGGCAGGCGTTCGCCGACGTGGAGTTCCGGCCCGCGATCCTGCGGGACGTGTCGAAGGTGGACACCTCGCGGGTGGTGCTGGGGGAGCGGGTCGAGCTGCCGTTCGGGATCGCGCCCACCGGGTTCACCCGGATGATGCACGCCGAGGGTGAGGTCGCCGGGGCGACCGCTGCGGCCGCGGCCGGGATCCCGTTCGCGCTCTCCACGATGGGGACGACGTCGATCGAGGACGTCGCGGCGGCGGCACCGGGTGGGCGGCACTGGTTCCAGCTGTACATGTGGAAGGACCGCGACCGGTCGATGGCGCTGGTCGACCGGGCCGCGAAGGCCGGCTACGACACGCTGCTGGTCACGGTCGACGTGCCGGTGGCCGGGGCTCGGCTTCGCGACGTGCGCAACGGGATGACGATCCCGCCCACGCTGACCCCGCGCACGATCGTGAACGCGATCCCGCGACCGGCCTGGTGGTTCAACTTCCTGACCACCGAGCCGCTGGCCTTCGCGAGCCTGGACGCGTGGTCCGGGACGGTGGCCGACCTGCTGGACACGATGTTCGACCCGACGGTGACCTACGACGACCTGGCCTGGATCCGGGGCCAGTGGCCGGGCCGGGTCGTGGTGAAGGGCGTGCAGACCGTCGACGACGCCCGCCGGGTGCGTGACGTCGGGGTCGATGCGGTGCTGCTGTCCAACCACGGCGGTCGCCAGCTGGACCGGGCTCCCGTGCCCTTCCACCTGCTGCCCGAGGTGGTCGCCGCTGTCGGCGACGACCTCGAGGTGCACCTGGACACCGGGATCATGTCCGGACAGGACATCGTCGCCGCGGTCGCCCACGGCGCCCGCTTCACGCTGATCGGGCGTGCCTACCTCTACGGCCTGATGGCCGGTGGTCGCGACGGCGTCGACCGGCTCATCGAGATCCTGTCCGGCCAGGTCGAGCGAACGATGCGGCTGCTCGGCGTGACCACGCTCGACGAGCTCACCCCCGAGCACGTCGTCATGATGCGGCGGCTGCTGCCGCCTCCTGGGCGCTGATCCGGATGGATGAGGTCCGCAGCACGGTCCTGGTGCTGGCCACCGTGGCCACCGGGCTCACTGCCGGCGTGTTCTGGAGCTACGGCAACGCGGTGATGCCGGGCCTGCGCGCCACCGACGACCGCACCTTCGTCGCCGCGTTCCAGTCGATCGACCGGGCGATCATCAACCCGTGGTTCCTCGGCGGCGGCTTCTTCGGGGCGCTGATCCTGACCGCGGTCGCAGCGGTCATGCACCTCGGGGACGACTGGCGCTCGGCACTGCCCTGGATCGTGGCCGCGTTCGTGCTGCACCTGGTGGTCGTGATCATCACGGTGGCGGTCAACGTGCCGCTCAACGACGCGATCAAGGCAGCGGGCGACCCCGCGACGATCGACGTCGACGCCGTCCGCGAGGCCTTCTCGGAGGCCAAGTGGGTGGCGTGGAACAGGGTGCGCATCGCCCTCGACATCGCCGCGTTCGCTGCGCTCGGCATCGCCCTGGTGCTGCACGGCCAGGCGGGGGCGTAGGACTGTGGGCATGAAGGTCATCGTGATAGGTGCGGGACTGGCCGGACTCTCCGCTGCCAGAGAGCTGACGCACGCTGGTGGGGACGTGGTTGTCCTGGAGGCCCGCGACCGGGTCGGTGGTCGCGTGGAGGGCGGCGTGATCGAAGGTCACCCGATCGAGCTCGGTGGTACCTGGCTCGGCGAGGGTCACTCCGAGATGTACTCGCTTGTCGACAGCCTTGGGCTCGCCACCTTCCGGACCTGGAACGACGAGGGTCAGGTCCTGATCGAGCTCAGTGGAAAGCGAGCGCTCGTTGCGGGACGGAAAGGCGCGGTCCCGAAGCTCAATCCCATCGCTCTTGCCGACCTGGCTCAGGGAATGGCCCGGTTCGAGCGACTCGCGCGCAGCGTTGATCCGGCGCGGCCCTGGGAGCACCCGCGGGCGCACCGCCTCGACGGTCAGACCTTCGAGACCTGGGTACGTCGTACCTTGCGAACGCCGAGCGGCCGCGCCTACTTCCGGGTGGCGACAGAGGCGTTGTTCGCCGCAGACGCCCGGGACATCTCGCTCCTCCACGCCCTCTTCTACGCCAGTAGCAACGCCGACCTCGAGACGCTCATCTCCGTCGACGAGGGAGCCCAGAAGGACCGCGTCGTCGGTGGCTCGGTCCTCGTCGCCGAGCGACTCGCCGAAGGGCTCGATGTGAGGCTGGCATCGCCGGTCACGGCTGTCGCTCAGGACGACGGCGGCGTGACGGTCACGACAAGCTCCGGCGAGACCCACTCGGCAGACCACGTCGTGGTTGCGCTCCCGCCGACTCTCGCCGGCCGTCTGCACTACGACCCCCTGCTCCCCGCCTGGCGCGACCAGCTGACGCAGCGCGTTCCGGCCGGAACGGTGGCAAAGACGTTCGCGGCGTACCCGACACCCTTCTGGCGCGCGCAGGGGTTGAACGGGCAGGCGGTCTCGGACACGGGGCCGGTCAAGGTCACCTTCGACGTGTCTCCCCCCGATGGCGAGATCGGTGTCCTGCTCGGCTTCGTGGAAGGGGGTGAGGCCCGTCGGTGGCAGCGCCTCAGTGCAGCAGATCGGCGGCGCACGGTTCTCGAGTGCTTCGTCAGGTACGTCGGCGACGAGGCCGCGAGCCCGACGTCGTACGTCGAGAAGGACTGGAGTGAGGAGGAGTTCACGCGCGGCTGCTACGGCGCCCACTTCGCTCCCGGGGTGTGGACCAACTACGGAGAGGCGCTCCGGTCACCGGTCGGCCGGATCCACTGGGCCGGTGCGGAGTACGCCATCGAGTGGAACGGCTACATGGAGGGCGCCGTTCGCTCAGGAGTCGCCACCGCACGCGAGGTTCTCGAGGCAACCTAGGGAATCGCGCGCGCCTCGGCCGCGCGCCTTCCCAGCCGCGAGCGCGACGCCTAGGGTGATCGCAATCGGCTCACACTCTCGGGAGGCCGCTGATGCGCCGCTTGGTCGCGCTCATGGCAATGTTCGCCCTCGCCCCGCTCTCGCCGGCGCCTGCCGAAGCGGCGCCCCTCCGCTCCGACCGACCCAGTCCGCCTGCGTGGCTGCTTGTCGAGGACGGCATGACCCAGCCCCAGTTCGATCTCGCCGAAGCCGTCGAGGAGACCCTGTGGGTCCAGACGAGCGTCGACTCCGACCTCGACGGCGAGAACGACCGGGTGCGGGTGCAGCTGTCGCGTCCGGCGGAGACCGAGTCCGAGGGCATCAAGGTGCCGGTGATCTTCGAGCACAGCCCCTACCGCTCCAACATCGGCGGCGGCAGCAACCACAACGTGGACTTCGTCCGGATGCCCCAGGAGGGCATCCAGCCACAGCGCTCCTTCGGCTCGTCGTACGCCGGCCCGGTCATCAAGCCGAACCTGCCCGGCAGCCTCGACGACTACTGGGTGCCGCGCGGCTACGCCGTGGTGCTGGGCGAGAGCATCGGCACCGGGTTCTCCGACGGGTGCGCAACCGTCGGCGACCACAAGGAGACCCTGGCCACGAAGGCGGTCATCGACTGGCTCAACGGCCGCGCGGCGGCGTACGACGACAACGGCGACCCGGTCGAGGCCGACTGGACGACCGGAGACGTTGGCATGACTGGCGTCTCCTACAACGGCACCCTGCCCAACCAGGTCGCCACCACCGGAGTCGAAGGACTGCGCACGATCGTCCCGGTCTCGGCGATATCCAACTGGTACGACTACTACCGCGCCAACGGCTTGGTGCGGGCGCCCCACTCCAACGCTTCCGGCGTCGGCGTCAACGCTTACCTGGGCGAGGACCTCGACGTCCTCGCCGACTTCGTCAATGGGCCAGGCCGGGTCGCGAAGTGCCGTCACGTCGTGGAGGAGATGCTCGCCCGTCAGGATCGGGTCACCGGCGACTACAGCCCCTACTGGGCCGCACGCAACTACCTCCCGAAGGCCGAGCGGGTGGAGGCCAGTGTCTTCGTCGTGCACGGGCTCGAGGACTACAACGTGATGCCACGAGCCTTTGCGACCTGGTGGGAGGAGCTCGCCGATGCCGGCGTGGAACGCAAGATCTGGCTGCACAAGGACGGCCACGGCGGCCCGCGCGGCGCGACGGACTACCAGGACACCCTCAACCGGTGGATGGCCTACTGGCTCTTCGGCGTTCCCAACGGGGTCACCGAAGAACCGCGGGCCAGCGTCCAGCGTCCCGACGGCAGCTACGAGCAGTACGCCGACTGGCCGGTGCCCGGCTCGCGCCCGGCGAGGCTGCACCTCGGCGCCACCCGGGTCTCGGAGCCCGGGACACTTACCCCACTCCCACAGACCCGGGGCCCGCGGCCGCGCCAGTCCTTCACCGACAACGGCCGGGCACTCAACACCGACGCCGACCTGCTTCCGGCGCCCGACACCGCCCACCCGAACCGACTGGTCTACCTCTCTGCCCCGCTAGAGCGGTCCGCCCACCTGTCCGGAACCCCCAAGGTCTCCCTGCGCGCTTCGGTCGACAACCGCTACGCCGCCAACCTCACGGCCGTGGTCGTCGACTACGGGCCTGTCGGGAGTGACACAGCGCCGGTGATGGTGACGCGGGGGTGGACCGACGTGCAGAATCGCCAGCGCATCGATCGCAGCAGCCCGATCCAGCAGGGCCGGGAGTACACCTTCACCTGGGAGCTCGAGCCCGACGACTACGTGTTCCCGGCGGGGCACCGCATCGGACTCGTGGTCGTCTCGACCGACCAGCAGTACACCGTCCGGCCGGACCCCGGCACCCGGCTGACGGTCAACCCGTCGCGGAGCTCGGTGATCCTCCCGGTCGTCGGTGGCTCTCGGGGTCTGGCCCTGCGCCGCTAGCACGCAGACGTCAGACCGCGGAGGCGGTACGACGTCGGCGGCGTAGGCCCAGCATGTACGGCATGCCGGAGCCGGCGACGGCAAAGGTTCTCCCGACGCGGCCGAGCAACGATGGATTCGGCAGCGGGGGGAGTGAGTCCGGAAGGTCCGCGACGTCCACGAAGTACGCCCGAACCGGGCCGATCCCCTCCACGTCCTGAGACACCTCCTGCACCGGGCCAGGCAGAGGGGTGTCCGAGGTGCGGTAGAGCTCCTCGGAGAGGAGCACGTACTCGGGAACCTCGACCGGGTTCTTCAGCAGCCGATGGACGAGGATGACGTCGATCCCGACGAGCTTGCGCTGCTGCCTGATGGTCTGGGTGGCGACCTCGCCGATGTGCGAGACGAACTTCAGCTTCAGGTTGTTCGCCTGGGTGCAACCGTTGCACGGGCACAGGTTGGTCGCGACATACTGCCGCTCGAGGTGGAACGCCCGGTGCATGGCCGTGGCGGCCTGGAGAGTCAGGGCGACCGTTGCGTCAGCGTCCAGCGTGTCGGCCCGACGAGAGAGAAAGGCCGCGTCACCTTCGATCTCGATCAGATCGAAGTCGGGCACGGCATCGATCACCTTCTCCAGCAGCCGCGCGGTGTTCACCTCGGCATGCGCAAGGCTCATCCGGTGGAATCGCATGTACTCGGTGTAGCCGCCGATGTCAGCGATGAGGAGGAGCGAGCGCCCAGACGTCATGCGTGACCGTACCAACGTCCGGACGTCGGCGTGTCGACTCATCGAACGAATCGAGCGGGTGCCAGCTCCCGCTACTGAGGCGGTTGCTCGACGTCGTCACGCGGCGCGAAGCGGTCGAGCATCGAGTCGACCACCGTCCCCGCCTCGCGTGCGCTCGGCGTGTAGCCGAGCACGACGGGGAGGAAGTGGTCGGAGCGCAGCGCCTGGAGTCGGAGCTCGCTGGTGGCTCGCACGGTGGCCGTCCGGCGGATCCGCCGGAGCAGGGCGATCTCTCCGAACCCCTCCCCTGGACCGAGCGTTGCCACGACCTGTCCGTCCCCGATCACCTCGGCCTCGCCCGACTCGATCACGTAGTAGCGGTCCCCGACGTCGCCCTGATGGACGACGACGTGACCAGCGGGCACGTCGACCGGTTCCAGGCCGCGAGCGAGCTGCTCGATAGCGGGCAGGGGCAGGACGTTCAACATGGCCACCCTCTGCAACAGGTCGATGTCGTGGTCTTGCACGCCGATGGACCGGTCCATTCCTCGCAGCCGCCGCCATGACGCCACGGCGAGGACCGGACACAGCAGACCGACAGTCACGAGCGCAGGACGTACGCCGGCCTCGTCGACCACCAGCGAGGCGACGATCGCTCCCACCCCGATGGACAGGGCGACCAAGCTCTCCAGCACGCCGAAGACCCGCGCCAGCACTTCGTCTGCCGCCAGTCTGGCCAGGAGCGTGAAGCCTCCGAGATCGATCAGCGAGTTCCCGACGCCGACACAGGCCAGCAGGACCAACGCCGCGACCTGTTGTGGGAAGACGCCGATCAGCGATGACCGGCGTACCCCACAGGGCCACCCCGACCGCGAACCAGGCGCCGAGGCGCCGAGTGCCGACCAGCAACGACGCGGCGAGTGAACCCAGGACCGCACCCGCCCCGATGGCAGCGGTGAGGATGCCCACGCCCGGTTCGCCGGTCCCCAGCAGTTCGATGGCGACCACCACGGTGAGTACGGTCAGCGCCCCTCGGGTGAATGACTGCGCCGCTGCAAGGCCCATGATGAGTGCGAGGTCGCCGTTCCGGCTGACGACTCGAATGCCTTCGACGGCCAACCTCACCAGCTTGGTCTCTCTCGGGGCGGATGGCCGCGGAGGTGCGTCGTAGTTCAGCCGCAACAGCAAGGCTGCAGCCCAGAGCGAGGCGCCCGCAGCCACAGCGAACACGACGGTCACGTCGGCGAACTGCAGCAGCAATGCTGCCAGCAGCGGACCCACCAACGTGGCGGCGGCGTCCAGCAGCCCACGGACCACATTGGCGCTGGCGAGCTCGTATCCGGTGTGGCAGAGCGACGGGAGCAATGCGGAGTGCGCCGGCCGGTAGAGGGTGGCAGCGATGGTCGACAACACCGCCAGCGCATACACGATCTGCGGCGGTCCGCCCACGCCCACGACGACCGCAGCTGCACCGGTGACGACACCACGCAGTACGGAGACCAGGATCAGGACGCGCTCCCTGCGGCCCTTGTCGGCCAACGGCGACAACAGGGGGGCCAGGATCGCGGACGGAGCCATGCGAAGGAGTCCCACCAGCCCGACAGCCGTCGCACCACCGTCCCGGTAGGCAACGATCCCGAGCCCCACGGTGAACGCCCACTCCGCCGTCCAGGCTCCCAGGAAGCTGAGCTGGGCGCGCCGTAGGTTGGGGTTTCGGGCGTTGCTGGTGAACGCGCCCGCGGCCTTGCCCAGCCTGCCCCGGAGTCCCTCACCCGCCACCCGGGGACAGTACCGTTCCGTGCCTGGCATCACGCGACGAAAGCGCATCAGCGCCAGTGACCGAGTCTGTCGAGCTCAGGTGCCTGCGCAGACTGCGGCTGCGGGCATGTAGGTGGCTGGGCTCAGCGCATCAGGACGCGGGTGTACCCGTGGAAGGCGCACCGCACTTCGAGGCCGGCCTTGCGGTACAGCGACGGCGCGTCGTGGCTGTTCTCCGAGTCCACATGCAGCGACAGCTGCCCGAGTCCTTCACCTGCGGCGAGGTCGAAGGCGTGGGCGAGCAAAGCGGACGCGATCCCGCGGCGTCGGTAGGGCTCCAGCGTCGCGAGCTCGGCCACGTACATCGCTCCGTCGGCCTGCGCACGCCGGCTCAGCAGCATGGCCGCGGCTGGGGTGCCGTCGACCGCGGCCAGGAACCACAGGTTCGGGTCGGCTCCGGACAGCGACTGCTGCACGTCGAGCCAGGGGTCGTACTCCAGCGGCGTGAACCCCCAGTGCCCGGCGAAACCGTCGTTGAGGACCTGGTGCAACGTGCGTTTGTTGTCGGTCGCGACGATCGTCAACCCCGGCACCGGTGACGTGGCGCGGGTGGTGTCGGTAACCGGGCCGAGCATCTCCCAGAAGGTGCGTTGATGCGTGAACCCCGCTGCGGCGAGGTGCCGGTGACCGGCGGCGCTGCCGCCCGGGGAGCCGCTGTGCACATCGATGGGGCCGTCGCCGTCCTCGGCGTGGCTGCGGATCCACGGCTGCGTTGTCGCCCACCAGGTGCGGGCGAGCTCGTCGGCGGCTGCTGGCGGCAGGTGCGGGTGGCTGCGGTTCCAGGTGTAGACGATCGGGTCACCGGGGTCGTGGATCGCCGCCCACCACTGCACCACCGAACCGTCGGCGTCGCGGACGACGTGCTGGTAGCTGTCGGTGACCTCGGGAGGCTCGAGGTCGGCGCGGGTGTCTTCGACCGTGTCGGGGCAGAACCCGAACGCTTCGGTCATCTCGGCGTCGCACACCGCGAAGATCTCGGTCGCGTGGACGCCGGTGGCCGGCTCGAGCGTGAAGCCGGCGGGTAGTCCCGCGGAATGCAGGACGGACATGCTGTGAGTGTCCCCCCGGGGTCGCGGTCCGGCAACCGAGTTCGTCATGTGCGTAGGTTCGGGCCTGTGGACCCCTTCGACGTGCTCGACTGGCGACGTCGGGTCTTCGCGCTCTACGCCGCGGTGCGGGCCGAGTCCGAGCCGGCCTCCGGTCACGACCTGTGGCGACGCGGGCGTGACCAACTCTTCGCCGAGCACCCGGCGAGCCCGCTCCTGCCCGAGCAGCGGGATGGGTTCCGCGGCCTGACGGTCGCGCCGTACGACCCGGCGTGGCGATTCCAGTTGGAGGTGCGACCTGCCGCCGCGACGCAGTGGGAGGTGCAGACCGGCACCGACGGGATCGTGCCCGTTCGAACGACTCGGTGTGGTGTCACTGCCAGGGCTCGGCGACGTCGACGTGTGGCGGCTGACGTCGTACGGCGGTGGGGTGTTCCTACCGCTCCGCGACGCCGGCTGCGGAAGGCCCGGGGGTGGCTACGCCGGTGGCCGCTACGTGCTCGACACCGTCAAGGGAGCCGACCTGGGCTGCGACGGCGGACACCTGGTCATCGACCTCAACTTCGCGTATGCGCCGTCCTGCGCGTACGACCCCGCTTGGGCATGTCCGTTGGCGCCGGCCGGGAACCGAGTCGACGTCTCGGTCCCGGTCGGCGAGCTGCAGCCCTGACCGCTTCCCGGCCCGCTCTCACCCAGATCGCGGGGTCGGGAAGGCGGCGGGACTGCGGCGACCCTGCGCGTCGACGGAGCGGACGGCGAAGAAGACGTTGTCCTTCGACAGGTCGACCGACTTCGCTCGTGTCACTGACCGGGATGACGTGGGTCCAGTCGTCCTCGATCGTGGGTCGCCACACGACCTCGTAGCCGGCCGCGCCGGGCACCGCGTCCCACGACAAGGCCGTGTTGTTGTCCAGCGCGCGGGTGTCGACCCGGGCGTTCTTCGGCGTGCCGGGAGCCATCGCCAGGGACCAGAGTGTGGCCGCGTTGACGCGGGCCACGCGAGCGATGAAGTCGAAGTCGCAGAACTCCGGCAGATCGCCGAACTGGACACCGCCCTCGACGCGCACGTCCTGGTGCTGGTGCGCGATAGTTCTCGTTCGGCTCGGTGAACCGGGCGGCCGGCAGGCCACGCTCCAGGAACGGGATCTGGTCGCCGCCGCGGAGGTAGCGGTCTCGACGGTAGATCACGCGCACCCGCATGCCCGTGGCCCGGTTGTCGGCGACCTCCGTGACGAACCTGGCGAGCTGCCTGGCTGGTGAGTCGTTCTCGCCGCCTACGGAGCGGCGGATGGCCGCCTCATCCTCGGTCTCGGCGGTGGGTACACCCTCGGCGAAGAGCCGGAGGCTGTGCGGGTCGCGGGTGCCGTCGTCGGCGGTCGAACTGCCCACGATGTCGTTGGTGAACATGCCCTGCACGTCGACACCCTGGTCCTGCAGAACCTGCGCCATGTGGTCGGACCCGTAGAGCCCCTGCTCCTCGCCGGCGACTGCAGCGAAGATCAGCGTGGCCCTCGGGCGCGTGAGTCGCGAACACCCGGGCCAGCTCCATCGAGACCGCCACGCCCGACGCGTCGTCGTCGGCGCCGGGCGCATCGTCGGTGAAGTTCATGACGTCGGTGACGCGGGAGTCGTAGTGCCCGGAGATGAGGTAGACCCGGCCGGGCTCCTTGCTACCCCGCAGTGTCGCCAGCACGTTGGTGATCACCGTCTCGACGGGGATTCGGTCGCCGTCGGGCTCCTGGACGTAGGACTGCTTCTCGACCGTCATCCGCCCGCCGGACGCCGCGGCGTACGACGACATGGTGTCGAAGATCCAGTCGCGCGCGGCCCCGATGCCGCGCTTCGGATCGTCCTGGGCCGACAGGGTGTGCCGGGTGCCGAAGGAGGCGAGCTTGCGGACGTTGGCCTCGATCCGCTTGGGGTCGATGGCGCGAAGGATCCGCCGGAGCTCGGCGTCCGGCACCTGCGGGCGGTTCGAACGGCCGGGGCCGTCCGGCCAGTCCTCTCCCGAATCGAGGGCGCCGGCGGCGTGCCCGGCGGTCGGGAGGCCGACGAGGGTGGCGCCGGTTCCGGCCGCGGTGCCGGCCAGAAAGATCCGACGCGTGGCATGTGTGTGTTCCCGAGAGTTCTCAAACATTCATTCATCCCAACTCCAACCGAGGGAGATGTAAAGGGGCCAGGAGCGGCATGAAGGCAGGGTTGCTTTGGGGCGTGGCTTCATCCGTGTGCGAGTTCCCCGGGCATGCCTGGGCACACCGGAGTGGGTTCGGGTTGCGGTCTGGTCGGAGAGAACGCCCCCGGGTGGAGGGCAGGTCCAGGCGCTTGATCAGCGGCGAACCCAAGGCCGCTCGGCCCGCATCTGTCGGGCCAGGGCTTGGCGTCGATGAGGGCCACGAGCGCCATCGAGATCTGGGGTTGCGCCGCCCCTACACTCACCCAGGAAGGCACCAGGTTCTGGGGCGAAGGAGACTCCATGGTCGACGTTCCGGCCACTACCCGCCAGATTCGCAGCCTTGTTGGCGAGACCGGTGAGGTGCGGGTATCGATCGCTACGGTCGAGACTCCCCTGCCGCGCTCGCACCAGGTCCTGGTCCGTGTGGAGGCAGCACCGCTGAACCCATCCGACCTCGGTCTACTGCTGGCGATGTCTGACCTCGACAACGCGACAGCCGGCGGATCTCCCGACGAGCCGGTGGTCAGCGCACCGATCTCCGACAAGGTGATGCCGAGTCTCAAGGCCCGCGTCGGGATCTCCATGCCGGTCGGCAATGAGGCATCCGGTGTCGTCGTGGCAGCCGGTGACTCCCCGGAGGCGCAGGCCCTGCTCGGGCGGCGGGTCGGGTTCGCGGGCGAGGGCACTTACGGCCAACACGCTCTCGCCGCTGCTCAGTTGTGCCTGCTCCTGCCAGAGGACGCCAGTGCGGCAGCCGGCGCATCCTCCTTCGTCAACCCGTTCACCGCCTTGGGCATGGTCGAGACCTTGCGCAGGGAGGGCCACACCGGGCTGGTGCACACCGCCGCCGCCTCCAACCTCGGCCAGATGCTCAACCGGATCTGCCTCGCCGACGAGGTGCCCCTGGTCAACATCGTTCGAAGGCCCGAGCAGGCCGACCTCCTGCGCGAGCAAGGGGCGGCGTACGTCTGCGACTCCAGCACCGAGACGTTCTTCGCTGACCTGGTCGACGCCCTCAAGGCGACCGGCGCCACGATCGCCTTTGACGCGGTCGGCGGTGGTGGGCTCGCCAGCCAGATCCTGAACGCCATGGAGGTCGCGGTCACCGAGCCCGGCGCGCCATACAGCCGCTACGGCACGGAGGTGTGGAAGCAGGTCTACGTGTACGGCTCACTTGACCGGCGGCCACTGGAACTCCGTCGCGGCTTCGGGTTCGCGTGGGGCATCGGTGGATGGCTGCTCATGCCTTTCCTCAGCACGCTCGCATCCGAGGACCTCGGCCGGCTGCAGCGCCGCGTTGCCAACGAGCTGACCACCACGTTCGCCAGTAGCTACACCGACGAGATCTCCCTGACGCAGGCGTTGGATCTGCAGATCATGCGCCGCTACGCCCGGCAGGCCACCGGCGAGAAGTTCCTGCTGACTCCCCAGCGCTGAGTGCGCGATCCCACTGGCCGGCGGCCACACGGCCCCCGTGATCCTGGCCGAGAGCCCTTCGAGCGGGCTGAACCTTGGGGCGTCATTTCGCCGCGAAGCGGACGTGACCTCCGCCCGTCGGCGCGGCGCCGGAAGGACGGCGCTACCCGTGGCGCTGGCCGCGCTGCGGCTGCGCGAAGGCCAGCGAACGACGTCGAGGTGCTGATGGGGGCGATCGGCTGACGGAACATCGCTGAGACTTTGTCGTTTGGCGGTCGACCCGTTCGTAGCACTCGTGAGGGGCCGCCAATGAGGGCGCCGTCACGACCACAGGAGATGACACAGATGCAGCATCCGGAGCCTGTCGCCCGCCGTCTCTTCGAGCTCACCGAGCCGATCTCGCTGGTGAACTTCTTCTCCCCGGAGCCCAACGACTCGATGGCGGCGCTCGGTTTCGTCAAGTACTGGGACGGCTACTTCGCGGGACGTTCTGCGCCGCTCGGCCGCGTTCCGGCCGAGGTGGTGCACGCTGCCTTCTACAGCTTCGCCGAGGGTGAGGTGGCCCGCCACATCCCCAAGGTCTGGGACACGACCACACCCGAGGCGGCGCACGCCGCGCGTGAGCAGGGCTGCGTGGCGGCGCTGCGGCGGATCCTCGGCGACCTCGTCGAGACGCCGGGGCTCGCGCGCGCCGCCGAGCTCCTCGCCAAGGCTTCGACCAGCGCCCCGACGGAGGGACGGGTCATGTACGCCGCGCTCCGAACCCTCCCGATGCCCGAGGAGCCGGTGGCCCGGCTCTGGCACGCGGCCAACATGCTCCGCGAGCACCGCGGGGACGGCCATGTCGCTGCCCTGGTCTCGGAGCGGATCGGCGGGACCGAGGCCCACGTGCTCAGCGCCCTCGCCAGCGGTATCTACCCGGCGGAGTCGTTCGGCCGAATCCACCACCTCCCCGAGGCCCGCCTGGCCGAAGTCATGGACGGTCTGCGCGACCGCGGCCTCCTCGATGCCTCCGGTCGCTTCACCGACGCCGGGCGTGCGACGAAGGACCGGATCGAGTCACTGACCGACGCCCTCGCAGAAGCCCCTTACGACGGGCTGGAGCCGCTCGAGCTCGACCAGCTGGTCGCTCTGCTCGAGCCCATTTCCACAAGGCTCGAGGCCACGGGATCGAAGTAGCTGGCTGCGGGCTGACCGCGGGCCACCGTCGTCCAGCGCTCCGCCCGCGCCGGGCGGCCGATCCAACCGTTCTAGTCCGTCGATGAGCCGGGCGCCCACGAACGGGCTTTCTCGAGACCAGGCAACGTGTCAGGTTGACGGTCACAGAAGACACGCACACCCGAAGAGCTTCTTGCAAGAGGAGACGGAGTTTCCGTGGCAGACCATCCTGAGACGCACAGCGTGAACGCAGCAGATGAACCACACCGCAAGCTCGTTGAGCTGAGCGAACTCTTGGTCGGCACATGGCGAGTGGATGGGCCAGACATAAGGGGCCAGGCCGAGTACCAGTCGAAGAATGGAGGTCGCCTGCTGGTCGCCTACGTCGATTTCAGTATTGGCGACTCAAGGATGAGGGTCATCCAGCACATCACTCACCACCAAGACCGTGGCACTCTGCAAGCTCGCTACATGGACACCATGGGCGACGAGGCCACGTACACGTGGGTGTTGGAGGACCAGAAGATCCGCGTCAGCCTTGGTGAGACGGACTCAGACACCTATTTCCAAGCCACCCTCAACGAGGACAACTCTCAGTACATCGGCACCTGGCACTATCCCGAAGGCGGTCCGCCCGACGAGACGGAGAACATCGTCTACACGCGGGTGGAGGACAACGACTAAGAGGGTGCTCCCAGGCATGGCCGACCATGCCGCGCTCCACACGCTTGCACCCACCGTCTTTCCGCCGCATTGGTTGAAGTGCGCGGAGCCGTGGTCAAGCATGTGGGATGGCCCAGTCGCTTCGCAGGAGGCTCGGATGTGGGCTCCTCGTTCTGGTGCTTCTTCTGGGGGGAGTGGTTGCGATGCTGTGGGCGCTGCAACGTCACCTGATCTACTCCCCCGACCCCGCACCCGTCCCCCCGGCCGCTGACGTCATCGCCGGTGCCCGCGACGTCACGCTTCACACCTCAGACGGGTTGGAGCTCGGCGCATGGTTCGTCCCGGCCGATCCCACGACGAACACCGGAATGGCCGTCCTGTACGCGCCCGGCAACGGCGGCAACCGGGCAGGCAGAGCCGGACTCGCCGAGGAGATGAGTGACCGCGGGCTCGCCGTGCTGCTCATGGATTACCGCGGCTACGGCGGCAACCCGGGGAGCCCCAGCGAGGACGGCCTGGCCGCCGACGCCGATGCCGCCGTGGCGGCCCTCCAAGAGCTCGGCTACCCACCGCAACGCACCATCTACCTCGGCGAATCGCTGGGCTCGGGCGTCGTGGCGGCGCTTCAGGAACGACGCCCGCCGGCGGGGATCGTGCTCCGCTCGCCGTTCACCGACTTGGCCGACGTCGGTGCGCACCACTACCCGTGGCTGCCAGTGCGCACGCTGCTCCGCGACCAGTTCCCCGTCGTGGACCACCTCGCTACCAGCGACGTGCCGCTCACAGTCATCTACGGCCTGCGCGACTCGGTGGTCCCCCCGGAGCTCAGTGCCCGAGTCGCCGACCAGGCCCCTTCCCTGGCCAAGCTTGTGGTACTCGCGGAGGCCGATCACAACGACCCCGTGATGTTCGGGCCCCGGGTGGCCCACGCGGTTGAGCAGTTGTCACGCAGCGTGGGCTGACCAGGCGAGTGTGGCGCCGCCGCGTCGCCCTTCATGCCATTCGGCCTGGCGGCGCAGCCATGCGGCGGCCTTTGTGCCGAGCTGAGTCATACCGCCGCTTATCGGCGACACCTCAAGGCCCGCACATGCCGCGATCCGTTGTCAGCGGCCATCGGAAATCTCCCCAGAGGCGGTCACCAGATTGGGCTCAGGCCTTCGCGGACGGTCGCGAGCTGGTCGCGATCCGGTCTGTTGTTCGTTGCGGAGTCGTTGGGCGGATCGAAGATGTGCGTCGATCAGCTGGTGGTGGCGGACGGTTCCGAGCCCAGCCGCTTCGTCGTGCCAGGCGGGTAGCTTCGACCTATTCCGGGTCCCGGTCTTGCCGATCGCGGCGGACATCCCGTATGTCGCATCTGCGCTGGACTGGAGAGGCGCCTCAGATTATCCAGGCAGCGGC
>CAWFAE010000025.1:0-21258 GCA_963813615.1 uncultured Actinomycetota bacterium
TGGAGCGTCCCCGCGTCGACGTACACGTCCTGACGGGTCGCCCGGTCGAGGTCGACACGACCGGCCCCCTGCTCGTAGACACTGAAGCGCTGGTTGATCGTTGCCGCGGTCGAGGTCAGCGCGTCGCGCAGCTCCTCGGCCCCCCAGGTGGGGTGCTGCTGCTTGAGCAGGGCCGCGGCACCGGCCACGTGCGGAGCCGCCATCGAGGTGCCGGTGCCGCTGACGTACGCCGGGTAGCCGGCGTCCGACGAACCGGCCGCGGTGATGCCGACCCCCGGTGCGGTGATCTCCGGCTTGATCGCCTCGCCGTCCATCCGCGCGCGGCTGCTGCCGTTCCAGAGCGAGTCCGGGTTCCGGTCCGTGGCTCCGACCGCGAGCGCCGACTGCGCCGACGCAGGGCTGGTCACGAAGCTCATCCCCGGCATGTCGAGCTGGTGGTTGCCCGAGGCGGCGACGAACAGGGTGCCGTGCTCGGCGGTGAGCAGGTCCACCGCCTGGCTCATCGGGTCGTCGCCGTTCGTCACCGGCCCGCCCAGGCTCATGTTCACGATGTCCGCGTCGTGGGCGACCGCCCACTCCATGCCCTCGATGGCGGCCGACGTGCTGCCGGTGCCGTCGTCACCGAGGACCTTGCCGACCAGCAGCTCGGCGTCGGAGGCGATCCCCCGGTACTTGCCGTCCGATGCGGCGCCGGAGCCGGCGGCGATCGACGCCACATGGGTGCCGTGGCCGACCACGTCCGCGACCGAGTCACCCCCGGTGAAGTCCGCGGTCGCGAGGATCCGGCCCTCGAAGTCGGGGTGCGAGGCGTCGATGCCGCTGTCGAGCGTGGCGATCGTGACGCCCTTGCCGGTGAGTCCCCGCTCCCATGCCGCGGGTGCTCCGATCTGGGCGGCGCTCTCGTCGAGCGTCGCCTCGATGGGGGCGTCGAACCACACCTTCTCGATCGCCCGGGGTGCGCCGGTGGAGATGTCGGCCCAGAACGCGTCGCCCTCCTCCGCGACGGTGAGCGCCGCGACAGCCGAGATGCTCGGCAGCGACTCGCTCCGCTCGGTGCCGTCGGGGGCGGGCAGGGTGCGGTCCTGCGTCACGCCACGAGGCGTCCGGTAGTCGACGATGACCGGGACACCGTCGTCGTACCCCTCCTCGACGAGCTCGCTGACGTTGAAGAGCTCCAGGTCGAGCTTGTCCTGGGCGAGCAGCGGTCGCGCGGACGCCGGCACCAGATAGGCGTCGCCGTCCTGGGTGAAGGCGTGCACCCCGTCGTTGGCACTCGTCCCACCAACCAGGCGGGCCTCCTCCGCACCGTTGGGGAGCGTCGTGAGCTCCGCGACATCGCCGGTGACCAGGGTGACCCGCGTGGCACCGGACGACGTGCCGGGCTGCGGGTCGGAGGCGGTCGGGCCGCTTGCGGCGGGCCCGGCGTACGTCGTGCCGGCGGGGATGCCGACGAGTACGACGATGGCGGCCGCAAGTGCGGCGCGGACGGGTGTGAGACGCATGGATCCTCCCGAGCAGGCGTTCGATACGCGAGCACGCTAAGCCGAGACCGGCGCGCTCAGCGGACGAAAGGGCTGGCGACCGCTCGCCGTGGCAGGAGGTCGCCACGCAGATCCACCGTCGGCAGCGCCGTCCTGGACGGGCCGTTGCTCCCGGGAGCGAGGACGGAGCATCCTGAGGCATGGCCGACACCGCCACCGCCCCGAGGAGCATGACCGTTCCCCTCGTTGCCTTCGCGGTGGGCGCGGCGGTCGCACTGGCCCTGGGCATCTTCGGTCGGGTCCACGACCCGACGATCGACGGCACCACCACGCTGGGCTACGACACGGTCCTCGACATGAAGGTCGTGGTGACCGCGGTCATCGGCGTGCTCGTCGTTCTCCAGGTGATCGGCGCCCTGTTGATCTACGGGAAGCTGGGCATCCGGGCTCCGTCGTGGGTCGGCCCGGTGCATCGCGGGTCCGGCACCCTCGCGTTCCTGCTGGCGGTGTTCGTGGGCTACCACTGCCTGTGGGCGCTCGGGCTCGAGTACGGCGAGCTGCACACCGGCGAGCCGGTGCCTGCTCGGGCCGTCGTGCACGGCGTGCTGGGTTGCGTGGTCTTCGGAGCGTTCGTGGTGAAGGTCGTTGCCGTCCGCTCCCACCGGGCGCCGGGCTGGTTCCTTCCGGTCGCCGGCGGCCTCCTGTTCGCCACGTTCGTCGTCGTCGTCGGGACATCGGCCGTGTGGTACCTCGGCGAAAACGGCTGGCCGGAGTGAACCAGGCGGACGAGGTGCTGATGGTCGCGGAGCTGCGCGCGTCCGCGCTGGTTGCCGGCGAGCCGGACCGGATACGCCGCCTGCTGCACCCGGAGTTCCGATGGACATCGCACAACGGCGAGCGGCTGGACCGTGAGGGCTTCGTGCGGGTCAACACCCGCGAGCTGCGCTGGGTCAAGCAGCGACTCGAGGACCCCGAGGTCACCGTCGTCGACGACACCGCGCTGCTGCTGTGCACCACGCACGACACGGTGGTCCGCGACGGCGTCGAGCAGACCTTCATCATGCCGGTGACCCAGGTGTGGGTTCGCTCGCACAAGTCGTGGGTCTGCCTGGCCGGCCACACCGGCCCCGCTCAGGGCTGAAACCCGAGGCCGCAGGCCCCGACGGTTTGGCCGCGGGGCCTGCGGTGTCTCGGAGGGGCCCGATCAGGTGCGGAACTGAGCGAGCTTCGGGCACTCGACGACGAGTCGAGCCGATGTCGTCAAGGTCCGGGACGACGACGTCGCGGCATGCGACGTGCTCGCCCGCAACTCTACGCGCCTAACCGCCCTCGGGCATCGGGATGTCTGCGGTGCCGTCGACGATGGCTCGGGCGAGATCGACCAGGCGCACCTGGTCGTGCCGGGCCTGTCCTCGCAGCCGCTCGAAGGCTTCGTCGACGCCCACACCGTTCTGCTGCGCGACCATGCCCTTGGCCTGCTCGATCACGATCCGGCTGTTCAGCGCCCCCTGCAGCTGCTCGGTGAGAGTCTCGGCACGGGAGATCGCGCGCTCTTGGATGATGGCGATCGTGGCGACGTCGGCCAGGGCCTGCACCACCTTGATGTCGTCCGCGCGGAACGGCATCGGGTCCTCGTCGAAGATGTTCAACGCACCGATCACCCGGTCCCGCAGCCGCATCGGGAAGGCATGCACCGAGCGGACGCCGGCCTCGTGGGCGCGAGGCGTGAAGGCCGGCCAGCGCGAGTCCTCCACCCTCAGGTCGGCGATCGTGACCGGCTGCCCGGTGCGGTAGCAGTCGAAGCACGGCCCTTCGGAGTGCTGCACTTGGAAGAGCTCCAGGTGCCTGGCGCTCTCGGTCGAGGCTGCCATGTAGTGCAGCTGCTCGTCCTCGTCGGCGAGCATCAGACCCACCGAAGCCGCATTGCTCACGGCGGCGGTGTGGTCGGCCAGGTTGTGTAGGAACTCGATCAGGTCGAAGTCGGCGACGAGCGTGTCTGCGACCTCGACGAACACTCGCGACAGCCGTTGCGCTGAGATCATCTCGACAAGCCCCCTTCATCGCGGAGTCTAGGCTCACCAGTACCCATCACTCATCCCCCAGACGTGCGTCGCCGGCCAAGATCGCCAGCGCCAGTGCGAGCAGGGTGAGGTCCTCGGCGAACGCGTGCGCCCTCATCCGGGCCAGCGCCTCGGCGGCGTCCAGTCCGAGCGCGACCATGACCATGCCCTGGGCCTGGTAGATCTCGGCGCGGTAGTCGAGGGCATCCCCCAGGCCTCGCTCCAGACCCCCGTCCCGCACGGGATCACCGTCGAGCAGCATCTCGGTGGCGATCCGCGCGAAGGTCAGCGCCATGGCGAGGCGCTCGTCGGTCATGGATCCTGACCGGTCGCGGAAGACATCCAGGACACCGAGACACATCGCCCCGGCCTGCAGAGGGAAGGCGAAGACCCCCCTCACCCCGTCGGCGACGGCGGTGGCCGAGTAGCCGGGCCACTGGCTGGCGCCCGCCGCGGCGAGATCGGGGGTGAGGACCGGGCGGATCAAGCGGACCGCGTCGAAGCACGGCCCCTCGCCCGCGGTGAACTGGATCTCGTCGAGCCGCTGGCTCCGGGCGTCGGATGCGGCGACGACGACCGCGGGAGCGCTGTCCGACGCCAGGTTGACGGCCACGCCGAGCACGTCCAGGTGCGTCGTCAGGGCTCGGCACAGACCCTGCAACGCCCCCACCACACCGGTACCGTCCGCGGATCGCTCGGCGTCGACGAGGCTCCGCGCCAGGAGGTAGCGGGTCTGGCGAGCGGAGGGCGTCTCATCGGGCGGTGCCATCGCGAGCCTTCCCTGGTGAGACCACCGGGGCCCGGGGTGGCACCGGAGCACGTCCGGCACCTCCACGGTACCGCTCGGTCCGGGTCGGGTCACTCCCAGAACGCGCGGTCGACGACCCGGCGCGCCCGACGGGTCGCCCGCAGGTAGTCGTTGACCATCTCGTCGGTGCCGCCCGGCGGGTAGCCCAGGATCGTCGCCACCGCGGCTCGCTCGCGGGTGTCGCGCGGGAGCTGGTCGCCGCTCTTGCCGCGGGCCAGGGTGACCGCGTTGCGCATCCTGCTGACCATCCGCCACCCGGTCGCCAGCGTCCTGGCGTCCTCCTCGGACAGCAGGTCGGCGCCCGCGGCCGCCTCGAGCGCGGCGAGGGTCTGCGTGGTGCGCAGCTCCGGCACCCGGCCGGCGTACCGCATCTGCAGCAGCTGGATCGTCCACTCGATGTCGGCGAGGCCGCCGCGCCCGAGCTTGAGGTGCAGCTGGGGGTCGGCGCCCTTGGGCAGCCGCTCCTGGTCGATCCGACTCTTGATCCGGCGCACCTCGATCACGTCGTCCTCGCTGATCCCCTTCTCGGGGAACCGCAGCGGGTTGATCAGCTCCTCGAAGCGGCCGCGCAGGTCGGCGTCGCCGACGACGGCTTCGGCACGCAGCAGCGCCTGGGCCTCCCACACCTTCGACCACTTGGCGTAGTAGGCGGCGTAGGCGTCGAGGGTGCGGACCAGCGCGCCCTGCTTGCCCTCGGGGCGGAGGTTGGCGTCGACCTGCAGGGGCGGGTCGCCACCGGGCGCGGCGAGCATGGTGCGCACCTCGTTGGCCACCGCGGTGGCGTACGACGTGGCCTGGTGGGCGTCGGCGCCCTCCTCGGGCTCGTGCACGAAGAGCACGTCGGCGTCGGAGCCGTAGGAGAGCTCGAAGCCGCCGTAGCGACCCATCGCCACGATCGCGATCCGGGACGGCGCGGTGTCCAGGGAGCGCTGGGCGCGTACGGCGCGGCCGGCGACCTCGAGGGTCGCCTCCAGGGTGGCGTCGGTGAGCCGGGACAGGCCGATCCCCACGTCGGCGACGTCGACCAGGCCGAGCACGTCTCCGGCGCCGATCCGCAGCAGCTCGCGCTGGCGGACCCGGCGTACCGCGCGGATCGCCTGCCCCGGATCGTCCTGGTGCCGGCCCGCGGTGGCCAGCATCTCCTCGGTCATCGCCTCGGCGGACAGCGGGATCAGGTCGTTGCCCAGCATCCGCACGCCCTGCGGCTCGCGCTCGAGCAGGTCGGTGACGTAGCGCGACGTGGCGAGCAGGTGCGCGAGCCGCTCGGCCACCTGCGCCCTCGTCGCGTAGTGCCCGGAGGTACCACGGCGTGCGGCCGAGGGTCTCGCTGAGCCGGCGGAAGCCGAACAGTCCCGGCATCGGGGTCCGGCCCCTCGGCGAACCACTGCAGCAGCGCCGGGAGCAGCGCCTTCTGGATCGAGGCGGTACGGCTCACGCCGCTGGTCAGTGCCTCCAGGTTGCGGAGCGCGGCCTGCGGGTCGGCGTACCCCAGCGCGGCCAGGCGGTCGCCCGCCGCCTCGGACGACAGCCGGACCTCCGGGCCGGGGATCTTGGCGACCGCCGCCAGCAGCGGTCGGTAGAAGAGCTTCTCGTGCAGGCGTCGCACCTCGCGGCGGTGGTGCTGCCAGGCACGATCCAGCGCCGCCTCGGGCTCCTTGAGGTAGCCCATGCTGCGGCCGAGCCGGCGCAGCGCCGTCGTCGTCGGACGGCACCACGTGGGTACGCCGGAGCTGGTGCAGCTGGATCCGGTGCTCGAGCGTGCGGAGGAACGCGTAGGCCTCGTGCAACGCCTCGCCGTCCTCGCGGCCGACGTAGCCGCCCCGGGTCAGGTCGGCCAGCGCGGAGAGGGTCGCGCCGGCGCGGATCGACCGGTCGGCGCGGCCGTGCACCAGCTGGAGCAGCTGGACGGCGAACTCGACGTCGCGCAGCCCACCCGCCCCCAGCTTGAGCTGGCGGTCGGCGTCGCGGGCCGGGATGTGCTCGAGCACCCGCCGGCGCATCGCCTGGGTGTCGGCGACGAACCCCTCCCGCTCGGCGGCCGTCCACACCATCGGGGAGACCATCTCGACGTACTCCTCACCGAGCGCCAGGTCGCCGGCCACCGGTCGCGCCTTGAGCAGGGCCTGGAACTCCCAGGTCTGGGCCCAGCGCTCGTAGTAGCCGCGGTGGCTGGCCAGGGTCCGGCTCAGCGGGCCGGCCTTGCCCTCGGGACGCAGCGCGGCGTCGACCTGCCACAGCGTGCCCTCGACGCTCGGGTCCGAGCAGGCGCGGATGAGGTGGGACGCCAGCTGGGTGGCGGCACGGGTGGCGGCGGTGTCGTCCGCGCCGTCGACCGGCTCGTGCACGAAGATCACGTCGACGTCGGAGACGTAGTTGAGCTCGCGCCCTCCGCACTTGCCCATCGCGATCACCGCGAGGCGCACCTGGTCGGCCGCCTCCCCCACCTCGCCGGCGGGCGATCGCCAAGGCGGCCTCGAGGGTGCCGGCCGCGAGGTCGGAGAGCTCGGCGGCCGCGTCGTCGACGCCCAAGCCATGGGCCAGGTCCCGCGAGGCGAGCCGGACCAGCACCCGCCGGTACTCCACCCGCAGCGCGTCGACGGCCTCCGCGGCTCCATCGCGGCTGTGGGCGAGGCGGCATCGGGGTCGGCGCCGACGGAGCGCAGCAGCCCGGCGCGGACGGCGAACGCCGCCGGGCGGGTCGACCCGAGCAGCGGGTCGGTGAGCTCGCGCCACTGCTCGGGATGGCGGACCAGGTGGTCGGAGAGCGCGTGGCTCGCGCCCAGCACGCTGAGCAGGCGCATCGCGGTGCCCTCGTCGTCGACGAGCGCCGTCGATCAGCGCGTCGCCGTCCTCTGCGGCCTCACGCGAGTCGGACCAGCCCGGCGAGCGCCGCATCGGGGTCGGCGGTCTGCGAGAGCGGCGCGAGCAACGGCTCGACGTCCGGCCCCAGCAACCGCAGGTCGGCGAGCGCGGCGTCGGCGTCCTGGAAGCCCAGCCGGACCAGGTTGCCCGTGCCGGTGGCCGGCCGCGTCAACCCCGGCTCCTGGCCGGTACGCCGGCGAGCGCGGCGAGGCCCTCGGCGAGCGGCCGCCACGACCGCTCCAGCTCCGCATGCGCGGCGCCGATGTCGGCGAGCAGCCGCTCCTGGTCGATCCCGGCGGCCGCGTGCCGCTCCTCGTCGTCGTGCGCCCACACATCGAGCACCGCCCGGTCGACCTCGGGGTGCCACTGCACGCCCCAGACGGTCGGCGCGAACCGGGCCGCCTGGATCTCGCCGTGCGGCGTGACGGCAAGGGCCACCGCGTCGTCGGGGAGCCGGATGACCAGGTCGTCGTTCCACTGGACGGCGCGGCGCGGCGTGCTCGAGCGGTCCGAGCAGCGGGTCGGCGGCCGCCTCGGCCGTCCAGCCGATGTCGAGCAGCCCGAGCTGCTGGCCGCGCGGGTTGCGGCTCGGCGGTGCCGCCGAACGCGACCGCGCAGACCTGGTGGCCCAGGCAGATCCCGAGCGTGGGCACCTCGTCGGCGGCGGCGTCGCGCACCAGGTCGCGCAGCGGCGCCAGCCAGGCGTGGGTCGTCGGTGGCGGCCATCGACCCGCCGAGCACCAGCAGGGCGTCGTACTCTGCGAGCGTCGGCAGCGGGTCGCCGGCGTAGGGCCGGCAGACGACCACCTCGCAGCCGGCGTCCTCGAGCCACGAGCCGAACAGCGCAGGCGGACAGGTGGCTTCGTGCTCGACCACCAGGACGCGGGGCATGTGAGCGCCCTCAGATGACCGGGAGCATGCGGTCGCGCTCGAAGGCGGAGACCTGCACGCGGTAGTCGTCCCACTCGGCGCGCTTGTTGCGCAGGAAGAAGTCGAAGACGTGCTCCCCCAGGGTGTCGGCGAGAAGCTCGGATCCCTCGGCGATCTCGATGGCCTCGCTGAGGGTCTTCGGCAGCGGCTCCATGCCCAGGCTCTGGCGCTCCCGCTCGCTGATGCTCCACACGTCGTCCTCGGCCTCGCGGGGCAGGTCGTAGCCCTCCTCGATGCCCTTCATCCCGGCCGCCAGCATCGCCGCGAAGGCGAGGTAGGGGTTGCACGCCGCGTCGACGGTGCGCAGCTCGATCCGGGTGGACTGGCCCTTGAGCGGCTTGTACATCGGCACCCGGATCATCGCCGAGCGGTTGTTGTGGCCCCAGCAGACGTACGACGGCGCCTCGCCGCCGGACATCATCCGCTTGTAGCTGTTGACCCACTGGTTGGTGACGACGCTGATCTCGCGCGCGTGGTGGAGGACGCCGGCGATGAACCGCGGCCGGTCTTGGACAGCTGGTACTCCGAGCCCGCCTCGTAGAAGGCGTTCTGGTCGCCCTCGAACAGCGAGACGTGGGTGTGCATGCCGGAGCCGGGGTGCGTCGGTGAACGGCTTGGGCATGAACGTCGCCCAGATGCCCTGGCTCAGCGCCACCTCACGGATGACGGTGCGGAACGTCATGATGTTGTCGGCGGTGGTCAGCGCGTCGGCGTACCGCAGGTCGATCTCCTGCTGGCCCGGGCCGCCCTCGTGGTGGCTGAACTCCACCGAGATGCCCATCGACTCGAGCATCGTGATCGCCTCGCGGCGGAAGTCCGACCCCATCGACTGGGCGGTGTGGTCGAAGAAGCCGCTGCGGTCGACCGGCACCGGCTCGGCGCCGTCGCTGGGGGTGTCCTTGAAGAGGTAGAACTCGATCTCCGGGTGCGTGTAGAACGTGAACCCCTTCTCCGCCGCGCGGGCCAGGGTGCGCTTGAGCACGTAGCGCGGGTCGGCGTACGACGGGCTGACCGTCGGGCATCACGATGTCGCAGAACATCCGGGCCGTGGACGGCCCCTCGCCGCGCCACGGCAGGATCTGGAACGTCGCCGGGTCGGGCTTGGCCAGCATGTCGGCCTCGTAGACCCGGGCGAAGCCCTCGACCGCGGAGCCGTCGAACCCGATGCCCTCGGCGAACGCGCCCTCGAGCTCGGCCGGTGCGACCGCGACCGACTTCAGGAAGCCCAGGACGTCGGTGAACCAGAGCCGGACGAACCGGACGTCACGCTCCTCGAGAGCCCGGAGAACGAAGTCTTCCTGCTTGCCCATGACGCCAGCGTAGTGGCGGTCACTTCTCCGGGACGTCCGCCTCGATCTCGGCGAGCCAGGCGGCGCCCTTGGCGTCCGACGGCATCCGCCAGTCGCCGCGCGGGCGACATGGTGCCGCCGGGGCTGACCTTGGGGCCGTTGGGCAGCGCCGACCGCTTGAACTGGCTGGCGAAGAACCGCTCGACGAAGACCTCGAGCCAGCGCCGGATGGTCGCCAGGTCGTACGCCACCCGGTCCTCCTCGGGGAAGCCCGGCGGCCAGTCGCCGACCGTCGCGTCCTGCCAGGCGTGCCAGGCGAGGAACGCGATCTTGCGCGGGCCGGTAGCCGCGCCGGATCACGTGGAAGAGCGTGAAGTCCTGCAGCGAGTAGGGGCCGACGGAGTCCTCGGTGCGCTGCGGGATCTGGTCCTCGCGCGACGGGATCAGCTCCGGGGTGATCTCCTGGTCGAGGATCTCCCTGCAGCACCTCGTTGGTCGTGCTCCTCGAACTGGCCGTCGTCGATCACCCAGCGGATCAGGTGCTGGATCAGCGTCTTGGGCACGCCGGCGTTGACGCCGTAGTGGGACATCTGGTCGCCGACGCCGTAGGTGCACCAGCCGAGCGCGAGCTCGGAGAGGTCGCCGGTGCCGAGCACGATGCCGCCGCGGTGGTTGGCGAGCCGGAACAGGTAGTCGGTGCGCAGGCCGGCCTGCACGTTCTCGAACGTGACGTCGTAGACCTCCTCGCCGTCCGCGAACGGGTGGTCGAGGTCCTTGAGCATCTGCTCGGCGGCGGCGGTGATGTCGATCTCCTCGAACGTCACGCCGAGCGACGTCGAGAGCCGGGTCGCGTAGGACTTGGTGGCCGTCGCCGGTCGCGAAGCCGGGCATCGTGAACGCGTGGATGTCGCTGCGCGGGCGGCCGAGCCGGTCCATCGCCTTGGCGGCGACGATCAGGGCGTGCGTGGAGTCGAGCCCGCCGCTGACGCCGATGATGATCTTGGGCTGGCCGATCGCGTCGAGCCGCTGCTCGAGCCCGGAGACCTGGATGTTGTAGGCCTCGTAGCAGTCGAGCGCGAGCCGCTGCGGGTCGTCGGGCACGAACGGGTAGCGGTCGACCTTGCGGCGCAGGCCGATGTCGCCGCCGGGAGGACCGAGCTCGAAGCCGACCGTGCGGAACTCGGGGATCCCGACGACCGCGACGGTTGTCGTCGAACGTGCCCTGCCGCAACCGCTCCTGGCGGATCCGGTCGAGGTCGACGTCGGTGACCGACCGCCGCGGTCCGTCGGGGAACCGCTCGGTCTCGGCCAGCAGGTCGCCGCACTCGTAGACCATCGTCTGCCCGTCCCACGAGAGGTCGGTCGTCGACTCCCCCTGCCCGGCCGCGGCGAAGACGTACGCCGCGTTGCACCGGAAGCTGGCGCTGCGGACCAGCAGCCGGCGGTCCTCGGCCCGGGCCACCGTGATCGGGCTGCCGGAGAGGTTGGCGAGCACCGTGGCACCGGCGAGCGAGGCCTCGGCGCTGGGCGGCACCGGGACCCACATGTCCTCGCAGACCTCGACGTGCAGGTCGAGGCCGGGGACGTCGGCCGCCCGGAAGATCAGGTCGGGCCCGAACGGCACCTCGGCACCGTCGACGCGTGATCGTGGAGCCGTGCTGGTCGTCGCCGGGCGCGAACCAGCGACGCTCGTAGAACTCGCGGTAGGTCGGCAGGTAGGACTTCGGCGCCACGCCCAGCACCCGGCCGCGATGGATCACCACCGCGCAGTTGAGCACCCGGGTGCCGTGCACCAGCGGCGCGCCGACCACGAGCACCGGCATCAGGTCGGCGCTGGCCTCGACGATCTCGGCGATCGCCGTGCGCACGCCCGCCAGCAGCGTGTCCTGCAGGACCAGGTCGTCGATCGCGTACCCGCTGAGGCACAGCTCGGGGAACACCGCCACCGCGACGTGCTCGTCGTGGCACGCCCGCGCCTCCGCGAGCACCGCCGCGGGCGTTGGCGGCCGGGTCGGCCACGCTCACCGGCAGCGTGCACGCCGCCACCCGCGCGAAGCCCTGGGCGTACGCCGAGTAGAAGTCCACGTGTCGAGTCTAGGGTTCGCGCGCGTCGTACCGATGAGTCGGCGTGGTGTGAGAGGTCTCAACCAGCATGCCCCTCACCAAGCAGACACCCATGTCGTCGATCAGCCCGTGTCTCTGGTTCGACGACAACCTGGAAGAGGCTGCCCGGTTCTACACGTCGATCTTCCCGAACTCCTCGATCGGGCACCTGAGTCGCTACTCCGACGCCGGCCCGGGTGAGCCGGGCAAGGTGATGGCCGGTGAGTTCACCATCGACGGAATGACGTTCCGGGGCATCAACGGCGGCCCGGACTTCGCGACGTTCACCGAGGCGATCTCGTTCAGCATCACCTGCCGCGACCAGGCGGAGGTCGACTACTACTGGGACTCGCTCGTCGATGGTGGCGAGGCCTCGGTGTGCGGGTGGCTCAAGGACCGGTTCGGGCTGTCCTGGCAGATCGTCCCCGAGCGCCTCTACGAGCTGGTCTCCGACCCCGACCCGGTGCGGGCCAAGGCCGCCACCGAGTCGATGTTCACGATGCGCAAGATCGTGATCGCCGAATTGGAGGCGGCGGCCAACGCGGCCGCGTGATGTGATCCGCGGGTGCGTGAAGCCCCCGATGACGTCACCGACGACGAGGTCCTTGCCGCCGTCCGCGAGGCGTGGATGCCGTCGGCAGAGGTGGTCGAGCACCTGCCGGTCGGCTTCGGTGCACACCACTGGCGGGCGCTGAGGCAGGGCGAGCCGCGCCTGTTCGTGACCCTCGACTCCTTGGGGAGTCGCCACGACGCCCGCAGCCTGCATGCGGCGTACGCCGGCGCCGTACGACTCGGTGCGGATGGGTTGGAGTTCGTGCACGCCAACCTGGATCCCGTCACGGTCGTGCTCGGTGCCGGGGTGTTGAGCGCGACCCGATGGCGTGAGGGTGAGGTGCGCGAGCACCTGGACCTCGCCACGACCGCAGCCATGCTCACCCGGCTGCACGCGGCCACCGCGGACGGCCTTCCCCGCTGGATGCCGCTGGTCCGGGCGGACTTCGCCGACGACCTGCGCAGCCGGCTCGAGGCGCCGTGGGACGCCGGGCCGCTCGCGTCGCAGGCGCACGCCGCACTGCACGGCCGCATCGAGGCGATCGCCGGGTGGACGCAGCGCTATCACGCGCTGGCCGAACTGGCGCGCGGCGAGCGCTGGGTCCCGACGCACGGCGAGCCGCACGAGCGCAACCAGCTGGTCACCCCGGAGGGCACCGTTCTCGTCGACTGGGAGTCGCTCAAGCTCGCGCCGCGCGAGCGCGACCTGCGGGTCCTGGTGGAGGCGGGGGTGCTCGACCTGGACGTGAACTGGTCGATGGTCGAGATGTTCGACCTCGAGTGGCGGCTCGACGAGATCAGCCAGTACGCCGACTGGTTCGAGTCGCCGCACTCAGGCAACGCCAGCGACCGCGTCGCGCTCGGCGGGCTGGTTGAGGAGCTGGAGCGGGCGGAGTGGGCTCAGCCCGGCCGGTGATACTCGGCCAGCCAGCGCGGCCCGGGGCGCTCGTCGAGCCGCGACCCCTCCAGAACACCCGAGCCGAGCGACTCCATGAAGCCTCTACCGAGCGGGAACGGCGGCCCCTGGTCGCCGGCGCGGCACCGTCGTCGCGGAACGCCACGGCGACGAGCCGACCGCCAGGGCGCGACCAGGCCGACCACGGCCTCGGCGGCCTGCTGCCGGGGCGGGTCCGGGAGGGCCTGGAGCGTGAAGATCTCGATCACCAGGTCGAAGCGTCCGACCAGGTCCGGCGACAGGGCCAGCAGGTCCTCGACCCGGTAGTCGACGGTGGTCTCCGGACGTCGCCGCCGCACCTCCTCGATCGCAGCCGGGGCGATGTCGAAGCCCGTCGTGGCGAACCCGCGAGCCGCCACGAACTCCGCATCGGCCCCCAGCCCGCAGCCGACGACCACGGCGCTGAGTCCGGCACCGTCCAGCCCGACGCTCTCCGCCCACTCGGCCAGCTGGGGGTTCGGGTCGTCGCGGTCCCACGGCACCGAGATCTCGCCGGCCAGCCCCTCGGCGTACAGGCGGTCGAACCACGCCGTCGGCTCGCCGGCGCCGATCGCCTCGGTGGCCAGCTCGTCGGCGCGGAGATCCCAGTCACGAGTCATGGAGGCACCCTAGAAGGTTGCGGTTTGGTCACCAACCGCAGATTTCAGGCGCGATTTCTTGCGGTTGGTGACCAAACCGCAGATCCGCACGCCCCTCACCGTGACCAGCACCACAGCCCGAGAGCCGGTGATCCGGGCTTAGCCTGAGATGAGTCCGTGGACTCCATCAGGGAGCCGCGAGATGACCCCGAAGGAGCTCGCTGATGAGCACGCCCGAGGAGACCGCCCCGTACGGCAGCGGCCCTGCACAGAGCAATCAAGGGCGGGCCCCCGTCAAGCGCGTTCGGACCCATCACCTGCGCGAGATGAAGGAGCGCGGCGAGAGGTTCTCGATGCTCACGGCGTACGAGCAGTACGCCGCGGCGACGTTCGACGAGGCCGGCATCGAGGTGCTGCTCGTCGGCGACAGCGCCTCCAACAACGTCTACGGCAACGAGACCTCGCTGCCGGTGACCGTCGACGAGCTGATCCCGCTCACCCGGGCCGTGACCCGGTCGGTGCACCGCGCGCTGGTCGTCGGCGACCTGCCGTTCGGCAGCTACCAGGCGTCCCCCGAGCAGGCCTACCTCACCGCCGTCCGCTTCATGAAGGAGGGCGGCGCCCACTGCGTCAAGCTCGAGGGCGGCGTGGAGATGGCGCCGCAGATCGAGCGGCTCACCCAGGGCGGCGTCCCGGTGATGGCGCACATCGGGTTCACCCCGCAGTCCGAGCACGCCCTCGGCGGCTACCGCGTGCAGGGTCGCGGCGACACCGCCTCGCGGATCCTGGCCGACGCCCACGCGATCGAGGACGCCGGCGCGTTCGCGGTGGTCATGGAGATGGTGCCCGGCGACGTCGCCGGCCAGGTGACCAAGGAGCTGGCCATCCCCACCATCGGCATCGGCGCCGGCGTCGACTGCGACGGCCAGGTGCTGGTGTGGCAGGACGCGTTCGGGCTGCGCACCGGCAGGATGGCCCGGTTCGTGAAGCAGTACGCCGACCTGCACGGCGTACTCCTCCAGGCCGCGAAGGACTACGACGCCGACGTGAAGGCCGGCACCTTCCCCGGCCCGGATCAGACCTTCTGACTGTCGGCCCTGCGGTGCATGCTGGCTGGTGACACATCCCACCACCAGGAGGCCCCCATGGCAGTGCAGCTCGACCCCTACCTCAGCTTCGGCGACGGCAAGGCCCGCGACGCCTTGGAGTTCTACCACGGCATCTTCGGCGGCAGCCTCGACGTCAACACCTTCGGCGAGCAGCCGGACATGCCCGGCAACGACCCTTCCCTGCACGACAAGGTGATGCACGCGCAGCTCACCGGTGACAACGGCATCCACCTCATGGGCGCCGACACGGCACCGGGCATGGGTGAGCCGACGGCCGCCTCGACGCAGGTCTCGCTCAGCGGCGACGACGACTCGGTGCTGCGCGGCTACTGGGACGCGCTGTCCGCCGGTGGCTCGGTCACCGTGCCGCTGGAGAAGGCGCCCTGGGGCGACAGCTTCGGGATGCTGGTGGACAAGTTCGGCGTCCCGTGGATGGTCAACATCGCCGGTTCGGCCGAGGGATGACCTCCGTCTGACCGGGTTACCGTGGCGCCATGCGCGCGCTGATCGCCGGCCTGTTCCTCCTCTTGCTACTCCCCTCGGCTCCGGCCGTGGCCGACGATCAGGAGGTCGGCGGCACCGGAACGAGCCGAACGCGCCGCGCCCGGGTTCCGGGTCACCAAGCTCGTGCAGGGCCTGGAGCATCCCTGGGACGTGCAGCCGATCGGCGGCGGACGCCTGCTGATCACCGAGCGGGACACCGCCCACCTGATCGTCGCCCAGGGCAACAGCAAACGCCGGGTGCGGTTCCCGAGCGGCAAGGTCTGGGTGTCCGGCGAGACCGGGCTGATGAGCATGGAGATCGACCCGGGGTTCGCGCGCAACCGCCGGTTCTACACCTGCCAGGGCGGGTTCAAGAGCGGGGGCGGCCACGACGTCCGGGTGATCGCCTGGCGGCTCAACGCGGCCGCGACCCGGGCCACGATGGTCAAGACGCTGCTCAAGGGGCTGCCCACCAGCAGCGGGCGGCACGGCGGCTGCCGACTGCTGATCACCAGGAACGGCGCGCTGCTGGTCGGCACCGGGGACGCCGCGGTCGGCACGAACCCGCAGAACGCTCGGCTCCCTGGGCGGCAAGACGCTGCGGCTCAACCGGACCACCGGGAAGCCGTGGCCGAAGAACCCGTTCATCAACGGCAACGGCAAGCGCCGCTTCGTCCTGACCTACGGACACCGCAACGTCCAGGGCCTCGCCCAGCGCCGTGACGGCACCCTGTGGTCGGTCGAGCACGGTTCCTTCCGCGACGACGAGGTCAACAAGCTGGCGGCGGGCGGCAACTACGGCTGGAACCCGGTACCCGGCTACGACGAGTCGGTGCCGATGACCGACTTCGGGCTGCCCGGCAAGCAGCACGGCGCGCGCTGGCGGTCCGGCGACCCGACGCTCGCGACCTCAGGCGCGTCGTTCGTCCGCGGTGACCAGTGGCGGGGGCTGCAGGGGGCTCTCGCGGTGGCGTGCCTGAAGGCGGGCCGGGTGCTGTTCCTGAAGTTCGACGCCAAGGGCAGGCTGAAGAGCGCCCGAGCACCGAGGGCGCTGCGCCAGTACGGCCGGCTCCGCTCGGTCACCAACGGCCCGAACGGCAGCCTGCTGATCACGACCGACGGCGTTTCGGGTGGCGACTCGGTGCTGCTGGTGCGGCCCCGCTGACCGATCACTCCCGGTCGACGAGCCCGGCGTCGTGCACCAGGATCGCGATCTCGACCCGGTTGTCGGTGTTCGTCTTCGCGAGCGCGCGGGACACGTGCGTCTTCACCGTGGCCTCGCTCATGTGCATGGATCGGGCGATCTGCGCGTTCGATCGCGCGCGGCCGATCGCTACGGCGACCTCGAGCTCGCGCTCGGTCAGCGGATCGAGTCGCTGGCGCGCCTCCTCACGGCGCGCGTTGGCACCGTCGGGCTCGCTCAGCCGGTCCACCACCGTCCGGGTGACCGCTGACGAGAGCAGGGTGTCGCCGGCGGCCGCGGTGTGTACGGCGCGCGCCAGCTCGTGGGGGTCGGTGTCCTTCAGCAGGTAGCCCGTCGCGCCCGCCCGCAGCGCGCCGACGACGTACTCGTCCACGTGGAACGTCGTGAGCACGAGCACCGCGGGCGGTGTGGGCAACCGGCGGACCTCGGTGGTGGCGGCGACGCCGTCCATCACCGGCATCTGCAGGTCCATGAGCACCACGTCCGGCTCGAGGAGGCGCGCCTGTCGTACCCCCTCGCGACCGTCGGCCGCCTCTCCGACGATCTCGATCTCCGGGTCGGCGGAGAGGACCATCCGCAGACCCGCCCGCACCATGGCGTCGTCGTCGACCACCACCACCCGCACCTCGCTCATCGGAGGCTCCCGGACCGGTGCGGCTGGCGCGACGTCGGCCACGGCAGGTCTGCTCGGACCGAGAACTCCCCCTCCGCGCTGGTGCCGTGCTCGAACGCACCGCCGGCCAGGGTCACCCGCTCCGTCAGGCCGAGGAGGCCCGCTCCGGATCCGACCAGGTCGGCCGACGGGATCCGCCGGTCGAGCGCGTTGCGCACCACGACCGCGAGGCCTTCGCCCGGCTGACCGCTCACGCTGATGGTGGTCGCGGCCCCCGGTGCGTGCTTGATCGCGTTGGTGATCGCCTCCTGCACCACCCGGTACGCCGTCCGGCCCAGCCACGGCGGCAGCTCTGTACCTGGCCGGAACGTCGAGGTCGAGCTCCACCGGCTGCCCGGCGGCCCGGGAGTCCGCCACCAGCGGCTCGAGGTCGGCGAGGGTGGGGGCTGCGCCAGAGGGCGGTGCGTCCTCCCGCAGCACACCGACCACCATCCGCAGCTCGTCCAGGGCGTCCTGCGCCGACCGCCGGATCAGTCGGGCGGCCTCGTGCACCTCGTCCGGCGCCAGCCCGCGCTGCACCTCCAGCCCTCCGGCGTGCAGGGCAACCAGCGACACCCGGTGGGCCACCACGTCGTGCATCTCGCGCGCGATCCGCGACCGCTCGGAGCTGCGGATCTGCTCCGCGCGCAGCCGCTGCTCCGTCTCGGCGCGCACGGCTCGCTCCTCCAGTGACCGGACCAGGCGGCGCTGGGCCCGGGCCAGCGCCCCCCAGGCGACCGCCGCGGCGCTGATGGCGATGTTGACGGTCAGGGTCAGCGACAGGGAGCTGTTGCCCGAATAGATGGCATAGAACACCAGCCCGGCGGCGACGTTCAGGACGGCGAGCGTGAGCGCCACGGGCAGCGGGCGGCGCCGAGCGACGGCGTACAGCGCGAACATGTTGGCCGCCCCGGCCGTCGCGAAGACGGAGGCCGCGACAGCCGTGCCCAGCGCGATCGCGACCGGGGCCTGGTGCCGCCACCACAGCGCGGCGCTGCACACCGCGCCGACGGCGACGTCGAGGACGAGCGCCGATCCGGACGGCCCCTCCCGCAGCACGCCGTACAGCAGGCTCAGCCCAGCGGCGAACGACAGCAAGGACACGACGACCGAGACCAGGGGTCCCGGCCGCCCGTCCACCTCGACCGATGCGGATCCCGACATGCGCGTCACAGTAGTGCGGCCCGCCGCCCGGGACGTCCGCCGATCGACGGACCCTGGCTGCAACTTTCGTCAGCTTTCCGGTCCGGAATGGGTCAGTTCGGCGGATGGGCGCGCCGCTCCCGATCACGAGCATCGACGCATGACCGAAACACCTCGTGACGAAGGGAAAGACATGAACCAGCAACAGACAGTCGAGACTCCGGCCCTGTCCGAGATCGACCGCTTCGGTGCCTGGGCGACGCGGGTCCTCTGGCCGGCAGCCGGCACCGGAAAGCTCCGCGCGGCGCGCCGGGTGGCCGGTGTGCTCACCGTCGTCGGCAGCCTGATCCAGATCGTGATCTGGCTGCTCGTCGCGGTGTTCTCGCGGCACATCGACAGCCCGTGGTGGCTGTTCTACACCGCTGGCGGCGCGACCGTCATCGCCAGCCTGCTCATTGTCGAGGAGTCCGGCGCGACCGGCTCCACCAGCGAAGGGAACGACCTGTGATGAACATTGAGAACCTGCACCGACGCACCGGGCTCTTCGGAGTCGTCGCGGCCGCCATGATCGTGGTCCAGGTGCCGCTGTACTTCATGTACGAGACTCCGCCGGACTGGAACATCCTGACCCGGACCCTGATCGGGCTGGTCGGCTGTGTGTTCTACCTCGTGTACTTCGTCGGCCTGCGCCTGCTCGTCGAGCGCACCGACTCGGCACTCGACTGGCTCGCCGGGCTGCTGCAGACGGCCGGTCTGCTGTGGGTGGCGATGGTCTTCGTCCCGCAGTCGATGGAGGCCGGCGCCGCCATCTCGGTGGACAAGGACATCGACACCACGACCGAGGGTCCGTTCGCGGCGGCCCAGTACCTGATGCAGGGCGCGATCTCGCGGCTGCTGATGGTCCTGTTCCTCGTGACCCTCGGGATGGTGGTCGCGCGGACCGGGCTGTTCCGCCGTTGGGTCGGCCGGTCGGCGTACGTGCTGGCCGCCATCAACCTGGCGTTCGTGCCCGCGATCTACTTCGGGGACGACGCGGCCGACTTCTACAGCGCCCAGGGCTGGGGCACCACCGCGAGCATGGGCGCGCTGTGGAGCATCTGGACCCTGGCGGTGAGCATCAGCATGGTGCGCAGCGCTCGGCAGACGAAGGTCCCGGCTCACGCCTGAGCCGACCCCGGAGGGGTGGTCAGCGGCGATGCCGCGGCCACCCCTTGCGGCCTATCCCCAGTTGAACGCGATGCCACCGCCGAGCACCACGCCGAACCACACGAGGTACGCGACCACCGCCACCCACGGCAGCCGGTCGGGATGCGAGCGACCACCAGGCCAGGCTGACCAGCAGCAGGAACGCCCAGACCAGCAGCAAGGGCACGGAGACGTACCACGGCACCGCGGTGACGCTCCAGCCGTAGAGGAACAGCGCGGCCACCAGCATCGACATCCCGATGAACGGGCGGGGGGAGATCGGGCTGGCCGCACGCACCCGCCGACGTCGGGCCATCACCGGACGCTCAGTCCTCCAGGTCCGCGTCGTTCCAGTTGGGGTCGTTGTCCCACTCCTCGTTGCGCTCCTCAGCCTTCTGCAGCGCGCGCGAGGCCTCTTCCTCGGTCGAGTACGGCCCGAGTCGATCGATCGGCGGGCAGATGTTCTCGCCGCTCTCGACCCGATGGTGCTTCACGCAGTACCAGTACTTCATGGCGCTGAAACTACACTCGTCAGCCGTGACGCCCGTGGCCCCGATGACCGTTTCCCCGCGCCGCGAGGTGCCGGCCCACATCCCGCGCCCGGAGTACGTCGACAAGCCCGCGCCGACGCCGTTCGCGGGTTCCGAGGTCAAGGACGCCGACACCATCGAGCGGATGCGGCGCGCCGGCCGCCTGGCCGCGCAGGCGCGCGAGCTGCATCGGTTCGCACGTCGTACCCGGTGTGACCACGGACGAGCTGGACCGGATCGGCCACGAGTTCCTGTGCGACCACGGCGCCTACCCGTCGACGCTCGGCTATCGCGGGTTCCCGAAGGCGCTGTGCAGCAGCGTCAACGAGGTGATCTGCCACGGCATCCCCGACAGCCGGGTGGTCGAGGACGGCGACATCGTCAACATCGACATCACGGCGTACCTCGACGGCGTCCACGGCGACACCAACGCGACCTTCCTCGCCGGCGACGTCGACGAGGAGTCGCGGCTGCTCGTCGAGCACACGCGCGAGGCGCTGGAGCGCGGGATCAAGGCGGTCAAGCCCGGTCGTCGGATCAACATCGTCGGCCGGGTGATCGAGTCGTACGCCGCGCGCCACGGCTACGGCGTCGTCCGTGACTTCACCGGCCACGGCATCGGCACGGCGTTCCACAGCGGCCTGGTCGTGCCGCACTACGACGAGCCGATGTACGACGACCTGATCGAGATCGGCATGACCTTCACGATCGAGCCGATGCTCAACCTCGGCACCCACGAGTGGGACATGTGGGACGACGGCTGGACCGTCGTCACCCGCGACCGCCGCCGGTCGGCGCAGTTCGAGCACACGCTGCTGGTCACCGCGGACGGCGCCGAGGTGCTCACGAACCCGTAGGTGCGGCCCGGCTCAGGTGGCGGTGGGATATCCGTCGAATGCCAACGTCCTTCGACGGATATCCCACCGCCGCCCCGCGCCCTAGACTGGTGGCTGCGGATGGGCTGGCCGGGCGACCGCGTGGGGCAACCCACGAGGAAGGTCCGGGCTCCGCAGAGCAGGGTGGTGGGTAACGCCCACCCGGGGCGACCCGCGGGAAAGTGCCACAGAAAGGAAACCGCCGCTCCACTTCGGTGGAGAGGTAAGGGTGAAACGGTGGGGTAAGAGCCCACCAGTACGCCGGGCGACCGGCGTAGCTAGGTAAACCCCACCCGGAGCAAGGTCAGACAGCGCACGTTCGAGGGTTGCTCGCCCGAGTGCGCGGGTGGACCGCTGGAGGCGGCCGGCAACGGTCGTCGTAGATGGATGGTCGCCCGTCGGTCTCGTACCGGCGACAGAACCCGGCCTACAGGCCAGCCCATCCGTTTCACCCCGGTC
>CAWFAE010000026.1:0-94788 GCA_963813615.1 uncultured Actinomycetota bacterium
CCTGCTGCTGGAGGCACTGGCCAACTCCGGTGCGCACCAGGGTCTGCTCAGCGTCCTGACGAACGAGGACGACTTCGGCTGGGCAGGGTGGCTCGCCGACGGCGGCACCTTTCACGCCCGAGGCGTGGCAGTTCAGCGGCTCCGCCAACAGCGGTCGCACGGCTGGGGTGCACGCGGGATCGTCGACGTGTACGAGGATGTGCTCGGGATCGAGGTGACCGCGCCTGGCGCTGCCGAGCTGCTGATCAGCGTCCCGGACACCGGTCTCGACAGCGCCGAGGGCTCGCTGATGACGCAGCGCGGCCGGGTGTCGACCTCGTGGACGCGTGACGGCGACGCCGCCTCGCTCGAGGCGACCGTACCGGTCAACGTGTCCGCCGTCGTCGAGCTGCCCGCCGGTGACTACGAGGTCGCGGGGTCGGGCGGCGCCGTGCCGAGACGCTCGGGACCGAGGATGGCTTCACCCGCTACCGGGTCGGGTCCGGCACGTGGTCGTTCGAGCAGGCGAACTGAGGAGGCCCTGTAACCCATCTCGGAGGTGCAGGCGGAGCCGCTGGTGCATCGGCGCCGTCGTCGGCGGCGTCGCCGAGGTCGATCTCGATCCGGCTCGACCAGTGAGCCTTCCGGACCTGCAAAGTCAACCCGGTCCGGAAGGCGCGCAGGACCTCCTCGGTCGGTCGCGGCTAACGTCGCGGGATGGCATTCTCCTCGTCCGATGACGTGCGTGCCCGGCTCCACGACCCTGTGTTCTGGAACGCCGCCACCCAGCTGTTCAAGACCGCGGTGGCGGCAGTGCTCGCCTGGGTGCTTGCCACCGAGGTGTTCTCGCTGTCGCAGTCGTTCCTCGCGCCGTGGGCCGCCCTGCTGGTGGTCCACGCAACCGTCTATCGGACGTTCTCGCGCGGATTGCGTCAGGTGACGGCTGCGGTCGCCGGCGTGATGCTGGCGTGGGGCGTCGGCAACGCGCTGGGGCTGGACACCGTCTCGGTCGCCGTGGTGCTCATGCTGGGACTAGCGATCGGCGCCCTGCCCTGGTTTGGCGAGGAAGCGATCACGGTCGCGGCGACAGCGATGGTGGTGCTGACGACGGGGTTCTCGAGCGACGACTCGATGTTGTTCGACCGGTTGGTCGACACTGCCATCGGCATCGTCGTCGGGTTGCTCATCAACGCTGTGGTCTGGCCGCCGCTCCGCCGACGTACGGCGATCGCGGCGATGAACCGCATCGACGACAGCATCGGCGGACTGCTTGACGAAATGGGGAAGCGGCTGGTCGTCGATTGCTCCGACGACGACGTCGCCGGATGGGTCGACCGCACCCGTTCATTGGACGGCGACCTCGACCATGCGTGGGCGCTGGTGCGTCAGGCTCAGGAGAGCGGGCGGCTGAATCCCCGTCGCTCGGCGCGGGACCTGCTCGATCCACGCCAGTGGCACGCTCTCCTGCGACGCATGGAACAGGCGGTGGCCGAGACCCGGAGCATGGCGCGCACACTCGGCTATCCCGCGGCCAGCCGTGACCTGTGGGACGCGGACTTCCGTGAGCGCTGGCCGCGACTGGTCGGCGACGCTGGCCGCGCGATCGCCGCCGCAGATCCCGAGTCCATCCGCTCGGCACGCGATGGCCTGAGCTCCCTGGTCGACGATGTCGGCGCCGTCGGTCCCTCGTCGACGCAGTGGCCCGTGTACGGCGCGCTGATCATTAATCTGCGCAACACCCTGGACGCCATGGACGAGGTCGCGGCGGCCAACCCGCTCGGCCAGCCCCCGCTTCCTCTCGCCAGGCTGAAGCGGCTCGGGTCAGGCGCTCGCGTCCGGCTCGAGTCTCGCGTCCTGGACGATGACGACGCGGCGACCGGTCAGTGACCCACGAGCGCCGCGGCTGCGCAACACCGGTGACCATGTCGCGGCGCAGTGGATCGGGTTCGGTCCGATCGCGCGACTCCGGAGCGGTGCCGACCCAGCCGAATCCCCGCCGCGAGGTCGTCTTCAGCCACATTCCTTCGCGGAACCAGCTGATCGACCCGGTTCGGCCGTACCGGGTCGCGTTGCCAGGCGCGGCATGGTTGAGGCTGAGCCTCAGCGGGCGCGCCGCGCCTCCAGCCCGTCGACGGTGAGGGTGCCGGAGTCCAGGCGTACGCCGAAGCCGTAGCGCCACTGCGCCCGCACCAGCGGGTCACGGATGTCGAGCACCTCGGCGGTGTCGTAGGCGAACAGGAACTCCCAGCCGCTGCCCTGGTCGACGTATGCGGTCGCCGCTGCTGCCGCGCAGCACCAGTGCGAACCGGGGTCGGCACGGCTCAGGTCGGTGGTGCCGTCCAGCCGGGCGTGCGGCTCCTGCCCGCGGTGATCAGCCGGCCGTCGATGCGCAGGTCCCAGCCCACTCGCTTGATGGAGTGGCGGTAGCGCAGCAGTGGCGTAGTTCAGTTCGTCCTTGACCAGCCCGACGAAGACTGTGTCCTGGCCGGGGATCCCGGCGAACGAGCCCGGGTCGAGGATCAGCGTCGCCAGGTCGCTGCCCGGCGAGACGCCGGGTTCGGAACACGTGGTGGACCGGGCTCTGGGCCGCCACCTGCAGCCGCTCGTCGGTCGACCGAGCGTGGCCGGCGTCGCCTCGACGGTGAAGTACGTCGAAGTCGGTCGAGCCCGGCGTCGAACATCTCGGTCGAGCTCGCGCAGGGGTACGCGGCAACGCGAGGCGGGCGCCATGATCCGAGCTCGGCGACGTGGCCGGTCCAGGGTCCGTTCAGCCGGCCGGCCCGGTCCGGCTGGGCGGCCGCGAGGTCGGTCGATATCGCCGGGATCCGCACGCAGGTCGTAGAGCTCGGCGTGACCGTCGCGGAGGTACTCGACGACCTTGTAGCGGCCCGACCGCACGGCCGCGTGCGGGCACTGCATTGGCCCCGAAGACGGGCTGGAAACACAGAACAGTAGCCGCGGATCAAATCGAAGCGGCGATGAGACGGCGCATGATGACCCCTTCAAGTGCCCTTCCGCTACAGTCGGCGCCGGCCAGATCCGAGAGCCGTGGGCAGAGGTCGACGACCCTGCTCGAGGGCTCCTTCATGTCATCCCGGGACGGATACGACCCGACAACCAGGCCACGAGCGGCAACGGATGCCGCCATCGAAGATCTCCCCCTTGTCGCCGCCAGCGATCCGATAGAGTAGCCGTAGGACCGCCGACGTCCGACATCATGATAAGCAGCTGTTCTCGGCGATGCCCAGCCGCTGCAGCACTCTCGAAGATCAGCGCGGATCTGCTGGTCGATGTTCTCCAGCCATCGCGCCGATCACCGGCAGCTCGGGCGACAGTCAGTCTGCGGCGGTCTGGGCCGGGGCGTACCTGGCGACCAGGACGGTCTTAAAGCCGAGAGCGCGGTGGGCACCGCGTATTTGGACAGGTGCAGGAAGAACGGCCGGTCGGCGTTGACGGGTGACGAAGTCGACCGACTCCGGGCGAGCCGGTCGGTAAGGTACTCCCCCCGGTGCGGCCCGGGAAGCGCCGGTCATGGCGGTAAGTAGATCTGGAAGTACTCCCCGCCGCTGAGGTATTGCTGTTCGGAGGCGATCACCTCGTCGAAGCCGTGCGCGTAGGCGTTGCCGGGCCGCTCCTCGGTAAGGCCCGCTGTAGATCCTCGGTGAGGTGCCACTTGCCGATCAGCGCCGGTCGTGTAGCCGCAGCGGGCGCAGCACCTTGGGGATGGTGGCGAAGTCCGTGGACAGCGAGGTGTAGCTAGGCCGCCTCGCCCCGCAGGAAGTCGGTGACGCCGGTGCGGGCGGGGTAGAGGCCGGTCATCGAGAGCCGCCCGCTTGGGCGAGAACACCGGTCGAGGCGAGGAACGCCTGATGATGAAGCGCATGCACTCGCGAGGCCAGCGCGTCGATGGCCGGGGTCTCGTTGAAAGTGTTGCCGTAGCAGCCAGCTCGTCGTGGCCGAGGTCGTCCATGCACTCGACAGTCAGTTCCCTGCGGGGTCGCCGGGCCGGTCGCCCCTCGGCCGCCGACTCCTCAATCGAAGTTAGCGCCGTCGCTCCGGCAACGGACGAGCCGACGCCTTCAGGAGCGCACGGCGGCTCGTCAGTGATCGCCATACTACCAAGCCGCTCTATGTTGGGTATGTGGGGACGCATTAACCTAATAGCTGCGACCCGCCGTAGTCGACTGGGCGCGACGGCTGCCCTACCATCGCTGGGTGCTTCGCTTCTCGGTAGCAGTCCTCACCGCTCTGGCCGCGGTCGGCGCGACGTCGGCGTGGTCGCCGGCGTCTTCGACGTACGGCGAGCCGCAGAGTCGGGTCGCCGAGTCCGAGGTGCGGATGGTGGGTGACGGGTCGAGGGCGAGCTGCACTTCCGCCGCAGTGGTGCGAGCCGTCCGCCGCGGTGGCGTGATCCGGTTCGCCTGCGGCCCACGACCGGTGACCATCAAGATGCGGCGGACCGCGAAGGTGCTCAACACCTCCCGTCGCGTGGTGATCGACGGTGGCGGACGGGTGACTCTGAGCGGGATGGGCAAGCGCCGGATCCTCTACCAGAACACGTGCGACCCGAAGCAGATCTGGACCACGTCTCACTGCAACGACCAGGCCCACCCGCGGCTCATCATCCGCAACCTGACGTTCGCTGGTGGCAACTCCACTGGCCAGCGGTACGACGGCGGCGGTGGTGGCGCGGTCTTCGCCCGTGGCGGGCAGCTGAAGATCGTCAACTCGACGTTCGTCGGCAACCGCTGCGACCGGCGCGGGCCTGATCTGGGCGGGGCAGCGGTCCGCGTGCTCGACCAGTACCGCGACCGAACCGTGGACGTCGTCGGCAGCACCTTCAAGAACGGACGGTGCAGCAACGGCGGCGCGATCAGCAGCATCGGCGTGTCCTGGCACATCCAGAGCAGCACCTTCGTCGGCAACCGCGCAATCGGGCGCGGTGCCAACCCCGCCCGTCCCGGCACCCGAGGTGGTGGCAGTGGCGGCGCGATCTACCTGGACGGCAACAAGTTCACCCTGTCGCTCGTCCGGACGACCGTGCGCAAGAACCTGGCCAACGAGGGCGGAGGCGCGGTCTTCTTCGTGAGCAACGACCGGACTGGCACGATGCGGATCCGCCGCTCACGGCTGGTGCACAACCCGAGTCGCGGCTTCGAGACCCGCGGCCTGCCCGGGATCTTCTTCCTCGGCGCGCGCCGCCCGACCATCATTGACTCCGTGCTGCGCTGAGAGAGTCCACGTTCGATGCCGCCGGGCATGACATCCGGGAACTCGCAGCCTGCACGACCACTCCGCTGATCTGCACCGACTCGTCGGCTCACCGATGGAATCGCGTCGCGTGCTCAGGTGTGCCGCGTCCTTATGGGCGAACGAGGATGATCGTCTTTCCCTTGAGCCGCTCGGTGGAGTTGAGGGCTGCGACGGCATCATCGAGGGTCGCGACGTTGCCGATGTTGGTCCGCAGTCGTCCGTCCCGCACCCGCTGCACGATCTCACCCAGTTGGGCGCGATCGGCCTCGACAACGAAATCCACCGCCAGGCCGTCAGCCGGCCGGGCCTCGACCGGGCCGACGACGGACACCAGCGTCCCTCCAACCTTGATCAGGGCCGCGGACCGCTTCTGGACGTGCCCGCCGATGACATCGAAGACGAGATCGACGTCGCCGACGTCCTCCAGCGCGTCGTTCCGATCGACAACTCCTGTGCGCCGATCGGCCCTTCTCCGGTCGGCGGCTCCCCCGTGCCATGACTAGGCCCGGCCTCGCGTGCCACTGCGTCACCATTCTCCCCCCCCCCGGCGCCCGGGCCGAGGCCTCCCCCCCCTTTTGAGGCGGCCCTCCACCCCCCCCCCGGTGACCCACTAGGCAGGCCCCCCCCCACCCCCGCCCGGGGGAAGCTCCCCCTCCCCCCCCCTCCCCCGGCCCGGCCCCGAGGGGCGACCCCCCCCCCCCCCCCCCTTCACGCAAGGCCGCCCCCCCCCCGCCCCCCCGCCGGCCGTTCCCCCCGCCCAGGCCCCCCCCCAAACCCCCCCCCAAAACTCTCCCCCCCCCCCCGCCCCGCCCCCCCCCCCGCCGCTCCCCCACCCCCCCCTCCCTCCCCTCCCCCCCTCTTCTCTCCTCTTTTTCTCCGCAGCCACCCCGAAACGACCCAACGCTATTACCGCCCCCCCCCCCGGCCGCCTCCTTCGCCCGCCTCCGCGGTCTGCCCCCCCCCACCGCCCAGCCCCTGCGGGCCCCAAACCCCTCCCCCCCCCTCCCTCCCGCGCCCACGCAGGAGACGATCTCTCACGAGCTCCCACAACCAGCCAACCCCACACCACCACCCCCAGCGCCTCCGCAGCGATGGACGTAGAAACGGATGGCTCGCGCACGGCGCGCCACATGATCTCCCATGGGCCCACTGCTCCCGGCCGCCAGAGTCTCACGTTCCCCCAAGCTGCCTCTCCCAAATCCCATCTCTCCTTCCCCGTTCAACGATTGATTCCGCCCCCACTCCCTCACGGCGTTCTCGGCTGCCCTTCTCCCCCCGCCCCCTTTCCCCCGCAAGGTGAAGCAAGCGACCGAGCCTGATTCGAGGACGGGGAGGGCGGGTGGACCGGGTCAGCAGCCCTGTAGCGCGCCCAACCGGTCGGCGAGTGCGCGGGCGTCCACGCCGTGCCAGCCCCCGGGCTCGCGCCACAGTCGTGCCCTCAGTCGTCCTGCGAGTTCGTCGGCCATCGCGCTGATCTCATCGGGAGACCCGGTGCTGACGATGACGTGGGTGGGCAGGCCGATCGCGGCGATGGCATCGTCGTCGACCACGGCGAGATCGATGTCCGTCAGCAGCGTCGCTGCACTGCTGACGACGTGCGGCCACGCGCTCGAAGACATCTGTTCCTGGACGATCTCATCCGGGACGCCGAGCGCATCGTAGAAGGCGAGCACTGCTGCCGAGTCGTCACCCCGCGCCAGCGCATCGGCGACTCGCTCCCGCAAACCGCTCTCGTCGGGCTTGGCGTCGACGGCCGGCTCGAGCAGGACCACTGCATGGGTATCCAGGCGGGGGGCAGCGTGAAGCACCACCGCGCCGCCGGACGAGAAGCCCAGCACCATCGCCGCGCCGCCCACCTCAGTGACGAGGGCGACCAGATCCTCCACCTCGTCGCCGACGGACAGGTTGGCGGTGGGGTGGTTGCGGCCTCGTCCCCTGCGGTCGTACGTGACGACCTCGAAGTGCCGGGCGAGTTCGTCGATGGCGTCCTCCAGTGGACGCATCGCGCTCGAGCCGAGCGCGGGATCGACCCATACCACGCGCGGTCCAGCCCCGATTGCCTGGTAGTGGATCGAGTAGCCGGCTCGATCAAGGGTGGCTTCCATGGCGACTCCTTGGCTGTACTTACGAGTACAGATTGGGACTGTACTCTTGAGTACATGTCCGGCACAAGAGTGGCCTCCGCCCTCGGTCCCAAGCGCGCAGCGATGCTCGACGCCGCTAAGCGGAGCTTCCTCGAGAGGGGATTCACTGCGACCAACCTGGACGAGGTCGCGGCGGCGGCAGGGGTGTCGAAGATGACGATCTACAGCCACTTCGGCTCGAAGGAGGGCCTGTTCATCCAGGTCCTCGAGCAGGTGATCGCCGAACGCTCGACGGACACACCGTCGCTCGACCGGGACGTGGACGAGGCCGAACTTGTGGACACGCTCATGGCGATCGCAGTCGACCTCGTCGAGACGGTGCAGGATCCCGAAGTCGTCGGCCTGCGAAGGGTCCTCGTCGCGGAGCAGCCGAGGCATCCGGAGCTAGCCTCGGCCTGGCGTCGTTCGACCGTGGTCGCCGCGGTGGGAGCGCTGACGGGATTCTTCGAAGGCCTTCGAGAGCGAAACCTGCTCTCCGACGTCGAACCCCAGGTGCTCGCCACGCAGTTCCTGTGGATGCTCATCGGCGACCCGCTCGATGCCGCGCTGCTTGACCCACCCGGTACGCGCCCGACGTCGCATGCCCACGCGTCACATGTGGTCCGAACCGTGTTGGCTGCCTACGGCAGTCGCCAGCACTAAGCGGCTTCCGTTCGGATCCTTGCTCGAAGCGTGCTGGGTCTCTCGACAGTGAGTGCTGCCCCTACTCCCACTCGATGTCGGCGCATACCTGCCGGATCAACACGTCACCCCACGGGTAGGAAGTCGGCACCTGCTCGGTGGCCCCGACGTAGTTGTATCCGATGCGTTGCAATGTCGCGTTGCCGGGAGCCGCTGAGTCGATGGCGCCACCGACCGACACCGTGTCGAGGGGGCCGCACGCACCGCGTGACTCCTGATACACCTCTGACGACGGGCCGTCGAAGGGGCCGTCCACGACGTCGTACCCGGAGGGTTTCGCGGAGCAGATCACGGTCGCTGTGAGCCCCCACTTGTAGGGGTAGTCGAACGGGTGTTCCTGGGCCTGACTGCGGAGTAGGCCGCCTGCGCCGTCGACCCGGAGGACCTGCAGCCCGATTCCCTGGGGGTAGGCCGCATCGCGGATGCGGGCGCCGCCGCCCAGCGCTGCCAGTGGGGTCGGGCACTTCGGGTCGGCGGTCTGTTTGGGGGTGTGGGAGTCATCGGTCGAGAACGATTTGAGCTGGTAACCGACTGGCCGGTCGGCACAGTGCGCCTCCACATTGATCGCCCACTGATGAGGATCCCCCGCCGGTGTTTCGGCTGCTCTCACGACCCACGAGTAGCGGCCTGTGACCTCGAGGTTGGGGAACGAGCCGGTCAAGACGATCGAGGCGGTGGGAACCGATGCGCCCCCGACGAAATGGGTGATCCAGGCCGTGCCGCCGACGACGACCTTGCCGGAGGGGCAGGTGGCGCTCACCCGTTTGGCGGGCAGACTGTTGAACGGACCGGCTCCGTAAGCCTTCTCGAACCCTGTCAGCTTGTCGGGCGCGGCGACGGCGATGACCGGCGCTGCATCGACGGGAGGTAGCCATGCGCCGGACAGTGCCGCGGCGGCGAGGATTGCCAATGCGGCAGCGGCGCGTGTCTTCCACTGCGGTGTCGCACCCAAGCGTGTTGTGAACATCGGATCTCCTGGTGACGCTGCTGATGGTGAGACGGCCACAACGTCCACACGGTGCGTGTGCATGCTGCCGTCGACTAGGACCGAATCAAGGAGCGTCGCGCAAGGTCGACCTGTCGGTGCGGCCTGACCTTGGTGCGGTCATCTCCCTGCTTCTGCGGATTCCCACGCTGTGCGAGAACCTGCCCTGACGCTAGGCAGCCGAGGTGCCGGCCGGAATGCCCGCGCTACCTGTTCCCTTGCCTGTCCGTCCACCCAGCGCGGCGACACTGGCCGTGCGTCCAGCCGCACTGCTGGATCGTCCGGAGGTGCGCCATGGATGTCCCGGGCGGATACCCGCTCACGATCGCGCGAGGCCGAGTGGCAGCTCGCCGAGCAGGGAGGGCTGCTGGGCGCGGTCGCGCTGCCTGGCGGAGGGCGCATCCGGATTCTCGTAGACGCCGACGAGCCGGCCGCGGTCGTCGAGTCCGAAGACGGCCGTGCGGGGTGCGCCCGGGACGTCGACCTGGGTGACCGGGCCGTCCGCCCCCTTTGCCAGCAGGAATCCGTGGAGCTCTGTCATGTCAGGGTCGCTGAACGCCAGGCCCGCGATCTGTCCTCGATTGTTGATGTCGAAGGGCAGGGTGAACGGGAGCCCGAGCGCAGCGAAGGTGGTGTACTCGCCGTGGCGGAGCAGGAAGCCGTCGGCGGTGCCGTCCTCCGCGAAGTAGGTACCCACCTTGTCGCCTCGGTCGTTGACGTCGACGATCGACGCACCGGTGCCGAGCGGCCCATCGATGGTTGCGAACCGGCCGTTCGCCCACACGTACCCGTGGTACACGCCATGGCGATCGAGGTACTCCCCGACGACCTTGCCGCGGTTGTTGATCCCGAGCGCCTGCGTCTCAACGGCACGAGGAATCTCGAGTCGGGTGAATCGGCCCCTCTCCAGCAGGTAGCCGAAGGTGCCGGGCGTGCCGATGTCAGGGGTGGTGCGGTTGGCGGCGCCCACGGTGCGGCCGCGCTCGTCACTCTTGTGCGCGTAGGTCGCCAGAGCGCCGGGGAAGTCGATCCGTGTCGGTCTGCGGCGACGATCGAGCAGCAGACCGTGGTACCCCGTCGCGTCGAGGTACTTGCCCGTGATCCGATCGCGGTGGGTGATTCCGCCCAGAGCGGCCTCGGTGCCGTCGCCTGGGAGGTTGATCCGCTCGACGCGACCCCGATCGAGCACGAATCCGATGCTGGCGTCCGTCGACGGGTCCGCGTTCGTGGGCGGCTTGGTGCCGTAGTCACCCACGACCTGGCCGCGGTTGTTGATGTCCAGCGGGCGGGTCGTGGCGTTCGGGTGGTCGATCGTCGTCACCCGACCGCGATCCACCAGGAAGCCGTGACTGGTATTGCCGGCCGCGGCGGGCGGCGGGTCGGCCGACGCCGGTGCGTTGATGGCCATGCCGGATGCCGTGGCCACCAGCGCGAGACCGGCAACGGCGGCAAGCGGACGTGGCCTCGGAACGATGCGGTCGAGCAGTGCCATGCTGGCTCCTTTCGAGGACCGACGAGGCGTCGGTATGTCGAAAGGTTCGGTGAGAGCGCGGAGTCGGATGGGTGCTTCGTGCTCAGGGGGCGACCGACCTTACGCTCGAGCCCGCCAGGCGCTGCTCCCGTACCGGAATCAGCGCACCACCCGGTCCAACGCATCGAGGGCCCGGTCGACATCGTCGAGGCTCGTGTACGCCGCGAAGCTGAGCCGGCAGCTCCCCTGTGGGGTCAGCCCCAGCTCGTGGTGGGCCAGCGTCGCGCAGTGGCAGCCGGCGCGAGCCTCGATCCCGCGGCCGTCCAAAGCATCTGCGACCGCTCGGGGGTCGAGCCCGCGGACGTTGAACGCCATCAACGGCGATCTCGGCACGCCGGGTCGGGGTCCGTAGACCTGTAGTCCCGGGATCTTCTGCGCCCGGTCGAGCGCGTGGTCGGTCAGGCCGCGCACGTGCTGCTGCACCAGGCTCATGGCCGACTCCACGTCCGCCCGGGGGAGCGGCCCGGGGTTGCCGAACCACGGCTCTGCGGGGTCCAGAGCCAGGTCGACAAGCAGCCGGAGCGCCTGGGCCGAGGCGATCACGCCCAGCACGTTCGGGGTGCCGGCGACGTACTTCCAGGGGAGTTCGTCGTACTCCACGCGCTCCGGCGAGACCTTGCCCTCCGCGATCATGTCGCCGCCGTACAAGAACGGCAAGGACCGTTCGAGGAGCGTCTCGCGCCCGTAGAGCACTCCCACCCCGAACGGCGCGAGCACCTTGTGGAAGGAGAAGGCCAGGTAGTCCACGTCCAGCGCGGCCACGTCGATGACGCTCGTCGGCGCGAGCTGGGCTGCGTCTACGAGCAGGAGCGAGCCGGTCGTCCCGTCCGGCCGTCGGTAGCCGCTGTCAACGGCGACCTGTCGGACCCGGCCAAGCGGAGGCTTGGTGCCGAGGAAGTTCGACGCACCGGTCAGGCACACGAGCTTCGTGCGGTGGTCGACGAGCTCGGCGAGATGGGCGAGGTCGAGCTCGCCGGTGTCGTGGTCGAATCGCGCGAGCCGGCACTCGACACGACGGCCGAGGCGGGGCAGTACTTCCTGGGTCAAGGCGTGCCACGGCGCGAAGTTGGAGTTGTGCTCCATCAGGGTGGTGACCACGTTGTCGCCGTCGCGGAACTCCGTGAGCAGCGAGTACATCACGGCGTTGATCGCCTCGGTGGTGTTCCGGTAGGTGGCGATGCAGCGGCGGCTCGGCGCGTTGACCCAGGTGGCGATGGTGTCGAACGACTCCTCGTACTCGGCCGACATCTGTCGCGACGCGGCCGACTGGCCACGATGGACGGCCTCGTACCACGGGGACAGCCGGCCGAAGAGCTCGATGAGCTCGCGCGGGGTCTGCGACGTGGCCGCGTTGTTGGTGACCACCCGGCCGGTGCCCGGAAAGTCGAAGTGGCTGCGGACCCGCTGCACGTCGAGCCGCTGGGGCGGGCCGTCGTTCGGCGCGCTCCGCGGCCGTCGCAGCCGGGGCAGGGACACCCACCCCGGCAGCAGCTGCTCGCTCACGTACCCGTAGTGGCTCATCGCACGTTCTCCCTCCGGCACCCCTTGGCACCCTTGACTCAGGACCCGCGCCTACCGGGCCCGGCTGCGACGTCCCCGGGAGCGCAGCCGCAAGCCGCTGGAATCTCGCCATGTTGGGGAAGCTGAAACAGCTCTCCCCTCAAGGAGCACCGAGGGGCCGGCCTGATACACACCCGACCGGCGGACCACCTGACCTCGGTCAGTTCTATGGCGCGGTCATTCGGTCTCCTTGCGCTTCCAGGCGCCGATGAGCAGAGGAAGCAGCATGGTCCGCCCCGGCTCGGCCGTCGTGTCGTCGCGCAACCCAGCGAGCGCGGCGTCCGCCTCGGCCTCGGTGAGGAGGTGGTGTCCGAGCGCGACCGGCAGCAGGCTTCGGAAGGTCTCCTCGAGCAGGGCTCCGCCGTCGGAGAGGGTGCCGAGCCGACCGGCGACGTCGGTGCCGTCGGGGCTGCCGATTCCGGCCCGGTCGAAGAGCGTCGGCAGCAGGGATCCGGCCCGGGTCTCGCACCCGGCGGCGTCGAACGCCTCGAGGATGTAGGTACCGATGGTGTCGACGCTGGCCAGGGGAGGCACGGCGCCGACCGCTGAGAGGTCGTAGTCGTGCACCACCAGGTGCCCGCCGGGTGCGACCGCGTCCCAGAGCCGACGGAGGACGGCTACCCGGTCCGGGAGGTGGAAGAGGAGCAGGCGCGCGTAGACGAGGTCGTACGGTGCTCCCGCGATCGGCGTATCCGCGGTGAGATCGGCGGGGTAGAACTCGCACTGCCGGTGCCCGATCGTGTGCAGGTGCTTCACGGTGAGCCGACCCAGGTCGGCGTCGATGTCGATGCCGACGACCCGGCCCTCGGGTCCGACGCGCTGGGCGAGCTGGCGCATGGTCTCCCCGGGTCCGCAGCCGGCGTCCAGGCACCGCGCGCCCGTCGACAGACCTGTTTGGTCCAGGACGCGCTGGGTAGCGGCCTCCCAGATCCGTGCCTGAACGCGGAGGCGCTCGTGTTCGCGTTCGCTGCTACCGAGCGAGTACGACGTGGGTGTGGTCTGGGGGTCCTGGGTCGTGGTCATGGTGTTCCTCCGATGAGTTGTCTCAACGCCATGCTCATCGCGGACGGAGGTCGGAGGCATCGTGGTGGGTACCCCGAACATTCGGCGCCGGTGTGGACAGTGGCTGCGCGGCGACTCAGACTCGAAGGATGCCCAGAGGCCTGCTGCAGCGAGATGGCGAGCTGGCCGCGATCGAGCGACAGCTGGGTGAGGTGTGCGACGGGACCGGTCGCGTGTGTGTGGTCGAGGGGCCTGCCGGGATCGGCAAGTCCAGCCTGCTGCGGGCGGCGGCTCATGCGGCTGAGGCCTCGGGGATGCGGGTGCTGCGCGCCTGGGCGAGCCCGCTGGAGCAGCAGGCGGGCTGGGGCATCGCCCGGCAGCTCTTCGCCCCGATCGCCGACGGTCCGGAGTGGGACGAGGTTGCTCATGGTGCGGCCACGCTGGCCCGACTGGTCTACGACCCCGTTCCGGAGCAGTCCGCGTCCGCTGGGGACGCCCGGCACGCCGCGGCGTACGGGTTGACCTGGCTGGCCTGCGGACTCGCCGAGCGCTCGCCGACCGTGTTGGTCGTCGACGACGTGCACTGGGCCGACGCCGCGTCGCTGCGGTGGCTGGTGCAGCTGAGCAGACAGCTCGCCGAGCTGCCGCTGGGCCTGTTGTGCGCGGTCCGAGCCGGCGAGCCGCCCGCCCACCCCGAGGAGTTCGCCGAGCTGGTCGCCGCCGCGCCAGAACCGCCGGTACGGCCTGGCCCGCTGGGTCCGGAGGCGGTGGGCGCGATCATGGCCGACCGGCTTCCGACCGCCGGCACCGAGTTCGCCCGTTCCTGTCATGCGGTGAGCGCCGGCAACCCGTTCCTGCTCGGCGCCCTGGTCGACCAGATGGTCGCCGAAGGCGTTGAACCCACCGCGGAGCTGGCCGCGCGACTGACCGCGTTCGGCCCCGAGCAGGTGACCCGCAGCGTGGAGGTCCAGCTCTCGCGGCTGCCGAGCGGGGCGGTGCCGCTGGCCCGCGCGACCTCGGTGATGGGCCGCGGCGCCCCGCTGCGACAGGTCGGCGCCCTCGCCGGAATCGGTGCCGTCGACGCCCAGCGACTGGCCGACAGGCTGATGGCGATCGGGCTGCTCACGGTCGACGGGCACGGCTACGCGCTCACCCACCCCCTCGTCGCCAGCGCCATCTACCGCGGCATGCCCGCCGGCGAACGCGCCCTGCTCCACGGTCGGGCCGCTGCGATGCTGGCCGGCGAACGGGCCGACGCCGAAGCCGTCGGACTGCACCTCCTGCGCAGCGAGCCCGCGGGCGAGCCCGCAACCGTCGATGCGCTGCGCGCCGCGGCCGAGCGGGCCGTCCTGCGCGGCGCACCCGAGAGTGCGGCGGAGTTCCTGCGCCGCGCGCTGGCCGAACCGCCGGCCAGTCCGGACCAGGAGGCCGGCGTACGCAGCGAGCTGGGCCTCGCGCTCGCGGCGCAGGTCCGGCCGGGCGCCGACGAGCTGTTGTACGACGCGGTCGAGCTGGCCACCGACCCTGGTCAACGACTTCGCTTCGCGCTGTCCGGCAGCCGCGCCCTGGGACTGGCTGGGCACTTCGAGCAGGCCGTCGAGCTGTGCCGCCGGGCTCTTCGGGAGCACGGTGGCGACCCGGCCGCCCGGGACCAGATCGAGATCGAGATGGCTTGCAACATGATCCTGCAGGCCGACACCGTCGACGAGGCCCGCGATCGGCTGCAGCGTCGTACTCCGGGCGAGGCGGCGACCGTGCCGTGGCGCATGCTCGCCGCCTGGGAAGCGCTCAGCGACCTGCGGCCGCTCTCGGAGGTGCGTGGGCTGTTGACGCCGGACGTCGCCGAGGCGGCGGCCGGACAGACCGACTCGTTGCTCAGCGCGGTCGCGAAGATGGGTCTCATCCAGGCGGGCGATCTCGGCACCGCGTGTGCGTATTGCGACGCCCTGATCGAGTTCGCCCGCCCGCGCGGTTGGTTGATCGCGCTCGCACACGGCAGCTTCATGCGGGCGATCGCCTACGTGCATGCCGGCCGGATCCAGGAGGCCCGCGCAGACGCGCAGCTGTCCTTCGACTTCAAGCTCGGGAACAGTCCGCCGCCGGCGCTGAACTGGTCGCTGTTCCCCCTGGTGGACGCCCTGGTCGAGCTCGACGAGCTCGACGCCGCCGAAGCGGCCCTGGGCGCGGGTGGCTGCCTCGGCGAGCTACCTGCTGGCGCGATGAGCGCCTTGTTGCTCCTCGAGAGCCGAGCGCGCCTTCGCCTTGCTCAGCACCGACCGGTCGAGGCGCACGGCGACCTCGTCACCGCAGCCGACGGGTGGCGACGGTTCCGGATCCGTAGCCCGGCGATGGCAGCCTGGCGAGTCGTCGACGTCGAGGCGCTCCTCGCCCTCGGTGAGTCCGGCGCGGCCCAGGCTCTCGCCCAGGAGCAAGTCGAGCTGGCCGCGGTCGCCGGCGTACCCGAACCGCACGGGGCAGGACTCCGAGCCCTCGCGCGCACGGTCGGCAACGCCGAAGCGGTGCCGCTCCTGGAGCAGGCGGTCGACATCCTCGACCCGAGCCCCGCCCGGCTCGAGCACACTCGAGCACTGGTCGACCTCGGCGCGGCGCTGCGCCGTTCCAACCAGCGCGCCGCCGCCCGTGAACCACTGCGGCAGGCGCTCGACCTGTCCGAGCGCGGCGGCATGCGCGCGCTCGAGGCTCGCGCCCGCCGCGAGCTCCTGGCCACCGGAGCGCGGCCGCGCCGCAGCGCCGTCACCGGCGTTGAGTCGCTCACCCCCGCCGAGCGTCAGGTGGCCACCCTTGCCGCCCAGGGCCTCGGCAACCGGGAGATCGCGCAGCAGCTCTACGTCACCCGACGCACCGTGGAGACCCACCTGACGCACGTCTTCACCAAGCTCGGTCTCTCCGGTCGGTCCGAGCTCGGTGGGATCCAAGCCGTCGCCGAGTGAGGTTCCTTAAGCCGGGGTCGGCGCCTCGATCCGCGGGGGAGCCACCTCGAGGAGGCGTTCCAGAAGCGCCAGGTCGCCGTCGACCGTGACCATGTCGAAGCACCTGTCCACGAACAGGGAGTAGATGCCCTCCGGGTCGCCCGTCACCACGACATCGGGGTCGTCGATCGGACCGTTGAGAACCTCTCTGTCGACGAGCGAGGCGATCTCGCTACCCGTGCGGAACTCGAAGCGACCGGTCGGGGCGAGGGGGGCGACGACGATGTCCATCGCGTTGGCCAGCCAGCCTTCGAAGAGCTCTTCCTTGGCCGTGGGCGGGCCGAGGGAGCGGGCGCCCCACAGAGCGAGCTCGCGCAGGGCCGGGCGCAGCTCACGCCCGTAGTCGGTCAGCTCGTAGACCTTCGACGCCGCGGGCGGTGGGAGGGTACGTCGAGCGACGATGCCGTGGGCCTCGAGGTCACGGAGGCGCGCGGCAAGGATGTTGGTCCCGATGCCTTGCAGACGGTCGACGAGGTCGGTGTAGCGCTGGGGCCCGTGCATCAGCTCGCGAACGACGAGCAGGGTCCAGCGATCTCCGACCAGATCCAGCGCGTGCGCCATCGGACAGTACTGCTGGTAGCGCTTTGCCATGCCGAAAGACTATCACTCAATTCAAATTCTGAAGAAAGTACTTGTAAAAATGAAGTAAGCGCTGTTACGGTCCCGGACATGACTTCAGAAAAGCAAGCAACTGTGCCGGTGTCATCCGACCGCCGCAAGTGGCTGGCGCTCGCGCTGTTGTGCGTCGTCCAGTTCATGGTCGTCCTCGACATCGCGATCGTGAACGTCGCTCTTCCCTCCATCCAGAGCGACCTCGGGTTCTCACAGGAGAACCTCCAGTGGGTGATCAGCGCCTACGCCCTGGTCTTCGGCGGGTTCCTGCTCCTCGGTGGACGGGCCGCCGACATGCTGGGCCGCCGCCGGCTGTTCCTCGGCGGCATCGTCGTGTTCACCGTGGCCTCGCTGTTGGCGGGGCTGGCCTGGTCGGAGGCGTCCCTGATCGGCGCCCGCGCCTTCCAAGGCCTCGGTGCGGCGATCATCACGCCGGCCGCGCTGTCGATCCTCTCCACCACGTTCAGCGAAGGACGTGAGCGCAACATCGCCCTGAGTGCGTGGGGTGCCGTCGGCGGGTTCGGCGCCGTGGCCGGCGTACTCCTCGGCGGAGTCCTCACCGACGCACTCAGCTGGGAGTGGATCTTCTTCGTCAACATTCCGGTCGGTGTCGCCGGATTCGCGCTGGCGCCGCTCCTGCTGCAGGAGAGCCGCGACGCGCGGGTGACGAGGTTCGACCTGCCGGGCGCCGTCCTGGTGACCGGCGGACTGTCGTCGCTGGTCTACGCGATCACCCAGGCCGGCCAGGACGGCTGGCTCGCGTCGGGAACCCTCGCCGTGTTCGGGGTGTCCGCGGCGCTCCTCGCCGGGTTCGTCGCCTGGGAGCTGCGGCACGCCGAGCCGCTGATGCGCTTCGGGATCCTCCGGACGCGGACGGTGAGTGGGGCGAACGTGGCCGGTTTCATCCTGGGCACCGCCTTGTTCTCGATGTTCCTGATGCTGACGCTGTACATGCAGCAGGTCCTGGGCTACTCCGCGATGAAGACGGGCGTCGCCTATCTCGCGGTCGCCGGTACGGCGATCGTCTGGTCGGCGGTCGCCGGCCAGCTGGTGACTCGCGTCGGGGTGAAGCCGGTGTTGGTGGTCGGGATGGCCATGCTGACCGCGGGCTTGCTGTACTTCACCCAGGTGTCGGTCGGAGGCAGCTATCTCGGCGACCTGATGCCCGGCTTCCTGATCATCGGGGTCGGTATCGGGTTCTCGTTCGTGCCGATCTCGATCGCGGCGCTTGCCGGGGTGAAGGCATCCGAGGCCGGGCTGGCCTCGGGTCTGATCAACACCTCCCAGCAGATCGGCGGCGCGCTCGGCATCGCCGCGCTCTCCACGATCGCCACGTCGCAGTCCGAGGACTCTGTCATCAACGGCGCGGCTCTGCCCGTGGCGCTGGTCGACGGCTTCTCGTCTGCGTTCCTGGTGGGCGCGGTCTTCGCCGCCCTCGGTGTGGTCGCAGCCCTGACGCTCATCCGCCGCGATGAGCTGGAGACGGAGTACGTTGCCGAGCTGGCCGGAGAGCCGGTGCTCGACGCCGCGTAGATGCCGGTGCAGCGGGACGACGGGTGCGCCCGCTACGAAATGGAAGTGGCCCTCACGGTGACCGTGAGGGCCACTTCTGCTTGTGCAACCATCTCGGCGCCTCAGCCACCACTCGCGGTCGCCGCAACCATCCGGGCGGCGTCGCGGGTGTGTCCGGCGCGTTCGAAGAGACCACCGGCACGGGCGAGCAGGCTGACGTACTCCGCCTCCTGCCCTTCGGCGCGGGCCAGGTGGGCGCGAGCCTCGAGTGCCGCAGCCTGCCAGGCGGTGCCGGCCCACCGGGCGGCAGACGCGTCGGCCGTGGCGAGATAGGACCGCGCCCGGTCGAGGTCGCCGACATCGGCGCAGGCGATCGCGGCCGGCACGGCGAACATGACGTCGCAGAGCATGCAGCTGTCCGTCTCCGCGATGACGGCCTCGGCCTGGTCGACGACCCGACGGGCGGCGACCGGATCCGGTGCGCAGTTGATCATCGTGCCGTAGAGCCGTTGCATGAGATGCCTGCTCACCAGGGACCAGCGGGCCAGGGGGAGCGCTCGGTCCAGGAACTCCTGAGCTCCGTCGCGATCGCCGCGCGCGAGGCGCACCTCCGCGAGCCGCTGCAGGCACAGCGCCTCACCGGAGGGTGCGTCGACGTCGCGATGGAGCTCCGCCGCCTCAGCCAGCTCCCGCTCGGCGGCGTCGAGGTCACCCATGAGGAGAGTCGCCTCCCCGACGAGCGCGGCGGCGAACGCCACCCCCCGGAGCGCTCCGGCATCCAGGGCTTTACGCCGCAGGTCCTCGGCCTGGGCGATGACGTCGGCATACGGGACCGGTCCGTAGAGCAGGTACTCCGCGACGCACAGGTGCGCGTCGAACACGGTCGTCGCGAGGCGTTGCTTCCCTTGCGTTCGCCGCATCTCGCGGGGGAACCGTTCGAACCACTCGCCCCGCTGGTGCGCGATCAGGCCCTGCAGCCCCACGAGGTCCGCCAGATGCCAGCTGTCGTCGACGAGGGTGATCATGTCGCGCGCCTCGCTTGCGATGGCCCACGCGGTCTCGATGTCGCCGGAGAAGTACGCGATGGTGCCGCGGGCCACCAGAATCGGGCCGTCGGCGGCGTCACCCTCCGGCTCGAGGCCGGCAAGCGCCGCCCGTGCGGTGTCCACGTCGCCGGCCGCCGTCGCTGCGCGCGCCAGGCGCGCCCGAACCAGGCGCTCGTCGGTGCCGGTCGCGAGCGGAAGTGCCTCGGCGTAGGCCTCGGCCGCCTGGGGGTTCCCGGTCGCCATCAGCAGGTCTGCGCGCCGGGCGAGCAGCCGCGGTAGCGCTTCGCTCCCGGCGTGCTGTCTGACTCCATCGACGAGGGTGAGTGCGTCACGGTACGCGCCGAGAGCGCCCGCCGACTCGACCGCGCTGAGCACGTACGGCACGGCGCGGGAGGGGAGTCCCGCGGCGATGAACTGGTGGGCGACCTGGCTCGGCGGCGCCCCCATGGCGGCGAGCCGTTCCGCCACGATCCGCCGTTCCGAAAGCCGGGCTGAGGGCTGCAGCTGTTCCACCAGGGCCTCCCGGAGCAGAGGGTGGCGGAACCGGTGCCCTGCTGCCTCCTCGGGTTCGACCAGCAGCCCGGACACGGCAGCGTGGAGCTGGAGGTACGCCGACTCCTCGTCGCCCTCGGCCAGCGCCAGCAGCTCGTCGGTGGTGAAGGTCGTGCCGAGCAGTGCGACCCGGCGGAACGTGGCCATCACATCCTCGGGGAGCGCCGGCAGCAGCTCGGGCGTGCCGGCGTCGACCGGGCTGCGGGCGAGCTCGATCGCCGTGAACGGGATTCCCGAGCTGATGTGCACGATCGTGTCGGCCAGCTCCTCGGGCAGGTCGGGCTGCTCGGCTTCGAGCAGCCGGCGTACGGCGCCGTCGGTGAGTGGCTGCACCTCGATCCGGCGGCCGGAGTTCCTGGCCACCAGGCTGTCCAGCAGCTCGCGCCTGCTGTGGTCGGCAAGTGGACGATGCGCCAGCGCCACCAGGACAGGCTCGGTCGTCGTGCACCGGCAGAGGTAGTGCAGGAGGCGCAGGGAGGCCTCGTCGGCCTCGTGCACGTCGTCGACGACGAGCAGCAGCCCGTGGTCGCTGGCGGCGAGGCGGACCAGCTCGGCGGTGGCGACGAACAGTCGCTGGTGCCCGGACTCGCCGGTCCAGTGCAGCTCGCGCCGCCCGGACAGCGCTCGCTCGATCTCGGCGCGGTATCCGTCGTCCAGCCCGTCCAGCAGGGCTGGGTGGGAGCGGCAGAGGTCACCCAGGGCTTCCAGCACGGGGGCGTAGGGCCATGGTCCCTCGACAGCCGCGGCGGTGCCGCGCCCCGTGCGGAAGCCCTGCCGGCGCGCGGCTGCCTGGGCCAGGTCGAGCAGTGCGGACTTGCCGACGCCCGCGGGGCCGACCAGAACCAAGGCGCCACCTCTGCCGGAGGCCACCTCGTCGATCCGGCTCCGGATCTCGTCACCCAGCTCGCGCCGCCCGAACAGCCGCCACGCCTGCTCGGGAGTGCGCGTGGGCACCGCTTGCGGGGTGGTCTCCAGCTGCCGGCGCAGCGTCTCGGCGGCAGCGCTGGGCGCGGTGCCGAGCTCGCGGCGCAGCGCCTGATCGAGTCGCTCGAGCTGGCGAAGGGCTGCTCGGCGGTCGCCGCGTTCGGAGTGGGCGCCGGCCAGCGCGAGGTGGGCCTCCTCGTCCGCAGGGGCGTGCACGAGGAGCTCCTCCCAGAGCGCGGCCCGGCGGAGCAGGGCGACGCGCAGGCCGTGTACGGCGTCCCTCGGGCCCTGGGTCCATGGCTCGTAGAGGTCCTCTGGCAGCAGCTCGCCCGGGCAGAGGTCCAGTGCGGCCCGCGCATCCTCGGACGTGCCGTCGGCCAGCGCCCGCCGGCCCTTGCGGAGGAACTCGTGCACGTCCACCTCGACGTCGGTGTCGGGAACCAGCAGCACGAGGTCGCCCCTGACGACCAGGCCGTCGACGTTCTCACCCAGCGCACGTCGTGCGAAGTGTGCGGCCTTGTGGAACCGGGGGGCCGCCGCCTCGATGCCGAGGCCGGGCCACAGCGCGTCCAGCACCTGCTCGCGGTGCAGCCTGCGGTTGTCAGCAAGGGCGAGGAGCTTCACGAGCGATGCTGCGTGCCGCCGGGACCAGGCCGACGGCGTGACCGGGACGCCGTCCACGGCCACGTCGAACCCCCCGAGCAACCTGACACGCACGGCCACTTCGGCTTCCCTCCTCCGAGCTCACGATACGCCCGCGCGTGCTCCGGGTGTCGTCGCGGAGTTCCCTGTTGGAACCGGGTCAAGGCGGCGTAGCAGGCGCGCGGTCAGGTGGTCGACCTCGTCGCTCATGGCGCTGCTGACCCTGCGGAGCAGTACCTGGATCTCGTCCTCGCTCCAGTCGTACCGGCACACCGCCTCCGTCACATCGGCCAGCGCACTCGACAACCGGTCCCGGGTGCTCTCGTACTCCGCGAACGCGACGCTCGCCGGCGTACCGGCGGACACCCTCGTCACTGCGTCCGCCAGCAGCTCGGCGTCCCGGAGCGCGTCGGTGAGGCCATGCGTGGTGATCGGGTCCTTGAAGTAGCCGGCGTCCCCGACGAGGGCCCAGCCCGGCCCGAAGGGGCGCCGGACGAACCCTGGCATCCCGCGCCATCCGTGCAGCTCACCATGCGTCCCACCCGCTCGCACGGCGTCCCGGATGGCCGGTGGGGTCGCCGCGAGCAGGCTGTCGAATGCCGACTCCGCGCCGGCCCGGCGCAAGTGCTTCATCCGCTGCGGCGTCGTCGACACGAAGACGCAGGTCTCGCCGTCGTTGGTGGGGATCAGGCCGGCGCCGACCGCGTCGCCGTAGCCCCAGGCGTACCCGTCTGCCGGCAGGTCGGCCACGTAGCGGTAGAGCACCGCGCTCGCGGCACGTCCCTGCAGTACGACGGGTGCGTCCGACCTCACGTGCGACGAGCGAACCGATGCCGTCGGCCCCGACGGTGAGGGCGGCCCGCACCGGGACCTCACGACCATCGCGGCCCCTGATCCTGACCCCCTGCGACGCGGCCGTCGTCGGCGCGGAGCAGGCCCAGGACCGGAGTGGCGTGATGGACGTCGGCCCCCGACTCGGCGGCGGCCTCGACCAGCACGCGGTCGAGCAGGTGCCTGCGCGGCGCGTAGAGCGCGTCCACCCCGGGGCTCGGCCGGATCGACACCCTGGTCGTGCGGTCGTCGCCGTAGTGGAAGGTGGTGCTGTGGATCGCGGGGGTGCCGGCGCGGAGCAACTGGGGGAGGACCCCCCATCGCGAGAGCTGCAGGACCCCTCCGCGCATGAGGGCATGGGTCGACAGCGTGTCGGAGCCCGGTCGTGAACGCTCGAAGAGCGCCACGCGCAGCCCTGCGCGGGACAGCAGCATCGCGGTCGCGGCACCGGCGACCCGGCCACCGACGACGACGACGTCGTACTCGTTCATGCGTTCTCCTCGAGGACGAGAGCCCCACGCCGTTCGGTTGCCGGCAGGGTTCCGGTGGTCAGGTGGGCCACGACCGCGTGCGCGTCGTGGCGGGCACCGTCGACGAACCCGGAGTCGCGGCGGTGCTGAAAGCGCTGGCCGACGACGTAGACCCCAGGAGCGTCGGTCACGCCGCGGTACTGGCGGATGGAGCCGTCCTCGGCCTTGATGGGCAGGTGCACCCACGCGTGGTCGGGGCGGTAGCCGGTGGCGAGGACGACCGTCCCGATGCCTTCGGCGTGCAGATCCAGAAGTGGGGGAGCCGAGACCGTCGGCACCGGGGTGGGCCAGCGCATCGGCCACACCTCGCCGGCCAGTCCGGCGTGATCGACGTACTGGTCAACTGAGTCGAGAAATCGCCGCAGGCGCCGGTCCGCGTCCGCGATGTCGTCCGCCAGCCGCTCGCCGAACGTCGCGCGGTGGCCGTCGAGGCCCAGGAGGCGTCCGCTCAGCCGGACGCCGCGACGTTGCAAGGCGGCCAGGTCGACGTCGGCGTCGTCGTCGCTCCCCGCGCTGCGACCGATCACCTGAAGTGACGGCTCGTGGCGGGAGGCGACGGGATCCCGTACTTCGTCGATCGTGCGGTCGAGCCGACCGGTGGCGGTCAGCCACCAGAACGCGTCCATGCCGCGGTACCGGCGTGGCATTCGGGTGTGCCGGCCGACCGCGAGCACCACCTCGCGACCCGACCTGGCCAGCTCGTCGGCGATCTGTACGCCGGAGGAGGAGGCGCCCACGACGAGGACGCCGCCGCGGCTGAGCCGACCGGGGTTGCGGTAGCGGTCGCTGGTGACGATGGGGAGGGCGGCGCGCTCGAGTCCTGGCGGTATCGCCGGGGTTGCGTGCGGTCCCGTCGCGATGACGACGGAGCGGGTGCGCCAGGTGCCGTGGTTCGTGCGGAGCAGGTAGCTGCCGGCCGGACCGCTCGTCAGGGACTCCACCTGCGTTCCGGTGAGAACCGGCGCCGCGAAGGAGGCGGCGTAGCGGCCGAGGTGGCGCGCGAACGTTCCCGCCGACTGGAACCCCTCGGGATCCGGGCCGCTGTAGTACCAGCCGGGCAGGCGGGTCATCCAGTTCGGCGTCAGGAGGTGCAGGGAGTCCCAACGCTCACTGCGCCAGCGTTCGCCGACCCGGCCACGCTCGAGGACGACGTGCTCGCGTCCGGCGCTGCTGAGCAGCCGGCTGACGGCGAGGCCGGCGTGGCCGGCCCCGACCACGACCGTGTCCACGCTGTGCTCGGTGGTCATTGCAGGGTCCTCTCGCTTTGCCCCTGGACCGGCCACTCGGGGTGGGTGGCCGGTCCAGGGCAGGGGTGACCGGCGGTCAGCCGGTGACAACCTCGATGGCGACGGGTGTCGGGTTGGTGAGCACGTCGTACACGGCCGAGCGGCGACGGGACTGCTCGACGATGCCGCGCAGCGTGGCTTCGTCGGCATCGCCCTCGATGTGGAGCGTCACCTTGATCTGCTCGTACCCGTTGCGGACGTCTCCGCCGGAGAGCCCGAGGATGCCGAGCAGGTCGATGTCGCCCTCGACGGTCGAGCTGACCTTGCTGAGCTGGACGCCGCGCACAGCAGCGATGTTGGCGATGCCTGCGGTCAGGCAGGCGGCGATGCCGTGCAGCAGGTACTCGACGGGGGTCGGGGCCTCGTCCTGGCCGGTCAGGACTTCCGGGTGGTCGGAGTCGACGGTGGTGACTCGCTTGTGTTCCATCTCCTGCAGCGCTCCGTGGAACCCGGAGTAGCTGGAGCGGCTGTGAGTCCCGCCCAGCCATTCGTTGGATGCGCGGAACTGGAACTTCGCGATCTCCGGCTGCTCCTTGACGGCGTCGAGCGTCGCGAAGAGCGTCGCGGTGTCGACCCCGTTGGTCCGAGGGTTCTCGGTGGTGGTGGTCATTCTTGTTCCCTTCCTGTGATGACGCCGGAGGATCCGGCGGGCTCGTGTGGGTGGTGGGCATCCGTGACGCCGGCGACGAGAGGGTCGCGCCAGACGACGGCGGTGCCGTCGAGAACCGTCACGCCGGCCTGGTTGACGACCTGTGTGGCGAGCGTGGTGACTGGCTTGTCGTCGCGGAGGGCGGTGACCGTGGCCTGGGCCGTGATGACGTCCCCGGGGCGCACCGGCGCCAGGAAGCGCCAGGCGACCTCGAGGAAGACGCTGCCGGGGCCGGGCAGCTGCTCCGCAACCAGGGCGTTGAGCAGACCCGAGGTGACCCCGCCCTGGACGACGACTCCGCCGAAGCGGCTTGCCGCGGCGAGGTCCTCGTCGTAGTGGATCGGGTTCCGGTCGCCGCTGATCTCCGTGAACAGGGCGATGTCCTGCCGGGTCACGGTGCGACTGCGCCGGGCGGATGCGCCGACCTGGGTGGTGTTCATGCCGACGAGACTCCGGTGGGCGCCTTCCCTGCGCCTTCCCTCAGCGCAGTCGCGGCCGGCGGCTGAGGGAAGGACTGCCGCGACCCGACGGGTTTTGCTGGACCGCCGATGTATCTGGCGGGCGTCCAGCGGATCCTCAAAGGGAGAAGCCGCCCCCGGAGGAGTCAGCATGTCCCACCCCGACACCGTCGCCCTGACCGCAGATCACGACCTGGGCACCGTCCGCACCATGCCGCAGTTCCGCAGCCACATCGCGCAGGGGCCGCTCACCGACGCCCAGCGCCGCCTCGTCCTGGACCAAGCCGAGATCCTGATCGGAGAGGTCTACTGCCACCTGCCCCTCAAGCGCGCGATGCACGCCATCGACCCGCTACAGGCGCTCCGCCTCCTGCGGCACCGACTGGCCGACCTCACCGAGACCGAGTTCCACGTGCAGCTCCAGCGGATCTTCCTCGGCCTGCACGACCTGCACACCAACTACATCCTCCCGTCGCGCTACGCCGGCTTCGCGTTCCTCGGCATCTTCCTCGAGCGCTGCGTGGACGCCGGGCGTACGGCGTACCTGGTGACCAAGACGTTCGACCACATCACCGGCGATCCGCAGCTCAAGGCGGGCGTCGAGGTGACGCACTGGAACGGCACCCCGATCCAGCTCGCCGTCGAGGCGAACGCAGCCCGGGAGGCGGGCAGCAACAAGGCGGCCCAGTTCGCGCAGGGCCTTCAGAACATGACGCTCCGTTCGATCAACATGTCGCTGCCGCCCGATGAGGACTGGGTCGACGTCACCTACAAGGTCAACGGATCGACCCACGAGACCCGAGTGCCCTGGCGCGTCTTCGAGTCCGCCGCCGAGGTGACGACACCGGGGACCTTGCCGTCGCTGCCCACCGGCGTCGAGGTCGCGGCCAACCACCTGGTCGGCATGGATCTCCGCACCGAGCTGACCCGGCGGGCGAAGCGTCGACTGTTCGCGCCGGCATCCCTGAACGCGCCAGCCCCGAGCGCCGCGAAAGCCGGTGCCCGTAAACCCCGGGCCACCGCACCGCTCGCGGCCGGGCCGGTCCCGACCAACCGCCCCGACGAGCTCAAGGCCCGCGTCGTCGACACCCCCAGCGGCACCTTCGGTCATCTGCGGATCTTCACCTTCCACATGCAGGACCAGGACATCGACGCCTTCATCAACGAGGTCGCCCGGCTGCTCTCCGTGCTCCCGCCCGAGGGCCTGGTGCTCGACGTCCGCGGCAACGGGGGTGGCTATGTGATCGCATCGGAGTTCCTCCTTCAGTTCCTCAGCCCACGCCGGATCACGCCGGAGCCGTTCCAGTTCGTGAGCACGCCCGGCACCACCGGGCTGGCAACGACCGTCGCCGACTACCAGGAGTGGAAGGCCTCGCTGGAGGAATCGGTGACCACCGGTTCGGCGTACTCCAGCGCCTTCCCGCTCTACCCGGCCGACCTCGTCAACAGCGTCGGTCAGGTCTACCAAGGTCCGGTCGTGCTGGTGACCGACGCGCAGTGCTACAGCGCCTGCGACATCTTCGCCGCCGGCTTCCAGGACCATGAGATCGGACCCGTGCTCGGCGTCGAGGCCAACACCGGTGCCGGCGGCGCGAACGTCGTCACCCACGAGGACCTCCGCACCGAATGGACCAGTGGAGCGCTCAAGCAGCTGCCCAAGGGTGTGCAGATGCGCGTTGCGCTGCGCCGCTGCCTGCGCGTCGGATCATGGATGGGCCAGCCAGTGGAAGACCTCGGCGTGGTGCCCGACGAGCTCCACGAGCTCACCAAGCGGGACCTCCTGGAGGAGAACGTCGACCTCATGGCCACCGCCGGCGCCCTGCTCGCCCAGCGACAGCCACGGCTGCTGCAGTTCACCTCCACCGCAGCCGGCACCGGGAAGCGCAAGCTGACCATCACCACCGATTCGATTACCAGCGTCGACGTGTACGTCAGCGACCGACCGGTCGCGACGACTGCGACGTCCAACGGCACCACCCAGATCACGGTCCCTGCCGCCGCCGGCGACGTCATCCGGCTCCAGGGCTACGACGCCGCCGGGGCGCTGGTCGCCGCGAGCCAGCAGGAGGTATGAGGGCCGCCGCGCGCATGATCGCCTCTGGGGAGCCGGGTACGACGCACGGCATGGACGCGTAGAAGCGCGCGTCGGCGAGGATGCGTCGCAAGGTGATGTCGACCAAGTGGCATGTCGGAGTCGAATCTCCGGAAGCGGGGAACGACGCTCGTCACGAGCCATGGCCAGCGGTCGTCGTACCGGGTGATCCGCGGCCAGGCCTGCGCACGCACACCGTGCGTCATCGCTCGGGTGAGCGCGTAGAGGTAGAACGAGGTGAAGTAGCCGACCTCATGCCGCCACCCACGCACCTCGAAGTTCGTGGCCGAGCCGATCGAGACAAGTCTCGCGAACGTGCACGAGAGGCGATCGAAGTGTGGCTGCACCAGAGCGCGCTGCTCGTGCTCGAGGAGCCGGAGATTGCCGTCCCAGACGAGATCTTCGGCCGTTTGTCGAGCGCCCGGCGACGCCGACCCGTCCTCCAGGACACGGCGCCCTCGGTCGATCGCCTCGAAACCCGAGAGGACGGCCGCATAGCCAGGCTCCGCCCGGAAGAGAGCACGCAGGTGTTCAATCCCGCCCGCGGCAGCGACGTAGGCCAGATGCACCCAGAAGATGTCGTTGAAGATGGCGTTGTTCGTCTCCCGGATCGTGTTCACGTCTTGCGTCAGCAGCAGCTTCCGCCGACCGAGACTGCGCGGGATGTCCACGAAGCCCGTGCGATCGGTATCAAGCCGGAACGGAAAGAGAACGAGCCGGACGTGGTGCGAAGCGATCGCGGCCATCCCTGCCCACTTGAGGCACACGGGCAGGTGTTGGTAGATCCAGGCGTAGCGTGCCGAGATCCCCACGTTGCGGTGGAACGCGCAGCACTCGTCGGACAGGAGACCGTCGGCGACCGCCTGCCACCCCGCGATCGTCTCCGGCGCGCCGTTCCGGGCGAGGAGCTCGTGCGGGTCGGGGAGGAAGGGGTCGGGGACCATCGGGTGCCTCCCTTTCGCGAGTGCCCCGGTCAGCCCTGGATGAACTCGAGCAGGTCCGCGGTTGATGACGTCGGCGTGGGTGGTGCACATGCCGTGGGGGAAGCCCGGGTAGACCTTGAGCGTCCCGTCCTTGAGCAGCTTGATGGACAGCTCGGCCGAGTCGGCGATCGGGACGACCTGGTCGTCGTCGCCGTGCATCACGAGCGTGGGCACCAGGATGTTCTGGAGGTCCTCGGTGAAGTCGGTCTCCGAGAACGCCTTGATTCCCTCGTAGTGGGCCTTGGCGCTGCCCATCATGCCCTGGCGCCACCAGTTCCAGATGACCCCTTGCGAGGCCTCCGCTCCGGGTCGGTTGAAGCCGTAGAACGGTCCGGAGGCGACGTCGAGGAAGAACTGGGACCGGTTGGACCCGGTGCCCTCGCGGAAGGTGTCGAACACTTCGAGGGGGAGTCCGCCAGGGTTGGCCTCGGTCTGCAGCATCAGCGGCGGGACGGCGCCGATCAGCACCGCCTTGGCCACGCGACCGCTCCCGTGGCGGGCGACGTAGCGGGCGACCTCGCCGCCGCCGGTGGAGTGCCCGACGTGTACGGCGTCGTGCAGGTCGAGGTGCTCGACCACGGCGGCCGCATCGGCCGCGTAGTGGTCCATGTCGTGCCCGTCAGCGACCTGGCTGGACCGACCGTGACCGCGGCGGTCGTGTGCGATCACTCGGTAGCCGCGCTGGACGAAGTACATCAGCTGCGCGTCCCAGTCGTCGGAGCTCAGGGGCCATCCGTGGTGGAACATGATCGGCTGACCGGTGCCCCAGTCCTTGTAGTAGATCTCGGTTCCGTCGTTGGTCGTGACTGTCGGCATGGTTCACTCCTCGCGGTTCCCGATCGCCATCTCCGGGTCGCGACCAACGAGCCGTGCCTGCGTGGCGCGGTGAGCCATCGGTGATACTCCGCAGCTCCGACCCGAGCCGGCTTCGGGAGTCGATTCCCAGTGATCGTTATCAACGCGTCTCAGCCGCAAGGATCGCGAACGAAGTTCGGGGAATGCGGGTGAGTCGACTCGAGCACCGGCGTGTCCGGCTCACGCAATTTAGGCGCCCCTCTGAGGGTGGCAGCGCGGGCGCCGTTGGTGTCTTGTAGGGGAGGCGATGTGCCGCTCGTCACATCGAGGGCCATCGCGACATCACATCGGATCGGCGAGGAGCTTCCCACCGGGACTCCCGACCGGAACAGGAGACGGAACATGGCAGGAAGAATGAGAGCAAGGGTGCTGGCCCGGCCCACCGCGCGCGGAGGAGCGGTCCGCACTGGCGGCCCTCGGCGCCATTGCGGCGCTCCTGGCGGCAATGCTGCCCGCCCTGGTGGCGTCCGCAGACGCGGCCGCGCCACCAGGCGCCGCGTGCGACAACCGCAGCAACAACACGTATCCGAAGCTGCTGGAGTGCGTGACGCTCGAGGGCGTCCGCGAGCACCAGGCCGCGTTCCAGGAGATCGCCGACGACGAGCACCGATCCGGTCTACCCGGGCACCCGCGCCGCGGGCACCGACGGCTACGCCGACAGCGTCGACTACGTCGCCGGCCTGCTGGGGGACGCCGGCTACGAGGTGACGCTCGACCCGGTGGACATCACGTTCAACTTCCCGGCCGTGCTGCGGCAGCTCACCCCGGTCGAGGCCGAGTACGAGACCGGCGTCTTCACCGGTAGCGGCTCGGGCGACGGTCGAGGGACAGGTCATCCCGGTCGACATCAACCTGCGCCGGTGACCGGGCCTCGACGAGCGGCTGCGAGGCCGCCGACTTCGCCGGCATCGACTGGAGCGGCGACGCCGACATCGCGCTGGTCCAGCGCGGCACCTGCTTCTTCGGGACCAAGGCGTTCTACGCCGAGCAGGCGGGCGCCGAGGCCGTCATCATCTTCAACCAGGGCAACACGCCCGACCGCGAGGGCCTGATCGTCGCGGACGCCACGAGCGTGGACCCGCCGATCCCGGGTGCGCCCGGACCGGTCACGCACGGCATCCCCGTGGTGGGCGCGAGCTTCGCCGACGGCGTGGCTCTGGCCCAGCCGGGCTCGACCGCCTTCGTCGAGGTGCTGCCGGCCGAGACCCGCACGCGACTTCAACGTCATCGCGGAGCTGCCCGGCAAGAACGCGGACAACGTCGTGATGGCCGGTGCCCACCTCGACAGCGTGATCGAGGGCCCGGGCATCAACGACAACGGCTCCGGCTCGGCGGCACTCCTCGAGACCGCCCTGACTGATGGCCAACCTCAACCCGGAGAACACCCTGCGGTTCGCCTGGTGGGCCGGTGAGGAGCAGGGTCTGGTCGGCTCGGCGGACTACGTCGACGGTCTCTCGCAGGCGGAGCGGGACCGGATCGCGCTGTACATGAACTACGACATGGTCGGCTCGCCGAACTACATCTTCATGGTGTACGACGCCGACGAGTCCACGTTCCCGGCACCGGATGGCGTTCCCGTTCCGCCGGGCTCCGACGGCGATCGAGGACGTCTACGAGTCGTACTACACCCTGGTCGGCGAGCCGTACGACGACACCGAGTTCTCCGGCCGCAGCGACTACGAGGCCTTCATCCTGGCCGGCATCCCGTCGAGTGGCCTGTTCACCGGCGCCGAGGTGATCAAGACCGAGGAGCAGGAGGCGATCTGGGGCGGCACCGCCGGCGAACAGTTCGACCCCTGCTACCACGAGGCGTGCGACACGTTCGACAACGTCGACCTGCACGCGCTGGAGGTCAACAGCGACCTGATCGCGTTCGCGATGTTGACGTTCGCGTACTCGACCGAGTCGGTGAACGGGGTGCCGGGCAAGAAGGTGCCGGGTCCGCCCTTCACGCTGCCGGCTCCGGCGGGTCCCGAGGGCACCTTCGCCGAGGACGGACGGCGGGCTCGCCCACGGCGCGACTAGCTAATGGGAGCAAGGCCGCTTCCGGAGAGATCCGGAAGCGGCCTTTGCTTGTTCTACCTGGCTCAGGTGATCAGTCCAGGAGGTGGGCCATCGCCCGAGCGACGAAGTCGTTGCGCATCTCCGCCGACGTCAGCCCCTCCGCGCCGAAGCCCGTGAACACGGTGTCGTCCGTGGTGGTGACGGAGCCCTCCTCGAACGCCTTCTGCGAGCGGGTCCAGTTGTTCGTCTCCCGCGATGCCCTCCGGCGCCGGTGCCAGGGTCCAGCCGCCGAGGCCGTCCTCGAAGGAGGTCTCCTCGGTGACCACCCCGTCGAGGAGGACCTTGGTGTCGTCGACGAAGACGCCGAGACCCTGGGTGCCCCAGTCGGTGAGGTAGCTGATCGACAGCTCGACCTGCTTGCCGGCGTACGGCGTCAGGTCGACGCTCCACTCCTGCCAGCCGGAGCTGTTGCCGGTGGCCGCGTGCCACGCGCCCGTGGTGCCGGTGGGGGAGCAGTCCGCGCCCTGGTAGTGCTCCACGAACGGGTGGATCTCCACCCAGCCCGCGGCGCACGACTCGCCGGTGCCCTGCTGACGTGTGGCCGTTGGCGTCCGGGAGCGTGGTCCAGCTGTCGGTGCCGACCTCGTGGGCCTCGACCACGACGTAGTCCCAGTCGAGCTCGGTGTCGTGGGACATCTGGAAGGTCAGCTCGCCGGACGTCGCCGCGGTGAGGTCGACCGTGCGGGACATCCGCTTCCAGCCCTGGTCGGCCCACTGGCTGAACATGTACCACTCGCCCGTGAACGGGTCGTACGGCGCCGCACCCGGCCGGACCCACTGCACGGGCGCCGCGCTGGCGAACTGCGGGAACTCGTCCTCGGGCAGGATGCTCGAGGTCGTCACCAGCGACCCCGTGTGGTCCTGGTTGTCGGCCGAGTCGCCACCGTTGAACGTGCCCTCGAACCCGTCGAACTCACCCGCAACACCGCTGACGGGGAAGGGGTCTCCCTCGGTGCTGGTGCCGCCGTCGCTCACGTAGTTGTAGGCGCCGAGCCAGTACTGCTGGAAGTCGTTGGCCAGCGGGAGGCAGGGGTAGGTCGTCCGGGGTGGTGCACTGCGGAGGCGCGAACGGGTTGTAGTCGTAGACGCCGTTGGCGGCCTGCGCGAACTGGTTGTACTTGCCGGTCACCAGCGCCTTGCCGCCCTCGTTGAGGTAGTCACGCACCGACAGCTCGAGGTCGAGCGAGAGCTTGTCGGCCGTCCCGCCGGGCTGGCCGGTCGCGCGGGTGATGATGTCGTCGCCCGACTCCCACACGATCGCGTCGTAGTGGGACAGCACGCCCAGGTGGTGCGGCGCGGTGCGCCCGTTGACGTCGACGTCGTAGACGTCGGAGCTGTAGCCCGCCGCTGAGAGCGCGGTCGGCGTAGTCGTCGGCGTACTTCGCGGAGGTCACGCCCTGGGCCGGGCTGAGGCCCGTGACGTCCTCGGCGGCCAGGATGAGTACGTCGCCTCCGATGTCGTCGGCGACCTGGTAGGTGAACGGCTCGCTGCTGACCCAGCCCTTGCCGCGCTTGTACCCGGTGAACCAGACCTCGACCGAGTCACCGGGATGGGTGCGCGTGACCTTGCCGCGGAACTCGGCGTAGTAGTCGTGGTGGGTGTCGCCGTAGCGCTCGCCGCCCCGCCACTGCCGCGTCTTCTCCGTCTTGGTCCGTCCGCCGTTCACGGAGTACTTCAGGCGGAGGTTCTTGATCGCCTTCTTCGCGGTGACCGCGACCGGCTGGGTGGTGCCGTGCGAGACCGCGAACGGGTCGGACACCATGTCGGCGGCCGTGCGGCCGACCACCGAGACCGGGTCGTCCGGGTCGTGCGTCGACCGGGCCACCGACAGCGCGAACGGGATGTTCTTCTGGAACTCTGCCTGGATCAGCTCCTCGTCATCGGGGAAGTTGAAGCCGCTGATGCAGTCCTCGGGCTCCCACTCGTCGTCGGGGATCGAGGCCGAGACCGTCTCGCAGGTGGTCATCTCGGGGGTGAAGCCCAGGGTGCCGTACTCGACCGTGGCATGGGTGTCGGTGTCGCCGTTGGTGGTGTAGAGCTCGGCGGAGATGTCCGGGTCGTAGCCGGGGATCGCCGGGTTCGCGTCGTCGCCGGCCATGGCCTCGTAGATCACGTCGTCGGGCGAGGGCGTGCTCACCTGCCAGCCGATGCCGTAGAGCAGGAGCTCGGCCGCGGAGTGGTAGTTGATGTAGAACTCGAACCCGACCCGGTCGAACAGCCGGTCGAGGGCCCGGGTCTCCGGCTCGGAGTTCGGGCCGGTGCCGCGGAAGGTCTCGCTGGCCTGGTCGATCGAGGAGCCCTCGTTGTCCCAGCCCCACTTGACCGCGAAGTTGCGGTTGGGGTCGACGCCGTCGTTCGCGGTGAGCTGTCCATCGCCGTCGTTGTCCCTGAGGTTCTTGCGCCACAGGCGGTTGTCGGCGCTGAACGTGAAGTCGTAGCCGTCGGGGTTGGACACGGGCAGGAACCACAGCTCCGTGGTCCTGATGATCCGGTAGAGCTGCGGGTCGCTGCTGTAGCCCTCCAGGTAGTAGTGCATGAGGCGGCGGACCATCTCGGGCGTGATCCACTCCCGCGCGTGCTGGGCGCCGCCGTACAGGACCGACGGACGCTTGCCGTCCTTGACCTTCTTGGCGTCCTTGGTCACCTTCAGCGCGAGGATGTCCTTCCCCTGGATGGTCTTCCCGATGGTGACGAGCTTGGTGATCTTGGGGTACGCCGCCGCGGTCTCGCGCAGCTCGTCGGCGATGCCGCCGGGCTCGCTGTAGGAGCGGTAGGCGTCGTAGCCGGCGAGGTTCTGGAGACGCGCCGCCTCGGAGGCGGTCCGGCCGTTGACCTTCTTGACCCGGACCGAGAGGCCCTCGGCGCGGAGCAGGTCGGCTTGGGCCTCGGTGATGACGGCGTCGAGGCGGATGTTGCCCTGGGCGCCCTCCGACTGGACGGCGTGCTCGGTGTCGAGCCCGACCTCCTCGAGCTTCTCGAGGTCAGCCGGGGCGGCCTCCACGACGTAGACCTCGAGGTCGCCGTCGCGGTCGGAACGGCCGGGACTGGCGCTCGCGGGTGGGGTGGCGACGAGCACTCCGGCGGTGAGGGCTGCGAGGGCAAGCGCGGTGGGGAGGGAACGCATGATCGACCTCTGCTCATCGGGGGAAGCCCTCACCTTCGTGTGATCCGGTTCACACGTCAAGGGTCTGTGGCCGCCGGTCCTCGCAGCGGTGTGATCCTGCCCGGCATCGCCGCATTCCTGCCGATCTCCGGGACGGGGCTTCTCTCGCCGGCGCTCGTCGGGAACCGTCTCCCCATGACCACGACGTCGGTTGCGACCGCCACTCAGTAGGGGCGGGCGTGGGAAAGGGCTTGGTCATCACCCGACCGGGCGGACCGGAGGTCATGAAGCTCGAAGAGCTCCCGCAGCGCTCGGTCCAGCGACATCAAGTCCGCGTCGCCGTCGCCGCGGCGGGCGTCAACCCGGTCGATGCCGGCAACCGATCAGATCCGAGCTGGGCGGGTGTCGCGCCGCCGTACGTCGTCGGCTACGAGTTCGCCGGATGCGTGGTCGAGGTCGGTGAAGAGGTCGCTGACCCGGCCGTCGGCACCGAGGTGTGGGGGCTGCTGCCGGTACGGGGGAGCCGCTGGGGTGCATACGCCAGTGAGCTCGTCGTTGACGCGCACCTCGTTGCCGAGCGCCCGCTCGCACTCGATGTGTTGGAGGCGGCCGCGCTGCCGCTGGCCGGTGGCACTGCATTGCAGCTGCTCGATCGTCTCGATCCGTCTCCTGGGGAGTGGATTCTGATCCACGGCGCGGCAGGCGGTGTCGGCCACCTGCTGGCCCAGCTGTGCCACGCTCGCGGGCTGAGAGTGGCGGCACTGGCCAGCGCGCCGAGACACCCGCTACTGCGTCGCCTCGGCGTCGAGGTCATGGTGGATCGCCATCGGCCGGATGCCATCGGGGTGGCCCACGCACAGGTGGGCACGGACTTCGCCATGGTCGCCGACCTGGTCGGTGGCGGAGCAGTGGCGGCAAGCCTGGGGGTGATGGCGGAATGCGGTCGGGCCGGGTCCATCGCTGGGTTGACGGGCGACTTCGATGAGGCCCTCGACCGCAACGTGCAGCTGCACGGAGTGCTGCTCCGCCCTGGGCAGGATGTCCTTCGCAGGCTCAGCGACCTGGTCACAGCGGAACGCCTGCGGCCGGTCATCGACCAGGTGCTTCCCTTGGTCGAGGCAGCCAGGGCTCATTCGCGCGTAGAAACCGGAAGCGGCCAGGGCAAGCTGGTTCTGACCGTTCACTAGACAAGATGGCCGCGTGAACCTGTCGGACGCACCCGTGGTCGACGTACGGCCGATGCTGACCCAAGAGCGCAGTGACCTGCTGGCGCTGTTAGGCGGGCCGGCCTTTCGGGCATCTTCTTTTGCGGGGAGCTCGGTCATTCGTAGTAGAACTTTTGAGGCCCTGGATAAACCCACGTCAGAGCGTCGCGGAGTCGGTCCCGCCAGTTCTCCCAGTTGTGCCCGTCGCGCGCCTCGACGTACCGCACGGTCATGCCAGTCGACTCCAACGTCGGGATCATCGAGCGGTTCGGCACGATCAGCGGCTCGTAGACGCCGCAGCTGACGAAGAGACGGTCGGCCACATGCGTGGGTCGGGCGCGGTACCGATTGACGAACTTCACGACCGGGTCGAAGGCCGGCGCCACCTCCGTGGTCGAAGCCGATATCGGTGAAGACGAACGACCCTGACATGAGCACGAGCGAGCCGTAGGTGTCGGGAGACCTGACCGCCGCGGAGAGCGAGGCCACCGCGCCAAAGCTGGAGCCCAGCAGGCAGCGGGCGGACCGCTTGCCCACGAGCGGCAACTCGGTCTCCAGCCGCGGGACGAGCTCGCTGGTGAGGAAGCGGGAGTGGGCGGTCGAGTTGGCGTACTCCGTGAGCCGCTCCTGCGGGTGCAGGAATGCGACGACCGTCTCCGCGACGTCCAGCCGGTGGATCAGGTTGTCGAGGACGGTCTTCGCGGCGGCGTACTGGAGGAAGTCGGGGCCGTCGTGGACGAGCAGCAGCGGGTACGACGCGGTGCGTCGGAAGCGGGCGGGCAGGTACAGGGTCACCGGGCAGTCGCGCCGCAGCGCCCGGCTCGGCACGGTCAGCGGCACCAGCTCGCCGGGCCGGGCCTCGGGATCCGGCATCGCCCACTCGGGCGGCTCGTACCCGTGTCCGAAGCAGACGGACGAGGCTGCCGACCGGGCTGTACGAGAGCTTCTCGTTGAGCGGGTCGTTGGTCCGCTCGACGATGGTCTCCTCGCCTGATCTCGAGCTGGTAGTTCGACCCGCGACCCTTCGGGAAGCTCGAGCACGAGGTACCACAGGTCGGTTCCCCGCAGCCGCCGCAACGGCAGAGCTCCGGCAGGCCGACGATCCGCTGGACGACGAACACCTCGTCGGCCTCACCGCGGAAGAGGAACGTACATCGTGAGCCCTCGACGATGGGGACCTCGTGGCGGGCGAGGAAGCGGTCCACGGCGGCCGCGTCGAGAGGCTTGCGGTCCTTGAGCCGGTTGATGGCGAGACGGCGGCGGGAGACGCCGGTGGCGAGCTCGTTCATGCCGCACCTGCGTCGGTGACCCGGCCGTCCTCGGACACGACGCGCGCATCGGCGGGAGTCGGCCTTCGGGCGAGAGGTGGCACGCGCGCGCCGTCGTCCAGGACCAGGCATTGCGCAGGGGCGAACCGTCGCGCCAGCACCGACATGCGGACCCGGTCGTCGACACGCAGCCGACGACGCATGTGCGGGAGCGGCACGAGACCGCGAACCACGCCGAGCCCCTCGCTCGAAGACCTCGGTCTGGGCCACTCCGTGCGGGACGAAGTCATGGAAGAGGACGACGCGCTCGGACAGCGCCATGGCGCCGGCCGACCACGCGATGACGACCTGCGGCAGGTGCGGCTCGACGCAGAACAGGTGCAGCACGCGGGTCAGCTCGCCGACGTGCCCGCCGGCGACGACGACCGCCTGCGGAGTGCTCGCAGGATCTGCCCCACCTCCTCGCGATGCCGGGCGATCACCGGCCGCTCCTGGGGTCGCCACGCGGCGTAGAAGGCGTGCTGGGCGGCACGGACCCGCGGCCAGGTGCTGGTCGTCGACCAGCACGGACCACCTCCAGCGCATCGTCGAGAGCGGTGTCGCGCCAGCGCGGGTCGACCTTCCTTGCTGTGCGCGACGTCGTACGTCGCTCGCAGGGCATGGTCAAGCTGGCCGAGGTAGAGGCTGCTGCAGCTCGTCCAGGACCGCGTCGTGCTCACGCTCGGCATGGGCGTACTCCCGGTCGCACTCGTAGGACGTTGAGCCAGCGGGCGTGCAGCGCGAGGTTCACCGTGCGCCCGCCGAGCAGGTCGCTGAGCTCGGCGTCCTCGCCCTCGCGCTCCTGCCAGCCGGCCGTGACAGTGGCCACGGGCTGCTGCTGGTCCAGATCCCGCTACGACCTGCTCGACGCTCGGCCGCCGTTGCGGCCCGAGCAGCGTCACGGATCGCGGGTCACGCCGCGTGCACGTGGATGGTGCGCCCGACTTCGTCGAGCATCCCCCGCAGCACGTCGTAGTCGGGATGCCGCATGCGGACATAGGCGTTGGCCATGTAGCCGGCCTCCACCGGCTGCGTGGGCGTTCCCGGCTGCGGCAGATGCGCGTCGAGCACCCATTCGCCGTACCGGGCCTGCATCTCATCGACGCCGGAGTACCCGGCGATGTGGCCGTCCCGGTCGGGTCGCAGCGCGATGATGCCGCTGGCGAACCGGCGCGATGGCTGGGTCGCGACGTGCCCGTGCACGATCGCGTTCGCCCACTCGCGGTAGAGGTCGAGGTCGTTGCCCGCCGAGTAGAGGTCCCAGGCCCCGACACCGGCGGGCGGCAGCCGATCTCGGAGAACCGCAGCCCCTTGGGCCCGAAGAACCACTCCATGTGGGTGGCACTGGTGCCGATGCCGAGCGCCTCGACAACCCGATGCCCGAGCTCGCGAAGCTGGTCGTAGTCGGGCACGCGAGTCCACGCGGTTGGTGGAGACGAACTGCGGGGAGATCCAACGCGTTCTCATCGCCTCCAGAACGTTGGGGAAGTAGTGCGACACGAAGTCGAGGGCAGCGTGCCCGTCGACCGACAGCGTGTCGTAGAACCCCTCGTGGCCCTCGACGAACTCCTCGACCGCGATCGAGGTCGACGCCCTTCGACCCGAACATGGCCAGCGCCGCCTCGAGCTGCTCACTGCCGTCGACCCGAGTGGTGTCCAGCGCGCCGGCACCCGTGCGTGGCTTGAGGATGATCGGAAAGCCGACCGCGTCCGCGAAGGCCCGCACCTGCTCGGCATTGTCGGCGCCGGCCGAGGCGGCGGTCGGCACGCCGGCCGCACGCAGCGCATCCTTCATCGACGGCTTGTCGCGGCACAGCCACGCCGTACGCAACGACGTCCCGGGGATGGTGCAGCGCTCGCGCACCTCGGCGGCGGCGAGCGTGTGCGCCTCGATCGTCGCCTCCAGCCGGTCGACCCAGAGCTTGTCCTGGAGCCAGCGGACCGCGTCGGTCATCACTCCGACGTCGCCCACGTTCGGGACCTGGTGGTAGTGCACCATCCAGCTCTTCAGCTCATCGTCCAAGGAGTCCTGCGGTGACTCGCCGACGCCGATCACCGTCGGCGCCGACCTCGGCCAGGGCACGGACGAACTGGCGCTGGTTCTTCGGGAAGCGGGCTCGACGAAGATCACTCGCACCTCGGCCATGCTAGTGCCGCGACGCTGAGGCGCTGCCTCGACGACCCAGGCCGCCGGTAACGTCCTCGGCATGGTCGTCGCCGCGTTCGTCGCGCCGTACCTGATGGAGGCCACCGCGCGATTCGTGACGTGCGCTGCCTCCCTGCCCGGCGTGAGGCTCGGTCTGGTCACCAGCGAGCCGCTGGAACGGATAGCCCCGGAGCTGCGCAGCCGGCTGGCAGGTCACTGGCGGGTGGACAACGCGCTCGAAGCGCGGCAGATCGCCGGGGGTGTGAGCGGCCTCGGCCGGCAGATGGGGCGCATCGAACGGCTCGTGGGTGTGCTCGAGCAGTTGCAGGTGCCGCTCGCACAGGTGCGCGAGGCAATGGGTATCGAGGGCATGGACGTCCAGACGGCGCTCAACGTGAGGGACAAACCGCGGATGAAGGACGTGCTGCGTGCGGCCGGCGTGCCGTGCGCCAGACACGCGCTGGTGCACGATGCGGGCCAGGCGACGGGCTTCGCGGCCGAGGTCGGCTTCCCGCTTGTGGCGAAGCCCCCGTCTGGCGTCGGCTCGCAGGCCACCTTCCGGCTCGACGACGGCTCCGCGCTCGAAGGGTGGCTCGGTGCCATGAAGCCGAGCGCCGAGGCCCCGGCTTTGCTGGAGGAGTTCCTCGTCGGGCGAGGAGTTCACCTTCGACAGCGTGACGTTGGGCGGCACGACGGTCTGGTCTTCGATCGCGCGAGTACCTGCCGCCTCCGCTGGACGTGCTGCGCAACCCCTGGATCCAGTTGGCGGTGCTTTTACCGCGCGACATCGCCGGACCCGAGTACGCCGGCATCCACGAGGTCGGTCCCGCCGCGCTTCGCGCTCTCGGCGTGACCGACGCGCTCACGCACATGGAGTGGTTCCGGCGACCCGACGGGTCGGTTGCGGTCTCCGAGGTGGCGGCGCGGCCGCCTGGCGCGAACCTGACATCGATGCACGGCTACACGCACGACTTCGACCTGTACGCCGCGTGGGCTCGGCTCGTCGTACTCGGTACCTTCGACGTGCCGGAGCGGCGCTTCGCCTCGGGCACGGCGTACCTGCGCGGCATGGGCCGAGGGAGGGTCGGTGCCGTGCACGGCGTGGACGAGGTCAACCGGCAGGTGGGTGACCTCGTCGTCGAGTCGCGACTCCCCAGCCAGGGCAGCCGGCCAGTTCGGACTACACCGGCCAGGGATATGTCACCGTTCGCGACCCGCAGACCGAGGTCGTGCGCGACGCCCTTCGCCGCATCATCACCGGGATCCGGGTCGAGCTGCTGGAGGAGCTGTGACGAATGTCGTGATGATCTCGCCGGGGTACCCGCAGGAGATGGCCTACTTCACCCGCGGGCTGGCGGCGGTGGGGGCCACGCGTGATCGGCGTTGGCGACCAGCCGCGCGATGCCGTACCGGCACCGGCGCGGGAGGCACTGGCGCACTACGAGCACGTCTCCCTCGCCGACGAGGATGCGGTGCTGGGCGGCTCTCCGCGGCCTGTCCCGTCACATCCGCGATCGACCGGGTGGAGTGCCTCTGGGAGCCGTACATGATCCTGGCCGCGCGGCTGCGTGAGTCCCTCGGGCTGCCCGGCATGACTGTCGCAGCAGACCTTGCCCTTCCGCGACAAGGAGCAGATGAAGCGGACCCTCGACGCCGCCGGGCATCCGCACCCCGTGGCACGCGAGCGCGACGACCGTGGCCGACGTCTGGGCGGCGGCGGAGAAGATCGGCTACCCGCTCATCGTGAAGCCGATCGCCGGTGCCGGATCCGCGGACACCTACCGCGTCGACTCGCCCGCAGGAGCTGTCCGAGGTGCTGCCACTGCTGCGGCACGTGCCGGAGGTGAGCGTGGAGGAGTTCGTCGAGGCCGAGGAGTTCACGTACGACACCGTCTGCGCGGACGGTCGGATCCTCTTCGAGCATGTGCTCTGGTACCGCCCGCGCCCGCTGCAGATGCGCAGCACGAGTGGATGAGCCCGGTCGCGATCTCATTGCGTGATCTCGACGTCCCGCACCTGCAAGGGCGGCCGGCAGATGGGCGCAGCAGGTGATCGAGGCGCTCGGGTTCCAGACCGGCTTCACGCACATGGAGTGGTATCTCAAGCCTGACGGCGAGGTCGTGTTCGGCGAGATCGGCGCCCGGCCGCCGGGGGCGCGCGTGGTCGACCAGATGAACTTCAACACCGACGGCGACGTGTACATCGGCTGGGCCGAGGCCGTCGTCCACGGACGGATGCATCCGCTCGAGCGCCGCTACAACGTCGGGATCATCTTCAAGCGAGCGCACGGGGTCGGGAGGATCACGTCGGTCCAGGGCATGGACGGCCTGCTGGCGCAGTATGGCGACGACGTGGTTCTCGTCGATCTGCTCCGGTCGGAGCCCCGAGGCGGGACTGGCGTGCGTCGACGATCGGTGACGGCATCGTGATCGTGCGGCACCACGAGCTCCAACGAGTGCATCGAGATGACCGAGCGCTTCGCTTCGGACTTGACGCTGTACGCCTCCTGATGCGCGCCGACTCCGACGTACGCGCCGCGGTGGAGGCCGCCCTGCCAGCCGCGCGCACAAACCTCGAACGGCTGGTGCGTATTCCTTCGGTCTCGGCTGACCTCTCGTCGCATGCCCAGGTCGAGGCTTCGGCGGGGGAGGTCGCCCGTCAGCTGGACGAGGCCGGACTGTCCGAGGTCGAGGTGCTGCGTGTCGGGGCGTGGCCTGCCGGCAGTTGTCGGGCGACGTCCGCCCCAGCCCGGTGCCCGGACCGTGCTGCTCTACGCCCATCACGACGTCCAGCCGCCCGGGGACATCGCCGCCTGGAAGAGCGATCCGTTCGAGCCAGTGGAGAGGGACGGTCGGCTGTACGGGCGGGGGAGTGCGGACGACAAGGCCGGCATCACGCTGCACTGCGCGGTGCTGAAGGCTCTGGGGGATGAGCCCGGCCTCGGCGTGACGGTTCTCGTCGAGGGCGAGGAGGAGATCGGGTCGCCGACGCTGCAGGCCCTGCTGGCCGACCACCGCGAACGCCTTGCGGCCGATGTGCTGGTTCTCGCCGACTCGACGAACTGGCGTGTGGGCGTGCCCGCCCTGACGACCTCGCTGCGTGGTGGCGTCAGCGTGGTCGTCGAAGTGGCGACGCTGCGACACGCCGTACACAGCGGGGTGTACGGCGGCCCCGTGCCCGACGCCCTCATGGCACTGACCCGGCTGCTTGCCACGCTGCACGACGAGCGGGGCGACGTCGCGGTGGAAGGGCTCGCGCGAGCGGGCGCCGAGCCGCTCGATCTGACAGAGGAACGGCTGCGGGCCGACGCTGGACTGCTCGGAGGGGTGCGGCTCATCGGCTCCGGATCCTTGACGTCGCGGTTGTGGCATCGACCCGCATTGTCGATAGTGGGCATCGATGCACCACCCGTCGACCGGTCCGGCCTGGTGCTGGTGCCCACGGCCCGTGCCCGCCTCGCGTTGCGGATCGCGCCCGGCGACGACCCCGGCGTTGCGCGTGACGCGTTGGTCCGGCACCTGGAGGCCAACGCCCCCTGGGGCGCGCAGGTGCGGGTGACCTCGGGCCGGCCTGTCGCGCCGTTCTCTGCGCGCACCACGGGGCCTGCGTATATCGCGGCCCGGAAGGCGTTCGCCGCGGCGTGGGGGCTGCCACCGGTCGAGATCGGCGTCGGTGGCTCCATCGGGTTCGTGGGCTCGTTCGCGGACGCATTTCCCGACGCCGAGGTACTGATCACGGGTGTCGAGGACCCTGACACGCGCGCTCACGCGGCGAACGAGAGCCTGCACCTCGAAGAGTTCGAGCGTGCGTGCCTGGCGGAGGCACTGTTGCTACACCACCTCGGGCAGGCGTCACCGGCGACGCCCTAACAGACCTCACCGAGATACTGGGGCAGCATCCGCCACCAGGTAGCCCAGTCGTGCTCGAACTCCGGTCCCCACGAGTCCACGCGGTTCGGAACGCCCTTGCTGCCCAAGACGTCGGCCATCGCCCACGACTCGCCGATGTCCTCCCAGGCGCCCTCGCCCGAGGCGAGGATGATCTGTCGCTGCCGCAGCGTGTCCAGCTGTGGACCCTCGAGACTCGGGAGGAAGTCCAGAGGCGAGGCGAAGTAGAGGTCTTCGCTGAACTGGCCCTCGACGAACCGCTGCAGTCGGTAGGTCCCGCTCATTCCGATCGCCGCATCGAAGAGCTCTGGATAGCGGCAGATCAGGGCTACGGCGTTGAAGGCGCCGATCGAGGCGCCCGCGGTGACGATCGGCGGATGATGGCCACCGAGGTCGGCGAAGATGGCGGGGACGACCTCGTTCACTACCGCCTGGTGGTACTGGTTGAGGAGCCACATGCGATAGGCCGGAGTGCCCGCACCTGCCGCGAGGGCACGCCCGGCGACGCTGTCACATGAGTAGAGCTTCACCTTCCCGCTGTCCACCAGATCCGAACATGCGCCGACCAGGTGGTTGCGCTCGATCTCCTCTGCGTCACCGCCGGCCGTCGGGAAGACCAGCACCGGCGTCCCGTAGTGACCCCAGCGCACCAGGGTGATCGGCTGCTGCATCCGGTCCGACTGCCACCGCTCTGTCGCCTTCATGTCACTGCGCCTCCGTGGTCGGCATGCCGGGTCTTCCTCTGAGCATGGCCCTATGCCGGTGCCGTCTCATAGGTTCGTTTCCGTGAAAGACCATCTGATCGGACTCCTTATCGGCGCGGAAGAGGACTGGCCTCGGGCGTTCGAGGCGATGCTGGCCATGGTCGGGCCGATAGAGCACGAGGGTGAGACGCATAGGCTTTCGAGCGAGAGGCTGACGATCGAGCCGTTCCGGCTCGACGACCCCGTCCGTACGCCGCTCGTGATCGACCGGCTCGCGCACTGGTACTACCACCCTCGCGAATGGCTGAAAAAGGCCTCGATCGTCGACGGCACGTATCTCCTCAACAGCCCGTTCACCTTCCAGTCGATGGAGAAGCACAGCGCATACTGCGCGATGGTCAGACTCGGGCTTCACGTGCCGCCCACGACCCTGGTCCCTTACAAGAACCCTGTCGACAACGTGCGGTGGGTCTACACCGCCGAGCGCTACAACCGCTCCTTCGATCTGGACACGCTCGCCGAGGAGCTGGGGTATCCGCTGTACATGAAGCCGTTCGACGGCGGGGGATGGCGGGGAGTCTCGCGGATCAACGACCGCGACGACCTGCACCGCTCCTACGACGAGTCCGGCGAGATGCTCATGCATCTACAGGCGACCGTCGACTACGACCATTTTGCCCGGGCGCTGTCCATCGGCCCCGAGACCACGGTCATGGACTTCCGTCCCGACCAGCCGATGCACAACCGCTATGCGGTCTCCCACGACTTCCTCTCAGAGTCCGCGGGCTCGCAGACAGCCGCCATCAGCCGCATCGTGAATGCGTTCTTCTCCTGGGAGTTCAACTCCGCGGAGATGCTCGTCCGGGGCGACGAGGTCTACCCGATCGACTACGCCAACGCCTGCCCGGACGTCGCGGTGACGTCGTTGCACTACTACTTCCCGTGGGCCATCACGGCGCTGGTGCGGTGGTCGACGTTCTGCGTGGTCACCGGTCGCAGGTCCAACGTGGACCTGCAGACCAGCCGATACTTCGCTATCGCCGACGACCCCGACATGACGTACGACGAGAAGCTGACCGCCTACCTCGCACTGGCTGACGAGTACTTCGAGAGCGCGCACTACTGGGAGTGGTGCGCCGAGCACCTCGGCCACCTCGAGGAGCGTGTGCACGACTGGGTGAGGTCCGACGAATTCGACCGGATCCTGCGTGAGACAGTCGCTGCAACGTATCCCCCACACGAGCACGAGCAGTTTCTGGCCCACTTCCGTGGGCTCATCAACCTCTGGTTGGACGACAACGCCCGCTGAGATCCCGGCGCCTGAGCCGTCCGCGTCGTCGCCCGGCCCGGTGGGGAGCCGGACGATGTCTTCCCCCTGCTCCGTTGCGCTGACCGGCATCGACGCGCCGCGTGGGTGTTCCAGCGCACGGAGGGCACGATCTTGGAGGAGCTCTACAGCGACTCCGGTGGCCGGCGCCCGTCGGCGTCGGGTTCGTAGTAGAGCCGCACGGCCGCGCCGAGCCGCTCGGCCTGCAGGTCGGTGGTCCAGCGTTGCGGCCGCCCGACGAGTACGACGCCTGAGGGGCGGGCGCGTCAGATCGCGGGTGCGGGCGGAGCGACCGCCTGGGTCGACGGGTGGTGCGCCATCGACCGCAGCTTGAACGCAGCGACGACCGCCATCACTCCCAACGCGATCAGCCAGACGCAGATCACGAAGACCAGCACGCCGAGGGACAGCTCGGGGTTCACCAGGAGGAAGCCACCCGCCAGGATGCTCACGACGCCGCCGGCGATGTCCCACCCCCGGCGGCCCGCGGTCGGCGAGACCATCGCACCGATGATGTCGATGACTCCGACGGCGACCCACCAGGCACCCAGGATCAGCCCGATGACCAGCACGGTCTGCAGCGGATCGCGCAGGAAGAGCAGGCCGACGATGAGCGCCAACGCGCCGGTCAGCCCGCTGAGCACTCGGAGCGCCGTGTCCAGGCCACTCGCCGCGATCGCTGTCACGATCCGGAAGACACCGGAGATGAGGAGCTGGATGGCGATCAGCACCGCACACACGACCAGGGTCTCGTCGGGCCAGACCGCGAGAACGATGCCGAGCCCGAGCGTCACCAGGCCGTAGGCGAGAACCAGCCCCCAGTGGTCGGCAAGCCGATCGAGGTGGCCGGGAGCGGCGTACGTCGGCGCGGTCGTCGATGGGTCGGCGGATGGCGTTCGGGACGAGTCGTCGGTCATGGCTGCCTCCGGTCGCGGCAATGGGACCCCATTATCGTGGAAGGTGGCACCGGTCGGGGATCACCCGAGATGGGTGGCGTGTCGGGGCGGTCAGCGCCGGTCGACGTACTGGACCTCGACGGCGTTGTTTCCGTATCCGAGCCGGTTCCACGGTGGCACGTCCGGTTGGACGTTCCCGGCTGCGTCTGTCGCCCGGGCGCGAATCGTGTGCCTGCCGATGTCGGCCGTGTCCCAGACGAAGGCCCAGTCCTGCCACTGGTAGGGGCCTTGGGCCGGTTCGAGCTGGGCCGGGTGCCAGTCGCCTTCGCCGGTGAGGCTGACCTCCACCTGGGTGACGGGTCCCTGACCCGACCACGCCTTGCCTCTGACGGTGTAGGGCCCGAGGCCGATCGTCGACCCCGGTGCCGGGTCGGTGATGCGCGCACGCACGCGCATCAGGCTGACCGGCTCCTGGGGCCGGTCCGGCCACTGGTACATGTAGTGGCCCGTCTGGAACTCGCCGGTGAACGGCTCGGTGAGGACGTCGATCCGCCTCAGCCACTTCACCGAGGCAACGGCGTACCAGTGCGGCACGATGAGTCGGAAGGGTGCTCCGTGGTCGGGGCCCAGCGGCTGTCCGTTCATCTCGTAGGCGACCAGGATCTCGGCGGCGGGATCGGCTGCGAGGGCGAGCGGCAGCGCGCGTTCGAACGTCAGGTCGCTCTTGCTGGTCTCGGGGAGGATCGGCTGGAGGTGGTACGCGCCGTGGTCGGCGCCGGCGAACCGGACGTCCACGCCGTCGGCCGTGGGCCGCGCCAGCCCCAGGACGTCGCTCAGCAGGGCGCCCTTCCAGCGAGAGGTGGACACGGCGTAGTCACCCCAGGGCTCCCCGGTCGGCAGCGGCCGCATCTCCAGCCGGCCGTTGCCGGCGCACTCGAGGGTGACCGCGCGCTCGTGGGCCGGCAGCGCGCGCAGGTCGTCGAGGCCGAGCGTGACCGGGTTCTCCACCGCACCGCGATCTCCAGGGTCCCGTCGTGGGCGGGCACCGCGAAGTTGCTGCGGACGTAGTGGAGCTCGGTGGGCGTGATCTCCCCCTCGAGGGCGGCGGGCGGTGCCTCGGCGTTGTAGGGCGCCGGGTTGATCATCAGGAGCGCGGCGCGTGCCGCTTCGAGCTCGTCGGTGGTGGTCATGGTCGTGGCCTCCTGGTGTGGGTGGGGGACGCGGTGCGCGTCAGTAGTCCGAGTCCTTGAAGGTGGGCTCGCGGCCGTCGTTGAACGCCCCGATGCCCTCGACGCGGTCGGGATGGACCGCGGAGCGCCAGTGGGCGTCCATCATGATCGCGATCGCCTGCTCGATGGGCTGGCCCTCGCCCAGGTGAACCGCACGCTTGACCGCCTGCACCGCGGTGGGTGAGTTTCCGGCGATCGTCTCGGCGATGCGTTGCGCGGCGTTCATCAGGTCGTCGGTGGCGTGCAGCTCGTTGACCATGCCGAGCCGGTGCGCCTCCTGAGCCGTGATCGGCGCGCCGGTCATGAGCATCTGGAGCGCCTTCCCGCGTGGCAGCAGCCGCGGGAGAAGGGCGGGAGAGCCGCCGCCAGCGGCCAGGCCGAGCATGGCTTCCGGTTGGCCGAAGGTCGCGTTCTCGGCCGCGATGATGAAGTCGGTGCTCTGGGCGAGCTCGCAGCCACCGCCGTAGGCGATCCCGTTCACGGCGGTGAAGATCGGCTTGCGCAGCTGCCGAACGGTGTAGAGGGTGCGGTCGAAGTCCTGGCGTTGGCGCAGCCAGTCCTCCTTGGTCATGTTCTTGCGCTGGCGCAGGTCGCTGCCGACGGAGAACGCTCGGTCGCCGGCACCGGTGAGGATGACGACGCGCACTGCGGGGCGGACCGCGATCGTCTCGACGATCTCGGTGAGGAGGGCACCCATCTCGGTGGTGATCGCGTTGTCCGCGTGTGGTCGGTTGAGGGTGACCACGGCCACCTGCCCGGCGGCCAGGTAGTCGAGGAGCACCGGCGGTTCGGTCTCCTCCACGTCGGGCGGAGGTGGCCCGAAGTCGAGCGTCTTCCACCGGTCGGTCCCGGGCGAGCTGCCTGCCACGTCCTCACGCTCCTGTCCATCGACGTCGGTCATGTCTCGAGCTCCGCCAGCCAGCGGAGGGCCTTCAAGCCGGGCGCGAAGCAGTACTCGCCGCCGCGCGTCACGACGAAAGGTGGCAGCTCCTGCAGTCGTCGGCGGATCGGACGATCCGGGATCGTGAAGGAGCCGGAGCCGTCGTTCGCCCCCACGAGAGGGTCCGCCTCCGCCGGGGCGCCGATGAAGATGCCGTCGTTCAGCCACTGCGTCTTGACGAACTCGAACTGGCGTTTCAGATGGGCGCCGGCGAACACGAAGATGATCCCCCGGTCGGCGTGGTCGTCCTCGAGTACGCCGTCGGGCAGCATCGGTCCGTAGCTGGTGCCACGACGGATCATCCGGTGGAGGCGGACGTCCACGCCCCCGTCGTCGTCGAAGGCGTCGCGCGGGTTCGCGCGGCGCGCGTGGGCGCCGACAGGGCACTTGAAGCCACGCGGGTCGTCGCCGTACCCGTAGTCGTTGTTGCGTCGGGCGTCCGCGCCGAGCTCGGCGTCGTCGACGTCGGGGGAGATCGCGAGGGGTGCTCCGCTCTGCCAGCGCCCGACCATCTTGGCGCCGAGAAGTGCCTCGTCGGCCCGGTCCGCGGCCCGGGCGCGGAGGTACTGACGGTAGGCGGCCACCTTGGTGTGCAGCTTTCGGAAGACGACGTAGGTTCCGTTGCGGCCCAGCACCTCGGGGGTCGGCATCGGCGGCAGCTCGCCGGTCTCGTCGGGGTAGCCGAGGACGATCTCGCCGGCCTTGAGCGGCGCCTCCCTCGGGTTGGAGGACGGCCGGCCACTGCCCTCGATCGCCGGCTGGCCGATGCCGTCCTTGAACCCGAACGAGGTCCGGCCGGTCTCGAGCTGGTAGCAGTCCTGTCGCCAGACCAGCTCGATCCCGGGGAGCTCACGCTGGGCGTTCCGGGCCTTCTCGGCCGCGGCCTGCAGCGCTGCCGGGTCGGACGAGAGCGCGGCGATGGCGACGTGCACCTCGAGAGCGTGCCCAGCGGCTCCTCCCAGTGCTCGGGACTGCTCTCTCCGACGTCGCCCAGGAGTGCCGCGCGGGCCGCCATCCCTTCCCGGAACTCCGGCGCGAAGCTCTCCAGGGATGTCTGCGGCACCCCGAGTGCCTGGAGGCCGTGGTAGGTGAACGCGACCGTGATCGACGTGTCCGGGGCCGGGCCGGTCGCGGACCGAGCGGGGTTGACGAGCCGGTGCAGCCGTCGGACGAGCTCGCGCCCGTCGGCGCGGTCGTCGATCCGCAGCAGGAGGTAGGTGCCCACGTAGGGCGACGGTCGTTCGAAGAGCGCCCCGGCCTGGATGTCGTCGAGCTCGAGCGTGGGCTCTGTCGTCGCGGTCACGGTCCTCACCCCTCCGTCGCTAGTGATGTTCCGGGAGCGTGGGCGGGTCCGGATTGGGGGAGGCGAGGTACGGGAAGGTGCGCCCTGAAGGTCGGGAGGCGTGGTCGACCCCGTCTCGGATGGTCGGTCCGTTGCCGGCGTTGACCAGCTGCGTGAACAGCGCGTCGATCACATCGTCGTTCAGGGTCCGGCCGCCGCAGGTCGTGTGTGCCTCGCCGCGCCGGGCGGCGAGCTCGATCTCGAGGAAGGAGCCCTGCTCGACGTAGGGCTTGGTGACGTCGACGACGAGGAAGTCGGCCAGGACCAGGTCGGTGAGCGGGTGGTCGCCGTTCTCGGCGGGGGGCCAGTCCACGGTTCCGTCGAGGCCGTCCCAGAACGTGAGGTTGGCGTTCAGGCGTGCCCGGTAGGCACCCAGGTAGGTGTTGTCGAGGTGGAACGCGTCCTCCATGTTGTACAGATCGCGGATCTCCAGGTCCCGGTTGACGACGTCGAAGTCCTTCGGGGCCAGCATCATGTTCTTCACTTCCGGCCGTCCGACCCTTTCGATCCGGACGTTGAACCTTCCCCGGGTGAGGGTCTCAGCGACCACCCCGACCAGCGATCCGCCTGCCAGGAGTGGAGCATCGATCTCGACCACGAGGCTGAGCACGTTCTTGCCGTCGAGGTAGATGGCGCCGGGGTCCGTGAACGACAGCTTCCGGGTCGCGATCGTCTTGAGCGCCGCGGGGGCGTCCATGATGAACGGGTCCCAACGCAGGCCGGCGAACGCCCTGATCCCCGGTCCGGAGCCGCCATCGGCGTCGCCGACGCGGAACGAGGCCGATCCGCCCGTGCTGAGGGTGCAGGTGCCCTCCTGCTGGCGGCCCTCCGCGACGCCGTCGCTCGTCGGCTCCGAGAAGACGCAGTCGACTATGAGCTCGTCCTCGCTCGGGCCGAACGGCAGCCCGGTGCCGTTGGTGACGGCCGCCGTCAGTGGACGCAGCCTGAAGCGGTAGATGAGGCCGTCGGAGAACAGGTCCTCGGGCTGCGCGAACGGAAGCGTGTTCATGACCAGCACGAGAGTTCGCTCTTGTGCGGGGCTCGGGAACGCGTAGACGTCGGTGATGTCCGCGATCGGATCGGCCAACGCCCGAGGACCGGAGATGTGGTCTGACATCGATGCCTCGCCCGGGTCGCTGGTCGCGGCCTAGTCGGAAGCCTCGTCCAGCAGCGGCTGCATCGCCGGGTGCTGGAGGGCCTCCGCGGCCTGGGGATGGTCAAGCATCTGCTGGAAGGCCGCGTTGACCCGCTGGGCCTTGCGAATCTCCTTGACGGTGCCGCCGTAGTTGCGTGCGTAGGCGGCCGCGGTCTGCTCCGCATCCAGGATGAAGGCCTTCAGCGCCGCCAGGTCGGGGAGACCGTCGTAACCCTCCGCATGGCGGAAGATCACGTCGAACAGCTCCAATGTCGGGCCGGAGGTGAAGAAGTCCTCCATGTAGGCGTCCCAGGGGCCGTCGAAGCTGGTCACGAAGGCGAGGCGGGTGTCGTCGTCGAAGAGCACGAATCGCGCCTCGTGGATCGTCTGGACGGCCATCCCGTAGTCCCCGGGCCGGTAGCCGGGAGTGTCCTGCAGAGCTGACAGAGCGCTCCGCAAGGCCGGGCCCTCGCCGGGCTTGACCCGGAAGAACAGGCTGAACTCGCTCGTCGGTCCGACGCTCAACCCCGGGTGCGTACCGCTCGTCGATGGCACCGTCATCCCTGCCTCCAAGACGGTGCGTCGACCAAGCCGCACCAGTGTGCGATGAGGCGCGGCGGTCACACCGCACTCAACGGTTCACGGTCTCGAACCGTAGGTCTCCGCGCTCGTGGCCTCGCTTCATCCGTACCGGGTGAGGCAACGTCGACGGGTCGCGTCCGAGACTCGATCACGTAGGGGTTCCGTGGGGATCAGCGCGAGTGGCGACGAGAGGACGGAGACGCACGTGGCCGACAAGCCCAACATCCTGATCATCTGGGGCGACGACATCGGGATCAGCAACCTGAGCTGCTACAGCGACGGGCTGATGGGATACCGGACCCCGAACATCGACCGGATCGGCGAGGAGGGCGTCCGGTTCACCGACTACTACGGCGAGCAGAGCTGTACGGCGGGTCGAGCCGCGTTCATCACCGGCCAGAACCCGTACCGCACCGGGCTCACCAAGGTGGGATTCCCCGGCGCCGACATCGGCCTGCGGGCCGAGGACCCGACGATCGCGACGGCCCTGAAGGCCGAGGGGTACGCCACCGGCCAGTTCGGGAAGAACCACTTCGGCGACCGCGACGAGTTCCTCCCCACCATGCACGGGTTCGACGAGTTCTTCGGCAACCTCTACCACCTCAACGCCGAGGAGGAGCCCGAGGAGCCGGACTACCCGCCGGAGGCGGACTTCCCGGAGTTCCAGCAAGCGGTTCGGGCCGCGCGGCGTGATCAAGTCGTGGGCGAACGGGGACGGGACCCAGCGCATCGAGGACACCGGCGCGCTGACGAAGAAGCGGATGGAGACCTGCGACGAGGAGTTCCGGGACGCGGCGATCGACTTCATGCGCCGCCAGCACGAGGCCGACACGCCGTTCTTCACCTGGTTGAACACGACCCACATGCACTTCCGCACCCACACCCGGGAGCAGGACCTCGGGCGGTCAGGGCGGTGGCAGTCGCCGTACCACGACACGATGATCTACCACGACGAGATCGTCGGGCAGGTGCTCGACGCGGTCGACGAGCTGGGCATCGCCGACAACACGATCGTCATGTACTCCACCGACAACGGGCCGCACATGAACTCCTGGCCCGACGCGGGCATGACGCCGTTCCGCAACGAGAAGAACTCCAACTGGGAAGGCGCCTACCGGGTCCCGTGCGTGGTGCGCTGGCCGGGCAAGATCCCGGCCGGGACGGTGCTCAACGACATCGTCAGCCACAACGACTGGTTCGTGACCCTGCTCGCCGCCGCCGGCAACGCCGACATCGTCGAACAGCTCGAAGGCGGGCGGCGACCTGAACGGCACGACGTACAAGGTCCAGCTCGACGGCCACAACCAGCTCGGATACATCACCGGTGAGGACGAGCGAGAGCGCCCGCAAGACACTTCTTCTACGTCTCCGACGACGGCGACCTGACCGCCATGCGGTTCGACAACTGGAAGATCGTCTTCCTCGAGCAGCGCGCGCCGGGCACGCTCCGGGTCTGGTCCGAGCCGTACACCGAGCTGCGGGTGCCGAAGATCTTCAACCTGCGGACCGACCCGTTCGAGCGCGCCGACATCACCTCGAACACCTACTACGACTGGCTGATCAGCCACGGCGTACCTGCTCATTCCGGCGCAGATGTACGTCGCGCAGATGCTGCAGACGTTCAAGGAGTTCCCGCCCCGGCAGGAACCGGCGTCGTTCAGCGTCGACAAGGTGCTGGAGAAGCTGCACGCCGGGGTCCCGAGCGCATGACGTCGGCGCTACGGCGTCGAGACGAGACCGGTCTCGCGGATGGACGTGATCGAGGAGTTCTACGATCGCCACCCGTATCCGCCGCCGGCGGCGGACCTCGACGCCGTGGCGCCTCGCGACCCGCTCGCGCAGCGGGCCGCGTTCCATCTGATCTGGCCGGACCGGCCGTACGTCGAGCGCGATCGCATTCTCGTCGCCGGGTGCGGCACGACCCAGGCGGCTCGGCACGCGATGCTCCGCGGCAGGGCCGAGGTCGTCGGCATCGACGTCAGCGCGACGAGCCTCGAGCACTCGCGAGCAGCTCGCCGCGCCGGCACAGCCTCGACAACCTGACGCTCCACCGGCTCGCCGATCGAGGACGTGGGCGACCTCGGCCAGACCTTCGACCACATCGTCTGCACCGGCGTGCTGCACCACCTCGCCGACCCGGTCGCCGGGCTGCGCGCCCTGGGCGAGGTGCTCGCTCCCGGTGGAGCGATCACGCTGATGGTGTACGCGCCGTACGGGCGGGCCGGGGTCTACCTGCTGCAGGACTACTGCCGACGGCTCGGCATCACCACCGAGTCGCACGACCTCGCCGACCTGGTCGCGACGCTGCGCGAGATCCCCACCGGCCACCCGATCAGCCGGCTCCTGCGGGAGTCGCCGGACTTCCGGGACGACGACGCGCTGGCCGACGCGCTGCTCAACCCGCGCGACCGTGCGTACGCCGTTCCCGAGCTGCTCGGGCTCCTCGACGAAGCCGGGCTGAGGCTGGGCCGCTGGGCGCGGCAGGCGCCGTACCTGCCGGACTGCGGGTCGATGAGCGAGACGCCGCACGCCGCTCGCATCGCCGCGTTGCCGCCCCCGGAACAGTTCGCCGCCCTCGAGCTGTTCCGCGGGACCATCGCCCGGCACACCGTGATCGCGTTCTCCGCGGCGGACGAGACGTCCGGACGCCTCGACTTCGCCGACCCGGCCTCGCCGCAGTGGCGGCCGATCCGGGTGCCCACCGCGATCGCGGTCGAGGAGCGGCTGCCGCCGGGAGCCGCCGCGGCCCTGCTCAACCGGGCGCACACCGCACACCGATCTCGTCATGTTCGTCACCGCGGCGGAGCTGGAGATGTTCCGACGGATCGACGGGGCCCGCGCCATCGCTGACCTCGGCGCCGGACGCCCGGGCATTCGTCGAGCGTCTGTTCCGGCACGACCTCGTCGTCATCGACGCATCGCTCACCGAGAAGGAGCAGAAATGACCGACCGACTTCCCTCGTGGCGCCCTGGGCCGACCCGGGATGCGATCACCGACTACCTGGACGGGATCGGCGACGTGCCGGTCGAGCACCGCCTCGCCTTCGTCGACAACGACGGGACGATGTGGTGCGAGCGTCCTCAGTACGTGCAGGCGGACTTCTTCGTCGACGGCGTGCGTCGACGGGCGGCCGACGACCCGACGTTGGCGGAGCAACCCGAGCTCGCTGCCGTGCTGGACAACGACGCGGCCAAGATGGGCGAGCTCGGCCTGGGGCGGATCGCGCTCGCGATGGCCAAGCTGTTCGACGGCCTGACGCCCGCCGAGTTCGCCGCGGAGGTCGACGCGTTCGTCGAGAGCTATCGGCACCCGACCCTCGACGTGCCGATCGGCTCGGTCGTCTATCAACCGATGCTGGAGCTCCTTGCCGAGCTGCGGGCCCACGACTTCACCATCGGGCTCGTGACCGGCGGTGGCACGGAGTTCGTCCGCCGGGTCGGCCCGTTGCTGTACGACGTCCCGCCGGAGCTGGTCGTCGGGACGCTGATCGGCTACGAGTTCGGCCGTGACGACCAGGATCACCCGCAGCTGCGTCGGACCACCTCGCTGATGGGCGATGCGAACGAGGGCCACGCCAAGGTCGAGCACATCCAGGCCCAGCTCGGCCGCGCGCCGATCGTCGCCATCGGCAACTCCGGCGGCGACCGGGAGATGCTCGAGTGGGCGAACGCGGGCCCGCACCCGGGGCTGGCCCTGCTGATCGACCACGACGACGCCGACCGGGAGTTCGCCTACACCTCCACCGCGGTCACCTTCGAGGAGAGTGAGCCCATCACCGCGGTGGCGGACCGACTCGGGTGGACGACGGTGAGCATGGCGCGCGACTGGGAGACGGTGTTCGCGTCCCGATGAGGTTCGGCGCCCACCTGCCGCTCATCGACTTCGACGGAGCCCCGTTCACGCCGTCGTCCCTCTCGGCGTACGTCGACGCGGCGCGGGACTCCGGGTTCTACGCGATCAGCTGCGAACGACCACTTCGTCTTCCAGCGCCCCTGGCTCGACGGGATCGTGGCCCTGTCCAGCGTCCTCGAGCGCTCCGGCGACCTGACCCTGGCGACGACGGTCTCCCTGCCGGTGATCCGCGGGCCGGTGGCGTTGGCCAAGGCCGCCGCCGCGCTGCAGATCCTCTCCGGTGACCGGTTCGTGCTCGGGGTCGGGCCGGGTTCGTCCGCCGCGGACTACGACATCGTCGGGCTTCCGTTCGACGAACGGTGGCCACGTTTCGACGCGGCGCTGCGCCGCGCTCCGCTCGGAGCTGGCCGGCTCCGCCGCACTCGAGCCGGCACCCTCGACGCCCGTCCCGATCTGGGTCGGCAGCTGGGGCTCGACGGCGGGGCTGCGGCGGGTCGCGCGCCTCGGAGACGGCTGGCTGGCGTCGGCGTACAACACGACACCGGAGCAGATGGCCACCGGCCGGGAGGTGCTGGACATCGCGTTGCAGGCCGCGGGTCGCTGCGGAGGAGTCCTTCCCGGTGGCCCTGGCGACGGCGTGGACCTACCTGACCGACAGCAAGGCCGAGGCCCGGACGCGGCTGGAGGCCCTGGCGGACATGCTCCGGCGCGACCCGGACCAGCTCTCCGGCCAGGTCCTGATCGGCGACCCTGAGTACTGCGCGTCGCTGCTCGGTCGGTACGCGGAGGTCGGGGTCGACTCCGTGTTCATCTGGCCGATCGGCGACCCGGTCGCGCAGCTGGAGCGCTTCGGCGCGGAGGTCGTCCCGCGTCTGGGCTGACCCGCTTCCTGGTCATCGTCATGAGGGTGTCGACCATGGTCTGGACGGCGGGCGACGGATAGGCGTCGTTGGCCCGGGCCACCCAGATCCGGCGCACGGGAGCCGGCGCTCGGATGTCCCTCACCTCGAGGCGTGGTCCGGCGGGGGTGGCGGCCAGGCCCGGAACCACCGCGACCCCGAGGTTGGCGGCCACGAAGGCCTGCAACCCGAGGTAGTCGTCGGAGGTGAGCGCGACGCTGGGGTCGAACCCCGCTTCGCGGCAGGAGTGCCGGAGGATCCGGAACCAGGCGCTCGGCGCGCTGCCGCCGACCCAGGTCTCCTCCGAGAGCTCGGACAGGCTGAGGCTGGCGCCGCTCTTCGCCAGATGGTGCCCGCGCGGCAGCAACGCTCGGAACGGGTCGTCGAACAGGTGCACGCGCTGCAGGTCCGGCGGAGCCAGGTCAGGGAGCGCCTCGTGGTCGTAGGTGATGGCCAGGTCGAGCTCCCCGTCATGGAGCCGCGTGTGCAGGCGCGGCATGTGCTCGTCCACGACGGTGAGCCGGACCGTGGGGTACTGCTGCTGGAACCGGGCCAGCACCGGAGGCAGGAAGGTCGCCAGCGCCGTGGGGAACGCCCCGAGCCGCAGCCGACCGAGGCGGCGACCGGCCACCGCGGCCAGCTCCTGCTCGGCGGTGTCCAGTCGCGCCACGACGGCTCGCGCGTGCCGGAGCAGGATGACGCCCGCCTCGGTCAGCTGCGCCGGCCGGCTGGCGCGGTCGACGACGGTCTGGCCGACCGCGCGCTCGAGCGCGGAGATGTGTTGGCTCACCGCCGACTGCGTCAGCCCGAGGGCATCGGCCGCTGCGGAGAACGAACCCCGGTCCGCGACCTCGGTGAGCACCCGGAGCCGACGTACCTGCGCTATTAGCTCCACTAATGAACCGTAACAGTTCTCCGTTGTCACTTATGTGAGTCGGAGCCTAGCTTCGGCGCACCACCCGACTCCAGAAGGAGCAATCCCGATGACCACCACCACGGACAACACCCATCGCAACGGCGTCGACACGGCGGCGCTGTTCGCCACGATCGACGCCGTGAAGGCCGACCCGGAGATCGCGAAGTTCCGGTTCCGCGCCACCAACGCCTGGGTGAGCGGCACCCACAACCAGTCCACGATCTACGGCTTCCACGGCGCCAAGCAGGAGATGCTGCACCAGGCCACGTGGACCTTCGACGCCGACCACCCCGCCGTGCTCGTCGGGGAGGACAACGGTCCGACACCCGACCGAGTACCTGCTGCACGCACTGGTCTCCTGCCTGGTCTCGGGGCTGGCGAACATCGCCGCGGCGCGGTCCGTGACGCTCACCGAGGTGACGACCACGGTGGAGGGCGACATCGACCTGCTCGGGATCCTCGGGCTCTCCGACGACGTGCGGAACGGCTTCGAACAGATCCGGGTCAGCTTCACCGTGCGCGGCGACGACGCGGACAAGCTGAAGGACGTCGTCGAGCAGTCTCGGCGTCGCTCCGCGGTCTACGACGTGCTCACCAACGGCGTGCCGGTCTCGATCGAGGTCGACGCGGGGTGACGACCTACGACGCAGTGGTGGTCGGCGCCCGCGCCGCGGGTGCGGCCACCGCGCGTCTGCTCGCTCGTTCCGGGCTGAGCGTGCTGCTCGTCGACCGGTGTCGGTACGGCGCGGACACCCTGTCCACGCACGCGCTGATGCGCGGCGGGGTGCTGCAGCTGCACCGGTGGGGACTCCTCGAGCAGGTGATCGCGGCCGGCACGCCGCCGGTACGGCAGGCCACGTTCCGCTACGACGGACAGGTCGTCGACGTACCCATCAAGCCGTCGTACGGCGTGGACGCGCTGTACGCGCCGCGTCGTACCGTGCTCGACCCGATCCTGGTCGACGCCGCCGAGGCGGCCGGCGCCGAGGTGCGGTTCGGGGTCGCCGTCGCCGAGGTCGACCGAGACGGGTGCGGCCGGGTGAGCGGGGTGGTCGGCCGCACCCGCGAGGGCGCCGAGTTCCGCGCCGGCGCCCGCATCGTCGTCGGTGCGGACGGGTTCCGCTCGACCGTCGCGGCGCGGGTCGGCGCCCCGGTCGAGCGCGTGGGCACCGGCGTCGGCGCGACCACCTACGGCTACTGGCCCGGCCTCGACGTCGCCGGCTACGAGTGGAACTTCCGACCCGACGCCGCGTCCGGGGTGATCCCGACCAACGACGGCCTCACCTGCGTGTTCGCCAGCGCGACCGCACGGCGGATCGGCCGCGGTGGCGTCGGTGCCGCTGCTCGAGATCCTCGGGGAGACCGACTCGGACCTCGCCGGCCGGCTCGCGCCACGACGCCGCCCGCGATGCGCACGTTCACCGGGGTGCGCGGCTACCTCCGTCGCAGCTGGGGGCCGGGCTGGGCGCTGGTCGGTGACGCCGGCTACTTCAAGGACCCGCTCAGCGCGCACGGGCTGACCGACGCGCTCCGCGATGCCGAGCTCCTGGCCCGCGCGATCGTCTCGGTCCTGCGGGACGGGGCGGAGGAGCGGGAGGCGCTGGCCGGCTACCAGGCGAACCGGGACGCACTGAGCGGCGCCATGTTCGACGTCATCGACGAGATCGCCGGGCACCGCTGGACCGACGCCGAGATCGGCGGCCTGCTGATGCGGCTCAACGCCGCGATGTCCGACGAGGTCGATGCCCTCGCCGAGCTGCCGGACCTCGCGCCGGCGACCGGCTAGCAGCTCAGGCGGGGACCGGGCACAGGTCCGAAGGGACGGTGTGCGGCAGATCCGTCTCGGGCTCCGACTCGCGTCGGGCCAGGACCAGCGCGGGGAGCATGCTCGCGGCCGTCAGCAGGAACGCCGGGCCGAAGCCGAGCCCGGCCACCAGGAACCCGACCGCGATCGCACCGGCGCCCATGCCCACGTCGTACGCCGCGTTCCAGAGCGCGCTGACCGCACCGAAGCCGGCGGCCGGCACCCGGGCGTACATCAGGCTGAGCGTGGCGTTCTGGAGGACGCCGAACCCGACGCCGAAGGCGGTGGCGCCGGCGACCACCAGCGCGCTGGAGGCGGTGGCGGCCATCGCCGCCATGCCGAGCACGGACAGCGCCACGCCGGGCACCAGCAGCCGGGTCTGGCCGCGCCGGTCGCCGATCCGGCCGGCGAACCACCGGCCGAGCGTGGAGGCGGCCGGCTGCAGGAAGAGGGCGGCAGGGACGACCCAACCGGCGAGGCCCGGCGACCGCCAGCGGCAGGTAGGTGACGAGGACACCGGCCGCCGAGGCGCTCGCCGCGAAGATGACCGCGGGCCGCATCAGCCGGCCGTTGCGCAGGCTGCTGGCCACCCCGTGCTCGCCGCCGGCGCCGGGGTCGCGGCCGGGGAGCCCGGGGACGGTCGCGATCGCCAGCAGCGGTACGGCGGCGGTCAGCACGAACACCGCCTCGTAGCCCCAGTGCCCCACGGCCCAGGGACCGAACGGCAGTGCGAGCAGAGCGGGGATCCCGCCGACCAGGCCGACGATGGCCAGCCCCTCGCCGCGTCGGTCGTCGGGGATCAGCGCCGCCGTCAGCGCACCGCCCGCGGTCACGGTGATCGCGAAGCCGACGCCGCGGGCCGCGTTGACGGCCAGGATGATCGCGAACGACGGGGACGCGAGCAGCACGAGGGCGGGTGCGCCGAGCAGCAGCAGGCCGAGGGTCAGCGCCCAGCGGTAGCCGATCCGGGAGAGCAGTCGCGGGGTGGCGAGCTCCGCGGCGACGGTGGCCAGCAGCAGCGCACCGTTGGCCAGGCCGGCACCGGTGTCGGAGCCCTGGGCGGCGGCGAACATCGGGATCACCGCGAGCGGCAGGTAGAAACCCACCGCGCAGGCCACGATCGAGACACATCGGAGCAGCAGCGGCCGGCTGAGAATGGGCGTCTGACTGGTCATGCCAACGACGCTAGGACCGGATCGGATCATTGATAAGGTCCGGTTGCATGCCCGTAGAGAGGTCCACTTCCGGTCCGGAGCTGCTCCTCACGCTGGATCGGGGCAGCCCCACGCCGCTGCGCGGGCAGGTGGAGGCCCAGCTCCGGGACGCCATCCGCACCGGCCGTCTCACCGCGGGGGAGCGGGTGCCGTCGTCGCGGGCGCTGGCGACGTACCTGGGTCTGTCGCGCGGGGTGATCCAGGAGTGCTACGCCCAGCTCCAGGCCGAGGGCTATCTCGTGTCGCGCGGCGGGTCGGTGACCCGCGTGGCGGCACGTCGCGGTGGATCGAGCGACCCGCCCCGGTCCGCGCCGAGCCGCCGCGCCGGCCGCGCCTGATCGCCGACTTCGAGTCCGGGGTCCCCGATCTCGGGCTGGTGCCGCGACAGGACTGGGCCTGGGCGGTGCGCGAGGCGTGCCGGGACGCCCCGAACGCATCGCTGCACTACGGCGACCCCCGGGGCGAGCCGGCGCTTCGCGAGGTGCTGGCCGCCTACCTGCGCCGGGTCAGGGCGGTCGACGCACGAGCCGACCAGCTCGTGGTGTGCGCCGGCTTCCAGCAGGGGCTGACGATCGTCCTCCGCACGCTGGCGCATCGCGGGCTCACCCGGGTGGCGTGTGAGGATCCAGGCTCGATCGACACCATCGCCGGGATCGTCGCCGCGGCGGGCGGCGAGACGGTGCCGGTACCGGTCGACGACCTCGGGCTCGACGTCGACGCGCTGGCGGCCAGCGGAGCCCGGGTCGTGGTGCTCACGCCGGCCCACCAGTGGCCCACCGGCGTGGTCCTCGCGGCGGAGCGCCGACACCGGCTCATCGCGTGGGCGCGCGAGCACGACGGCGTCATCGTCGAGGACGACTACGACTCCGAGTTCCGCTACGACCGCGACCCGGTGGGCTCGATGCAGGGCCTGGCGCCCGATCGGGTCGTCACCCTCGGCACCGTCAGCAAGTCGCTCGCCCCGGCGCTGCGCCTGGGCTGGGCGGTCGTGCCCTCCGCCCTCGTCGAGGACGTCGCCGAGGCCAAGCGGGTGGCCGACCGCAGCACCCCCGGGATCGACCAGCTGGCCCTGGCCGCGCTGATCGAGTCGGGTCGCTTCGACCGACACCTCCGACGGATGCGCACGGAGTACTCCGCGCGGCGCGACGCCCTGGTCGAGGCGCTCGCCGAGCACGCCCCCCACGTCCGGGTCACCGGACTCGCCGCGGGCTTCCACGCCGTCGCCCACCTTCCGGACGGCGCCGACGAGCGCGACGTGGTCGTCCGGGCGCACGCGCTGGGTGTCGGGATCTACGGGATGGGCAGCTTCTGCTCCACGGACGACGCCCGGCCGCCGCGCCTGGTGCTCGGCTTCGGCAACACCAGCACCCGAGCGATCCGGGAGGGCATCCGCACCATCGCCGGGCTGCTGAACGAGCCGGGCTGACGGCGAACCGCCCTACACTTCCCGGATGCCGCACAGGGTCGCGACGCTCGCCGTGGGCCTGACGTTCCTGGTGGCCGGCTGCGGCGGTGACGAGCCGGAGAAGGAGAGTCGGGACGAGGTTCCGGCGGCGTACGCCGACCTTCCCGACGGCTGCCCCACGCCGACCGACCCCGGCGCCGCACGAGTACGACGCCGCGCTGCACGACGAGCTGATGGCGATGTTCGAGCGCGACCAGTCCGGGCGCACCGGCGGACCGGACGAGGAGGGCGACCAGGCTCGCACCGAGCGGCTCAAGGAGATCCTCGGCGAGCACGGCTGGCCCGGCTTCGACCTCGTGGGCGAGGACGGCGAGGACGCCGCCTGGACGATCGCCCAGCACTCCGACCTGGACCCGGAGTTCCAGCAATGCGCCCTGGCGCTCCTCGAGATCGCGGTCGACGAGGACCAGGGGTCACCCGGCAACCTCGCCTACCTGAGCGATCGGGTCGCCGTCGCGGCGGGGGAGCCGCAGCGCTACGGCACCCAGGTCGGATGCGGGGCGAACGGCAAGCCGAAGCCGGCCACGCCACTGGCGGAGCCGGAGCGCATCGAGGAGCTGCGCGAGGAGGCGGACCTGCCGCCGTACGAGGAGTACCTGGCGGAGATGGAGCAGATCTGCGCGGAGCCACTGCCGGGCGGCTAGCCGTGTCGTCAGATGAGGAAGATGCCGGCGTAGGGCTTGGGTGAGAAGTACGTCGTCTTGGGCGGCGTCACCTCGCCGAGGTCGGCGATCTCGGTGACCTTCCGAAGAGTCGGGGGTCTCAGGCAGAACAGCGCGCCGTCGTCCTCCGCGCACTGCGACACCGCCTGCTCGAGCGGGAGGTGAGCAGGGATCACCTCGAGCCGGGGATGCGCCGGGCCGTCGATGCCCAGCGCGGGGCCGAGGATGCGGGTGTGCAGGGCGCTCACGTCCAGACCGGCGGATCCGTCGGGCCGGGCGCCGGTGGGGGCCAGGTCGTACCAGCTGCCTCCTGCGTACAGCCCGATCCCGTCGGCCTCGTCCGCAGCGGCCACCGCCCTCACGACGAAGTCGGCCGCCGCGGCGCAGGCGAGCAGCGCTTCCGCGTCGACCGGACCGACCACGCGTCGGTGGAACGCTCCGAGCCGGAGGCCGCCCATCGGGTAGAGCACGCACAGCACCCCGGCGTCGGACGGTCTGCCCGCTCGTTCCCAGGCCGTCAGCCGAGCGGCCACCCGGTGGTGGCCGTCGGCGATGTACAGAACCTCCTCACCCAGCGCTGCCGCGAGCTCGGCCGTCTCGTCCGGGCCGGGCACCCGCCACACGAGGTGCTCGAGCCCGTCCGGGCCCTCGAACTGCACCAGTGGGCGGCCGCGACAGGTCGCCTCGACGAGTGCGGTCGCGGCCGGGTCGTGGGCGTGCAGCAGGGCGACGGGCTCCGATCGGGAGGACAGGTCCGCGTAGTACTGCACCAGCAGCTCGACCCGCTTCGGCTGGACGGACTCGTGCCCACGGACGCGGCCGTTCGCGAAGGCGTCGAGGCGGACGTCGGCGACCACGCCGTCATAGACCTCCGAGCCCCGGCGCATCCGGTAGACGTAGAGCGCCCTGACCGACTCCTGGTAGGCAGTCGGGGGGACGTCGGCGCGACGTCCGTCCTGGGCCTGGACGCGCGCATCGACCATCGGCGCTACTGCGCGATCGGTCCATTCCTGCCGGACCACGCGGGACTGGGCCGGGCGGATGACATCCGTCATTCGGAGCCGTCGATGGTCGTTGCGGAGACGCCGAGGACGTCGGGGAGGGCTCCGAGCTCGGCCAGCAGGTCGCTCGACACCGACCCTGCGACATCGATGGTCGCGAGGGCCGCGTCGCCGCCGCGGAAGACCTGGTTCTCCATGTGCTCGACGTTGAGCCGGGCGTGGCTCAGCCGGTCCAGGACGCGGGCGAGTACGCCGATCCGGTCCAGGTGACGCACCGTGAGGGTGACCGAGCCGATCCGGCTCGGCGTGAGGTTGACGCAGTTGCGCATCTCGCCCTGGACGAAGGCGTCGATGATCTCCACGACGCCCGCGGCGATCGCGCGCTGGGCCTGCTCGGTGGACGCTCCGATGTGGTGGGTCCCGACCACCCGGGGGTGCTGAGCGAGCTTCGACGTCCACTCCGCCTGGCCCGAACCGGGCTCGTCGGCGAACACGTCCAGCCCTGCTCGGAGCTCGTTCTCGTCGAGCGCCTTGAGCAGCGCGTCCTCGTCGACGATGTCGCCTCGCGAGGTGTTGAGCAGGATGGATCCGCGGCGCATGTGACCGAGGAACGCATCGTCCACCAGGCCGGCCGTGTCCTCGCCCGACGGCAGATGGAGGGACACGATGTCGCAGCTCGAGAGCAGCTCCGGGAGCGACTCGGCCATGTCGATGCGCAGGTCCGCGGCGCGTTCCTCGATGTCGGCACTCCGGTCGGGCTTTGCCAGTGCTCGTACGTCGATCCCGAACGCGCGAGCACGCTGGGCCACCTCGAGCCCGATGGACCCGAGCCCGAGGATGCCCATCGTCGACCCGAGCAGCCCTCGCGCCTCGCCGTACTTCTTCTTCTCCCAGCGGCCGGCCCGCAGGTCGACGGTGCCATCGACGATCCGCCGGTCGACGGCGAGCAGCAGCCCCATCGTGAGCTCCGCGACCGCGGCAGCGTTCCGTCCGGGCAGGTTGGCGACCAGGACTCCGCGAGCCGCGGCTGCTCCCGTGTCGATGGTGTTCGTGCCGGCGCCGGCGCGGATCACCAGTGCCAGCCGGTCGGCGACCTCGAACACCTCGCGGCCGACCTTGGTGCTGCGCACCACCAGCGCGTCGTACCCGCCGACGCTGCCGGCCAGATCCGCCGCCTTGAGCTTGGGCTCGACGACGCAGGTGTGGCCGCGCGCATCGAGCTCGGTGATGGTCGACTTGACGACGGAGTCGGCGAAAAGCACGCGCACTCCAACCCTCCTTCATGCCCCTGCTCGCCTCACGGTAGCGGGCCGCAGGGGGATCCGGGTTCGGAAGCCCGGGATCCATGGTGCTCACGCGGCGGGCCTATTCTGCGAGCGGCAGCGATTTGCCGAAGGGACGATGCCAGTGAGCCAGACATCAGGTGAGCTGAAGCAGCGCATCCTGCGCCCCTACAACGCCGACCAACCAGGCGGTGTGGAGCGCGGGCGTGCGAGAGCACCGGGTCGAGGCTGCTCGGTGCCGATCGTGTCCGGGTGCTGCACCACTGCCAGCGTGTGGACCCGCCTCGCCGAGGGTTCGCTCAGGACACGACCTCGTCACCGACGATGACGAACCCGTCTCCCTGCTCCGCGACCTCGATCCGCCGGGTCTCCTGCTCGCTGCCGGCGTCGGTCACGTAGGTGAGCGTGACGTCCACGGCGTTCGCCTCCGGCGAGGTGGTGTCGTCCACCTGGACCGACGCGACCGTGTTCCAGAACGCCTCGTAGTCTCCGACACCGCCGATGGCCGCCTGCATCTCCGGGGACAGGAGCGCCCACGCCGCGTCGGTGTCGTCAGGCAGCAGGGCGTAGTAGTCGGTAACGAACTGCTCCGGGCTGCCCGTGCTCGCCGAGGTGTCCGCCTCGTCAGGGGTCGACACCCCCGGCTCGCTGGGTGAACCCGCGTCGGGACTGTTGGCGGGCCCCCTCGGGGAGGCCTCGGAGCTTCGCTCATCCGATGCCGTCGGCTCCTGCTCTCCCGGATCGTCGCCCAGGAACGCCCATGCGCCGATCGCCACGAGCGCCGCCGCGGCCACGACGAACAGGACGAGCGGCCACCGACGCCGGTGCTGGGTGTTGTCGGCCTCCGGCATCGGCGCCGGCGTCAGCGGCGTCGATGGCTCCTCGGCGACCGTGGGGACCGGGTCCGGTTCAGGCTCGGCCAGGACGGGCGACGCGAGGAGTGCGGCGCGCTCCTGGGTGCCGGTGACGCCTTGCTGCTCGGTGATCTGGTGAAGTTGGAACGCGACACCCGCCATCGTCAGACGCTCCGCGGGCTCCGACGCCATCATCTTCTCGATCACGTCGGTCAGCGCCCCTGCCCGCTCCGGGCGGGGCGGATCGGTGGTGGCGATCAGGGACAGCTGGGCCAGCGCGTTCCGCTCGCTCGGATACGGCGGTTGCCCCTCGGTCGCCGTGAAGAGGGTGGCCCCAAGCGCCCAGACGTCGTCGGCGGTGCTCGGGTCCTCACCACGGGCGAGCTGGGGCGAGAAGTAGCCGGGCGTCCCGGTCACCATGCCGGTCTGGGTGAGCTGGGAGTCGCCGACCGTGCGGGCGATACCGAAGTCGGAGATCTGGGCGTGGTCGTTCTCTCCCACGAGGATGTTGCCGGGCTTCACGTCCCGATGGGTGGTCCCCCGCAGGTGGGCGGCCGACAGACCGTCGGCGACCTGTGCGCCGATCCAGGCGACCCGGCCCGGTTCGAGTCGACCCTCCTCCCTCAGGAGCTCGGAGAGGGAGCGGCCCGGCACGTACTCCATCACGAGCCAGATGTGGTCGGCCTCCTCGATGGCGTCGAAGATCGACACGACGTTCGGATGGTTGAGCGCGGCGGCCGAGCGGGCCTCGCGGAACGCTCGCGCAGTATCGGTGGTCGACTCGCCGGGCAGGTGCCCGATCTGCTTGACGGCAACCTCCCGCCCCAGCACCCGGTCCGTGCAGAGCCAGACGGTCCCCATCCCACCTCGCCCCACGGCCCGCACCACCTGGTACCGGTCGGCGATGATCGACGGCGTCATGCATCTCCTCTCGAGGTCTCCCTCCCAGGACCGTTACCCCAGCGGTCCTCGGGGCAAGCGCCATCGGCGGCAGCTCTCGCAGCCCGACGGGGCGTTCGTCCAGAAGAATCCGGGGGACTCTGTCGATCGGCCGGTGCGCCGTTCGACCCAGGGGTGAAAGGGTCCAAGGGGGACCCGACACGAGCCAGGAGAACACCGTGAAGTACATGCTGATCATGCGCGCGACCGACGAGGCCTTCGCCTCGTTCCAGAACGTCGAGTTCGACGAGATCGTCAGCGAGATGGGTCGGTTCAACCAGGAGATGATCTCCGCCGGCGTTCTGGTCGCCGCGGAAGGACTGGACGACGCGGAGCAGGGCGTGGTCGTCGACTTCTCCGCCGAGCCGCCGCTGGTCACCGACGGGCCGTACGGCGAGACCAAGGAGCTCTTCGGCGGCTTCTACATCCTCGACGTCGCCTCCAAGGAGGAGGCCGTCGCGTGGGCCAAGCGGGCGCCGATGACCGGCCCCGGGATGAAGACCGAGATCCGCCGGGTCACCAGCATCGACGAGCTGCCCCAGGACAACGAGTGGATCGTCAAGGAGCGGGCGTGGCGCGAGGCGACCGGTCAGCTGTGAGCGAAGCGCGAGACCGAGCAGGCGATCCGCAGCGTTCCGCCCGGCGGGACGGCGAGGTAACGCTGCGAGCGATCCAGCGGGCACTGTGACTGCGGGCTCGGGCCGCCAGGCCGTCGAGGCGGTCTGGCGGATCGAGTCGGCGCGGATCGTCGGCGCTCTGGCCAGGTACACCGGCGACTTCGCGCTCGCCGAGGACCTGGCCCAGGAGGCGCTGGCCGAGGCGCTGGTCACCTGGCCGCGGGACGGCGTACCCCGCAACCCGGCCGGGTGGCTGCTCACCGTCGGGCGTCGGCGCGCGATCGACACGTTCCGGCGGCGTTCGGCGCTGGACGAGCGCTACGCCGCGATGGCCCGTGACGCCGACGAGGCCGAGGGGGACGACGTGCTGTGGGACCCGGACCAGATCGACGACGACGTGCTCGCGCTGATGTTCATCTCGTGCCACCCGGTGCTCTCCCGTGAGGCCCGGGTGGCGCTCACCCTGCGCGTGCTCGGCGGCCTGACCAGCGACGAGATCGCCCGCGCGTTCCTGGTGCCGACCGCGACCGTGCAGGCGCGGATCACCCGCGCGAAGAAGACGATCGCGGCCGCCCAGGTGCCGTTCGAGCTGCCGCCGACCGAGGAGCGCCGCGATCGGCTCGGCTCGGTGCTCAACGTCATCTACGTGATCTTCACCGAGGGGTCCACGGCGACGTCCGGTGCCGACTGGATCCGGACCGACCTGGCCCGCGAGGCGGTGCGGCTCGCCCGGGTGCTGGCCCACCTGGTGCCCGACGAGCCCGAGACCCAGGGACTGCTGGCCCTGCTCGAGCTCACCGCGGCGCGCTTCCCGGCCCGGGTCGACCAGGACGGTGAGCCGGTGCTGCTCGAGCAGCAGGACCGGCGACGCTGGGACCGGGCGGCGATCCGGCGGGGGAGTGCCGCGCTGGGCCGGGCGGTGGCCGTCGGACGCGGGCTCGGCGCCTACGGTCTCCAGGCCGCGATCGCCGAGTGTCACGCGGTGGCGGCGTCCGTCGACGACACCGACTGGGACCGCATCGTGCTGCTCTACGAGGCGCTCGGCCGGCTGGCCCCCTCGGCGGTCGTCGACCTGAACCGTGCGGTCGCGGTCTCCATGGCCCAGGGCCCGGCGGCCGCGCTGACCATCGTCGACGGCCTGGTCGAGTCCGGCGCGCTCGCGGAGTCGCACCTGCTGCCCAGCGTGCGGGGCGAGCTGCTCACCCGGCTCGGCCGGATCGACGAGGCCCGCGCCGAGCTCGACCTCGCCGTCCGGATGTGCGGCAACGAGCGTGAGCGCGGCCTACTCCGCGGCAAGCGCGAGGCGCTGGGTTGACCCACACCCCAAGAACCCTTTGACAGTCGAACCAACTGTGCGGCATACTCCCCAATGACCATTGGAGGGTTGATGGACGACGCACAGCTCAGCTCCCTGCGCTCGGTGGCGCACCCCCTGCGACTGCGGATGCTCTCGCTGCTCACCGCGACAGCGATGAGCGCCGCCGAAGTGGCCCGCGAGCTCGAGATCACGCACGCCAACGCGTCGTACCACCTGCGACTGCTCGCCGACGCCGGTCTGCTCGAGGTCGAGTCCGAGGAGCGGATCCGAGGCGGCGTGGCCAAGCGCTACCGGCACGTCTGGCAGAGCGCGCCGCTGTCGAGGAGCCTCGGTGACGTCGAGCACCAGGTGCGCGCGATGGCCAGTGAGCTGCTCCGCCGCTACCAGAACCGCGAGGGAAAGGTGTTCCTCACCGACGCCGAGCTGTGGGTGACCCCGGACGTGTGGCAGCGCGCGCAGGACCTGCTGACCGAGGCGTCGGTGCTGGTCCACGACAACGCGCAGCCACCGCGAACCGAGGGATCGGGGCCGGTGAACCTGTCCATCGCCGCCTTCGGGATGGCCCGATGAGCCGGATCGGCGTCTTCGCTCCGCTGCGCGAGCGCAACTTCCGGCGGTACGCCGCCGCCCGGATCGTCAACATGTCCGGCACCACCATGGCCGGCGTCGCGCTCGCGTTCGCGGTGCTCGACGAGGAGCGACTCGTCGGTCGCGCTCGGCCAGGTGCTCGCCGCCCACAGCATCCCGATGGTGCTGCTCCTGCTCGTCGGGGGTGTGGTCGCGGACCGCTTCGGCCGGGCCCGGGTGATGCGGGTCTGCAACACCGGAGCCGGACTGGCACAGGGGGCTCTCGCGCTGCTGGTGATCACCGGCAACGTCGAACACTGGCACTTCCTGGTGCTGGCCGCGCTGAGCGGGACCCTGGCCGCTGCGACGTTCCCGGCGATGGCCGCCGTGCTGCCCCAGCTGGTGCCGCGCGAGCAGCTGCAGCAGGCCAACGTGCTGATGTCGATGGCTCGCGGAACACTCGTCGTGCTCGGTCCGACCATCGCCGCCGCCCTTGTCGTGACGGTGGGACCGGGCTGGGCGCTCGCGGTCGACGCGTCGGCCTGGCTGGTCTCGGCGGCGATCCTGACCGGCGTCCGGGTGCCGGTGCCCGACCCGGCCGAGCGCTCCGGCTTCATCGGCGAGCTGCGGGAGGGTTGGTCGTTGTTCCGCGGGACCACCTGGCTGTGGGTGATCGTGCTCGCGTTCGGCGCGCTGAACTTCATCCACGCCGGCGCCTGGTTCACGCTCGGGCCGCCGCTGGCCAAGGACACCATCGGCGAGGGCGGCTGGGGCCTGGTGCTCTCGGCCGAGGGAATCGGGGTGCTCGCGATGACCGTGGTGATGGCCAGGTTCCGGCTCGAGCGGCCGCTGATGATCGGGATGCTGGGCACGTTGGCCTTCACGCTGCCGCTGGTGCTGCTCGGCGTGGGTGCCCAGGTGACGGTGCTGATGGCCGCCGCGTTCGTCGCCGGCGCCGGGTTCGAGCTGTTCGGCCTGGCCTGGAACCTCGCGATGCAGGAGAACATCGAGGACCGGATGCTCTCCCGCGCGTACTCCTACGACGCGCTCGGGTCCTACGCCGCGATCCCGCTCGGTCAGCTCGGCTTCGGCGTCCTCGGCGGCGTCGCCGACGTCTCCACCGTGATGATCGCCGCCGGCGTCGCTTATGCGCTGATCGCTCTCTCCACCTTTCTCAGCCCGTCGGTGCGCAACCTGCGCCGCGCCGTCCCCGAGCCGGCCGAGGTCGACACGAGCCCCGCGTCCGGCGGGTGATGCGACACTGCCCCGGTGCGTGACGACCCCGAGCACCAGGGCTGGCTGGACGAGCAGCTCCGGCGCCAGCTGGCCTTCGGGCGCGCCTTCCCGCATCCGGACGGCGGGGCGGCCTGGCTCGACGAGAACGGAAAGCCCGACCTGTCCCGACCGGTGTTCACCTGGATCACCGCGCGGATGGCGCACGTCTACTCGCTCGGCGCGCTGGCGGGGATCGCCGGTTGCGCGGAGCTGGCCGACGTCGCGCTCGCGGGGCTGACCGGGCGGTTGCACGATCCGGAGCACGGCGGCTGGTTCGCCTCGGTCGGGCCGGACCGGGTCGTCGACGACACCAAGTCGTGCTACGCCACGGCGTTCGTCCAGCTCGCGGCCGCGACGGCCACGACGGCGGGCCGACCCGGGGCCGCGGAGCTGCTGGACAGCGCGGTCGAGGTGCTCGAGACGCGGTTCCGCACCGACAACGGCCTGTACGCCGACCGCTGGGACCGGGCCTGGACCACCCTGAGCGACTACCGCGGGGTGAACGCCAACATGCACGTCGTCGAGGCCGACCTGGCCGCGGCGGCAGCCACCGGTGACACCTCGTTCCTGGACCGCGCCCTGGTGATCACGGAGCGGGTCGTCGACGACTGGGCGCGTGGCAACGACTGGCGGGTTCCGGAGCACTTCGACGCCGCCTGGCACCCGCTGCCGGACCACCACCGGGACCAGCCCGACCACCCCTTCGAACCGTTCGGGGCCACGGTCGGCCACGGCCTGGAGTGGTCGCGCCTGGTGCTGCAGCTGCGAAGCGCGCTCGGTCCCGCGGCCCCGGGCTGGATGCTGCCCGCGGCGACCAGCCTGTTCGACCGGGCGACGCGCGACGGGTGGTCGGTCGACGGTCACCCCGGCTTCGTCTACACCACCGACTGGGACGGCACCCCCGTGGTGCGCGACCGGATGCACTGGGTGGTGTGTGAGGCGATCTGCGCCGCCGCGGCCCTGTCCGACGCGACCGGCGACCCGGCGTACGACGAGCTCTACCGCACCTGGTGGGCGCACGCCGTCGAGCACTGGATCGACCCGACCAACGGGTCGTGGCGGCACCAGCTCACGCCGGAGCTCGAGCCCGCCGACTCGGTGTGGCCCGGCCGCCCCGACCTCTACCACTCCGTGCACGCGGTGGTGCTGCCGCGATGAGCGCCCCGGTCGTCCTGGTCGCCGGCGAGTCCCTCGTCGACGTGCTGACGTCCGCCGACGGCACCAGGACCGAGCACCCCGGCGGCAGCCCGGCCAACGTCGCGGTGGCCCTGGCCCGCCTCGGTACCCGGGTCCGGCTGCTCACCGCGTACGCCGCGGACCGGCTCGGCTCGATCGTGGAGGAGTACGTCGGTGAGCCGGGCGTCGAGCTCGCAGCGGACCCGCACGTCGTGGAGCGCACCTCCTCGGCGGTGGCGACGCTGGACGCGACCGGCGCCGCGTCGTACACGTTCGACATCTCCGGGGTGCTGCCGGAGCCGGACCTGTCCGTGGCCACGACTCACCTGCACGTCGGCTCCATCGGTGCCGTGAACCCACCCGGCGCCGACCTGCTCGCCCGCCTCGTCGAGCGACTCTCGCCGACCGCCACGATCAGCTACGACATCAACGCCCGGCCGAGCGCGGTGCCGCTGGACGCCGCGACCCGGGCCAGGATCGGCGCCCTCGTGACGGCGAGCGACGTGGTGAAGGCCTCCGACGAGGACCTCGCCGAATGGCTGCCCGATCTCTCCCTCGACGACGCCGCGGCGGGCCTGGTCGAGTCCGGAGCAGGCGTCGTGGTGGTCACCCTCGGCCGACACGGGGCACGCTGCTACACGGCCAAGGGTGTGGCCGCCGAGGTGCCCGGTGAGGACGTGGTCGTGCGCGACACGATCGGCGCCGGCGACGTCTTCTGCGCGACGCTGCTCGACACCCTGCGGGGGAGGGGACTGCTCGGCGCCGACCGGCGCGCGGCGCTGCGCGCGGTCACCGATGACGACTGGGCAGAGATCCTGCGACGTGCGACCCGTGCCGCCGGGATCACGGTGAGCCGTGCCGGGGCATCGGCGCCGACGAGTGCCGAGCTGGACCGGCTCTAGGCGAGCGCGGCGACCGCCTCGGCGAGGTCGGCGACGGCGCGGCTGGCGTCGCGGGTGCCGACGTCGAGCGGCAGGTCGAGCTGGAAGCCCATGAACGCCGCGTCTATGAGTCTGACCGCGCGCCGCGCGAGCGGACGGCGTACGCCGGAGCGGACCAGGTGGTCCACCATCGCCGCGGTCCAGGCGTCGTTGGCCTCGCCCACCACGGTCGCGTACGGCTCCTGGCCGAGCAGGCCGAGGGCCGCCGCCTCGACGTAGAGCCGGCTGCACCTGTAGATCTGCGGGACCAGCATCGCCTCCCACAGGTCGTGGACGGCGCGGCGCAGGTCGCGAGAGGGATCCATGGCCCGGACGTGCGCCGTCGACCGCTCGTTCGACTCCCGGAGCACCGCCGCGACCAGCTCGTCCTTGGAGCCGAAGTGGTAGAGCAGCATCCGGTCGCTGGTCCCGAGGTCGGCGGCGAGCGGCCGCAGGCTCAACCCGATCAGCCCGTGCTCCAGCACGTAGTCCGTGGCCGCCTCGGTCCACTCCGCGCGGCGCTCCGCGTTGCGTGCCATCTGCCCCTCCGTTATTGCCTTGGTTTCAACTGTAGCAGTTGCTACATTGTGGTGTAGCGACCGCTACACATCAACGTCGAAAGGAAGTCGCCATGTACGCCGCCTTCGGATTGCTGTTCGTCGCGATCCTCACGGAGGTGGCCGCGACGTCGGCGTTGCCGCGCGCGCACGGCTTCCGTGACCCGCTCTGGACGGTGCTGGTCCTGGGTGGGTACGCCGTCTCGATCTGGCTGCTCGCCGTGGTCGTCCGGACCCTGCCGGTCTCGACGACGTACGCCGTGTGGTCCGGCGTGGGGACGGCCGCGGTCGCGATGGTGGGCGCGCTCTGGCTGGGCGAGCGCCTGGACTGGGTCAGCGTGTCCGCCCTGTCGCTGATCGTGGTCGGCGTGGTCGTGCTCAACGTGCACACGGCGGCCCACTAGGTTCGGGGGCATGCCGGCCGCCCTCCTCGTCGCAGGGACCACCTCCGACGCCGGCAAGACCGTGGTGACGACCGCGCTGTGCCGGGCCTTCGCCCGCCGTGGCGTGCGGGTGGCGCCGTTCAAGGCGCAGAACATGTCGAACAACTCCATGGTCTGCGCCGCCCCGGACGGCGGCACCGCCGAGATCGGCCGCGCGCAGTGGGTCCAGGCGGTCGCGGCGGGAGCGACGCCGGAGCCGGCGATGAACCCGGTCCTGCTGAAGCCCGGCGGCGACCGGCGCAGCCACGTGGTGGTGATGGGTCGGCCGGCCGGCGAGATCTCCTCGGCCGACTTCGTCGGCGGGCGCCGGCACCTGGCCGACGCGGCGTACGCCGCGTTCGACGACCTCGCGGAGCGCTACGACGTGGTGGTCTGCGAGGGCGCGGGCAGCCCCGCGGAGATCAACCTGCGCGCGGGCGACTTCGTGAACATGGGGCTGGCCCGGCACGCCGACATCCCCACGATCGTGGTGGGCGACATCGACCGGGGCGGCGTGTTCGCGGCGTTCTACGGCACCCTCGCGCTGCTGGACCCGGACGACCAGGCGCTGGTGGCGGGCTTCGTGGTCAACAAGTTCCGCGGCGACGAGAGCCTGCTCGCTCCCGGGCTCGAGCGGCTCCGCGAGCTCACCGGCCTGCCGACGTACGGCGTCCTCCCGTGGCACCCCGACCTGTGGCTGGACTCCGAGGACGCCCTCGACCTGGACGGCCGCAGGTCCGCCGACCGACCCGGCGCGCTGCGGGTCGCCGTCGTGCGACTGCCGCGGATCAGCAACTTCACCGACGTCGATGCGCTCGGCCTCGAGCCCGACGTGGACGTGGTGTTCGCCTCGACGCCGCGGGCGCTGGCCGACGCCGACCTCGTCGTGGTGCCGGGCACCCGCGCCACCATCGCCGACCTGGGCTGGCTGCGCGAGCGGGGGCTGGACCGCGCGATCGTCCACCACGCGTCCCGCGGTGGGCCGGTGCTCGGCATCTGCGGCGGCTTCCAGATGCTCGGGGCCCGGATCGACGACCCCGACGGCGTCGAGGGGCCGGCCGGGTCGTTCGGTGCCGGGGCTGGGGCTGCTCGATGTCACCACGACGTTCGGGACCGACAAGGTGCTCCGGCTGCCCACCGGTGCCGCGCTCGGTGCGACGACCTCGGGCTACGAGATCCACCACGGGCGGGTCCGGGTCGACGGCGACGAGGAGTTCCTCGGCGGTGCCCGGCGGGGCGCGGTGTTCGGCACCATGTGGCACGGCAGCCTGGAGGGCGACGGCTTCCGGCACGCGCTGCTGGCCGAGGTCGCGGCCGCGGCGGGACGCGAGTGGGGTCCGTCGGACATCCGTTTCGCCGACGCGCGCGAGGCCCGGCTGGACCTGCTCGGCGACCTGGCGGAGAAGCACCTGGACGTCGACGCGCTGCTCCGGCTCGCGGGTGCCGGCGGGTGACCCAGGCCACACCGCGCGCTGATCCATGTATGCGAGACTCCGTGTCTCACTAACCAGGAGGTCCGTCGCATGACCCAGCCGCTCTCCCGGCTCGTCCATGACCGCACCGGCACGGGTGAGGCCGTCGTCCTGATCCACGGCATCGGCCACCGGCGACAGGCATGGGACCCGATCGTGGACCTGCTCGCCGAGCGGTACGAGGTGGTGCGGCTCGACCTCGCGGGCTTCGGTGAGTCCCCGGCGTACCCCGCGGGCGTGCCGTACACGATGGACAACGCGTGCGCGGACCTCGCCGCCAACTTCGCCGAGTGGGGACTGGAACGACCCCACGTGGTCGGCAACTCCCTCGGCGGCGCGATCTCCCTGGAGCTCGCCGCCCGCGACATCGTCTCCAGCGCCACGGTGCTGAGCCCCGCCGGCTTCTTCGGCCGGGTCGAGCGGGTGTGGCCGCTGACCGCGCTCAGCCTGATGCGGCTGGCCAGCCAGCTGCCCGACGCCGTCCTCCGGGCGGTCGCCCGCAGCCGAGCGGGTCGCCGGATGGTCGGGCAGCTCCTCTACACCCACCCCGAACGCGCCACCGCCGAGTCGACGTACGCCGACTCGCTGGCCCTGAAGCGCGCGAGGGCGTTCTTCCCCACGATCCGGGCGGGGCTGCACTACGTGCTCGACGCGACCGGCATCGACGTACCGGTCACCATCGCCTGGGGCACCCAGGACCGGCTGCTGCGCTACCGCCAGGCGCGGGAGGCCCAGCGCCGCCTGCCCAACGGCCCGGCACCTGCCGCTGCCCGACTGTGGGCACGTGCCGATGATCGACGACCCCGAGCTCGTCGTCTCGGCCATCGAGGAGACCATCGGCCGGGCGCAGGCCTCCGCGGCCGCCTAGCCCCGGCTAGCCCTCCATGTACATGTAGGGGTCGTCGACCCGCTTCGCGGAGGGCAGCGGGCGGGCGCTGCGCAGGTGGATCCCGAACAGCTGGTTGATCTGGCGGCCGTACCTCCGCTCGACCCGTGTCCCGGTCGATCACCAGGCCCTGCTCGTCGGAGATCGAGGCCAGGCTGGACCAGTTCTCGCTGCCCTGGTAGACCAGCCGCGCGCCGCGACGGCCGCCGTAGTGGCCGCTGATCGCCATCGCCTTCATGTGCAGGTAGACGTCGTAGGCGCCGTCGCCGTCGGAGTCGCGGACCAGGTGGTTGCGCGGGACGCCCTGGAGGATGCGCCACACGTTGCCGCCGAGCTGGCTGTAGACGAGCCGGATGTTGCAGCCTTCCCGGTGGAGCTGCTTGATCTGCTTCGCGATCCGCACCCCGCGGTTGCCCAGGATCACGTCCTGCGCGATCCGCAGCGAGGTGCGGCCGTTGATGCCGGCCCCGCGCGCGCCCTTGCACTTGACCCGGTCGAGCATCTTCGACACGAGGTCACGCAGCCCGGCGCGAGGCTGGAACCAGCCCCGGATGTTTCCCGCCGCGTAGACGCGAGGCGCGGCGGGCCGGTCCCTCGACGCCTCGTTGAAGACCTTGATGGAGCTCTTGTAGGCCCGCTTCGAGCCGACGACGGTGAACATGTCGTTGTACTGCGAGCTGGCGGACGCCCCGGTCATGTTGGCCGAGGACGACATGACGACGCGTGGCTGGGCACCGGTCTTGCTGAACAGGTACATCTTCGCGTGCATCGCGCCGCCCTTGCCGCGGCAGGAGTTGGAGCAGGTGTGGAACCAGCTGCGCATCTCTGGCCGGCGGTCCTGCCTCTGCAGGGCCCGCCTCAGCGTGTTGTAGGGACCGCCACGTCCCTGCTCCTGGGCGAGCTTGCGGGCCATCAGGATCCGCACGCTGACCCCGCGCTTGTGTGCCGAGCGCAGGGCTTTCACGAAGACCCAGCTGTTGAAGTTCCAGGTCATCGCCCGGATCTTCGAGCCGCGCTGGGCTGTGCCGGATCGCCCGGAGCACCTTGTCGTTGATCGCCTGCTGGCCCGGCCGGTTGAACGTCACGCCCGGGCTCGGCCGGTAGCGGCGCGCGCTTCTGGGCCGGGGTCGCCTGCTGCGCCTCCGGTACGGCGGCCCGGCTGACGTCCTGCTGGGTGGCGGGGGCTGCGCCGGCCGGTCCGGCGACGATCTGGGACGACAGGGCCACGCTGAGGATGGTGGCCGCGACGACGTACCTGCTCTTGCGCACTCTGGTCTCCTGGCTGGGGGGACTGGCCGTGCCACGAGCCGGCACGAAGCCGGCTCGTAGTGTGGACTAGACCGTAACAGCCAGCGTGCTTGCATTGCGGGATGAGCGACGCGCTTTCGAGACTGATGGAGGCCGCCGACTCCCCGCTGGTGATCGTGACCACCGCGGCGGAGGACGAGCCGGCCGGATGCGTCGTCGGCTTCCACTGCCAGTCCAGCATCGAACCGGAGCGCTACGCCGTCTGGCTCTCCAAGGCCAACCACACCTACCGGGTCGGACTGCGGGCCGAGTACTTCGCCGTGCATTTCCTCCGCGAGTCCGACCGCGAGCTGGCTCGCCACTTCGGCACGCAGAGCGAGGACGACGTGGACAAGTTCGGCGACGTCGGGTGGAGCCCGGGCCCCGGCGGGGTGCCGCTCGTCGACGGCCTTCCGCACCGGCTCACGATGCGGAGGTCGATGATCCTCGACGACGGCGGTGACCATGTCTGCGTCACAGGTGAGGTCTTGGACGTCGACGGGGGCGACGACTTCGTGCCGCTGCGGCTCTCGGTCGCCGCCGACTGGGAGCCCGGCCGCGAGCCCGAGGAGCGGGCCGTCGACCCTGGTCAGGACTGAGCGCGGTCACGGGCGGTGAGGTGGGTGAGCAGGCACCGCCACTCGCCGTCCCGCCGCACGAACACGTCGGACGTCCATTCGTCGTTCTCGAAACGCTCGCCCTGGTACTCACCGGAGTTGACGTTCCGGGCGACCACGACCGCCACCTCTCCGAGGTCGACGACCGAGTGGAGCTCGTGGCGCATGGCGTCGTGGGTGACGTGACCGCTCCGCACGGCCTCAAGGAAGCCGATGCCGGGCATCGGCCCGTCCTTGCCCACGAAGAGCCAGTCCGGGTCCGCGAACGCGGCGATCCGGTCGGCCTCATTGGCGACGATGGCCTCGTCCCACTCGACCAGGAGCCGGTCGAAGGCGGCGTGCGTGCTGGGGTCGGTCATGCCGCCAGCATCACCCTGTTCACCCCGGATGTCTTGAACGAACGGGAGCCGCTTCGATGGGGGCCAACCCGCACGCGCTAGGTTGCACGGTGACCCCTGTCACCCGAGTCTCGCGGTCGAAGGAGTGGTGCATGGCGACTGGGATCCGCGCACGCCTGGCCGGGAAGCACGTCCTGCTCACCGGGGTGACCGGGTTCGTGGGCGAGGCGCTGCTGCAGCGCCTGCTGAGCGATGCCCCGGAGACCCGGATCACGGTCCTGGTGCGCCCCCGCGGGTCGACGAGCGGCGAGGAGCGGATCAAGGCGCTGCTGCAGAAGCCGATCTTCGAGGGCTGCGACGGCGACCGGGTGAGCGTCCTCGAGGGCGACATGGCCGACGTACCCGCGCTTCCGGGCGACCTCGACTCCGTCCTGCACTGCGCGGGCGACGTCTCCTTCAACCCGCCGGTCGACCATGCCTTCACCACCAACGTGGTCGGCACCCGCGGCCTGCTGGCGCGGGCTCGCGAGGTCGGTGACCACGTCCACTACGTGCACGTCTCGACGGCGTACGTCGCCGGCCGGCGCCGCGGCAGCATCCCCGAGGGCCCGGTCGAGCACGACGTCGACCTCGAGGCGGAGCTGACGTGGGGGCTGGCGCAGGGACGGACCGTGGACGAGCGCTCGCGCGACGCGGAGCGACTCGTCGGGTTCCGCAAGGAGGCCGAGCGGTCGCACGGCCGGGCCGGGCTGCTCACAGCGGCCTCGGCGGTCGAGGAGCGCCGCAAGGAGTGGGTCAAGGAGGAGCTGGTCCGGCTCGGCACCGAGCGGGCCCGCAGCCTCGGCTGGACCGACTGCTACACGTTCACCAAGGCCCTCGGCGAGCGGGTCGTCGAGGCGCATGCCGAGCACGCGCCGGTGTCGATCGTCCGCCCGAGCATCATCGAGTCCGCCCTCGAGCGCCCGCACCCGGGCTGGATCGAGGGCTTCAAGATGGCCGAGCCGCTGATCCTGGCCTACGGGCGCGGCGAGCTGCCGGAGTTCCCCGCGGCCGCCGACACCATCGTCGACATCGTGCCGGTCGACCACGTGGTCGCGGCGCTGATCGCGGTGCTGGCCCACCCGCCGGCGGCGGGGCAGCCGGAGTACTTCCACGTCTCCTCGGGTGCGCGCAACCCGCTCACCTTCCGCAACCTCTACGACCACGTGCGCGGCTACTTCGACGCCCAGCCGTTCGCGAGCGGCGACCGCGGCGCGGCCCGGCTGCCCGACTGGCGCTTCCCCGGCGCGCAGTCCGTCGAGCGGCTGCTCTCGACCAGCGAGCGCGCCCACAAGGTCGCCAACTACGTGATCGGCCATGCACCGCGGTCCGACCGGGCCCGCGACCTGGCTCGCAAGCTCGACCAGCAGGGCCGGCGACTGGAGTTCCTGCGCCGCTACCTCGACCTCTACAAGGAGTACGCCCAGGCCGAGCTGCGCTTCTCCGACGACCGCACGCTGGCACTCTTCGATTCGCTGTCGGCCGAGGACAAGGAGACGTTCGCGTTCGACACCGCGGTCGTCGACTGGCGGTTCTACCTCCAGGAAGTGCACTGTCCGGCGGTCACCGAGCCGATCCGCAAGCTCGACGAGCTGCGCCGCAGCCGGAAGCGCGGATCCGCCGGACTCAAGCAGCCGACCGGCGAGCGGGTGGCCGCGTTCTTCGACATGGACGGCACGCTGCTCTCGTCCAACGTCATCGAGACCTACCTGTGGCTGCGGCTGCAGGAGATGTCGGCCGCCGAGCGCACCGCCCAGGTCGGCCGGATCGGCGCCCGGCTGCCGAGCCTGATCCGCGCCGAGCGCTCCGACCGGAGCGCGTTCCTGCGGGCCATCTACCGCGAGTACGCCGGCGCCCGGCTGGCCGGCCTCGACGAGATCGTCGACGACGTGCTCACCGACCACGTCCTGGCCCGTCTCGCGCCGGCCGCCGTACGCCGGGTCCGCGAGCACCGGGCTGCCGGTCACCCGACCGTGCTGATCACCGGTGCGATCCGGCCGCTGACCCGCCCGCTGGCGCCGCTGTTCGACGAGATCGTGGCCGCGGAGCTCGGGGTCGACGACCGCGGCATCTGCACCGGCTTCCTGGACACCTCGCCGCTCACCGGTGAGTCCCGCGCCGCGTGGATCCAGGAGTGGGCGCGCCGCAACGACATCGACCTGACCAAGTCCTACGCCTACGCCGACAGCCACTCCGACCTGCCGATGCTCGCCGCGGTCGGTCGGCCGGTGGCGGTGCGGCCGGACGTCACGCTGTACCGCCACGCGCGCCGGAACCGCTGGGAGATCGTCGACTGGGCGAGCCCCGACGCGACCGGTCGGTCGCTCAACCCCGCGGGGGTGAACGCCTGATGCTCGCGCTGCAGATGTACCGCTCGCTGCCCCGCCACCTCGCCGGCAGGGCGATCGGCGGCCGGGTGCCCGGGCTGCTGTCCGGGTACGCCGCCCCGCTGCGGTTGGTCACGATCGACGAGCCGCGGGTCGCGCGGGAGGGCTGGGCCCGCCTCCGCACGAGGCTCTCCGGGGTCTGCGGGTCCGACCTGGGCGCGCTCTCGGGCCGCACCAGCCTCTACTTCTCCTCGCTGGTGTCCCTGCCGTTCGTGCCCGGGCACGAGGTCGTCGCCGACCTGCTCGAGGACTGCGGCGACCTGCCCGCCGGCACCCGGGTGGTCGTCGACCCGGTGCTCACCTGCGCCGCCCGCGACGTCGAGCCGTGCGAGGCCTGCGCGTCCGGCGCCACCAACCGGTGCGGCCGGATCACCGTCGGCGGCCTGCAGCCGGGACTGCAGACCGGGTTCTGCGCCGACACCGGTGGCGGCTGGGGCGAGGTGCTGACGGCGCACCGCAGCCAGCTGCACGCGGTGCCGGAGGGCTACTCCGACGAGCAGGCGGTGCTCCTCGAGCCGATGGCCTGCGCCGTGCACACGGCGCTGCGGGCCGGCATCCGGCAGAACGACCGCGTCCTCGTGAGCGGCGCCGGCTCGGTCGGCCTGCTGGCGACGCTGGCGATCCGCAACCTGACCAGCGCCGGCGAGATCACGGTGGTCGCCAAGCACGGCCACCAGCGGGAGCGCGCGTTCGCCCTCGGCGCGACCGAGGTGGTGGCGCCGGGCGAGGTGCTGCGCCGGCTGCGCCGGGTGACCGGTGCGTTCCTGGTGAAGCCGGAGATGGGGTCGTCGTACCTCCTCGGCGGCGTCGACGTGGCGGTGGACGCCGTCGGCAGCAAGCAGTCGCTGGAGACGGCGGTCAACGCCACCCGGGCCGGCGGCCGGGTGGTGCTCTCCGGGATGCCGGCAGCGGCGGACCTGTCGGCCGCCTGGTTCCGGGAGCTCGAGGTGGTCGGCACCTACTCCTCGGCGCAGCGCGAGCCCGCCCTGGACGGCCGCGGTGCCTTCGACGTCGCCACCGAGCTGGTCGCCGGAGACGCGGTCAGCTCGCTGGCGAAGACCATCGCCGCCTATCCGCTGCACCGCTGGCGCGAGGCACTCGACCACGCGCATGGGGCCGGCCGGCTCGGCACGGTCAAGGTGGCATTCGACCCCCGAAGCAAGAGGTGAGGAAGAGATGAGCAGGCCCGGCTTCGTCCTCGAGGTGGACGACCGCACCCCGCCGCTGGTGGTCCACGAGGGGGAGGGCTTCCGACTCGAGAACTTCCCGCTCGGCACCCGGGCGATCTACCCGCCCGAGTCGCTGCCCGCGATCGACGACGTGGACGGCGCGATCCGGGAGGCGCTGCTGCACCCGGTCGACCAGGACCCGCTGCCCACCCAGCTGCGGGCCGGCATGCGGCTGACGATCGCGTTCGACGACCTGTCGCTGCCGCTGCCTCCGATGCGGGCGCCCGACATCCGGCAGCGGATCATCGAGCAGGTGCTGACGATGGCAGCGGAGGCCGGCGTCGACGACGTACAGCTGATCGCCGCGAACGCGCTGCACCGGCGGATGACCCCGGCCGAGCTGCGGCACATCGTGGGGGAGCGGGTGTGGCGCTCGTTCGGCCCGCAGGGGCTGCTCTACAACCACGACGCGGAGGACCGCGACAACCTGCTGCACATCGGCCTCACCGACCAGGGCGAGGACGTCGAGATCAACCGGCGGGCGGCCGAGTCCGACCTGCTGATCTACGTGAACGTCAACCTGGTCGCCATGGACGGCGGCCACAAGTCGGTGCCGATCGGGCTGGCGTCGTACAAGTCGCTGCGCCACCACCACAACGCCAAGACGATGGTGCGTTCGCACTCGTTCATGGACCACAAGAAGTCGCACCTGCACCACTCGGCCTGGCGGATGGGCCGGCTGCTCAAGGAGCACCTCAACATCTTCCAGATCGAGACCACGCTCAACAACGACGTGTTCCCGGCGCCGTACGAGTTCCTGATGAAGCGCGAGTGGGAGTGGTCGGTCAAGGACCAGGCCACCATGCTGGGCATGCGCCGGGCGCTCTCGGTGGCGCCGAAGCGGCTGCGGCACAAGATGTTCCACGACCTGCGCGCGCCGTACGGCCTGACCGGGGTCAACGCCGGCGACACCGAGGGGGTGCACGAGCGGACCATCGCGGCGGTGCACCGCCAGCAGCTGGTCGAGGTGCAGGGGCAGTCCGACGTGCTGGTGATGGGCGTGCCCTACCTCGGCCCCTACAACGTCAACAGCACGATGAACCCGATCCTGGCTACCTGCATGGGGCTGGGCTACTACTTCAACTCCTACCGCGGCCAGCCGGTCGTCCGCCGCGGCGGAGCGGTGATCCTCTACCACCCGCTGGACGCGGGCTTCAACCAGCTGCACCACCCGTCGTACGTCGACTTCTACGAGGAGATCCTCGCGGAGTCGACCGACCCGGTGCTGATCGAGGAGAAGTACGAGCAGCAGTTCGCCACCGACCCGTGGTACATCCACCTCTACCGCACCTCGCACGCCTACCACGGCGTCCACCCGTTCTACATGTGGTACTGGGCGGCGCACGCGATGGACCACGTCGACGACGTCGTCTGGGTCGGCGGCAACCGGCGGGCGGCGGCACGACTGGGCTTCCGGGCGGCCTCGACGCTCGCCGACGCGCTGGAGATGGTGTCCGGCACGGTCGGGACCGACCCGTCGATCACCCACCTGCACAACCCGCCGCACCTGATCGCGGACGTGAAGTGATGGGGTTCCTCATCACGAGAGCGTCGACGACGTCCGCACCATGGCGCGCGGCTGGCGATGGGGCCGCCGCTCGCAGGTGCCGCGGTCCGCCGAGCAGTTCGTGCCGCCGGCGCGGACCACGGTGTTCCGCACCGAGTGGGCGCGCACCCGCGGCGGGCGGGCGGCGCGCGAGGTGGCCCAGAAGGGCGTCCTCGACCCGCTGATGTCCTCCCAGGTGCGGCGTCGGGTCGAGGGGCTCGACGTGCTCTCGCGGATCGAGGGCCCGGTGATCTTCGTGGCCAACCACGCCTCGCACCTCGACACCCCGCTGATCCTGCTCTCGCTGCCCGACGAGTGGCGCCGGCGTACGGCCGTGGCGGCGGCCGCCGACTACTTCTTCGACACCTGGTGGCGGGCGGTCGGCTCGGCGATGGTGTTCAACACGTTCCCGATCGACCGTCGCGGCGGCACCATGGCGACCACCCCGGGCGACCTGCTCGACGAGGGCTGGAGCCTGGTGATCTACCCCGAGGGGACCCGCTCCAAGGACGGCTGGGTGGGCCGGTTCCAGCTCGGCGCCGCCTACCTCGCCACCCGGTACGGCGTGCCGGTCGTGCCGATCGCGCACCGCGGCACCTTCGCCGCGATGCCGCGCGGGCAGAACTGGCCGAGCCGCGGCCGCCGCCAGCTCACCCTGCGCTTCGGTGAGCCGATCTGGCCGGGCGAGGACGAGTCGCCGCGAACGTTCGCTCCGCGGATCCGCTCGGCGGTGGGTGCGCTCCTCGACGAGGAACGCACCACCTGGTGGGAGGCGCAGCAACGCGTGGCTCGCGACGCCACCCCCGACCCCTCCGGCCCGGACATCGCCCCCTGGCGGCGGATCTGGGAGCAGACAGCGACCCTTACCGCTCCGTCGCCGACCGGACGTCGGCTTCGGGCCTGGCGGGTCGGGCGGTGAGATAGGACCGGTTTGGACCCGTGGCACCGGTCCTAGGTCACCGCTCCCTCGGCCGACCTTCGCGCCGCCTCCATCACCACCCGTTCCGGCAGCCCCTTGGCCGCCGCCACCCGCGCCACGTCGTCGTACTCCGGGGTTGCGGTGACCACCTCGCCGTCCAGCCGGGCGAGCTTGACCCGCACGGTCTCGCCGTAGACCTCGACCTCCGCGGTCTCGCGGGGGAGCGCCACCTTGTCGACGGCATAGCGGCGCAGCCCGATCGTGGTGGTGTGGGCGAGCACCACCCGCTCCAGCTCCGCCACCAGATCCGGCCGGGCCAGCACCGACAGCGTGTGCGCGGGCCGGCCCTTCTTCATCAGGATCGGGGTCAGCCAGGCGTCGGACGCGCCGCCCTCCATCAGCGCGGCGAGCACCCCCGGCCACAGCCGGGGGTCGAGGTCGTCGACGTTCGCCTCGAGCACCACCTCGGGGACGGCCGCGGCCGCCGTCGCCGCCGGGCTCCCGACCACCAGCCGGGTCAGGTTGGCGTGTCCCTCCGGCTCGGCGGTGCCGGCGCCGGCACCGACCAGCTCCGGCCGGATCCCGGGCAGCGGGCCGAACCCGTCGGCCAGGGTCACCATCAGCGCCACGCCGGTCGGCGTGGCCAGCTCGATGTCGATCGGCCCGCCGAAACCGGGGGCGTCATGGGCGCGCAGCAGCTCGACGACGGCCGGCCCGGGCACCGGGATCGGCCCGTGCTCGGTGCGGGCCCGCCCGCCACCGAGCGCGATCGGGCTGCACACCAGCCGGTCCAGGTCGAGCGAACCGAGCGCCGCGACCACGCCGACGACGTCCGCGATGCTGTCCAGCGCCCCCACCTCGTGGAAGTGCACCTCCTCGGCCGGGACCCGGTGCACCCGGCCCTCCGCGTCGGCGAGGTGCCCGAAGACCTCGGCAGCGCGCGTGCGCACCGCAGGCTCCAGGCCCTCGAGCAGGGCCAGGACGTCGGGGAGAGTACGCCGGTGCCGCGACTCGGCGGTGGTGACGATCGCCCGGGTGGCGCCGATACCTGCGCGCACGGCCGGCTCGCTGGTGATCTCGACGCGCTCGGGCAGGTCGAGACGGTCGATGGCGTCACGGACGACCGCCAGGTCCGCGCCGGCGTCCAGGCAGGCGCCGAGCAGCATGTCGCCGCTGAGCCCGCCGGTGGCGTCGACCCAGCCGATCCGTCCGGTCATCGCGAGGTGTTCATCGGCTCAGCGCCTCGTTCATCGACCCGGACCGGAAGCCGCGTGGGTCGACCTCGACGGTGTCGAACCCGGTGACCGCCCCGAGCAGGTCGGGCCGTCGCTCGAGCTCCTCGACGAGCTCACGGTCGACCTCGACGCTGGCTCGGTCGCCGAGGTCGCGGACCCGCAGGTCGCGGACCGGCAGGCCGGCGGCGACCAGGGCGGCGCGCAGTGCGGCTTCGGCACTCTCGATCCGGCCCAGCCGTGCGGGGCTGATCTGGATGCCGTAGGCGACCCGGCTGGACAGACAGGCCGCGGCCGGCTTGTCGGCGGTCACCAGCCCCCAGGCGCGCGAGGCCTCGCGCACCTGGGCCTTGGTGAGCCCGGCGTCGCGCAGCGGCGTGACCGCGCCCGCCAGCGCCGCCGCCCGGATGCCCGGACGGAAGCCGTCGCGGGCGTCGTCGGCGTTGGTGCCGGTGGCCACGTGGTCGATGCCGAGCCTCGCCGCGGTGGGCACGAGTACGTCGAGCAGCTCGGCCTTGCAGTGGAAGCAGCGGTCCGGCCCGTTGGCGGCGTACCCGCTCCGGCTCATCTCGTCGGTGGCCGGCGTCAGGTGCCGCACGCCGAGCCCGCGGGCGAACTCGGCCGCCTCGTCGAGCTCGCTGGCGGGGAGCGACGGGCTCACCGCGGTGGCCGCGACCACCGCGTCGGCGCCCAGTGCGCGCACCGCCGCCGCCAGCAGGAACGCGGAGTCGGCGCCCCCGGAGAACGCCACCACCACCGAGCCGAGGCCGCGCAGCCGCTCGTCGAGGTCGGCCAGCTGCTGGTCGAGGGTCATCGCGCTCCCTCGTCGCGGACGGCCAGGATCCTGACGGCCGCGCAGGCCGCGCCGAAGCCGTTGTCGATGCCGACCACGGTGACGCCGGGACTGCACGAGGCCATCATCCCGAGCAGCGCCGTCACGCCGGCGAACCCGGAGCCGTAGCCGGTGCTGGTCGGCACCGCGATCACCGGCGCGGGTGTCAGGCCGGTGACGACGCTGGCCAGCGCGCCCTCCATGCCGGCGACCACCAGCACCACGTCGGCGGCCGCGATCCGGTCCTGCTCCTCGAGGACCCGGTGCAGGCCGGCGACGCCGACGTCGGCGACCACGTCCGAGTCGTGTCCGTACGCCGCGAGCACGGCCGCGGCCTCACGAGCCACCGGCAGGTCGCTGGTGCCGGCGGTGAGCACCAGCGCGGACCGACCGGTGGCAGGAAGCGTCCCCCACGTGAGCGTGCTCAGCGGGAGGCCGCGACTCGTCGGCACCCGCCGCCGCGGTGACCGCGCCGGGGCTCTGTGCGACCGCCGCCGCCGCCTGGTCGGCGTTCGCCCGGGTGAGCAGCACCGGCCCGGATCCGGGTCCGGCGAGCAGGCCGGCGACCGCCTCCGCGCACTGTGCCGGCGACTTGCCCGGGGCGTAGACCGCCTCGGCAAGGCCGGTGCGCTCGCGGCGCAGGTGGTCCAGGCGCAGGTCCATGCCCCGATCCTGCCATCCCCCCTGCGATGATCTGCGGGTGATGGGACTCCGGGGCCTGCTGTGGCGACTCTTCGCCGTACTCGCATCGCTGCTGCTGCCCGTGGCGCTCGCCTCCGCCTGGCTGTCGACGGTGGTCACCGACTCGGACGCCTACGTCAACACGGTCGGCCCGCTCGCCTCCGATCCGACCGTCCAGCAGGCGGTCACGGAGAGCCGTGGAGGGCACCACGGTCACGACCGTGGAGAACGCCACCGGCACGACTCTCGACGCCGGCAGCCGCGAACAGGTCGCGGCAGCGGTGGGCCAGGCCGTCGAGAGCCCGGAGTTCGAGACGGCCTGGCGAACCGCGAACCGCATCGCGCACCGCGAGGCCGTGCGGATCCTCGAGGACGACAGCGAGCGGCGGGTGACCGACGACGGCCGGGTGCTGGTCGACGCTCGGCCCCGTCTACGACACCGTGATCGTGACGCTCGACCAGGAGGGGCTGGTGGACGCGGCGGCGGCACCGTCGGTGTCGGTGAGCGTCCCGCTGGTCCGGGTGTCCGATCTCGATCGCGCCCAGGAGGTCTACGACCTCCTGGACGCGGCGGGGTTCTGGCTGCCGGCCCTGTGGCTCGTGCTGGTCGTGCTGACGCTGCTGGTGGCCACCGAACGCCGTCGCGCGGCCGTCTGGCTCGCGGCGGGTTCGATCGGCGGCCTGCTCCTGCTGGTCGTGGGCCTGCTGATCGCCCGCAACGTGCTGGTCGCCGAGCTGGGGTCGAGCAGTGACTACGAGCTGATCCGGTCGGTCTGGGACGTGCTCGTCGAACGGCTCTACTGGTGGATCGGCGTCGGCTTCCTCGTCTCCATCGCGGTGCTGGTGCTGATGGTCGTCCTCGGCCGCCGGCGCCCCGTTGGTTCGACCGCGGGGTGACCCGACGCGTGCTGTCTCGTTGAGCCCGGCATGCGCATCCCACACGGCGTCCTGATCGGCGCCCTGGTCCTCGCCCCCGCCCTCGTCGCGACACCCGCGGAGGCGGCGGCGAGCAGCTGTGCCGGGAAGACCGCCTTGATCCGAGGCACGAGCGGCGACGACACCCTGCGCGGCACCCCGCTGCCCGACGTCGTCTCGCTGGGCGGTGGTGACGACACGCTTCACCGACCTGGGCGGCGACGACGTGGTCTGTGGCGGCGGGGGCAACGACCACATCGATGCCGGCGCGGGAAGCGACTTCGTCGACGGCGGGGCCGGCGACGACGAGATCTCCGGTGGGGCCGACAACGACCGGATCCAGGGCGGCGCGGGCGAGGACGCGATCACCCCGGGCGCCGGCGACGACGTGGTGCGCGGTGACAAGGGCGACGACTACGTCGCCGAGGGCGCGGGCGACGACAAGATCAGCGGCGGCCCGGGGAAGGACTATCTGACCTACGTGTTCGCGGACGGGTCGATCAAGGTGCGTGACGGGCGCCTGATCGACGGTGCCGGCCACGACGTGGCCGCGACCGTCGAGACCCTCGAGGGCACGAGCCGATGCCGACGTGATGCGGGGCAGCGCCGGCTCCGACGACCTGCGCGGTGGCGGGGGCCGGGACCAGATCGACGGGATGGGCGGCAACGACATCCTCTTCGTCGACGGCGGGACCGCGCGCGGCGGCGCCGGAGCCGACTACATCCAGGCCAGCGGCCGCTCGGTCGCGCTCGGCGGGCCCGACAGCGACGAGATCGCGCTCGGCGCGAGGCCCGGTGCGCGCCTCCGGCGGCCCCGAGCCCGACACCTTCCGGTTGATCTCGGTCAGATCGACAGCGACCGTGAACGGCGACGGCGACGCCAACCAGCTGAACCTCTCCACGCCACAGGCGCGGGGTCCGGGTCGACGTCGGCGCCGGGCGGACCACCTGGAAGGGCGGCTCGCTGCGGTTCCGGAACATCGACAACGTGCTGGGCACGGTGCGCAACGACGTACTGATCGGGTCGGCCGGCAACGACTACATGGACGGCTTCCGCGGCGGCGACACACTGCGCGGTCTCGGCGGCAACGACTTCCTGATCGGCAAGGGCGGCTTCGACAAGGCCGACGGCGGTCCGGGCTGGGACATCTGCCTCACCGAGAACACGGTCGCCTGCCCTAGGTTCCTAGCGCCGGACCACCCGGGCGGAGACGTCGAAGTGGAGCCGCTGGTCCCGGGGTCGGCCCTCGCACGCGAAGGTCGGGCCGCCGCGCCCGCACCGATAGCGGGTGGAGGCGTTGGCGAGGGTGATCGTCACCCGGCGTATCCGGCGGGAGTCGAAGCGCACCCGCTCCCGGCCGACGCCGTCGGCGTCGAGCACGATCGGGCGGCCCGCTCACCGACCCGTCGCGCCGCCACACCTGCAGGTGTGCCGCCGGACCGGTCTTCGCCGGCGGTGCGTGCACGGTGATCTGCAGGCGCCAGCGCCGGCCCCGGAGGCTCGCGGCGGGCCGGACGTCGACGGTGCGTGCGGCGAGGTGGTTGATCCGCAGGCTGGTGTGCGCCCGACGGTCGCGTGCCCCGAGCCGGCCCGGCCGGGTCGTGGTGGCCGGCCAGGAGGCGCCCTCCTCGAAGAAGTGCGCGGGAGCCGTCGCTGCGGAGGCGTACGCCGCGAACGCCGCGGCCAGCCCGCCGTGCCGGGACAGGACCTTGCGCAGCGCGGCCACGGAGTAGCGGTCCGGCGCGCCGTCGTAGGCGCCGGACTGGCGCCACACGGCGCGGACGACGTCGTCGCCGAAGCGATCGCCGACGTACTCCCAGAACGTCCAGTTGCCGTACTGGTTGAAGCCGCTGGGGTCGAACATGTCCAGCGAGCTGCCGGGTCGGGCGAGCTGGCCGTAGGGCAGGTAGCGACGGTTGTCGTCGGCCCCGTCGGCCACCCGCTCCTCCATCCAGGTCGCCGTCGACTCCAGCAGCCACGGGTCCTCGTGGAAGTCGTAGCCGAACTGGACGGCGTGGAAGAACTCGTGCGCCGCGGTCACCCGCAGGCTGACCTTCGGGTTGGCGCCGTACTGCCCGCGCGCGAAGTCGTCGTCGAGCACGCAGTAGCCCGAGGCCACCTGGCGCAGGCCGGGCACGCGGTACTCGGGGGCGCAGTAGCCGTAGAGCCCCTGCGACCCGAGGTCCTTCAGGTAGACGTCGAAGCGACCGTCGCCCCCGTGCCGCCCGTCGCGCGGCGGCGGCCGGAAGCCCATCCTGCGCACCTCGGTGCGCCAGACCCGGTTCATCACCCGGAGCGTGGTGCGCGGCCAGGCCTCGTCGGGCGGTGCGTCCCGGGTGCTGCGCACGTAGTGGACGCAGACGGGGCCGCGGCAGACACGCGTGGAGCGGGCCCGGTAGCCGTCGCCGTACGGGTCTCGCGCGCGGTCGGTCGGCCGGGCCAGCAGCCGGGTGGCCCGCCACTTCTCGGTGTCGTCCATCGTCGGCCGGGCGACGAATACGTCGCGCAGCACCATCGACGCGTCGAGCCGGTACGACGGGTCGGCCCGGCCGTCGAGGACCGCGTCCGCGCGGTCGAGCACCGGGTTCGGGCGCGGTCCGGGGTCGGCCGTCGCGGTCGGCACGGCCGAGCACGACGGCGGTCGCGGCCAGGGCCACGACGCCGAGGCAACCCAGCAAGAGTCGCCGGGGCATCGACATCAGCTCCAGTGTCGGGCGGAACGGGGAAGGGCCGAACAGGTGGGTCAGCTGGTGCCCGAGATCTTCTCGATCAGTGCGGTCGTCGAGATCGCAGGCGTGCGTGGCAAGTACACCACCTCGCAGACGTCGCGGAGCTCATCGAAACGCCCTTCCCAGTCATCTCCCATGACGAGCACGTCGGCGGCGTACTGGCGGATGTAGTCGCGCTTGAGCTCCAGGCTCTCCTCGAGGAAGACCTCGTCGACGTGGCGCAGCGCGGCCACGATCGCCAGCCGCTCGGCCTGGCTGAACACCGGCTCGCGCCCCTTCTTCCGCATGTTCAGCTCGTCGGCGGACACCCCGACGACCAGCCGGTCGCCCAGCGCGGCGGCCCGCTCGATCACCTTCAGGTGGCCGACGTGGAAGACGTCGAAGGTGCCGAAGGTGATCACGGTGCGCGGTGCGCCATCGGACACGCCGGGATCAGACATGAGGAGGAGTCTTCCACGGGCAACTGGTCCCGTTGCGGAAGGATGGGTGGCGATGTCGTTGCTCGCCGTGGACCCCGCAGCCGATGCCGAGCGTCGGCGCGGCCTGCGCCAGATGCGCACCCTGGCGGTGTCGCTGCTGCTGTTCGCCGCGGGCGTGTACATCGCCACGCTCGACCAGGACGGCTTCCTCGGCTTCGTGAACGCCGGCGCCGAGGCGTCCATGGTGGGTGCGATCGCGGACTGGTTCGCGGTGACCGCGCTGTTCAAGCACCCGCTCGGGCTGCCGGTGCCGCACACGGCGCTGATCCCGAAGCGCAAGGACGACCTCGGCCGCGGGCTCGAGGAGTTCGTGGGCGAGAACTTCCTCCAGGAGGAGATCATCCGCGAACGGATCGCGGCCGCCACGATCTCGGCCCGGGCGGCCAACTGGCTGACCAGCGAGGAGAACGCGCGCCGGGTCGTCGACGAGGTCGCGGAGCTCGCGGTGATCGCCCTGGGCAAGGTGCGCGACGAGCACATCGCGTCGCTGGTCAACGACGCGCTGGTGCCGCGCTTCCGCGAGGAGCCGATCGCGCCGCTCCTCGGCGGCCTGCTCGACGAGGCGCTGCGCGACGACCTGCACCACGGCCTGGTCGACCTCACCCTGGCCGAGCTGCACGACTGGCTGCGCGAGAACCCCGAGACCGTGCAGGAGGTGCTCGGCGAGCGCGCGCCGTGGTGGGCGCCGGATCGGCTGAACGAGCGGGTGACCGCCCGGATCCACCTGGAGATGGTGCGCTGGGTGGGCGACATCCGCGACGACCCGCACCACCGGGCCCGGCAGGCGCTGGACTCGATGCTCCGCCAGCTGGCGCGCGACCTGCTCGAGGACCCGGATGTCCAGGGCCGCGCCGAGCGGCTCAAGGACCGGCTGCTGGAGCACCCGGCGGTGATCTCGTCGGGGATCTCGCTGTGGAACGCGCTGCGCCGGGCGCTCACCGCGTCGCTCGCGGACCCGCAGGGCGCCGTACGCCAGCGGCTGATGCAGGAGACGCGGGCGTTCGCCGACCGGCTGGCCGCCGACGAGGCGCTCCGCGCCCGCCTGGACGCGATGGCCGCCGACCTCGCGGTCTTCGCCGTCGACCGCTACGGCGCCGAGGTCACCGCGATCATCACGCACACGATCGAGCGCTGGGACGGCAAGCAGGCCGCGGAGCGGATCGAGCTGCACGTCGGGACGGGACCTGCAGTTCATCCGGATCAACGGCACGATCGTCGGCGGTCTCGTCGGGGTCCTCATCCACACGGTCGCGGTCGTCATTCACTAGTGCCGGTGGTAGGGATGGTACTGCCGGGACGGGCACTAGGATTTGGGCTATGAGTGACCCGACGAACGTCCGCATCGAGGACGAGAGCATCAAGCTCGGGCAGTTCCTGAAGCTCGCCGACCTGGTCGAGTCCGGGTCGGAGGCCAAGCAGCTGCTGGCCGGCGGCGTGGTCCGGGTCAACGGCGACGTGGAGACCCGGCGCGGCCGTCAGCTGGTGCGGGGCGACCTGGTGACCGTCGCCAGCGCCTCCGCCCGCGTGGTCGACCCGGAGACGCCCGACGACTTCCCGTGGTGAGAGTGGTCAGCTCACGTCGAGCAGGTCGACCACGAAGATCAGCGTCTCGCCCGGCTTGATCACACCGCCGGCGCCGCGGTCGCCGTACCCGAGGTGCGGCGGGATCACGAGCTGACGGCGACCGCCGACCTTCATGCCCTGCACGCCCTGGTCCCAGCCGGAGATGACCTGGCCGATGCCGAGCCGGAACTGCAGCGGCTCGCCCCGGTTGTACGACGCGTCGAACTCCTCGCCGGTCGAGTGGGCCACGCCGACGTAGTGCACCGAGACCGTGTTGCCCTTGGCGGCGAGCGGTGCCGTCGCCCTCGGTGAGGTCGGTGACGACCAGGTCGGCGGGCGGCTCGAAGTCGGGAAAGTCGATCTCAGGCTTGTCCATGCGCGAAGCCTAGTCAGGATGAGGACCGGTGGATGTAGCCGTCGAGCTGGTCGCGCTCGAACTCGAGCTGGCCGATCTTGTGCTTGACCACGTCGCCGATGCTGATGATGCCGACCAGCGTGCCCTCCTGGACGACGGGGATGTGCCGGAACCGGCGCTCGGTCATCGTCTGCATGACCGCGTCGAGGTCGTCGTCGGGCGCGCAGGTCTCGACGACGTCGGTCATGATGGCGGAGACCACGTTGTTGATCACGGTGCCGTCGCTGTGCAGCCGGCGTACGACGTCGCGCTCGCTGACGATCCCGTCCAGCGACTGTCCGTCGGAGCTGACGATCAGCGCACCGATGTTGTACTCGGCGAGCTTGGCGATCAGCTCCTTCACGCCCGCGTCCGGACTGATCGTGACGATGTCCTTGCTGGCCTTGGCCTTGATGATCTCGCCGATGCGCATACTGCGATGGTATTCACGCGGTCGGCCCTCCACCAGACTCAGTCCACGCCCTCGTCGTCGGACCCGTTGTCGGACTGGGCGTCCCGGTGCGCCCGCAGGTCGGAGACCGAGCCACCGGTGGCCGGCCAGTCCGGGTCGTGGCCGTCGGGCAGCGCCCCGAGGAACGACAGCGCGGCGTCGTGGAGGTGGCCGTTGGAGGCCAGCGCGTTGCCCCCGAACGGGCCGTCGGTGCCGTCGAGCGAGCCGAACCTCCCGCCGGCCTCGCGGACGATCACGTCCAGGGCGGCCATGTCGTAGACCTCGAGCTGCGGCTCGGCGACCAGGTCGACGGCCCCTTCGGCCAGCAGCATGTAGGACCAGAAGTCGCCGTACGCGCGAGTGCGCCAGCAGCGCCGCATCAGCGAGAGGAAGTCCTCGATCCGGCCGCGCTCCTCCCACCCGTGCAGCGAGGCGTAGGACAGCGACGCGTCCTCGAGCCGGCGGATGTCGGAGACCTGGCACGGCGTCGCCTTCAGCAGTGACCGGCCGGTCCACGCGCCGTTGCCCGCGGAGGCCCACCAGCGACGCTGCAGCTGCGGCGCGGAGACCACTCCGAGCACCACCTCGTCGTCGACGACGAGGGCGATCAGCGTGGCCCACACCGGGACCCCGCGGACGAAGTTCTTGGTGCCGTCGATCGGGTCGACCACCCAGCGACGCTGGCTGTGGCCGGTCGAGCCCTGCTCCTCGCCGGTGACCGCGTCCCGCGACCGCACCCGGGAGAGCGTGCGGCGGATGCCGTCCTCGACCGCCTGGTCGGCGTCGGTCACCGGGGTGAGGTCGGGCTTGCTCATCACGTGCAGGTCGAGTGCCTTGAACCGTCCGGTGCGTGAGCGAGTCGGCGTCGTCGGCGAGGACATGCGCGAGGCGCAGGTCGTCGGTGTAGTCGGTCGGCACGCCGCCACCATATTCATTGAACGCATCGCCATGGTGGATCGTGTACCCGTTATGGAGATCAACGGACTGCCGCTGCATGCCCTCGTCACCCATGCCGCGGTCATCTTCGGGCCGCTGGCCGCCCTTGCCGGGGTCCTGTACGCCGCAGTTCCGCGCTGGCGCGACCAGCTCCGCTGGCCGCTGGTCGTCGTGGTGGCCATCGCCGTCGGGTCGATCTGGGTGGCCTACATCTCGGGGCAGGACGTCGAGGAGGCGAACGGCCCCTACACGGGCGAGTTCGGCGACCTGGTCGAGAAGCACGAGGACCGCGCGCAGATCCTGCGCTGGGTGGCCTCCGGGTTCGCCGTGGTCGCCTTCGCAGCGGCCTGGTGGCACACCCGCACCGGCCCGATGCGGACGGTGCTGCTGGGGCTGACCGGGGTTGGCGCGGTCGCCACCGGGGTCTACGTCGTGCTGACCGGCGACGCCGGCGCGCACGTCGCCTGGTACGGCGTCAAGACGTAGACGGAGGGTTGTCGCTGGGCGCGGTCATTGCGGCATGTGAGCGCCCTCGGTAAAGGGGCGTGCCCGCCGCGCTCGTACCCACGGGCATGAGCGTGTCTTACCCGAAGGAAAGACTCGGCGAGCACGCCAGTTGGGCGGTACCCGTCCGCGACGGAATGACGCACCTGATCGCGGCACGTCCGGATGGCCGCAGCGCGGCTATCTGTGGCGTGGGTGGATTAGTTCTCCCGCGGACGAACCCTCCGAGCGAACGGTCTTGTTAGCCGTAGGGACATGGCGAGATACGGGCCGCACGGCGATTTCGGTTCCATCGGAGATCTCCCGTCGCCGTGGGTGGCGAGCTGCAGCCCTTGTCGTGACGGCGGCACTCCATGAATGATGAGGTCTACTAGGTAGTGCGTTGGGTCTCTGTGGGGTGACGTGGATGTGAGCTTCGAACGCACAAAGGCAGTCCTCGTTATCGGGGCGGCTGCCATCTTCCTCGGCGTGATCGTTATCTGGTGGTACGTGAAGCGTCTCGGATCGTCCTAGACCGCTAGGGACTGCCTGCGCCTGAAACTTGCGGTCGTCCCGGTCCTCGAGATCGTTGACACGGACACGGTCGAGTCACCATCTCACCTGCGTGGCCTCCAACCCGCGCTCATCGGCACGACCGATCGGA